>NZ_LLYA01000147.1 GCF_001440415.1 Bradyrhizobium retamae
CGGCAGGCGCTTATGACGCGACCTCATTGAAGCCGGATTGAACGAAGGCGCGGGAGGCTATGCGCGATTTTGCGCTATGGGGATTGTTTGAGATCGCAAGGCCCGATCTGCTGGCTCGGCGCGTGAGGCAGAGACACGAGATGTGCGCATCGGGGAAGAGTTGAGACCAGACGCGCTTCGCCGGAGATCACGATAGACTTTTTGTTGCATCGGACGGTTGTTGTCGCGCAGTGTGACAGCACGGATTCGACATCGTCCGCGATGATCGAGACGCTGGGAGCGGAATGACGAATGATGATCGTCGTGCACGGCATGACTTGGCTCACGATGTGTCGCATCGGAACGGTGGTGTTCGGGGGCTGGAGCGGCTGAAGCTGTGTCGAAAGCGCTCAATGATGCGCATGACGCCACCACAATCGGCACAGGCAGGAACCTCGGCCCAGGTTTGAGCTTCCGAATCCACAGGCGGCGGCTGGCCATCGTTTGGGGCTGTTCGCTCGCGATCGAGAAGTTCGCGGCAAAGGGCGAGCTTGGCAGCGCGATGGCGGTTGGCCATGAAGCCGAAGTGGCGGATGCGATGGAAGCCATCGGGCAGCGTGTGAAGAAGGAAGCGGCGGATGAACTCGTCGGCCTTGAGCTTCATGATCCTTGTCGCGCCGTTCTGGCGGTAGTCCTTCCAGGTAAAGGCGACGTGATCCTCGTCGAGGGCTACGAGCCGGCTGTTGGCGATTGCAACGCGATGGGTATAGCGGCCGAGATAGGCCAGCACCTGCGCGGGGCCGCCGAACGGCCGCTTGGCATAGACGACCCAGCTGATGCGCCGCATAGCGAGGAGGTGAGCTGCGAAGGCAGCAGGCTCGGCCAGGGATGCGAGATCGCCGAAGAAGTTCAGGGTGCCGGCGTCGAAGGCGGCGGTCAGACGTTCGAGGAACAGGCGTCTGAACAGCCGGGCGAGCGGTTTGACGGCCAGGAAGAAGTTTGGTCGGCTGGCGATCCAGCGCGCGCCATCGGGCGAGAGGCCGCCGCCCGGCACGACACAGTGAATGTGAGGATGATG
>NZ_LLYA01000148.1 GCF_001440415.1 Bradyrhizobium retamae
CTAAAGCGGGATGAGTTTAGGCTGAATCGATTTGGGATTCCCAAATCAGCGGGTTTCTGATTCACCATGCTGGCTGGGAAGGAGGCCAGCATGGATGGGCAAGCCTTACTCTGTGGATCTTCGCAAGCGTGTCGTGGCCGCGATTAAGGGCGGAATGTCCCGCAATCAGGCAGCCAAGCATTTTGGGGTCGCGATCAGCACGGCAATCAACTGGATGAAGCGGGTCGATGAGACCGGCAGCGTTGCGCCTGGCCAGATGGGCGGTCACAAACCGAAGGTGATTTCGGGAGACCACGCGGTCTGGCTGTCGCAGCGGATCAGGAACGACGATTTCACCCTGCGCGGGCTCGTTGCCGAGCTTGCCGGACGCGGCCTGAAGGTCGACTACCACTCGGTGTGGGACTTCGTGCACGCCGAGAAGCTCAGCTTCAAAAAAAAGCGTGGTGGCTGGCGAACGCGATCGTCCCGACGTGGCGCGTCGGCGCGCCCAGTGGACAAAGTATCAAGGTCGCGTCGAAGCTGAGCGGCTGGTCTTCATCGACGAGACCTGGACGCGGACCGATATGGCTTCCTTGCGGGGATGGTCGCCACGCGGGCAAAGGCTCCCCGCCAAGGTTCCTCATGGCCGCTGGAAGACCATGACCTTCCTAGCGGCCCTGCGCCATGACCGGATCGATGCACCATGGTTCATCGAGGGGCCGATCGACGGCGCGAGCTTCCGGGCCTATGTCGAGAAGGTTCTGCTGCCCACCCTTCGGCCCGGAGATGTCGTCGTCATGGACAATCTCGGCAGCCACAAAGGCAAGCTCGTGCGTCAGCTCATTCGCTCCGCCGGCGCTAAGCTGTTCTTCCTGCCAAAATACTCACCCGACCTGAACCCGATCGAACAGGTCTTTGCCAAGCTCAAGCATCTGCTGCGAAAGGCTGCCGCCCGAACCGTCGATACGGTCTGCACCGCCATCGCTGAGGTCCTCGACGCCTTCACACCCGAAGAATGCGCCAATTACCTCAAAAACTCAGGCTATCGAAGCTAATGCCATCACGCTTTAG
>NZ_LLYA01000149.1 GCF_001440415.1 Bradyrhizobium retamae
CTGGTGCCGGCGCCGATCTCGTAGAGCTTTGCGTCACGCAACAGCCGGCCCGTGGGATAGTCATTGATGTAGCCGTTGCCGCCGAGGAGCTGGATGGCGTCCAGCGCGCATTGCGTCGCCTTCTCCGCGGCGTAGAGGATCGCGCCGGCAGCATCCTCGCGCGTGGTCTCGCCGCGGTCGCAGGCCTTTGCCACGGCGTAGACATAGGCGCGCGAGGCATTCATCGTGGTGTACATGTCGGCGATCTTGCCCTGCACCAGCTGGAAGCTGCCGATCGGCTCGCCGAACTGCTTGCGCTCATGCACGTAAGGCAGCACCACGTCCATGCACGCCTGCATGATGCCGATCGGCCCCGCCGCCAGCACCGCGCGCTCGTAGTCGAGGCCGCTCATCAAGACGTTGACGCCACGGCCGACCTCGCTCAGCACGTTCTCCTCGGGGACCTCGCAATCCTCAAACAAGAGTTCGCAGGTGTCGGAACCGCGCATGCCGAGCTTGTCGAGTTTCTGCGCGGTGGAAAATCCCTTCATGCCCTTTTCGATGAGGAAGGCGGTGATGCCGCGCGGGCCGGCATTGGCATCGGTCTTGGCGTAGACCACCAGCGTGTCCGCCTCGGGGCCGTTGGTGATCCACATCTTGTTGCCGTTCAGCACGAAGCGGTCGCCCTTCTTTTCGGCGCGGGTCTTCATCGAGACCACGTCGGAACCGGCGCCCGGCTCCGACATCGCGAGCGAACCGACATGTTCGCCGGAAATCAGTTTCGGCAGATATTTGCGCTTCTGCGCGTCGCTGCCGTTGCGGCGGATCTGGTTGACGCAGAGGTTGGAATGCGCGCCGTAGGACAGGCCGACGGAGGCCGACGCCCGTGAGATTTCTTCCAGTGCGATGCAGTGCTCGAGATAACCGAGCCCGGCGCCGCCATACTCCTCTTCCACCGTGATGCCGTGCAGGCCGAGCGCGCCGATCCTGGGCCAGAGGTCGCGCGGGAACTGATTGCTGCGGTCGATTTCGGCGGCGCGCGGGGCGATCTCGTTCTGCGAAAA
>NZ_LLYA01000150.1 GCF_001440415.1 Bradyrhizobium retamae
CCGCCATCCTGCCATGATACAGCTCCTCGTTTCGCCGACCGCAAACGAGGAATCCGCCAACAGCCCATCCGTTCCACCAATTCAGCCTGCTCCATCAGCGAGGTTTCATGGAATCGGTCGTCTAGGTTCTATCGGCCGGATCCGGTTGGCACGATGCTGACCAATGTGGTAGGGACGCTGAACTTGCTCAATTTGGCACGGGAAGTGCGAGCCGAACGCTTCCTCTATTCTCGAGCGCCGAAGTCTACGGCCATTTTAGCGAACCGCCAGCGGCAATCAACGAACACACCTATGGTTCGCTGAATCCGAACGACAACCGATCGTGCTACGCCGAATCCAAGCGCATGGGCGAGGCACTCTGTTCAGCCTCCGCGCTTCAATATGGGATCGCGACAACTGTCGTTCGGCCCTTCCACACCTATGGGCCAGGCATGAGGCTGAATGACGGACGTGTGTTTGCGGATTTCGTCGCGATACCGTTCTCGGACGGCAGCTTGTCGTGAAAAGCGTTGGGAGAGACCAGCGCGCGTTCTGCTATCTGTCGGATGCTACGGAGGCTTTCCTGCAGGTTCTCCTGCGCGGACAGCCTGGCGAAGCCTATAACGTCGGCAACCCTTCTGGCTGGATTTCGATTGGCGATTTGGCGAATCGATCAGCAGGCTTTTTTCGAAGCCCGCTCCAGTAACAGACATGGCGAACCTCGATGCCAGGGCCAAAACTCGGAAAATGGCCGCTACATGCCCCGATATACGAAAGTCAGCGCCTTGGGCTGGTCGCCTGCGTTCGACCCGGCAGATGGTTTCCGCCGCACCGTCGGGTACTTTCTCGTCCTCGCCGAAAAGCAGTCAAACCCGTGATTCTGACGACGAACCGATCGCTTCTATCGGCAGCGTCAAAAAACGTGTCGGGGGTGGCGATATCTGCAAAAGCGACGATCGGCATCCAGATGAGGCCAAGAGCGCCACTAAATTAGCACGCCGAGGCCCCGACGGTCGGTCAAAATCCCCCGGGTGAGGTCACCTCAAACTCCCCCACCTG
>NZ_LLYA01000151.1 GCF_001440415.1 Bradyrhizobium retamae
TTGTTCAATGACCGCCTGGTGCTCGGGCTCAAAGGTACGATGTCAGAGGCAGAGCTGCATGTGCTGCGTGCGCGGCTGCTCGGTGGCATCCGCAACAAGGCCGCGCGCGGAGAACTGCACCGCGGGCTGCCGGTGGGTCTGGTACGGGGCGACGCCGACGGGGAGGTGCTGTTGCATCCTGACGAGTCGGTGCAAGCCGCGATCCATGCTGTCTTCGACCGCTTTGCCGAATTCGGCTCGGCACGACGCGTGTGGCTGTGGTTCCGCTCGCAAGGCCTTCGCTTTCCGCTGCACTCCAACAGCCTTGTCGATCTCCGCTGGGTCGCCCCCACTTACACAAAGATCCACCAGGTCCTCACCAACCCGTTCTATGCCGGCGTTTATGTGTATGGCCGCACCCAGCAGACATGCTATCTCGATGCGGGCGGTCGAATCCGAAAGCGCATCAGACAACGCGACCGCGAGCAGTGGCCGGTGTTCATTCGTGACCATCATGCCGGATACATCGATTGGAATACCTTCGAGGCGAACCAGAAGCGCCTGGCGCAGAACATCCGTCCTCGACCGCACCAGAGCGGGGGTGCCGTGAGAGAAGGCGCAGCACTCCTGCAAGGCCTCGCCGTATGCGGACACTGCGGTCGGCGCCTGGCCGTACACTACAGCGGCCGGTTCTCGGCGCCCGGATATCACTGCGCCGGCAAGAACATCGTCAACGGCCGGGGCGAGTACTGCCTCAACATCGGCGGTGTGCAGATCGATGCGGCTGTCGCCGAAGCGTTCCTTGCGGCTCTCGCGCCCGCAGGCCTGGAAGCCTCGCTCCAGGCGATCGAGCAATTCGACGCCGATCAAGACGACTCTCGCGCAGTTCCGTCGCGACGTCGAGCGTGCGCGCTACAACGCGCAGCGCGCCGAGCGACGCTATCGCGCCGTGGACCCGGAGAATAGACTCGTCGCGCGTGGACTCGAAGCAGAATGGGAAAGCGCTCTGCTGGAACTGAAGACTGCCGAATCC
>NZ_LLYA01000152.1 GCF_001440415.1 Bradyrhizobium retamae
TCGTATTGCCTGTCCTGGAGGCGGCTGCGGGCTGCGCGAGAGCCGGCCATGGCAAGTGACCATTCGGGCAGAAGACTGCCATTGGCTACAAGGGCGAGCGCACAGCGGTCACTTTTGTCAAATTTGTGCTGGTCGGTGTGGCTTTCCGCACTCCTGCCCTTTGTGGCTGGCTGCGCAGCCGTCTGGCTCGTCAATATCCCACTGCTGGACGAATTAACAATCTCGCCAGTTGCCGGGCAGCCCCGCCCTCCCTTTCTCGCTCTGCTTTCTTGGGCGATCAATCGCTTTGGCAAGCCCGGATGAAGACGATTTCGATCGTGACGCCGTATTTCAATGAAGAGTAGAGCATCAGGTATGCCTACGATGCAGTTCGAAATACCTTCAAGGCATGCCAGCGCGAGCATATCTTTTGCGACAATCCGTCGCTCACCATTCTGCGCGAGATCGTCGCCCAGGATTGGCGCATCATATCCTCAACGCCGGCAATTTCGGCCCGATGCGAAACACATACAATGCTTGATGGGCAGTTCGGGCGATGCTGTCTTCCTGTTTCTTCTGGCCGGCCTGCAGGATCCGCCAGAGCTTCTGCCACAATTTGTCGAGCTCTGGGATCAGGGCTATGAGATCGTCTATGGGATCCGTGCCAAGCGCGAGGAAGGGCGTGGCATGCGCTTCCCCCAGCATCGACTGCTAACAAAGTTTTCGGAGCTGGTCGTCCTCAGCGCGTCGGCGACTTCCAGCTGGTGATCGACAGGTCGTCGAAGCCATGCGGCAGGTCCGCGATGGCTATTCTTTCATGCGCATGAAGACTTTCAAGTGCGGCGGGCGATCGACCGGGATTCCTTACACGTGGCGGGTGCACTAAAAAAGGGTATCTCAAAGAAACCGCCTATTGGCGCTCTTCGATCAGGGCATAAATGGGCTTGTCTCGTTCACGACGGCCTCAGTTTGTCGTCCGTGAAGAATGCCGATCTCACGCTGGAATGGTCAGAGCGCCGGGAAAGA
>NZ_LLYA01000153.1 GCF_001440415.1 Bradyrhizobium retamae
AACCCGCTGATTTGGGAATCCCAAATCGATTCAGCCTAAACTCATCCCGCTTTAGCGGGGCGAGGTAAGAAAAAAGGCCGGGATCGCTCCCGGCCTTTCGTCTGCATCACTCGTACGCGCGAAGCTTACTTCGCCTCCGCCCGCTTCGGCGGCGTCGCCGGCCACGACTTGATCAGCGCGTCGTAGTCGACCGTCTCGCCCTTCGGCTTCTCGTTCGCCAGCTTGCGCTGCGGCGCGATGGTCTTGTCCTTCTCGGCCTTGGCGAACCAGAACTCGGCCGTCTCCTTCTTGTTCAGCTTCGGCCCGCACTCTTTCTGCACGCCGGATTTCTCGAGGCGTTCGAGCACCGAGTCCTGCGCTGCGGCCAGCGCATCCATCGCGGCTTGCGGCGTCTTCGCGCCGGACGACGCGTCGCCGATGTTCTGCCACCACAATTGCGCGAGCTTCGGATAGTCAGGCACGTTGTTGCCGGTCGGGGTCCACTGCACGCGCGCCGGCGAGCGGTAGAACTCGATCAGGCCGCCGAGCTTCGGCGCACGCTCGGTGAACGACTTGTCCCAGATGTCGGATTCACGCACGAACGTGAGGCCGACATGGCTCTTCTTCAAGCTGACCGTCTTGGAGTTGATGAACTGCAGATAGAGCCAGGCCGCCTTGCGGCGATCGGGCGGGGTCGACTTCAGCAGCGTCGCGGAGCCGGCGTCCTGATAGCCGAGCTTCATGCCCTCTTTCCAGTACGAGCCGTGCGGCGACGGCGCCATCCGCCACTTCGGCGTGCCGTCGGCATTCACGACCGGGATACCGGGCTTCACCATGTCGGCGGTGAAGGCGGTGTACCAGAAGATCTGCTGGGCGATGTTGCCCTGCGCCGGCACTGGACCTGCTTCGGAGAAGGTCATGCCTTGCGCCTGGGGCGGAGCATACTTCTTCATCCAGTCGAGGTACTTGGTGATCGAATAGACCGCCGCCGGGCCGTTGGTGTCGCCGCCGCGCTCGACCGACGAGCCGACCGGACGGCAGCCGTCCATGCGGATGCCCCATTCGTCGACCGGCAGGCCGTTCGGGATGCCCTTGTCGCCGTTGCCGGCCATCGACAGCCAGGCGTCGGTGAAACGCCAACCGAGCGAGGGATCCTTCTTGCCATAGTCCATGTGGCCATAGACCTTGACGCCATTGATCTCCTTGATGTCGTTGGTGAAGAACTCGGCGATGTCCTCATAGGCCGACCAGTTCACGGGAACGCCGAGCTCATAGCCATACTTGGCCTTGAACTTGGCTTTGTATTCCGGATTGGAGAACCAGTCGTAACGGAACCAATACAGGTTCGCGAACTGCTGGTCGGGAAGCTGATAGAGCTTGCCGTCCGGGCCCGTGGTGAAGGATTTGCCGATGAAGTCATTGACGTCGAGCTGCGGGTTGGTGACGTCCTTGCCCTCACCGGTCATGTAGTCCGACAGGATCACGGTCTGGCCGTAGCGGACGTGGGTTCCGATCAGGTCGCTATCATTGATCCAGCCGTCATAGACGTTCTTGCCGGACTGCATCTGGGTCTGCAGCTTCTCGACGACGTCGCCTTCCTGGATCAGGTCGTGCTTGACCTTGATCCCGGTGATCTCGGTGAAGGCTTTCGCCAGCGTCCGCGATTCATATTCATGCGTCGTGATCGTTTCCGACACGACGTTGATTTCCATGCCCTTAAAGGGCTCGGCGGCCTTGGCGAACCATTGCAGCTCCTTCATCTGGTCCGCCTTCGACAGCGTCGAGGGCTGGAACTCGCTGTCGATCCACCTTTGGTTGACGGCGTCGTCCGCACGCGCAGGTGCGGCAATGGTCACGGATGCGGCGATCAGCGCAGCCGCGCTGGTCATCGTCAGAAAGCTCTCCTTGGTCAAGGGACCGTTCCTTCCTCTCAAGCGTCGCATGTTGGATCCTCCGTTGCAGCGACAAACACATATTCAGGCCCGGGTTGATCCCGGATCTGTCTTTTTCCGCCGTTTCAGACCGTGCGAAAGATCGCAACGGCCGAAACGAGCGAAATCAGGGTTGCGAGCCACAGGCTCGAAATCTCAACGCCCTCCCCGATCGGCAGCGTCGCGATCGGATCGGTGCCGACAAGGGCGATCCACAGCAAATGAATGACGGCGGCAAGCACCAGCGAAATGAACAGCCGGTCGCCGCGGGTGGTCGGGATGCGCAGGATGCCGACGCGCTCAGCTTCGGGATACGCGATCCCAAGCCATGTCATCACGCCGAGCGTCAGCGCCAGCATCACGAAGAAGATCGCGGTCGGCAGCGTCCAGGCCATCCATGCGATGTTTTCCATGGCTACACCCTGCCCAGCGCAAAACCGCGCGCGATGTAGTTGCGGACGAACCAGATCACCAAAGCACCGGGAATGATGGTGAGCACGCCGGCGGCGGCCAAGAGGCCCCAATCCATGCCCGCGGCTGAGACCGTGCGGGTCATGATCGCGGAGATCGGCTTGGCGTTGACCGACGTCAAGGTACGCGCCAGCAGCAATTCGACCCAGGAGAACATGAAGCAGAAGAACGCGGCGACGCCGATGCCGCTCGCGATCAGCGGTACCAGGATCTTCACGAAGAAGCGCGGGAACGAATAGCCGTCGAGGAATGCGGTTTCGTCGATCTCGCGCGGCACACCCGAGACGAAGCCTTCGAGAATCCAGACCGCCAGCGGCACATTGAAGATGCAATGCGCCAGCGCGACCGCCCATGGCGTATCGAACAGATTGATCGCCGAGTAGAGATTGAAGAACGGCAGCGCGAACACCGCGGCCGGCGCCATGCGGTTCGACAACAGCCAGAAGAACAGATGCTTGTCGCCGAGGAAGCGGTAGCGCGAGAAGCCGTAAGCGGCCGGCAACGCCACGGCGATCGAGATCACGGTGTTGATCAACACATAGGTCAGCGAGTTGATGTAGCCGGAATACCAGCTCTCGTCGGTGAAGATGCGCTTGTAGTTTTCCAGCGTCGGCTGGTGCGGCCAAAGCGTCATCGTGGTGACGATCTCGGCATTGGTCTTGAAGCTCATGTTGACGAGCCAGTAGATCGGCAACAGCAAGAAAATCAAAAACAGCGAGATGATGAGGCGGCGGCCGGGAATCGAGTGCATCACGCGGCTCCCTTCTTCTGGGGACGCTCGGTCCCGACATTGGTCATGACCGTGTAGAATACCCAGCACACGATCAGGATAATGAGATTGTAGACGAGCGAGAGAGCGGCAGCCTTGCCGAGGTCGAATTGCCCGAGCGCGATCTTGACCAGTTCGATCGAAACGAAGGTGGTCGAGTTGCCCGGACCGCCGCCGGTCACGACGAACGGCTCGGTGTAGATCATAAAACTGTCCATGAAGCGCAGCAGCACCGCGATCAGCAGCACGCGGTTCATCTTCGGCAATTGGATGGCCTTGAACACCGCCCAGCGCGAGGCGCCGTCGATCTGAGCCGCCTGGTAATACGCGTCCGGGATCGACTTCAGCCCGGCATAGCACAGCAGCGCGACGAGGCTGGTCCAGTGCCACACGTCCATCACGATGACGGTCGCCCAGGCATCGAACTCGTTGGAAACGTAGTTATAGTCGAAGCCGAGGCTGTTGAGCGTATAGCCGAGCAGGCCGATATCGGGCCGGCCAAAAATCTGCCAGATCGTGCCGACCACGTTCCACGGAATGAGCAGCGGCAAAGCGAGGATCACAAGACATACGGCAACGGTCCAGCCCTCGCGCGGCATCGACAGCGCCACCACGATACCGAGCGGCACCTCGATCGCCAGGATGATGGCAGAGAACAAGAGATTGCGGCCAAGCGACGCCAGGAAGCGGCCGCCGAGATCGGTCGAGGGATCGAGCAGCTCCTTGAACCAGCCGACGCCGTTCCAGAAGAACTGGTTGTTGCCGAACGTGTCCTGCATCGAATAGTTCACCACCGTCATCAGCGGCAGAATCGCGGAGAACGCGACCACCGCGAATACCGGCAGCACCAGGAACCAGGCTTTTTGATTGACGATCTTGTCCATCAGGCAACCCCCTCGACCAGACGGCTGTCGGCATAGACGTGAACATGCGCGGGATCGAACACCAGCCCGACCATGTTGTCGTCGGGCACGGAGAATCCGGGCGGCACGCGCGCGGCAAACTTTGCGTCGCCGATGCGAACGCGGGCAAAGCGGGCGCGACCAAGATCGTCGATCCGTTCGATCGCGGCCGATAACAGGCCCGACGCGGGAGCGGCTATGTTGACGAACTCCGGGCGCACGCCGATTTCGATTTTCGCACCCGCCGGCAGCACGCCGTAATTGCGGTGCAGGCCGATGATGTGGCCGTCGATCCGGGCCTCATGCCCGCTCACGACAGCCGGCACGATGTTCATGCCGGGCGAGCCGATGAAGTAACCCACGAATGTATGGGCGGGCTTGTCAAACAGTTCGGCCGGCGTGCCGCTCTGTACCACGCGGCCGTCATGCATGACCACCACCGTATCGGCAAAAGTCAGCGCCTCGGTCTGGTCATGGGTGACGTAGATCATCGTGAGATCGAGCTCGCGATGCAGCGCTTTCAACTTCGAGCGCAACTGCCACTTCAATTCAGGATCGATCACCGTCAGCGGCTCGTCGAATAGTACGGCGGCAACGTCGGAACGGACGAGGCCGCGGCCGAGCGAAATCTTCTGCTTGGCGTCCGCGGTCAGGCGCGTCGCCTTGCGGTCGAGATAGAACGTCAGATCGAGGAGATCGGCGATCTGCCTCACCCGCGCCTCGACCTCGGACTTCGGCACGCCGCGGTTCTGCAGTGGGAATGCCAGGTTCTGCCCGACCGTCATCGTGTCGTAGATCACCGGAAACTGGAACACCTGCGCGATGTTGCGCTTCTGGGTTGACAGCGGCGTGATATCGGCGCCGTCGAACAGGATTTTTCCGCGCGACGGCGTGACGATGCCGGAGATCAGATTGAGCAGCGTGGTCTTGCCGCAGCCGGAGGGGCCGAGCAGCGCGTAGGCCCCGCCCTGCCGCCAGGTCATGGTCACCGGCTTCAACGCAAAGGATTCGGGCGCAGCGTCATTGCCGCCGTAGGAATGCGCGAGATCGACGAGGTCAATGCGTGCCATATCGCATCTCCCTCACATGCTCTTGGCTTTTGATGCGTTTTCTCCATGCGAAACGCTACGCATTTCGCTTGAAAACGCGATGGCTGGCGCTGCGACCAGGCGATCGGCGGCGTCGAACACGAAGACATTGTCGGGATCGAGCACGGCATCGAGCGTCTGGCCGGGCTCGTATTCATGCACGCCCGGCAGCACCGCAACCCAGTTGGAGGCGTCGCGGTTGAGATGCACGAAACTTTCCGAGCCGGTGATCTCGGTCACGGTGACGGTGGCGTGAAACGCGTGGCGACCGGCAATGCCGTTCGCTACTTCGAGCTGGTGGGCGCGGAAACCGACGCGGTAGAGGCCGTCAGAAAGCTGCGCATAGAGCCCGGTGGCCGGCGCCTGGATGCCACCGGCATATGCGATCTGCCCGTTCTTCTTCTCGATACCGACGACGTTGAGCGGCGGATCTGAAAATACCTGTGCGACCCGCAGCGTATCGGGACGGCGATAGACCTGCGATGTATTGCCGGCCTGAAGCACCTGGCCTTCCCACATGCACACCGTGTTGCCGCCGAGCAGCAGCGCCTCCGAGGGCTCAGTCGTGGCATAGACGAAGATCGCGCCCGACGCCTCGAAGATGCGCGGCAGTTCGGTGCGCAGCTCCTCGCGGAGCTTGTAATCGAGATTGGCGAGCGGCTCATCGAGCAGCACGAGGTCGGCGCCCTTGACCAGCGCACGTGCGATCGCGGTGCGCTGCTGTTGGCCGCCGGAAAGCTGCAGCGGCGTGCGCTTCAGATAGGGATCGAGCCGCAAGAGTTTCGCGGCTTCCTGCACGCGCCGGTCAATCTCCTCGCGCGGCCGACCCTGCACCCGCAAGGGCGAGGCGATGTTCTCGTACACCGTCAGCGAGGGATAATTGATGAACTGCTGATAGACCATTGCGACCGAGCGCTGCCGCACGTCGGCGCCGGTGACGTCGTTGCCGTCGACCAGCACGCGACCTGTTGACGGCTTGTCGAGGCCGGCGAGCAGCCGCATGATCGAGGTCTTGCCCGACAACGTCGGCCCGAGCAGCACGCTCAGCGTTCCGCGCTCCAGCGTCAGCGAGACGTCGCGAATGGTCGCCATGCCATCCACGGTTCGCGTGACGTGTTCGAGCGTGACGCTCATGTCCGCCCTCCCACTTCGCGCAAGGTACGTTCACCGGAGGCGCTGTTGGCCTTGATCCATTCGTCAAGCACGGCGATTTCATCGGCCGACAGTCGCAAGCCGAGTTTAGACCTTCGCCACACCACGTCTTCGGCGCTGCAAGCCCACTCGGTCGAAATCAGGTACCGGACCTCGCTTTCGGTCAAGGTAGCGCCAAACGCCTGGCCTAGATCGGTCAATGATTTCGCATTGCCGAGCAATTTTGCCGCGCGCGTGCCATAGGCATGCGCGAGCCGGCCAGCATGCGCCGAGGTGAGGAACGGATACTTCCGCGTCAGTTCTGCCGTCAGCGCGGCGACCGCCGAAACATCCATGTTGCCGCCAGGCAGTGGCGCCTTGCCCGTCCAGCCCTCTTTCGCTTTGTCGCTGCTCAAATATGGTGAAAGCCGTTCCAGTGCTTCCTCGGCGAGCCGCCGATAGGTCGTGATCTTACCACCATAGATCGATAGCAGCGGCGCACCACCGGGCGTATCGAGTTCGAACACGTAATCGCGGGTTGCGGCCTTGGCCTCGCTGGCGCCGTCATCATAGAGCGGGCGAACGCCGGAATAGGTCCAGACCACATCCGCGGGCAGTACCGTCTTCTTCAGGTACTCGCTGGCGGAGGCGCAGAGATATTGAATCTCCTCAGGGCTGGCTTTCACCTTGGCGGGGTCGCCGTCGTAGTCGCGATCAGTGGTGCCGATCAGCGTAAAGTCGTCCTGGTAGGGGATGACGAAGATGATGCGGCCGTCGGCATTCTGGAACATGTAGGCGCGGTCGTGCTCATATAGCTTGCGCACCACGATGTGTGAGCCCTGCACCAGCCGCACCTTTGCCCGCGCGTTGACGCCTGAGCCCGACGACAGCACCTGCTCCACCCACGGACCGCCAGCATTGACCAGCGCGCGCGCCTGGATGGTGGTGCGCTCGCCGCTAATGGCCTTCTCGACGGTGACGTGCCAGATGCCGTTCACCTGCCTGATCTCGACCGCGCGCGAGCGGGTGTGAATTTCGGCGCCGCGATCGGCTGCGTCGCGTGCGGTGAGCACGACAAGGCGCGCGTCATCGACGAAGCAATCGGAATATTCGAAACCGCGCTTGTAACGGTTGGCGATCAAGGGTTTGCCCACCTCGTCATGGACCAGATCGACCGAGCGCGTCGGCGGCAGCAGATGGCGGCCACCGATATGGTCGTACAGGAACAACCCTAACCTGAGCAGCCAGGCCGGCCGCAAGCCAGCGTGGTGCGGCAAAACGAAACGCAAAGGACGGATGATGTGAGGTGCGATCTGCCACAGGACTTCACGCTCGATCAGCGCCTCGCGGACCAGGCGGAACTCGTAATACTCGAGGTAGCGTAAGCCCCCATGCACCAGCTTGGTCGACCAGGATGACGTTCCGCTCGCCAAGTCGTTCATTTCACAAAGGAAAACGGAATAGCCCCGGCCCGCCGCGTCGCGCGCGATGCCGCAGCCATTGATGCCGCCTCCGATAATGGCGATGTCGAATATCCGATCCAACGAAACGCTTCCCCGGCGATCGCCTCTTCACTTCGGCGATTTTGCTTTCGAATGAGAGTTAATCACAAAGAAAAACGAAAGCAAGGCGAAAGCGGGGAACCGAATTTCCTACTTGAGGGTAAGTTCAGGTTTGGCCGCACAGGCCCGTACCACGGGCTCAGACCGCGGCGCATGGGTTCGATATCAGCCCGCGGCCACGGCCTCGACTTCGAGAAGCCACGCCTCGTCGAAGATACCAGCGATAACCACCGTCAGCGCTGTTTCCCGTCCGCCAAGTACCTCGTTTCGCACGGAGCGATTGAGAAGGGCGTAACGCCGGTCGGCAAGGTAGGTCCGGTGCATGACTAGATTGTCGAGGGTCATGCCGGCTGCCTTGAGCTGAGCCTCGACGTTTCGCCAAGCGAGCCTGCACTGCGCTTCAAAGCCTTCAGGGACGGTGCCGTCGACGCTGAGCGGGATCTGGCCACTTACAAAAAGCAGACGGGTGTGACCGCTGACCTCTAGCGCCTGGCTGTAGCCAGTCGTCGGCACGGTTACTGTTTCGGCATTGATGCGTCGGATGTGCATTAGGTTTCTCCTGTCCTCAAAACATCATCTCGTGCACCGCTGCACTCGTCGCGCACAAACCATTTTTCCTGGACAGTTCAGTTAGATTTTCTAATCTGCGCGCGCCTAACGTCCTATGGATGGAATCCTGGTGAGCTACAGACTGCCTCCGCTCAACGGACTGCGGGCCTTCGAGGCTGCCGGCCGTCATCTCAGCTTCAAACTGGCTGCGCAGGAGCTTTCGGTAACGCCGGGCGCCGTCAGCCAGCAGATCAAGCATCTGGAGCAGATCTTGGGAGTTCCGCTGTTTCAGCGCATGCCCCGCGGCCTCACCCTCACCGGCCATGGCGAGGCCATGCTGCCCACCATCAGCGATGCGTTCGAGCGCATGTCGGCGGCTGCGGATGCTGTCGCGCGCACATTGCCGACTAAGGCGTTGCGGCTGGGTGTTTCTCCGAACTTGACGGACGACCCGCATGGCCTGTTGGCGAAACTTGCGAACACAGAACAGTCGCCGGACTATGTTCTGATAACCTCGACCGATGATGTCGCGAACCTCTTAAGTGGCGCGCTGGATGCGATCCTGCGTCCGGGACCGGGCCCTTACCCGGGAATGCATGCGGAGGTGCTGAATCTGCACCAGGCATTCTCACCCCATGCACAGGCTTCTCTTGTCGTTTGGCCTGGCCTCGCCAAATGTCGGGAGTTCCTGAAAACGAGATCGCTGCTCGGCTCGCCCGGATAATCGCCCGCTACTTCAGCCGCACCACGGTCGAAGCCGGCTCGCCGCCGGAATCATCGATATCCGTCGCCGGCTTCTCCATCGCCTGGACCACCTCGATGCCACGGTGGCTGCAGATACTGGCAAGACCCGCCGGCAACGGCGCGTCAGTCACAAAGGTCTGGATCTGGCTGAGATGGGCGATGCGCACCGGCGCGCTGCGGCGGAGTTTTTCGAAATCCGCGACCAGCATGACAACGAAAGCAAGACGGAAACAGGTACGCCACACCGGGATGCTTTGGCCTACGCAGAATCCGAGTAGGCCCGGCGCGGCAGCGGTCCGCCGCTCACGACGTAAACACCGGCCGAGATCGAGGCGATAGCAATCCAGTCCAGCATCAACGGCCATTCCCCGAGAATCGGGATGGCCATCACTGCGGTCATGACTGGAGATAGTGAGGCAAAGGCGGCCCCGCTTGAAGCGCCGAGCAGGCTGACCGCACGTCCGTAAAAAACCAGCGAAACAATCGCCGTCAGAACGCCCTGGACAAATGCCTGAAGAGCGACGTCACCCCATGATGCCCTGCCGAGGCTTGCGCCCTCCGCAAGAAAGTAGACGGGTACATAGAGCATCATGGCGCCGACCGCGGCGATGCCCGCAGCATGCAATCCGTCAAGCCGCGCCCGCCGCATCGCCACCGTGTAGCAGGCCCAGGCAAACGCGGAGGCAAGGAACAGCGCGTGTCCCGTTGTCTGCTTCGGATCGACCGCCCCCGCCGTGCCCCATGCGATGCCGGCGATGCCCATCACGATCAGCGCGAAGCCAATCTTTTTCGCGCCCGTGAACGCCTCGTGCAGGAAGGCCGCAGCCAGAACGGCAACCGCCAGCGGCATCACTCCGGGAAACAGGGCACCGGCATGGGCCGCAGGGGCGAACAGCAGCCCGGTGTTGGCGAGCAGCACGGGAGCGCCACCGCCAAGCACGATTGCCGCCAATCCGATCAAGCCCAAGCGTTCGAACGCAAGACCCTTCTGCAGCACATAAGGCAGCAGGAGCACGCCGGCCACGCCGAAACGAAGCGCCGCGATGTCCCACGGTGTAAGGCTCGTCTTTAGCCCGAGCCGAGCCACAACAATCCAACCCGACCAGATACTTACGGCCGCGAGTCCGTAGAGAGCCCCGCGAACGTAATTCCCGGGCACGCGCCGATCGGCGGCCAACTCGGACATGATTTACTTCCATCAAGGTCGCAGGAACGATAACCTGAATCGAGCATTTTAACGGTTACGCCAGAACGAGCCATCGAACAAGGACGAGATGAACAACCGCGGCGATGGTTTTGAATGGAGTGGCGGACATCCAGCCCTCGATTTCGTGAATACGCTGGATGAACGGCCCTCTAACGAGCCAATCGAAAATCTTGCGACTTACCATGACCTGGTACGGTTCGCTGAATTGGCTGGACTTATCGAGCCACCGATTGTTAAGCCGCTGCTGCGGCTGCTTGGTCCGGCGCCCAGTCGCATCGTGAAAGGCGCGCGCAGGCTTCGCGAGCACCTTCACGACATCCTGGGAGCGAAAGTCTCTGGACGGCCGACGCGGCAGCCTGACCTGGACGCCCTCTCTGCCGCGATCAAGGCCGCCCACGCAGCCCGAGCGCTGGTCAGTTCGCGGTCGGGAGGATTGGTCAGATACCGCTGGTGCTCGCCGCGAACACCCGAAATTCCGCTGCATGCCTGCGCGCTGGCGATCGAATCTCTCCTGGTCGATGAGGAGCGCACGAGAATCCGAAAATGCGCTGCCGCTGATTGCGATGTCTACTACCTCGACACGAGCAAGAGCCAGCGCCGGCAATGGTGCAGCATGATCGGGTGCGGCAATCGCGAAAAACAGCGGCGGCGGCGCGCCGTGGCCAGAAACTAGCGCAAGCGGATAGGCGCGGCGGCCGTCGCCGCGGCAGGCTCAGTAGCAGGATCATCGATATCCGTCGCCGGCTTCTCCATCGCCTGGACCACCTCGATGCCACGGTGGCTGCAGATACTGGCAAGACCGGCCGGCAACGGCGCGTCAGTCACAAAGGTCTGGATCTGGCTGAGATGGGCGATGCGCACCGGCGCGCTGCGGCGGAGTTTTGTGGAATCCGCGACCAGCATGACGCTGCGGGCGTTGGCGATGATCGCTTGCGCGGCCTGCACCTCGCGATAATCGAAGTCCAACAGCGCGCCCTCCTCATCGATCGCGGATGCGCCGATGATGGCGTAGTCGACCTTGAACTGCCCGATCAGGCTGATCGCGGTCGAGCCGATCACCGCGCCGTCGGCGCGACGCACCGCACCGCCCGCTACGATCACCTCGATGCGCGGATGCCGATACAAGAGCATCGCGACGTTGAGGTTGTTGGTGATGACGAGCAGGTCCTCATGCGAGGTTAGCGCGCTCGCGACTTCTTCTGTCGTGGTGCCAATGTTGATGAACAGCGAGCAGCCGTTCGGAATCCGCGATGCAGCGGCCACGCCGATCGCCCGCTTTTCCTCTGCCGCCACGAAGCGCCGCGCCTCATAGGCGAGGTTCTCCACGCCGGAGGCGATAATGGCGCCGCCATGGATGCGCGTCAGCGAGCGCTGGTCGCAAAGGTCGTTGAGGTCTTTTCGGATGGTCTGCGCCGAGACCTCAAACCGCTTGGCGAGATCTTCCACCATCACCCGGCCAAAGGCGCGGGCAATGTTGAGGATTTCAGTCTGACGGTGGGACAATCCGGCCATGGCAGCACCCCTGAAGAACAGACTTGGGCACAAAGATGCCGTTATGGTGCGGCTGATTAGGAGCGCGGTCAACGAGGGAGATCGGCCGCAAAGGCGTTTGGCAGGGCGAAACAACGAATCCTGGTTAAGGCGACCGCCGCCCGAAGCCGTGCGAGCCGCACATGCGCCCGGCCGCTCGATAAAGCAATTTGTGGCTGCAACACTGTGATCACAACCAGAAACGAATGGAGGAAACCATGAAGATCGATCGCCGTCAGTTCGCCTTGCCCGTACTCGCACTGGGGTTCATGAGCGTGGTCCCCGCTTTTGCCGGCGCGGACGAGGATGCCATCGCGAAGAACGTCGAAGCCTTCCGTGCAGCGCAGGCGGCCGGCAATGCCGACGGCATCGCCCCGCTCTGCGCGGAAGAACTCAGCTACAGCCACTCCAGCGGAGCTGTCGACGACAAGGCGGCACTGCTGGCAGGCGTCAAGAATGCGAAATACAAATGGACCTCGCTTGAATACAAGAACCCCACCATCCGTATCGTCGGCCCGGCGGCCATCGTGCGCTTCAATTTTGTAGGCGAGCAGGAATTTGCGGCCGACGGCAAAAAGGTTCCGCAGAACCTGCACGTCCTGATGAACTGGCAGAAACAGGGTTCGGACTGGAAGCTGCTGTCGCGGTCGGCCACCAAGCTCTGACCGCCGGAAGACCGGCGCTGGCGGTTACGCCGCCAGCGTCATCCCGCTGACGAGACGGTAGGCCGCACGCTCGGCTTCGCGCGCGTTGCGGAATATCTGCCCTTCCAGCCGGTTGAAACGGTGCGAGGCGGCAAAGAACCGATAGCCGCCGGGAGCGCGCACGATGATCCCAGCCGGCTGTGAGCCGACTTCAATGATGTAGGTGTCCGACATGGCCCAGCCTCAGATTTATTCCGGGCCTACAACGGGTTGCACGGGCAATTGTTCCTGCTTCCGGCGTTGCGCCGCAAGGCCAACCTATGCCAAAGCTGGTCGCGGAACACGCTAGCGAATCGTCCAAATGGCCGGAGAACTGACATGATGCCGAAATTCGCACTCTCGATGCTGATTGCCCTTGCGGCTTGCGCACCGCTCCAGGAGGCGGCGGCGCAGGAAAGCACGCTCGGCGGCGCACTGTTCGGCGGCGCGGCGGGCGCGATTGTCGGCGGCGCGCTTGGCGGCGGCCGCGGTGCGGCGGTTGGCGCGATCGTCGGGGCGACGACGGGTGCTGCGATCGGCGCCCAGGGCGAGCCGCGGCCCGGCGGCTATCGCTACTATCAGGGCGGCTGCTACGTGGAGCAGCCCGGCGGGTGGCAGGAAGTTTCGCCGCGCTATTGCGGCGTCCAGGCGCAATACGCACCCCCGCCGCCCCGGTATTACGACGACACGCCGCGCTGCATGCGCTCGCAGACTTATGACCCGCGCCGCGGCACCTTCATCGGCCGTGACGGCTACGAGCGTCCCTGCCCGTAAGATTTAGGTCTTGATCACGCCGTCCGGACTGACCGGCTGCGGACGGCCGTTGTCGTCGATCGAGACGTAGGTGAAGTTGCCGTCGGTCACCAGGATCTGTTGCAACTCCTTGCGGCGCACGACCCAGGCTTCGAGATGCACCATGATCGAGGTGCGCCCGACCCGCACCAGATTGGCGTAGACTGAAACGAGGTCGCCGACATAGACGGCCTTGCGGAAATTCATCGCCTCGATTGCGACCGTCACCGTGCGCGATTTCGCGATCTTGGAAGCGAACACGCCGCCGCCGATATCCATCTGGCTCAAGAGCCAGCCGCCGAAGATGTCGCCATTGGCGTTGGTGTCGGCCGGCATCGCCAGCGTGCGAATGCAGAGATCACCGCGGGTCTCGCTCTCGGTCGAGACCGGCGCGTGCAGACGGGGTTCGTTCACTTGAAATTCTCCCAACCAGCATCCGGCGCAAATCTTCCGCCGAATTTTTCCGTGAGCGCCCGCAGCGTCGAGACCACGTTCTCCACCCCTCGGGTTCGCGCATAGTTCAAGGGACCGCCGCGGAACGGCGCGTAGCCGGTGCCGAAGATGACGGCGCCGTCGACCGCGTCGGCATCGTCGACGATGCCTTCGCGCAAGCAGGCGACACAGACATTCGATATCGGCAGGATCAGCCTGTCGATCATCTCCGCCGAGGGTTCCGATGTCGCGGGCAGGCCGGATGAGGTATCGGCCTTGTCGCCCTTCCAGGTGTAAAAGCCCTTGCCCGACTTACGGCCGAGTTCGCCTCTGGCAACCTTCTCCCGCAACCAGGCCGGCGTCGGCGGAAGCGCGTCACCGAACTTCGAGCGCAGCATGTCGCCTACGTCGAGACAGATGTCGAGGCCGACCTGGTCGGCGAGTTCGATCGGCCCCATCGGCATGCCGAACTTTTTCGCGGCGGCGTCGATCACCGTCTTGTCGATCTTCTCGTCCAGCATCAGCATCGCTTCCAGCATGTAGGGCGTCAGCGCGCGGTTGACGAGGAAGCCGGGCGACGATTTTACGGGCAGCGGCAACCGGTCGATGGCGCCGACGAAGGCGAGCGCTTCCCTCAAGAGTTGCGCGTCGGTACCGTCATGGCTGACGACCTCGATGAGTTGCAGCCGCGACACCGGATTGAAGAAGTGCAGCCCGAGCAGCCGCTCGGGTTTTTGCAGCGTGGTGCGCAGGTCCTGCAGCGGGATGCTCGACGTGTTGGTAGCAAGAATCGCGCCGGGCTTCATCTTCGGTTCGAGGTCGGCATAAACCTTCTGCTTCAGCTCCAGCTTTTCCGGCACCGCCTCGATGATGAGATCGGCGTTGCGGACGCCCTCGGCCTGCATATCCGGCATCAGCCGGTCCAGTGCATCGCGCACGGCGGTCCGCTTGCGCAGGATCTTTCCGTAGAGATCGGCGGCGCGCTTGATCGCGCCTGCGATCGGCTCCGGCTTCATGTCGGCGAGCGTCACCCGCAAATCCTGGCCGGCGCACCAGGCGGCGATGTCGCCACCCATGGCGCCGGCGCCGATGACGTGAACATGCTCGATCCTGTTGCCGGAACCCGCGAGCTTCTTCATCTGCTCGCGCAGGAAGAACACGCGGATCAGGTTCTGCGCGGTCGGCGTCACCATCAGTCTGGCGAAAGACGCTTTCTCCGCACTCAGCATCGCCCGCCGGTCGCCGCCGTGCCTTTCCCAGAGATCGATCAGCGCATAGGGCGCGGGATAATGCTCCTCGCGCGCCGCCTTGCCGGCCTCGCGGCGCATACGCGAGGCGAGAAAGCCCTTGATCGGGCCGAGGCTGAGAACGGAATTGAGAAAACCGGGCTTCGCGCGGTTCAAGCGGCCGGACACGGCTTCCTTCACGGCATTCAAGACATGCCGCTCCTGCGTCACGGCATCGACCAGTCCGAGCGATTTTGCGCGGCGGGCATCGATGGTCTTGCCGGTCAGCATCAGCGGCATCGCCTGCATCGGATTGACAAGCCGCGTGAAGCGCACGGTGCCGCCAAGACCGGGGTGGAGGCCGAGCATCACCTCGGGGAAGCCAAACCGCGCGTCCTCGATTGCGATCCGCATCTGACAGGCCAGCGCCACTTCGAGGCCGCCGCCGAGGCAGAAGCCGTGGATCACGGCCACGCTCGGAACCCGCAGGGCTTCGAGCCGATCGATCACGGCATGCGCGCGGCCGATCTCGGCCTCGACTGCTGTCACATCGGTGGCGCCGCGAAAGGCATTGACGTCGGCGCCGGCGATGAAGCCGGATTTTTTGGCGGAGCGGATGACGAGGCCGGTAGGCCGCGCGGTTTCCAGCTCGGACAACACGTTGCTGAGTTCCTCGATCAGATCGGCGGACAGCGTGTTGGCGCTGGTGCCTTCGCGATCGAACAAGAGCCAGGCGACGCCGTCGCCATCGCGGGTCAGCCTGAAATTCTTGTACGGGCCCTCAGCGTCAGACTTCGGCCCGAGTTCGAGCACGCGATCGCCGAGAACGTTCATGATCTGGCTATCCATGCTCACACCGTCTCTATCAGCATCGCGCCGCCCTGCCCGCCGCCGATGCATTCGGTGGCGATGCCGCGCCTGGTGCCCAATCGCTTCATGGCGTTGACCAAATGCAGCACGATGCGGTTGCCGCTGCAGCCCACGGGATGGCCGAGGCTGATCGCGCCACCATCGACGTTCAACTTTGTCTGATCGAGCTCGCCCGCCGCGCCGTCGAGGCCGAGAATCTCATTGCAGAATTTTTCGTCGTTCCAGGCGGCGAGGCAGCCCAGCACCTGCGTCGCAAAGGCCTCGTTCAATTCCCAGCTCTCGATATCCGAAAGCGTCAGCTTGTTGCGCTTGAGAAGCTCCGTCGCCGACAGCACCGGTCCCAGGCCCATGATGCCGGGATCGAGCGCCGACCACTGGCTGTCGAGGATGACCGCCTTCGGCGTCAGGCCGTGCCTGGCCACGGCCTCTTCGGAAGCCAGGATCACCCAGGACGCGCCATCGGTGATCTGCGAGGAATTGCCGGCGGTGACCTTACCCCAGGGACGCTCAAACACCGGCTTCAGCTTTGCCAAGCTCTCCGGTGTCGAGTCCGGCCGCACGCCGTCGTCGTGATCGTAGAACGTTCCATCGCGCGCGAATGCGGTTTCGACCTCGCCCTTGAGCCAACCTTGCGACTGCGCGTTTGCGAGCCGCCTGTGGCTTTCGGCAGCATAGGCATCCGATTGCGCGCGGGTGATGCCGAAGAGATGGCCGACCACTTCGGCGGTCTGACCCATATTGAGATCGGTGATGGGATCGGTCAGGCCGCGCTCAAGCCCGATGATCGGCTTGAAATAGCCGGGCTTCACTTTCAGCGCAGCCATGACTTTCGCGCCGATGCCTTTCGCCCCTGCAAGCCCAGCGAACCAGCGCACGCCCTGTTGCGGCCAGACCAGCGGGGCATGGCTCAGCGCTTCGGCGCCGCCGGCCAGGATCAGGTCGGAGACGCCCTCGCGGATGTAACGATAGCCGGTGTCGATCGACTGCATGCCGGAGCCGCAATTGATCTGCACGGTGAAGGCGACCATCTTCTCGCCCATGCCGAGCCGGAGCGCGGCGACACGGGCCGGATTCATTTCGTCGGCGATGACGTTGACGCAGCCGAGGATGACCTGATCGAACGCCGATGGCGCAAAGGGTTGCCGCGCCAACAGCGGACGCCCGCATTGAACGGCGAGATCAACTGGCGTGAAGGGTCCCGGGCCGGAGCGCGCTTTCAGGAACGGCGTCCGGCTGCCGTCGACGATAAAGACCGGTCGCGCCATCAGCTTGCCGCCCTCTGTTCACCCAGTTCCTGGAAGAACTGATGCACGTCGGCCCCCTCGCTGTAAATCGGCGACAACGCCTCGGGCGCGAAATCGTCGACCTCGATCACCTTGGCAACGGCTTCATGTGCAGCCTGCAGCTTCTCGCCCTGGGCCTGAGTGATGACACCCTTCTTCACCGCCTCTTTCCAGTCATGCAGCCGCGCGGCGCGCATCTGCTTTGCGACGTCGTCCGCAGCCGTCACCAGCCGGAACGCCTTCTCCAGCCGCGCGATGCCGCCATCATCATCGACGGCTGACAGACCGGAGGTGAGCCGGTCGCGCGCCGCCGATGGCTCCAGCACCAGCTGCGCGCATTGATGCACGATGCGGTCGGAGGGGCCGAGCACGCGCGCACCGAACGGCTGGATCAGGAATTTCAGGATCACCGCCACGAACCGGTTCGGCAGGTTGGCCAGAATTTCCGCAAAGCGGTTCTCGATGGTGCGAAAGCCCGTAGCCATGCACCATTCGAGCGCGGCGAAATCTTCCTTCTGCCGTCCCTCGTCCTGCCAGCGTTTCAGCGCGGCGGACAGCAAATACAGTTCGGACAGAATGTCGCCGAACCGGGCCGAGAGCATTTCCTTGCGCTTGAGCGCGCCGCCAAGCGTCAACAGCGCCATGTCGGCGCACAGCGCGAAGCCTGCGGAATAGCGCGAGAGCTGGCGGTAGAACCGCGTCGCCTCGCCGGCATCGGGCGCTGGCGCAAACAGGCCGAAGGTCCAGCTTCGGCCCCAGGCACGGAACATGGTCTTGAAGCTGTGGCCGACATGACGCCAGAACGCCTTGTCGAAGGCTTCCAAGCCCTTAGGCCGGTCGGCTTCACCCAGCGCATTCATTTCGTCGAGTAGGAATGGATGAGCGCGGATCGCACCTTGCCCGAACACGATCAGATTTCGCGTGAGGATATTTGCGCCTTCAACGGTGATGCCGACCGGCACCGCGCGATAGAGGCTGCCCATGTAATTCTGCGGTCCATCGATCACGGCCTTGCCGCCATGGATGTCCATGGCGTCGTCGATCACGATCCGCATCCGCTCGGTAGCGTGCAGCTTCATGATGCCGGAGATGATGGCGGGATGATGCCCCTGGTTGAGCGCCGCGCAGGTCAGCCGCCGCGCGGCATCGAGCAGATAGGCGGTGCCGGCGATGCGCGCGAGCGGCTCCTCGATGCCTTCGAACTTGCCGATGGAGATGCCGAACTGCTCGCGGATGCGAGCATAGGCGCCGGTGGTGCGTGCCGCATACGCCGCCCCCGCGGCGGACAGCGACGGCAGCGAGATGCCGCGGCCGGCGGCGAGCGCCGTCATCAGCATCTTCCAGCCCTGCCCGAGCCGCTCTTGCCCGCCGATGATGTAGTCCATCGGAATGAACACGTCGCGACCCCAGTTCGGACCGTTCTGGAACATCTGCATCGCCGGCAGATGGCGGCGGCCAATCTCAACGCCGGGCAGATGGGTCGGGATCAGGGCTACGGTAATACCGAGCTCTTCCTGCTGGCCCACGAGATGATCGGGATCATAGGCCTTGAACGCGAGGCCGAGCAGCGTCGAGACCGGCCCCAGCGTGATGTATCGCTTGTGCCAGTTCAGCCGCAGGCCGATGACTTCCTTGCCTTCGAAATTGCCCTTGCAGATGATGCCGGTGTCGACCATCGAGGCCGCGTCCGAGCCGGCTTCAGGGCTGGTCAGGCCGAAGCAAGGAATGTCGGCGCCTTCGGCGAGCCGCGGCAACCATCTATCCTGCTGCTCCTTGGTACCGAAGCGCATCAACAGCTCGCCCGGGCCGAGCGAATTCGGCACCATCACGGTAACGGCTGCGGTCAGCGAGCGCGACGATAGCTTTCGCACCACTTCCGAATGCGCATAAGGCGAGAAGCCGAGCCCGCCAAATTCCTTCGGAATGATCATGCCGAAGAATTTGTGGCGTTTGATGAAGGACCACGCCTCCGGCGGAAGATCGCGCCATTCCCAATTGATCTTCCACTCGTCGAGCATGGCGCAAAGCTCGTCGACAGGGCCGTTGAGAAAGGCCTTTTCTTCTTCAGTCAGCATCGCCGGTGCGACAGCCAGCAATTTCGACCAGTCGGGATTGCCGGTGAAGAGATCGGCGTCCCACCAGACGTCGCCCGCCTCCAGCGCCTCCCGCTCGGTGTCGGACATCGCGGGCATAGCGCCGCGCGCGAAAGCGAAGATCGGTTTGCTGATGAAATCGCGGCGGAAGCTCATGGCGACCTCCTCATGATCGGGGCGCGACGTCTCGCCTCACCTATACCAAACATGGGTTCATCCTAGCTGAAAAGCACGAGTTTCGGGGACGCTTCGCGTCGGGAAATGAAGCGAAACTGAACTTGGAGATAACGGCGGAGGCCCGGGCCCGTTCCCAAAATGCCTGCATTGTCCGGCGTTTAGAAACCAGCAACGTTGCCGGACAGATGCCGCTCGGGAGTGCTCGCCGGTCTCTACCGCGGGCACACCGGTGTTATGAATCACGCTTGCTGCGGCGTCGCTCATTGGGGACGAACACGGCAAATACTTCCTTGACGCGAACGGCAGGCGTGACATCGCGGGTAAAACGAAGCTCCGCGGTCGCTTGGGTTTCTGCCACGCGAGGCGCGTAAAGCGCGCTCCCGTACAGCGATCCATCGAAGCGCAAATTGCTTTCGTCGTCGGTGAGATAAGCGTTCGAAACAAACAGGAATACGAGCAGTGTCGATCCTACGGCGATAAAATACTTGAATATTGGCATTGGTGGACGAGCCTCCCTTCTTGCGAAGAAGGGTGGACCGTTCGCAATAAACGCCCAGTTTAAGCGTGCCCAACTTTTGCCGGAGCGGTTGGTTGGCGGTTGCGAATTTATGACGAATTTTAGTGAATCGCCCACTCGTCATTCCGGGGCTCGCGAGGCGAGAGCCCCGGAATCCATTCTGCAACAGTAGCTGCGGCCCGATGGATGCCGGGCCTGCGCCCAAACGGGCGCATCCCGAAATGACGTCGTGAGCAAGGCTAGCCGGTCAGCCCGGTCCGGCACCCTGCGTTGCCGTGTACACGGCGTAGAGCGACTGGCTCGCGGCCATGAACAGGCGGTTGCGCTTGGGGCCGCCGAAGCAGATGTTGCCGCACACTTCGGGCAAGCGGATGCGGCCGATCAGCTTACCCTCCGGGGACCATACCGTCACGCCGCTGTAGCCAACGGCACGGCCGGCATTGCTGGAACACCAAACATTGCCGTTGACGTCACAGCGCACGCCGTCCGGTCCGCACTTCACGCCGTCGACCATGAAATCGCTGAACCGTTTGTGGTTGGCCAGCTTGTTGTCGGTGCCGACGTCGAACACGAACATGTCGCCCTTGCCGCCCGGACCGGTGTCGCCCGGCCCCTTGCCGGTAGAGGCGACATACAGCTTTTTGTAGTCAGGCGAGAAGCAGAGGCCGTTGGGATCGGGCACCTGTTCCTCGGTCACGACGAGGTCGACACGGCCAGACGGATCGATGCGATAGCAGTTGGTCGGCAATTCGCGCTTGCCCGGCACGAAGCCTGCCGGCTGGCCGATCCGTGGATTGAGCTTGCCGGCAGAATTGCTCGGCCCACCCGCGACGTCAGGCTCACCCTCATAGAGCATGCCACCATAGGGCGGATCCGTGAACCAGTAGCTGCCGTCCGGATGCGCGACGACATCGTTCGGCGAGTTCAGCTTCTTGCCGTTGTAGGAGTCAGCCAGCACGGTTGCGGTGCCGTCATGCTCATAGCGCACGACGCGCCGGGTGAGATGCTCGCAGGAAAGCTGTCGTCCCTGGAAATCGAACGAGTTGCCGTTACTGTTGTTGGACGGCGTACGGAAGACGCTGACGTGACCGTCATCCTCCGACCATCGCATCTGCCTGTTATTGGGTATGTCGCTCCACAGGAGATAGCGCCCCTGCGCGCTCCAGGCGGGGCCTTCGGCCCACAACAGACCGGTGTAGAGGCGCTTGATCGCCGTATTGGGCTGGGCGAGATTGTTGAAGGATGGATCGACGGCGATGATGTCGGGATCCCAGAAATAGGTGGTGGGGGCACCGCGCGGACTGAAATCGCGCGGCGGGCTGGTGACTGTTGACGGGGGCGCCGCAGGACCGGTCTGGGCCAATGCGCTGCCGGCCCCCGCGACGGTAGCACCGGCGCATACCGCCAAACCCTGGACAAGCGTTCGTCGTGAAATCCCGACTTCTGGATCATGCTGTTGTGAATCGCGCCGCTCCTGGCGTGTCATCGCATCCTCCCAATCTGTTCGCCGGCCGTTGATCCGGCCGGGCAACTTGAGGTTAGTCCGGTCCGTGCCCGGTTGCGAGAGCTGCTTTTGATTTCAGCCCCGGTTCAAGCTTGCAGCCGAAATGGCATCAACTCGTCCAATGCATGTCTGTCCGGGAGCTCCGCTCTTCATCGCGCATGGGGCAATTGCCCACGTGGCGACAAGGTGCGCGACATGCTAGTCACTCGACAGTTGGTCGATCTCCGGTAAATCAGTCGGCTCGCGGGGCAAATCAAAATGAAGACGCCGACCCGGCAGATACTGCCTTGCACCGCTGGATCTCGCGGCAAACGACTTTTTGCTGTGGGCTTGTCATTTGCTGCGGCCTTGTCGTTGGCAATCTGGACGGACATGGCAGCAGCCGACCAAGCGGCCAAAGTCCCCGCGCCGTCGCCGAGCAAGCTCGAACGTATCACCGAATTTTTCAACAATGAAGTTGCGACGGGGCGGTTGCCGGGCGCCGTCGTATTGATTCAGCAACACGGCAGACCGGTCTATCTGAAATGTTTCGGCGTTCAGGATGTCGAGACCAAGGCTCCGATGACATCAGATACGATCTTTGCGCTTCATTCGATGACGAAGCCAATCACCAGCGTCGCGGCGATGATGTTGATCGACGCAGGCAAGCTCTCGCCCGCCGATTCCGCGTCCAAATTCATTCCGGGGTTTGCTGACGCGAAGGTAGTTGTCGGTTCTGACACACTTGACGGCAAGAACGTTCTAACGCTTGTTCCGGCAGATCGGCCGGTGACCATTATGGATCTGCTACGCCATACGTCGGGCATCACGTACGATTATATCGGCGGCAAGCTGATCATGAAGGCCTATTCGGAATCAGGCCTTTTCGACGAGCGTTACACCAACAAGGTGTTTGCCGATCGCATCGCCAGATTGCCCCTGGCACGACAACCCGGCACGCTTTGGCGTTACGGACATTCAACCGACGTCCTCGGACGCATCATCGAGATCGTATCCGGGCAGACACTCTATCAGTTCGAGAAGCAGCACATCTTCGATCCGCTTGGCATGACCAGCACGAAATTCGTGCTGGAAAGTGCCGACGAACGCGCGCGGATGGCGGAGCCGCTGCCAAGCGATACCATACTGAAACTTGCGGAGACTGAACGCCGCGCCCATCCGGAATGGGAATCCGGCGGCGGCGGGCTGGTCTCAACACTAAACGACTATGCCCGTTTTGCCCAGATGATCCTCAACCGCGGGCAACTCGACGGCAAACGGTACCTTAGCCCGGCCGCATTCAAGTCGATGACGTCAGACCATATCGGGCCCGGCTCCGGCGTCGCGCGGGATTATTACTACTTTCCCGGAGATGGCTTTGGCTACGGCTATGGTTTTGCCGTGCGCACCGATCCGGGAAATGCCAAGCCGCCGCCGCCCGGGTCGATTGGCGAACTCAAATGGGACAGCGGCAGCGGCACCTATTTCGGTGTCGACCCGAAGCTGGACATGATCTACATCCTGCTGGAGCAGACCCAGAACGAACGTGGACGCATCATACCCGCGTTCAAGAAGCTGGTTTACGACGCGTTTGCCACGGACGAATGACCGGTGGCGTTGCGCTACGTCAAACCTTCGTCGGGAATATTCAACACCGTACCGCAGGCCTTGCAGTGAACCGCATCGCTGTCATGGCGCTGTAATCCGCAGGCGGGACAAGCAAACCGCACCTTGTTGGGCGAGAGCAGCGCGCGGGCAAGGTTGAAAAACAGGGTGACTCCGAAAATCATGATGACGACCGAGATCATTCGGCCGACAGTCCCGTGCAGGGTGATGTCGCCAAAGCCGGTCGTCGTCAGCGCCGTGACGGTGAAATAGAGCGCATCCGCATAGTTCGATATCTGAGGGTTACGGAATTTTTGCGTCTCATAGACGATCGCGGTCATCACGAAGATGAAAACCGCCAGATTGGTCACCGCGAAGATGACTTCCTCGTTGCGCCGGAAGAATGAACTGTCCTGGCGCAGCCTCACCAGCATCTGATAACCGCGCAGCAGCCGCAGCGTTCGCAGGATCCGCAGAAAACCACCGGCCTCTCCGGCCAGCGGCGCCAGGAACGAAATGATCGCTATGACATCCGTCCATGTCGAGAAGCGTGTGAACTCCAGCATTCGATGCCGGCTGACGAGCAGCCGCGCGGAAAAATCCGCCAGGATCACGATGCCAAACAGGACATCAAGTACTTCAGTGATATCGTTGGGGAGGAAAAACGACGTCGCGACGATGAACAGGACGGTTACGATATCGAACGTTAGTAGTGCGTAGCGAAAACGGACACCTTCCGGCGTTGCACCCTCGTAAAGCTGTCGGACATTGTTCTGGATTGAGGCAAATGACATGGCGCATATTCACCGCTCACATGCGTCATTGCAAATGATGTTGGTGGCGACCATGATAATTGCGTGCCAGCCCTCCTCCCACCAGACGTCACTTCCTGTTGGCCACCTCGCGCTCGATGAACGCGACCTCGGTGCCCTTCTTCAGGAGCTTTGCCAGTTTGTCGGCGTCCCAATTGGTGAGACGCACGCAGCCGTGAGATTCCGCCTTGCTTACCTTCGACGGATTGGCCGTGCCGTGAATGCCGTAGCCTTCCGCGGAAAGTCCGATCCACTGCGTTCCGACGGGGTTGTTCGGCCCGGGCTTGATCGTGAAGGCGCGCCTGGATCTGACTTCCTTGAACTTATAATCCGGGTTGTAGCGGTAGTGCGGGCGGGCATCGATCGAGGTCACCTTAAGTACGCCGCTCGGGGTCGGCTTTTCTTCGCTTCCGACGGTCGCGGGAAAGAAGGCGATCAGATCGGAATTCGCGAATGCCTTGACGGTCTGGGAGCTCTTATCGACCTCGACACGGGTTGCAGTTGGTTTCGTCTCGTTCGCCATCACATTGATTACCGAGATCGCCTGGTCGGCCTTGTCGAATTTCTTGCCGGGGTTGAGGGCCGCGAGCAGCGCCTCGCTCATGTGAAATTTCTCGGCGATGGCCTCGCGCGGGCTGGTGTAATCGAGCGCCTTCAGCCGTTTCATGTCTTCCATCCTGGCGGGCAGCTTCTTCAGGAACGGCCCCTTCACGTCTGCCGCTGCGATCTGGTAGTCGACGACGATGGCATCCGCGCTGGTCGCGATCAAAGCGCTCCAGACCTCCGGGGTCAGCGGCTGCTTGTTGACGATGAGGCCTTTGGCTTCGGCGAACGCCCGCAAGGCTTTCTGAGCGTTCTCGCCGAGCTTGCCGTCGATCTCGCCCGGCGAGAAATTAGCGCGGTCGAGCAGCACCTGGGCCTTGACGACAATGGGATCGATCTTGTCGTTGGCCGGCGGCTTGCCTCTGAACTCCGCGTTGTTGATGGCTGCCGCATCGGGGCCTGCGAGGGCCGGGTGGACAAGACAGGCGAGCACGGTCAGCCCGGCAAACAAGCGGATCATCGGCAATCTCCGAAATACAGACGATAAGCATTTCGGCGCGTCGGAGTTCCGTGTTGCCGTGGGGCCGCGCATGCGCGCGACCCATTGGCTCTATCCGGACTACATTCGCTTAATCCGGCCGGATCATCTCGAACATGTTTTCCGGCTTGATCTCGAAATAGTCGCCGCGGCGGCCGGCGCGGACGATGGGATGGGCGAGGCCGGTCTGGTAGACGCCATCCTTGATGAAGGCCTTGTCGATGTGGACGGCGACGACTTCGCCCAGCGTCAGCCAGGCCTGCGCCTTTTTTCCGTCCTTGCCCTGCAACTGGATGATCTGCGTCAGCTTGCATTCGAAGGCAACGGGGCTTTCCGCCACCCGGGGCACGTTGACGAGCTTGCAGGACGCGGCCGTAAGGCCTGCGAGCTTGAACTCATCGACATCAGGGGCAACGTGGGCCGCCGTCGCGTTCATCTGCTTCGCCAGATCCATCGTGGCGAGATTCCAGACGAACTCGCCGGTCTCCTGGATATTGCCCGCGCTGTCTTTCCAGTTGGTGGAGGAAAAGCCGATAATCGGCGGGTGATAGCAGAAGGCGTTGAAGAAGCTGTAAGGCGCCAGATTGACGTGGCCCTTGCCATCGCGCGAGGAAATCCACCCGATCGGGCGCGGCGCAATGATGGCGTTGAAGGGGTCGTGCTTGAGGCCGTGTCCGTTCTTCGGCTCGTAGAAATGCAGGTCTTTTGGGCTCTTGGCGTCCATTCCGGCTCGTCCTTCTTCGTCATTGCCTGCGACAAACGCGAAGCGTTTGCGCTAGGGAGCGCTTGCGACGAAGCAATCCATTTCACGGCACGCGGCGCGATGGATTGCTTCCGCCTTCGCTAAAGCTACGGCGGACAAGTCGCATCGCTCGCAACGACGGTGGAGTCAAGTGGCGAAGAGCTCAATTCGCCTTGGCGCGCGGCGAGAGGCCGGCAAGGACGAAATCGATCATTTCGTCGATCGTCGGGCCGGGCTTGGTGGCGCATTGCGCGATCATCTGCGGGTGGAAGAACCGCATCATCGCGGTGCAGGCGCAAAGCGAGGCCAGCTGCAAATCGGCAACCTCGAACTCGCCGGAGGCGGCGCCCTGCCCGATCACCTGGCCGATGGTCCGGGCAATCATCTCCATGTGAGCGACGCAGACGCCCCAGTCCTCCTGCATCGCGATCTCGACCATCTCATGCAGCTTGGAATCGCCGACATAGCGCTCGGTGTTCATGCGATTGATGGTCTTCATCATGTCGCGCAGACGGACTGCCGCGGGTCCGGGCATCGACGCGATCCGTTGCGCCTCGACCTCGACCTCGCTCATCAGGGTCCGCGCCACGCCCTCGTGAATCGCCTTCTTTGAATCGAAAAAGCGATAGACGTTGGCGGGGCTCATCCGCAATTCCTTGGCGATGTCGGCGACCGTCGTCTTCTGGTAGCCAATCTGCCTGAACAGACGCTCCGCCACCACGAGGATCTTCTCGCGGGTGTCAGTCTCGATGTGTTCCGAAATCAGCGTCATGTCAGCTCTCAATGTTCAATTATTCTGCGGCGTCGGCAAGCGGAATTGCGTGCGGACCCTTGGGATGCTCCTTGGCCTGATGTTGCGCCGCAAGATCGGGCTGCTCGGCCTGACCGCTTTCTTCCAGGCTCTTCCTGAACCACAGGGCGTAAAGGCCCGGCAGGTACAGCAAAGTCAGGAAGGTTGCAACGAACAAGCCGCCCATGATGGTGATGGCCATCGGCCCCCAGAAGGCGGAACGTGACAGCGGGATCATGGCCAGGATCGCCGCCAGCGCCGTCAGCACCACCGGCCGGGCGCGCCGGACGGTGGCTTCGACGATGGCTTCCTTCCGCGTCAGGCCCTGGGAAACGTCGGCTTCGATCTGATCGACCAGAATCACCGCGTTGCGCATGATCATGCCGGCCAGCGCGATCAGTCCGAGCAGCGCCACGAAGCCGAACGGCTGATTGGCAATGTTGAGGCCGAGCGAGGCGCCGACGATGCCGAGCGGCGCGGTCAGGAACACCAGGATCAGGCGCGAGAAGCTCTGCAACTGGATCATCAGCAGGGTGAGCATCACCAGCGCCATCAGCGGAAACAGCAGGGCGATCGAGGCGTTGCCCTTTTCGGATTCCTCGAACGCGCCGCCGGGCTCGATCCGGTAGGCCGGTTCGAGCTGGTCGCGGATTTCCGTCAGTTTCGGCCAGATCTGGTTGGTGACGTCGGGCGCCTGCACGCCGTCGACGACGTCGGTCCGCACCGTGATCGCCATATCGCGGTTGCGCCGCCACATGATCGGCTCCTCATGGGAATATTCGATCCTGGCAATCTGCTGCAGCGGCACGGCGACGCCATTGCGCGACGTCACGGTCAGCTCGCCGACGCGGCCGAGGTCGAGCCGTTCGGACGGCACCGCGCGCGCGACCACGCCGACCTTCTCGATGCCGTCGCGGATGGTGGTGACCGGCGCGCCCGAGATCAGCATGGCGAGCGCCTGCGAGACGTCCTGCGGGGTGAGGCCGAGCGCCCTCGCCCGGTCCTGATCGACCACGAGCTTCAGGTAAGGCGACTGCTCGTTCCAGTCGAGCTGTGGCTCCGTGACATTGGGATTTTGCTTCATGACATCGCGGACCTTGTAGGCGATGTCGCGTACGGTGTTGGGATCGGGGCCGATCACGCGGAACTGAACCGGGAAGCCGACCGGCGGGCCGAAATTGAAGCGGTCGATGCGAACGCGCGCTTCGGACAGTTCGCCCTCGGCGACCGCCTTCTCCAACCGCGCCTTGATCCGCTCCCGGGCCTCGACGTCCTTGGAGACGATCACGATCTCGGCAAAGGCCTCGTTGGGCAGTTGCGGATTGAGGCCGAGCCAGAAGCGTGGCGAGCCCTGACCGACATAGGCGGTGTAGGTCGCGATATCCTTGTCGTCCCTCAAGAGCGCCTCGGCCTTCTTGACGGACTTTTCCGTGACGTTGAAGGCGGTGCCTTCCGGCAGGCGTAGCTGCAGGAACAGCTCGGGCCGTTCGGAAAGCGGGAAGAATTGCTGCTGCACCTGGCCGAAGCCGACGATCGAGAGCGCGAACACGCCGACGGTCGCCGCCACTACCTTGATACGGTGGTCGACGCACCACTGCACCACGGCGCGCAGGCCCCGATACATCCGCGTCTCGTAGATCGCGTGCGGATCGTGGTTGTGGTGCACGGCGATATTAGGCAACAGCTTGACGCCGAGATAGGGCGTGAAGATCACCGCCACGAACCAGGACGCGACCAGCGAGATCGCCACGATCCAGAAGATGCCGCCGGCATATTCGCCGACCGCCGAATTGGCAAAGCCGATGGGGAGGAAGCCAGCGGCCGTGACCAGCGTCCCCGTGAGCATCGGAAACGCAGTTGATTCCCAGGCAAAGGACGCCGCGCGAACGCGGTCCCAGCCCTGTTCCATTTTTACCACCATCATCTCCACCGCGATGATGGCGTCGTCGACCAGCAGGCCGAGCGCGATGATTAGCGCGCCGAGCGTGATGCGGTGCAGGTCGATCGACATCGCGTTCATGACGATGAACACGATCGCGAGCACCAGCGGCACCGACATGGCGACGACGATTCCCGTCCGCCAGCCGAGCGCGACGAACGACACGAACAGCACGATCGCCAGCGCCTCGATGAAGGAATGAACGAACTCGCCGACAGCGCGCTCGACCACCTTTGGCTGGTCGGCGATTTGCTCGACCTCGATGCCCTGCGGCACCGCCTTCATGAAATCGTTAGTCGCCTTCTCGACTTCCTTGCCGAGCTCGAGGATGTTGGCGCCCTTGGTGGTGACGACGCCGATGCCGATCGCAGGCTTGCCTTCCTGGCGGGCGACGAAGGTCGGGGGATCGACGAAGCCGTGGGTGACGGTCGCGATATCGCCGAGCCGGAACACGCGGCCATTGCTTTCGACCGGGGTTTCCGCGACTGCCTTGGCGCCATCGAGTGCGCCGGTGACGCGCAGCGGCACGCGCTGCGAGGAAGTTTCCACCGTGCCAGCGGGCGTGACGTTGTTCTGCTTGGCGAGCGAATCGAATAGCGCCTGCGGCGTGATGCCGAGCGTTGCGAGCTTGGCATGGGAGAATTCGACGAAAATGCGCTCGTCCTGGGTGCCGTAAAGATTGACCTTGGTGACGCCGGAAACCTTCAACAGGCGCTGACGCATGCCTTCGGCGGCCTTCTTCAATTGCGCGTAATCGGCGCCGTCGCCGGTCATCATGTAGAGAATGGAATCGACGTCGGAGAATTCGTCGTTGACGTTCGGCCCGAGCAGCCCCGCGGGCAACTGGCCCTGCACGTCAGCGAGCTTCTTACGCAACAGATAAAACAGATAGGGCACGTCCTTCGGCGGCGTCGAATCCTTGAAGGTGACCTGCAGCGCCGTGAAAGAAGGCTTGGAATAGGTCTGCACCTTCTCGAAGAACGGCAGTTCCTGCAGCTTCTTCTCGATGGGGTCGGCCACCTGGGTCTGCATTTCCTGCGCGGTCGCGCCCGGCCAGATCGCAGAAACGTTCACCACCTTCACAGTGAAGAACGGGTCCTCGGCGCGGCCGAGCCGCTGGTAGGAGAAGTAACCGGCGACGCCGAGCGCGATCATCAGAAACAGGATCAGGGTCGGATGGCTCACCGCCCAGCCTGAGAGATTGAAGCGCTTCATTTCACTCTCCAACGATAATCCAATTGTTGCGGACTACACCGATTGAGACCGTCACTGCGAGGAGCGAAGCGACGAAGCAATCCATACTTCCTCGCGGCGACATGGAATGCTTCGCTACGCTCGCAATGACGGGACGTAACTAGAACGACAGCGACGAGACCACCCGGACCTTCTGGGCCGGATCGAGCTTCTGCACGCCGAGCGCAACCACCTTGGCGCCCTCGTTGACGCCGCCTGCGATGACGACGGAGTTGCTGTCGTAGGATTTCACGATGACCGGCTTCAGCGTTACCGCGCCGGAATCGTCGACGATATAGAGCGAGGGATTGCTGCCCTGGCTGAACAGCGCCGACAGCGGCAGTTTTGCCACGCGCTCGCTGGCGGCATCGGCAAGCGTCAGTGTGGCGGTCATGCCAAGCGAGACCTTGTCGTCGGCTTCCGGCAGCGAGAATTTGGCCAGATAGGTCCGCGTCGCCGGATCGGCGGAAGGCGCAATCTCGCGCAGCTTCGCGTTGTATTTCCTCTCCGAATCCGACCACAGCGTCACGGTGGCGGAGCCCGACTTGGCGCGGCCGACCAGCGTTTCAGGGATCGCGACCACGGCTTCCTTTTCGCCAAAGCGTGCGACGCGGACCGCAGTCTGGCCGGAGGCGACGACCTGGCCGGGATCGATCAGGGTCGCAGTGACGACGCCGCGGCTATCGGCCAGCAGCGTCGCATAAGACAGAGAATTCTTGGTGAGTTCGACCTGCCGCTCGGCACGATTAAGGCGTGCGCGCGCTTCATCGGCGGCGGCGCGGCTCTGATCCAGCTGCGCATCCGTGGTCCAGCCCTTGGCGCGCAGATCCTTGGCGCGCTGCTCGGCGGCGCCGGCCTGCGCCAGCACGCCGGTGGCGGCGCGGAATTCGGCCTCGGCCTGCTCGGCCTGCAGTTTCAGATCGACCTCATCGAGCGTGGCGAGCGGCTGACCGACATCCACGGTCTGGCCGACCTCGACCAGACGCCGGGCAACCTTGCCGGGGACGCGAAAACCCATATCGGTCTCGATTCGGGGACGGATGGTGCCGACGAAACTGCGTTCCGGCGTCTCGGCCGCATAGTGCACGGTGGCAACCAGAACCGGGCGCCCCGGGGCGGCCGTTTTGGCCGCCTTTTCGTTGCAGCCTGCCAGCACGAACACCGCGAACGCCAAAAAAGCTCCTGTCAAGAGCCTGTAATAGCTAGAGAAAATGGACCGGGCGAACATGGAACTCTCCATCGCGGAAACTGATGAAGAGTATTGAATGGTGACTGACGAATGTCAATATTCGTCATAGATCATGAATTCGTGAAGACGGATGAAGTTGAGAGGTAGTTGCTTCCCAAGGGAATTGGCTGCGGACCAGCCAGTTCTTAGCAGGGCACGCGAAACTCAAGCGTCCTCCCGCCGAACGCCGGGCTGGAACACTGCTCCACCGGGCCATGCGGCTTTCGCCTCGCCCGTCACCCGTGCATCAAGCACGTCGAGCTTTCTTGCGAGCCTTCTTTGCGGTGGCCTTCGTCGCGCTTCCCGCGGACTTGCTCGCCGACCTTGATTTCTGGTTGCTCGATTTCCTTGCGGCCGACCTTTTCGCCGTCTTCTTGGCGCTCCGCGCCTGTGCGGTTCGAGTCTTGGCGGCTCCGGCCTTCGCAGTTCGAGTCTTCGCAGTCCGAGACTTCGCACTTCGAGACTTGGCAGCTCCAGCTTTCGTGGCCCTGGCCGCCGGCACGCTGCGCCGTTGTTTCGTTGCGCGCCTCCGCCGTGCGGTCGCGGCTGCGGTCGGCGGCACCATCAGCGGATCGGACACGAGACCATCGGCAGCAAGCGGCACGTAGCCTGCCGCGCGCTCGTCGGCCTTGAACCCCGGCTCGTCGGCTTTCAGCGCCTGGCCGGCAGCTTCGGTCGCGGTGTTCGCAATCTCCTTCACCGTGTCGGTGAATTTCTCCAGAACCGATTTGTCCTTGCCCATGTCGCCCTCCCGGACTGTGGCACATGGGAACTAACCGATGAGGCGGAGTCGGGTTCCTGAACGCAAACCCTACTCCCCCAACTGAAAGCGCTCGAAGCGATCCAGCTCTTCCTCGATGCGCCGCTTGTAGTCCTTGCGCGCCGCCCTCACCGCGCCCTTGCCGACCCAACTCCATTTCTGCATCAGGAGTTTCTTGTTCTGGCGGTCGGTTTTGAGATCGATGGCGGCGACGATGTCTTCGCCGACCAGTACCGGTAGCGCGAAATAGCCGAATAGGCGCTTCTCCTTCGGCACATAGGCCTCGAAACGGTGGCCGTAGTCAAAGAACAGCTCGGTGCGCTTGCGCTGGATGATCAGTGGGTCGAACGGCGAGAGGATGTGCACCGGGCCCTCGCTTATATCCGCCGTCCCATTCGCCTCCAGCACTTCCGGCCGCGCCCAGTGCTCCTGCTTGCCTGCGCCTTCTAGCGCGACCGGCACCAGTTCCCTGCGCCGTACCCGCGCCTCGATCAGGCGCCGCACCGTGGGCTTGCTCGGCGCGTCGAGATGACAGACGGAATCCAGGCTGACGACGCCTTGGGAGCGAAGCGCGCGGTCGAGCAGGTAGGCGGTGATCTCAGCCGAGGGAGCCGGCCTCGGCGGCTTGTCCCAACCGAAATGCCGCGTCATCAGCTCATAGGTCTTGAGCATGCCGGTGCGTTCGGAGATCGTCACCTCGCCGGTGTAGAAGGCAAGCTGCAGCGCCCGTTTCGAGGGTTTTCGGCTCTGCCACAGATGCTCTTTCTCGGTCAGGATGTCATCCTCGATGTCGCGGATGGTGAGCGCGCCGTCGCGCCGCAACAGCCGCATCACCTTGCGGGTGTCCTCCGGCTTGACGGAGGCAAACCATGGGTGGCCTTCGCGCCGATGCTCTCGCATCGTCGGAACGAAGAAGCGAAAATCCTTCGCCGGCACATAGGACAGGGCATGGGTCCAGTATTCGAACACGCTCTTGTCGACGCTCTGCGCCTGGCGCAGGTCGGCGCGGGCGTAAGCCGGGATGCGGCTATAGAGAATGTGGTGATGGCAGCGCTCGATGACGTGGATGGTGTCGATCTGGACATAGCCGAGATGGTCCACCGCGGCCGCGACCGCCTGCGGTCCGGCGCCGAACGGTTCGCTGGTGTCGAGCCGTTGAGCGTGCAGCCAGATTCGCCGGGCTTCGAGCTTGGTCAGGGGATGGGGCTTAGTCGTGCGGGGCATCGCACGGCAATGTAGCGGGATTCGCGCGTGTGGGGAGTCCCGGGTTCCCTGACCGCCGCCTCGGCGCGAAATCACCTCACCGCTTCTGCTGCTCTCCGACGCTGCCGGTTGCGATCTCGGCCTCGCAGGAGGCGCGGCCGGGCTGCGGCGCATGGCATTTGTAGACATGGCCGGTGAGGCGATCGACCAGCCACGCGCTCTCTTCCGTCGGGCTTTCGAACCCGACATAGCGGCTGCCGAGCGAGTTGAGCAGCGTCGACAGCAAGATTGCAGCGGCGATCATCGCCGCGCCGATCAGTGTTGGCATTGAACTTCCGGAACCGGCTGGCTCCGATGCGCCGGTGCGATGACCGAGATACTCACGCTGACGTTTGACTGACTGTAACACCCGCCCCGCCCGTTTGGTTGCCCCGAACGAATTCTTCTTCAGATTTTTTGTGAGTAGTTTTGCTAGGCGCGCATCTGGCCGATTTGTTGTCCACAGATCGACGCTGGCGCGACGAGCCACTTTTTTCTTTTCCGAGTCAGCGGCGGGAAGCGATGGAGCGGCGCGCTATCCGGCGAAGCGTCGTTGCCACCTGCTCGGACCGTTCAGTCACGACAGCGTAGCTGGCGCCGCGACCCCCGGCGTTCACCGGCCCCGGCTTCGACATCGGGCAGCCTTTACCAATGTGATTTGAATCACATTGCCTGCTTTGAACCCGTCTTATCGTCGCAGCATCAAAACGTCATGCACGCCAGTTTGCAGGCGTTAACAGTGAGGATTACGACAATGACCCGCTTTCTCTCTATCATAACTATCGGCGCCGCGCTGTCGATGACGGCGGGGCTGGCCATCGCCGGCGACACCGTCTCGGCCGACAAGATCCTGGACGCTCTGAAGCCGAAGCCGGGCGCGACCCGCGGCCTTTCGACCGGCCCGCAGCAGCCGGTGGATGCTGCCGCAAAGGCCAAGGAAGTCGGCTTCGTCGACACCCTACGCAACCGCAAGACCCGGTCGCTGTCGCTCGGCGAGCGCCAGGAAATCGCGGAACTTGCCGCGAGCAAGCCGAAGATCGATCTCGAAATTCAGTTCGACTACAATTCGGCCGACATCAGCAAGAACTCGGTTTCCGCGGTGCAGGAACTCGGCAAGGCGCTCTCCGATTCGAGCCTGAAGGGTTCGACCTTCGTGGTCGCCGGTCATACCGACGCGATCGGCAGCGAGGCCTACAACCAGGATCTTTCCGAGCGCCGTGCCGATACGATCAAGAAGTACCTGACCGAGAAGTACGGCATCGCCGGTTCCAATCTCGTGACGGTCGGTTACGGCGAGACCAAGCCGAAGGATGCGAACGCGCCGATGGACCCTACCAACCGCCGCGTTCAGGTCGTCAACATGGATAGCAAGACCGCCTCCAAGTGAGATTTTGAAAGGTGAGGTCTTGAAAGCCGGTCCGCCTGCCGCCAGCGGCAGGCGGACCTCCCCGCAATCGCGAGAGGTCAAGAAAGCAATCGCGGATCAAGATGTGTCTGGAATTGATTGTTCGCGTTGCGATTGGCGTAACGGCCGCCTCAAATCCAGTTCTGGAAGATCATCAGGCGGCTGAACGTTGCCATCGAAGTCCCTACGAACGCGGCCGATATCGGCAACATTGCGGCAAAGCCGGCAAAGCCGATTGCGACATAGGCCCATAGCACCCAACCGGGCATGGCGCCGCGTTTTAAGGCATACACCAGCGCAAGGCTCGCCGTGGTCGCCGCCGGCAGATAGTAATAGATGAAGCCGAGCGTTCGCGGCAGCAACGCCCATGCGAGGTATGGGCCGAAATAGAAAGCCAGTATCAGGAAGGCATCGACGCGCCGCGTCACGATCCAGTCGCGCAGACAGATCGCGACCGCAATCAGCGCCGGCCACAGGATCAGAGGATTGCCGAGGAAGACCACGGCCGCGATATGGTCTTCGTCGATTTTATCGAAGAGATACCAGACCGGGCGCATCAGGAGCGGCCAGGACGGCCATGAACTCATGTAGGTGTGGCCCGCAATCGCACTCGTCGTGTTATCGCTGAAGATGCGCCGTTGCGCCTGCAGAATATCCGAAACCGACAGTCCATAAAGCGGAATGAAAGTGGCAAGATAAACGACGGCCGGCACCAGTACGAAGCAGACGGCGAAATGCCAGGCCTTGAAACCGGGCCAGAGATCGGGCCGGTACCAATCCGCCGACCGGGCATCCGCGAAGTGAGTGCGCCAGCTTTGCATCAAGCGGATCACGGCGACGATGGCGATGCAGACTGCGAGCGCGAACAGCCCGCTCCATTTGCAGCCGACCGACAGGCCAAAGCCGATCCCGGCAAGCGCGAACCACAGATGCGGCCGCTCTCTTCGAAAGCCATGCATGAATGCCGCGATGGCGAACAGGCCGAAAGCGAGCGCAAAAATATCCAGCATCGCGATCCGCGATTGGACGAACAGCATCTGATTGAAAAGGGCGAGCAGGCTCGCCGCAATCGCCGGGCTCTGGGCGGCGAACAGCGCCAGGCCGCACAGATACACCGCAACAACGGCGAGCGATCCGAACAGCACGGCCGGATAGCGCCAGCCCAGCGGTCCGTCCCCTAATGAATGGATCGACAGGGCGATGAACTGCTTGGCAAGCGGTGGATGCATCGGGTTGAGCATCGGCTCTCGCATCACCGGCTCAAGCATCTGCCGCGCCGCCGGGACGTAATGCACCTCGTCGAAATAGAATTTTTCCGGTGCGGTGACGCCGATCAGCATCGCGAAGTGCGCGAGAACAAAAAGAAGTCCCGCGGTGACGCCCGTGCGCATCATCGAATCGGACAGAACAGAAAATGATCGGGTTGTTGGCTTCACGGACGATCTGTCACAGAATTCAGGGACGAGATGACATTGCGGCGAAATCGAGTGTGATGGCTCCGGATTCTTAAGTCCATTGCATTGAAGGCGTTTTCGATTTCGCAACCACTAGCCCCGCAGGCGAGTAAGCCGCGCGAGTGATAATTCTGCCACATCGAAACGCGCGTGCGACCCGGCGCGATGTCGGGATAATCGACCGGCCTTAAATGAATTTCTGTAACTGCTTTTGTTCGCGGTCTGCAGTTGGCCTGGTTGTAGGTCCAGCGCGCACAAACGCGCGTCGGCGAAGCGGCCGTCGTCACGCGATGAGGTCTAACAGAGGCGTCGGGTGGGCAAAGGCGCGAGAGCGCTGTGCCCACCCGACGATTCCTGCATTCTTATCAGGCGGCGGCCGTGGCGGATTGCGCAGCGGTTGCGGCCGCGACATCCATCCACATCACTTCCCAATGGTGGCCGTCGGGATCTTCAAAACTGCGGCCGTACATGGAGCCGTAATCCTGTTTCGGGCCCGGATCGGCGCCACCGCCTGCGCCTTGCGCCTTGCTGACCATGTCGTCCACCGCCTCGCGGCTGTCGGCAGAAAGGCAGATCAGAACCTGGCTGGTGGCCTTGGCGTCGGCAATCTTCTTCGGGGTAAACTGGCGGTATTTGTCGTGCGTCAGCAGCATGACGTAGATGGTCTCGGAGAAGACCATGCAGGACGCCGTGTCATCGCAGAACTGCGGATTCTTTTCGCCGCCGATCGCCTGGTAGAAGGCGGTCGAGCGGGCGAGATCGCTGACAGGCAGATTGACGAAGATCATTTTAGCCATGATGGGCTCCTTTTCGCGGGGTTCGGACCCAGGACGAACGGACGGAGACAAGTCCGACATCCCGTTTCAAATTATTCTTCTGGCGGCGAGTTGGCGCGCGGTCACTGGAACCTGCCCGCTGATAGCCGCTACCTGCCCTTGAAGTCAGGCTTGCGCTTTTCCGCAAACGCCTTGACGCCTTCCTTGAGGTCGTCGCTGTCGCGCACGACGTCCAGCAGCCGGCGCACTTCGGCGACCGTTTCCAGGGGCCCCTTCGGCATCGCATCGCGGGCGAGCTTCTTGAGAGCCCGAACCACCAGCGGCGCATTCGCGGCGATTTTTGCGGCGATCCCCTGGGCGAGCACGACATGCTGCCCCTTTGGCGCGACCTTGTTGACGAAGCCAATCTGATAGGCCCGCTCCGCCGACATTTCCTCACCGACCAGGAGGAATTCCATGGCGATCTTGTGGGGCATGCGCGCCATCACCGAGGAGACACCGCCGGCGGTGGTGCCGATCTTGCCCTCGGGGTAGATGAAGCGCGTCGTCTCCGAGGCCACGCACATGTCGGCCATCTGCACCAGCACGAAGGCGCCGCCGACGACCCATCCCGAGGTCGCGGCAATGACCGGCTTGTCCAGCTCAACGCCCAAGCCGGGCACCGCGTGCCACATGTTGACAGGGAGATCGTTCACGTCGGCGCCGACCGAGAAATACGCCTCCTCGGACGAGGCGAGCACCGCCACGCGATCGTCGCTGTCGTGAAAACTCTGCCAGGCCTGCCGCAGTTCGTCGCATAAGGCGTTGTTGAGCGCGTTGTGCGAGGATCTACGATCCATCGTGATGGTGGCGACGTAGCCCGTGCTCTCGTAGCGAACAAGCTTCATGGGATTCTCTCAAGCGGCGGCGATGCCAGGTAACGTTGCAATCGTCACTTCTTCTCGGCGGGATCGCGGTGCACGGGATCGACCCACAACACGGTCTCCGGCTTTTCCACCGGCTCGATGTCGAGATTGATCGCCACCGCCTCGCCGTCAGAGCGCACCAGCACGCATTCCAGGACCTCGTCGCGGCTGGCATTGATCTCCTGGTGCGGCACGTAGGGCGGCACGAAGATGAAATCTCCGGGGCCGGCCTCGGCGGTGAACTGCAGATGTTCGCCCCAGCGCATCCGCGCCTTGCCCTTCACGACATAGATGATGCTTTCGAGATGGCCGTGGTGATGCGCGCCTGTCTTGGCGTCGGGCCGGATCGTCACCGTGCCCGCCCACAATTTCTGCGCGCCGACGCGGGCGAAATTGATCGCGGCCTTGCGATCCATGCCCGCGGTCGAGGGCACGTTGGGATCGAGCTGATTACCGGGAATCACGCGGACGCCGTCATGCTTCCAGCGCTCGTCGTGATCGTGGGAGTGATGTGAATGGGTGTGGTCATGCGTGCCGGTCATTGGGCGCCTTCTCGAAATATCGTTTGTCCCGAACGGTATCGAAATCCGGGGCCGCAAACCAGAGGATTAAGGGAGCCGGCGGCGCATAGGCGTCCCGGTTTTCGTCATGGCCGGGCGCACCCCGCCTATTCAACGCCGTCTGGACATCACATCCGGATTGACGACATTCGTCGGTGTTCCGGCGGCATAGGCAACGATCTGATCGAAGATATCCGTGAACTGGATTTCGTATTCGTCGCGCGAGACGTAGCCGAGATGCGGTGTGCAGACCACGTTGTCCATGTTCAGGAGCGGATCGTTGACGTCGCGGAGCGGCTCTTTTTCGTAGACGTCCACCGCTGCCATGCCAGGTCGTCCGGCGCGCATTGCGTTGACCAGCGCGTTCGGCTCGATCAGCGGCGCACGGCTGGTGTTGACCAGAAGCGCCGACGGCTTCATGCGCGCCAGATCTTCTGCTTTCACGATGCCGCGCGTGGCATCGACGAGCCGCATGTGCAGCGAAAGCACATCGCATCGTTCGAAGAAATCAGCCTTGCTTGCGGCAGTCTCGTATCCGTCGGCGCGGGCCTTCGCCCTGGCCGGTTCGCGCGCCCATACCAGCACGTTCATGCCGAACGCCTTGCCGTAACCCGCGACAACAGCACCGATCCGCCCATAGCCATAAATGCCGAGCGTCTTGCCACGCAGCGTGTGGCCGACGCCGATCTGCCATTTGCCGGCCTTGAGCGCCGCCATCTGCTGCGGAATGGCGCGCATCGCCGCCAGGATCAGACCCCAGGTGAATTCGGCGGTCGCATAGGACGGCGTATCGGCATGCTGGCTCGACGACACGACGATGCCGAGCCGGGTGCAGGTGTCGATGTCGATGTGCGGATAGACGCTGCGCTGGCTGATCAGTTTTAGCTTCGGCAAGCGTTCCAGCAGCGGCGTGCGAATCTGCGTCCGCTCCCGGATTAGCACCAGCGCTTCGGTATCGCGAAGCCGCTCCACCAGCGCATCAATATCTGGGACGTGGTCGTTCCAGATGGTGTCCGGCCAGCTTGCCGAAACAATCGAGAGTGCGCAGCGTGTCGAAATAGTCGTCGAGGATCGAGACCTTCACGATGCGCTCCCTCGTTCAGTGTGCGGCTACTTCACCGCCAGCAATTCGACGTCGAACATCAGCGTCGCATTCGGCGGAATGACGCCGCCGGCACCCCGCGCGCCGTAGCCGAGCGCGGGCGGAATGATCAGCGTGCGCTTGCCGCCGACGTTCATCGACGCGACGCCTTCGTCCCAGCCGGCGATCACCTGGCGCTGGCCGATCTTGAACTCGAACGGCTCGTTACGGTCGACGGAGGAATCGAACTTCTTGCCCTTCTGGCCGTTCTCGTAGAGCCAGCCGGTGTAATGCATGACGCAGGTCTGGCCGGTCTTGGGCGAGGCGCCGGTGCCGACCTTGCTGTCGATGATCTGCAAGCCTGAAGCTGTGGTCATGGGTTTTCCTGCGGTCTGGGCCGCTGCCATCCTGATGGCAGCGGGCGTTGAAACCGCGGCTGCCGCGGCGGCAACTGCGGTCCGGAAGATCGTGCGTCGCGAGAAGCGCATCTGTTGAACCTCTTTCTGGAGAGACGGAGCTTCTAGACGCTCAATAGCCCAGCGCGCAACCGTCCTTGCGGGGATCGGAACCGCCGGTCAGCGTGCCCTTATCCCAGTCGATCCAGATCGCCTGGCCGCCGCCGAGCGGACCGACCACGCTGGTGGTCTTGTGGCCGATCTTCTTCAGGCCTTCGACGATCTCGGCCGGCACGCTGTCCTCGAGCTGATAGACGCCTTCGTAGTGCAGGCCGCGCGGCATATCGATGGCTTCCTGCACATCGCAGCCATAGTCCAGCATATTGGTCAGCACATGGGTCTGTCCCACTGGCTGATACTGGCCGCCCATCACTCCGAACGGCATCACCGCGCGGCCGTTCTTGGTCGCGAGCGACGGGATGATGGTGTGCAGCGGCCGCTTGCCCGGCGCAATGCAGTTGGGATGACCGGGCTGGATCCGGAAACCGCCGGCGCGATTCTGCAGGAGGATGCCGGTGTTGTTGGAAACGATCGCCGAGCCAAAGGAATGCGCGATCGAATTGATGAACGAGCAGACGTTGCGGTCCTTGTCGACCACCGTGATGTAGACGGTCGATGGATTCATCGGCGGCGCGACGTTCGGCAGATCGAGCAGCCGGTCCATCCGGATGTTCTTGATGTGCTCGTCGGCGAATTCCTTGGCGAGGATTCCGGCGACATCGACATGAACATGCTGCGGATCGGCGACGTGCTGCTCTCGCATCATGTAGGCGATGCGCGCGGCTTCCGCCTCCAGATGGAAACGCTCGACGCTGAGCGGCGCGAATTTCGTCAGATTGAAGCGGGAGAGGATATTCAGCATCAACAGCATGGTGATGCCAGGACCGTTTGGCGGGCACTGCCAGACATCGTGGTCCTTGTACATCGTGCCGATCGGCGATGTCGTCTCGGTCGAATGTGCGGCGAAATCTTCCAAGGTGTGAAGGCCGCCGATGCCGAGCAAGGTCTCGACCATGTCCTCGGCGATCTCGCCGGTATAAAACGCATCGCGGCCATTCTTGGCGATCGCACGCAGGGTTTTGCCCAATTCGGGCTGGTGGATCACGTCGCCGGCAACGGCGGGCCTGCCGTGCGGCAGCAGATAGCGCTCGGTGTTGGTGCCGTTCTTCAGCTTGTCGAACTGGTTCTTCCAATCGAAAGCAATACGGGGCGCGACGACGTAGCCTTCCTCGGCAGCCTTGATCGCGGGCTGCAGAAGCGTGTCGAGTCCCATCTTGCCGTGGTCGCGTAGGATCGTCTCCCAGGCGTCGATCGCGCCGGGAATGCTCACCGCGTGCGCCGAGGTCAGCGGTACCGAATGGATCTTGCGTTCGAGGTACCATTCGGCCTTGGCCGCCATCGGCGCGCGGCCGGAACCATTATAGGCGACGATCTTGCCCTCGCCCTTGGGTTGGATCAGCGCGAAGCAATCGCCCCCGATACCGGTCGATTGCGGCTCGATGACGCCGAGCAGCGCGCAAGCCGCGACCGCGGCGTCCGCCGCCGTGCCACCCGCCCGCATCACGTCGATCGCGGTCAATGCGGCCTCAGGATGCGATGTTGCTACCATCGCGTTCTGGGCATGGACCGTCGAGCGGCCGGCGAAATGGAAATTCCTCATCGCGAGTGCTTTCTTTTCAGCGCTTCTTGAACATCCCGCGGAAGCATCGGGCGGGTTTACAGACGGTTCTTTGGCATATTCATCCCCGGCAGGGCAATGGCTGGCATGCCAATGGCACGTCAGGGGCAATGCGCGGAATATGCAGGGCTTTACGGGGTTTCCCCTGCGCAGTCCGCCTGATAAACGATCGCCATGCCGCTCAAGGTCGCCGCCTTCTATCAATTCGCCGCGCTATCGGACTTCCGGGAGTTGCGCGAACCGCTGCGCTCGTTTGCTGCAGGCCTCGGGCTGAAGGGCAGCGTGCTGCTGGCGCATGAGGGCATCAACGGTACGGTTGCGGGCGGCGATGCGAGCATCGACGCGTTCGTCGGCGAATTGCAGCACGGCGCCCTTTTCGGCGGGCGGCTCAGCAATCTCGAACTCAAGTTTTCGACCGCTTCCGAGATGCCGTTTCGGCGGCTGAAGGTCCGGCTGAAGAAGGAAATCGTTGCACTCGGAGATATGGCGGTCGATCCGACCCGACAGGTCGGCACCTATGTCGAGCCGTCAGACTGGAACGAACTGATCGCAGCGCCCGACACTCTGGTGATCGATACCCGCAACGTCTTCGAAGTGGCGATGGGGACGTTCGAAGGCGCGGTCGACCCCGGCATCAAGAGCTTTGGGCAGTTCAAGGAATTCGCCGCGCAGAAGCTCGATCCGGCGAAGCACAAGAAGATTGCGATGTTCTGCACCGGCGGTATCCGATGCGAGAAGGCCAGCGCCTATCTGCTGGCGCAAGGATTTGACGAGGTCTATCATCTCAAGGGCGGTATCCTCCGCTACCTCGAGGGCGTACCGGAGAATGAGAGCCGCTGGCGCGGCGAATGCTTCGTGTTCGACGAACGCGTGGCGCTGGGCCACGGCCTGCGGCAACGACGAGGGAACGATGGCGCCCAAGAATGACGTCGCCGCACTGAGCGAGCGCATCGACGCACTGGAAATACGGGCGACGTTCCAGGATGAGACGATCGAGGTACTGAACCACACGATTACCGCACAGTGGCACCAGATCGATGCGTTGACGCGCCAATTGGCTGAACTGAAGGAGCGCCTGCGGGAAGCCGAAAGCAACTTCCCCGGCCCGGCGAACGAGCCGCCGCCGCATTATTGAAGTACAAACAGAAACGGCTTCCGCTTGGGGAGACCGTTTGCCACACGAAACGATTCACGCCATTTGCATTAGCGGAAGACGGCGCGAATCTTGTGCCACAGCGATGGATTCTCATCGTGATCGGCTTTCGACGGCGCCGGTTGCGCAACGCTCACGGGGTCCGATGCCGGAAAAGTGTCGACCAGTCCGGCCTCGAGTTTTTCGTGGATTTCCCGGTCGGCCTTCAGCGCTTCGCGGGGATCGTCTGCGTGCTTGTCATGCGCAGCAGGATTGAACTTCTGGGCCATAGGAACCTCCATAAGTGAGATAACGGCCCCGTTTTGCGCCGGTTCCACGTTTGCGCCCGCTATCCGTCCTTGGCCCCGAGGGAACCTGCGTGTATCAGAGGCGCATCAGCCTCGCCCGCAGGAATCCACGTTTTGTCTCAGAAGTCCGTCGTGAAACCTTTTGTCGAAGTGCTCTCCGGCCGCAGGCAGAAGGTGCCGCCGGTGTGGATGATGCGACAGGCCGGTCGCTATCTGCCGGAGTATCGCGAGCTGCGCGCCAAAGCTGGAAGCTTTCTCGACCTGTGCTTTACGCCGGAATATGCCGCCGAGGTAACGCTGCAGCCGATTCGCCGTTTCAACTTCGATGCGGCGATCATCTTTTCCGACATTCTCGTCATCCCCTACGCGCTCGGCCGCTCCGTGCGCTTCGAGGCCGGCGAAGGTCCGCGGCTCGATCCGCTGGATACCCCCGAGCATGTCGCGGCGCTCGCGCGCCATGCCGATTTCGGCAAGCTCGAACCGGTCTATGAAGCGTTACGTCGCGTGAAGCGCGAGCTCGCACCTGAGATCGCGCTGATCGGCTTCTGCGGCGCGCCCTGGACGGTCGCAACCTACATGGTTGCAGGACAGGGCACGCCGGACCAGGCGCCGGCGCGGATGATGGCCTATCGTCATCCCGAGGCGTTCGCTGAAATCATCGACGTGCTGGTGGAGAATTCGATCCAGTATCTGCTCGGCCAGCTCAAGGCCGGCGCCGACTGCTTGCAGATCTTCGACACCTGGGCCGGCGTGCTGCCGCCGCGCGAATTCGAGCGCTGGTCGGTCGAGCCGGCGAAACGCATCGTCGCCGGCGTGCGCGCGCAAGTGCCGGATGCCAAGATCATCGGCTTTCCGCGCGGCGCCGGCGCGCTGCTGCCAGCCTATGTGGAGGCAACGGGCGTCAACGCGGTCAGCATCGACTGGGCGGCCGAGCCTTCGATGATCCGCGAGCGCGTGCAGAACCGCGTCGCCGTGCAGGGCAATCTCGATCCGCTGGTGTTGATCGCAGGCGGTGACGCACTCGACCGCGCCGTCGACGATGTGCTGGCGAACTACGCGCAAGAACGGCTGATCTTCAACCTCGGCCACGGCATCCAGCCGGAAACCCCGATCGCCCATGTCGAGCAGATGCTCAAGCGGGTGCGGGGGTGGAAGGGATGATGCGCGACATCGTCGTCATGCCCGCGAAGGCGGGCATCCAGTAACCGCCAGCGGAGGTAAGAGCCGAGACGTCACGGCGTACTGGATCATCCGCCGGAGCCTGTCATCGGGCGCGCGTTCGCGCGACCCGTTGGCGGATGATGACGGCGGTGTTTGCCGCTAACGCCGTTGCCTACCTTGCATCCTCCAAAATCATATCGGACGCCTTTTCCGCGATCATGATGGTCGGCGCATTGGTATTGCCGGACATCAGGTCCGGCATGATCGAGGCATCGACCACGCGAAGGCCTTCGGTGCCGCGCACGCGCAAGCGCTGGTCGACGACCGCGAGCGCGTCGCTGCCCATCCGGCAGGTCGAGGTCGGGTGATAGACCGTGCTGCCGGTGCGGCGGCAGAAATCCAGCAGTTCGTCGTCGCTCTGTACCTTCGAACCCGGATCGACTTCCGAGACCGCGTAAGCCTTCAGCGCGGGGGCTGCGAGGATCTTGCGCAGGATGCGGATGCCGTCGATGAAAGCGCGGCGATCGGTTTCGGTGGCGAGGTAGTTGATACGGATTTCCGGCGGCACCGAAGGGTCCGCGCTTCTGATACGCAGCGAGCCGCGGCTTTCGGGGCGCAACTGGCAGACGGAGGCGGTGAAGCCGGAAAGCGCATGCAGCTTCTCGCCCATCTTGTCGGTCGAGAACGGCAGGAAGTGAATCTGGATGTCGGGCGACGCCAGCCGCGGACTGGTCTTGAAGAAAGCGCCTGACGTGCCGGCGGCGATCGTCAGCGGCCCCTTGCGCAAGGCTGCGTACTGAATGCCCGCCATCATCTTGCGGATCGGATTATTAACGACATCGTTGAGCGTACACTTTTGCGAACAGCGCGTGATCAGGCGGACCTGCATGTGGTCCTGCAGATCGTTGCCGACACCGGGCGCGTCGAGTACGATCTCGATGCCGTGCTGCTTCAACAGATCCGCCGGTCCGACGCCGGAGAGCTGCAGCAGTTGCGGCGAGTTGTATGCGCCACTGGAGACCAGAATTTCCTTACGCGCCCGCACCGTGCGCACGCGGCCTTCCTGCTTGTACTCGACCGCCTTGGCGCGGTGTCCTTCGAACAGGATGCGCTGCGCCAGCGAGGAAGTCTCGATGTGCAGGTTAGGTCGCTTCCTAGCGGGACGAAGGTAGGAGAACGCCGTGCTGGCCCGGCGCCCACGCCTTGTCGTGGTCTGGAAAAATCCCGCGCCCTCCTGCGTGGCGCCGTTGAAATCGGGGTTGGTTGGAATGCCGGTCTCGGCCGCAGCGATCACAAAGGCTTCCGACAGGGGATCGTGATGCCGCCAGTCGGACACCGGCAGCGGACCGCCGGCGCCGTGATATTTGTCCGCTCCGCGCTGCTGGTTTTCGGCCTTCCTGAAATAGGGCAGCACGTCGTCATAGCCCCAGCCGGCATTGCCGCGCTGGCGCCAGCGATCGTAGTCCTCATGCTGGCCGCGCACATAGAGCAGGCCGTTGATGGAACTGGAGCCGCCAAGCACCTTGCCGCGCGGCTGGAACACCTGCCTCCCATTCAATCCCGGTTCCGGCTCGGTCTGATACATCCAGTTGACGGATTTTTCCTTGAAGAGTTTTCCGTAGCCGAGCGGCACGTGGATCCAGAGATTGGTGTCCTTCGGCCCGGCCTCCAGCAACAGGACGGAATGCTTGCCGTCGGCCGTCAATCGATTGGCGAGCACGCATCCGGCCGATCCGGCACCGACGATGACGTAGTCGAATTCGGAAGTGTCATTGTTATTGTTCATTTGTTTCCCCCGCGGGCGCCCAAAGAGGTAGCTGGGCCGCCACGGGCGGTCAATTGCCTCGCCGTCGCAGGCAAGTAGAATCGATCTTCAATTGCAGCCGGCGCCGGCTAGCTTGCCAGTTTCAAAAAGTCCGGTGGCCGGCGCTCGGCAAACGCAACGAAAGCCTCACGCGCCTCCATCGTCTTCAGGCGAGCCGCGAACTGCTCGCTCTCGGCCTTGATCTGCGCCATCAAAAGTTCCGGATTGCGCATCAGCCGTTTGGTCGTGCTGACGGCGCCCGCCGGCTGTTTTGCCAAGCGGGACGCGAAAGCCTTCGCTTCCGCATCGAGCTTGTCGAGCGGCACCACACGGTTGGCAAGTCCCCACGCGAATGCGGATTTGGCATCGACCGCCTCACCGAGCGCGAACATCTCGAAGGCGCGGGCATACCCAATGCGAAGCGGCATCAGCAGGCTGGAAGCTGCTTCCGGCACCAGCGCCAGATTAACGAACGGCGTCGACAACAGCGCATTCTCGGCCAGCACGACCAGATCGCAATGCAAGAGCATCGTGGTGCCGATGCCGACGGCGCGGCCCTGTACGGCTGCGACCAGGGGGCGGCTCGAATGTGCAAGCGCCTGCAGGAAGCGGCCGACATGGCGCTCGCCCTGAAGTGCGCCGGTCGCAATGGCTGCAAATTCGCCGACGTCGTTGCCGGCGGTGAACATGTCGCCCTCGCCGCGGATCAGCAGCACGCGCACAGATGAATCCGTCTCCGCGGCTTCGATCGCGTCCGCAAGCGCGCCGTACATCGCATTCGTCAGCGCGTTCTTCTTGTCGGGGCGAGCCATCGTCAGGCTCAAAATCCCGTCGCTCTTCTCGATCTTGATGTGCTCGGTCATTCGTCTTCTCCTTTGGGAAATCTGCTCTGCATGGTGGCAAGCCAGCGCGCAACGACATCGATCTCGGCGTCGGTAAACCCATCCGTGAGTCGCGCGTTGACCTCAGCGAGCCCGGCTTTCGACTGCGCCATCGCCGCGCGGCCGGCCGGCGTCAGCCAGAGACGCCATGCACGCCCGTCATCCGGATCGGCCCGCCGCTCGATCAGGTTCGCCGCCGTCATCCGGTCCACCAATCCGCTGATCCCGGGTGGTCCAAGATCAAGCGCCGCACCCGCCTCGCCCATCAGGGCGCCGTCGCGCTGACCCAGGACGAAGAGCAGGCCGGACTGCGCGGCAGTCACGCCGCCGTGCGGGGACCGCGCCGCCATCCAGCGCTGCAGCCGGCGCTGCGCGACGTTAAGCAGGAACACCAGCCGGTGCTCGCGACGCGGACTCATATCGATTAGATCAATTTATTTCGCATGCGAACTATCTAAGGCAAATGCAAGGAAGTTGTCACGATGAATTTGATCGGGCTCATCGATGATATTCACGGGCTCGTCGGCTTGAAAAGACCTGGCGAGGAAGAAAATCAAGTATAGACAGTGACTTAGTTAAAAAATCGATTTTCGATTGACGATCCCATCTGCTCTCGCCAAGCTGCCCGCCATGAGCAGTATCGGGTTGAGCTTTGGTGAGCGCCTCGCCGACGAGCGGCCGCGAAGCCTGACGTCCGCCGTTCAGGAACGGCTGCGCGCGGATATTCTCTCGACCCGGCTGCCACCCGGCCAGAAGCTGCATATCGCCGGTCTCGCCAAACAGTTTTCGGTCAGCCTCGCCGCGGTGCGCGAAGCGCTGTCGCGGCTGGTCGCGGACGGGTTGGTGCAGGCATCCGACCAGCGCGGCTTTCGTGTCAGCCCGGTATCATCAGCCGACCTCAGGGACGTGACTCAGACGCGCGTCGATATCGAAGGTCTGGCGCTGCGCCGTTCGATCGAGCGTGGCGATGCGGCTTGGCTTGCCTCGGTCGAGAAGTCTTTTACGGCGCTCTGCGCCGTCCCCCACACCTATCCCGACGATCCGACGCATCACTATGAAGAATGGATAGTGCGGCACCGCGTCTTCCACCGGACACTCGTGAACGCCTGCGGCTCGCAATGGTTGCTGGGCTTTCGCGACGTCCTGCACGAGCAGAGCGAACGCTATCGAAGGCTTGCGATCCGGCGCAACACTGAACACACACGCGACGTCGAGGCCGAACACGCGGCAATCGTGCATGCCGTGCGCAGGCGCGATGCCGATGCCGCGGTCGCGGCTCTCTCTAAGCACTTCATGACGACCATGCACCTCGTCGAGCTCGCTACACCCAAAACCTTCGGAGGTGGCGACACCGCGTGATCGACCGTTCGAAGACCAAATCAAATCAAGAAAAGCAAAGGGAAACGTCACCATGAGAATAACGCGACGCTACATATTGGGAACGATTGCGGCCGCCACCGCGCTTGGCGCATCCGGCATGGCGCAAGCTGCCGATACCGTCCGCATCGGGCTTCCGACAAAGACCTACTGGCCGACGACGATCGCGGAAACCGCGGTGCGCCAAAAACTGTTCGAGAGGGAAGGCATCACGGCTGAACTCACGATCTATCGCGGCGGCGCCGAGACCTTCGAGGCGATGGCGGCGGGCGCCGCCGACGTCATTCTCGACGCCACTTCGCTGGTATCGGCCGGGCGCAAGAAGGGCGTGAACTCCAAGGTGCTCGCGAGCGCCGCAACGGGCTATTACGGCTGGCAGTTGATGACGCTTTCGAAATCGACGCTTGGGGTGAAGGACCTGAACGGCAAGAAGGTCGCCATCACCTCCGCGGGCTCCGGCTCCGACCTGCTGGCGTTGTGGACCCAGCAGGACAAGAAGATCGAATTCACCCGCGTTCCCGTTGGCGGCGGCGGCCTGGTGCCGAACCTGCTCGCCGGTAACGTCGACGCGGCCGTCGTCTATTCGCCGCTGAGCTTCCAGATCTCAAAATCTGGCGAAGCGCGCACCATCCTCGATTTCTCCAAGGAAGTACCGCCGAACCTCGCCGCAGGCTGGATCGCGCTCGACAAATACGTGCAGGACAAGCCGCAGCTCGTACAGAAGACGCTGAACGCGCTCTATGGCGCACTGATGTACATGCGCGCCAACAAGGACGCCTCCGTCAAGCTGATCACCGAACTCTATGAAATTCCCGCCGAGATCGCGGCGCTGGAATATGAGAACACGATCATGAAGCTGGAAACCGACGGCAGCATGGATGGGTCGAAAATTCCGGAACAGCTCCAGCTGGCGCTCGACATGGCCAAGGCCGGCGGCATGAAGGACCTTGGGCCGGCCGCGGAAATAATCTCGACGCAGTTCAAGCCGGTTCCGACCAAGTTCTGAGACAAGCGCGATGCAAAGCGGGTTAGTGGTAAAGGCGGCGCGGATCGCCATTGTGGTGGCGCTGTTTGCGATATGGGAAATCCTGTCGCGGACCGGCATCGTCAATCCGCGCCTGCTTCCCTCCGCCTCCGATACGCTGTCAACGCTTGGCGAGCTCTTGCAGCGCGCGAGTGTGCGCAAGGATCTCGCGGTCACCGCAACCGAGGTGGTGACCGCGTTCGCCCTCGCCGTTCCGGTCGGCGCACTGATCGGCTTCCTGATCGCGGAGAACCGCTATTTTGCCGAGGTGGCAAAGCCGCTGCTGTTCTTCGCCTTCAGCATTCCGAAGTCGATCTTCCTGCCGATGTTCATCCTGGTGTTCGGGGTCGGCTTTTCGCAGAAGGTGGGCTTCGGGTTCTTCTCGACGATCTTCATCGTGATCATGTCGACCACGACGGCGGTAGAGTCGGTCAAGGTTGAGCATTTGACGGTCGCCCGCTCCTATGGCGCGACCCCTGTTCAGACTGCGTTCCGCGTCTACCTGCCGAGCATGCTCCCCGTTCTGCTGGAAGCGCTGCGGATCTCGATGATCTTCAACGTCACCGGCGTCATTCTTGCCGAAATGTACGCCTCGCGCGACGGGATCGGGCACCAGATTGCGACTTGGGGCGAGAACTTCCAGATGAAGCAATTGCTGGCCGGCGTGGTGATGATCGCCGCCATCGCGATTGCCTTCAATGAACTGGTCAGATGGGTGGAAACACGATGCAGCCATTGGCGAACATAACCCCGCTGAAGCCGGCCGGCGCGATCGAAGTCCGCAATGTCGGGCAGATCTTCAAGACCACGACGCAGGACGTCGTCGCACTGGAGGACGTCTCGCTCGATGTCAAACCGGGCCGCTTCGTCGTGCTGGTCGGCCCGAGCGGCTGCGGCAAGTCGACGCTTTTGATGATGATGGCGGGTTTGCGCCAGCAGACCTCCGGCACCATCACCATCAGCGGCGCGCCGATCCCCGAGCCCGATCCGAACCGGGTCGGCGTGGTGTTTCAGGAAGCCAGTCTGTTCCCCTGGCTGACGGCGGAAGAAAACGTCGAGTTTCCGCTGGCGCTGCGCGGCGTCACAAAAAACGATCGCCGCGCCAGGGCGCAAGACGCGCTGAAGCTCGTCGGACTTGACGGCTTCGGCAAGCGCCATCCACACGAGTTGTCGGGCGGCATGAAGCAGCGCGTCTCGATCGCGCGCGGCCTGGTGCAGGATCCGCCGGTGCTGCTAATGGACGAACCGTTCGCGGCGCTCGACGAACAGACCCGCATGACCATGGGCGACGAGTTGCTGCGGATCTGGGCGGCGACCGGCAAGACCGTGGTATTCGTGACCCATAGCCTGACGGAAGCGGTCTATCTCGCCGACGAGGTGATCGTGATGTCGCCGCGCCCTGGCCGCATCGTCGATCATCTGCAGGTCTCGCTGCCCCGCCCACGCACCTATGAGATGCTGAGCGGCGACGCGTTCGGCAGCCTGCGCGACCGCATCTGGCGGCACATCCGTAAATCGGCGTGAGACTGGCATGAGCGCGGCAACACTTCGCAGATTGATCGTGATCGGCCTGATTGTGCTGTGGGAAATCCTGCCGCGTGCCGGCTTCATTCCGGAACTGTTTCTGCCGTCGCTGTCCTCGACGCTCGCGGCCGGATGGAACGAGGCTGGCGAATACGGCCACGCCCTTGCCGTCACGCTCTACGAGGTCGCGATCTCGATGGCGTTCGCCTGCGGCGGCGGCATTTTGCTCGGCGCCATCGTCGGCAGCCTGCCGCGGCCGCGCATCCTGATCATGCCGATGGTCTCGAGCCTCTATGCGGTGCCGCTGGTCATCCTTTACCCCGTCTTCACGGTCTGGCTCGGCATTGGCTCGGAATCCAAGATCGCATTCGCTTCGATCTATGGCTTTCTGCCAACGATGCTGGCGACAGCCGCGGGTATCCAGACCATCGATCCGCAGTTGCTGCTGGCCGCCCGCAGCATGGGCGCGACGCTGAGCCAGCGGCTGGTTCGCGTTATCATTCCAGCAGCGATCCCGACCGTGCTGTCGGGACTGCGCGTCGGCGGCGCGCTTGTGATCGTCGGTGTGGTGGTGTCGGAAATGCTGATCTCGTCCGCAGGCATCGGTTATCTGATCTCGCGCTACCGCACCATTCTTGACAGTCCACATGTGTTCGCCGGCGTGTTGCTGGTGCTGGCGATGGCCATCGCCTTCAACGCCGCCATCAAATGGATCGAGCGCAAGGCCGCGATCTGGCAGACCGGCACACGCGCCGGGCAAGACTCCGCGGGCGAAGTCGCGCCGACTGCCCTGCAGCCTGCGACTTGACGGAGTTTGAACGTGTTCGACCTGACGTTGACATTCGACAATGGTCCCGACCGCGGCGTCACGCCGCGCGTGCTGGATACCTTACGCGAACGCGGTATCAAGACGACGTTCTTTGTGATCGGCGAAAAGCTCTCCGATCCGGAACGCCGCCGGCTGGCCGCACGCGCGCATGAAGAAGGCCACTGGATCGGCAATCATACTTTTACGCACGCCGTTCCGCTCGGGCAGCAACGCGATCCGAACGTGGCACAAAGCGAGATCGGCCGGACGCAGGACGCGATCGGCAACCTCGCCCATCCAGAGCGCTGGTTCAGGCCGTTCGGCGGCGGCGGCAATCTCGATCAGCGGCTCTTGAAACCCTCCGTGGTCGAGTACCTCATTCGCAACAGGCATAGCTGCGTACTCTGGAATGCGATCCCGCGCGACTGGGACGATCCCGATGGCTGGGTCGACCGAGCCCTCGACCTGTGCCGCTCGCAGCCGTGGAGCCTGATGGTGCTGCACGATCTGCCTGGCGGCGCCATGGATCACCTTGAGCGCTTTCTCGACCGAGCAGAGGAAGCCGGCGCGCGCTTCCACCAGGACTTTCCGCCCGACTGCGTCCCGATCCGGTCGGGCAAGATCGTGCTGCCCATCCAACCCTACGTTTCCAACATCGAAGAGAGTGTCACAACATGAGGATCGCGAGTTTCAAGGCAGGTCAAACGGCCACCTACGGCCTGGTCACGAACGCAGGCATTATCGATGCCGGAAAGCGGCTTAAGGCTTATCCGAGCCTGAAGTCGCTGCTCGCCAACGGATTGCTCGACGAACTGAAAGCGCTGCAGGGTGAGCGTCCCGATTATGCATTGGCCGAAATCGAGCTGCTGCCGACCGTGCCCGACCCGGACAAGGTCTTCTGCATCGGCGTCAACTACGCCACCCACCTTGCCGAAAGCGGCCATCCCACGCCGCCGCACCCGATGATCTTCACCCGTTTCGCCAATAGCCAGGTCGGCGGCGGCCAGCCGATGATCCGGCCGCTGGAATCCGAACGTTTCGACTTTGAGGGCGAGATGGCCGTCATCATCGGCAAGGCCGGCCGCCGGATTTCGCGGGGAGAGGCGCTCGCGCATGTTGCGGGCTATGCCTGCTACAATGACGGCAGCATCCGCGACTGGCAGCGCCACACCTCGCAATTCGCGCCGGGAAAGAATTTTGTCGGCACCGGCGCGTTCGGACCATGGATGGTCACGACGGACGAAATCCCCGATATCAGCAAGCAGACCATTGCGACCCGCCTCAACGGCGTCGAAGTGCAGGCCGCGCCGATCTCGGACCTCGTGTTCGACGTCCCTGCCCTGATCGCCTACTGCTCGACCTTCACCGAACTGGTTCCGGGCGACGTCATCGTCACCGGCACCACCGGCGGCGTCGGCGCCTACCGCACGCCGCCGCTGTGGATGAAGGATGGCGACGTGGTCGAGGTCGAGATATCCGGCATCGGCGTGCTGCGCAATCCCGTGAAGGACGAGGTTGCGGCGGCTGCGACACGCGCGGCTTGAGAATTGAGAAAGCAATAACAAGAGCAAGGAGACACTGATGAACCTGCCGAAACATCTTCTGCCGACCACCGTCGTCGGCAGCTACCCGCAGCCGGAATGGCTGGTCGATCGCGCGATGTTGTCAAAGGTCGTGCCGCGCACACGCCTGCACGCGATGTGGCGACTGCCTGCGGAGCACCTGGAAGAAGCGCAGGACGATGCCACCATCGTTGCGATCAGGGACATGGAGCGCGCCGGCATCGACATCGTGACCGACGGCGAAATCCGCCGCGAGAGCTATTCCAATCGCTTCGCCACCGCGCTTGAAGGCATCGACGACGAGAATCCGGCGATGATCACCTCGCGCAGCGGACACGAAACGCCGGTGCCGCGTGTAGTCGGCCCGGTAAAACGCCGCGGCCCGGTCGAGCTGCACGACATGGAATTTCTGCGGGAAAATACCGATCGCGCGGCCAAGATCACCCTGCCCGGCCCGTTCACGATGAGCCAGCAGGCGAAGAACGAGTACTACAAGGACGACGAGGAGCTGGCGATGGCATTTGCCGAAGCCGTCAACGCCGAAGCGCTCGATTTGCAAAAGGCCGGCGCTGACGTGATCCAGCTCGACGAGCCCTGGGTGCGCAACAACCCGGACCTTGCCCGCCGCTACGCCGTGAAGGCGATCAACCGTGCCCTGCAAGGCATCACCGTGCCGACCGTGGTGCATCTGTGCTTCGGCTATGCCGCGGTCGTCCCCGGCTCGACCAAGCCGGCCGGCTATTCCTTCCTTGCTGAACTTGCCGACACCAGTGCCGAGCAGATTTCGATCGAGGCAGCGCAGCCGAAGCTCGATCTCGGCGTGCTCAAGGACCTGTCGTCGAAGAAGATCATGCTCGGCGTACTCGACCTCGGCAATCCCGAGATCGAATCCGCCGGCGTGGTGGCCGGCCGCATCCGCAACGGCCTCAAGCACGTCGCCGCCGACCGGCTGGTCATCGCGCCCGATTGCGGCATGAAATACATGCCGCGCCATGTCGCGTTTGGGAAATTGAAGGCGATGTGCGACGCGGCAGCGACGGTGCGCAAGGAGATCAGCTAAGCGGCCTGCCCTGCAGCCACGCCGCACCGCGCGCATACAAAGCCTCGACCTCGGGGCCCTTCAGGCCGGGCATGTCGCGCTTGATTGTGTAGCCGATACGGGTCTGCAAATAGGCGAGATGGCGGTAGCCCGGCGGGAATTGCTCGAGGAGAGCCTTGTCCAGCACCGGGGCCGTGCCCGGCGTGACGGGGTCCATGCGGTCCTTCTCATAGATCGGCTGGCGCAGCACGATGCCCCAGCGTCCCTCCCGCTTTTCGAGGAAGTCGTAGAATCTCCCGGTGCAGAGCACGTCGCACAGCACGCCCTCGACCTCGGCACGCTGCGAGATCGTCATTTTGGTCTGCGCAATCGCGCGGGCGCCTGCGAGGTCAACCGAGATGCCGCCGAGAAAATGCAGGATGCTGACGCCCTTGGCCCAGGCCTGCTTGCTGATTTCGATGAACTGGTCGCCGGTGCCCTGCGTCCAGGTCGCCATCATGCGGCCGTCCGGATGCCAGACCGTGCGGAAACGCTCCCAGTCTCCGGCATCGCGCCAGATTGCCCAGTTCTGCAACAATTCCCGGATCAGGCGATCGTCTTCAATTTCGGCGTGACTTAAAGGCATGCGGGCATTTTTCCCTTGGGACGTATTTTCTCAAGCATCCATGAGACATAACCGTGGGGACTTCCACTGACAGGCCGGCGTCTTCACAACAGCTTCGCGCGGACGAACAGCGCGCGCAAGGCGTCGGTCGCCTGCACGGTCAGCATCGCGTTATCAGCGGCGCCCTGCAGCGCCTGCACGGCCTCGGCATGCAGCGCGCGGAATTCGATCCATTCGATCGAGGAGAGATTGGTGATGAAGCGATAGGCCTGGCCGACGGTGGCGATCGACACCGTCCTGCCGTTCAGGCTGATCTTGAAGAGCGCCCGCAGCGGAGTGTCGGAATCGGCGGCATCGCCCGCAACTGCGGTCATGACGAAGATGGCGAACGCCGCGACGCGGTGAGGCCTTCGCGCAGACTCGGCACGACGACGAGCCGCTTGACCTCGCCGTTCCGGTAGGCCTGCAGGAACCTGTCGTAGTCCTTGATCGAGACGCAACCGTTGGAATCGCCGTTGGGCCCGAGCAGGTAGCTGTGCACGAGCAGGCCCGTTCGCCCGTGCATTTCGTTTTCGCCGATCGGGGTCATGCGCAGCGCCGCGACGCCGTGAAACAGTTTCTCGCGCGGCTTCAAATCGTAAACGTTCGGCGGGGTCGCGCCGACCATGCGCTGGTCGACATGTGCCGGATTGTCCATCAGGTTGCCCAGCCCTGAGTGTGCCTCGAGCTTGGTGCCGCTCGGCAGATAAACGGCGCGGGCCGAAATATCGTAGACGGCGGTCTGACTGTCATAGCCTAGCGCCGCCAGATCCTTGCGCTCGCTGAGCAGCCCATCCCCCGGCGTCAACGAGGCCAGCGAGAAGCGCATCGGCACCAGATCGGCAAGCTTGTCGAACATGGTGCGGTTGTCGGACGAGACCGGCGGCGGATCGCTTCTCGCCGACTGAAGGTTGGCCAGGACCGGCCGGGATCTCGGGAGCGGGATGGACGCTTCGACTGTCGGGGCCGGCGGCGGAGGCTGCACGTTCTCCTCACGCGATTGCTCCTCGCGCGATTGTCCGCCCAACAGGATTTCGATGTACGCGAACTCCGCATCGAAGTCCGCGCGCTGCGGGCGGGGGGCGGCGCGCCAGGGATAGTTGATGGCCAGCGAACGTCGCACCGAGGCGTGGCCGAAGCGCTCGTCGAACGAGGATGTGCTGCCGACGTTCGCGGATGCAGGCTTGACCAAGCCGATCACATCGAAATCGGCCACCCATGCAGCCAACCCCAATGCCATGGCGAGCGCCGCCGTGCCGAATGCCATCTCACGGAGCAATCGGGTACCGCGGCTTGACGCAAGCCCGGCTGCGCTGGTCTTAGCTCTATCCATTCGTCCCCGGATCGGCGCTTCGGAATAGAATGATTCCCAAGGGATTCACCGAATAAGTCCCTCCATAATGCAAACCAAAGTAAGGCATAATCGAGACAATCGCTCACGGCTATCATGACCGGCCGAATTCACAGGTTCAAGCCTCGTATTGGTAAACGGGCCGGGGTTTTCGACCAGCAGAGCCGTGCTCAAGGCCGGAGAATTGGATTGGTATTCGGTGCCGGCGCCTCTTCCATCTCGGCGTGCTCCGGCAGCTTATCGCCATGTACGGCCAGCGCCGGCCCGATCCAGATCGGATCGGCCAGATGATCCCGGCGCGGATTGGTCGTATTCGGATGGACCAGAACGCTCAGATTGCCATGGTTGAGCATCAGCCATGGCACCAGTTCGGGGAATATCTCGCGGGCAAAGGCGACCTGGTACATGGCCTGATCGTGCGGGCCGACCTTGACGTCGTGCCACCGTCCGAGCGTGACCGAAAAGCGCTCGCCGATCCACGTGCGCAGTTGCTCGGCCTCGGCCCGCGTGGTCGCCGGATCGTAGTAGATGTGGGCGTGATAGCTGGCGATTTCGCCTAGTGGTCGCGGACCGCTCGAACCGGGCTCACCTGTCATTGCCTTCGCTCCACGCCATCGTTGGACCCGGCCGATGATCGCTACAACCGGAGGCGTGGTCAATATGCAGCTATCAGTCCGGAGCCTTCGCCTGTTCGACGATCTCGACCGCCAGTTCGGGACAATTGGCCCTCGCAATCCATGCCCGGTCTTCGAGCGTGGGTGGAATTTGGCCAGAGCCGCGGACGCGTGCGTTGCCGAATTCGTCCAGCTCGAACAATTCAGTCGCCAGGGCATGGCAGCGCGCATGGCCCTGACACTTTTCCGGATCGATTTTCACGATGAGAACGCGGCTTTCGCTCATGCGGTTACGCCCGGCCGGTTTCGGAAAGAAGGAAACGCTTCTCGACGTTGCGCTTGATGTTTTGAAGTCCGATCGCCGCCTCTTCATCCATCCGGGCGATCTGCGCAGGGCTTGGCTCCGATGGCCGGTCGGGGTTGCATAACGTCCGCGTATATTTCGTGCCGGCTGCGGTCGCCTCGAAAGTGTAGCGGATGACGATCTTGCCGATGAAATCGGTATCGGCTTCGACGGTCCAGGCCCTGGACGGATCGCTTTCGGTCACGACCCACGCCAGATTCACCTCGCCGCGCTTGATGTGCCACTTCTCGCGAAAGGTCTCGCCGCGCAGCAGGGGGCGGTTTTCGCCGTCGATGTGATGGGAGGCGGCGAGCCACTCCGGCCAGGAATTCGGATTGCAGACATAGTCGTAGACCGCCGGGGGCGGAGTCTCGATCATGATATCGTGGCTTCGTTCAAACGATACGCCCATGGCTGGTCCTTCTCTCAAGTTCTTTGCTGTATGCAAACGGACGAGCGTTCGGCTCATCCGATCCTAATCGGCAGATTGCGCGGGCCTCGAACCGTCCCTTGCGACCAGGTGGTGGGCTTCGAAATATCTAGGCTGAAGACAGGAATGCGCTTCAGCCATTCCTGCAACGCCACCACCATTTCCATCCGCGCAAGGTTCGAGCCGATGCAGCGGTGAATTCCGAGCCCGAAGGCGGCATGCGGATTGTGCTTGCGATCGATTACGACCTTGTCCGCATCGGGAAACTTTCCGGGATCGCGATTGGCGGCGGGAAACGACAGCAGCACCATCTGCCCTTCCCGCAGTTGGCAGCCGCCGATATCGGCCGTTTTCGCAATCTCCCGTGCCATCGTCACCGGCGCATAGGCACGCAATAGTTCTTCCACCGCGGTTGGAATCGATTCCGGCTCCGCGACGAGCCTCGCCCGATCCTGCTCGTGCGTCGCCAAATGCCATAGCGATGATCCGATCGCGCTCCAGGTGGTATCGATGCCGGCCACAAGCAGCAGGCGTAATGCACCAAGAACCTGGCGGTCCGAGAATGGTTCGCCATCGGGCGAACGCGCTGCGATCAGGAAGCCGACGAGATCCTCGCCCGGATTTTCGCGGCGTGGTTTGATTTGCACCTCGAAATAGGCGGCGATCGCCTCCTCCGCCTGCCGAAGCGCCGCTTCGTCGGTGACGCCGGTCTGCAGCGCCATCGTGATCCATTCGCGAAACTGATCGCCGTGCTGGGCCGGAATCCCGAGCATCTGACTGTTGATCAGCACGGGAATGGTCTGGGCGTAGTCGACCGCGCCGTCGCACATGCCATTGGCGACGAAGCGGTCGATCAGCTCATTGCAAACTGCCCGCGCCTTTGCTTCGAGCCTGGCGACGGCCTGCGGCGTGAAGGGTGGGATCAGGACCATCCGCATCGGGCGGTGGTCAGGCGGATCCGACGTGATCGGCGGCGAATTCACCCGGTAGTCGCTCTCGCGGACCACCACGCGGCGCGACGAAGCGGCTGGCGCGGGAACGGCTTCTGCTCGTCTTGCCTCGCCGCGGCTGCATCGTCACGCCGCTCCGGCCCGAGGAAGAGGTGATGCTGATCGAAACGCGGCGCGCGATCGAGACGCTGGTGGTGGAGAGAGCGGCCAAGCGGGGGCGACGCCGAGCGCAGACAGTTTGGCGAGATCGCCAGCCGGATGAAGACTGCCCTGCGCACACAGGATTTCGATGCCTTTGCGCGGCTGGACGCCGAATTTAACCGCCTCTGTATTGCCGCCTGCCGGAACGAGCTTGCAGGCTCGATGATGCAGGTGATCGCACCCCTCAATCGCCGCTTCTGGTTTACCCATCACGGCCGGACACTGTCGAAGGAAGGCGTCGAGGCGCACATCGAGATCGCGCTCGCGCTGTCGCGCGGCGACGCCAAGGCCGCACTGGCTGGAACCGAGCGGCTGCTGCGCTATGTCGAGAGCCGCGTCGGTCAGTCTAGCGTGACCGCCTGCTGAAGGACCTTCTCAACCCGTTCGCTTCTGGCCGCCCTCGAAGACGGTCATCCCAGCAGCGGGGTCGAGGTCAACCTCGGTCGCTTCCGTCAGGCGGGCCATCGTCATGTAGAAACCGATCGCAAGAATCGATTCAACGATCTCCTGCTCGCTGAAATGCCTGCGCATGGCGGCAAAGACCGGTTCAGCGACGCGCACGTTCTCGATCACTTCGCGGCCGAACGCCAGCAGCGCCTGTTCGGCGGCATTGAAGGCGGCGTCCTCGTATTTGCCCTGTTCGATGCAGTCGATCTGCCGCTGGCTAACGCCGACGCCGAGCGCGATCGGAACATGCTGCCGCCACTCATACTCGCCGTGCTCCCATTGCGCGACCTGAAGAATCAGCAATTCGCGATTGATGTGGCTGAGCTTCTGGCGGTGCAGGATCGAATTAGCGAACCGCATCGCCGGAATGAAATTGGCCTCGGCATGCGCCATCATGCGGAAGATGTTCAATACGACCGGCATCCGATCGAAGGACGCGCGCACGTCGCCGCTGGTTGTCGCCGGATCGATCAGGGGAAGTCTGGCCATTCGGCTCTCCTTGCGCTTGCCGTTCTTGTTGCCGTTGCGGACGCTTCCGCGCTCTGGTCGTAACTCACTTCACGGTTGCCGGACCGCGCATCGCTCAGCGGCCGCCGACTTCGCGGATCGGATCGGAGCCGTCCCAATCGGCGGCAACGCGGCGGATGTGCTCGAAGAAACTTCCCTTGCTTCCGCTGATGTCTGAAATCTCCACCACGGTGCCGGGATGGGCTTGGGTATCGAAATAGGCGAAGCGGCCTTTTTCGCCGCCGATCTGGCCCTCGTGTCCAACTTTGTAGCCCAGCGACAGCGCGCGGTCGTAGAGGGCCTGATATTCGCGGGTCCAGTACGACATGTGCTGCAAGCCTTCGCGGCCGGAATCGAGAAACTCCTTGTACATCGAGGGCGCGTCATTGCGCTGCTGGATCAACTCGATCTGGAGATCGCCGGAATTGGCGAGCGCCACGCTCATCTCCATGGCGGAGTCCTGGCCGCGGTGGCGGAAGTAATCGGTCTTGACTCTGTTGATGTAGTACCAGGGCCCGACGCCCATCACATTGACCCAATGATCCATGGCGGCGCGGATATCGCGGACGACATATCCGTTCTGGCAGACTGCACCAAAGATACGGCTCATCACGACCTCCAGTCTGCTGCCGGCGCCGCGAGTCACACCGTTCGTATGGAGAGAGCTCCCACGCGGATCGCATCTATGATGCGATCCGACCTCCCCCGCAAGCGGGAGAGATGAAGCCGCGCCCGTACTGCACTCAGTTCGTCCCGAACAGCAGGGGCAACTGACGCGGGCCGCGAACGGTGCCTTCCGACCATGTGACCTTGCCGGCCGGATCGAGCCTGAAATCAGGAATCCGCTTCAGCCATTCCTCGATCGCAACCGTCATTTCCATGCGGGCGAGGTTGGAGCCGACGCAGCGGTGAATGCCGAGGCCGAACGCGGCGTGGCGATTCTCCTTGCGGTCGATGACCACCTTGTCGGCATCGGGGAACATGGCGGGGTCGCGGTTGGCGGCCGGGAACGACAGCAGCACCATGTTGCCGGGCCTGACCGGACAGCCACTGACCGTCGTCTCCTTCATCACCTCACGTGCCATCGTCACCGGCGAGTAGGCGCGCAGCAATTCCTCAACTGCGAGCGGCATCAGCGCCGGTTCCTTGACGAGGCGCTCGCGGTCCGCGGGCGTCTTGGCCAGATGCCACAGCGAGGACCCGATCGCGCTCCAGGTGGTGTCAATGCCGGCGATCAACAGCAGCCGCAGCGAACCCAGCACATGTTCGTCCGTGAGCGGGTTTCCGTCCTTGTCCTTTGCCTTCATCAAGGTCGAGATCAGATCGTCGGTCGGATTCTTCTTGCGCTGCTCGAGGTGGCCGGCAAAATAGCCGGTCATCTCCTTCACCGCGTCCATCAGCGCGTTGTCGTCCTTGATGCCGAGTTCGAGGATGCCGTGAATCCATTTGATGAAGAGGTCGCCGTCCTTCTCGGGAATTCCGAGCATGTGTGCGATGGCACGCACCGGAACGTGCTTGGTGTAGCGCGCAGCGGCGTCGCATTTGCCCTCGGCAATGAACTCGTCGATCAGCTCGTTGCAGATCGCGCGGACCCGCGGCTCCAGCTTCTTCATCGCATCCGGGGTGAAAGGCGGCAGCAGAATTTGCTTGGCCGGCTTGTGCTCGGGCGGGTCGGAGGTGATCGGCGGCGCGCGGGCCGTAATCTCCGGGCGCACGTCGCGCACGATCACGCGTCGGGAAGAAAAGTGCTCGGTGTCGTAGGCGATTTCCTTCACCGCCTGGTACGTGGTCGGCATGTAGCAGCCGAGAAAGCGCTCGGTGTGAACGACCGGCGAAGCGGCGCGCAGCTTTTCCCAAATCGGAAACGGATCTTCCGTCCACACGGGGTCGGTATGGTCGAAATCGTTGATCCAGTCGGTGACTGGCGGATGCTCGGGCATGATGCTGGCGGAATCGGACATCGGAGCAATTCCTCTGCTTGGTTCGTTCAGATCGTAATGGATGAAAGATCCGCGACCGGATTATTCTTCGGTCACCTCGATGGCAATTTCCGGACAGTTACTCTGGGCGAGCCAGGCCTTGTCTTCCAGGCTCGCAGGCACAGAACCGTCGCCTGTTTCGTGCGCGTTGCCGAATTCGTCGAGCTCGAATAGTTCGGGGGCCAGTGATTTACAGCGCGCGTGTCCCTGGCATTTATCCTGGTCGACGCGGATCTTCAGCTTTGCAGCCATCGCAGCGTTCCCCTCTTTGTGGCGCGCATTATCTCGCGCTGCCTTTCGTCGGCGCAGCGGCACAGATTGCCGCAGCACCGCGAAGTTATATCATATTACATTCGCGTTGCCGTTGTGCTGTCAAGGCAAAAGTTATAGATCATGGAACTGAATGTCGCCTCGACCCGCACGTAAAGCGCTGAATGCCTACCACCATGGGGATCTTCGTGATGCCCTGGTTCAGGCCGCGTTGCACGAAGTGGAACTAGGCGGTCCCGAAGCGATCAGCATCAGCGCACTGGCCAAGAAGCTCGGTGTCTCGCAGCCGGCGCCGTACAAGCATTTTGCCGATCGCGAGACGCTGCTGACGGCTGTGACGGCCGAAGCGTTCCGCCAGTTCAGCGCCATGATGCGTGCGGCGCTTGAAAAGCCGTCGAAGCAGTCGAAGCTGTCACGCTTCGCGCAGCTCACGCTTGATTTCGGCCTGCGCCGCAACGGTATCTATCGCCTGATGTTCGCGTCTCGAACCATGGCATGCGCGCCGAAAGGCAGCGAGCTGCATAGTGCAGCAATGGAGACCTTCGAACTCCTGGTAGAGGCGCTGGAGGCGCCCGCTGTAGAACTGTTGCGCGAGCGGAGCGCTCTGAAGATCTGGGCCTCGCTACACGGCGTGGTCATGCTCGCCGAACAGGGATTGCTCACCGGCCAGGCTGCCCATGTCAGCCGGGAAGAACTGGTCGAGGATATCGTGGCGGAAACCAAGCTCGCGCTGTCCGTTGCCATCGAGAAGGCCGGCAAGGCTGGTTCATGACGGCAAGGCTCCGACGGCCGAACCTCACACTGCCGACAATACCGACCTTTATGGCGGTGCATCGGTTTCACCATGAGCCTCTTCATCGAAACGCTCGCGTTCGAGGCGATGCTGAAACAGGTCCAGCTCGTTGTTCCTTGTGGCTTCGCTGCTGTCCGGCATCGTCGCCGCGCTGCTTTTTGCGGCCATCGGCCGATCAAACGAAGTTCCGGCTTCCCGATAGGGCGGAGCAAACGCGCCACACCTTCATGAGATCGAAGCCCGGATGGCAGCCGCTGCTTGTATTCGCCATGGGCAAATGATCTAGCTTGTCCAGTCAAGGGCAACGCCGGTTGAGCACGAGTTTTACCAGATCCACTGCACCGCGCCGTCTGAAACTCGCGCTAGCGCGATCCGTCAGAAGCGTAGCGCTCGGCATGCTGGTGTCGTTTTGCGTTACGGGCCTTGCGCTTGGAAAAGACGAAGGCGACGGTGAGGAGGATGCGGCCAAGGCAAAACCAGCCCTGCCGAACTTCTACCTCGATATGAGAACCATCTACTCGACGCTGCCCGCCGGCTCGCTCTCGATCGGATTCAGCGCGCCTCCGTTGTTATCGAGGCTGGCGAACCTTTCCTCGCTCCGAACCCCTACCTCGCCGTCGAGCCAAAGCGTCTCGGTCGACCTGCCCTTGACCGTCGATGTCAACGATCGGCTCTCGGTCTATGGCGGGGTCAGCGGAGCCACCTCGCAGGCGGGTACCGATCCCTGGACGATGTTCTCGATCTACGCCTTCACCATCGGATTTCAGGCCGACCTCTATCAGCAGAACGGCGGAACGTTCCCGACCATCACCATCCAAGCCAACGCGACGCGATCGATTTCGGACGCGCCGCTGGCCACGACGGCCTACAACACCATCCTCGAGGCGGGCTACGCGCTGGACGCGGACGAGACGCGCGGGTTGCTGGCGGGGATGCAATACACCAGGGTTCTGGTCGATACCCCGCTCGCCCGTGTCAGTCCCGACGTCATGGGCTATGTCGGCGGCTATTATCAGTGGGACAACAACTGGAAGTTCACCGGCCGCTTCGGCGTGCAATCCTTTGGCGGCGCGCAGCTTCTGAACCTGACGCCGTTTCCCGCGTTCACGCAGCCGATCGTACGGTTCGATCTCGACCGCATGGACGACGACGACAACAGGCTATTCGGCATCACCGCGCAGATTGCGTGGACGCCGAAACCGTCCTACCAGCTAACGCTTCGAACGCCGCTCTATGCGATCAAGAATTAGCAGCGAAGCCGCGGCAGGAACGTCAGCCGATGGTCCGACAACGGGCGTTGACCGGATCGGAACCGCCTACGATCGGTCTACTCTCATGCCGGGTGCGGATCCCGCACAGCCGCGCCGCGCAATAGCTTCCCGATCTCCGGCTTGCAGGCGCCGCAATTGGTGCCGGCCTTCAGGCGCCGGCCGACGTCGTCAACGCCAGCCGCTCCCTTTTGGATTTCGGCCGAGATTTGGTGCTGCCCGACGCCGAAGCACGAGCAGACGATCGGCCCGATATCGTCGCCTGTATCGAGCGGCTGCCCCGTCAGCAGCGACATCCGCGCACTAGGTGACAATTCCTGTTCCGCGAACAGGCCGGAGAGCCACGACCGCGAAACCAGTCGGTGATCGGGTGCGATGAACACGCAACCCTCCAGCCGGCCGTCGCGAACAGCGGCATAGCGGAAGCGGCCAACCTTCGGATCGCGATAGGCGATCCACTCGATGTCGTGCCCGACGCGGAGTTGTGCCCGCGCCCAATCGCGCCAGCTCGGCGGCCGCTCGTCGCCGGCAAGCTCCATCCGCCAGCAGGTCCCTGATAGCCCGCCGACCCAGTAACCCGCGGCGGGATGCTCGATCTCCCGGCGGCTCAGGATGAAGGCATGCCATCTCGGCAAGTAAGCCGCCGCCTTGACCGGCGTGTGCTTGGACTCTGGCTGTCCGGAGATCGGATCGGTGGCCGGATTGACCAGCGCGTTGACCCGGCCCTCGCCGGCATACTCGCCATTCCAGTGCATCGGCACGAACACGCAGCCGCGCCGCTGCTCGGCGGTAACGACGACGCGCGCCGCCATCTCGCCCCAGGGGCTGGTCAGCCGCGCGAGCCCGCCATTCTCGACGCCGGCTGCGCGTGCATCATCGGGGTGAAATTCCGCACAGGGCTCGAAGATGTGCGCCAGCAGCCGCGGCGACTTCCCGGTCCGCGTCATGGTGTGCCATTGATCGCGGACCCGCCCGGTATTGAGCGCCAGCGGATAGTCGCGGCTGGTCGCGTTGACGGCTGCGCGCGGCGTCACCGCCACGAAACGGGCTTTGCGGTCGACAGTGAAGAATTCGCGCGCTTCGAACATCCGCGGCGTGCCGGTCGGATATTCCCTCGTCACTGGCCATTGGATCGGAGTAAGCGCATCGTAAGCGCGGTCGTCGAGCGTGTTCAGAGCGGACAGGTCGAAATCGCGCGTCCCGTTATTCTCGAAACTCGAAAGCCCGGCGTGCTCGCGGAAGATCGCCGCAGCGCTCGGATAGTCGAACCCCGAAAAGCCCATGCGCCGGGCGACGTCGCAGACGGTCCGCCAATCGGCTCTTGCAGCGCCGGGCGTCGGCAGGAACGATCGCTGCCGGGAAATGCGGCGTTCGGAGTTGGTGACGGTGCCGTCCTTTTCGCCCCAGGTGAGCGCCGGCAGCAATACGTGAGCGTGACGTGTGGTGTCGGTATGCCGCATGCAATCGGACACGACAACGAGCTCGCATGCCTCGAGCGCGCGGCGTACACGATCGGCATCCGGCAGGCTGACCAGCGGATTGGTGGACATGATCCAGACCGCCTTGATGCGCCGATCGGCAATCGCGTCGAACATGTCGATGGCCTTGAGGCCCTGCTTGTCCGCGATCACGGGCGATTGCCAGAAGCGTTGAACGATGTCGCGGTGCCGCGGGTTCTCGATCTCCATATGGGCGGCAAGCTGGTTGGCCAGCCCGCCGACTTCCCGGCCGCCCATGGCGTTGGGTTGTCCAGTCAGCGAGAACGGCCCCATGCCGGGCCGCCCGATGCGGCCGGTCAACAAGTGACAGTTGATGATCGAGTTGACCTTGTCGACGCCACTGCTCGACTGGTTGATACCTTGCGAATAGAGCGTGACGACCCGCTCGGTTTTGGCAAACCAGTCGAAGAACAACGCCACTGCGCCCTCGCCCAGCCCACAGATGTCGGCCGTCTGTGCGACCGTCTGGCCGGCGACCTGCCGCAGCGCGGCTTCGGCTCCGGTGGTGAAGCCATCCACGAACGCGCGATCGATGGCATTGCGCGATGCAAGATGCGCGAGCAACCCGTTGAACAGCACGGAGTCGCTGCCCGAGCGAAGCGGCAGGTGCAGATCGGCGCCGTCACATGTCGCGGTCCGCCGCGGGTCGATCACGACGATGCGGCACGCGGGGTTGCTGGCCTTGGCCGCCACCATGCGCTGGTAGAGGATCGGATGGCACCAGGCGGCATTGGAGCCCACCAGGACCAGGAGATCGGCGGTTTCGAGATCCTCATAACAGCCCGGAACGGTGTCGCTGCCGAACGCACGCTTGTGGCCCGCCACGCTCGAGGCCATACACAGCCGCGAGTTGGTGTCGATGTTCGCAGTGCCGATGAAGCCCTTGGCGAGCTTGTTGATGACGTAATAGTCCTCGGTGAGAATCTGGCCGGAGACATAGAACGCGATCGAATCCGGTCCATGCTCGCGGATAATTCTGCCAAAACCCTCCGCGACATGGTCGAGCGCCGTATCCCAGTTCGTTTCCTGCCCGTTGACCACAGGAGCGAGCAGCCGCCCCTCGAGGCCAATGGTCTCAGCGAGCGCCGAGCCTTTCGCGCACAGCCGCCCGAAATTGGCGGGATGAAGCGGATCGCCCCGGACGGTCACGGCGCCGGCGGGACCCCTGTCAGCGATAACGCCGCAGCCGACCCCGCAATACGGACAGGTTGTCTTCACTGGCACGGGCGATCACCCTCACTCGGCGGGCACGACCGCTGCCGTTTGGACGCTAAGCCAGACCATGCCGTTCTCCACCTTGGTCGGATGCGCGCGCGTGCATCCCTCGTCGGGCGCGACCGCCATGCCGCTTCTGAGCTCGATGACGAAATTGTGCAGCGGACAGGTGACGCGCTTGTTGTGGACGATGCCTTGCGACAACGGTCCGCCCTTGTGCGGACAGCGGTCGTCGAGCGCGAACACCTCGTCCTCGCTGGTCCGGAACACCGCAATGTCGCCGGAGGCCGTCCTCACCACGCGCGAGCCGAGAACGGGAATGTCGTTCAACGCCCCGATTTCGATCCATTTGGTCATGCGAGTTCGAGCTCCGCCAGCGGGGTGAATTCGTTACGGTCGACGCCACGCTGGGCGCGCGCCGCCCAAGGATCGCTCTGCGAGAATTGCTGCGAATGGGCGAAGCGGCTGAACAGCGCCTTGCGGTTGGCCACATCGTCGACCACCTGCTTGCGGATCGCATCGAGACCGACCCGATCGCACCACTTGTACATGCGCTCCAGATACCAGCCTTGTTCGCGATAGAGCTGCGTCAGCGCGGCGATGATTTCGAGCGTCTCCTCCTCCGTCGCTGCCTTGGCCAGGAATTCGGTTCCCTTGATGTGAAGACCGGCAGCGCCGGCGAAATGGATCTCGAATCCGGAATCGACGCAGACGACGCCGACGTCCTTGCAGGTCGCTTCCGCGCAGTTGCGCGGACAACCCGAGACCGCGAGTTTCACCTTGGCCGGCGTCCACGAGCCCCACATGAACTTTTCGAGCTTGATGCCGAGGCCGGTCGAATCCTGCGTGCCGAAACGGCACCATTCCGATCCGACACAGGTCTTCACCGTGCGCAATCCCTTGGCATAGGCATGGCCCGACACCATGCCTGCATTATTGAGATCGGCCCAGACCGCGGGCAGGTCCTCCTTCTTCACGCCCAGAAGATCGATGCGCTGTCCGCCGGTCACCTTGACGGTCGGAATCTTGAACTTGTCCGCGACGTCGGCAATGGCGCGCAATTCATCCGGCGTCGTGACGCCGCCCCACATCCGCGGCACGACAGAGTACGTTCCATCCTTCTGGATATTGGCGTGGACGCGCTCGTTGATATAGCGCGACTGCTGATCGTCGCGATACTCGCCGGGCCAGGTGGCGAGCAGATAATAGTTCAGGGCAGGCCGGCAGGAGTGGCACCCGTTCGGCGTTTTCCAGTCCATGAACTTCATGACATCGGGGATGGTCTTCAATCCATTCTCGACGATGACGCGGCGCGCGTCATCGTGGCTGTGATCGGTGCACGCGCACATCGGCTTGACCTTCGGCGCCGCCGAATAGTCGCCGCCGAGCGTGAACGCGAGAACTTGCTCGACCAGGCCGGTACAGGAGCCGCATGACGACGACGCCTTGGTGTGGGCACGCACGTCGTCGATCGTGAAGAGCTTCTTTTCGCTGATTGCCTTGACGATCGTTCCCTTGCAGACGCCGTTGCATCCGCAGATTTCCGCATCATCGCTCATGGCGGCGACCGAGTTCTTGCCGCTATGGCCGCCGTCGCCGAGATTGGCGGCGCCGAATACCAGCCGCTCGCGCATCTGCGAAACGTCGGTGCCGTCGCGCAGGTGCTGGAAGTACCACGGGCCGTCGATGGTATCGCCATAGAGCACGGCGCCGACGATCTTCTTGTCGCGCAGGATAATGCGCTTGTAGACGCCGCGGGAGGCGTCCTGCATGACAATCTCTTCCTTGTCCGGACCCGGCGCGAAGTCGCCGGCGGAGAACAGGTCGATCCCGGTCACCTTCAGTTTGGTCGAAACCACCGACCCGTCATAGGTGGCGAAACCCTTCATGGCGAGGTGGTTGGCGCAGACCTTGGCCTGGTCGAACAAGGGAGCCACGAGCCCGTAGGTCTGGCGCCGGTGCTGCACGCATTCGCCGACGGCGTAGATTCGCCCGTCGTAGGTCTGCATGGTGTCGGAGACCACGATGCCGCGCTCGCAATAGAGGCCCGCTTTGCGCGCCAACTCGATATTCGGGCGGATGCCGACCGCCATCACGACCAGATCCGCAGGGATCTCCTCACCGTCCGCGAAGCGCACACCGGTTACGCGATCCTCGCCGAGAATTGCCTCCGTTTGCGCCGGCATCTTGAACACCATGCCGCGCTCTTCCAGCGACTTGCGCAGCAATCCGCCCGCGACCTGATCGAGCTGGCGCTCCATCAGCGTGTCGAGCAGATGCACGACGGTGACGTTCATGCCGCGCTTCATCAAGCCGTTGGCCGCTTCGAGGCCGAGCAGACCGCCACCGATCACGACGGCGTTCTTGAAGCTCGTCGAGGCCTGGACCATGTGCTCGACGTCCTGGATATCGCGAAAGCCGATGACGCCCCGGAGATCCTTGCCCGGAAGCGGCAACATGATCGGGTTCGAGCCGGTGGCGATCAGCAGGCGATCGTAGGGTACCCGCGCGCCCTCTCTCGTCACGACTTCGCAGGTACGCCGATCGATCATCTCGATCATCTCGCCTTTGCGCAGCGTGATCCCGTTATCCTCGTACCACTGCTCCGTGTTGAGCATGATGTCGTTGACTGTCTTCTCGCCGGCAAGCACGGGCGACAGCAGAATTCGGTTGTAGTTGCCGTATGGCTCGGAGCCGAACACGGTGATGTCATAGAGATGGGGCGCACGGTCCAGCAGCAATTCTACCGTGCGGATGCCGGCCATGCCGTTGCCGATCACCACCAGTTTCGGCTTGTTTACTTTGTCGAGCATGCTCTGCCTTCTAATTCAGGTTCCGATGGCCCCGCTCGGCGACGCAGCCCTGCATCGTCGATCGGCGAGAATTATTGATGATTGAGGAGCGCCCATCGGCGGGCAGAGTATCGTCGACTATGACGATCGATATCTTGCGTATTCAAGAGACGTGCCAACGCCGAACCCGTAATTCTTCGGGCGCAACACAGCGCTTCAGCCGATAAATCGTGAACTGGCTGCACCTTCGCGTGCATGGATGCCCAAAAAATCACCCGTAAGGGCTATCCATTGTGCACAACCCGAATACTTCACCATGACTCGATGGCAATGTGCCCGTGGAAGCAGCGCGGCGCCGACTGGCGGGTTTCAGGAGAGCCTTCTCCGTTAATACTTCGCACAGCATAATAAAACACCACACTGCACGTTCGAGCGGCTGGTTTTGCCAACAAACGGAGCAGCGGCCGCATTCGCGGCAGTTTGGGCGCACCTGGCAAGGTACTGCAATTACACGGTAAGTGGCGCGCTTCTTGGTCTGGCACGTGAATTGCTGACACTGAGACCTAGAGTGCGTCTCAACGACGAGCCGACTCGCTTCCCAAATTCCGTCTCCTTGTGCCGAGATTACCGCGCGGCCCGCGCGGTGTCACACGCCGCTGTTCGAGGCTGCTCGATGAAGTTTGCTGAATTCAAGAAGGCCGGCCATTGGCCCACGCTACTCGCCGCCTTTCTCTATTTCGACATAAGCTTCATGGCTTGGGTCGCGCTCGGTCCATTGATCGTCTACATCGTGCATGACATGAACCTGGCCGTCGACGAGAAGTTCACGCTCGTCGCCATCCCGGTTCTGGCCGGCGCATTGCTGCGCGTGCCGATGGGTATTCTCGCCGATCTGTTCGGCGCCAAGCGGACCGGAATTGTCGCGCAACTCGTCGTCATCGCCGCGACGTCCTGGGTTTGCTATTTCGGACTCCCGAGCAAGCTGTCGGTGGAAATCTTCGGTCTCGCGCTCGGCATCGGCGGTGCCTCGTTCGCGGTGGCGCTGCCGCAGGCGAGCCGCTGGTATCCGCCGCAATATCAAGGCGTGGTGATGGGGATCGCCGGCGCCGGCAACATGGGTGTCGTGCTCGACACGATGTTCGCGCCGACGATTGCCGAGCTTTGGGGCTGGCAAGCCGTGTTCGGCGTGCTGCTCGTTCCGATGGTGCTGATCCTCGCCTACTACGCCTATGCCGCCAAGGACGCGCCCGGAGAGCGCAAACCGATCTCGCTGAAGGCTTATGGCACGTTGCTGCGCGATCCCGACAGCCGCTGGTTCATGTTCTTCTACTTCATCACCTTCGGCGGCTTCGTCGGACTGGCCAACGCGTTGCCGCTGTATTTCACGGTGCAATATCACGTATCAGGCGTCGCGGCGGGTCTGCTGGTTTCCTTGATCGTTGCTTTCGGCTCGGGTTTCCGCCCGGTCGGCGGCCTGATCGCCGACCGCATCGGTGGCATCCGCTCATTGTCGATGTTCTTTGGCGTCGTCGTGGCGGCGTATCTCGTCATCGCCTTCATGCCGGAGGGGCCGGCCGCGCCAGCGGCTGCGGGTTGGGCGCTCACCGAAATGCCGCGGATCGCCTGGCTGTCGGTGCTGCTGTTCTCGATCGGAGTCCTCGCGCTCGGCATGGGTAATGGCGCCGTGTTTCAGCTCATTCCACTCCGCTTCCGCCAGGAGATCGGCCTGATGACCGGCATGGTCGGTTGCGCCGGAGGCATCGGCGGTTTCTTCCTTGCCAAGGCCCTCGGCATTGCCAAGGGAACGACCGGCAGCTTCGGCGCAGGCTTCCTGTTTTTCGGCCTGCTGGCGTTGCTTGGTTTCCTCGGACTTGCCATGGTCAAGGTGCGCTGGCGCACCACATGGGGCGCCGCATCGGGAGCGCGGGTCTGACGGCGCGCGCTGCCAAATTGACAGGTCGCGCGGGTGACAATCGGTTCGCAGCGGAATCTCGGGGTTCGTGTCGGCTTCGTCAGCGAGACCGGCAAGCGCTCCGCCAATGAGGATTACGTCGGGACCTGTCTCGGCCGGTCTGGTGTAAGCAACCGCGACATCGTCGCCGCCGTCGCTGACGGTGTCGGTGGATACAAGGGCGGACGCGAAGCCGCCGAGCTTGCGGTTCGTTGCTTCATCGACGCCTATTACTCCCTCCCCGAGACGCTCGGCGTACGCCGCCGGGCGTCGCGCTCGCTGGAAGCCGCCAATAGCTGGATCTATACGCAAGGCCGCACCGATCCTCGCCTCAGCGGCATGAGTTGCGCCTTCTCGTCGATCATCCTGTCGCGGCGGCTTTGCCACATCATTCACATCGGCGATACCCGCGCCTATCGCCTGAGCGAGGGGCGGCTGGAGCGGCTGACCACCGACCACATCGCCGGACGCGGCGATCTGGCTCACCTGCTCAACCGCGCCATCGGCTTCGAGGATTTTGCCCGCTTCGACTACGCGACCGTCGGGTTGCGGCAGCACGACAGGCTGCTGATCTGCAGCGACGGCGTCCATGGCGTGCTCGCCGACCACCGCCTGCAGCTACTATTGAGCGAGCGCACCTCGCCGGAAGAATCCGCTCGCGCGCTCGTCGACGCGGCGCTGGATGCCGGTTCCACCGACAACATGACCGCGTTGGTGCTCGATGTCGTCGACCTGCCCCCCGCCGACCGGGACGAGCTCACCCATTCGATCGCGACGCTTCCAATTCTGGATTTGCCTGCGACGGGCGACGTGATCGATGATTTCACGCTGGGCGAAATACTGTCGGACGGCCGCTACAGCCGATTGTTCAAGGCGATCGACAAGCGGCAGGGCCGCGAAGTCGTGCTGAAGTTTCCGCATCCGCGGGTTGCGAGTGAGGGCTCCTACCGCCTCGCCTTCGTCCGCGAGGCATGGGTCGCGGCCCGCGTGCGTAGCCTGTGGATCGGAGAGATCATCGAACTGCCTGCCGAACGGCAGACTCGTCTCTATTCGGTGATGCCGCTCTACGAGGGCGAGACGCTGGAACAGCGTCTCAATCGTTCGCCGCAGCTTTCGCTCGCCGAAGGCATCGGCATCGCGACCAAGCTGGCGCGCGCGGTTGCGACCCTGCATCGTGCCGGCATCATCCATCGCGACATCAAGCCCGACAATGTGATCCTGTTGAAAGCCGGCGGATTGCGGCTGGTCGATCTCGGCGTCGCGCGCGTGCCATTGCTCGAGGACTTCCCGGCCGAGGATATCCCGGGCACGCCGAGCTACATGGCGCCGGAGTTGTTCGGCGGGCGGCCCGGCGACGAGTTTTCCGATCTCTATGCGCTCGGCGTCACGGTGTACCGGATGTTCACGGCTGCCTATCCCTATGGCGAAATCGAACCGTTCTCGCGGCCTCGATTCGGCAAGCCAGCCTACCTCTCGCGCTATCGCCCCGATCTGCCGGCCTGGCTGGACGCGGTAGTCGGCAAGGCGCTCAACGTCGATCGCACGCAACGCTATGGCGATGTCATCGAGTTCTCGCACGAGCTCGAAAACGGCGCGATGTGGGCAAAGCCCGCCGTCACGTCACGGCGCTCGCTTTACGAGCGCGATCCGCTGGTGTTCTGGAAGAGCCTGTCGGCGGGCCTGATCGTGCTCGTCACCCTGCTGCTTGCATGGATCGTAAAAAATTAGCCCGACGCTCGGGTGGTGCGTCGGGCCATATCATGAGCGAAGCAAACCGGGCTGGCTTCGCCGGCCTGGTTCACACCCCGGTCTGGGTAATGAACTTGGTGTTGAAATAGCCTTCCATCGCCTCGGTGCCGCCTTCCGAGCCATAGCCGGAATCCTTGACGCCGCCGAACGGCACTTCGGGCAGGGCCAGACCAAAACTGTTGATCGAGACCATCCCGGCTTCGATCGCGGCGCCGATCGCGGTCGCCGTCTTGGTCGAGCTGGTGAAGGCATAGGACGCGAGACCGAACGGCAAGCGGTTGGCCTCCTCAGCCACCTCGTCGAAGGTGGAGAATCGCGAGATCAGCGCCAGCGGGCCGAACGGCTCCTCGTTCATGGCGCGGGCGTCCTTCGGCACATCGCTGACGACCGTCGGCTCGAAGAAGTAGCCCTTGTTGCCGACGCGGTGGCCGCCGGTCTCGAGCTTGGCGCCCTTGCCGACCGCATCCTGCACCATGCCCTCGATGGCGGTGACGCGGCGTGGGTTGGCGAGCGACCCCATCTTCGAGTCGGGATCGAGACCATTGCCGACCTTCATCGACTTGGCGCCTTCGACGAACTTGTCGACGAATTCACGGAACACGTCGTCCTGCACCAGCATGCGCGTCGGCGAGATGCAGACCTGGCCGGCATTGCGGTACTTCGCCGCCGCCAGAATCTTGGCCGCCGACGACACGTCGGCGTCCTTGAACACGATGGCCGGCGCGTGGCCACCGAGTTCCATGGTGGCGCGCTTCATGTGCAGGCCCGCCAAAGCCGAGAGCTGTTTGCCCACTACGGTGGAGCCGGTGAAGGAAATCTTGCGGATCACCGGATGCGGAATGAGATATTCCGAAATCTCCGACGGCACGCCGTAGACCAGATTGATGACGCCGTCAGGCACGCCCGCATCGACGAATGCCTTGATCAGTTGCGCAGGCGACGCCGGCGTTTCCTCGGGCGCCTTGACGATGATCGAACAGCCGGCCGCGAGCCCCGCGGAGAGCTTGCGAACCACCTGGTTGATCGGGAAATTCCACGGCGTAAACGCCGCGACCGGGCCGACCGGCTCCTTGACGGCGATCTGGTAGATGCCGGGGCCGCGCGCCGGGATCACCCGGCCATAGGCGCGCTTGGCTTCTTCGGCGAACCACTCGATGACGTCGGCGGCGGCCATGGCCTCCATCTTGGCCTCGGCCAGCGTCTTGCCCTGCTCCATCGTCAACAGCGGCGCGATCTCGTCATTGCGCTCGCGCATGATCGCGGCCGCCTTGCGCATGATCTTGCAGCGGTCGAACGGCGCCACCGCGCGCCAGACCTTAAAACCCTTGGCGGCGGCTTCCAGCGCCTCATCAAGATCGGCACGATCGGCATGCGCAACGGTGCCGATCGTCTCCTCGGTTGCCGGGTTGAGCACGGCGATGGTCCTGCCCGACTGGCTCGGACGCCATTTGCCGTTGATGAAGAGTTGGGTATTCGAATATGCCACGAGACTTTCTCCCTGAGCTTATTAGTCGCCAAATGGCGCGCGCGGCGGAAATCAGGCGCCTATATGATGGAAGCCCGATCGAATTGCAAAGCCGATTCAACGATGTGCGGCCGCGCGACCGGCGCATAGCGCCTCCGCGGCCCGCGTCATTTCCGGGCCCAGATAGCTCCGGAACCGGGGCTCGCGGGTGAGCGTCGCAAAATCCGGCTGTCGCGTGACTCCACCGTCCGCGACCAGCAGATATTGTTCAGCGATTTCGGCCAGAATTTCCAGGTGCCAGGCCGCAGTCGGGTGCAGGCACACCACCACGAGCCGCCCCTCCGCGCGCAGTTTGCGGAAGAAATCGAGCATAAAGCCGATATAGCCGTCCTGCAGATTGAATTGCGGCTCGTCGAACAGATGCACCATCGGCGCCGGTGTCGGCGATTTTTCGAGGAGTATCGATGGCACCAGCTTGCGGAAGCGGCGAACCTGATAGGACTGGTGATAATGGATCGCGAGGCGGTCGCGTTCGCGGTACTTGACCTTATGGATGTCTGTGCCGACGACGTAAACGCGGCCGGACGATGGCGCATTCGAGCCGGTCATCATTTCGAACAGCGTCGTCTTGCCGGCCCCGTTCGGGCCGACCACGCCGATAACAGCGGGTCGGTCGATCACGAGGTTGGCTTCAAGTGTGAACGTCGGGCGGCGCACCACGCGGCCACGCGTGTAGACCTTGCGGACCTGATCGAGGACGAGCAGCGGCGAGGCCATCAGTGAACTCCAAGCAGGCGTTGGCGCAAGCCGCGGTCGTCACGAAGCGTTGCGGCCTCTCCGCTCCAGGCGATCCGGCCGCGGTCGATGACGGCGGCTTGGTCGGCGACCGATAGCGCGATCTCGGCATTCTGCTCGACCACGAGCGAGGCGACGCCCTCGTTCCGCAGCCTGCGGATGGTCGCAAGCACGTCACCAACGATTTTCGGCGCCAGCCCCTGGCTCGGCTCGTCGAACAGGATCAGTCCGGGCGATCCGACAAGCGCACGCGCGATCGCCACCATTTGCATCTCGCCGCCCGACAGGTTCTCGCATTCGCGTTCCATCAGGTATTCGAGTGGCGAGAAGATTTCGCACGCCTCCTTGACGGTCCAGCTCCGGAATTTCGTCCGCTTCTGCGCGATGCCGAGATTGCGCGCCACCGAGAGCGTCGGACACAGCCGCCGGTCGTCGGGCACCCAGCCGATCCCGCCGCGCGCGATTTCATGCGTCGGGCTATGCGTCACCTCGCGGCCGTCGAACCTGACGGCGCCTCGGCGCGGACGGGTCAATCCCAAGATCGAGCGCAGCATCGTGGTCTTGCCGGCGCCGTTAGGACCTAACAGCGCAAATACCTTGCCGCGCTCGACAGATAGCGATGCGCCAAACAGCGCCTGCGTCTCACCGTAAAACGTATCGACCGCCTCTACCTGGAGAATCATGCGAACCGCCCGAGGTTAGAGCGCTTGACCCATTCGTTCTGCTGCAGCTCGTGCGGCGCGCCGCGCGCGACCACTTGGCCCCAATGGATCACGGAAATACAGTCGGCCAGCGAGAACAGGAATTCCATGTCGTGCTCGATGGCCACGATCGTGAGCTTGCCCTTGAGCCGGCCAACCAGCGTCGCGAGGCGCTGTACGCCGTCGGAGCCAAGCCCGGAGGTTGGCTCGTCCAGGCACAACACGCGGGGTCCCTGCCCCAGCGCGACCGCGATCTCGAGCGCACGGCGATCGCCATAGCTGAGATCCTTGGCGCGGGTATCGCCCTTGTCGGCAAGACCAACGGTAACAAGTATCTCGGAAGCCTTCTCGGCAAACCCGCGATCGCCGGCAGCGGCGTGGTGCATATCGAATCCGCGGGCGCGAAAGCCCGGCAGGCCGACCATGACATTCTCGCGCGCGGAAAACTCGTCGAACAGTGTCATGATCTGGAACGAGCGGGCAACGCCTTTGGCTGCAATGCGATGCGAACTCAGCCCCGTCACATCCTCGCCGTCGAACCGAATCGAGCCACGGCTCGGCTTGACGCGGCCGGTGAGCACGTTGAAGAATGTGGTCTTACCGGCGCCGTTCGGCCCCATCAGGCCGTGGAACTCCCCCTCAGGTACTGTCAGGTCGATGCTTTCAAGCACGACGCGGTCGCCGAAGCGAACATGAACGCCGGAAACTTCGATCAGCGCCATCGTCCGCCTCCGAACAGGAGACGCAGCGCAGTGCCGCCTTGCTGCCGCATCGAATTCAGCGACCGGTTCTGCCACGCGGCCATGATGGCTCCGGCAACCCCCTCAGGCCGGAAGAGCACGACCGCGATGAACAGCAGTCCGAAGTAAAGCATCCAGGCATTCGTCATGGCGCCGATCACGTCGCGCGCGATCAGGAACAGAAACACGCCGATGACAGGACCCCAGAAGCTGACGAGGCCGCCGCCGACCAACGTCATCATCACGACGTAGCCGGACTGATGCAGGCTCATTACATCAGGGAACGCCGCAAGCTGCGCCATCGCGAACAGGCCGCCGGCAAATCCTGATACTGCCGCCGACAGCGCGAAGATCGACGCCTTGTAGAGCCACACATTATAGCCGAGATGCGCAGCGCGGGTTTCGCTCTGCTTGATCGCCGCGATAACCCGGCCATAGGGCGAATGCACCAGCCGCCACAGCGCGATAACAGCGATTCCGAAGACCATGAGGACAAAATAGTAGAATGCCACATTGCCGGCGAGATCGAACGACGCGAACCCAAAATCGGCGGGCAGCCGCGCGATCTTCAATAGCCCATCCTCGCCGCCCGTGACCTTGTGCGACTTGATCGCGACCGTCCAGAAAATCTGGCCAAAGGCGATGGTCATGAAGGCATAGTAGATGCCCCGCCGGTGCGAGATGAATAACGCGACCAGCGCGCCGGCCAAACCCGCGACGGCAAATGCAGCCGCAAGGCAGACCCAGAGATTGGCGACGACATTGAACTGGCAGAGGCCGAAAGCGTAGGCTCCAATGCCGAAATAGGCGCCGTGGCCAAACGACGGCAGGCCGGCGGTGCCCAGCACGAGATTGAACGCGAGCGCATAGAGCGACCAGATCAGGATCTCGATCCCGAGATAGGGATAGAGGCCGACGCGCGCGATCCAGAACGGCACGGTGGCCAGCACCAGCCACAGCACCAGCATGGTCGGCGTGATGAGCCGCGCGGAATCGGATTGCGGTGTTGGGATCATCTTCAGGCCTCGAGCATGCTTTTCTTGCCCCAGAGCCCGCGCGCCCTGAACGTCACGACCGCTACCAGCAACACGTACATCGATAGCAACGACCACTCGGAGGCGTAGGCCCCGGACAGACCGACGGCGAGCCCGACCAGAAGGCCGGCAACGACCGCGCCCCAGAAACTGCCGACGCCGCCGAGCACGATTACCAGGAATGCCGGAATGACGGCGTCGACGCCCATATGCGGACGTATGCCCCAGATCGGCGCCACGATAATGCCGGCGATGGCCGCCAGCATAGTGCCGAACACGAAGACGAGCAGCCGCAGCCGCGTCAGGTTGATGCCGAGCGCGCGCACGATTTCGCTGTCATGCGCACCCGCCTTCACGGTGGCGCCGAACGAGGTCTTTTCGATCAGGAGCCAGACCAGGCCGATGACCGCGACTGCAATGCCCGCGGCATAGAAGCGGTAGGTCGACCAGATCAGATCGCCGAAGATAAAACCGCCATTGACCGCTTGCGGCACCTGCAACACGTAGTCGCGCGTGCCCCAGGTCAGGCGGATCATCTCCTCGATCACCATCGCAGCGCCAAAGGTCAGCAGCAAACCGTAAAGCGGATCTTTGCCGTAGGTCCGGCGCATGCAGAATTCGATGGCGATCCCGACGAGGCCGACCGCAGCCGGCGCCAGGATCAGCGTCGCGGCGTAGCGCCAGCCGAGCGGCAATGCCAGCCAGGACTGTGCAAGGTCAGCCGGGAACGGCGGGCGCGGCCCCATCAGTTGCATGGCGAAATAGGCGCCGAGCGCGAACAGCGAGCCGTGCGCCAGATTGATCTGCTCCATGAGGCCCACGATCAGCATGAAGCCGAGCGCGATCAACGCGAACAGGAGGCCGAGCGTGAGGCCGTTGAGGATGTGCGGCAGAAGATCGAACAAGCCGAATTCTCGTATTGCTGTTGCAGAGCAGCGGGCACACGACGCACCCGCTGCGAATTCAAGCGGCGAACTCAGGAATCAACCGTAGGAACCTGCTCGTAGGGGACCAGCTTGCACTTGGCCTGCGCATCGGTATCGGCCGCCGCCTTTGGCTCGGTCCAACTGATGATTTCGTACAGATCGGTCTTGTCCGCAGGCTTGGGATTGCGCCGTGCCAGATAGATCGTCTGCTGCATCTGGTGCGTCACCGGATCCATATAGGCATCGAAATGCTGCATGCGGTCAGTCGCCGAGACCTTCAGATTCTCAAGCTCCTTGATGATCTTGACGTTGTTGGTCGAGCCGGCGCGCTCGATCGCGCGTAGCAATTCCCGTGTGGCCATGTAACCGTTGTAGGAAACATTGCCGGGCACCGGAATCGAGCCCTCCTTGTTGGTGGCCTGCCATTTCTTGACGAAATCAGCGACGCCAGGCAGCGCCAGCTTGTGATACCAGGTGGTGCCGAACACGCCGAACAGACTGTCGGGCGAGCCCCAGACGTCAGGCCAGTCCTGCTGGTTGTTGATCCAGGCAGGTTTACCGTCGAGCTTGAGCTGGGCGACCTGCTCGCGCAGCGCCTTGATGTCGTCGCCGCCGATCGCGGTCGCCACGACGTCCGGCTTCGCCTGCTGAATCTTCAAGAGATAGGCCGTGAAATCGCGGGTGTTCTGCGGCACCAGCAGATTGTCGAGGACCTTGCCGCCGGCACCTTCGACCTGCGCTCTCGTCGCCGCCGAGGTGGTGTGGCCCCACACATAATCATTCGTGAGCAGCATCCACTTCTTGCCGATCGAATTGACGGCGTTCGCGACCGACGCCTTGGAGAAATTGGTGCCGTTGCCGTCCCAGACGAACTTGATACGCGAGCAGTTCTCCCCTGCCTCGCTGGGGGCGGACGAATTCGTGTTCAGGTAGATGACGCCATTCTTGGCAGCGACCTGAGTGATGGCATTGGCGACGCCTGAATGCACCGCACCGATCAAGATGGTGCAGTCTTCCCTTGTGATGAACCGCTCGGCGAGGCGGCTGCCGGTGGCCGGCGTTGTTTCGGTATCAGCCGTGATCCAGGTGATCTTGCGGCCAAGCACGCCGCCTTTGGCGTTGGCCTCGTCGATCGCCATCTGGATTCCGCGCAAATCGTCCTGCCCGCTGTTACCGTATTGACCACTGGCATCGCAGGTCAGGCCGAGCTTGATCGGCTTGGCGGCGCCTTGCGCCCAGACACGGTTTTCCTTCCACGGTCCGAAGTAACTCGCCGTTCCGGCAAGGGCGCTGGCCATCAGGCTGCCCTTCAGAACGCTCCGCCGCGAAATTTCACGTCGTTTCATGGCTCCCTCCCAACCGCTTATTTTGTTGTTGCGGTCCATAGAATGAACGTTCTATTCTAAATGTAAAGTGGAATATTTGAACCAGAGTCTAGAACCAAGCGGCGAAACGGCCGTAATCGGGTAAAGTTGACACCATGAACAAACCTGCCGGTACGGCCATGAGTTACGAAGAGTTGCGCGGGGCGATCGCCCAACGGCATCGCGCCTTGTCTGGACGCCTGCAGCAGATCGCGGAATTCGTGCTCGATCATCCGATCGATGTCGCGTTGGGCACGGTCGCGGAGATTGCGGAGCGTTCCGGCGTGCCGCCGTCGGCCATCGTCCGCTTCGCGCATGCGCTCGGCTTCGGCGGCTTTACTCAGATGCAGGAAGTGTTCCGCTCGCGCCTCGTGGCAGGCGTGGCGCCCAGCTACAAGGCGCGGCTGGCGCGGATGAAGAGCGAGGAGAAATCCGCCCTCGGCCGCAAGCCCGCGGCAGTGCTGGGGCGCTTCGTGGCGGAAGCGCAATCGGCTCTGGTAACGCTCAGCCAATCCGCCCATGAGCGCCAACTCGAAGCTGCCATCATGATATTGGCGAAAGCGCGCGACATTTATCTGCTGGGCCTCGGCGGCTCGTTTCCAGTAGCAACGCATCTGGCTTACGTGCTGCGGAAACTGGGGCGGCGCGTGGTGTTGCTGGACGGGACCGGCGGCAGCATCCACGAACAATCGCATCCAGCCACTTCCGAAGATGCGCTGGTCGCGATCAGCTTCCGCAACTATTACCCTGATACGGCGCGGCTATTTCCCGAACTAGTGGCGCGCAACGTGCCGGCGATCTCCATCACCGATAGTCTGCTGAGCCCGATCGTTGAGGGCGCCTCGGTCGTGTTCGAAATTCAGGACATGCCGGAGCCGGCGCTGCGCACTCTGGTCGCGCCGATGTGCCTCGTGCAGGCGCTCGCGATCGGCCTCGATCTCGCCGCAGACTGACATTTCGGGAAAATAGGGAGAGGACGTCATGGCATCACAGGACGACGCGCGGTCGCTGAAGGGAAAGGTTGCGCTGGTCACCGGTGCTGGCCGCGGGTTAGGCCGCGCGTTCGCCGAACGGCTGGCGGCCATGGGGGCCGATGTCGCCATCCACGGGATGCGCGAACACGGCCCAGCCGAATATGGCGAGGGATCGACGCTGACGGCGGTCGCGGAAGCGGTGGCCGCGGCGCATGGGGTACGCACCATCCGCGTACTCGGCGACCTTACGCAAGGCGCCGACATCGCGCGTGTCGTCGAGACCACGACGAAGCAATTGGGTCCGATCGACATTTTGGTTCACAATGCAGGTGGCGATATCGCGGCCAAAGGCGGCAAGCCGGATCCGAACGACGCCGTCGGCATTCGCGAAGAGGATGTTCGCGCGGTGCTCGATCGCAACCTGCTCTCAACCATCCTGACCTGCCAGGCGGTGGCCAAGGAAATGATGCCGAGGCGTCAGGGCCGCATCGTCACCATCGGTTCGGTCGCAGCCTTCAAGGGCCGTACAAACGGCTCGATCTATGCGGTTGCGAAAGCCGGCATGACGCATTACACGCGTTGCCTCGCCGATCAGCTCCGATCCTATGACATCACAGTGAACTGCATCGCCCCCGGCGACACCCGCACCGGCCGCTTCATGGGCACGCGCGCGGTGGATCAGAACCGGATGGTGGAAGCCGGCACACTCGATCGCATCGCGACCGTCGACGAAGTCGCGCGCGTCGTCGAAGTGTTCGCAGGTCCGTTGGGCGCGTTCGTCTCAGGCCAGGTGCTGCGCGTGGACGGCGGAGGACAGTGCTGGGCGGCGTGAAGGCGGGGCCAACAATCTTCGTAAGGCGAGTCGGCGTCACGCCGCCAAAATCATTTCGGGTGCCGCTGCAGGCAAATTCTGGCTGTCGGCGACCGCGCGATTGGTGATCTGTCCGCGGTGCACGTTGAGTCCGGCGCGCAGATGCGGATCCTCGATCAGCGCGCGAATGCCCTTTTCAGCCAGCGCAAGGCCGAACGGCAGCGTGGCATTGTTGAGCGCATGGCTCGACGTCACCGGCACCGCGCCCGGCATGTTGGTGACGCAATAGTGCACGATCTCGTCGACGAGATAGGTCGGCGCCTGATGGGTCGTCGGCCGCGACGTCTCGAAGCAGCCGCCCTGGTCGATCGCAACGTCGACCAGTACGGCACGGTATTTCATGCGGCCGAGATGCGCGCGCGAGACGAGCTTCGGCGCACTGGCGCCCGGCACCAGCACGGCGCCGATGACGACGTCGGCCGCAATGACCTCCTCTTCGATCGCTTCCAGCGTTGCATAGCGCGTGCGCACGCGTCCCTGGAACATCTCGTCGAGAACGCGAAGGCGCGGCAGCGACCGTTCCAGTATAACGATGTCGGCGCCTAGCCCTGCGGCCATCCGCGCGGCATGCGTGCCGACCACGCCACCGCCGATCACCGCGATCCTGCTTGGCGCCACGCCGGGTACCCCGCCGATCAGCTTGCCCATTCCGTCCGCCGATTTCCGCAAGGCAGCGCCGGCCGCCTCGATCGCCAACCGTCCCGCCACTTCGCTCATCGGCGCAAGCAAGGGAAGCCCTCCATGGGCATCCGTCACCGTCTCGTAAGCGATCGCAGTGCAGCCGGATGCCAGAAGCCCCTTGGTCTGCGCCGCATCCGGCGCAAGGTGCAAATAGGTGAAGAGGATCTGATCGTCGCGAAGCTGGCGCCATTCGCTCGGCTGCGGCTCCTTGACCTTGACCACCATATCAGCGGTCGCGAAAATTTCCGCGGCCGTATCCACGATTGCAGCGCCGGCCGAACGGTAGACGTCATCGCCTGCGCCAATGCCGATCCCGGCGCCCTGCTCGACGATCACGTCGTGTCCCCGCGTCACATATTCCCGCACCGAAGCCGGGGTCAGGCCCACCCGATATTCCTCGACCTTGATTTCCTTGGGCACACCGATCCGCATGGGCTTGCTCCTGCATTCGAGGCCATCTGCCTGCAAATAAAGTACTGCTGAGTCGGCAGCGCTTCTCGGCGAATTGCGGCTTGCTGGGAGAAATTTGCGCATATATTCTGCATGTTAGCCCTATAAAATGGTGACTTGTAGCGTGAATGAACTGGATCGCATCGATTATCGGATTCTGAGCGAGCTCCTCGCCGACGCCCGGGCGAGCCAGATCGAGCTCGCTGAAAAGGTCGGACTGTCGCCGACAGCCTGCGCGCGCCGCATCCGCCAACTCGAGGAAGGTGGAATTATCAGGGGCTATCGCGCCGATCTCGAGCCGACTGCGCTCGGGCTCGTCACGACCGTCGTCGTCACCATCACGCTGGAAAAACAGAGCGAGGATTACCTGGCCGCATTCGAAGCGGCGATCGCCCGCTGTCCGGATGTCGTGTCCTGTCACTTGATGTCGGGCAGCGACGATTATCACTTGCAGGTCATCGCACGCGACATCGCGGACTTCGAGCGCATCCACAAGCAACATCTTTCACGGATGCCCGGGGTGGCGCGCATCCACTCGAGCTTTGCGATGCGCGAGGTGGTGCGCAGGGCCATCCCCGAGACGGCATTGCGGCGCTAGCCTCTTCGATCGACGCAATCGGCACATCCAGCCTACCAACGCATAGATGCGACGGCGAAGCGTGTTGCGTCCCGATGCTGCCGACCGGACCAAACGCGACTTGACAGGACGCTAATCCACCGTATGTTACGTTATAACATAACGCGCCTGAAAATCAAGAATGTTTTCCGACGGGGACCCTACATGGGCGAAATCGTTCGGCTTGTTCCGAAGCCAGAGCTTGAGCGGGCTCGCTTAATTCAAGAGGCGCGCGCAATATATGACAGCATATTCCCGCCGACCGATGCTGTCAGCGAGCATCCGGATGCTCGCCTCAGCCAAGGGGCGCACTCGGGCAGAAAGGCCTTGCTCCGGGCGGTACCAGTGCTCTGACCACCAGCGACTCGATGGCGACCGGCATTCTGCTCGCAGCTTCATCTAGTGCGTGCGGTTCTCGACAGGCTTGCCCTTGAGACCGTCGTGCGAGTGCCGGAGATCGAGCGTCGGCTTGGGTTGCTCCCTCACAAAGCTCTGCGCCATCTCCCCCGGACCGCCCTTTGCAATCGTGGTGCCGCCGTCAGCAAATATCAGCGCTCCCGTTACGAAGCTCGCCTCATCCGACGCGGCGAACGCAAAGACATTGGCCATCTCCTCCGGGGTGCCGCGCCGACCAAGCACAGTACCGGCGAGAGTCTGCTTCTCCATCTGCTCGTTCATCGGCCCGGTCTCCTTGTGCGTCCAGGCCGTATCGATAGGGCCGGGGCACACACAGAGGGCGCGCACGCCGTGCTTGCCCTGTTCGCAGGCCACGCCGCGCATGAAAGCGTGAAGGAAGCCCTTCGAACCACCATAGGGCGCCGCCGTCGGCTCACCCATTTCGCCGGCCTCTGATCCCGTCGAAATCACGACACCCCGCGAGCGCTTCAGATGTGGCAGCGCAAACTTCGTCATCAGGAATGCAGATCGGACATTGTTACGCACGATGTAGTCGAACACCTCGACCGAGTGATCCTCGCATTCGGCAATTTCGGGAAAGACGCCGGCATTGTTTATCAGGATGTCGAGCCTGCCGAATGCATCGATCCAGGGCGATGCAGGCTTGCGCATCCACCTCGTCTGCAACATCGCCAAGAAAAGGTTCGGCCACGCCGCCGCGCGCCCGGATGGCATGGACGACGTCCTCCACCGGATCGGCGGGCAGTCCGGCAACAATGACTTTCGCACCTTCTCGCGCGAATTTATGGGCGATAGCTTCGCCGATTCCCGTCGCCGCACCTGTCACGATCGATGATTTGCCGTTCAGCCGTCCCGCCATCGTCATCCGCTCCGCTTTGCTCTTGTCCAAGCGTTGAACACGCTAATACGCGCGATGTTCCACATCTCGATTTCCGGTCGATAGAGGGAACGTCCGCTTGCAAATTTCGTTGGCGGCCTATCAGCAAAAGAGGAGACTCGAGATGAAAGTTTGCGATGCCATGACCACGAACGTGCAGCTCTGCACTCCGCAGGACAGCATCAGGGATGCAGCCGAGGCGATGGCGACGCTCAATATCGGGCTGTTGCCCGTCGCTGAAAATGATCGGTTGGTGGGAATGATCTCTGACCGTGATATTGCCACGCGCGGAATTGCGATGGGTCGAGGTCCGGATGCGCCGGTGCGCGACGTCATGACAGCAGATGTCAAATACTGTTTCGAAGACCAGGATATCGATGAAGTCACTCGCAACATGACCGACATTCAGGTGCGGCGGTTGCCGGTGCTCACTCGAAACAAGCGGCTGGTCGGCATCATTGCGCTCGGCGATATCGCGGTTTCCAAGCCGGGTGACGGCGCCGCTACCGCGCTGCATGGGATTTCGCGGCCGGGCGGCCAACACGCGGGCGCGGTTACCGGCTGAGGCATTCAGTCGGAGGATTGCAGGAGCGTTCGCGTCACTGAGCCTGTGGACCAACGGCTCAAGCCATACAGTCCAAGCTACGGAGCGGCAAGGTACGTAATCGCACGACCTTCTATCGATGCCAACGGAAGGAATAGGATGTCGAGCGGGAGCGGGCATGCCACAGGCGCACCTCGACACCCGCTCGTTCAATGCAGCGCGTCGCCGCTACCTGCGGTACGTCCCGACGAGCTCAGCCTGGCCGATTGTGTGCTTCTCGGCTGCTTTCCAGATGTCGACTACCGGCATGCTCGGCGAGCGCGATAGCTCGTCGACATCCAAAGCCGCCAGCTTGAAGTGATAGTGATGCGTACCATGACCCTTGGGCGGCGCCGGCCCGCCATAGCCTAGTTCGCCGAAATCGTTCACGCCTTTGCCGAGACGCTCCGTCTTTGGCCCGTGACCGATGGCTTCCGGCAGCATCGTCCGCTCACCCATGATGTTGTAGATGCCCCAATGCCGAAACGTGCCGGACGGTGCATCCGGGTCCTCAACGATAAGGGCGAAGCTCTTCGTACCCGGCGGGGGATCCGACCAATGAAGCGGCGGAGACACATTCTGGCCGTCGCAAGTGTACTTGACCGGAATCGGCTGGTCGTCGTCGAATGCAGGACTCGTCAACTTGAACACCATATGCAGACTCCCGTGCTCATGGAATGCGAAAGGTCGCAGCGGCGGGCTCGCTCGGTCCCCGGGGTGCAACTACACGCCTTACCGGTCGATTCCGCCGATACAAAGGAACGTCGGACCGGCGCTTGAGTTGCTTCAACAAGGCACGCTGATCGGCGTTTCCCGCGTGCGCTCAGGACGATCCCTGCAAGCCGCGCGTCGGTACGCCGATGCTGGACAGGCGCAGCAACCATCTAGGGAACCCGGCGCATGGCCCTTTCACCGGAAGCCGAACAAGTTCGCGAGAGGACCAATCGCGAGCTGATCGATCTCCTGCACGAGGCAGGCGAGCATCTCGGGGCACCGGAGCAGGACGATTTCGCGTTCTATTTCGACCGGCCTACTTCGAGGCGGTATTGCCCGAACAGTTCGACGCGTTCGTCTGGTTCGAAGATACCAAGGCGGTGACACCGCTTGCGACAAGAGCCGGAGCGGGCGCGGCAGAAACCTATTCCTTTGGGTTCTGATCATGGCGAGTGCACGGGAACAGATCAGCGAATTCCTGGTCGGTCCGCACCACCTTGCGGGCATTTTGGGCGTGCCTCACGATGCAACCGGCATTGTGATTTTTGCGCATGGCAGCGGTAGCGGCCGGCTAAGCCCACGCAACAACCAGGTCGCAGCGGCTCTCCGTGAGGCCGGGTTCACCACGCTGCTGCTTGATCTCCTCAGCCCGGAGGAGGAGCGGGACCGCGGCAACGTATTCGATATCCCGCTGTTGGCATCACGGCTTGCAGACGCCGCAGACTGGACCCGCAACAAGCCAGAGCTCGCGAAGTTTCCGATTGGCTATTTCGGCGCAAGCACCGGTGCAGCGGCCGCGCTGGTCGCGGCTGCCGACCGGCAAAACGTCGCTGCGGTGGTTTCGCGCGGCGGTCGCCCGGATTTGGCCGGCAATGCGCTGCACGCCGTCAGGGCGCCGACGCTGCTGATCGTTGGTGGAGCCGACCTACCGGTGATTCCGCTCAACCGTTCGGCTTTTGCGGAGCTCTCTTGCGAGAAGGACCTCGTGATCGTGCCGAAGGCGACGCATCTGTTCGAAGAACCCGGCGCGCTCGAGCAGGTGACGCAATATGCCACGCGCTGGTTCCGCCAATTTCTGGCGTCGCCCCTCTCCGAAGAGGCGATCGACGCCGATACGGTTTTCGCCGACCGGCGGGACGCCGGACGCCGGCTGGCGTCGGCGCTCATGAAGTTCAGGGACAGGGACGCAGTCGTGCTTGCGCTGCCGCGCGGCGGCGTTCCTGTTGCATTCGAGATTGCGCAAGCGCTGCGCGCCACGCTCGACGTAGCGCTCGTGCGCAAGATCGGCGCGCCGGGTCATGAGGAGCTCGGGCTCGGTGCGGTCGTCGATGGCGCCCATCCGCAGGTCGTGCTCAATGAGGACATCGTTCGCGAGATCCAGCCGGGCGTGGCCTACCTGGAAGCTGAGACTGCCCGCCAGCTTGCCGAAATCGAACGTCAACGGCGCCTTTACCGCGACGAGAGTCCACCGCCAGAGATTGCCGGCCGTACGACCATTGTCGTCGATGACGGCATCGCCACCGGCGGAAGCGTGAAAGCCGTGCTGAGAGCGCTTGCAAGGGCGAAGCCGGGCCGCCTCGTCCTTGCGGTGCCGGTTGCGCCACGCGATTCGCTCGACGAGCTGAGTGCGGAGGCAGACGAAATCATTTGCCTCAAGAGCCCCGATCCGTTCTTTGCGGTCGGTATGCACTACAGGGATTTCTGCCAGACTTCCGATCAGGAAGTTACCGAGCTGTTGCATCGTTCAAAGGCGAGCGGCCCGAACCAGGCGCGTGCGTGACGATCGCGATAACAATATCCGATGCGATGCTGTGCCCGACCCGAAGATCGAACGCCGTTTCACGCCTGTTCGCGCCTTTTTCGCTTTGCCTCAAACCACTCCACTTGTCGGACCCCGAAAGCCTTGCGGCCGCCTGGCGTCTCGACGGCCACGGTTTCCCCTTTGCTCTTTCCGATTAACGCCCTGGCGATCGGTGAAGTTATCGAGATCTTGCCCTTGCTCGCGTCGGCTTCCGGTTCGCCGACGATCTGCCAGACCCGCTTCTCGCCGGTGTCCTCATCAATCAGCGTCACCGTGGCGCCAAACTTGATGGTATTGCCGGAAAGCTTGGATACGTCGACGATATCGGCACGCGCGAGTTTGTCTTCCAACTCGGCAATTCGAGTGTCGTTGACACTTTGCTCTGCAAGCGCAACCTGATATTCCGAATTCTCAACCAGATTTGGATCGTCGGCGATTGCCTGCTGAATTCGCTGAACAAGATCGGGCCGCTCGACGCGAATGCGGTGCCTCAGTTCATCTGCAAGGGCAGCGTAGCCCGCGGCCGTCATGGGAAGTTTTGTCATCGCGACTCTTATACCGAGTTAATCGACAAAGCATGCATTCATACGTTCGCGCCACGCGCCACCAGCGGTCGCGTACCTGTGGTGGGGAACGCCGTGCGAGGACACGGGTTCCAATTAGCGAGGTTGCCGGTTTCCCATAGTGGGCGCCACAGCGCCTCGCCCGCTGCGCGGCTCTGACAGTCCCCGGTGGAACCTGCAGAGCGGTATGATGGAACGTACACCCCTATTTAAGGTTGCCAGTCCAATGCGGAGCAGAGAGGGCTCGGTACTGTGGCTTTTCATGTCAGTCTTGTTGGTCGAAGTGACCTCAGTGGCGAGATCTATCGTCAGATCCGGCAGGCAATTCTGGACGGGCGCCTTCGGCCTGGAGAGCCGTTGTCTCCTACGCGAGAACTAGCCGCCGCGCTGACGGTTGCACGATCGACGGTGGCAATTGCTTATGAAACCCTAGTTGCGGAAGGATTCGCGACATCCCATGCGGGCTCCGGAACGTTCGTCAGCCATCACCTTGAGGCAAAACGTCCGGCGTCGAAAACAGGGCGATCGACGGCCCACGCAATTCGGGTGCGTGGAGTTTGGGAGACGATACCGCTTCCGGCGTTCTTTCGCCGCTCGGCGCGTTTCGACTTCAGGGCCGGGCTTCCGGACGCTTCGCTGTTTCCGTACCGAACCTGGCGGCGGGTCGTCGCCCGTGCGCTGCGCTCGCGCGAGATGACGGCAGGCATCTACGAGAATCCCGCGGGCAATTGCGACCTGCGCACGGCGATCGCTCGCCACATCGGCATCTCGCGAAGCGTTTCCGGATCGCCCGACGACGTCATCGTGACGAATGGCACCCAGCAGGCAGTCGACATCATCGCTCGCGTGCTTCTCGAGCCCGGCGACGTCGTTGCGGTGGAGAAACCGGGCTATCGGCCTCCAAAGGACTTGTTCAAGGCGCTGGGCGCGCGCGTGATTGGTGTGCCGGTCGACAGCGAAGGTCTAGTCGTGGCGGCGCTGCCAGCCGAGGCCAGGGTGGTCTACGTAACGCCCTCGCATCAGTTTCCCCTCGGCATGGCCATGAGCCTGCCGCGTCGGCGTGCACTGCTTGCATGGGCCGAGCGCTACAATGCGGTTGTCGTTGAGGACGACTATGACAGCGAGTTTCGCTTCGGCGGACGTCCGCTCGAGCCGCTTCAAACTCTCGATACGACCGGTCGCGTTGTGTATGTCGGCACGTTTTCCAAGACGTTGCTGCCGACTCTCCGGCTGGCCTTCATGGTCGTGCCGCCGTCGCTGCGAGAGGCGGCGTACAAGGCGAAGTTTGTCACCGATTGGCATACAGCGACAATGGCGCAGAATGCGCTGGCGCAGTTCATCGACGAGGGCGCGTTTGCGCGCCACATTCGCAGGGTAAGCCGCATCTATAGCGAACGGCATCAGGCGCTGACGGCGGGGATCAAGAGGAACTTCGGCGAATACCTCGATCTTGTTCCATCGAGCACGGGGCTGCATATCGCCGCCTACGCGCGAACAGCGTCGGCTGATGATATCGATGCGATTGCATCACGGGCCTTTGATCTCGGCGTTGCCATTCAATCCTTCCCGCTGGAGAGAGAGCCTCAGGCCGGCATCATGCTGGGATATGGGGCGATCGAAACGGCGCAGATTGCCGAAGGACTGAGGCGGCTGCGAAGTTGCTTCGATGAACGTATGTCCCGACGCTCGAAAGCGGCGTGAGCGACGCGCTCAGATCAATCCGACAAATACAGTCCTGAGGCGCCGCCTGAATTGGACTGATTGACTATCCGCGGATTGGACCTTCCGTCATACCGCTTCGCTTTTCTAATGTTGGGCCGCTGAAAAGGTCGACGGACTGATGCAGGGCGGGCGCGTTCCATTTCGCACCCGCACGCACTTTCCAAATCGCAGATCAATCATCACCGCAAATCACATTAAAGCGGACTTCCGCCGACCTGCAGAATCGCGAACTCACAACTTGGAGACACGAGCGCGTGAGTTGTGAAGCAATTCACGGCCGCGGGTCGCAGCTCGACCTAATCACGCTGCTGCAAGCTGACCTATCGAAATCGAACAGGAGGTTTCACATGAAGCATCCTATGATTTTCTCAATCGCAGGCGTCAATTCATTCACGAGTCGGAAAGCAGCCGCAGCGTCCAGCCACCATGATGGCGCTGAGACGTGTCGACCTGGATGGGCAACACAGTTCTTTAGCTGGTGTGTCCAGTGTTCAGAGCGGTCGCGGCAGCGACAAGCCTTGGCGGAGCTCGATGACCACTTTCTCAAGGACATCGGCAAGACGCGGCAAGAGGCCATGGCCGAAGCAGCCAAGCCGTTCTGGAAATGACGCCGTTCATCGCGGACTTGCTGCCGGCAGCGGCGCTGGGCTTGTTCGTCGCTATCCCGTTCGGCCCGATTGGCTTGATGTGCGTGCAGCGGACGCTGGCATTCGGAAGCTGGATAGGAGTTGCGAGCGGCATGGGTGCGGCAACAGCCCACGGGATGTTCAGTTGCCTGGCCGTGGTGAGCGGGACCGTGTTGACACAGATGACGCTCGCCCTGCACACGCCGCTGCGCATCACGGGAGGGATTGTGCTGGTCTTGATGGGCCTCAGAACCATTCTCGTGTCCACGGACGCGGCGCACGGCTCGACATGCGGAGATCCGACATGCGCAGATTTGCTTTCGGCCTATACATCGACCCTGTTGATCGCCGCCGCCAACCCGATGACGATACTACCGTACCTGGGTGTCGCGTCCGCGCTGGAAACCGGCAAACCGCTGATCATGGAACGCGCGCTGGCGATGCCCATCGGTGTGATGCTCGGCAGTGCATCCTGGTATCTCTTCCTCGCCCTCAGCACGAACACCATGTTTCGGAGCTTGCAGAAAGCCGCGCTGGATTGGTTCAACAGACTCACCGGGATCCTCCTGATAGCCTTGGGTGCTTCGCTATGTGCCCGCATCGTCTGACGGCGTCAGCAGAGAAAGAGCTGGCGCCATCGAACGACGTAGCTCTTCGTCTCGATGAAAAGAGGAAAGGAACGTGGGCACCACGCTTCTCGATGGCAATCCCCATCGTGGCGACCGCGATCGCGGTGCCTCCCAACTAAAATACGGAAAACAACCCCATGCAAAGTAGCAGGTAGTCGCTGGCATGATGCCCGAGCGATGGCGCGAAAACATTTGACACGTCGTCGGGCAAATCAGCGGCACTACTCCATCATCGCGCAATCGGCAAGAATAGCCGTGCTCCGCCCCAAACAATGGGCCCTTGGGCGCGATTGCGCGCAAAAAATCCTTTTGAGAGTTGAAGTTGCACCGGCTCACCCCAGCGGCCTGGTCGCCTCGAAAGCCCTCACGCATCGCAAAACGATATCGCTGTGTCCGATGAGGCGATGGATCCCCTGATGCGGAAGCGGGGATGATGCTCGATGGGCAGCATGACTGCCCAGGACGGCGATACTTCCGCTCGCGAAAAACAAGCAAATCCGTCGAAATTGTCAGGGTTGATGTATTGATTGACATCACGACACCCTTGATGTAACGAATTCCATCAATGGCCAAAGCACGTAAGATCACGCGAAGCCGGCTTGTCGTCAGCCCCGGCTTCGCGGAGCTGGTTGTGTGGGAAGTTCCCGAGCGCGTCCCGGGCAGTCCGCACAGCTACAAATACCGGCTCGCCTATGTGGTGAACGGCGTTTGCCGCGTGCGTTACGACAATGAGCGTGGAAAGGGCGATCATCGCCACCTGGATGGCAAGGAAAGCCGTTACACGTTTCGTGGGCTGGAGCGGCTGCTCGCGGACTTTTGGCGCGACGTGAATAAACGGAGATAGAGCATGCGGACGGTTATCCTCGGCGTCGAGACACAAAGCGACCTGACGCGCCGCATCCTGGCGACTGCACACGGGCAGCGTAAGGCTGGCGACGACCGAATTTCGTTCGAGAGCGTCAGCGACCTTTGGCGGGTGCTGGCGCCCAAGCGCATGGAAATTGTGCGCGTTATGACTGGAGCCGGACCGCTGACGATCCGGGAAGTCGCGCGTCGGGTCGATCGCGACTTCAAGGGGGTCCACTCCGACGTGACGCTGCTACTGGGCGCGGGGATTTTGGAGCGGACGGAAAGTGGCGGCGTGGAATTTCCCTATGACCGCGTTCATGTCGAGTTCGACATGATGGCGGCGTGACGTCGCCGCGCCCAAGGGAAACCAGAACGCGTGCAAGCACGGCCGCTTCACAAAAAATACGGTCGCCGAGCGGAAGCAGATTAAGGCCTTGTTGGGTGAGGCGAGGAAGTTGCTGCAAGAGATGAAGTGACCTGTCCTGCAAAGGCCATCCTGGTTCGCCTTTTGCTCAGACCATCCTGTAACAGCACGCGAGAAGGTCGAACGCGTGTTCACCTTTATACCGATCGCGGCGAAATCGAGCTGCCGCATCCGCAGTTGATGATCGAGCAGTCCTTTATTTCGGTCGCGGGCATTCCCAACGCGCCTTGCGCTGCTGGGCATTTCGCGAGAGCACCGAAGACCAGGGCCGGCGGCTGCTCAAGGCCGCACGTTTGTTCATCGAACGACACTGAGCGCGACGGCAGGCACCGACGGACCGGAAAGCCAAGCCCAGGTAACCACGATGCAACCACTATGTAATCACGATCGGCTTAGTTGCCGGCAAATTCAAACGGTCCGCTCTTCCGGGGGAGTGACAAGCGATTTTTGTGCTTCCGCCTCCAACGGCTTCTTGTCGGGTTTGTATTGTGCAGGAAGCTGCAGCACGGTTGCCGTTTGACCGGGGCGCAGCCTTGTAAGCGGCACGACCCTGCCGTTCGCAAACTCAAGCGCATCGTGGTGCCTATCGCTCAGTTCCTGATTGATCTGCCTGAAGCGCGCGAGCCGCGCCCCAATGCTGCCGAACCGCATGCTGGGAAATAGCTCCGCGAACGGATGATCACTGACTGCGTCTTCGCTGAACACAAGCTCAGTACCCGGCGAGAGGCACACGGCAATTCCTGGCTCTCCGACCGCGGCGAAGCCGCGTGTCACGGTATTGGGAAATTCGCTCGTTATCAGCAATTCTCCCGACGTTGCAGCACGTGATTCGACACAGTGCAGGCTGTAGTCGCACATTGAACCGCTCCCTTTTTGCATTTCTGTTCTCTGTGTGGACCTGCTGGGATGATGACTGAAAGATTCCGGTCCCACTACCTGCGAATGGCCGGTGGGACCTCGGGCTGATCAGGCATCTGACCTAAGGCCACATTCAATGAGTTCTCCCTTCCTTCGCGAAGCATGGCGAGCCGGATCGAGGAGCCTGGCGCCATCGCGTGGATCTTCTTGGTCAATTCTTTGGCGTTCTTGATCAGCTGCCCCTCCGCCGCGGTGATCACGTCCCCGCGTCTCAATCCGGCCCTGGCAGCCGGACCGTCGTCCTGAACGCTGACCACGATCGCACCGTGCAGATGGTTCACGCCGAGGCTGTCGGCAATGTCCGGAGTGACCGGTTGAACTTTGGCCCCTATCCATCCGCGCGTGACAGCGCCCTTGTCTTTCAGTTGCGATACCACGGCCTTGACTGTGTCTGCGGGGACCGCAAAAGCAACGCCCACCGAGCCTTCCGAGGATGAAAGGATCTTGCTGTTGACGCCGACGACATCGCCGCTGGCATTAAAGCTCGGGCCGCCAGAATTGCCTTGGTTGATCGGCGCATCGATTTGGATGAAATCAGTCGCGGAGCCCGTTTCGATGTCGCGCTCGCGCGCTGAAACGATGCCGGCCGTGACCGTGCCTCCCAGCCCGAACGGGCTGCCAGCAGCCAACACCCAATCGCCGACGCGCGGCAGTTCATCGACGAGTTTTACATAACTGAAGTCGCTGCGCCCATCGACTTTGATCAGGGCGACATCAGTCAATGAATCCTTTCCTATGACTTTTGCAGAGTAGGTCTTATTGTCATTGGTGCGGATCTCGGCCGTATCGCCGTCTTCCACGACGTGACTGTTCGTCACGGCATAACCGTCCGCGGAGATGAAGAAGCCAGAGCCAAACGAGACCAGTTGATCACGGGCGTTCGGCGCTGGAATCTGCTTGTTTGGAGGCCCCTGATCAGGTGTACCGAACAATCGGTCGGGAAGGCCTTTGGAGTTCGCAGCAGCTTTAGAGCTGACCCCAATCACGGCCGGTTCAACTCTTTCGGCGAGATCGGCGAAGCCGCCAGGTCCACCGCCACCTGTACGATCGGCAACCCGATGCATCAACGTCGAGGGCTCGCCCGCGAAAGCAGTCTGACCCCGCGTATTGATGGTCTGTGCCTGTGCAATGCTCGCGATCACCACGATCGCGGCGATGGTGCCGCCCATGACCGAAATCCGACGGCAGCTCAAAGCTACACTTCCATGAGCCATTTCCGCTTCCATAGCTTGTCATTGCCTCACCGCGGTTCCGACGTCAGACGCTGGGGCTAGCTCGCCGTCAATTCCTGTGAGAGGCGCTCAGACGCTCGCGGCAATTATGGGCCCAACAATCTGCCGCGCCGGCAGTTCCACTCGAGCCCACCGTGGATATTCCCAATTGCCGGCAAACCGCCGACGATCGATCGCCTCGCCACCGAAAATCTCACATGGAAAATCCGACATAGCTCCGCTCCCAAGACATGGCTCCCAACGTGATCTTCCGTGCGGTCGCAGTTCCATCAGGAAGCGTGCGCTCGGCTCCACTTTCATCCGTTCGCAGAGGCGTTAAACGAAACTTGCGGCGAGCCTTCGCAACTTTCTTTGAACCGCCGTGCCGTGTTAGCATGAATCCGTGCAACGACGGTGAGACCAGGCTGTGATCAAGGTCGAGCGAACCGGCGAAGGCGATCCACTTGAATTCGAGGTCACCGTCAGTGTGGGAAACGGCGAGACTCGCCATCACGTCACGATGGCAAGAGATACTTGCGAACGGCTGACGATGGGCACGCACACGCCCGAGGGCTGCATCGAGGCGGCGTTCCGATTCCTGCTTGATCGCGAACCCCAAGGATCGATCCTGCGGCGTTTCGACATCACCGTGATCTCCCGCTACTTTCCCGAGTTCGAGCGCGAGCTGCCACGCTACCTCTCTCAATCCTGAAAAGTGGGCAAGTGTCTTATAGAGGGTTTGTACGGCGACCCATTGCAGACATAGACAATGCGCGCGGCACGATATTGGTCGTCGCTTCATCGATCTGCATTGCAGTAGCGCTCTTCAAGCTCCGGCTACAATCGACCAGTCTCATTTTACTAGAATTTGGTGACCGGTAGATGTGTTGCCAATGCTACTTTCACTTACGGTGTTGCTGTTGTTGGTCAGCTTCTGCTTGCGTGCTTCGACAGACCTGCTTCGCGATCGAGAAAAACGCATTGCTCGTGACGCGATATATTGAGAATGAATGGGCGGCTGGCGCTCTTGCAGCAAGCCGCCCGTAGTTGACGCCGAAGAATTATGGCCGTCCACAAATGCCATATGCGTGTACATGCGCAGGCATTCTTGAGGTTGGGCCTATGTCGCTCGGCAAGTCATTCGAATCCGCCTTGGGAGCGGGGCAATCCTCGCCGAAAACAAAATAGCAACTTTTTCCCGATCCCGCGTTTACTCTCAGGTAGGGAGGATAAAAACATGGCTACCAAGTCGCAGGCAACTGACCGTATTGCGGAACTCGGGTCCGATAGACTTCTCAGTCGCAAAACGTTGGAACTCGATTATCTTCAGCATTTGATTGCGGATAAAGAAAAAGCCTTCAACACAGAAATCGATGAAGTTAGACGTGGGTCGCCGTCAAGCCAAAGTTCGCTGCCTCACAATCAAACGGTTTCACGGGATGAGCTTCCGGAAAATTCTCGCAAGTTCCTCGATAGCTTCCTAGCTGACCGAGGAGCCCTATCATTTAGAAACAAAACGTGAGTGGTCAGGGCTGGGACCAAATGTACGATCTTAAATGCGGTTCTCATATTATTTCTACAAGGACCTTGAGGCAAGCATGGACGAGCGCCAACAAGGAGAGATCGAAGATCGCCGCAAGTTTTTGATTTCGGCTGGCCGGTTCGCAGCGGTAACGCCTCCGGTAATAACGCTGCCGCTATCGACCTCTCTGACCTCCGATGCAATCGCGCATTCTGGCGCGGGCGGCGGGCCCAGGGGCAACAACGGCTACGGCAACGGCGGCAGCGACGGCAGTCCAAATGGCGAGCCTGACAAGCATCGCTGAAGTACGGTGCGACCTTGGCGTCTCCAGCCGACCCCAAGCTGGGGCACGTCACCATCCGCCGGAAAAATTCATCAAACCGCCTGCGCGCCGATTACAGCGCCGACGATTATCGTCCACCTGCCGCCTTTTTAATCCTGAAATCCTCAACCCGCTTACCGGCGTGCAACTGCGTGGCCAGCCAGCGCGGCTGCCTGCCACGGCCGGACCACGTCTCAAATGGTTGATCAGGGTTGCGATATTTCGCGGAAACCGGAGGATACCGACGACGCCCTGACGCTGGAGCTTCCAGCAGCTTTAGACGCTGTTCTAGCTTCAGCTTTTCCTCGCGGATACGTTGCTGCAAAAGATCGGAGACTTCAACGTGCAGCGACCATAGCTCGTCGGTACTCGTCTGATCTAATTCAGTTCGCTTCATCATCGGCTCCATTAATTGTTCCGCGCGATTCTCCATCATTTAAATGGTGCGAAGGTTGTTTTTCGAGGGGCATAAAAGGCGAGTGAGAGCTTTGTGAGGTAAAACTGCGGTCGAAATGAGCAATTGCAGTTTTGGAACCTAAGTTAATGCATCACATGTTTTGCTTTTAACTAGGTATTTGCACTCCGCAGGAGTTGCTATGTCCAAACGTACTCGCAATGTAGGCCTGCTTAGACACCCGATAAGGACTTGAGGATTCAATACGAAGAACTTCTTTGTTTGCGAGTGAAACTCACTGAACTGCTCTTTCCTCTGAAAAGATCGTCTCATCGCAGGCGCAACATTATGCGTGGTAATCGGTCGGCAGCGAAACGAAGGATTGTCCCTCGCACCAAAGTTATCCCCGGATAGTAATCGAAATGAGTGGATCAGCGAGTTCGTTTCCGCCCCGGCGCGCCCCAATACCGTTGGCTCGACGTTGCAGCGTTGCCATTTGCTCGGCTCGATCCGAGCCAACCCTCGCCGAGCCCGTCCGACAGCAACGGACAACATTGGCTGGTGACCGCGACAATGAATGACGCGGCCACTTAGAAGATCCGTCAATAGTCTACTTAAGCGGCAATTGTCGTTGCGATTTTTTTCTTAAGTTCTTCGCAGACCGTGCGAACTTCGGACGTCATCAGCGAGCATTCCTCGATCTGCAAGAAGTAGCGTTTGCCCTCCTCACGATAGCTTGCTGCCAGTTCCTTGATCTCATTTACCATTGAGTGAACACCAGCAACGGTTTCCTCGCACCTCTTGGCGGCGTCTTTCAGTTCGGCACCGAGTGCTTCGATCTCTTTTACCGCCGCTTCATATTCGCGGACGATGACTTCGGCGGAGAGTTTGCCTACCTGATTGACGCCTTCCTTGTGCGAGACGTAATCGGGCATTGGGCCTTTCGGAAGCGGATGTTCGTCTTTTGGAATGATGTGAATGGAAGGTAATGCGCGATTGCCGTTTTGGATCACGTCTCCGATATCGCGTTCGATGTCGCTAAACTTCGATGCGAGAACTTCATCCGTAAAACTCATTTTACAAGACTCCAAACTGTTGCGGGACAATCGAGGGCCACGACGGTCAAGGAAAATGTTCAGGTTGTCCACCATTCAAATTAGCCACTATGTATTGTGGAAGACATTGGAACTGCATTCAGATATGCCCAGCATGCCGTCAACGTGGTGGTCCCGGAGAGTGTCCAGCAAATAGCTTCGCCGAGTACGCACCGAAAACGAACACTGAGACTAAGAAGGACGTGGTGTGGTTCGCACTCAACGAGGACCGACCGTTGTTCGCCTTCGCAGGCATGTGGACGATCTTCAATGGGGAGCGAGGCATGAAGTCCATGCCGATCCCCGGTCTATGGTTTCCTGACGACGTCGCCGAACGCAGTCGTCGAGCCAACATTCCAAGGCGATGCCGGTGATACTCATGACGGGCGAAGATCAGGATGTCTGGATGCGGGCGCCGATCGCAAGGGCATGCGCATTCAATGCTCAAGCTACAAGGAAAGTGGCTCGCGCATTAACGGGCGGCGCGTTTGGCTCGACGACATCGAGGCGCTGGCCATCAAGGGATTGCGCCAGCAGTAGCGCACCCCGAGGTGATCACCGAGTTTGTCGAGGCCTATAACGCCGAACGCAAGCAGCTCAAGAAGCAGGCGAACGCCGAGCGCACGCGGACAGAACGTCGCCTAGGCGAGATCGAGCGCGAGATTAAGCGCGCTGTCGATGCGATCACCAAGGGCGCGCCACCCGAGCCTATCATCCCGCGACTGCGCGAACTGGAGGCCGAGCGCAAAATACTCAGCGAGAGGCTTGAGACTGCCAGGGAAGGCGACAACGTGATCGTCCTGCATCCGAAGGCCATCGATCGCTACAAGCGCGCGGTAACAGAATTGGCCGATGAATTGAAGCGCGGCGAGCCAATGGAGTTTGCGACCATCCGTGAATTGGTGACGGCGATCATCGTGCACGCCAGCCCCAGCCGACCGGGCGGCGCAGGGACCAAAGCAAATGCCGAGGATGACCGGAGTGTGCGGATTGAATAAGGGGGCGCATCGCCGCCCTCTGCGGCAAATCCCGCCCTGTTTCCGAGCATGGCTATGTCGGCTAACCATGGTAGCGGGGGAGGGACTCGAACCCCCGACCCCAGGATTATGATTACCCGTCTCTTACGCTCCAGGAGCCTCGTACAGCACTTTCGATCGATTTTTTCGCGAAAAATGTGGAGACCCCATTCCTTGGGGTCGCATCCGCCTCCGAATCCTTGGTTTCGTTGGCACCGAAGTGGTACGATCACGTCGAAAACGTGACTTCGAAGGATCCACATATGGCATCGAAACGGCTCAACCTGACCCCCAACGTGGTCAAGGAGGCCACCACGCTGGCGATCAAAGGAACGGAAGGAATCGAGGATTTCTGCGACAAGCTGCAGCCCTATCTGGTTCTCCGGGTCCGAGGTCACGTCGCTTCCTGGCTGGTGAAGACCCGCACCAATAGCATCAAGATCGGGAGCGCCCTGCCTCCCGCGAAGGAGGCAAGGATTCCGGAGCGGCGCAAGCGCGCCAGCAAATCCGGTGACGAGTACCTCGGACTGCGGGAGGCACGCGACAAGGCAAAGCGCGAATGGGCCAAGATGGGCAGTTCGGTGGACGCACCGGAGGAGAAGTCGGGCTGGACCTGGGGTGAGCTCGTCGAGGAATACAAAAAGCACATCTCTGAGATGCGCGAAGATTCCTCCGGCAGACCGATCTATCCTTCCGCCGAGACGCAGAGCGACGTCAGGCAGATCTTCGCCAGGCCCGCCGTCGCCAAGCACGCCGACAGACCGCTCTCCGGACTGAACGAGGAATGGTTCGAAACCGTGCAAGAGGAACTGCACAGGACTCACAAATACGACGGCTACAGGAAATTCAGAGCCTATGGTCAAGCCGCGCTGAACTGGGCGTCGGCTTTCAAGCGCAGGGAAAGCGGCCTCCCGGGTCGCAAGTGGTGGCTGCTCGCCGAAAAGCGCCGCCGCACGGCCAAAGAGGTCGAGAAGAAGATCGAACGCGACAAGGCGCTGAAGAGAAAGAAGAAAGACTTCACGGTCAAACATCTCGGCATGTTGCTCGCCGAGCACGAGAGGTTCTGCGCCTCGCGCGCCGGCAACGAGCGCATCTCGCCCGGCGTGCGCTGGGGACTGTGGTGGGACAGCCTGACTGGCCACCGCCGCGGCTCGGGCACGTGGATTGCCCGCGAGGACGTGGAGTTCAAGGATCCGCGCGCCGAGCCCGGGTGGGGACTGGCCACCTGGCAGCCCAACGTGATGAAGACGCAGAACCCGTTCACCCTCCCCATCCCGCCGCTCGGGCTGCACATCGTTCGATGCTGCATGCGCGACTGGAAGCGTGCCGCCGAACGCGCTGGCCTGTGGAAGCGCGAGAGCAAATGGGTATTTGCATCGCGGGTGATGCAGTCGGAGACGGGAGATATCGCCGTGTCCGGATCGGCGCTCGCCAACCACATCCGCAACATGCGCGGACTGCGCGAGGGCAACCACCGCGACGTATTGCGCGGCATTCCCCCCTTCAGCATGCACATCATCCGATCCACGATGGGTGACCATATCCTGGACGAGACGGAGCTTCCGCCGGGTACTGCATCCCTCGTGATCGGCCACGAGATCGCCGGCGACCGCAGGAACGAGCTCGACCGAGTCGGCCAGACCGGAAAGCGCTGGTACTTCCAAGCGCAGCGCATTCCAGAGAAGACCAAGGCCATGGAGTTATGGGCGGACGCCTTGCTCAAGGCCTTTCTGGACGCGGGAGGAATCTATCCGGAATAGACCATTCGCATTTCGCCCGTAACGAACCCGCCCGGTCGGGCTCGAACGCCGCGCTTTGCATTGTTCGGCCCCCCATAGCAGGCGGCTGTGGTCGATTCTCTAACGTCGCGTCCTGTTAAGCTCGGCTGGCACGCAATTATATGATCAATTACATGGACCGGATGAGATCAGCCTTTGACCGTGTCACTCACGGCACGGTCAGGATTCGATCAACGATTTCCCGCACGTAATTCGCAAGTGGCAAAGGCGCTTGCGCGCAATGTGCGTCGACTACGCAAAGATAGGGGCTGGACCCAGGATGAGTTAGCAGCCAAGCTGAAGATAGAGCAAATGGCTGTCAGCCTGATCGAGAACAATCGTGCCAATCCTACGCTTCAAACGCTCGAAGCAATCGCGGCGTGTCGGGTGTACGATTCATTGACTTATTCGACGCGCGTTACACGGCGCGGATTCCTCCGCCGCGACGAGATCGAGTTCAGCTCCAGCGACCGAGCAGCGATCGCAATTCATCCGCTCACAATCCGAGAACAACCCGCACCGGCGCAAGGTGGAAGCCTGGGCGAAGAAGGTTGGCAGCCAGGCAAGGCGACTTCGATGACAGATAGACATCCAAGGGCTCCGAGGCTTCCAAAGAATTCCTGCATCGTTACGGCCGCAATGCTGGAGTCGGCTCAGAGGTTTTTTCTATCAGACCACCAGTCCAGTCCACTGGATGGATTTATGCAACTTAATAGATTGCGTTGTGGTGTATGACATCATCGCCTTTCCAGTGATCTACACCGAATACGCTGACCCTTTAGTAGGGCCGCTTCTTCAATCTGGTTTGGCTGATCCCTGGTAGCCGGAAGCTGGTTTGCTGAACCTAGGAGGATCGAAGGAAGAGCTCTGGGGACGCCCCACAAATAGCGATGTTCGGCGCAAGCGCCGTGCCAGTCGTGTGTTGTGAATCGAAATCAGAAGTATGGAAATTCGAACTTGCCTTTGTCGCGGCAAGAATGTCTGCACCGGGAATTTGCGCGTTCCCGACACAGCTCTGAAACGCCTTTATCCACATTGGGTCAAAGTCGGACCTCGGGCTCTGTCTGACTCAAGTCCGTTCACCCCCTCGCAGCGGACATGCAGAAACTGCTGCGTCGGGTCCGCTTGGGGCCGCAAACCGGACATTCGGGAGGATCCGCGCGTCTCAGAAGGGCCCACTTGCGGACATTCTGTCAGAAATGATCTAGGCCACGCGAGCGGTCCTCGAGCGGGTGATGCTCGAAGGCCGAATGCTACTACTCAAAAGTTTGATCTATTTAACCAAGTTACACGTCTCGCCTGCGACCAGGCCGGTCTTTGCCGGAAAGTTACCTGGATCAAAATTGTTTGCTGCACCGACGCTCGCAGCGTACTTCGTCCAGGGCATTGATATGAGAGAGAAGTCTTTTTGCGCGTCCGTTTTTTCGTTCGGACTATTTGGTCCTTCGTGGAAGGCCATATATTCATTTCTAGCTTCAAGCAGGACCCTCAACGCATCGTCCGGCCACCGGGTGATAGTCATATCCGCAGGGACAGGCTTGCCGGCGATCAATCGCGGGGTGCCGTCGAGATTCCGCTGATCGATGCCATGATTGAAATCGAGAATATCTTTCAGCTTTTTGCACTGGACCGACTCGGCGGCACTAAAGGACTCGGTCACGGACTCGTTCGCCGCTCTGAGAACGGCCGCTTTCTGGACGGCGTTCAGGCCATTCCAAGCCGCCTTATCGACGTGCATCCAGGATAACAGGAACGGCTGATGCCATGACGGATGATGTGCAAATCGTGCGCCAATCTGACCGATATTTTGCGTGCAGTTGGATTTGGTATCGGGCGGAATTGGGAACGCCAGCGCCGGAGCGCAATCCAGATCTCCGGCATCCGGGTCACCAAGGGGACGGGCCGGCGTTGCATTCTTGACTGGAAAGAAATCGAGAAGGTCGTCATTTGGGTTGACGTATTCGAAGCCCTGAATTGTCCTTCTTTGCATCGGCAACAGAACGGATTGGCCGCCTACAGCCGGATAAAACACGAGAGTCTTGGCGCGGATAAGGCCTCGTTTCACCAATATGTCGCATGCGCGGTCCACGACATCTTGCGGCGGGGCCAAATATCGGAGTGTCCAGCCCGCCGTGCAAAGACCAGCCAAGCCAATTCCATTCCCGTCTTTATCACAATCGGTGTCTCCTGCATTGCAGTTGGGCTTGCCAATAGGCTGCGGAAAGTAACCCGAGCCCTGCATTGTGCTGCCGACGACTGGAAAAACGATCTGGGTCCCCCCTCGGCTATCCAGGATCGATTGCGCCAATTCGATTCCGTTTCTCCCGGCTTCGTCCAACTTCGCATTGTAAAGAAATTCGAGCGTCTGCTCGAAATTCATTCCAAAGGGCACCGAATTGTAGATGAATCCCCAGCTCGGTTCTGAAAACACCGGACGTGGCATAGCGTTGGTATTTGCAAACTGTACGCCGGCCCGGAGCGCATTCACGGCGCGCCCGGTGTTCTGATCCCGTTGGAAGATGACCTTCTGTCCGGTTGGCAATGCATCCGGTCCGTTCTCATCGGTGTAATCCATCACGTTCTGGATGAATATCCTCATGGCGCCATAGCCAGGATTGTTTGGGTCGGTCGAAGTGCCGTTGCCCCGCCCAATTGTCGGGGAGCCGCTGTATTCGTTGTATGGAATGATGACGTCCGCCACTGCGGACTGACCGAAAAACGTACCGCATGCAGCAACGGTCAGTGCTGACAGAGCTCTCCCTGGTTTCATTTTGGTCCCTCTCTAATGAGTAGCGATGAGAAAACTGCATTTGATTTCCTGGCAGGCCTCGCGAGGCCGAGACCGCACCGTGGGGGCAGCGTGCGGAATGCGTTGCGGGGCGTCGCCTGCGATACAAACCAAGATCGATTTCAAGATTGAAATCGTGCCGACCGACGGCTGCCATTTTGAGGAAGCGGGGACTTCGGTACGTCGCCGCCTTTTTTGGGCAGCAATCAGCCAAGGTGCTCTGCGCGGCTGTGTGAGAACGCTACACCGTCACTGGTCCGATGTCGAATGTCTGAATCGGGTCAAAAGCGCCGATTAGAGCATCTCCCGGCCTCTTCCGGTGTTCACCGATAAGCAGACCATTTCAAAACCATGCCGAACTTCGCATTAGGGCCAACAGCGGTCATTCCGCAACCGCGTAGATGAGTGCAGCCCTCACCGGCAAGCGAGGCGGCCCATCGGGTGGAGCGGGTACAAACGCAGCAAGCCATTTGAAGCGCCTCGCCTTTACGTTTTCGGCACACAGGCTTGACCTTGACGCCCGCGCGTCGCAGGTTTCGGTGCGCCGCGCGAGGCTCGCGCGCCCAACAGGCAGGATCGATCTTTCATGGCATTCGTGCAGTTCACGCAACCGGACGATCAGCCCATCGTCATCAACACGGATAGGATCGTGACCGCCACACCACTGCCCGACGGACAAGGCACGCGCATCACCTTCAACAACGGTGGCTATCAGGACGTGAAGCAACTCATCGCTGACGTGCTGCGGCAGTTGAACATAAGCGCGTAGGCTCAGGACAATCGCCGCCTGGGCGAACCATTCCGCCGATCAAGTGAGATCGTGCACTTTCTTGAGTGCTGTCCAATGTCGCAGATGGGTCATTGAACCAGCAAAACAGCCTCAGTGCGCGCACATCTGAGGCCGTTTGAGACCTCCCGCCGGGCATTGGGCAAAATGTCGACCGGTCGGTGGCTTGGCTTTCGGAGATAGGATCGCCGATTGCTGAGGACCAAGACCAGCGCAGGTGAATCGTTCCGTCCCAATCTGAAATATCTAGCGTCCTGATCGCACCGCGGATGGCGCGCTGGCCCTGTTTTGACCCTTGAATCGCTCTGTAACCACTAATTCGGCAACCGAACACGAATTAACTGGCTATTTGGTTCGATCGGGATCCATATAGCTCCATCACCGCCGCATCACGGGCATCCACCGGTGACAGAGAGTGTTGCGCTCCCGCCATTCGAGGGGAGACATCATATGCCCCAATCTCAACGCATGTCGTCCGCCATTCCGCCGGTTGCATTTGGGCGCCCCGTCTGCCCGAAGTGCAAGGCCGAGATGATGCTCACCAGCATCGAGCCAGCACGCCCAGGCGTCGATTTGCATACGTTTGAATGTGCTGTCTGCAATCACGTAGCTACGGCCCTGGCCGCGTATGAAGATCCTATGAAGTCCAAGGCTCTTGGACGCTGGCTTCAAGGCGATTTGCACTCGCCGACGTAGTTAAGTGTAAACACAAAAGGGCAAATTAGGCCTCGAGCTCCCGGGAAACTCCGATGCGACTTTCGACCCACCGACAAAAAATTGCGTAGTAAGCAAACGCAAAAGGAGAGGAAATGAGGGATTACACATACGAACGTCAGGTGCCCACCGCGGCCTTGCATAAGGCACGAAAAGCCTTCAAGGAGGCGGACATCAAGGTAGCGATGGCCGAGTATGAACGCACCCAAAAGGCGTTCCATGCAAACCACGAGCGGTTAAAGGCGGAGCGATTGGCTCGCGACGCCGAAGCAGCGCGGAAGCTCAAAATCTGATCGGAGGCTTTCGGTCAAATCTGAGTAGCTCCTCGAACCTGTTAGGCTGAAATATCCTGCCGTACTCGTCGGTGATCTGCACCTGCCATCCGGCCCTAACTAGGGTGCTGGCGGTTGCGAAAGCTCGCATTGGACTGACGTGGCTCGCAACGACGGTTTCCCATTCTCCTTCCTCGCATGAATGCTGAATGTCCTCGCATCCTCAAAAGAGAAAAGCCGGCGGGCGTTATGCCGCTCTGCGGGACTATTAGCTACAACCACTGATGGCCCGGCACCGCCTGGTCATACGTTGGTCGGTATCTGCCCCTCAGCGAAAGCCAGCATAGATGCGTGCGCTCGACACCCCGTCCCTCTCACCATCGCGTCACTTTGACCGTGCGCCGGTCCCTTCCGGTCTTCCCCCAATAAGCGGACAATCCAGGAGCCGGTCGGCATGTCTCAAAGGTGCCAGATCCCGAGCTACGCCCCGTGTAGACGCGTAAACGACGGCCGGATTGAACTGCCAGGAGCGGAGGTTACGACGCTTTGCGTTAAGGGCCGAAAAATAGCTGACTACGAGCGCCGTCCTATGCGCCAATCGCAGGCAAAGTGCGTTATAATAGCTTTAGGCAACTCGATATCGTTTTCGCCGAGGAGGTCTAACAGAAGTTTTTTGCGTTCGATCTGCGGCAGCCTGCGAAGATCGCCGTTCCGCCAGAGGAGATCGAATGCGTAGAAGACCAGTCGATCCTGTCTACCCGCGGCGAGTTCGGCTTGAAGTTCGGAAAAGCTTGTGCGGCCTTCGTGGACTACGACAACTTCTCCATCGATTATCGCTTGGCCGGGAATGTCGAGAGCGCCAGCAATGATGGAGAACCGTTTAGTCCAGTCCAGCCCGGTGCGGGTGTACACCTTCCTCCGTCCACTGGTTACGTGAACCTGCACACGGTAGCCGTCATACTTGATTTCATGGAGCCACTGGTCGCCCTTCGGCGCCTTGGTCTTCAGGGTGGCAAGCTGGGGTTTAATGAACCCCGGCATCTCAATATGCTTTGACACTCAGGAAACTCACAAAAGCCCGCCGCCCTTTGGAGGGCAACGGCGAGCATTTTACTTGGTCGGGAAAATTCGGAACAATCTGGGGACGTGATGGCACGTGCCACTACCGAGGCTGGGCGAGCCTTCGACCGCGCGGCGATCGATCGACCACTATCGCATGTCCGCTTTTGAGCCAAGAAGCTGACATCCGCCGCGTTATTGACCATGTCCGCCTTGGGCCGATTGTGTTGAAGAAGTCGGCGCCTTAGCTGTTCTGGGTGGCGCGAGGAGACAGGCGCGCGGGAGCTTGTTTGCTATCAGGCCGGCATCGGGGCGGATAGCGGGACCAGCTTTGCCAGCTTTCGGAGGTTCTGGGCGGTGGCAGCCAGCAGGAACTCGTCTTGAGCACCAAATGGACCTCTCAGCCTGAGCCGATCGAGACGTAGGATGCGCTTGAGATGTGCGAACAGCATTTCGATCTTCTTACGTTCACGCCGCGACGTCACATAGGTCTCGGTCTTGGCGATGTCGCGCGCAACGTCTCGGGCGTTCTCGTAAATTGAACGCGGGACCTTGCGGGCGGGCATCTTCGGACAACAACGCGGCTTAAGCTCGCAGGCGTCGCAGTCGTGTTTGCTGGCGCGATAGAGCAGCGTTGCTCCATCATTCACCAGAGTGCCGGTGGAGGTCAGCACCTTGCCGGCTGGACAGACGTAGACATCGGCTTCCTGATTGTAGCTAAAGTCCCCGCGCGAGAACGTCCCATCGTCGCGGGCCGACTTGTCGAACACCGGAATGTGCGGCTCGATCGCGCGCTCGTTGACCAGCCACCCCAGCATCTCGGCTGACCCGTAGGCACTGTCAGCGGCCAGGCGTTCGGGACAGAGCCCGAGGCAATCTTCAGTGCGCTCAATCATGGTGCGTGCCGCACCGACCTCGGCCTGCCGGATAGCTCGCGTCGCCTCGACATCGACGATGATCGCCGCCTTCAGGTCGATCAGGTAGTTGTCGGCGTAGGCAAAGAACGCATGCCCTTTGTGAGCGCCGGTCCATTGTGCGGCCGGATCCGACTTGGAGATGAACTTCGGTATCGTCTCGCTGGCTGCGCCCCAGGCAGCTTCATCCAGGGTATCGAGATATTCCCGGACGGATCGGCGCGTCCTGGCAATGGCCTCCCAGTCAACATCATCAGACCCGGCGGCAGAGCGCTGCTTGTTGGAATCGGCAGCAATCAGGCTGGCATCGACAGCGAAGGCCGTCCCATCCACCAACCCTTCTGACATGCAGCGTCGGACCACAGTCTCGAACAGCTTGCGCAGCAGATCGCAATCGCGGAAGCGGCCATGCCTATTCTTGGAGAAGGTCGAGTGCTCTGGCACCTCGCCGTCGAGCCCGAGCCGACAGAACCAGCGGTAAGCGAGGTTCAGGTGAACCTCCTCGCACAACCGACGTTCGGAACGAATGCCGTAGCAATAGCCAACCAGCAACATCCGGACCAGCAGTTCGGGATCAATCGAAGGCCGGCCAGTAGAGCTGTAAAATGGCGCCAAGTGGCTCCGAACATCCGACAAATCGACGAAACGGTCGATCGATCTTAGCAAGTGGGCGGCCGGAACGTGTCGCTCAAGTGAGAACTCGTAGAACAGCGCCGCCTGATCAACCTGCCGCGGACCCATCATCGCTTCCGGTCTCCCGCCCACGAGACCCAATGAATCAGCGAACTCCTTCCGCTTCAATAGGAGAGTTTTTCAACACAATCGGCACTTTTCGGACCAAAGCCACCAGCCTGATAATGTCCGTTCACAGGGGCGGAGCGGACTTCGTCGACGCGAGCGCTGACTTGCGAGAATGACCCCGTAGCGGACATCGCTGATTTTGGCGAATGTCACCTTTCGATCTCCAACACTCATTTCTGATTTGCGGCAGCCTTCGCTTTCTGCACCCGGATCAGGAAATTGCGGACGACGGCCGCTGAATCGTTGCGGCGCGAAACAATATTGATTGGCGCCGTCGGCCGTACAGGGCCCTTTAGCTGACGGAAAACGATCCCCTCCATGTCCATTCGGCTGACAGAGAAGGGCACCACGCATATGCCAAACCCTGCGGCTACCAAATTCAGCGCTGACGTAATCCGGGGGGCCTCCTGTCCAATCGTGGGAGAAAAGCCGGCCTGTCGGCACGCGGCGTTTGTTGCTTCGAAGAACGCCGGACCTGTCTGGCGAGCGAAGATGATGAAGCTTTCCCGCTCCAGATCCCGCAACGCTATGGCTTTTGTGACGCAAGCAAGCCTGTGTCCGGTGGGCAGCGCGACGATCATCGGCTCAGTCAGCAAACGTCTGACGGAAAGCCAACCTTCCTCGTACCTCTCCGCCCGCAAGAAGGCCACATCGATGCTTTCGTCCCGCAGGCCCTTGATCAGATCAGCTGGCAATCGCTCCTCCAAGGTTAGCCTGACCTGCGGAAATTCGTCACGGAAGGAGCGAATTGACAGTGGCACGATGGGATGAAACACGCTTGTTGGTGTGGCGCCAACGCAGAGACGCCCGGTTTGCCCCCGCGCAGCGCGTCGTACCGCCTCAAAGGCACCCTCGTGCTGGCTGAGCAGCGACCGCGCAATTTCTAGGAAAACTCGTCCCTCTCGAGTCAACTCAACACCGCGCGCACGTCTCAGGAAGAGGCGTGCACCAAGCTTGTCCTCGATGAGGCGGATACGTTGACTGAGCGGCGGCTGCTGCATGCCGAGCTTCTCGGCCGCCCGTGTGATGTGACCTTCCTCGGCCACGGCCACGAAGTAGCGGAAGTGTCTGATTTCCAATGTCATATCACTGCCGATATAGCTTTTAGCAATAATATATCATACCTCATTTCGATCTGCGGCAGTATGTTTTTGCCAGTAGCGAAAGCCTGTTCTTCGCAATCTATGTCGCAGCCCTCCTCGGGCCAGCTAGGGGAGTGATCCATGGTCGCACCAAGCAAGTTCGCTCACGTCGTCTTAAACACCCACCGTTTCGAGGAGATGATCGACTGGTACGCAAGGGTGTTCGAGGCGCGAGTGCAGCACCGCGACAACCGATTGGCCTTCCTGACCTATGACGACGAGCACCACCGCTTCGCCTTCGTTAACCTCGGTCCTGCAAGAGAGGGCGCGGACGAACGGCCTGCGACGGCAACCGGCCTCAATCACCTCGGCTACGCCTGGCACAACCTCAACGAACTGATGGACACCTATGCCAGGCTGAAAAGCCAGGGCATCATGCCGTCGCGCCCGGTCCGTCATGGGCCGACGTTATCGCTCTATTATCGTGATCCGGACCACAACGGGCTGGAGTTCCAGGTAGATCTGTTGGAGGCAGAGGAAGCCAACAGATTCATGAGAGGGCCTGCCTTCGCCGCCAATCCAATCGGCGAGCCTTTCGATCCGGATGCTCTGGCGACGCGACTTGCACAGGACAAGCCGATTAACGACCTCATCTTTCGCTCGGACCAAGCCCAAAGCAAAGCTACGTCGGGTGTCCACGATCCATTGCCAAGCGAACATCGCTAACTCCTGCCGTCACGTCCGCCGGCACCTTTGCGACATGCCGGCCGGCGGGCGGAGTGTCCGCTTATCGGGTTGAACCAGAAGTCGCCGTTCGATAGTCGAAACGACGCGAATGACCCGGAGCGGACGTGTTTCGTTTTCGGCGAACGCCGCGACGACTTGAAAGCCTCTACTGCTTAGGAAGGGATGGCCGCCGCACGATAACGTCCTTACCTACTTCGATCACCATCAGATCTTCCCCGACTTCCAATGGGCCACTGTAAGTTTTGCGCGTTGGCGGCACTAGATCATCGGCGGTGGCGGTGGGTAAAACTATGTGTGAGTAAACTGCCAGCCGCGGTTTTGTTCTTTCAAAAACTTCTCCTGCCTGTTCAGGAGTAACATGATGTGCGACTATTGACTTTGCCCGCTCCGGATTGACCCCCGCACGTTGAAAGCTCTCTGGGGACGCGACCTCGTGCACCAGTAAATCTACGCCCTGGGCCGCGCGTACGAGGTCTTCCGACGTCCGGGTATCTCCAGACAAAACAACCGAGCGGCCTTCATAGTCGATACGATACCCGTAGGCTGGTTCGACCGGTGCATGGTCGACTTTGATCGCCGTTATCTTCAGGCCATTCTGTTCGAAGACAACGCCGGAGTTGATTTCGTGGGTGTTGATCACCGCACCCTCGGGGCGCGCCTTATCGTCCGAAATTCTGAAGCGGATATCAAACTCAAACGCTTGTACCAGGTGAGACACCATATTTCCGGTTCCTGGTGGTCCCCACACATCCAGCGGCCGGTTTCGGCCAGCCCCAACTAGCCAACCAGTTAGCCAGACATCCGGAAATCCAACGACATGGTCGGAGTGAAGATGGGTAAAAAAGACCCCATCGACGTCCTGCCATCTGACTTTGATTTGCGCGATACGCTGTATCGCGCCACGGCCAGCATCGAAGAGAAATTTCTTGTCGGCTGCCTCGACCAATATGCTCGGGCCGAAGCGGTTCATCACAGGAGGAGGATTTCCTGTGCCAAGCAAAGTTACGCGTATTTCCTGGCAGTATGCGGTGCCCGAAACGATGGTCAATGCGAGGCCTGAAATGAATAACGCCCTGCTTAGCTGAGTTAAAACGCGTTTGGTAAACATTTGAGCGCTCCTCATGGAGAGCTGGAAATTGTTCTGAACTAACCTTGGCCGCAATACAGGCCGTCTACTATGCATTTTCAGCTGGGCAATTACAATTGTTAGTTGTCCCGGCTCCTTGCAAAGTCGGGTGAGGTCGGTTTTTAGGGAATAATCTTCCAGAAACTCTTTGTTGGCAGCATCTCGCATGGACTTCTTACTCCTTCCGAAAGAAGAGCGAAGCTAATCTTGCGCGTCTACCGCCTTAAACAGGAAGTATCCACAAATACGATCTCGCAAGTCAGTGATGGACGAGTGCTGCCTCCGCAGGTGCGGCTTTATGGGACCCCACGAATACAAAACGGGATGCCACGGAAATCTCTGCGTCAGCGCGGCCATCTTGGCCGATGAGGATTAGTCCCGCTCCGCCATTGGCTACAGTTAATATGACCGGCTCGCCTTCCCATGTTTTGATCGGCTCCATTCCGATAATGAGAAATTCACCGATCGGCTGATCCAGGTATTGAAGCCTCAGGTGCGGAGCGATCTCCGCTGCCGCAAGACCAAAACCTAGCTGTTGAGCGCGGGCATAAATTTGCCCCAGCGACGCAGTCTCGGTCTGAAAGCCGAGTTCGGCCGCCGATACCGTAAAGAGCTCCAGGTCCGTTTTCGTGAGGCTGAGGGTAAACGCCGGTCGAGCAAGAATTTCCCGAGCCGAGCCTCCGGTACCACAACCTACTGCGTGCAACGCGTTACGAAGAGCAAACGAATCTGAAAACGTCCCCACTGTAATCTTCTTCCACACCGGAACATCGACGGCGGATCTGACTAGAGCCTGCGGCATAACAGGTGAGGACGTCTTCTTGAGCCTCAGCTGCTTTTGCAAACCATCCCTCGCCGTGCATTGAGCTCGGGTCTCGCTCGCGAACACGAGGCTGCATGTGCAGAGCAGCATAAGGACGATAGCGCCATGCCATCCTGTCGAATGACGTGGTGTTGTGGCATCTCGCCTCCAGCGATTCGAAGTGACGTAGTCGATGTCGCCGGGGGTGATACCAATATCCGTTAGCTCCCGTTCGCTCAGGTGGCACAATTCAGTGCGCAGCCTCTCGCGCTTGCGCCACTTTTGAAATGCATCCCAATATACTTCCAAGGGGCTGAAGACTTGCCGCTTTGCGGTTGCCTGTCCCAGCTCGGTGGCTCCATGGATCGTGCTCATTGCGGTGTTTCCGGGGGGATTGTTTCACCCGGACGAGAATGCCAAGACATGCGCTGGCGCGCCTAACCGGTGGCTTACATTTTCCTCACCGGCAGCTTATTCTTTGCACCAGCGGCGGGAGACGCCCTTTTGATGAGCGAATATCACGAGGGAGAATGAAAGCTTGCGTTATCTCTTTGAGGATTACGCATTGGATACCGACCGGCGCGAACTGCACCGCGGAACGGACGTGATCGTCGTCACACCCCAAGTGTTCGATCTGCTTGTTTACCTGATCTGCAACAGAGAGCGCGTCGTCAGCAAGGACGACCTCGTGAGCGCCATCTGGAAGGGACGCATCGTCTCTGATGCGGCCCTGACAACCCGCCTGAATGTCGCCCGGAGCGCGATCGGCGATTCCGGCGAGAAACAGCGCCTTATCAGGACATTGCCACGAAAGGGCTTTCGCTTCGTCGGTACGGTGCACGAAGGGGATAGGCCTTCTGGTGCTGCGGTCGTCTCAGACAGCCGCGTCGAATCGTTGAAACCCGCACTCGCGCTCCCCGACAAGCCCTCGATCGCGGTTCTGCCGTTCGAGAACATGAGCGGCGATCCCGAGCAGGAGTATTTTGCGGACGGAATAGTCGAGGAGATCACCACCGCGCTTTCCCGGTTCAAATGGATTTTCGTGATCGCGCGCAATTCGAGCTTCTCTTTCAAAGGCAAAGCCGTCGATATCAAGGAGGTCGGGCGCAGGCTTGGTGTGCGCTATGTTCTAGAGGGGTCTGTGCGCAAGGCTTCGGGGAAGGGTTCGGATTACAGGACAGTTGATTGATGCGGTGACGGGCACGCACATTTGGGCGGACAGGTTCGAGCGTGACCTGACGGACGTTTTTGCTCTACAGGACGACGTGACGGTCGCCGTCGTCTCAGCCATTCAGCCAAAATTGTTTCAAACAGAAATTGCAGTGGCGACGCGGCGGCGACCGGATAGCCTCACCGCCTATGATTTCCTTCTTCGAGCCATGCCGCAGTACTACCTATCGACCCGCGAAGGGTTTGCCGAGGCGATCAGGCTGGCTCATCACGCTTTGGAGCTAGACCCTCAGTTCGGCTTTCTCGCTGCTCTGGCAGGCGACTGTCACATGCGAAATGTCCTTTGGGGCTTTTCCACCGATCCTCAATTCGAGCGCAAAGAAGCAGTTCGGCTTCTTCGTTTGGCATTGAGCGCCGACACTGATGATCCAGAAACGTTGGCATTGGCCAGCGCAATAACCGTGTTCATGGTCGGCGATTGTGAAAGTGCAATTGAAATGGCTGACCGGGCGGTCGCACTCAACCCCAATTCATTTCTGGCATGGGGCAACAGAGGCTGGGCCTATAGAATTGCGGGACTGCAGGAAGAAGCGGTCAGGAGCTTTGAGCGCGCCATTCGCGTGAGCCCGAGAGACCCGCTGCTATATCGAGTGCTTGTTGGCATAGGGTCCGCCTTTATCGAGCTTCGTCGCTTTGACGAGGCCATCGTCGCGGGGAAGAAAGCCCAGCGTCAGAACATCTCCTTTCCGTCAACTTATCGCTGTCTCGCGTCAGCGTTCGCCCATCTCGGACGTGAGGCCGAGGCGAGTGAGGCGGTGGCGCGGCTGCTTGAGGTCGATCCCGCCTTTACGATATCCGGGTGGATCGCTCGGGGTTGGCCAATAAGCGCGAAGCTATTGACGGAGGGCCTTCGGAAAGCGGGGTTGCCCGAATAAGCCCGCGCCGCTCGCGCTGATAGGTGATCGGATAGACCCCTTTTTACTGCGGTGCACGAGCCTGGATTTGGCACCTTTGAGACATGCCAACGAACGCTGAAAATGTCTGCTCATTGGGGTAGATCGGAAGTTGTCGGCGCATAGTCGAAATGACGCGTTTGACCCGAAGCGGACACACGAACGATTGACACCTTGGATCGGATTAGATTGTCTCAAGTTCAGCGGATGCGCTCAAATGGGCCGCCCCGGATACATCAGCCGCGCCACCCCGCTGGAACTCAAAGAGAAAGAGTGCTGCATGCCGAAGGGCGCTTTGTTTTTGATATTGACGCTACTAACGAGCGTAACGATCGTTCAAGGCTGTCTTTGGATAAGAGGCATTAGACCATCACCTCGAACGAGTCTGTGGGAACGTATGACTTGGGAAGTTTTTCCCAAGGATGATCAGCAAAGACAATATTTGAAGCAACGATTTTTGACGGGGATCGTGGTGCTTCCAATCGTAGCATTTGCGGTCCACACACTTCTTGAAAGGATTGCTGGATAGATGTCGCGAAACGTCCGCAGGTGGCCCTTTTGAGACATGCTCACTGGCCCTGACTAGGTCCGTTTACTGGGGAAGACCGGAAGTAGCGCGCAGACGACCAAAGTGACGCGATTGACCCAACTCGGACTTCAGCTCTTACCGAGATAGGCGACGGTTTCGATCTCCACCAAGACTTC
>NZ_LLYA01000154.1 GCF_001440415.1 Bradyrhizobium retamae
GCCCGGGCGGAAAGCGGCTCGGAACGAGCGGCACCGTGCACGAGGGCAAGACGCTGTTGTATCGTGCGAGCAAGCTCGACTGCGATGTATGCCCGCTCAAACCGCAGTGCTGTCCAAAAGAACCATCGCGCAAGATCCCGCGCGACATACATGAGCACGCCCGGGACGTCGCCCGGTCGTTCGCTGGCACCGAGGGCTTCGAGACATCACGACGTGAGCGCAAGAAGATCGAGATGCGGTTTGCGCACCTGAAGCGCATCCTTAAGCTCGGTCGACTTCGACTGCGTGGTCCACAAGGCGCCCAGGACGAGTTTGTTTTAGCTGCCATCGCTCAGAACCTGAGGCGGCTCGCGTCACTGGTTGCGCGACCGCCACCGGCAGAAGTTCTGTGCACCGCGTAGCGTTGGAGTTGAGCGCCAAGGCCGGCGGCGTTAAGCCGCCGTCCTAACAAAACGCCAAACGACCCGATCCCTTGCACCCGACTTTTGCAACAAAATCCGCCAAAACCGGACCTCTACAACCGCCGATCACTACCCTCGCCCGTGGCGCAGTATCCAAAGCAAGGCTGGCATGCTGTTTTCGCTTATCGGCGGAGTTGAGGCGGAAAAACGAAACGGCTTTGGCATTTTGGTTGTGGGCACGCTGCCCGGCAACATCTAGTTAGCGCGCTTGCGGTCCGCCACAAAAGCAAGCGCGCGCTCAGGCTCGCGAGCTGATTGAGCTGTCGCTGGTCCGTCTATCAGATCGGCAACGTTCACCGCATCGTGAAGGCACGCTCAAGGCGAGGCTTGAGCACCAATAGCTTCTCAAGTTGTTGTTGGCTTCGAAAGCAGGACCAGAGTTGCCGCCAGAAGCAGGCGCTTCTGATCGAAGGCGTTGGACTCGTCTCTTGCCGAGACTGGCAGCGCTTGTCGTCCCGCCAGTCGCAATGTGAGTGGCGGCAATTCCTCGGAGGGCCCGCCACTCTGCCGCGCCAGCAAACGTCAATCGAAGATTTGGACGTCACAGACAAAGCAATGCCGATATTAAAACCTGTCTACGAAAGGAGAGCACAATGAGCGATCTGGTCGTTCTCGGCTTTGATGGCCTGCACACCGCAGATGAGGTGCTCAACAAGCTGCGGTCTCTGCAGAAGGAGTACCTCATTGATCTCGAAGATGCTTGCGTCGTTGAACGCGAGAAAGGCGGTAAAGTCTACCTCAAGCAAGCCGTCAGCCTAACGAAAGTTGGCGCGGCCACCGGCGGGACCACCGGCGCCTTGTGGGGCGCGCTTGTCGGTCTCCTCTTCCTGAATCCACTCGCCGGAATGGCGCTCGGTGCAATTGCCGGTGCCGGCATGGGCGCTTTATCAGGCTCTCTCACCGACTTCGGAATCCGTGATGACTTCATCAAGAAGCTCGGAGAGACGATTCCGGAAGGATCCTCTGCGCTCTTTGTGCTCTTCAGGAAAGTCACCGAAGACAAGGTGCTGCCGGAGATCGAACCATTCAAGCCGCGCGTCCTTCGAACTTCCCTCTCAAGCGATGCGGAGAAGAGGCTCACGACCGAGCTAAGCAAGGCGCCGTGAGTCGAGGAAACAGCTAAGGCACTAGAAGAGGCTCGCCCTGCTAAACTACGGATTGGCAGTTCGAGCTATTTCGATCTGAATTTTAGTTCTTGATCACATGGAGGCGGGCATGAACACCCGGGCCGTATGCGGCGCTTTGATCATGAGCGGATTGGTGGCAATCGCTGCACCTTCAAATCTGTCTCTGGCTCAATCGACTGACACCGGCGTGTCCGCGCCAAAGGATACCGGCGCATCCGCCCCAAAGAGTGCCACGCCAAATACGAATATGAACCCGACGAAACACCGGTATTGGCGTCAGCGCGGCGGAAGGCATCCGCACTATGGCAGCCGGCGCGTTCGTACCTAGGCAGAGGCATCACTGGGGCGGCGTTTCTCGGGGAAACTACCGGGCGCCCTAGCGTTTTGGCGAGCGAGGCTCAGACGCAGCCGGAAACGACAGCCAGCGTTCGTCAATCTGCATTGGAGCTCGCCGATTTCATCGCTGGTAGGAACCCCGCTTCCCACTCACAATGCGGCTCCAGGCCAAACACAAAGCCCCGAGGCCGGCTGGTTCAAGCCGGCCGCAACGGAGGTCCTCATCATGCAAGACCGCGTCAGTCGCCCGACCGAATCTCGCGCCATTCCATTTGACACCGCCAAGCTCGATTCCCTTATGGAAGCGGCTGGACTCGATATCCTGGTCGCGACGTCCAAGCACAATGTCCAATACCTGCTCGACGCGGAGCGCGCGATCTTCTTCGACTACATGGACGCGCTCGGCGTCAGCCGCTACTTGCCCGTCCTGATCTACCCGAAGGGCGCGCCCGACAAGGCGGCCTATGTCGGGCACCGGCTGGAAACGCACCAGCGGGCCGTGGCGCCACTTTGGGTTCCGCAAGTCCGTACCGAAGGCAACGGCTCGTTGGATGCCGTTTCGCTGGCGGTAGGCCTGATCAAGAGCGCGGGCGTACCGATGAAGCGCATCGGCGTCGAAATGCCGTTTCTGCCGATGGATGCCGGCAAGGCCCTTTCGGACGCCCTGCCCGATAGCGAGATCAAGGATGCGCTGTTGGTGCTCGAGCGCCTGCGTGCCGTGAAGTCGCCGGCGGAATTGGCCAAGCTGAAAAAGGCCTCCGAATTGGTGATCGAATCCATGAACGAGGTGATCGCAAACCACGGCCCGGGCACCACCAAGCAGCAGCTTTTCGACGCACTGAGGATCGCAGAGGTCAAGCGCGGATTGACTTTCGAGTATTGCCTGCTGGCCTGCGGCGCCAGCCACAACCGGGCGCCTTCCGCCGACCGCTGGGAAAGCGGCGACGTGCTCTCGCTGGATTCCGGCGGCAACTATCACGGCTATATTGGCGACCTCGCGCGGATGGCCGTGCTGGGCGAACCGGACAGCGAATTGAAGGATCTTCTGGCGGACATCGAAGCCATCCAGCGGGCGGCATTCGCCGCGGTGCGGCCGGGCGCGATGGGCGGCGAAATCTATGCCGCGGTGGAAGAGCGGCTCGCGCAGTCGAGCCAGCACGACTGCACCGACTTCCTGGCGCACGGCATGGGGCTAGTCAGCCACGAGGCCCCTCGCCTGACGGCCAAGGGACCCATTCCTTACGATGACCCGGACGCGCGCCGGCCCTTGGAGTCCGGCATGGTGGTGTCGATCGAAACGACGATGAAGCACCCGCGCCGCGGCTTCATCAAGCTGGAGGACACGGTTGCAGTGACCGCAACTGGCTACGAGATCTTCGGCGAAGGCAGCCGCGGCTGGAATATTGGCGGCAGCAGCGTAGTGCCGCGGTGAAGTTGTTCGTTTGGCTTTGAAGTCAACAAAGGCCCGACTTCACGCCAGCTCAGTGGACCGCCGCGGGCGCCGGCAAGTCCACTGACCGAAGACCATGTGGTGACTTGAAGGTTGCGAGACCGTCGCGCGATGCGCGGTCGTGCGCGAACGTTGGCTTGCGCCTCAGCCCTTTTCGACGTCTCCGCCTGCCTCCAACCAGCCTTTGAAGCCGCCGAGATTGCGTACGTTGCCGTAACCCATATCCTTCAGCGTCTTTCCCACCAGCGCGGAACGCCCGCCGGATGCGCAGTAAGCAATAACCGTCTTGGTCCGGTCGAAGGCCTTATCATGCATCGCCGAGGCAGGATCCGCCTTGAACTCCACGAGGCCGCGCGGTATGGCGAGGGCACCCGGAACTTTTCCAGAGGCAGTAACTTCCGCCGGCTCTCGAACGTCGAGGAAAAGCACATCGGCCCTCCCTAGCAATCCCTTGGCTTCATCGGGACTGATACGCGGGACTTCGGCATCGGCTTCGGCGAGCATCGCTTGTACGGTTTTCATTAGGCCTTCTCCAGATGTGGGCTCGCCAGCAACGGCGCTAAGCTCCCGCAAGGCGCGCAATGCTCGCAGGTTGCAGGGGGCAAATAGCCCATCCTGTTTTGGTTTCGATCATGCAATTGAAGGATGCTGCGCTATATTTTTGGGTGTGGCAATCCCCACTGGTTGTCGCGGCAAATCTGGCCAGCGCGGCGATACTGCGCTATTTCCCCCTGAACTTCGGCTTGCGTCGCTCCAGAAACGCTGCCACGCCTTCCTTGTGATCCTCGGTCATGCTCGCCAGTGCGAACTGGTCGACGTCCATGTGGCTGGCGAGATCATCGAGCGCATGCGCAAGGCGATTGACGGTCAGCTTGGTCATGGCGACGGATAGTGGCGGCTGAGCAGCTATTTTAGTGGCGAGCGCCATCGCTGCGTCGAAGGCCTTGCCGGGATCGGCCACCTCCTCCACCAGGCGCCATTCGTAAGCCTCGGCCGCGGTGATGCGCTGGTCGGCCAGGATTACGGCCTGTTTGGTGCGGGCCGGTCCCATCAGATGCAGCATACGCGGCACGCTCTGCCAGCTCATATTCATGCCGAGACCGATCTCGGGCACGCGCATATGGGCATCTCTGGCCATCACCCGGAAATCCAGCGCAACCGCCAGCGCCACGCCGCCGCCGACGCAAAAGCCCTCGATGGCGCCGATCGTGATCTGCTCCATGTCCTGCCAGGCCTGGGTCAGTCGCGGCCCAAGCTTCAAGTGCCGGCGCAAGGCTCCGAGATCCATGGTCTTGCGCGAAAGACCCTCGGGGTCCTTGAGATCAAAGCCGGCGCTGAACGACTTTGCGCCGCCTGTCAGCACCACGACAGAGGTGTCGCCATCATCTTCAAAACTGCGAGCAGCATCAGTGAGCTGGCGTAGCGCCTCCGGCGACAACGCGTTGATGCCGTCGCCGCGGTCGAAACGCACCACAGCGATACGGCCGTCGGGCCCGAGGCCTTTTTCAATCGTCACAAACCCGGTCAATCCATCGCTCCCTGTCCGTCACCTTTCGAAAGTTTAGACCAGAAATAATTTCGGCGAACCTGAATCCTTCGTCGGTTCCTGTTCGTCTTGTTCGCGAAACATCGCATCCGCTTGGCGCGGATCGGAGCGAACAAGGAGTATTTTGCAGATGGGACCATCATATCGCTGGGTGATCGTAGGCACGGGCGCATTGATGACATGCGTCGGCATCGGCGCCATGTTCTCACTGGCCGTTTATCTGGAACCGATGTCGACGGAAACGGGATGGTCGCGCGCCGGAATTTCGGGTGCGATGACCATCGATTTCCTGACCATGGGCATTGCCGGGTTTGCCTGGGGCGCGGCCAGCGACAGGTTTGGCACGCGTCCGGTCGTCCTCTGCGGCGCCCTGCTCCTGGGTTCGGGCCTGTTTCTCGCCAGCCGCGCGACCTCCCTGCTCGAATTTCCAGCTCGCTTACGGCGTTCTCGTCGGCCTCGCCGCAGGCGCCTTCTTCGCGCCGATGATCGCCGCCGCGACGGTGTGGTTCGAGAACAACCGCAGCCTTGCCGTCTCGCTGGTGTCCGCAGGCATGGGCGTGGCGCCGATGACAATCTCGCCATTCGCGCGCTGGCTGATCTCGACCTATGATTGGCGTACCGCGATGATGATTGTGGGCTTGATGGCGTGGGCCTTGCTGATACCGGCCGCGCTGCTGGTCCGGCAACCGCCGGCGGTGAGACCATCCGCCTCGCCGGCATCGGGCGCTGACAACGATCCGGGAACGGGATGGTCTGTTGCGGGTGCGCTTCGCTCGCCCCAGTTCGTGGTGCTGGCGCTGACATTCTTCGCCTGCTGCGCCGCGCATTCCGGGCCGATCTTCCATATGGTCAGCTACGCGATGCTTTGCGGCATCCCGGCGATGGCTGCGGTCAGCATCTATAGCGTGGAAGGTTTGTCGGGGCTCGGTGGCCGTCTCCTCCTCGGCATCCTCGCCGATCGGCTGGGCGCCAAGCGGGTGCTGGTCTGCGGCCTCCTGGTGCAGGCGCTGGCGATTGGAACCTATCTCTACGTCAGCAAGCTCGCCGAGTTCTACGCGCTCGCGATCGTGTTCGGAACGGCTTATGGCGGAGTGATGCCGCTCTATGCCGTGCTGGCGCGCGAATATTTCGGCCCCCGGATCATGGGAACTGTGTTCGGCGCCGCGACGATGGTATCGAGCCTTGGCATGGCGTTCGGGCCGTGGGCCGGCGGAATGATCTTCGATACCTTCCACGATTACCGCTGGCTTTACATCGGCGCGCTCAGCGTTGGCCTCGCCGCAATGGCGATTGCGTTGACGTTCCCGCCACTGCCGTCGCGATCACGCGAGCGGCTGCAGGCCGGCTTAAAGAGCGGATTCCCTGCCTCGACATAGCCCGGATTTTGCGCCTATCCTGACGCCATGAGCGACCATGACCACGACAACCACGGCCATCATCACCACCACGACCACTCCGAACTCTCGGAGACCGAGCTGCGCGTGCGCGCACTGGAATCGATCCTCACCGAAAAGGGCTATGTCGATCCGGCCGCGCTCGACCTCCTGATCGATCTCTATGAAAAGAAAATCGGACCGCGCAACGGCGTTCGCGTTGTCGCCAAGGCATGGAGCGATCCCGCCTACCGCGAACGGCTGATGAAGGACGCAACCGCTGCGATTGCCGAGCTCGACTATTCCGGCCGCCAGGGCGAGCACATGGTCGTCGTAGAGAACACGCCCGAGCAGCACAACATGGTCGTGTGCACGCTGTGCTCCTGCTACCCGCACCCCGTGCTGGGGCTTCCGCCAGTCTGGTACAAATCCGCGCCCTATCGCTCGCGCGCCGTGTCCGATCCGCGTGGCGTGCTCAGGGATTTCGGCGTGACGCTGCCGGACACCACCAAAATCCGGGTCTGGGATTCCACCGCCGAAATCCGCTACCTCGTGCTGCCGATGCGCCCTGAGGGTACTGAGGGCTGGAGCGCCGAGCAACTCGCCGAACTCGTCACCCGCGATAGCATGATCGGCACCGGCCTGCCCAAACAGCCCGGTGAGGCTACCTGATGGACGGCGCGCATGACATGGGCGGCGCCAAGGGTTTTGGGCCCGTCGTGCCCGAGCCGAACGAGCCGGTGTTTCATGCTGACTGGGAGCGCCGGGCCTTTGCGCTGACGGTTGCCATGGCACGCCCCGGAGGCTGGAACATCGATATGTCGCGGTTTGCACGCGAGAACCGCCCTCCTGAGGATTACCACAGCAAGAGCTATTTCGAATTATGGCTGGCCGGGCTGGAAACGCTGATGATCGAGCGCGGGCTGGTGACGCGCGAGGAAATCGAGGCGGGCAAAGTGCTGTCGCCGCCTAAGCCTGGCGTCAAGCCGATCGCTCCAAATGAGGTCACGCCAGCGATCCGCCGCGGCGGCCCGACCGAACGCGAGGCGAAAGCAGCTGCGATGTTTGCAATCGGCGACACTGTGCGGATGAAAGACATTCACCCGGTGACGCATACGCGGCTGCCACAATATGTCCGCGGCCATCTCGGCACCATCGAGCTCAATCACGGCTGCCACGTCTTTCCCGACACCAACTCGCTCGGCCAAGGCGAAGACCCGCAATGGCTCTACACAGTCAGGTTCGACGGGCCGGAATTGTGGGGCAAGGACGGCGATTCGACGCTCAGCGTCTCCGTCGACGCCTGGGAATCCTATCTGGAGCGCGCGTGATGGATCTAAGCCCGCAGCAGGCGATGCGCGCCGCGGTCGCCGTCCCCGGCGTGCCGCGCGATGAAGACGGCCCGGTGTTTCGCGAGCCATGGGAGGCGCGCGCCTTTGCGCTGGCGCTGGCGTTGCATGAGGCCGGTGTCTTCACCTGGAAGGAATGGGCGGAGACGCTGGGCGCGCAGATCAAGCGCGCACAGGCCGAAGGCGATCCAGATATGGGCGAGACCTACTACCGGCACTGGCTCGCGACGCTGGAAACGCTCGTTGCCGCCAAGGGCGTCACAACGTCAGATGTCCTGCACCGCTACCGTGACGCCTGGGACCACGCCGCCGACCGCACTCCGCACGGCGCGCCGATCGAGCTCACGCCGGCGGACTTTACTCGTTAGGCCAGTGCCGCGTATTCCCGCCAGCCCTTCGCCCGCAGCGCACAGGCCGGGCATTCGCCGCAGCCATAACCCCAATCGTGCTGTGCGCCGCGCTCGCCGAGATAACAGGTGTGGGAATGCTCGCGGATCAGATCGACCAGCCCTGCTCCGCCGAGTTCATGCGCAAGCCTCCAGGTGGCTGCCTTGTCGAGCCACATCAGCGGCGTATGCAGCTCAAAATTCTTCGCCATGCCGAGATTCAGCGCGGACTGCATCGCCTTGATGGTCTCGTCGCGGCAGTCTGGATAGCCGGAATAATCGGTCTCGCACATGCCGCCGACGATGTGGCGGATGCCACGGCGGTACGCCAGCGCCGCGGCGAAGGTGAGAAACACCAGGTTACGGCCTGGCACGAAGGTGTTGGGTAAGCCGTCGGCGCCCATTTCGATCGCGACATCCCGAGTCAGCGCGGTATCGGAAATTTCCGCAAGCGTTGGGATCTCCAGCGTGTGGCTCTCGCCGAGTTTTGCCGCCCAATCCGGCCGCAACGACCTTAAGCCCGACAGGAGCCGGTCGCGGCAGTCGAGCTCGATGGCGTGGCGCTGGCCGTAGCTGAAGCCGAGCATTTCGACGCGCGCAAACTGCCGCAAGGCCCAGGCCAGGCAGGTGGTGGAATCCTGGCCGCCGGAAAACAGCACCAGCGCGGTTTCGGACGGTGATTGGTCGCTCATGACGGGCAATTAGCACTCCCGCGCCCCAAGGCCAACCGGTGGAAATTGCCTCGATTTGGGCCTGTTCCGCTGGGATCGGTCGACCGCTTGCGGCATAAAGCGGCCTGCCCCTCCAAGCGACGGAAATCCCATGACCCCTTCCCGCGATATTTCCCGCCTCATCGAGATCATGGCGGCGCTGCGAACGCCGGTCACCGGCTGCCCGTGGGACCTCGAACAGAACTTTGCGACGATCGCGCCCTACACCATCGAAGAAGCCTATGAGGTGGCCGATGCGATCACACGCGGCGATCTCGATGATCTCCGCGAGGAACTCGGCGATCTCCTGCTGCAGGTCGTCTATCACGCCCGCATGGCGGAAGAGCAAAACGCATTTGCCTTCGGCGACGTGGTCGAGGCGATCACAGGCAAGCTGATACGCCGTCATCCGCATGTGTTCGCCGACAGGGACGGCAACATCGCTCCCGCGGGCATCAAGAGCGCGTGGGAACGCATAAAGGCTGAGGAAAAGGCCGAGCGCGCGGCGCGGCGGCCGCCGGAGGAGACCGCGCACAGATCGCTGCTGGCAACCGTCAAGGCCGGCCAGCCGGCCCTGACGCGCGCGATGGAATTGCAGCGCAAGGCCTCAACCGTCGGCTTCGACTGGAACGATCCCCGCGCAGTCCTGCATAAGATTCGCGAGGAGGCTGACGAAATCGAAGCAGCCCTGGACAACGGCAAGCCTGACGAACTCGCGGCGGAAACCGGCGATCTCCTGTTCGCGCTGGTCAATCTGGCGCGGCATGTCGGCGCCGATCCCGAAACCGCGCTGCGCGGCACCAACGCCAAGTTCGAGCGCCGTTTTGCCTATATCGAGCGCGTACTCGCGGCCAAAGGCCGCTCGCTCGAGGACGCATCGCTAGCCGAAATGGATGCGTTGTGGGATGAAGCCAAGGAAGCTGAACAGCCGGCCGCCTCAGCGCAGAGTGATCGGAGATAGGACGCGCGTTCGCGCGACAATTACGCCACCCGCGGAACGGCATCAAACCGCGACACCACGATATCGCGCTTGGTCTCGTCGACGCGCACCGTCATGTCGAAACGTCCGTCGCGGAGTTCCTTGTTGAGCACTTCGGCATTGCGATGCAGCCAACTTATGCCGGCGCCATCGGAAGCGTCGATGGAGAGGTCGAGCGTCGTGCGCGTCGCCGCCAGGCGATCCTCGATCGCGGTCAGCAACGCATCGATCCCCTCGCCTGACGCGGCGGAGACCAGGAAGCATGGCCGCTCCGGCGGACGGCGCGCGGCGATGTTGCGCAGGTTCTCGCGTTCCTCGGGATCGAAGCGATCGATCTTATTCCAGACCTCGAGGATACGTGCGCCGGCATCCGGATCGATGCCGAGCTGACGCAGCACGGCATCAACGTCGCGCTCCTGCGCCTCCGCGTCTTCATGCGAGATGTCGCGGACGTGGAGAATGATATCGGCCTCCAGCACTTCTTCCAGCGTGGCGCGGAAGGCGGCGACGAGCTGCGTCGGCAGGTTGGAGATGAATCCGACGGTGTCCGAGAGCATCGCCTTGCCGCCATGCGGCAGGCTCAGCGCGCGCAAGGTCGGATCCAGCGTCGCAAACAGCATGTCGGCCGCCTGCACGTCGGCGCGCGTGAGCCGGTTGAACAGGGTCGATTTGCCGGCATTGGTGTAGCCGACAAGCGCAACCACGCGATACGGCACCCGCTGCCGGCCGGCGCGGTGCAGCCGCCGCGTCGCCTGCACCTTCTTCAGTTCATTTTCCAGCCGCGTGATACGGTCGCCGATCAGGCGGCGGTCGGCCTCGATCTGGGTCTCGCCGGGACCGCCCATGAAGCCGAAACCGCCGCGCTGGCGCTCCAGATGGGTCCAGGACCGCACCAGACGGCTGCGCTGATAATTCAGGTGTGCGAGCTCGACTTGCAGCGCGCCTTCCTTGGTCTTGGCGCGGCGGCCGAAAATTTCCAAAATCAGCCCGGTGCGGTCGAGCACCTTGGTGTTCCAGGCCTTCTCGAGGTTGCGCTGCTGGATCGGCGACAACGCGCAATCCATCACCACCAGCTCGATGTCATGGCCTGCGATCAGGCCCGTGATCTCCTCGACCTTGCCTTTGCCGAGGTAAGTCGCTGGACGGATCTGGGTCACTGGCGCAATCAGCGCATCGGCGATCGTGAGGTCGATGGCGCGCGCCAGACCCGTGGCTTCCTCGAGCCGGCCCTCGAAATCGCGCACAGCCTCGTTCGCCTGCGCATCGGCATCGCCGCGGCGCATTCGCAAATATGGGCCGATGACGATCACCCGCCCGCTTTGTTTGGCCCCCGCCGACCGCGGACGGTCGACGCTCCCTTCACGGTCGAAGGGTTCCAATCAATTCACTCTCAAGCCGGAGCATCCTCGCCGCCCTCGAACAACTGGATCGGAGCGCCGGGCATGATGGTCGAGATCGCATGCTTGTAGACTAGCTGCGAGTGGCCGTCGCGCCGAAGCAGCAAGCAGAAATTGTCGAACCAGGTGACTATCCCCTGCAGCTTTACTCCGTTGACCAGAAAGATCGTTAGTGGCGTTTTTGTTTTACGAACGTGATTTAGGAAGGTGTCTTGTAGATTTTGTGCGCGGTCTGCCGCCATTGTTTTTGTCCCGCCGTCTTGTGCTTCTTTTTATTAAGCCGGTTGTTACTCTCTCACGGAGCCTGCCCCGACCTGCCGGCCCACCCTGAGATCCCCCTCCGGTCGGCTCGGCAGCACGATTAGAGGGTACGCGCGGTTATTAGGCAAGCCAGTTCGGGCGCCACCGGCGCGGAACCCAGTGGCCATTCTCCGCAAGTGTCCGGAAAGAGATAAATATTCCCAAGCAGATGCATGGATCGGAGAGACCCCATTGGGTTGGGCGCGCGTTCGATTCGAGTCGCATACGCGATTCAATCAGCGTCAGCCAACACCCAGTGCCTTGAGCTTGCGGTGCAGTGCCGAACGCTCCATGCCGACGAATTCGGCTGTACGCGAAATATTGCCCGAGAACCGGCTGATCTGCGCGATCAGGTAGTCACGCTCGAACACTTCCCGAGCCTCGCGCAGCGGCAACCCCATGATGTGCTCGCCATTATTGCTGGTCGGCATCGCCGGCACCATCGAGCCGACGTCCTGAGGCAGCATATCGGCCGTGATGATCGCTTCCGGACCGCCGCCGGCCAGAATCATGACGCGCTCGACATTGTTCCGGAGCTGGCGGACGTTGCCGGGCCAGACATGGGACTGCAATACCGCCATTGCATCCTGGCCGATCTGCCGCTTCGGCAAGCCCGTCGCCGCCGATATCTGGTCCATGAAATAATCGATCAGTTCGGGGATATCCTCGCGGCGTTCCGACAGCGGGGGAACACGGATCGGCACCACTGACAGTCGATGGTAGAGGTCCTCCCGGAATCGCCCTTCCGCGATCTCCTCCTCCAGATTGCGCGCGGTCGAGGAGATGATTCGGACGTCGACATGAATCTTGGCAGCGCCTCCCGAGCGTTGAAAGGTCTGATCGACCAGCACGCGCAGGATCTTGTTCTGGGTTTCGCGCGGCATGTCGGCGATTTCGTCGATAAACAGCGTGCCGCCGTGCGCCTCTTCCAACGCGCCAGGCTTGCGCGGCTGCTCGCCGTTCGTCTGCTCGATGCCGAACAGCTCGACTTCCATCCGTTCCGGGGTGATCGCCGCGGCGTTGATGACGACGAACGGGCCTTCTGCCCGGCTCGATGCATTGTGCAGCGTGCGCGCTGCCAACTCCTTGCCCGAACCGGAGGGGCCGACGATCAGGATACGGCTGTTGGCCTTGGCCGCGCGGTCGATGGTCTGGCGCAACTGGTTCATGCAGGCGGAGCGCCCGGTGAGAACGCTCGCGGTGGGAGCCAGTTGCTTGAGTTCCTTCACCTCGCGCTTGAGGCGCGAGGTCTCCAGCGCCCGCGTCGCCACCAGGATCAGCCGGTCGGACTTGAACGGCTTTTCGATGAAGTCATAGGCGCCCCGCTTGATCGCCGCCACCGCGGTCTCGATGTTGCCGTGGCCGGAGATCATCACCACCGGAACGTCGGCGTGCTCCTTCTTGATTTGCTCGAGCAGTTGCAGGCCGTCGAGCTTGGAGCCCTGCAGCCAGATATCGAGAAACACCAGATGCGGGCGGCGGTTGGCGACCTCGGCCAACGCCGAATCGCTATCGCGCGCGGTACGGGTATTGAAGCCTTCGTCTTCCAGGATGCCCGCAACGAGGTCACGAATATCGGCTTCGTCGTCGACAATCAGAATGTCACTGGCCATGGGTTACACCTGCCTTGTCAGTTGCCCGTTGCGGCTTCGGTTTTTGTTCATCATTGGTCGCGGATGCCGCCTCATTGGTTTCGTCAATCTGTGGTTTTGCCTCCGGAGCCGGTTGCTTCGGCGCATGGCCGGATACGGCGAAACGCAGCCGCATCCAGGCGCCGCGCTGTCCGGGGCGGAAATCGGAGGCGTCCTTGAGCTCGATGCGGCCGCCATGGTCTTCCAAGACGCGGCCGACGATGGCGAGCCCGAGACCAGTGCCCTTCTGGCGCGTCGTCACATAGGGCTCCAGCAACCGCGCGCGGCTCACTTTCGGCAGGCCGATACCGTTGTCGATCACGTCGATCACGATGTCGTCGTTTTCGCGCGCGGCGATGACGTCGATGCGTCCCTTGCTGAGTTCTTCCGGCGGCACCTGCTCGATCGCCTCCGTCGCGTTCTTGATGATGTTGGTCAGCGCCTGGGAGATCAACCGGCGATCGAACTGCGCGCGCATCGGATCCTGCTTGATATCGGCCTCGATATCGAGATCGGGATGTCCGACCTTCATCAGGAATACCGCCTGTCGCACGGTATCGGCGACGTCCTCGCCTTCCATGACCGGCTTTGGCATCCGCGCGAAGCGGGAGAATTCATCAACCATCCGCCTGATGTCGTCGACCTGCCGCACGATGGTTTCGGTACATTGTTCGAAGATGTTCTTGTCTTCGGTGATGACCTTGCCGAATTTGCGGCGGATGCGTTCGGCCGAAAGCTGGATCGGCGTCAGCGGATTCTTGATCTCATGGGCGATGCGGCGCGCCACGTCGCCCCATGCCGAGGTACGTTGCGCGGAGACGAGCTCCGTGATGTCGTCGAGCGTGATGATGTAGCTGTCGCGCGACTGGCTGGTCTGCTCGGCGCTGACGCGGACCGACAGGTTGCGCTCGTGGCCGTCGCGGTTGATCGTGATCTGGCCTTGCACCAGGCGCTGCGTCCCCTCACGCGCGGTCTTCATCATGTCGTCGAGCTCGGGCAGCACGTCCGACAGCGGATGGTCCAGCGTCTCCGATTCGGCGTGGCCGATGAGTTTTTCGGCCGAGCGATTCAGAATGCCGACGCTGCCCGAAGCGTCGACGCCGATGATACCGGCGCTGGCCGAGGACAGCACCGCCTCGATGAAGCGGCGTCGGCTGTCGATCAGCTCCGAGGCGCTGACCAGCTCGTCGCGCTGGGTACGCAATTCGGCCGTCATCTTGTTGAAGGTCTCGCCGAGTTGGGCGAGATCACCCTCGGATTTATGGACCGGCACCTGGACATGCAGATCGCCGGTCGAAACGATGTTGGCCGCGCTCATTAGATTGCGGATCGGCGCCACCAGCCAGTTGGCGAAATTCAGCCCGATCAGCACCGACGCCATCAGAATGGTCAGCGCAATCACCGCAAACATCAGCGCGAAGGCGACCTGAATGCCGAGTCGGCGGGCTTCGATCTGGGCATATTCGGCGACGCTGGCCTCGGTCTGCTTGAGCTGGCTGATCACACGCGGATCGAGCAGGCGTGCCACGTAAAGGAAGGTATCGTCAAAGGCGCGCAACCGGATCACCGCGGCCACATAATTGGCTTCGGGAAAGACCGCGATCGGCGGCTCATCTTCATTGACGTTGCTGAGAAATTCCTGCGGCGGTGTCGTGAATTCCTGCTGGATTCCGGTCTTCGCCGTAACCAGGATGTTGCCATTCTTGTCAACCAGCATCGCGGCCGGCAGGTTTCGCGCGGCCGCATTCGCGGTCAGCAGTTCCTGAAACGACCGCCGGTCCTGATCATACAACGGTCGCGCACGGGCAATATCTTCCGTCATTCCCAGGATGTCGCCGCGGATAAGCCTTGCGTGCTCCTGCATGTAGGCACGGGCAACGGTCAGCGAGTTCTCTATGACCTCGCGTGTCGGACCCGAGAACAGCCGGTCGAGGCCGCGGTCGATGGTCACGTTGGCGACGATCGCGACGAGTACGGCCGGCAGCACGGCGATGATGGAGAACAGGCTGACGATCTGAACGTGCAGCCGTGCCGCGGCCCGGCCGCGCCGCCGCGCCTGGATCACCAGCCAGACTTCGCGGGCGATGATTGCGACCAGCAGAAGTGTGGTCGCTGCATTGATCAGCAGGAACGAATAGACAACCTGGCGCGTCGGCTCGATCGGCGTCAGACCGGCCAAGACGATGAAGGTCAGAAATGCTGACAGCAATGCGATCGCCACCGCAAACGGCGCCACCCACTTCCGCAGGATCCCCCCTCCGGATTCGGTAAGCGATGGGTCGAACGATGGTGCCGAGTTCGTCTCTGCGGTGGTCATTCCGGCAATTCGGTGAGCTGAAAGGGGTTATGGCCCGCCGGGGCGCGGACTGATGCATTCATATCACAATGTTGCCGAATTGCGACAATTCCACGGCGAGTCCGACCGCTAAAGCGATCGATCCCCAGCGGCGTCACCCGTCTTTATTGCGGAAGGAAGCAGGTGCAACCCCTAGCCGCCGCTCCGATAGACCTGGATATCGAGATCCCTGATCTTCTTCCGCAGCGTATTGCGGTTGAGGCCGAGCAGATCGGCCGCGCGAATCTGGTTGCCGCGCGTGGCCGCCAGCGCCGCAGTGAGCAGCGGTACCTCGATTTCCTTGAGGATGCGGTGGTAGAGGCCCGGCGGCGGCACGCCGTTCGGAAAGCCCGAGAAGTGCGAGGACAGGTAGGCCTCGACCGCGCCCCCGAGGTTTTCAACGCCGATCGGGGCGTTGGCGCCCGAGGTGACCGCCGGCGGCGCCAGCTCACCATCGATCACCGAGGCCGTAATGACGTCCTGCGGATAAAGCGCGGCCAGCCGGCGCGCGAGGTTTTCGAGCTCGCGTACGTTGCCAGGCCAACGGTGCTGCTTGAGCCGTTCCAGCGCCAGCGTGTCGAGCTTCTTCGGCGGCAAACCGTCCTTTTCGGCGAGCGAAAAGAAGTGCCGGATGAGATCGGGCAGATCCTCGATCCGCTCACGCAACGGCGGCAGGCGCAGAGGCACCACGTTCAGGCGGAAGAACAAGTCTTCCCGGAACAGACCCTGCTGGATCAGGATGCGCAAATCCTTGTTGCTTGCCGCCACGATCCGTACGTCGGTCTTGATCGGGGTACGGCCGCCGACGGTGGTGTATTCGCCCTGCTGCAGTACCCGCAGCAGCCGCGTCTGCGCCTCCATCGGCATGTCGCCGATTTCATCAAGAAACAGAGTGCCACCCTCGGCCTGTTCAAACCGGCCTGAGGCGCGGGTGTTGGCGCCGGTGAACGCGCCGCGCTCGTGGCCGAACAACTCCGATTCGATCAGATCGCGCGGGATCGCCGCCATGTTGACGGCGACAAACGGGCCGTTGCGGCGCTTGCCGTAGTCGTGCAGCGCGCGGGCAACCAGTTCCTTGCCGGTGCCGGACTCGCCGGAGATCATCACCGTGAGGTCGGTCTGCATCAGCCGCGCCAGCACCCGGTAGATCTCCTGCATCGCCGGCGAGCGGCCGACCAGGGGAATCGAATCGAATTCACCCTCGTCCGCGGCGCTTGTCAGCCGCTCCTTCGGCTCGGCCAATGCGCGGCCGACGATGGTGATGAGCTCCTTCAGGTCGAATGGCTTCGGCAGATATTCATAGGCGCCGCGTTCCGAGGCCCGGATCGCCGTCATGAAGGTATTCTGTGCGCTCATGACGATGACGGGAAGGTTCGGCCGCATCTTCTTGATGCGGGGCAGGAGATCGAACGCGTTCTCGTCCGGCATCACCACGTCGGTGATGACGAGGTCCCCCTCGCCCTGGCTGACCCAGCGCCATAGCGTCGCGGCATTTCCGGTCAGGCGCACTTCATATCCGGCGCGCGAAAGAGCCTGGTTCAGAACCGTGCGGATGGCGGTGTCGTCATCGGCAACGAGTATGCTACCTGCGGGCATTGCTATTCCTCATCTTGCGTCCTGTGAGGCAGGCGGCAGCGTACCCGGAACGCCGTCGCGGTTGCTTTGGTCGAACTGTTTGGTGGGATTGAACATCGGCATCAGCACGCGGAACGTCGTCTTCCGCGGCTGGGATTCGCATTCGATGATGCCGCCGTGATCGCCGACGATTTTGGCAACCAGGGCGAGACCCAGCCCGCTCCCGGTCTGCTTCGTCGTCACGAAGGGATCGAACAGGTTCGGCAGCAGGTCCTCCGGCACGCCGGAGCCGTTGTCCTTGACGCAGAATTCGAGCGGCAGCGACACCCGCGACTTCTTGCCCGGCACCGACAGGCGAACGCCCGGGCGGAAAGCGGTGGTGAGCTGGATTTCCGCGTCGCTACCGAGATCGGCGACCGCTTCGGCCGCGTTCTTCACGAGATTGAGGAAGACCTGAATGAGCTGGTCCTGATTGGCCAGCACCGGCGGCAGGGACGGATCGTAATCCTCGATGAAGCGGATGTTGCGGGCGAAGCCGGATTGCGCTAGCCGCTTCACGTGATCGAGTACGGAGTGGATGTTGACCGCCCCGCGCGCCACCGGGCGGTCGTCGCCGAACACTTCCATGCGGTCGACCAGGGTGACAATGCGGTCGGCCTCATCGCAGATCAGCCGCGTCAGCATGCGGTCTTCGGACGAGGCCGCCTGCTCCAGCAATTGCGCCGCGCCGCGGATGCCCGACAATGGGTTCTTGATCTCGTGCGCCAGCATCGCGGCCAGCGCGATTACCGAGCGCGCCGCGCTCCGGTGCGTCAACTGCCGGTCCATTTTGTCGGCGATGGTGCGCTCCTGCAGCATCACGACGATGTGGCCGGGCCGTTCGGTGAGCGGCGCTACGTGCAGATCGACCTGGCGATCGCCGCCGATGCGAGGCGTGCCGAGATCGACCTTGTATTCGTTCACCGGCGAGCCGCTCGATCGCACCTGGTCGATAAGCGCCAGCAGTGGGCTGCCGAACGGCACCAATTCTTTCAGCGACTGCCGCCGCAGGAACTGCGTCGAAATCTCGAAGAAGGATTCGGCGGCGATGTTGGCGTCGATGATGCGGCCGTCCGGCGCCACCAGCAGCACCGGGTTGGGCAGCGCGTTTAGAATGGCCTCGCTTTCGGAGGGCATGGCGCGGCGATATTCTGCGGCTGAATTCATGCAGCAGCACTCCATGCGAAATCGTCGAACGCGTCCTGGAGTGATCGATGCACGCGATGCGGATCCTCCGACGTCAGAATCGTTTGCCGCCAGCCCTTCAGCGTCTTCGCGGGCGCGCGGCTGCATTGCGCCGCCACCTCCAGCGCCCAGCCGAGATGCTTGCGCGCATGCTTGAGCCCGATGCGCAGCCCGTAATGGCTGCAGATTTCGTCGTAGAGTGCGCGCACATGCGCGAGTTGTTCGGCCAGCGACGGCGCAGTCTCAGCCTGTCCGGTCTCAAGCCGACGGCCGATCTGGCCCGGCAGCCAGGGCTGGCCCTGCGCACCGCGCCCGATCATCACGGCGTCCGCGCCCGACACTTCCAGTGCGCGGACCGCCTGCTCGAATGAGGTGATGTCGCCGTTGACGACGAGCGGCACGGAAACCGCGTGCCTGACCGCCCGCACGCCGGCCCAATCGGCGACGCCTTTGTAAAACTGGCAGCGCGTGCGCCCGTGCACGGTGATCATCTGCACCCCGGCGGCTTCCGCGCGGCGCGCCAGCTCGGGTGCGTTGAGCGAGCGATCGTCCCAGCCGAGCCGCATCTTCAGCGTCACCGGCACCTTGACCGCCACGATCGTGGCTTCGATCAGCTTGAGGGCATGATCGAGATCGCGCATCAGCGCCGAGCCGGACTGGCCGCCGGTGACATGACGCGCCGGACAGCCCATGTTGATGTCGATGATGTCGGCGCCGGCAGCCTCCGCAACCCTCGCCCCCTCCGCCATCCAGTGCGCCTCGCAGCCCGCGAGCTGAACGACATGCGATCCGACACCGGCTGTCTCGCAGCGCAGAATTGACATCGGCCTGCCGTGCACGAGTTCGTCGCTGGCGGTCATCTCCGAGACGACCAGTCCGGCGCCGAGCGTGGCGGCAAGGCGTCGAAAGGGGGCATCGGTGACGCCGGACATCGGCGCCAGAAGGACCCGGTTGGCGACAGCAATCTCGCCTATTTTCAACGGCTTAGGGCGTGAACTTTCCGGGCCGGTCACGGCGTTCTCATGGTTGGGGCGGCGGCTTCATTGCAACCGTCGGCGCATATTGTGAGCACAAATCTTGGGCAGTCAAGCTTCTTGCCTACACTTTAGACAGATCTATCATTTGTGCAAGTGCACTGCAACAAAAACCGCTTTTCCCACAGCGCATGGGAAACGCTCTGTTTTTCCGTATCCGGCATGGTAAGGGCTGTGCGCCAGCGCGCCCGACACCCTCCTCAACCCTGATTCGTTTGTATTTGAGTGCAGATGCCCAGACCTGAGCGTACCGCAGCCATCCTCGTCGCAGCCGGACGCGGGCTTCGCGCCGGTGCCGGGGGGCCCAAGCAATATCGCGAGATTGGCGGGCAGACCGTGATCTTCCGCGCCATGGAGGCGTTCTGCCGGCATCCGGACATCTTCGCCGTGCAACCGGTGGTGAACCCCGATGACGCCGCCATCTTCAACGAAGCGGTCGCAGGACTGCACCATCAACCTCCCACCAGTGGCGGAGCCACCCGTCAGGCCTCGGTGCATGCTGGACTCGAGGCGCTGGCTGCGGACAAGCCCGACATCGTCCTGATCCACGATGCCGCGCGTCCCTTTGTGACCTCGGCTGTGATTTCGCGCGCGATCGATGCCGCCGGTCGAACGGGCGCCGCCGTTCCGACAATTCCCGTCACTGATACGATAAAGCAGGTCGGTGATGCCGGTCACGTCGAGGCGACGCCGGAACGCGCATGGTTGCGAATCGCGCAAACGCCGCAGGCGTTTCGCTTCGATGTCATTCTCGATGCCCATCGCCGCGCCGCGCGCGACGGCCGCAGCGACTTCACTGACGATGCGGCGCTCGCGGAATGGGCGGGATTGACGGTAGTGACCTTTGAAGGCGATCCTGCAAACATGAAACTGACGACGCCTGAAGATTTCATTCGTGAAGAAGCCCGGCTCGCCGCCCAGCTCGGCGACATCAGGACCGGCACCGGCTACGACGTGCACGCCTTCGGCGACGGTGATCATCTGATGCTCTGCGGCGTACGAGTGCCGCACGTCAGAGGCTTTCTCGCCCATTCCGACGGCGACGTCGGCCTGCACGCCCTGGTCGACGCCATCCTCGGCGCGCTGGCCGACGGCGATATCGGCTCGCACTTTCCGCCGAGTGATCCACAGTGGAAGGGTGCGGCGTCCGACAAATTCCTCAAATATGCCGTCGATCGCGTCACCGCGCGGGGCGGACGGATCGCCAATCTCGAAGTCACGATGATTTGCGAGCGCCCGAAGATCGGGCCGCTGCGCGATGTCATGCGCGCCCGCATCGCCGAGATCACCGGGCTCAACATCTCCCGCGTTGCGGTGAAGGCGACGACCAGCGAACGGCTCGGCTTTACCGGCCGCGAGGAAGGCATCGCCGCAACCGCGAGCGCTACCATCCGCCTGCCTTGGAGCGATAAAGGTTGGAGCGAGTAAGATGAGCGGCAGCGACGCCCGCGCCCTCGCCCGCTCGCTGCTTGATTTGTGCCGGATGCGCAAGCTGACGATCGCCACCGCGGAGTCCTGCACAGGAGGCCTGGTGGCCGGCGCGCTCACCGACATTCCCGGCTCTTCGGACGTGATCGACCGCGGTTTCGTCACTTATTCCAATGAAGCCAAGCGCGCGATGCTCGGCGTCAAAGCCTCGACGCTGACAACCTTCGGCGCGGTCAGCAAGGAAACCGCGACTGCAATGGCGGTCGGCGCGCTGGAAAAGGCCGGCGTCGATCTTGCGGTATCGATTACCGGCATCGCTGGCCCCGGCGGCGCCACGCCGGGAAAGCCGGTCGGCCTCGTGCATTTCGCGGTTGCGTCGCGCGACGGCAAGATCCTGCATCGCGAATTCCGTTTCGGTGCGATCGGCCGCACCACCGTGCGCCAGCGCTCGGTGGTGGAAGCGCTGCGCATGTTGATGGAATTGGCGCGCGGCCCGCAGCCGCCGGTCAAACCGCGACGCGAAACGATGAGCCGGCTGCGCCCGCGGGTCGCCCGTACGCCGCGGCGCAGCGCCGTCAAACGGCGCCGGCCGACGCCGCGGCCAAAGCCTTAGCGCGCGTTTCGCTCAGCGAGCTCACCGGCGTCAACGCCTCCGGGCTGATCGAAAGCTCGATGATCGCCGGAAGTCCGCTGCCGACAGCCTCGTCGAAGGCGCGCGCGAAATCCTCCGTACGCTCGACATATGCTCCGAACCCGCCACAGGCGCGTGCCAGTGCGGCAAAGTCGGGGTTGGCCAGATCGGTGCCGGAGACACGGCCGGGATAGGTTCGCTCCTGGTGCATCCGGATGGTGCCGTACATGCCGTTGTTGCAGACGATCACAATCAGCGGCAGCCGGTTTTCGACCGCGGTCATGAACTCCAATCCGGTCATCTGGAAGCAACCGTCACCGGCGAACGCGATCACCGTTCGCTCGGGATGCAGCAACTTGGCGGCAACGGCTGCGGGCAACCCATAGCCCATCGATCCCGAGGTCGGCGCGAGTTCGGTACGAAATTGCCGATAACGCCAGAAACGGTGCACCCAGACGGCATAATTGCCGGCGCCGTTGCAGATGATGGTGTCAGGGGGCAAGCGATCGCTCAAACCGCGTACGACCTGCGAGAGCTGTACGTCGCCTGGCGAGCGGGTCGGCTCGGTGAAGGCGAGATAGTCGGCATGCGCCGCCTTGACGTAGTCGGCGCGCGATTGGTGCTTTGGCTCCAGCCGCTTGATCGCGGCTGCAAAGGCCGTGCTGCTTGCGACCACGCCGAGCCTTGGCGAATAGACGCGGCCGATCTCTTCCGGGTCGGGATAGACGTGAACCAGCGGCTGCTTCGGTTTCGGAATATCGAACAGCGTGTAGCCGGATGTGGTGGCCTCCCCCAGCCTCGCGCCAAGCGAGATCACCAGATCGCTGGTTCGGATCCGGTCGGCGATTTTTGCGTCGAGACCGATGCCGACATGGCCGCCATAGGCCGGATGGAGATTGTCGAAATAATCCTGGCATCGGAACGAGACGCCGACCGGAACCTCGTGCGCAGCGGCAAACGTTTCGAGATCGCGGCGAGCCTGATCGCTCCATCCGCCGCCGCCGACGATCAGGAATGGCCTCTTCGCCTCCGACAGCAGCGCATGGAATTGCCGCAAGGCGCCGTCATCGGGCGCGACCGGAATCGGATTGTAAGGCGGCGCATCCGCCACCTCCGCGGTATCGGTGAGCATGTCCTCGGGCAGCGCCAGCACGACCGGGCCGGGACGGCCCGAGGTCGCGGTGAAGAAGGCGCGCGAAATGAACTCTGGAATCCGCCGCGCATCGTCGATCTGGGCGACCCATTTCGCCATCGGCCCGAACATCTGGCGATAATCGATTTCCTGGAACGCCTCGCGTTCCATCATGTCGCGTCCGACCTGGCCAAGCAGCAGGATCAGCGGCGTCGAGTCCTGGAACGCGACATGGACGCCGGAGGACGCGTTGGTGGCGCCGGGGCCGCGGGTGGCGAACACGATGCCGGGCCGTCCCGTCAGCTTGCCATAGGCCTCTGCCATCATGGCAGCGCCGCCCTCCTGCCGCGCGTTGATGAACCGCACGCGCTGGCTCTGGTACATGCCGTCGAGGGCAGCCAGGAAGCTTTCGCCGGGCACGCCGAACACGGTGTCGGCGCCGTGCAAGGCCAGTTGCTCGATGAGAATATGGCCACCGGTTCGAAGATTTACGTCCATCGCCTTGTCCTTCCGTTCAGCATTACGGATTTGGGGCCGGCTTAAAGAATGGCGTCGGCACCGGCAACCGGTTTCCTGCGAAATCAGATATGCGGCTGAGCATTTCCTATTGTTGGTCTTTCGGCCGCACCCGTGCGTCCACGCCAGTCACGGCCTCGTAAGCTTTGATGACGGCTGTACAGGACTCGCCGTCGTGCCCGAGCAGCGCCGCCTGCCGGTAGGTCTGGTGCACAGCCTCAGCCATGAACCCGGGCAGACCCGCCTCCTCCAGCCAGCGCGCATAATAGCGGACGTCCTTGCGGGCGTTCGCCAGCGACATCAGCGGGGTGAAGTCGCCATCGAGCGTGGCCTGGCCGTAAAGATCGAGCATGCCGCTCTTGCCGCCGGCCGCCGAGATGATGCGGATGAGCTGCGAGAGGTCGAGCCCGTCCTTGGCCGCGAGCGCAAACCCCTCGCACCACGCCGCCACATTGGCGAAAGCGATATAGTTGTGAATGAGCTTGAGGCGGATCGCGTGTCCCAATGGGCCGATGTGGAAGATGTTTTCGGCATAGAGCTCAAAATAGGGCCTGAGGTCATCGAGCAGCTCGCGCTCGCCGCCGAACAACACATTGACCTTGCCGATGTCGGCGTGTTTCGGGGTTCGCGTCATCGGTGCTTCGGCATACCGACCGCCGGCTGCCCGCACCATGCGGTCGAGCTTTGCGACCATCTGCGGGCTGCCGGTGGTGTGATCCACGACAATGAATCCCGGCGCCGGACTTGCGAGCAGCCCATCGCTGCAAATCATCAACGCCTCGACATCCTCGGCATCATTGACGCAAATCATGACGATGCGGCAATTGTCGCGAATCTCCTGAAGACCGCTGGCCGCGGTCGCGCCGAACGATTTGGCAACGGCCACAGCCGCGGGGTTGAGATCATAGGCGGTGACCGCCACGCCCTTGGCAACGAGGTTCTTGACCAAGCCTCGTCCCATTCCACCGAGGCCGATAAAGCCAACGCGTTCGAATGTCGTCATTTCAACCGTTCCGTTGTTGTTTCCTGGAATCTTTCCGAGGGCAGATCGCGCCGGGTTGCAGAGCTAGATTCGGGTCCCGGTGGCGGGCTTCCCATAGATCACGTCCGCCCGCTTCTCGAACGCCGCGGCAAAACGCTGAAAGGCCGTATCGAACATCGTCCCCATCAGCATCGCCAGCATCCGGCTCTTGAATTCGTAGGACAGGAAGAACTCGACGTCGCAGTCGGTTTCGGATTTCGGTTCGAACGTCCAGCGGTTTTCCAGATTGCTGAAAGGGCCCTTCAGGTATTCGACCATGATTTTCAGGTTCGGCCGGTCCAGCGTCACCCGGCTGGTGAAGGACTCCCGTACCAGCTTGAATGATACCGTCATGTCGGCAACGACGACTTCAGTGCCGTCACCTTTCTGCGTACGCTGCCTTATCCTCAGCGATTGGCACAGCGGCACGAACTCCGGATAGCGCTCGACGTCGGCGACCAGATCGAACATGTGCGACGCCGTATGATGAACCCGGCGCTTGCTGGAAAAGCGAGGCATCAGTGAATACTCGCCGGGTTCTGCTTGAACGCGATTTTCTTCAAGTAATCATTTGCCTGCGCCCAATCGGTAAAGCAGACAAGCGATTGATCGGCGCGCAGTCCCTGAAAATACTCCAAAAGTTTCGGCCGCTGTTGCCGGCGATAGGTCCAGACGTAGTGAAGGAACTCGAAGTCGATTCTCTCGGGACAGCCCTGGGCCATTTCCGGGCGAACACGGCCGTAGCTGCTGGCTACTCGCTTCATGATGCCGAACATGCAGGTCCTGCGCGGCAAGTCGAACCAGATGACGGTGTCGCTGACCTCGCGGCGCAATTCGCCGGCGCCGTACCTAGTGTAATTGCCATCGATAACCCATTGCGGCCGAAGCGCAACCTCGGCCACGCGCTGTCCGAACTCGGCATTGTCGGAAGTGACCCAGCCGGGCCTCCAGGACAACGCATCCAGCGAAATGAAGGGAATGCCTGTTATGTCCGACAGCTGCCTGGCAAACGTCGATTTGCCGGACCCCGACGACCCCATAACAAGAACGCGTTGCATTGGTTCAATCCAAGGCTAGCGGGCCCGTGCGACGCGGGCCGCTTGGAGCTTGGCAAAATCCTCACCCGCATGATGCGACGAGCGGGTCAGCGGACTGGCCGACACCATCAGAAAACCCTTGGTATAGGCGACCTTCTCGTAGCCCGCGAATTCGTCAGGGGTCACGTAGCGCATGACGGCGTGGTGCTTGCGGGTCGGCTGCAGATACTGCCCGATGGTCAGGAAATCGACGTCCGCGGAGCGCAGATCGTCCATCACCTGCAGCACCTCGTGGCGCTCCTCTCCGAGGCCAACCATGATGCCTGATTTGGTGAAGATCGTGGGATCAATCTCCTTGACCCGCTGCAAGAGCCGGATCGAATGGAAGTAGCGCGCGCCCGGGCGCACCGTGAGATAACGCGCCGGCACGGTTTCCAGATTGTGGTTGAATACGTCGGGCTTGGCTGCCGCGACCACCTCCAGCGCGCCTTCCTTGCGCAGGAAGTCGGGAGTGAGGATTTCAATCGTCGTGGTCGGGCAGCGCGCGCGAATGGCGCGAATCGTCTGCGCAAAGTGCTCGGCGCCGCCGTCGGCGAGGTCGTCGCGATCGACCGAGGTCACCACGACGTGGGTCAGCCCGAGCTTGAAGGTCGCCTCCGCGACATGTTCCGGCTCATTGGCGTCGAGCGCGCCGGGCATGCCGGTCTTGACGTTGCAGAACGCGCAGGCCCGCGTGCAGGTGTCCCCCATGATCATGAAGGTGGCGTGCTTCTTGTCCCAGCACTCGCCGATATTCGGGCAGCCCGCCTCCTCGCACACCGTGACGAGGCCGTTCTCCCTGACGATCTTTCGCGTGTCGGCATAGCCGCGGGTGTTCGGCGCGCGCACCCGGATCCAGTCCGGCTTCGGCGGCGACAGCGCATCCGGCCGGTTCACCTTTTCGGGGTGACGCGGGCGAACCTGGTTCAGTGAAACGGTATCGACGAGGACGACCATGTTAAGTCCGGAAATTGCGAGAACATCTAGCTAATCTGTGTTGCAGATGGCCGCAACTCTGTTGCGGAAAACTGCAACCCAGCCCGCGGAAGGCCCACAGGCCAGCCTCGCGAAACCTGGCGGATCGTGCAAGATAATGACGAATTTCACCTGTTCCGCGAACGATTCTCACCGGAAATGGTTCAAAACTCCAAGCCTGCCGGCGCCGCCGCCCCTCGCCTCGGCAAGCCGCTGAAGCGCTCGTTTTTCGACCGTAGCGTGCATGAGGTCGCGCCCGACCTGATCGGCGCGACGCTCCTGGTCGACGGCGTCGGCGGCACCATCGTCGAGGTCGAGGCCTATCACCATCTGGACCCGGCCGCGCATTCGTTTCGCGGACCGACGCCGCGCAACCGCGTGATGTTCGGACCGCCGGGTTTTGCCTATGTTTATCGCTCCTATGGCATCCACTGGTGCGTAAATTTCGTCTGCGAAGAGGAAGGTTCGGCCAGCGCCGTCCTGATCCGCGCGCTGCAGCCGACCCACGGCATACCCGCGATGCGGCGCCGCCGCGGCCAGCAGGATGAGCGCGCGCTGTGCTCCGGCCCGGGCAAGCTCACGGAAGCGCTCGGGATCACGATCAAGCACAACGAGCTGCCGCTCGATCAGCCGCCGATCACGCTGCATGCGCGGGTGGGCAGACTCGACATTGCCGCAGGCGTGCGGATCGGCATCACCAAAGCGGTCGATCTGCCGTGGCGTTACGGGCTGAAGGGTTCGAGATTTTTGAGCAAGCCGTTTTGACAAGGCGGTGTCCCTTCGGTTGCCGTCATTGCGAGCGCAAGCGAAGCAATCCATCGCGCGGCATAACGGAAAACAGCGCTACACGGTCAGCACATCTTCAATCCGGATCGGTAAGCTGCGCACGCGTTTGCCTGTGGCGTGAAAGACGGCGTTGGCGATGGCGGGGGCCATGCCGACGAGCGCGATCTCGCCAAGGCCTTTGACGCCTAGGGCATTGACGTGTGGATCTATCTCCTCGACGAAGTGCGCTTCAAGCTGGGGAACGTCGAGATTCACGGGCAGCAGGTAATCGGCCATATGGGCGTTGACCGGGCGGCCGTCGCGCGGATCGAGGACGGTGCGTTCCATCAGCGCCATGCCCATCCCGCCGATCATGCCGCCAATGCATTGGCTCCTCGCAAGTCGCGGATTGACGACGCGGCCGATGCCATAGGCGCCCGCGGCGCGGCGCAGCCGGATGGTGCCGACATCGGGATCGACGGCCACCTCGGCAAATACGGCTCCAAAGGAGTGCATCGAAAATCGGGCCGCGACATCGGGATCGCGCTGAGCCGAAGCCGTGGCCTCGATGGGGCGGCCGTCCCGCGGGCGCTTTGCGGCTTCCTCCTGCACGGCAATGCAGGCGGCGCGGATCGCAGAGCCGACCGAGGCCATCGTCCATGAGCCGCCATGGGATGGAGCCGGCGGATAGTCAGAGCGGCCAAGGCTGAATCGCACCCGTTCAACAGGCAGCCCCAGCGTCTCGGCGGCAACCTGCGTCATGGACGTGTAGGTGCCGGGACCCATGTCGCTTGCCGCGACTTCAACTTCAGCGGTGCCGTCCGGGAGCAGTCGCGCCCGCGCATTCGCCGGCGCATGGAAGGCCGGATAGCTCGCCGATGCCACGCCCATGCCGACCAGCAGCCGGCCATCGCGCATCGAACGAGGTTCGGGTAACCGCCGCGACCAGCCGAAACGTTCGGCGGCGAGATCATGGCATTTCATCAGCGACCGGCTGGAGAACGGCTTGTTCTCGCTCTCATCGATCGCCGGCTCGTTGCGACGCCGCAGATCGATCGGATCGATTCCGAGCTTGTACGACAGTTCATCCACGGCACATTCGAGCGCAAAGACACCGCTTGCCTCGCCGGGGCCGCGCATATGGTTCGGGGTCCCGATATCGAGTGGCAGCAGCCGGTAGCGGGTTCGCACGTTCGGCGTGGAGTACAGGAAGCTCGTGACCGAGGTCAGTGCCTCCATGAACTCTTCGTACCGGCTCGTCTCGCCCGTGCCCTCGTGCACAATGCTGGTGAGCTTGCCGTCGGCCGTGGCCCCGAGAGCCATCCGCTGCAGGGTGCGGGGGCGGTGGCCCGTCATGAAGAACATCTGCTTGCGCGTGAGTACGAGCTTGACGGGACGTCCCACTTGTCGCGCCGCCATGGCCGCAAGCGTCACATGCGCCCATGTCCTGAGCGACGTGCCGAAGGCACCGCCGATAAACGGACAGATCACCTGTATGTTCTCGGGTGGCAGGCCGAACACGGCTGCGATCTCGGCCTGTTCGTTGACGACGAACTGGCTTTTGCTCCACAGCGTCAGCCGATTGCCATTCCAGGCCGCGACGGTGGCGTGCGGCTCCATCGGATTGTGGTTCTCGCGCGCGATTTCATAGATCTCGTCGACCTTCACCGGCGCGTCCGCGAGCGCGCTGTCGGCATTGCCGCGCGCGGTGTCGGCCGGCAGCCTCGCATCCGGCTGCTTCCCGGCTTCCGGAACGACAGGCCGGGCTTTGGGGTCGGCAGGATCAACGAGCGGCCGCTCGGCCGTGTAGGCGATGCGCAGCGCCGCAGCCGCGCGTTCCGCCTGGTCGAGCGTATCGGCGACGACGATTGCTACCGGTTGCCCGTAGAAGCGCACCTGGTCGTCCTGCAGCACATGCAGCCGCTCGCCTGTTGCCGGATCGATATAGCTCTTGTGGGGCGCGTATGGCAGGCGCGGCGCATTGCGATGCGTGATGACGGCAACGACGCCCGGCATCTTCTCAACCGGCGCGGTCTCGATGCCGGTCACGCGGCCGAGCCCCACCGTGGCACCGACGATCACCGCATAGGCCTGGCCGCCCTGGTTGAAATCGGCCGCATAGCGCGCTGCGCCTGTGACCTTGGCACGACCATCCACGCGCTGCAGCGGGCTTCCAATCACGTTCGTCGTCATGCGGCTTCTCCCGTCATTTCAAGAGCGCGGACGATCGTCCGGGGCAGGAGTTCGAGCTTGTAATGATTGCCCGACAAGGGACGGGCTCCTTCGAGTGCCAGCCGGGCGGCTGTTTCGAAGATTTTGCGATCCGGTGCCTTGCCGATCAGCGCTTTCTCCACCATGCGCAGGCGCCACGGCCGAGTGCCCACGCCGCCGACAGCGAGCCGCGCCTGACGGATCACGCCATCCTCAACATCGAGTGCGGCGGCGGCGGATACGAGCGCGAACTCGTAGGAGGCGCGGTCGCGCACCTTGAGATAGCGCGCCCGCCGGCTGTCCGGGCCACCGGGGATCCGCACCGCGAGGATGAGTTCGCCAGGCAGCAGGGTGTGTTCGAGATGCGGCGTGTCTCCCGGCAAGCGAAACAGTTCCTCGACCGGAAAGGTGCGTTCGCCCCTCGGCCCCCTCACCTGCATCGTGGCATCGAGCGCGACCAGCGCGACGGCAACGTCCGAAGGATGCGTGGCCACGCAATGATTGCTCGTGCCCAGAATGGCGTGGCCGGCATTGAGGCCATCGATGGCGGCGCAGCCGGAGTTCGGGGTGCGCTTGTTGCAGGGCGCGTCGTGCATCCGGAAATAGGGGCAGCGCACGCGCTGAAGCAGGTTTCCGCCGATGGAAGCCATGTTGCGCAACTGCGGCGAGGCGCCCTCGATCAGGCTTTCGGCGACGAGCGGCTGCAGACGCTGCACGCCCGCGTGGGCGGCAACATCGGCCATGCGAGCGAGCGCGCCGATCACGAGATCGGAACCCTCGATGCGGATTTCGGAAAGCGGGAGCGCGTTGATGTCGACAAGATGCGCCGGCTGCTCCACCTCCTCGCGCATCAGGTCGATCAACGTGGTGCCGCCGGCGATGAAACGTCGGCCGGACGATGCAGCGGCGATGGCGGCCTGGACAGAGGTCACCTTCTCGAGCGTGAACGGAAGCATGGTCAGGCCCCCTTGGCAGCGTCGGCGACCGCGGCGACGATTCCCGGATAGGCGCCGCAACGGCAGATATTGCCGCTCATCCAAATCCTGATTTCATCCGGCGAACCTGCATGGCCTTCTGCGATGCAGCCTATTCCCGACATGATCTGTCCGGGGGTGCAGAAGCCGCACTGCAAACCGTCGTGCTCGACGAACGCAGCCTGGAGCGGATGAAGCTCGCCATTCGTTTCGAGGCCCTCGATCGTCTTGATCTCAGCCCCATCATGCATCGCAGCCAGTGTCAGGCAGGAGACGATCCGCCTGCCGTTGAGAAGGACGGTGCAAGCACCGCAGGCGCCCTGATTGCACCCCTTCTTCGTGCCGGTGAGATCGAGCGTCTCGCGCAGCACATCGAGCAGTGAGCGGCGGGGATCCAGGTCAAGCTCATGCTGCCTGCCATTGACTACCAGGCGGACTCGTCCCGTGGATGCGCTGGGGGGCCGTTCAGAGATGGGTTGCGCGGCAACTTCCGAGACGGCCGCGAGAGTGGCCACTCCCCCCACCGTAAGCAGAATCGAACGGCGCGATAATCCGCCACGCCGTTCTTCGGTCTCAACAGCACCGTCGGTTAACCGCTCATCGTTCTTCATGGTCTCTGCTCGCTTGCTGATGATCGTTCGCTGACTGCTGAAGGAGAAGAGATTGACCGAGCCGAACAACGCCGCAGCCAAGCCATCGCCTCAGATGACAGCGCGAACTAAGCATGAACCTGATAGGGTGTACCGTTCGGATATTGCGGCGACTATCGCGGTGTTGCGATGAAGTGCCGCCGGGCACCTGCTACATAGCGCGTCGGAACGCCGATGGCGTCACTCCGACGATCGTTCGGAATGCCGCGGCGAAGGCTGACGGCGTCTCGTAACCAACTGCAAGCGCGACCTCAGTGACACTCAGGCCTGAATGGGCGAGAAGCTCGCGGGCGCGGCGCATGCGTTGCGCTGTCAACCACGCATGCGGGGTCTGGCCGGTCGACTGTCGAAAAGCGGTGCAGAAGTGGAAGCGGCTCAGGCCGACAAGCGTGGCGAGTTCATTGAGTCCGATAGGCTGTTCGAGGTTCTCTCGCATAAACGTCGTGACACGCCGCACCTGCCAGTCAGCGAGCCCGCCCTTTCTGACCTGAGCAGGCATGCTGCCAAATGATGAATGCTCGCGGATCAGCCGCGCGCAAAGGAGGTCGATCGCCTGCTCCACGAACAGACGGGACGACGCACTGTCCCGCGCCGCCTCGTGGCTGAGAATTTCAAGCAACCCTGCCGCCGCGGGATCGGCGAAAGCCACACGCGGAAGAATCTCGATACGTCTTCCACCCGCAATCTCGTCGGCGCATGCCTGAAGGCGCTCTTGAGTGAGGTAGACATGCGAAACGACCACGGGACCAGCAATATTCCAGTGGCCATCAACGCCTTTCGGAATGAGGGTGAAGGCTTTCGGGTTGGTCCAGGAAGTCAGGCGCTTGTTCTCGATCCGCCAGGATATCTCGTGCTGTCCTTCGTAGCAGCCGACCACAACGTATCCAGCCACGCCGCGCATGTAATCCTCTTGCAGACCACCATGCGCCCACTTTCGCGTCAGCCGCGTATCACCATGCAAAACCTCAGGCACCAGTACCGGCGGCTCGTCCAAAATGCGCGCCATCTCAACGGCAGCATCGGGACTTGCGTGGCCGGCCGCAGATCGGGACAGGCCGCTTGGACTTGACCCGGCCCTGTTTCGGGTACGGAACAGCCGTTGGTCCAAACTGTCGCCCCCACCGAGCTACTACACATTTGCAAGGCCATTATGCAAAAGGACGCAGCCATTGTGTAGAAAAACATCTGTGACAATCCTGACGCGCCCCCTTGTCTGCCTACAAATTGTCACCCATGGTCGTGCGGTTCGGGCGAGGCCTCGGTTCTCGCGGCAGACGCCGGCCGCCTCCCTGCCATGGCGGTATCGGTTGAACGACTCAAGTTCCCTGAGCAGGCCGTTTCGAATTGGAATGGTGGACATCGCCGTAACGTTGCGCATTGCTTTTTCAACAATCGCAACATCGACTCAATCCCGTCACGACACGCCCACGTTGAGTGCGTAAGTGTGGCCTGCTGTTTCGCTTTGCGCGAGTGAAGTGCTCACAAATTGTGCTGCGTCGAACATGCGGAACACGCAGAGTGGTGAATTTGCGCAAACGACGGCGCCACCAAACAGCAGAAACTTCAAAAGAAAAGGAGCTGTAGATGGCGGGCGTGTTTCCTGTCCAGGGATTTGGATTTCTCTCCAACTACAATGGTGCATTTGTCGCCGGTTCCGCGCTCGCCGCCATGCAGGCGATCGCGGGTACGAATGCAAACTCGATCGAGCTCGCTCCGCGGCTCTTTATGCAAACGAGGACGTCGAATGATGTTTTCGCCGAGCCCAACAAGACAGAGAGCGACGCCAATATTCTCCAGGCCGCGGCAAACGCGCAGGCGATCGGTCTTTCAGTCACGCTGAAGCCTATGGTCTCAGCCCTCGATGGCACGCTCGCATACGCACTCATTCCGAGCGATCCCGCCGCCTTCTTCGCTTCCTACAAGAACCACATGGTTCACATGGCGGAAATCGCCGAGCAAGCCGGCGTGACCATGCTCTCGATCGGCAATGAGCTGGGCAAGCTCTCCGGACCGCAGTATCGAAGCTACTGGGTCGACCTCATCGATTCCGTACGTGCCGTGTTCCACGGCGAGATCACCTATGCAGCCGCAACCGACGAAGCCATCAATGTCAGCTTTTGGGACAAGGTCGATGTCATCGGGATCAACGCCTATCCGCCGCTGACGACGACAACCGATCCGACCGTCGAGGAGATGGTCAATGCGTGGAACAGCATGTCCACGGACGACTACTGGGCGAAGGTGATGAATCACATGTCGCCGGTCGATTTCTTCCATTCCCTTGCCTTGCAGTACGACAAGCAGGTGTTCTTCACCGAAACCGGCTATCGCAGCCTCGACGGAACCAATATCAGCCCGGGCGGCTGGGCCGAAGGCACGACGCAGGATGTGCAGGAGCAATACGATGCCTTCAACGCCTTCTTTCAGGTGTGGGGATCGGAAGGCGGAAGCTGGTTCAGGGGCGCGTCGATCTGGAACTGGGATACGAACAACAAGTACTCGCCGATCGGCTACTCGCCCCAAGGCAAGCCTGCGCAGGAATTGATTACTGAATGGTACGGAGGTCAGCACCAGCCGCCCGGCCAGACGCTAACGGGTTCTCCGTCTGCCGATTTGATGGATGTCGGCGGCGGCAATGACGTGCTGTCGGGCGGGGTCGGCAACGACACGATCAAGGCAGGCGGCGGCGACGACACCATTACCGGCGGCCCCGATACCATTCCGAAACTCACGGAGACGACGGTCACGGTGACGGGCTATAGCTCCGTCGTCGACGGCGTCGGCGCCAAAATGCAGTTCCTGATTAACGGGCAGCAGATCGGCAGCACCGTCGAATTCCACGGCGCGACCGACCCATCGGGTTTCCAGACATTCACGTTCACCTTCGCCAACCCGGCTACCGTCTCCAGTCTCGATCTCGCCTTTATCAACGATATCGCCAACGCCAATGGCGACCGCAACCTTTACATCAAGGACATCACCGTCAACGGAGAGCACCTTGCCGTGTCGGAAGGCGTCAATCCGAGTTCGCCGGGGACGTGGAACCTCTACCAGAACAAGTCCATCCACTATGACATGACCGGCCGCCAGGACCTGTTCTTCGGTTCGTCGACCGATAATGACGATCTGGAAGGAGGCCCGGGCAAGGATGTGATCAGCGGCGGCGCCGCGACGGACCTGATCCAGGGTAGCGCAGGCAATGACACCATCAACGGCGGTCCTGGCGCTGATGTGATTCACGGCGGGGCGGACGACGACACGATCAACAGCGGCGCCGGCATCACCACGGCGACCGATCAGCTCTACGGCGACGACGGCAACGACATCATCAAGGCCAGCACGGGCGATACTGGCGCCCTGCTCGACGGCGGCAGCGGCAAAGACCAGCTCTATGGCGGCTGGGTAGCCAATGTCCTGAGCGGCGGTGACGGCAATGACTATCTCTCCGGCGGCGGCGGACTGGATACGATGCACGGCAACGCCGGCGACGACCAACTGAAAGGCGGCCCGGCGGCAACCCAAATGTTCGGAGACGATGGCAACGACAGCTTGCAGGGCGGTACCGGCAACGAACTCCTGTACGGCGGCAGCGGCAACGATCGGCTGATCGGCGCTGGCGGAAACGATTATCTGGCGGGCGGCACCGGCAACGACACATTCGTGTTCGCCCCCGGCCTCGGCAAGGACACCGTCGCCGATTTCCAGAACACCGATGGCGTGCAGGATATCATTCAGTTCAGCAAAACGGTGTTTGCCGACTTCAGCGCGCTCCAATCGCACATGGCCGAGGTCGGTACCAACGTCGTGATCACGGTCGACGCCAACAATGCGATCGAGATTCAGAACAAAACAATGAGCCAACTCCACGCCGGCGATTTTCTGTTCGTGTGACAGGGACAGCCGCTCGGGTGCCGCCAGCGACAATGCATCGTGCGCTAGACCGCGCGGTGGCACGCCGCCTCGACCTTGTTGCCGTCAGGATCGCGCAGGAAGGCGGCGTAATAGGCGGCATGATAGTGGCGCAGGCCGGGTGGGCCGTCATCGGTGCCGCCGGCTGCAATGCCGGCGCGCCAGAACGCGTCGACCTCGCTTCGCGTTTTTGCCTTGAAGCACCAGTGCCGGCTGGAAGCCTCATCCGGCTTAGCACCTCTGTAGATGGCGATATAGACGCGGTCTGGAAACTCGGCGTCAGCCCGTTCGCCGTAGCCGAGCCAGCGGTCGCTGCGGCCGACCTTGACGACGTCGAGCGCTGCCATGATCGCGTCGTAGAAGCGCTCGGCGGCGGCGAAATCTGACACCGTAATGGAGACGTGGTCCAGCATCGATCAGTTCCTCGATGATGACTAAGACTATCTCAGCCGTCATTGCGAGGAGCGAAGCGACGAAGCAATCCACCTCTCCGCGCGCGGCGCTATGGATTGCTTCGCTCGCAATGACGGGCGATAATTCCGCGCCTGGCGTGCGTCAGGACGCCATCTTCAACCGCTCCAGCGCTTCCTGCAGCTTTGCCTTGCGCGCGACCGCCGCCTCGCGCTTTTCCTTTTCCTCTTCGACGATCTCTTCGGGCGCGTTGGCCACGAATTTCTCGTTGCCGAGCTTGGCATCAACGCGCTTGATGTCGGCGTCGACCTTGATGATTTCCTTATCGAGCCGGGCCTTTTCGGCCGACAGATCGATCACACCCTTGAGCGGCAGCGCCACGACCTCGCCGCGCACGAGCAACTGAACAGCGCCTTCCGGCGGGCGGTCGGCAAACGTGATCTCGGCCAGCCGCGCCAACCGCTTGACGATGTCGTTCCAGCGCTGCGCGCGCTCCTTTGTCTCCTCGGACGCACCCGACAGCACCACCGGGATCAATGTAGCCGGCGGGATGTTCATTTCCGAACGTACCGAACGGATGGCGGTGACGAGATCGACCACCCAGCCGATTTCGGCCTCGGCGGCCGGATCGCTGAAATCGCCGGCATTGAGCGCGACCATGGCCGGCGCAATCACCGGACCGCCGGGCCCTGCCATCGCCATCGCGGCGATCTGCTCGGCAGTAACCGAACTGACCTTGCGCGGCCATTCCGCCAACACCAGCAGGCCGTCGCGCTTGGCCGTAACCGCCCAGAGCTCCTCGGTGATGAAGGGCATGAACGGATGCAGCAATTTGAGGATCTCGTCACGTGCCCAGGCGATCATGGCACGGGTCTCGGTTTTCGCCGCGCCCTCCTCGCCCATCAGCACCGGCTTTGCGAGTTCGAGATACCAGTCGCAATAGACGTTCCAGACGAAACGATAGATCGCATTCGCCGCATCGTTGAAGCGATAGCCCTCGATCGCCTCGGTGACCTCACGCGTGGCGCGCGAGGTTTCATGCGCGATCCAGCGGTTCAGCGTCTCCCTGGCATTCACAGAATCGAAGCCATCCGGCTTCTCACAGCCGTTCATCTCGGCAAAGCGGCAGGCGTTCCAGAGCTTGGTCGCGAAATTGCGATTGGTTTCGACCAGTTGGGGCGAGAGCTTGATGTCGTGGCTGTGCGCCGCGCCGCGCGCCAACGCAAAGCGCAGCGCGTCCGCGCCGAAATCGTCGATGACGCCTAAGGGGTCGATGACGTTGCCTTTCGACTTCGACATCTTCGCGCCCTTCTCGTCGCGAACCAGGCGGTGGATGTAGACGGTCGAGAACGGCGCATCCTTCATGAAGTGCAGGCCCATCATCATCATCCGGGCGACCCAGAAGAAGATGATGTCCCATCCGGTAACGAGCACGTTGGTGGGATAGTAGCGCTTCACTTCCGCCGCTTCGTCGGGCCAGCCGAGCGTCGAGAACGGCCACAGCCCTGATGAAAACCAGGTGTCGAGCACGTCCTCGTCGCGCGTGATGAAGCCCTCGCGCCTGGCGGGATCCAGCGCCATCTCGCGGCCCTGCTCCGGCGTGATGACTTCCTGCTCGACGTAATAGCCGAGTGCGTTGCCGACGGCTTCGGCTTCGGTCTCGGCGACGAACACCTTGCCGTCAGGACCATACCAGGCCGGGATCTGGTGGCCCCACCAAAGCTGGCGCGAGATGCACCAGGGCTGGATGTTTTCCATCCATTCGAAATAGGTCCTTTCCCAGTTCTTCGGCACGAAGCTGGTCGCGCCAGAGCGCACGGCCGCGATCGCCGGCTGGGCCATTGTCATGGCGTCGACATACCACTGGTCGGTCAGATAGGGCTCGATCACCACGCCGGAGCGGTCGCCATGCGGCACCATGTGCGTGTTCGGCTCGATCTTTTCCAGGAAGCCGAAATCTTCCAGCCGCGCCGCGATCTTCTTGCGCGCGGCAAAGCGATCGACATTGTGCAGCTCTTCCGCGAGCATCAGCGCGCCTTCCGGCAGGCCGCGCAGATAGTCCTCGTTGTCGACGAGCGCCATGCGGCCCTCGCGATCGAACACGTTGATCTGCGGCAGGCCGTGACGCTTGCCGACCTCGAAGTCGTTGAAGTCGTGCGCCGGCGTGATCTTGACCGCGCCTGAGCCCTTTTCGGGATCGGCGTAGTCGTCGCCGATGATGGGGATGCGGCGGCCGACCAGCGGCAGGATCACATGCTGCCCGATCAGATGCCCGATCCGCTCGTTCTCCGGATGCACGGCAACCGCGGTGTCGCCCAGCATCGTTTCGGGACGCGTGGTCGCGACCACGATGAAGGTCGTGGGATCGTCGGGGCTAAATGTCTTGCCCTCGATCGGATAGCGCAGATACCAGAGACTTCCCTTAACCTCGACCTGCTGCACCTCGAGATCGGAGATCGCGGTGAGCAGTTTCGGGTCCCAGTTCACCAGCCGCTTGTCTTTGTAGATCAGCCCTTCGCGGTACAGTTCGACGAACACTTTCACGACCGCGCGCGACAGCCCCTCGTCCATCGTAAAACGTTCGCGCGACCAGTCGCAGGAGGCGCCGAGGCGCTTCAACTGATTGACGATGGTGTCGCCGCTCTCCGCCTTCCACTGCCAGACCCGCTCGAGGAATTTGGCGCGGCCAAGGTCGCGGCGCCCCGGCTCCTGCCGTTCCATCAATTGCCGCTCGACCACCATCTGGGTGGCGATGCCGGCATGGTCGGTGCCCGGCTGCCACAGCACGTCGCGGCCGCGCATGCGCTCGAAGCGGCAGAGAATGTCCTGCAACGTATTGTTCAGCGCGTGGCCCATATGCAGCGAGCCCGTCACGTTGGGCGGCGGGATCACGATGGTGAACGGCGCGGCATCTTTCCGTTCCGGGCGGCCGGCCTTGAACGCGCCGCTTTCCTCCCAGATCCGTGACATACGGCTTTCGATATCGGCGGGCTGGTAGTTTTTTTCGATCATGGCATTGCAATCGGGAATGTCGGGGGCGTTCTCGAGCAATCCGTCGCCGGTCCGCTTAGAGAATACGCATCAAAACAGCGTGGTAGTGCCCGGTTCTGATGTGATCGGCGCCGGGCCGGCCCCTAGAAAGCCGCCACAGCGCCTCAAGTCAACCTGACAGCTTAAGTCTAGGGCAGCGGGAAGCGGCGATAACGCCGGTTTGACTGTCCGAATGGGATCGATCCGCCCGGAACTGGCGCCCGGTTCTGATTGAATCAGAACCGGGCTCTAGATTCTTGTTTGGGCGCGTTTTCTTTACGCGAACCGGTGTCCACCCACGGATCAAGTCCGAGGGCATGCTTCGCTGGAAAACGCTCTAGCGCCCGCGCGAAACCCGCTCGATTTCGGCCTTGACGATCCGCTCCACCAATCCCGGCAGATTATCATCGAGCCAGGACTTCAGCATCGGCCGCAGCATCTCCTTGACCAGATCTTCCAGCGTGCGCGCATTATTGCTCAGCACGGTATTGGCCAGCGAATTGAAGGCAGATTCGACCGCGGAGACGGTCGAGCGCGACAAGATCGGCGGCTGCGGTGCTTCGAACGGCGGCGGCTCGTGGGCTGGCTGCCGCCCCCTGTGGGACTCGCTGAACTCGATGTCGTCCTCCGGCTCGATCTTGTTGAAGGAGGCTTTCGGTGGCGCCGGATCCGGCAGCGCCATCTCGTCGGTGAGCTCGAACACGTCGGCTTCCGGCTGCGGCGCCGGCCTGATATCGGCCTCGGGCGTTGCCGCATCGAGGCTCGCCAGCATCGCGTCGATGTCGTCCTGGCTGTTGTTGGCGACCGGTTCAGGCGCGGGTGCAGGCGGCGGCGGGGCCGGCGCGGGCTTCGGAGCAGCCGGCTTGGGGGCAATAGCCGACGGCGGGATGTCCTTCATTACCGGTTTCGGTGGCGGCGCCGCGGCGGCCTCCGTCTTGGCAGCGGCAGGCTTTGCCTCGTCGTCGGCAATGATGCGACGGATCGACGCCAGAATCTCCTCCATCGAGGGCTCTTGGACCTTTGCAGGTTGCGTCATCTCCGACTCCACATCGAAACCATTTTATACCAAAGCCAAGAGGGAATTGCCGGTTCCGGAAATGCAGGCCGGGATTTTCACCGCACAAGCCTGACTTGTCCCCAGATCAAGCCCGCCCGCAGCATCGCGCGGGAGGTCTGCCCCCCTCAAAAACACAACCCGACGCGCGTCCATGAGATGCAAAGACGCGGCGCGAATCGCTCAGCTCGCCCCGGAAACGGTACGTCATGGCCACAAATGATTGCAAGCAAAGCGCCCGGCGCTTCAGGCGCCGGGCGACGATATTCGTCCCGCCTGCGCGGGAATATGCACGGGGATCAGCGGCCGTCGGGTGTCCGAACGCCGGCCCAGCTATCGCGCACCTGATGATAGTGCACGCTCGGGTCGTAGATCGTGGTGGGCAGGTTCAGCACCTGCGGCGACAGACGCCCGATCGTGTTCAGCACGGAGTATGACGCCACCACGCGGTCATGCTGCGCGGTGACGAGCGCGACGCGCGCATTGACCAGCGCCTGCTGCGCGTTGAGCACGTCGAGCGTGGTGCGCTGTCCGGCCTTGGCTTCCTCGCGCACGCCGTTCAGCGCGATTTCCGACGCCTGCACCTGCGCCTGGGCGGAAGCGACCTGCGCCTTTCCCGCAACGAGCTGCCCCCATGCCGTGACCACGTTGGCACGGGTCTGGTCGCGGGTCTGGTCGAGAACGAGGCGCTGCTGCGCCACCGTTTCCTTGGACTGCCGGATCAGCGAATATTCGGCACCGCCCTGATAGATCGGCACCGAGAGCTGCGTGGTCACGGAGGCGCCGAACGAGCGGTACTGGATCAGGCTCTGCTCATAGGACTGCTGCACCGCGGCCTGCAGCGTGACCGTCGGCAACAGCGCGCCTTCGGCGACTTTGACCTGGAGATAGCTGACGTCGATGCCGAACATCGCCGCGGTGACGTTCGGGTTTTGGATCAGGCCGAGCTCGACGGCAGCCGGCAGCGTCGACGGCAGGAAGCGGTCGACTGGCGAGCCCGGCGCCAGCGCCACCGGCTCGCTGCCGATGATGCGGCGGAAGTTCGACCGCGTCGTGTTCAGGTTGGCTTCCGCGGTCAACAATTGAGTCTTGCCGGCAGCAAGCTGCGCCTCCGACTGCGCCACGTCGGTGCGCGTCACTTCGCCGACATTGAACCGGTCGCGGGTCTGTTTCAGCGTCTGCTCGAGCACGCGAACGTTGCTCTTCTGCACCTCGACGATGGCGGAATCGCGCAGATAGTCCATGTAGATCGTCGCGGCGCTGAGCAACACGGTCTGCTCGAGCGCCCGCAGCGCTTCGCGTGCGCCGGAAACCTGGCCCTCCGCGGCCCGGGTCCTGTTTGCGGTCTGCTGACCGTTGAAGAGCGTCTGCGTGACGGTCCCACCTATGCTGCGCGGCGAATTGGCGCCGACAATAGGGGTTTTCACGAGGCGCGTTTCGTCGCCGCCCTGCGTGCTCAGCGTATCCGTATATTGGACGCCCGCGCTCGCCGTGACCGCGACTCTCGGGCGGTAGCCCGACAGCGCCTGCGGCACGTTCTCGTCGGTGACGCGCACCTGCGCGCGCTGTGCATTGAGCTGCGGATTGTTCTGATAGGCGCGCACCAGCGCAGCCTCGATCGTGTCGGCCAAGGCGGGCGTCGAGCCCATACATACTAATAGAAGGGCCGAAGCCGCGGCTCCGGCAAATTCCTTCACCCCACGCATCCCAAGCAATCCAATCATTTTTGAAACGCCCGGCCAATGACCACGATCGCACACGATCATTAACCGAACGTCGCTTCACCCGAAGTGAGTCCCGGCTCACCTTAGTCCGCACGTAAGCCGGACGGAACTACCCGACAAGCAAACCGCCAACGAAACTCTTCACGTGGGGCAATCGGGCCACACTTCTGATTTCGAAGAGGATTTAGCTGGCCGCGGCGGGCGATTATTGGGCGTGGGAGGGGCTGAAAAGCTAGAAAACGAAGGCCGGAACAAGTTCCATGCCGGGCAGCACCGGGGCAACGGCATCGAACAGCGTCCGGTGGCCGAAATCGCCGTGCGAACAGGTCACCATGATGGCCCGCGCCGGCTGCGACTTCGCAAAAACGCCCACCAATCGGCCGCCATTCTGCAATTGCCCATAGAGCCGTTCCGGCACGATCTCGGTTGCGCCGTTCAGCACGATGACATCCCAGGGTCCGTTCGCAAGGTCTCCATCGGCCGGTGCCGCGGTCCGGACCGTCACGTTTCCACAGCCATTGGCGGCCAGAATAGCCTGTGCCCTCGCCGCCAGCGCCGAGTCGCTCTCCGTCGCGGTCACATGGGTAGCGAATCGGGCGATCACGGCGGCGGCGTAGCCGGTGGCGCAGCCGACCACGAGGACGCGATCGGTCGCCCTGATCTCGGCCGCCTGCAGCATCTTCGCCAGCACTGCCGGCTTGATCAGGAAGCGCTTGGCCGAGCCCCCTTCGCTGACGTCGAGATCAAGATCCAGATAGGCCAGCGCCTGCTTGTTTTCGGGAACGAAGGCCTCACGCGGCACCGCCAGCATGGCATCGATAATTCGGATATCGGTCACGTCGCTCGGACGCACCTGACCATCGACCATTTTCTGGCGCGCGGTGGCAAAACCGGACATAGGCGAAGACCCTGAAGCATGCGGCGTTACCGCCGGGGAGCTGAAACCGGGCCATCTTTGGTACAAGCTCCGGCAAAACGCAACATGCGGGCCCATGTTGCGAGCCCGCCGCCGCCGGGAAGAGCCGCTGCTCTCCCCTACTCTATCGGGACGGCTAATCGGGCGATCAGCCGCGCCACCTCATCCAGATGCTCGTTGTCATGTTCTTCGACGGCTCGCGCGAGCCGAAGCAGGCATTCGTCGTCGCTCATGGCGGGAATGTCGCTCGGAACGATCGGAGGTGCCGCACGTGTCAGTTCGGTCACATTGGCTGGCATCGAATCAGCTCCCGTGAAACCCGGCACCACTGAGACTCCGGGCCGATTGAGTCGAATTGGTGGCCCGGTCCAGGCCCCCTATAGATGACGCAATTGCCCTGCGCCCGGTTCCGTCCGCCGTCTGCCCGGAGGGCGAAAGCGGTGACAAACCTTTGTAGTGCGGGGACTTTCCGACGCCGCTTCAAGCAAATGCGCAGCCTGTGATTTGGTCCTTTGCAAGCCCGAAAGGCTTTGTTATACGCTGCCCGCTCGCGAACCTTTGTTTCGCCTATTCCTCGGTAGCTCAGCGGTAGAGCATTCGACTGTTAATCGAATGGTCGCTGGTTCGAATCCAGCCCGGGGAGCCAGCCTACGGCTTTCTATTCTCCGACGGACAATCGCAATCAGCGGCATAGCCTGCCGACGAAGGCCGTTGCCTCCGGATCACCGACGAACGCCTCCTTACGGGCGAACGTCGGTAGTTGCGCAACCTGGCGGCCCCATATTTAATTTCGAAAATTAATTACACCACACTTCGCCCTACCGCGCCGCAATCGCGGCAATGAACAGCGCACAAGCCGCTGTTGATGCGACCGTCCGCACGTGGTTCCAGCGTGTCCAGTCAGTCAAATAGCGCGCCCACAGCGAGGCGGCCTCGTGGCTTGCGGGATCGGCCGCGGCAAGCGCGTTGTTCAGGGGCACGTTGAAGACCATCGTCACCACGAACATCCCGAGTACATAGAGCACGCCGCCGGCCAGCATCGCCATCGCGCCGGGCTCACTCCAGCGCAACAGCGCCGTCACCGCCAGCGCGGCACTCGCCGCCGTCGTTCCCAGGAAGATCGGTATGAACAGCGACTGCACGATCGTGGCGTTGATCGCATTCATTGCCGCGATGCCGGATGCCTGCCCGATCCGGCCGAGCGCCGTCATGACGAAGGTCGAAAACGCGAAATAAAGCCCGGCGAGCAGACCGCAGCCGATGGCGCAAAACCACAGCAGACCGGTGATCAACATCTGCAGCATGATCATGTCCTCCAGACACCGGTTGCGGCGGTTCGGCGGGCATACTCGGAAAAATCCCGCGCCGGACGCCCGAGCGCCTGCTCGACGCCGTGTGCGACAGCCGAATTGCGCCCGTCGAGCACGACGGCGAACAGTTCCAACATCAGTTCGATGACGTCCTCCGGCATATGGGGCCGCATGCCGGCCGCAAAATCTTCCGCCGCGATCTGCCGGTATCGGACCGGGCGGCCGGTGGCAGCGGCGATCTCGGCGACCGCTTGCGCGAACGTCAGCGCGCGCGGTCCCGTCACCTCGTAGACCTTGCCGGCATGGCGCCGATCCGTCAGCGCCGCGACCACAACTTCGGCGATATCGTCGGCGTCGACGAACGGTTCGGGCACGTCGCCGGCCGGCAGCGCGACTTCGCCGGCGAGCACGCCTTCAAGCAGATGACCCTCGGAAAAATTCTGATCGAACCAGCTTGCGCGCACGATGGTCCAGGGAACGCCGGATTGCTGCAGCGCCGCCTCCGCCCGCTGCGCACCCGGCTCGCCCCGTCCCGACAGCAATACGACGCGCTCGAGCCCATTGTCGCGCGCCAGCCGGCCCACTTCCGCAATCGCATCAGCGGCACCTTCGACCGCAAGGTCCGGCTGATAGGTGACATAGGCCATCGAGACGCCGGCCAATGCGGCCGGCCACGTCTCGGGCCGGGCCCAGTCGAACGGGACAGGTGTCGAACGCGACACTGGCCGCGTCGGGATGCCGCGCGTCTGCAGCAGCGCATCGACACGCGCGCCGGTCTTGCCCGCGCCGCCGACGATCAGGATCGGGAGTTCTGACATGGATCACTCCTTTCGGAACATAATACGAGAATATATCGTATTTGCTAAACCCGATAAACTCTCGTATTGGTAACGTCAAGTCGCTTTTATGTGAGAGGACCGATGGCGAGGCGAAAAGCCGGACAGAAGGTGGCCGCAACGGCTGCGCCCGCGTTGGCGCGGCTGGTCCCGACCCAGCAGCGCAGCCGCGAGCGGTTCGAGAAAATCCTGCAATGCGCGGCAGAGCTGATGGCCGAGAAAGGCAGCGAAGCCTTCCGCATGAGCGACGTCGTCGAACGCAGCGGCGTGCCGTTCGGTTCGCTCTATCAATATTTTCCGGACAAGACCGCAATCATCGGCACGCTCGCGGAACGCTACAACGCGATCGGCCGCGATTGCGTGCGGCGCGATCTCGCCATGGTCAAGACTGCCCGGGATCTGCACCCGGCCCTGTGCCGCATTACCGACAGCTACTATCGGATGTTCATGGACGTGCCGCTGATGCGCGACATCTGGCAAGCGACGCAGGCCGACCGGGCGCTGCAAAAGCTTGACGAGGAGGACGGCGTCTATCTCGCCGGGCTGCTCGGCGACACATTGCGGCGGATCGCACCCGATGTATCAGCAACTGCGCTGGCCTCGTTTTCCCAACTGATGATGATGCTGATCGCGGCGACGGTACGCCATGCAATCACGCAGGACACAAAGGAGGCCGCCCGCATCCTCACCTTGTTCAAGCGAATGCTGCCGAAGAATCTGGCGACGCTGGAGACCTGAGAACGTCGGCGGATGCCGTACCGCCCCGCCCGTACCGCTCGAACACCGCAGCACAAGCCGCGCTCAGGCTTGCCTTCTGCCGGCGCAGGCATGCGGTGATCGCACGCGCGTTCGGGATTTCGCCGGCACAGAGCCGCTAGACGTCGGGCGTGCAGGCCCTGCGCTGTTCGGGCGTGCCTTGCTGGGCATGGGCCGCACTGCTCGCCATCAGCGTCAGCAGGAAACCGAGCGTCGAAGCCCGGTGGGAACGATGGAGCAGTGCCGCACTTCGCGCGACCCTGCCTTCATGACCGCGTCTTCCTGGACCATGCCCCGCCGTGGCAAGGCGGGCGTCATCCAAGCCGAATACGCGAGTTGATTTCTGCAAAATGTGATTTTTCTCACACGCGCTGCGCGCGTGCGTGCCTAGGGTTCGCGCGGGAAACTCAACACTGAAACTCAACACTTTAGTAACCAGCTTTGCCGCGGCCGCCGGATCGATAAAATTCGAACGATCCGCTCAATCTGGGAACAAAATACTTTTGAGATCATCGCCTCTGGAACCCGGAGCGCGCGATGAGCGAAGTTGAATACGATCTGCTGCTGGAAACCGTGCAGACGGCCATTGCTCCAGCCCCGGAGGATGATTTCGTGGTCCAGACCCAGCGCCTTTATCCGTCGCCACGCGCCGCCAACGACAATGGAGCCTCTTGGCCGCTGGTTCCGTTTCCCGAGGGCTGGCACGCCGCCTGCTGATCGCGGCCGGCTTGTGGGGCCTCTCATATAATCGGTCTAAGTCATTGATTATATGAATGGAGGCCACGACCAGAATTGAACTGGTGTACACGGTTTTGCAGACCGTTGCGTAACCACTCCGCCACGTGGCCCCATCGGGCGCACTCATATACGCCCCGCCCCGGATAGGCAACCAAGCAGCGGAATTCCTGCCTGCGCTGGTTAGCAAACCGACACCTTTCAAAGAAGGCCGCCTCCTCAACCTCCAGACGGATCGCCAATTCGGTTATTCCGCAGACCCAGCTTGGCGGTCCTTGCGCGGATGCCCCCGACCGTCCGTTTCATTTCCAGCGCGATGGCTCTTGGGGGCTTGCCGCTGCCGATCAGCGAGCGCAGCAGCGCATCGTCTTCCGCCGTCCATTCGGCGCCGCTCAGTTGAAAGCGGTCTTCGCAGCCCGTCTCCTTGGCCGGTGCCGCAAACCGCTCCCAGCCCAGCGTCTCATGGAAAATGACGACAAAGGCGATCCAGAGAACGATGGCCCGCCCCTCGGACAGCGCAGCGGATTTGAGATGCTCTGCGCTGAACGTCGCCGGCCGCAAAGCGTCCAGCGCAGGCCAGATCTCTGAAGCGATCGAATTGACGAAATGGACGTAAAGCGACACGAAGGGGCCGGAGACGACGGCGCCGATGGCTGCGATCAGCCAAAGCGGCAGTCTTCGTCCGGCTGTTTTGCTCACCAATTGGGTGGCAAGGCCGGTCAGACACCAGGGCACCATGGCGAGCGCGAGAACATAAAGCGTCGCGCCTGCGCCTCCCATGGTGGCCGCGTGCGGTCCGAGAACGACCGAAAGCATTGCCAGCACGAACGGAACGCCGCAGAAGAAAACGAGATCGATCGAAGCCTGTTTCGACAGGCGCCAATGCGCCGCAAGTTCCATCGCGTTGCTCCGCTTGCATCCGACGCGTCAGTCATAGTGCGAGCGACAGAATGGAGCAACGTGTGTCCGCAACGGACGACGCAGCACCGTCGCCGCGCCGTCCAGACACCGTGCACCGCTCAGACCCGATCTATTGCGTGAAGCCGCCGCCGTCCGACGGCGGGGTCGAGCGAGCGCCGCAATTGCGCCTCCAGTTCATCAAGCAGGAAGAAACTGACATCGTCGACGGAGCCCTGGCCCTTGGCGAAAGGCTGTTCGAGCAGCCGGATCAGATACAGGACGTAGACGAACATGTAGGTGATGAATCCAAACAACAGGGCCGCGGCCGGATCGCCCTCCGTCTTCAGCAGGAGCAACAGGACGATGATCGAGAACACCAGCGTTTGCACGAGCACATGCACCGATGGAACGAATTCGACGCGCTGGATGGTGTAGATGCGAAGCAGAGCCCTGCGGATCGCATCCTGATTAGTGCGAAGACGCACGACGAAATTCGCAGCCATGCCCATTCCCTCCAGTCGACCGAGGATGGGCGTCAGCTTGCTGAGTTCGTCAAGCACAGGGGCAATGTTCTTGTGGTCGTAGGCACGGTCCAGGCCTTCGCGCAGCTTTGCAATGACCCCGATCAGGATCAGCCGCGCTTCCCTGAGATTGAAGCGCTCGTTGGTTTGCGCGAAGCATTCCAGATCGCCGTCGATTGCTTCGGTCGCGGTGCGCAGTGCCGTCGGAATTTGTTCGGCTTCCTTGTAATCCTTGAGAATGCTCGACAGCAGGAAGCCGATGATGAAGATGGCGCCGCCAATGCCGCTGGTCACCAGCCCGTTGAGCTCGAGGAACTCGAATCCGAGATAGTGAACGATTGCCTTGGCGCCGCCGAGTAACAGGACGATGATGCCGACCGTGAAGAACAGGCGGAATTTCTTCCGCAGGCTGATTTCGGCGCCGCCGAAAGGGAGATGCGAGGTGATTGAAGACGGCAAAGCGGCAATATCCTTTCCCTGGGCGCGCAGAGCTCTGAAACCGCTGAAGACGAGCCGCGCCCGACCCGCTCGCCTCCAGATGCATGGCGCAGATAATTGCTAAGGCTGTAAATGGGTTCCCGCTTCGGGCAGTGTTGGCGACATATCACCACGATGGCATCGGGACGGCACGGCGGAACCGTGGCCAGCCAATCTGACCGATTTGCTACTAATCCGAACTGTGCTGCGCCTGAATGCCCGGTGCGCGATTACAACAGCATGCTGATGGCCACGACGATGAACGGCGCGGCCACCAGCAAGACCGGCCACAGCCGGAACATCAGGCAGCGATACTACCGCCTGCGGCGATCTTCTTTTTGAGCGTCTCGCAGACACTGCGGACTTCGGACGTCATCAGGGAACAATCCTCGATCTGCAGGAAGTAGCGCTTGCCTTCCTCGCGATAGTTCGCAGCCAATTCCTTGATCTCGGAAACCATGGCGTGAACGCCAGCCACCATCGCTTCACATCGTTTGGCGGCGTCAGTCAGTTCCGCACCGAGTGCTTCAATCTCCTTTACTGCCGCATCATACTCGCGGACCACAGCTTCGGCCGAGAGTTTGCCCACCTGATTGACCCCCTCCTTGTGCTCGACATAGTCGGGCATCGGGCCTTTCGGCAACGGGTGGTCATCGCTGTGGGGTATTTCTCGGATGGCGGGCGCTCGCCGGGCGTTGTAGATGAGAGTACCGATTTCCCCTTCGATTTCATTAGCGTCAAGCAATGGAGATCGAGTGAGGATTTCTGTGGTTAAAGACATCGACTTTTGCTCCAAATTGTTTACGCGGAGAGCGAAGAATTTAGCATCGTCAATGGGAATGTCATCCTTGTCCACAGGTCGTTATGTTTCCTTCCAGACATTGGAACCGCCGCGTTGGTATCATGGTCATGACGGTTACCGGGCAACGCTGCACAATTTGAGATGCAGCAATCCCCTCGACGCAGCTCTAGCTCGAAGATCAAGAGTTAGCCGCGCTTGCGACGGCGGTAATCCCGCTTCTTCGGCTTCGGTGCAAGTTCCGGCATCGCCGCCTGCACTTGCTGATACCTCGCCAGCATGCGGTCAAAGCTGGCGTTGAGTGCCCCGGCGATCTCGGGCCGCTTCTCGAGCCCGGCGAGCAGCAGGCCGGCGGCCTCGATGGTGGAGAGGCCGTCGCGGCGCGGTTCCTTGCGGAGTTTGCCGTAACGCGAGGGGCGCTTCGGGCCCAGAATAATCCGCTGGCATTTCAGCATCCACGCGTTGCGCCACCACAGCGCCTTGGCTTGGCTCCATGTGCCGTCCAGCAGCACGACGCCTTCGATGTCGGACAGGATGGCGCGCTGGTGCGGTTCGACCTCGCCCTTGCGGTTGATCGCCACGATCTCGGCATCGGTGTCGAGATCGCTGACCTTGGCCGAGCCGAGATAGAGCACCGCCCAACGGGAGGGATCGTCGACCTTCCGTCCCAGTGCCTTGGAGAGGCTTGGCCAGGACAGGCCGATTTTGACGACGGCGTCTTTGAAGTGCATAGCCGTCAGCCGCGCCGTGCCGAGCGTCCTGTCCTGTTCCTGCGGATGCTGCAGGATCAGGAGCGAGATATTGCTCTCGATCGGCTTGACGCTGTCGCAGATGCAGAGCGGCAGCGGCTTGCCGCAATGTGCACAGTCCGGAACGGCCTCCACCGCGGTTCCGGCCTCGGAACTGGATTGGTTTGACATCCGCCCGCTATACGCTTTCCGCAGGCAGTAATCCAACTATTCGGCAGGCGCGGCGATCGCGGCCGGTCGCGATCGCCGCCGCAGCCGGTCGATCAGGAGATAGATCACCGGCGTCGTGTACAGCGTCAGGATCTGCGACACGACCAGTCCGCCGATGATGGTGATGCCGAGCGGCCGGCGCAGCTCGGTGCCGGGGCCGGTGGCGATGACCAGCGGAATGCCAGCGAACAGCGCCGCCATCGTCGTCATCAGGATCGGCCGGAAGCGGGCGCGGCAGGCCTCGAAGATCGCGTCAGCCGACGACAGGCCCCGGTGGCGCTCGGCATCGAGCGCGAAGTCCACCATCATGATGCCGTTCTTCTTGACGATGCCGATCAGCAGGATAATGCCGACAAAGGCGATCACGGTCAGCGGCGTATTGGTCACCTGCAGCGCCAGCAGCGCGCCGAGACCTGCGGATGGCAGGGTGGAGATGATCGTGATCGGATGCGCCAGGCTCTCATAGAGCACGCCGAGCACGATATACATCGCCACCAATGCGCCGAGGATCAGAAGCGGCTGCCGCCCGCTGGTCCTATCGAAGTCGCCGGCACTGCCGTCGAAACTGCCGCGGATGCCCTCCGGCATATGCAGCTCCTCGACCGCGCGCTGGATGTTGGAGGTCGCGACCTCCAGCGGCACATCGGGCAGCAGATTGAACGAGACCGTCGTCGAGGGGAACGATTGCGAGTGGTACACCGCAAGCGGCGACAGGCCGCGCTGGTAGCGCACCACGGCCGATAGCGGCACCTGGGCGTCGTTGGCACCTGCCACATAGATCCGCTCCAAATTGGAAGGATCGCTCTGGAACTTCGGGTCGATTTCCAGCACCACCATGTACTGGTTGCGCTGGGTATAGATGATCGAAATCTGGCGCTGCGCGAAGGCGTTGTTCAGGGCGTTGTCGATGTCCTGGACGCTAACGCCGAGGCTCGAGGCGGTCTTGCGGTCGATCACCAGCGACAATTGCAGCCCGCCGGGGTCGCGGTCGCTGGAGATGTCGGTGATACCCTCCACCGTCTCCATGCGCTTGGCGACCAGCGGCGCCCATTTCTGCAGGAGCTCGAGATTCGTGCTCGACAGCGTGTACTGGTAATCGGAATCGCTTTGCCTACCGCCGGTGCGGAGGTCCTGCGCCGCGAACATGAACAGGCGGATGCCGGCGACCCGGTAGAGATTCTTGCGCAGGCGATCGATCACCTGCGCCGTCGACATGCCGGCCCGCTCCTCCGGCGGCTTCAGGCTGATGAACATGGTGCCGCGGTTGGAGCCGCCGCCGCCCGGACCGGCGGTGCCGCCGAGTGAAGAGCCGATGGCGGCGACCGCCGGATCGGCCATCACGATATCGGCCAGTTGCTGCTGCAGCCCGAGCATCGCCTGGAACGAGGTATCGGGAGATGCGCGCGTGGCGCCGATCACAAGACCGCTGTCGTCGGTCGGGAAGTAGCCTTTCGGCGTCTTGATATAGAGCACCACCGTCAGCGCAATGGTGGCAAAGAACACGAGTAGGGTCAGGAACGGGAAGCCGAGCACCGCCCGCAGCGTCCAGGTGTAGAAGGAAACGATGCGCGACAGCGTGCCCTCGACCAGCCGGTCGAACCAGGTCGCACGATCGGAGGTCGCTTCCTTGATATAATGCGCGCAGATCATCGGCGTGATCGTGAGTGACACGACCGTCGACACCACGATGGCAAAGGTCAACGTCAGAGAGAATTCGCGCAGCAGCCGGCCGACGATGCCGTCCATGAAAATCAGCGGCGTGAAGGCCGCGATCAGCGACAGGCTGATCGACAGCACGGTGAAGCCGATCTGCTTGGCGCCTTCGAGCGCCGCCGGATACGGCGCCATGCCATGTTCTAGGTTGCGGTACATGTTCTCGATCATGACGATGGCGTCGTCAACCACGAAGCCGACCGAGATCGCCAACGCCATCAGCGACAGATTGTCGATCGAGAAGCCGGCGAGCCACATCCCGGCGCAGGTGCCGGCCAGCGCCAGCGGCACCGAAACGCCGGCCGCAATGGTCGGCGTCAGCCGCCGCAGGAACGCGAACACCACCACCATGACGAGAAATGCCGTCGCCAGCAGCGTGTACTGCATGTCGAGCACGCTGGCGCGGATGGTGCCGGTGCGGTCGACGAGGGTCGAAATTTCCACGCCGCCGGGCAGCCACTGCTTCAGTTCGGGCAGCAGCGCCCTCACCCGGTCGACAGTATCGATCACGTTGGCATCGCCCTGCTTGGTGATCTGGATCAGGACCGCCGGCTGCTTGTTGAACCAGGCGATCGAGCGGCTGTTGCGGACGGAATCCTCGACCTCGGCGACATCGACGAGGCGGACGAAATTGCCGGCCGAACTCTTGATGATGATGTCGCGGAATTCGGCCGCGGTACGCATCTGCTTGTTGGTCGAGATCGTCTCGCTCTGGCGGCCGCCGTTGAAAATGCCGACCGGTCCCAGCGGATTGGCATTGATGATGGCGAGCCGCACGTCGTCGGTCGCGATCCCGGCATTCGACAGCGCCACGGGGTTCAGCGCAATCCGTACCGCCGGCTGGTCGGCGCCGGTGACGTTGACTTCGCCTACCCCCGGAACCTGCGAGATGCGCTGCGCAATCACGGTATCGGCGACGTCATACATCGCACTCGTCGTCAGCGTCTTAGACGTCAGCGCCAGCACGAACACCGGGGCGGCCGCGGGATTGGCCTTGCGGAATCGTGGCAACGACGGCAGGTCGGTCGGCAGATCCGCCAGCGAAGCGTTGATCGCCGCCTGCACGTCGCGCGCGGCGCGGTCGATGTTGCGGCCGATCGAGAACTGCAACTGGATGCTGGTGGTGCCGAGCGAACTGGTCGAGGTGATCCGGTCAAGGCCCGCAATCTGGCCGAGCCGGCGCTCCAACGGCGCGGCGACCGTCGAGGCCATCACGGAAGGATCGGCGCCGGGACGCGTGGCGGACACCCGGATCATCGGGAAGTCGATGTTGGGCACCGACGAGACCGGCAGGAAAACATAGGCGACCATGCCGACGAGGAAGAGCCCGATCGCCAGCAGCGTGGTACCAACCGGCCGGCGGATGAAGGGCTCCGAGATCGATGCCATCTACTGCATCCCCTCGGTGGCGCCAGCGACCGGCGGCCCGGTGGGCCCTGGCTCCGGCACGGCCTTCTGAATTTTCCGGTTGAGCCGGTCGAGCGCCAGGTAAATCACCGGCGTCGTATAGAGCGTCAGCAATTGGCTCAGCAGCAAGCCGCCGATGATGGAAATGCCGAGCGGAAAGCGCAATTCTGCGCCAGTACCGCTTTCGATCGCCAGCGGCAGCGCGCCGAACAGCGCCGCCAGCGTCGTCATCATAATGGGGCGGAAGCGCAACAGGCAGGCCTGCACGATGGCTTCGTTCGGCGACATGCCCTGATGCCGCTCGGCTTCAAGCGCAAAGTCGATCATCATGATCGCGTTCTTCTTGACGATGCCCATCAGCAGGATGATGCCGATCAGGCCGATCACCGACAGGTCCTGCCCGAACAACATCAGCGCCAGAATGGCGCCGACGCCGGCGGACGGCAGCGTCGAGAGAATGGTGATCGGGTGAATGTAGCTCTCATAGAGCACGCCAAGCACGATGTAGATGGTGACGATCGCCGCCAGAATGAGCCATGGCTGGCCGGCCAGCGACTTGGCGAATTCGGCCGCGTCACCCGCATAGACGCCGACAATGCTGCCAGGCATGCCGATCCTGGTCTCGATCTGCTTGACCGCCTCGACGGCATCGCCCAACGCCTCGCCGGGGGCGAGGTTGAAACTGAGCGAGACGGCCGGAAACTGCGCGAGATGCGAAATCGCCAGCGGCGCGGTCGTGCGGGTCAGCGTCGCCACTGCCGACAGCGGCACCTGGGCGCCGGGCGCGCCGGCGGTCGTGCTCGCGGCCCCCGGGAGATAGAGTTTCGACAGGATCGAGGGGTCGCGCTGGTACATCGGCATCGCCTCCAGCACCACGCGATACTGGTTGGCCTGGCCGTAGATCGTCGAAATCTGCCGCTGCGCAAAGGCGTCATTGAGGGTGTCGTTGACCGCCTGGAGGCTGACGCCGAGCTGGCCGGCGCGTTGACGATCGATGTTGAGCGCGGCGCGCAAGCCGCCCTCCTGCGCTTCCGACGAGACATCGCGGAACAGCGGATCCCGGCGCATCTCGGCAATGAGCTTCTGCGACCATAGCGAGACCTGCGCGGCATCGGTGCCGGTCAGTATGTACTGGTACTGCGAGCGGCTCGACTGGGTCGAGATCTGCACGTCCTGCACCGGCTGGAAATAGATGGTCATGCCGGGAATTTTCGCTGTGCGCTGTTTCAGCCGGTCGACCACCACGGAAATATCATCGTGCCGCTCGCCGCGCGGCCTAAGCGTCATCACCAGACGCCCGACATTGGTGGTCGGATTGACCGATCCGGCCCCGATCACGGAGACGACGCCGATCACGTCTGGATCGGCCTGGATCGCGGCCGCCGCCGTCGCCTGCCGGCTTTGCATCTCGGCAAAGGAAACATCGGGACCGGCCTCGGTCACTGCGGTGATCGAGGCCGTATCCTGCAGCGGCAGAAAGCCCTTCGGCGCGATCACATACATGATTAGCGTCGCGGCGATGGTGGCGAACGTCACCACAAGGGTCGCGCGCTGGCGCCGCAGCACCCACAGCAGCGTGCGATGGTAGAAGGCGACCATGCGGTCGATAAAGCGGCTGACGGCGGCAAGCCCTGGGACCGTCATCTCTTCCCCGACATGCTTGAGCAGCCGCGAACACATCATCGGCGTCAGCGTCAGCGAGACGATCGCCGAGGTCACGACCGCAATCGTCAGCGTCAGCGCAAATTCGCGGAACATGCGCCCGACCAGCCCTGACATGAACAGAAGTGGAATGAATACCGCGGTCAGCGACACCGTCAGCGAGATCACGGTAAAACCGATTTCGCTGGCGCCCTTCAGCGACGCCTCCATCACCGACTCGCCGTCTTCCATGTGACGGACGATGTTCTCGATCATCACGATGGCGTCGTCGACCACGAATCCGGTGCCGATCGTCAGCGCCATCAGCGACAGATTGTCGAGGCTGAAGCCTGCAAAATACATGATGCCGAAGCTCGTGATCAGCGACAGCGGCAGCGCCACGCCCGCGATCAGGGTCGCGCGCAGCGACCGCAGGAACAGCAACACCACCAGCGTCACCAGCACCACGGAAAGGATCAGCGTGAACTGGACGTCCCGCACCGAGGCACGGATGGTGACGGTGCGGTCGGAGACGATGGTCAGATTGACGCCGGCCGGAATCGCGCGCTGCACCTTGGGTATTTCGTCGCGGATCTGCCTGACGACCTCGATAACGTTGGCGCCGGGCTGGCGCTGGATGTCGATGATGACGGCCGGCGTGCCCTGATACCAGCCGCCGGTGCGATCGTTTTCCAGCCCGTCGATGATGGTGGCGACGTCGCCGATCGTGACGGGTGAGCCGTTGCGATAGGCGATGATGATGGGCTTGTAAGCCTCCGCTGCCGCAATCTGGTCGTTGGCGGCAATGGTGTAGGCCTGCTGCGCACCGTCGAGCGATCCCTTCGGCCCTGAGACGTTGGCGCCCGCGATGGCGCTACGCAAATCTTCCATCGAGATGCCGTAAGCGGCGAGCCGCGCCAGATCGGCCTGCACCCGCACCGCAGGCTTGAGCCCGCCGAGGATTGCAACGCGCCCGACGCCGGAAATCTGGCTGAGCCGCTGGCCGAGGATGGTGTCGGCTATATCGCTCATGGCGCGCAGCGAAATCGTCTCCGACGTCAGCGCCAGAGTCAAAACCGGCGCATCCGCCGGGTTTACCTTGGCGTAGGTCGGCGGATACGGCAGATTCCTTGGCAGGATGCCCGCCGCTGCGTTGATGGCCGCCTGCACATCCTGGGTGGCGCCGTCGATGTCGCGGTTGAGGTCGAACTGCAGCGATATCTGGCTGACGCCGAACGAGGAGGTCGACTGCATCGAGGACAGCGAGGGAATCTGCCCGAGCTGGCGCTCCAGCGGCGCCGTGATGAGCGAGGCGACCACGTCGGGGCTGGCGCCCGGCAGTTGCGTCGTCACCTGCACGGTCGGGAAATCGACCTGCGGCAGCGCCGATACCGGCAGCGCCCAGTAGCCGAGCGCGCCGCCGATCATCAGCGCGATCCCAAGTAGCGAGGTCGCGATCGGCCGGCGGATGAACGGTTCGGAGACGCTCATGGTTGCGTGCTCACTTTACGAATTCATTTCAGGCGTACGGCGTATCGATCATGGCTGCGACTTCGCAGCGCCGCCGCGCGCTGGCTCGGCCGGTGCCGGGCCGGTTTGTCCCTTTTGATCGCCCTCGCCGCGCTCGCGCTTGCCGCGGCGCTCGCCATCGTTTGCTTGCCCCTCCTTGCCCGGACCTGCCTTGGCATCGGGGCTGCGGCTGCGCTTGCGCGGCGCGAGGTCGGCGGTTGGCGCCCTATCGTCGGTGCCAATCAAGACCTTGGCGCCGTCAGACAGATTGGCAAAGCCGGTGGTCACCACGCGGTCGGAGATCGAAAGCCCGCTCGCGATGACAGCATCGTGTTCGTTCTGCTGCGTCACCACGACTGGCTTGGCGGTCGCGACATTGTCGGGGCCGATCACATAGCTGAATGTCCCAACCGGACCACGTTGCACCGCCGAGCTCGGTACCACGATCGCCTTCTCCAGCGTTTCGACCTTCAGCCGCACATTGACAAACTGTCCGGGCCAGAGCTGGAGTTTGGCGTTGGGAAACTCCGCCTTCAGCTTAAGCGTGCCGGTGGTCGGATCGACCTGGTTGTCGATGCCTTTGAGCGTACCGGTGTCGATGACGGTCACGCCGTCATTGCCGAACACGTCCACCGCCAGCACGCCTTTGGCGGCGGCAGCGTTGACCCGCACGATCTGCTGCTGCGGCAGACTGAACTGCACCGCGATCGGCTGCAGTTGGGTGATGATAACGAGGCCGGTGACGTCGGAGGCGCGGATGATGTTGCCCTGATCGACCTGGCGCAGGCCGGCGCGCCCAGACAACGGCGCGATGACCTTGGTATAGCCGAGCATCGCCTTGGCATTGTCGATCGCGGCCTGATCGGCCTGCACCAGCGCTTCCTGCTGGGCGACCACGGCGCGCTGCGTATCGGCCTGCTGCTTGGATCCGGCATTCGAGGCGGCAAGCTGCTGATAGCGCGCCAGATCGAGCTTCTGGTTGGCGAGCAGCGCTTCGTCCTGCGCCTTCTTCGCCACCGCCTGATCGTACTGCGCCTGGTAGATCACGGGATCGATTTCGGCCAGCACATCGCCCTGCTTGACGTCCTGACCTTCGACGAAGTTCACCTTGATCAGCTTGCCGTCGACCTGGGCGCGCACCGTCACCGTGTTCAGCGCGCGGACCGAGCCCACGGCATCGAGATAGACCGGCACATCCTGCGTGCGGGGCATAGCCGCCAGCACCGGCACCGGGAGATCGGGACGTGCACCGGGCCCGCCACGACCGGTCTGTTTCTGCTGAAAGGCGTTCCAGCCGAGATAGCCGAGACCGCCGAGGATCAACAGCGTGATCGAAAGCGACACCATCCGCCGGCCAATGCCGCGTACGACCCGCTTTCCGGCCGTCTTCGGGTCGTCCTTCACTTCCGGCTTAAAGAGCATCGACCGGCCTTTCCATCCTGGGCTCCCAGCCGCCCCCCAGCGCCTGATAGAGGCTGACGATTGCCAGCAGCCGGGCCAGTTGAGCCTGTGACAGCGCATCCTCGGCCTGGAACAATGTTAGCTGCGTATTTAGCACGACTACGATGTCGGCAGTCCCGGCCCGTAATTGCTGCTCGGACAATTCAAACGCCCGCCGCGACGACGCCACGACCTCGCGCTGCAGCCGCAACCTCTCGGTGGTCTGGCGGATCGACATCAGGGCGTTATCGACATCGGCAAAGGCTTGCACCACCGTCTTGCGGTAGGTCTGCAGCAGTTCTTCCTGCAGCGCCTTGGTGAGCTCGAAATTGCCGAGGATCCGGCCGCCGTCGAAGATCGGTTGGGTCAGGCTGCCGACCATGCTGAAGAACGCGGCTTGCGGCTGAAACAGCGCCGTCAACGCCGAGCTTTGATAACCGCCCTGCCCCGTCAGTTGAATGCTCGGAAAGAACTGCGCGCGGGCGCTGCCGACATTGGCGGTGGCCGAGGCAAGCTGCGCTTCCTGGCGGCGGATGTCGGGGCGTTGCGTCAGCAACTCGGAAGGCAGGCCCGGCGTGACGCGCGGCGCGGCAATCCGATTGAGTGTTCCGCCAGTGACACGCACGGATTCTGGCGGACGCGACACCAAAGTCGCCAGCGCATTGATGTTCTGGTCGAGCGTCTGCCGCAGCGGCGGCACCAGCGCGCGCTGATTGGCCACCACGCTTTCCTGTTGCGCGACGTCGAGGTCGGTACCGGTGCCGGCTCTGAAGCGCTCCTTGATGGCACTCAGGATGCGCTCGGCGCTCGCGATGTTTCGCTGTGCGGTACGAATCCGATCCTGCGCGGCGAGCACCTGGAAATAGGCATTGGCGACCGTCGTCAGCGTGGTCAGCGCGATGACGTCGCGGTCAAAGCGCCTGGCGACCGCAGTCTCCTCCGCCGCCTGAGCGGCGTCGCGGTTCTTGCCCCAGAAATCCAATTCGTAGCTCGCGCTGAGCGATGCCGAATAGTTGACCACCTCACGGCCGCCAATGGACAGTCCGCTGGCGCTCGAACCGGAGGTGCGGGAATAGCTCTCCGACCCGGTGCCGCTGAGAGTTGGCAGCAACGCAGCGCCCGCGATTCGTGCCTGCGCATCGGCCTGCCTGAACCGCGCGGTGGCGGCCGCAATGTCCAGATTGACGGTCTGCGCCTCTTCCATCAGGCCCGTCAGCTCCCGCGAACGAAATCCGCGCCACCAGTCCAGCGTCGGTGGTGCGTCTGCGGCCTTCGAAAGCCGGGCCGCCTTGTAGCCATCGGGTATGTCGAGCGCAGGGTCGGGAAGGTCCTTGGTCAGAATGCAGCCCGCGGAGCTGGCGACGAGCCCCAGCACGGCAAGCGATCGCGCCAGCCGCTTGCCGCCCGGAATGAGAACAGACCAACCTTCGATCGCAGCAGTTGCAATTCGCTGGGTCACACCCGTTCTCCACCGGGCAAATCCCGGCCCGGCGCAATTTGAGCGCTTCTCCTGTTGGGCTGCGACACGTTCACGGGGGTGATGCTTCCGTTGGAACCGAACTCCGATATTAGCCTTGCGATCAGCACGCGGACAGCCCCGCGCAGTCCTCGCCGGTCGTGCGTTCAGGTGCGTAAAACGGGCAACAAGGAGCTCACTTCCCCTTGTTTTATAGGTTTGGAACGATGTCGGGACGCCGCAGGACCGTCGAATTCTTACGAAGATTTCATGGGGTTTTTCCCCTGTTCTGACGTCCGGCACCGGCTCATCGCACAGCGGAGCCCCGGCCTGTGGCCGATTCGAAACTCCGGGAACAGGCCCTCCATATCTCATCATGCAATGGAGGCCGAAATGCGAGTCGCGGTAGTGGGTTCGAGAATCAGCGGCAATGCTTCTGCGTCAACCCGCGCGGCGCTCTGTCTCCACGAGGAATGCAGCGGCCGGTCCCACGGCGGCCTTCAATACCAGCTTGGCGAGTGGAAAAATCAACGTCTATACTTCGCCCGCGTTGTCCACCCGTGCCAAGCATTGGAGCAGGGTCGATCGGCCATGCGAAGCCCCGGGTAAACCGCAATTCGATGGATCGCACATGCCCGAGTTGATTTCGGTCACATCGGAAACTGTAGACGCGACGTTTCCGGAATTGCCCCGCATGGTCCGGCTGGCGCTGGGCTTTGGTTCAAAGCTGCAACAAGGCACGCTCGACGTGACACTGGCCGATGGCCGCGTGGTCCGGTTGGGCGGCAACGGGCCGGGTCCTGCCGCCGTGATGAAGATTTATGACTACGGCTTTGCCTCGCGGCTCCTGCGCGGCGGCGACATCGGCATTGCGGAAGCCTATCTGCGCGGTGAATGGGACACGCCCGATCTCACGCAATTCCTCTATCTGTTCTGCGTCAACCAGGACTGGATGCAGACGATGCTAGTCGCCAATCCGCTGACGCGCACCTTCCAGGCCGTCAGGCATTGGCTCAACCGCAACACAAAGCGGCAGGCTCGCCGCAACATCTATGCACATTACGATATCGGCAACGCCTTCTACTCGGCGTGGCTCGATCCGAGCATGACCTATTCGTCGGCGCTGTTCGAGGACGACACGCCCGATCTGACGGCCGCGCAGCACAACAAATACCGGCGGCTCGCCGAGGCCATCGATCTGCGGCCGGGCCAGAAGCTGTTGGAGATCGGCTGCGGATGGGGCGGCTTTGCCGAATACGCTGCCAAGACGTTCGGCGCCAGGGTGGTCGGGCTCACCATCAGCAAGGAACAGCGCGAGTTCGCACAGGCGCGCATTCAGAACGCCGGACTCAGCGATAGGGTCGAGATCAAGCTGCAGGACTACCGCGACGAGCGCGACCGCTACGACCGGATCGTCTCGATCGAGATGATCGAGGCGGTTGGCGAGCAATTCTGGCCGAAATATTTTTCACAGTTGCGCGACCGCCTGTTGCCGGGTGGCCTCGCCGGTATCCAGGCCATCACCATCCAGGACAGCCTGTTCCAGGCCTATCGCCGCGAAGTCGACTTCATCCAGCGCTACGTCTTTCCGGGCGGCATGCTGCCGTCGCCGCAGATCCTGAAAACGCTCGGCGAACGCTTCGGCGTTCCCGTCATCCGCGAACGTATCTTTGGGCAAGATTATGCCAAGACGCTTGCGATCTGGCGAAGCAATTTCCGCGCGGCCTGGCCGAACCTGACGCCGTCGGGTTTCGACGATCGCTTCCTGCGGCTGTGGGAATATTACCTCGCCTATTGCGAGGCCGGTTTCCTGTCCGGAAATATCGACGTGCGCCAGGTGGTGTTTGCGAAATCGGGCTGATCGCCCTGCCCCAACGCTGGCTTGTATGGCTGGCGGCCCTCCTTTAGGGTCGCCTAACGATTAGGCAAACAAACCGGCGATTCAAAGACATGGCCTTCAACAAAGACGTCATCGAAGCGATCGGCAACACGCCCCTCATCAAGCTGAAGCACGCTTCGGAAGCGACCGGCTGCACCATTCTCGGCAAGGCCGAATTCATGAATCCCGGCCAGTCGGTCAAGGACCGCGCGGGCAAATGGATGATCCTCGAAGCCGAAAAGCGCGGCGATCTCAGACCGGGCGGGCTCGTGGTGGAATCAACCGCCGGCAATACCGGCATCGGGCTGGCCGTGGTCGCCAGCGCCCGCGGTTACCGCACGCTGATTCTGATCCCGGAAACGCAGAGCCAGGAAAAGAAGGACATGCTGCGGCTGTGCGGCGCCGAGCTCATCGAAGTGCCGCAACTACCCTATTCCAATCCGAACAATTATCAGCACGTCGGACGGCGGCTGGCTGACCAGCTTCGCAAGACCGAGCCAAACGGCGTGCTGTTCGCCGACCAGTGGAACAATCTCGACAACGCCAAGGCGCACTACGAGTCCACCGGCCCCGAGATCTGGGAGCAAACCGGCGGCAAGGTCGACGGCTTTATCTGCTCGGTGGGCACCGGCGGCACGCTCGCGGGCGTCAGCCGCTTTCTGAAGGAAAAGAACAAGGACATCGTGACCGCCTGCGCCGATCCGCACGGCTTCGCGATGTACGAGCTGTTCAAGCATGGCACCGCCAAATCGACGCCAGGCGACTCGATCACTGAAGGCATCGGGCTCGGCCGTGTCACGCCCATCATCGAGACCGCTGTTGTCGATGACGCTTTCCTGATTTCCGACGAGGAAGCCGTAACGGTGATCTACGAACTGCTCGAGCAGGAAGGCCTGTGCCTCGGCGGCTCCACCGGTATCAACGTCGCCGGCGCGATCCGATTGGCAAAGCAGCTCGGACCCGGCAAGACCATCGTCACCGTGCTGGCCGATTCCGGCGGCCGCTATCAGTCAAAGCTGTTCAATCCGGCATTCATGCGCTCGAAGAACCTGCCGGTGCCGGCATGGCTGGAAAAGCGTACCAAGATCGACGTGCCGTTCGAGAAGGTGTGAGCGGGCTATGTCGTAGAGTGGGCAAAGGCGCTCTTCCGCCGTGCCCACCACCTATCGGACCGCGATACAGTTGGTGGGCACGCTTCGCTTTGCCCCCCTACGCGACCGATCAATGCCGCAAGATCTGGCTCAGGAACAGCTTCGTCCGCGCGTGCTGCGGGTTGGCGAAGAATTCATGCGGCGTGTTTGATTCGATGACCTGGCCCGCGTCCATGAAGACGACGCGGTTGGCGACTTCGCGGGCAAATCCCATCTCGTGGGTGACCACCAGCATGGTCATGCCTTCCTTCGCGAGATCGACCATGGTGTCGAGCACTTCCTTGACCATTTCCGGGTCGAGCGCCGAGGTCGGTTCGTCGAACAGCATCACCTTCGGATTCATCGTCAGTGCGCGGGCAATGGCGACGCGTTGCTGCTGACCGCCCGACATTTGGCCGGGATATTTGTTGGCCTGATGCGGGATCTTGACCCGCTCCAGGAATTTCATCGCGGTCGCCTCGGCGTCCTTTTTCGGAATGTTGCGTACCCAGATCGGCGCCAGCGTGCAGTTCTCCAGCACGGTCAGGTGCGGAAACAGGTTAAAGCTCTGGAACACCATGCCAACCTCGCGGCGGACTTCATCCACCCGCCGCAGGTTCGGCCCGAGTTCGATGCCCTCGACCACGATCTGGCCTTCCTGGAATTCCTCCAGCGCGTTGATGCAGCGGATCAGCGTCGACTTGCCCGAGCCCGACGGGCCGCAGATCACGATGCGCTCGCCCTTGGCGACATCGAGGTTGATGTCGCGCAGGACGTGAAAATCGCCGTACCATTTGTTGAGTGCGTTGATGCCAACGATCGAGTTTGCGGTCATGGTGATGTACTCAGTTGCGACGATGTGCGTTCAGCCGGTTCTCGACGAACAGCGAGTAACGCGACATCCCGAAGCAGAAGACGAAATAGATCAGTCCGGTGAAAGCAAAGCCGGTGAACAGCGTCGTCGGCGTCGACCAGACCGGATCGCTGAAGGAAGCCCTGAGCTGCCCCAGGAGATCGAACAGCGCGACGATCGAGACCAGCGAGGTATCCTTGAACAGCGCGATGAAGCTGTTGACGAGACCGGGGATGACGTGGCGCAGCGCCTGCGGCATCACGATCAGCGCCGTGGTCTTGGCCCAGGACAGGCCAAGCGCGCTCGCCGCCTCGCCCTGCCCGCGCGGGATCGCCGCGAGGCCGCCCCTGATGACTTCGGCCTGATAGGCGCCCGCGAACAGCGCGATGCCGATCAGGGCACGCATCAGCCCATCGATGGTGAAGCCGGTCGGTACGAATAGTGGCAGCATATAGGTTGCAAAGAACAGCACGGTGATCAGCGGAACGCCGCGCCAGAATTCGATGAAGGCGATCGAGAAAATACGGATCAGCGGAATGGTCGAGCGCCGCCCCAGCGCGAGCGCAATGCCGACCGGCATCGAAGCGACGATGCCGGTGACGGATACCACCAGCGTCACCAGAAGGCCGCCCCACAAGCGTGTGTCGACCTCCGGAAGTCCACCGCTGTCGAGCCCCATCACGGCGATCACCAGGGCGATGGCGACAAAGATCCCAAGGCAGGTGATCAGCGGCCGCCAGCCGGACCGCAGGCCGCCGCCAAGCCAGAACAGCAGCGCCGACACGATCACGGCAGTTGCCCCGAGATCCGCCCAGACCGGACGGCCAAAAGCCTGGATCTGATCGCGCAGCCAGGTTAGCGGCAACAGCACCCAGCCGACCACCGTGCTCACCAGCACGATCAGCTTGCCGATGACCCATAGCAGCGGTCCGATGATGGCCGTCGTCTCGCCGGAGGCCACCAGCTTCCTGCCGCCGTCTCCGATACTGTCGTTGAAGCCCGAGAGAAGCCCGGCGGTCCAGCTCACGCCGAAGCCGCCGAGTCCGCCGCCGCGCAGCAGGAAGAAGGCGACGACAGGTAACGCCACGAAGAACAGAATGGCGTTGGGACCCTTGGCCGGCAGCCGCGGAATCAGCAGCGGCACCAACAGGATCGCGGCAAGAATGAACGTGAGATTGACGCGCCAGCGCTCCGGCTCCGGATAGAAGCCATAGATGAACTGCGAAAACTTGGCCTGAATAAAGGGCCAGCAGGCGCCAACCACATCGGTCGGATTTTTCGGGAGGCAGGCGGTGCGGTCGTTGCCGATCCAGACCGCATCGACGAACGCGAACTTCACGGCCGGAACAACGGTGACCCACAGCAACAACAGGCTGACGATCGTGATCAGGATGTTGGTCGGCGAATTGAGCAGGCGCGTACGCAGGAAGCCAACGAACCCGGTGGTCTTCACCGGCGCGGCCCGCTCGGGCACGAGGTCTTGGCGGACGAAAATGGATGAAGTCGTGTCGCTCATCCGCCCATGCTCCGGCTGATCCGCCATCCATAGAAACTCATGATTGCGCTGGTGACCAGCGAGATCAGGAGATAGACGCCCATGGTGATACCGATGATTTCGATCGCCTGCCCGGTCTGGCTCAGCGTGGTTCCGGCGAACACCGAGACCAGATCGGGATAGCCGATCGCGACCGCCAGCGAGGAGTTCTTGGTCAGGTTGAGATACTGGTTGGTGAGCGGGGGCAGAATCACGCGCATCGCCTGCGGGATTACGATCAGCCGCAATACCGAGCCGCGCTGCAGTCCGAGCGAGGAACCGGCTTCCATCTGGCCCTTGTGCACGGAGAGAATACCCGCGCGCACGATCTCGGCGATGAAGGCCGCCGTGTAGGTCGACAGCGCCAGTGTCAGCGCGACGAACTCCGGTATCAGGCGTGAGCCCCCGGCGAAGTTGAAGCCCCTGAGCACGGGCACCTCAAACGTGACAGGTGCGCCGAAAATCAGCACGCTGAGCAACGGCAGGCCGACCACCATGCCCAGCGCGTAAGGCCAGACCTTGATCACCTTGCCGCTTTGGAAGAGCTGACGGCGCGCGTAGCGCCACAACATGATCGCGGCGACGATCGCAACCAGCAGGGCGACGACGAACGGCTCGAAGCCAGCCTCCCCGATGGGCTTCGGAATGACCAGGCCGCGGTTGCTGAGAAAGAAACTGTCGAAGACCGAGATGCTCTGCCGCGGATTGGGCAAAGCGGCGAGCACCGCGAGGTACCAGAACAGGATCTGGAACAGCAGCGGCAGGTTGCGGATCAGTTCGACATAGCCGCCCGAGATTCGCGCCAGTAGCCAGTTCGGCGACAGCCGGCCGAGGGCAACCAGGAAGCCGATCAGGGTGGCGAAGAAGATGCCGATCACCGAGACCAGCAACGTGTTGAGCAGGCCAACCACAAAGACGCGCGTGTAGGGATCGGACCCCGAATAGGGGATCAGGCTCTGGCTGACGTCAAAGCCGGCATTGTTGGCAAGAAAGCCGAAGCCCGCCGTGATCCGCTGCGCCTGCAAATTGGCGCGGGCATTGGCGACGATCTCGTAGGAGATCCAGGCGAGTGCGGCGACGAACAGGAGCTGGAGGACGAAGCCGCTCCAGCCAGCGCGGCCGCCGAGCGCGCGCTGCAGCCTGGGAAGTAGCTGCGACGGTGGTTTTCGGGGTTCGATGGCCATCGCCGCAGCCCCTCTCGCAGGCGCTTAGCGGATCGGCGGGGCGTACTGGATACCGCCCTTGCTCCAGAGTTGGTTGAGGCCGCGGGCAATACCGAGCTTGGAGCCGGAACCGACGTTGCGCTCGAACGACTCGCCGTAATTGCCGACCGTCTTCACGATCCGCACCATCCAGTCCTTGGTCAGGCCGAGTTGCTCGCCCAGATTGCCGTCTGTGCCGACGGCGCGCTTGATCTCGGGTTTGTCGGACTTGACCATCTCGTCCACATTCTTCTGTGTCAAGCCGAGCTCTTCGGCACCGACCATCGCATAAAGCGTCCATTTCACGATATCGAACCACTGATCGTCGCCATGGCGGACCATCGGCCCGAGCGGTTCTTTCGAGATCACTTCGGGCAGCACGACGTGATCGGCTGGGTTGGCGACCTTCAGGCGTTCGGCATAGAGCTGGGAGACGTCGGAGGTGAACACGTCGCACCGGCCGGACTCATAGGCCTTGACGGTCTCGTCGGCAGTCGCGAACGCGATCACCTCGTACTTCATGTTGTTGCCCTTGAAGTAGTCGGCGAGGTTTTGCTCTGTCGTGGTGCCGGTCTGCACGCAAACCGACGCACTGTTGAGCTCCAGCGCCGAATTCACCTTCAGCGACTTCTTCACCAGGAAGCCTTGGCCGTCATAATAGGTAACGCCGGTGAAATTGGCGCCCAGCGAAGTATCACGCGACAGCGTCCAGGTGGTGTTGCGGGACAGCACGTCGATCTCGCCCGACTGCAGCGCGGTGAAACGGTCCTTGGCCGAGAGCGGGACGAACTTGATCTTGGACGCGTCGTTGAAAATGGCAGCCGCGATCGCCCGGCAGATGTCGACGTCGAGCCCGGTCCAGTTACCCTTGTCGTCCGGCGTGGAGAAGCCCGGCAGGCCCTGGCTGACCCCACAGGACAGCATACCCCGGTCCTTGACCGTCTTGAGGGTTTGGGCCGAGGCGGCCTGGGCCGAGAGGCCGGCGGCTAGGGCAAGGGTAACAACCAGAGATACGCGTTTCATGGGTTAGGCCTTTCAAGGGGACGTCCGGAGATCGTTTTTAGGCAACGCCTGACGTTGTGGGGCCAACCCGCTGATCCCTCGCTGAAAAGCGTGGTCCCGACCGTGCATTTGGCGTGCCAGTCCGGTCAGGCGGTGGATCTGATATCGCGGCAGGCCCCTCAACTTGCAGCGACTGTTCGTTGGCGCGCATCTCAGAACGACTGGCGTGCCGGGTCAAGGGGTTGACTGCCGTCTTCTGTGTCTTGTTATTAACTCACCCGGCCTCGAGCCGCCGCTCGCCGGTATTTTCGCGATCAAGTTGTGGCTGCGGCATAACGTCTTGGATAATGCAAACGCATGAGCTTTTCGCACGACGGTCCGTCCAACCCGCAAAAGCCCGAAACCAGACTGGTCACCGGGGGCCGCGACACCAAGGGACAAAGGGGTTTCGTCAATCCGGCAGTGTACCACGGGTCGACCGTGCTCTATCCGACCGCCGAAGACCTGCACGCCCACCGCGCCGAATTCTCCTATGGGCGTCACGGGAGCCCGACCACGCTGGCTCTGCAGGACGTGCTGATGTCACTGGAGGGCCCGCAATGCGCGGGCGTAGGCCTCGCGCCATCGGGACTTGCCGCAATCACCACCACACTCCTGTCGGTCTTGAAGGCCGGCGATCATCTGCTGGTGACTGATAATGTCTACCGGCCGTCGCGCAACTTCTGCAACGGCATGCTGGCCCGTTACGGCGTCGAGGTCGGCTATTTCGATCCGCTGGTCGGCGCCGGGATCGAGAAACTGTTCAAACCGAACACCAGGGCGGTGCTGGTCGAGGCGCCCGGCTCGCAGTCGTTTGAAATGAGCGACATTCCCGCCATCGCTGAAGTCGCGCATGCAAGGGACGCGCTCGTCATCGACGACAACACCTGGGCGACGCCACTGTATCACCGCTCGCTCGACCAGGGCGTCGACATCAGCATGCAGGCTGCCACCAAATATATCGGCGGCCATTCCGACATCATGTTCGGCACGATTTCGGCGAACGCAAAAACCTGGCCGCTGCTCACCGAGGGTATCCGCCTGCTCGGCGTCTGCGCCGGACCGGACGACGTATTCCTGGCGCTGCGCGGCACCCGCACGCTTTCGGTGCGGCTCGCGCAGCATTACCGCTCGGGCCTCGAAATGGCGCGCTGGCTCGCCGGCCGCCCCGAGGTCCTGCAGGTCTTGCATCCGGCGCTCGAAAGCCATCCCGGCCACGCAATCTGGAAACGCGACTTCACCGGCGCCTCCGGCCTGTTCAGCATCGTGCTGAAGCCGGTACCGCAGAAGGCGGTCGATGCCCTGCTCGATGCGGTCAAACTGTTCGGCATGGGCTTTTCGTGGGGCGGCTTCGAAAGCCTCATCATCCCGTTCGACTGCGATCCCTACCGCACCGCGACCAAATGGTCCCCCGGCGGGCCGACGCTGCGGCTCCACATCGGCCTGGAGAATGTCGACGACCTCAAGGCCGATCTCGAGCGCGGCTTTGCGGCCTTGAAGGCCGCCGTTTAGCGCGTTTTCAAGGAAGCGGAGCCGGTTTCCGCGCGCCCGCCATCTCAGCCGCGAGCAACAAGGCCGCGCGGGTGGCGCCAACCGAGGCGACGCCTTGGCCGGCGATGTCATATGCCGTGCCATGCGCCGGCGTACAGATCGGAAACGGGAAGCCGCCGAGAATTGTCACCCCGCGATCGAAGCCCATCAGCTTCATCGCGATCTGGCCCTGGTCGTGGTACATCGTCAATACCGCATCGAACGCCCCGTTCTTGGCGCGCAGGAAAACCGTATCGGCCGGAAACGGCCCTTCCGCCGCTATTCCTTCGGCCCGGCTGGCCATGACAGCAGGTTCGATCACATCGATCTCCTCGCGGCCAAAATTGCCGCCGTCACCGGCATGCGGGTTGAGCCCAGCCACCGCGATACGGGGCTCGGCAAGGCCGGCCTGCCGCATGCAGGCATCGGTCAGTTTCAGCGCGCGATGAATGCGTTCTACCGAGAGACGCGAGGCCACGTCCTTGAGCGCGATGTGCGAGGTAACGCGGGCATTCCAGAGCCTGTCGAGCACGTTGAATTCGCTGGCTGGCGTTTCCAGGCCGACGACCTCGGCGGAGAACGCGATCTCGTCATCATACTCCGCGCGCGCGAGCCGCATTGCCTTCTTGTTGAACGGCGTGAAGCAGACGGCGTCGGCCTGCCCGTCACGCGCCAGCGTGAGCGCGCGACGATAATTCTCCAGCGCGAACGCGCCGCCGGCCTGGCTCGCGACACCACGCTCGACGGTCGCGGGATCGAGATGGCCAAGGTCCATAAAAGCGGCGTCACTGCCGATTATTCGCGGGTCCGCGGATGGCGCTACATTTGGCAGGTCCGTCCTGACGCCGGCCACGCGCGCGCCTTCGTCGAAAACGCGGCGGTCTCCGATCACGATCAGGCGTGCGCGGGAACGGATTTCATCGAGGCAGGCGAGTTTTGCGGTCAGCTCCGGGCTGATGCCGGCGGGGTCTCCCATCGCCAGCGCGATCACCGGCCTGCCCGGGCTATCCAGCTTCATATGATCCTCACCTTTTCACCAGCGGCTTCGTCCGACTTTCGCAGCAGACGCACGATCTGCAGGGCGAGCGGAAGCAGCAGCAACGTCATCCCGGCCAGAACGAGGGTCGTCACCAGCCGGTTCGCAAAGAATATCCCGAGCGATCCCTTCGACATCAGCATGGCCTGCCGGAACGCGTCCTCGGCCTTGTCGCCGATCACGATCGCAAGCACCAACGGCGCCAACGGATAGTGCAGCTTCTTGAAGAGATAACCGACGACACCGAAGCCGAGCATCAGGACGACGTCGAGATAGGAGTTCGAGACCGAATAGGCGCCGACGACGCAGATGATGACGATCAGGGGGGCGATGACGGCGAAGGGAATGCGCATCAGGGCGGCGAACACGGGAACGGTCAGCAGCACGAGCGCAACCGCAACGATGTTGCCGACATACATTGAGGCGATCAGCCCCCAGACGAAATCCTTCTGGTCGACGAATAGCATCGGTCCGGGATTCAATCCCCAGATCATCAGCCCGCCCATCATGACGGCAGCCGTGGCCGAGCCGGGAATGCCGAGCGAGAGCATCGGCAATAGCGCGCTGGTGCCGGCGGCGTGGTCGGCCGTCTCGGGCGCGACGATGCCCTCGGCCTCGCCGGTGCCGAAACGCGCGCCATTGCGCGAGAAGCGCTTGGCGATGCCATAGCTCATGAAGGAAGCCGCGGTCGGACCACCCGGCGTAATGCCCATCCAGCAGCCGATGGCGGCGCTGCGCAGCAATGCAATGCCATGCTGCGGCAGACGGCCGAGCGCCCGGAAGACTTCCTTCCAGTCCACCCTCGACGATACCGCGCGGGCCTGAAACTCCTCCTCCACCGCAATCAGCAACTCGCCGATGCCGAACAGCCCCATCACGGCAACGACGAAGCTGACGCCCTTCACCAGCTCGTCGATACCCATGGTGAGCCGCACGCTGCCCGAGACCGTATCGATGCCGATCGCGGCGATGGCAAAGCCGATCGCGAGTGCCACCACCGTTTTGATCGGCGCCGCACCGCCCATGCCGACGAAACTGGCGAAGGCGAGGAAATAGACCGCGAAGTATTCGGGCGGTCCGAAGGCGAGCGCCACCTGTGCCACCCACGACGCCAGAAACGTAATCAGAATCACGCCGACAAGCGCGCCAAACGCCGCCGAGCCGAAAGCGGTGGCCAGCGCCGTTGTCGGCCTGCCGTCGCGCGCCATCGGATAGCCGTCGAAGGTAGTGGCGACCGACGAAGGTTCGCCCGGGATGTTGAACAGGATCGACGTCACCGAGCCGCCGAACAACGCGCCCCAATACATGCTCGAAAGCAGGATGATCGCCGACACCGGCTGCATGCCGAAGGTCAGCGGCAGCAATAGCGACACTCCGTTTGGCGCACCAAGGCCGGGCAGAACGCCGACGAGAATGCCGAGCAGAACGCCGATCACCATCAGCGTCAGGTGCGGAACGGTAACCGCGATGGTGAAACCGTGCAGCAGCGATTGAAGGTTTTCCATCGCCCGCCAGCCCCTTCAGAAACCGAACGCGGCGGCGAGCGCGCCGCGCGGCAGCGACACCTGGAACATGCGCTCGAACACGACGTAAAGCGTAAGCGGAGTTGCCGCGGCGATAACAAGCGCGCGCAAAACCGATTGCCGCCTCGGCAGCGCCAGCACGGCAAAAACATAGCCCGCCGAGGCGAGATACATTCCAACCAGTGGAATGACGGCGACGAAAATCGCGGCTGGAACGAACAACCCCGCCAGGCGGCGCAGTTCGGACGGCGTGACGGCTATCCTGACCATTGCAAGGCTGCCGCGCCCCATGGCGCCCTGCCCCATGTTGTAAAGGCTGCCAAGCACGATGATGATGCCGGTCAGGAACGGAAACGTACCGGCGTCGACGCCGGCGCTCGACCAGCCGATGTCGTTGTCGATGCTGGAAACAATGACAACGACGCCAAAGATTCCGGTCAGCGCCGCGGCAACTATCTCGAGCGCGCGTCGTGATATCACCGGTCCGGCCCTACTTCACCAGCCAGCCCTGTTCGCCCGCGACCTGCTTTACATGTTCGAGGTCCTGCTTGATGAAATTGTCGAACGCAGCGCCGGTCAGGAAGGTATCAACCTGCGAGGTCTTTTCGATGTAATCCTTCCATTCCGGCGTCGCCTGCACCTTCTTCAATAGATCGACGTAGAACGCCGCCTGCTCCGGGCTGACCTTGCCGGGCAGCCACACCGTCCGCGGCTGCTCATATTGCGAGATCGCGAGCCCCTGCTCGACGCAGGTCGGCACGTCGCTCCAGCCTTCTGACGTCGTGACCTTCGGTCCCTGCGGCAATCGCTTCGGGCTGAACGCGCAGAGCGGGCGCTGGGTGCTGCCGCGCCATTGCCCAAGGCTCTCGGAGGGATTGTTGACGTGGGCATCGATATGGCCACCGGCGAGTTGCACGGCAGCCTCGGCGCCGCTCTTGAAGGGGATGTAGGTGAATTTGATGCGCGCCGCCTTCTCGATCATCCGCGTCAGCACCTCGTCGGTGTCCTTGGACTGCGCGCCGCCCATCTTGAACTCGGTCGCGGCCGCCGCCTTGAGAAAGTCGCCCGCAGTCTTGTAGGGCGCGTCCTGTTTCACCCACAGCAGGAACTCGTCCTGTGCCATCGCGGCGATCGGGGTGAGATCGGTGTAGTTGAAGGCGACCTTGGAGACGAGTGGTTGCTGCCACGCGTTCGAAGTACCGAAGATCACCTTGTAGGGATCGCCGGCGGACGCCTTGCCGTAGACATAGCCTTCCGCCCCGCTGCCGCCGCCCTTGTTGACGACCACGATCGGCTGGTCGGTCAGTTTGTATTTGGTAACGATGCTCTGGACGGCGCGCGCAAGATTGTCGGTGCCGCCGCCCGGCCCCGCGGTAGCGACGAACTCGATCGGCTTCTGCGGCTGCCAGGCCGCGGTGGCCGGAAGCACGCCCGCGAGCATGAAAGCCGTCGTGGACAGCAGCAGTTTTGACGTGATCTTCATGGTTTCCTCCGGGTAGGCATTTCTTGTTGTCGTTCGTATCTTGTTTTCTCGTCAGGCGACCTGCTCCTTGCGGCCGGCCGAGGCGGCAACGATCGCACCCTCCTGCTCGAACGCGTCGATCTGCGCCTGATCAAAACCATGTTCGCGCAGCACCTCGCGCGTATGCTCGCCATAAACAGGCGCGCCCGAACGCACCTTCCCGGGCGTCGCCGAGAATTTGACCGGCAGCCCGAGCGTCTTCACCGGTCCGAGCGTCGAATGTTCGACCTCAACCACCATCTCGCGCGCGAGCGTCTGCGGATCCCTCAACGCTTCCAGCATGTCGTGCACGGGGCCGCAGGGCACGCCCTTCTCGTCAAGTGCCGCGAGCCAATGCGCCCGCGTCTGTTTGCGGAAACGCCCGCTCAGTTCGGCTTCGAGCTCCTTCAGATTCGCCATGCGGTCGGAGCCGTTGACGAAGCGTGGGTCGGAAGCCAGTTCGAGCGCGCCAAGCGCTTCCAGCATCAATAGCCAGTGCTTCTTGTTGGCGCCGCCTACCACGAGCCAGCCATCGGATGCCTCGAACGCCTGATACGGTGCGTTGAGCGGATGGGCCGAGCCCATCGCGCGCGGCGCCATGTTGCTGGCGAGCGCAATCGTCGACTGCCAATAGGTCTGAACCAGCGCCGCCTCGTAGAGCGACGTCTCCACCCATTGCCCTTCACCAGTCTTGAGGCGGTGCGAATAGGCGGCCAGGATCCCCATGCTGGCGAGGAGTCCGGCCGTGATATCGGACAGCGGCGGGCCGCATTTCACCGGCGGACCATCCGGCCGTTCGCCCGTGAAACTCATAATGCCGCTCATCGCCTGGGCGACCAGATCGAAGCCCCGGCGATGCTTGTACGGGCCGGTTCGGCCGAAACCGGACAGCGAGCAATAGATCAGCGCCGGAAAAGCCCTATGCAGCTCCTCATAGCCGAAGCCTAACCGCTCCATCGCGCCCGGCGCGAAATTCTCGACCAGCACGTCGGCGTCCGCGATCAGCCGCCGCAGCACCTCCTTGCCACCTGCGGTCTTCAGGTCGAGCACGATGCCCCGCTTGTTGCGGTTCATCATCAGGAAGGAGGCCGCCTCGTCGCCGATCTTCGGTGGCACCGAGTGTCGCGTGTCGTCGCCACTTGGCCATTTCTCGATCTTGATGACATCGGCGCCCATGTCGGCGAGCATCAGCGTGCAGGTCGGTCCCGCCATCACATGGGTGAGATCGATGACCTTGAGGCCGGCAAGCGGCCCCGAACGCGGCGTCGTGTCGTTTTGAAGGGACATGCGGGCTCCTATTGGCCACGCCATTGCGGCGCGCGCTTGCTGAGAAACGCGTCGAGCCCTTCACGGAAATCCTGGCTGGCGTAGCACATCAGGATGAGGTCCTCGCCCTCCTCGCGCGTCAGCCGTTTCTGCAGCCGGGCGACTGCCTGCTTGGTCGCGCTCAGCGTCAGCGGCGCGTTGCCGGCAACGAGCCGTGCGATCTCGTCGGCGCGCCTGTCGAGCGCGGCCAGATCATCGACGACCTCGTTGAGCAGGCCCACCGAAGCCGCCTCCTCGGCTTCGACAAGCCGTGCCGTGAAGATCAGATCCTTGACGCGCGCCGGGCCGATCAGCGCGGTGATGCGGCTGACATTCGACATCGACAGGCAATTGCCGAGCGTGCGCGCGATCGGAAACCCTATCCGCGTGCTCCTTGTACCGATGCGGAGGTCACAGCAGGCCGCGATCCCCGCGCCACCGCCGGTGCAGGCGCCATTGATGGCGGCAATGGTCGGCACGCGGCATGTTTCGAGAATGCCGAGCACGCGGTCGATGCGGTTCTCGTAGTCGAGTCCGTCCTGCGGCGTCTTGAAGGCCCGGAACTGGTTGATGTCGGTGCCCGCTGCAAACGCTTTGTCGCCGGCTCCCCGCAGCAGCAGCACCTTGATTCCATGGTCGCGGTTGGCGCGCTCGCAGATCTCGGCCAGATGCTCGTACATCGCGAAGGTGAAGGCGTTGCGCGCCTGCGGTCTGTTGAAGGTTATCCGGCCGATACCGTCATCGAGGGCAAACAGGAGGTCATCCTCCCCTGCAGTCACGTCCTGATCCATGCCGCCGGCCCTTTCTTAATCGATCTTAACCAATTCTGAATGCAAAAATGCGGTTTATCAAGCTGGAACTAACAATATTCCGGTGATATAACCATTTTTGCATTCAAATTGGATCCTTACGGGATGCTTCATGAGGAAGTCGTAGGCCGCGTCCGCGCCATGTTGCTCGATGGCGAGATCCCGCCGGGCGCGCGGATTCCCGAGCGCGACCTCTGTGAAAAGCTGCAGATCTCGCGCACGCCGCTGCGCGAGGCCCTCAAGGTGCTCGCCGCCGAGGGCCTGGTTCAATTGCTGCCGAACCGCGGCTCGCGCGCGGCCAGGCTGACCGACAAGGACATGCGCGACCTGTTCGAGGTGTGCCAGGGGCTCGAAGCGCTGGCCGGCGAGCTCGCCTGCGAGCGCATCACGGATGCCGAGATCGCCGAGGTCGCCGCCGTCCACGCCGCGATGGTGCAGCACTACGGCGATCGCGACCTTCTCCAGTACTACCGCTGCAACCGTACCATCCACGAGGCGATCATCACCGCGGCCGGCAACCCGGTGCTGTCAGGCCTATATGAATCCGTCACGGCCCGCATTCGGCGTGCGCGCTACGTCACGCCGATGACACCGCGGCGCTGGGCGCTGGCGGTACAGGAGCACGAAGCGATTCTCAATGCACTCCAACGCCGCGACGGCGTGGGGCTATCGCATATCCTGCGCGCGCATCTGCGCCACAAGCGCGAGGAGGTCTTGCAGGCCGGCTTCGCCGAGACCGAGCCTCAAGATCAGGCTCGTGCGTCATAGCAGCGTCTAGCCAGAAGCGGATTCGCATCCGAAGCCGCCGTCCATCTCTACCCGCATCGACCGTTGCTACGCCGACGCCGAGACGACTCCGCGGTTTTGCGGAGCGGTTTTCCCAAAACGATAACCACCCGTTCACCATGACGGCGAATCCCGCCGTGCGATCGACCAAATAATTCAACCCTCAAGTTCCCTTATACCTTTGATGCCTAGTCATACCTCCGGGGATGGCTGCCATTGCCTTGCAGTGGGGCGTCCCTGCGTAAGAGTAGTAAAGCGTATGAACATCGCACGTGTCGTCGTTCTGACCATCGCATTGAGTGCCGGCGGTGTTGCCGCCTATCTCGCCCGTGGCACGGAAGAACAATCCCGCCCGGCGGCTGAACCGGTCGTACAGTTGCCGACGGTGGAAATTCTCGTCGCGAAGTCCGACATCGGGCTCGGCCAGCCGGTCAAGCCCGAGAACCTGCAATGGCAGGCATGGCCGGCCGCGAGCGCCGGCAGCAATCTGATCAACCGTGCCAGCCAGGCCGAGGCCATCAAGGAAATCGCCGGTTCGATCGCGCGCAGCCCGTTGTTCGCTGGCGAGCCGATCCGCGAACAAAAGCTGGTCAGAGCCAATGGCTCTGGCTTCATGGCGGCCATCCTGCCGACCGGCTCGCGGGCGCTCTCGATCGAGATATCACCGGAAAGCGGCGCCGGCGGCTTCATCCTGCCCAATGACCGTGTCGACGTCATCTTCTCCAGGCGCGAAAAGAATCCGGACGGCAATGGACCCGACGTGGTCCAGTCGGAGATCATTCTCTCCAACATCCGCGTGCTGGCGATCGATCAGGCACCGAAGGAAAAAGAGGGCAGCAACTCCCTCGTCGGCCGCACCGCCACGCTCGAACTGAAGCCCGAGCAGGCCGAGACTCTGACGCGTGCGCGCCAGAGCGGCACGCTGTCGCTCGCGCTGCGCAGCATTACCGATGTCAACGCGGCCGAAGGCCGTTCCGAGGACCAGGCTCAAAAACGAAGCCAGAGCGTCAACGTGGTTCGCTACGGCGTCGCCAATCAAACGACGGCACAGAAGTGACCGAAAGGACGCCTGATATGAAGTTTGGGGAAAATCAGTCAGCGATGCGAACCGCAGCGGTGCGCGCCCTGTTGTTGTCGGCCGTCGGCGCGCTGACGCTCGGCCCGTTGCTGCCCGTGGTTGCAGCCGAGTCCGAGAAGGATCCGGTGACGACGTCTGCCATCGGCCCGGTCAAGATGCGCTTCCTGTCGCTCGGTGTCGGCAAGTCGGTGATCGTCGACCTGCCGCGCGATGTGAAGGATGTGCTGGTCGCCGATCCGAAGATCGCCAATGCCGTCATTCGCTCCCCGCAACGCGCCTATATCATCGGCGGCGCCGTCGGCCAGACCAACGTGGTGTTTTTCGACGGCGACGGCCAGCAGATCGCGTCCTACGACATCGCAATCAAGCGCGATCTCAACGGCGTACGTGCCGCGCTGCGGCAGTCGATGCCGGGAATCCAGATCGAAGGCATCGGCGACAGCGTGCTGCTGACCGGCTCGGTCTCGAGCCCGGTCGAAGCCCAGCAGGCCGGCGAGATCGCCGCGCGGCTGGTCGGCGGGTCCGAGAAGGTCGTCAACTCGATCGTCGTTCGCGGCCGCGACCAGGTGATGTTGAAGGTCACTGTCGCGGAAGTTCGGCGGGATGTCGTCAAACAGATGGGTGTCGATCTCAGCGCCCAATTGAATGTCGGCAATACGACTGTGAATTTCAACAATACCAATCCCTTCACTGCAAACAACGCGCCCCTCGTGCCTGGCAATGGCCTTGGCATAGCAGCCGGCACGATGCCGTCGGTCCAGGCCGTGCTTCGCGCGATGGAAAAGGCCGGTGTCGTGAAGACGCTCGCCGAACCCAATCTGACAGCGATCTCCGGCGAATCCGCAACGTTTATCTCAGGTGGTGAATTTCCCATTCCGACCGGCGTGAGCTGCCAAACAACAACAGGCGGTGGCATCGGAAATTGCGTCCAGACAGTCGCCTTCAAGAAATTTGGCATCTCGCTCAACTTCACGCCGGTCGTACTCTCTGAGGGTCGGATCAGCCTGCGGGTGATGACGGAAGTTTCGGAAGTCTCGACCGAAAACTCTCTGACTGGCGGCCAGGGTGGAACAACCATTCCCTCGATCAAGACCCGCCGCGCCGAGACGACGCTGGAAATACCCTCCGGCGGCTCGATGGCGATGGCCGGCCTGATCCAGGAGCAAACCAAGCAGGCCATCAATGGGCTGCCGGGGCTCGATCAATTGCCGGTGCTGGGCGCGCTGTTCCGCAGCCAGGACTTCGTCAACAACCAGACTGAGTTGATGGTCATCGTGACGCCCTACGTCGTGCGCGCGGTCGCGCAGAAGGAGCTGTCGCGTCCCGACGACGGGTTTGCGCCGGCATCCGACTCCCAATCCACGCTGCTCGGGCGCATCAACCGGATCTACGGAGTCGCCGCCCGCGTCGATCCGGTCGCCGGCGTCCAGGGCAACTTTGGCTTCATCATTGATTGAGTTTCAGAACTGTTCAGCGCGTGGGGACGAGGACAGAACGATGATAACCAGAACACCGCTCCATCGCGTCAAGGCCGCGGGGCTGCTCGGCGCCCTTCTCGGACTTTCGGCGACACTCGGCGCCTGCACGTGGCAGTCCACGGAAGTCGTGACAACCGCGAGCGTATCCGATGATTACCGCCACCGTCATCCGATCGCCGTGACCGAAGCCAACCATTCGATCGTCGTGTTCGTGGGTCATGCCCGCGGCGGCCTCTCCGGGCCACAACGCACCGACGTCATGGGCCTGGCGCAGGCCTGGATGCGCGAAGGCACCGGCGCAATCATCGCCGACGTCCCGATCGACACGGCGAACGCGCGCGCGGCCGCGTCATCGTATCAGGAAATCCGATCGGTTCTGATGGCGGGCGGCGTGCCCTCGCGCGCCATCACGCGGCGTCACTACCACCCCGACGACAGCAGGGCCTTGCCGACGATCAGGCTGAGCTATCCGAAGATCAAGGCGGTGGCCGGTCCGTGCGGCCTGTGGCCGCAAGACCTCGGCCCGAACATCGACAACGTCGCCTACAACGAAAACCGCTCCTACCACAATTTCGGCTGCGCCATCCAGCGCAACCTGGCAGCGATGATCGACAATCCGGCGGACCTCGAGCAGCCGCGTCCCGAGAGCGCCGCCTATATGTCGCGGCGCAACATCGCCTTTGACAAATATCGCAAGGGCGTTGCGACCGAGACCACCTACCCCGAAGCCGACAAGGCCAAACTCAGCGATACAGGCAAATGATCAGCCGCGTCTTTCAAAACTCCGACGATCAACTGGACGACACGCCGGCGCAGCCCGAGGAATACATCTCGCCGGCGCCGCGCGTATCGGTACAGGCCTTTTGCGCCAGTGTGGCGATCGCAACCGCGGTGCGCGCGGCGAGCGAAGACCGCCGTCTCGGCAAGGCGCACCTGTCGGTTCACATGGGCGGCATTGCCGCCGCCATCGAGGCCTACCACACGGCGCCGACGCCGAACGTGATCTTGCTGGAGAGCGAACCCGACAGCGACATCCTCGAAGGGCTCGATGAACTCGCGACCGTCTGCGACGCGGGAACGCGCGTCGTCGTGATCGGCAGCGCCAGCGATGTCACGCCCTATCGCGAACTGGTGCGGCGCGGCGTCAGCGACTACGTTACCGGACCGATCGAACCCATCGACGTCGTGCGCGCAATATGCGGCCTGTACGCGGCCTCCGAGGCCGTGGCCGTCGGCCGCATCGTCGCCGTCGTCGGCGCCAAGGGCGGCGTCGGTGCATCCACCGTCGCGCATAACGTGGCCTGGACGATTGCGCGCGATCTCGCGCTCGATTCCGTCGTGATCGATCTCGACCTTGCCTTCGGCACCGCCGGCCTCGATTACAATCAGGACCCGGTACAGGGCATTGCCAATGCCGTCTTCCAGCAGGAACGGCCGGACTCCGCCTTCATGGAGCGTCTACTGGCGAAATGCACCGACCGCCTCAACCTCTTGGCGGCGCCGGCGACCTTGGACCAGGTCTACGATTTCGGCGCCGACGCGTTCGATGCGATCTTCGATACGATGCGCATGACGACCCCCTGCATCGTGCTCGACGTTCCCCACCAATGGTCGGCATGGACCAAGCGCACGCTGGTCGGCGCAGACGACATTCTGATCGTCGCCGAGCCTGACCTCGCCAATATGCGCAACACCAAGAACATGCTGAACGTGCTGAAGGCGGCGCGACCCAACGACCGCCCGCCGCTCTATTGCCTGAACCAGGTTGGCATGCACAAGCGTCCGGAGATATCCACGCGCGAATTCGCCAAGGCAATCGAGAGCCAGCCGATCGCAGCCATTCCGTTCGATTCGAAGATGTTCGGCACCGCCGCCAACAACGGCCAGATGATCGCGCAGATCGCCGCCAAGCATCGCACCACCCAGATGTTCCTGCAGATCGCGCAGCGCATGACGGGCCATGCCGTGACCAAGCGGTCGCGGATTTCGTTCCTGGCGCCGATCATCAAGAAGCTGCAGGGCGCGACGGCCCGCAGGGCGTGAGCAAAGGATGACGGCGCAGCGGCGTCGGACGGCGACGCTGATCGCGTTTTCGGGCGAAGGCCTGCCCAGGACTAGATACGGGGTGAATTCAGGCTCTGCTGGCTCTGATCACCGATTCTGATTCAATCAGAATCGAAAAGCTCCAGACTAGTCGGCGCGCCGGGCCGCGGCGATCGGCATCCTGTCGGCCTCGGCCCGCGCGTTCTCCTTGTCCTTTCGCGCCAGCATCCGCTTCAATTGCGCGACGTTGGCTGCCGCCTCGGCGGGCGGCAGGTCGGCCTTCACGATCTTTTCTGCCTCGGCAAAATGACCCTGCAGGCCGACCGCCAGTGCAAGATTGGCGCGCACGCGCGGATCGGTCCTGGCCAGGCCGTGGGCGCGGCGCAGCGTCTCCTCGGCCCTGGGCAGATCCTTCGAAAGCACGTAGGACAGTCCGAGATTGGACAGCACCGACGGATGGTCGGGCACGATTTTCAGCGCGCTCGCATAGTATTGCCGCGCCTCCTCGTATCGGCCGAGTTGATCCAGCGTTGCACCCTGCGCCGACAGCAGCCGCCAATCGGGATCGTCGGGGCTGTGGGCGCGGCCGAGCACGTCGAAGGCCTGCTGGAAATTGCCGTTATCCGCCAGCGCGCGGCCGTAGGCTGCGAGCAACAGCTTATCGCCCGAATGGGCGATGGAGGCCTGTTCGAGCACCGCAACCGCCTGCGACCGCTGCCCTGTCGCGCGAAGCGCCTTACCGTATTTCAGGGCTGCGTCGGCATCCTTCGGATTGGCGCGATAGCGTTCCTGGTAAAGCTGGATATCACGGCGCGGATCGGTCGCGTGGTCAGTGTCGGCCTGCTCGCCGATCGAACCGGTAATATCTGACAGTCCGGAGGTCTGGCAGCCGCCAAGCCCCAACGCCAAAATCAGGGTCGACGTGCACGCAAGGAGCCGCGTGACGCGGAGCGGGTGGGGCAACTTCTGGAACATGTAGCGGGACTCACGGCGGCGACTGTCCAGAAGTGTTCACAGCTTAACCCTAAGTTCCGGTTAAGCTGGCCCGCTTTTGCCGTAATTGGCTACCGTTGCAAGCGCCTCGCCGCCAGGCACGCGCGTGCCGTCCCGTTTCGCCGAGCGGCCTAGTCGAGGAATTGCGCGCCGAGTTCGCAACCGATCCGCCAGGCCAGCTTGCACTGACGCGGCCTTCCCTCCGAAAAGATCACCGTGAATTCGGGAGGAATTTCGGGATATTCGGCGATGATCTTCACGCCGCCATCCGACATGTCTGTAATCATGCAGTCGCGCGGCAATCCGCCGGTCGCAAACTGTATTTTCGCAAAGTTTCTGCACGCACGTCGTTCGCTTCTGCGGCGATTCGCTAACATGTCTACCCTGGCCTTGCTGGAGTGATTCACCCGAAGGTGGCCTCAGCTTTACCGAAGGATTGTTGGAATTGAGCTAGCGCAACGGCTCGCAATGTAGCTGATACGTTTGAATTCCGTTTACCGAACCTGGAGCCGCCAAGAGCCTCCAAGACCTTCGAACACCGGCAAGCCACGCTCGAGCAGCGCCCGTGCACTGCAATTTTCGGCAAATTAAAGGGTTGATCGCCCCTCGTTAGGCGATAGCCTGACCCTTCGACTCGATTTGGCGGAAACTGACGCATATGGGAAGCCTCGTCCTTCTCGACCTGATGGGCGGCGTAGCATTGCTGCTGTGGGGCTTGCACATGGTCCACAGCGGGATTCTGCGCGCGTTCGGGCCGAACCTGCGTTTGTTGCTGGCAAAGGCCCTGAGCAACCGCTTCTCCGCCCTCGCCGCTGGCCTCGGCTTGACCGCGCTGCTCCAGAGCAGCACCGCGACGGCGCTGCTCACGAGTTCGTTTACGTCGGACGGGCTCGTCAGCCTGGTGCCTGCGCTCGCCATCATGCTCGGTGCCAATGTCGGCACCACGCTGATCGTGCAGATCCTGTCGTTCAACATCGCCGCCGTCGCACCGGTGCTGTTCATCATTGGGCTGTTCGCCTTCCGCACCGGGCGGCGCTCGCGCATCAAGGACATCGGCCGCGTCTTTATCGGCCTCGGCCTGATGCTGCTGGCGCTGCACATCCTGCTCAATACGCTGGCGCCGGCGGAGAACGCGCCGGGCGTGCGCGTATTCATGAACGCCATCACCGGCGATCCCGCGCTCTGTATCCTGTTCGCTGCGATCGTGACCTGGCTCGTGCATTCCTCTGTTGCCAGTGTGCTGCTGGTGATGTCGCTGGCCTATGCGCATTTCATTACCCCCTATGCGGCGCTGGCGCTCGTGCTCGGCGCCAATCTCGGCAGCGCCATCAATCCGATCGTCGAGGGCGCGCGCCGCGACAATCCCGCCAGCTATCGGCTTCCGCTCGGCAATCTCGTCAACCGGCTTGTCGGCGTGCTGCTGGTGGCGCCGTTCCTGCAGCCGATCGCGGAGCTTCTGATCGCATGGCAACCGGATGTAGCCAAGGCAACCGCCCTGTTCCACATCGCCTTCAACGTTGCGACCGCAGCTCTCTTCATTGGCCTGCTCGACGGCATGGCGCGGCTGTTGAAAAGGTTGCTGCCCGAGCGCGTCAAGGAGGCCGACCCGACAGGTCCACGCTATCTCGACGAGAGTGCACTGGAGACCCCTTCCCTCGCGCTGGCGGATGCCGCCCGCGAAACCTTGCATATGGGCGATCACGTCGAGATCATGCTGCGCAAAGTGATGGCGGCGATGATGACCAACGACCGCGCGCTGGTCGACGAGGTCTCGCGAATGGACAACAGCGTCGACAGCCTCGATGAGGCGATCAAGCTCTATGTCACGAAGCTCACCCGCGGCAGTCTCGACGAGCGCGAGGGACACCGGGCGATGGAAATCGTCTCCTTCGCCATCAACCTCGAGCATATCGGCGACATCATCGACAAGAATCTGAGCGAAATGGCAACCAAGAAGATCAAGCGCCGCTTCCAGTTCTCGGCCGAGGGCGCCGAGGAGCTTTCCGCTTTCCACAAGCGCACGATGGATTCGCTGCGGATCGCGTTCGGGGTCTTCATGTCGGGTGACCTCAACGAAGCGCGAAAATTGCTGGCCGAAAAGGCCGCGCTGCGCAATGCCGAGCTTGCCGCCACCGAACGGCACCTCGACCGCTTGCGTGAAGGCCGGCCCGAAACCATCGAGACCACGTCGCTTCATCTCGACGTGTTGCGCGACCTCCGGCGCATCCACTCGCACATCTGCTCGGTCGCCTACCCCGTGCTCGATGCCGCCGGCGAACTCGCCGCCCATCGCAGCGCCGAAAGCGAATTGCCGGCACTGCCCACGGCGGCGCCGGGCCGCTAACGGTCAGCGATCGAGCGTCTTCGAGGCGGTGCCGCGGTTCTTCACAATCAGCATGATGTTTCTGATGTAGATGATCGTGGCCAGCGACTGGCCGATGATGATCACGGGCTCGCGCTTGGCGATGCCGTAGATCAGCGTCATCATGCCGCCTCCCATCGAGAAGAACCAGAACGCCATCGGCACCACGCTCTGTCCGGCCCGCTCGCTCGATATCCACTGCACGAGGAATCGCGCGGTGAACAGCAATTGCGCGATCAGCCCGAACGCCAACCAGAAATCGAACTTGGCGACGAACACGTCGTAGAGATAGTCGCCGAGCGCCTGGCCGTATTGAATCAGCATCAGCGAACCTCGATCGCAACGGGCGTCGACTTCTTGCGCCGGATCAGCCACCACACGCCGGCGAGATCCATGATCCCGATCCATAACCGGTCAAAGAAGCCGTAATTGGACACGCCGGAATGGCGCGGGCGGTCGATCACGTCGACGTAAGCGATGTCGAAACCTTCGCGGCGTACCAGCGCCGGCAGGAACCGATGCAGCCCGTCGAAATAGGGCATCGAGAGGAACACCTCGCGCGGGAACGCCTTCAGCCCGCAACCGGTGTCGCGGGTGCCGTCGCGCAGGATCGCCTTGCGCACGCCGTTGGCGATCCGCGACTGCAGTTTCTTGAAGCCGGTGTCCTTGCGCCCGACCCGCTGGCCTGCCGCAAGACCGACGTGGCCGTCGCCTTTTTCAACTGCCGCGATCAGGTCCGGCAGGAACGCCGGATTGTTTTGCCCGTCCCCGTCGAGCGTCGCCACGATGGCGCCGCGCGCGGCCCGCACGCCGCTGCGCACCGCTGCCGATTGCCCGCTCGAGGCGGCGTGCTTCAATTGCCGAAGCTGCGGATACTGCTTCATCATCGCCGCCAGCCGCTCGGCGGTCGCATCCGTCGAACCGTCGTTGACATAGATGATCTCGTAGGCCCAGCGGCTGCCGAGCGCGCTGACGATTTCCGCAATCAGCGGCGCGACGTTGTCCGCCTCGTTGCGCACCGGCACAACGATTGAAACGGCGACCGCATCTCTGTCGGCAGGTGTCAAATCGGCACTCGTCTGGTTGGTTTGGAAGGACCCGGAACCGGGACTTATCGGGCCGTCTGGCGGCGTCCGCTTTTATGGGGCGAAAGCGCCCCGGGCAACCCTTTTGAGGCGCCCGGACGAGGGCCCGGCAAGGGACACGATGCTGCCGTCGCGCTGGATCGCAAATCCGAGCCGGCGGGCCGCAAACCAGTATTGTACGAACATCGCACCGACAATGCCGACCAGGGCCCCGGCAACCACGTCACTGGGGTGATGGGCGACCAGCACCAGACGGGTCACCGCAATGATGAGGGCATAGACGGCCATCGCAAAGCGAGCCTTCGGCCAGATGACCGACACGGCGAACGCGAGCGCAAAGGCGGTCGTGGCGTGGCCGGAAGGAAAGCTGTAGTAGGCCGGGTTGCCCGCGAAGTGCGAGAAGTGGAAAGCGTTGGCCTCGCCACCGACAAATGGCCGGCCGCGGCCGATGCTGTATTTCAGCACCTCGGTGACCATACTGGACATGGCGACGGCGCAGAAGATGAACTGCAGCCGTGTTCCGAGACCGAGCAGCAGTGACCGTCTGATGCCATGCAGCGCCGGTGCGGCGATCGCGACCGCGATCAGCAATCCTGCCAGCCCCGCCAACACATATTCGTCCTTGCCGAAATCGGTGAGAATGCGGACCCACCACAGCGAGGGCGTACCGCGCTTTGGCATCTGGGCGATTTCCCACGCGTCGATCGCATACATCAGCACGATGATCGCTGCGCCGAGACCTGCCGAGATCCACAAGGCGTGACGCGCCGCGCGGCGGCCGGCCTCGGCCCGTCGCGAATGCGACGGCGACCGCACGAGCTGCGCCAATGACAACCACGTTAGCGTGGCGAAACGCGCAAGATAGCTTTTGGAATCGTCGACAGCAGGGCTCGCAGCCATCTTACTCCGTGCCTTCCGAGCGGAAGATGGCGATCGATATCGCCTTGCCCTGCGAAATGTTATAGCCCTCGATCCGCTTCGCTACATTGTAGCGCAGCCCGATCGCTTCGGCGCGCTGGACGAAGGCGCGCTCCGTGCGCGATTCAACCAGCGCGAAGCGGCAACTGCCCTGCCCGAGGAAATCGGCCGCGCCGGATCCGTCGGTCAGCAGCGTGCCGGTACCGGTCATGAAGACGAGGCTCGGCTCGTGGAAGCCCGCGGCCGCTGCCTTTGGCCCGACGCAGACCACGTTGCGAAGCGCGCGCGCGATCTCGGCGCTTGGAAACATGGCAGTCAGCGACGGCATGACAATGCCGTAGACTCCGACCGCCAGAAACATTGCCGCGACCACAGCATTCAACAGCGAGCGCTCGGCGCGGCTGTCCTCGAACATCCACCACGCGATCAGGCCGAAAATCATCGCCGCCGCCAGGAAGGGCCAAGCCGGAAATGCCGGGTAATGCGTCAGCTTGATGGCGCCGATGACGGCGATCACGGATGCCCCGGCCGGAATGACAAACCACCAGGCCGCACCGCGCATCAGCCAGGAGCGCGACAGCACGCGGCGCTCCAGCGCGCCGGCGGTGAGGATCGCAATCGCCGGGTAGAGCGGCAGCACGTAATGCGGCAGCTTGGTCAGCACCAGTTCGAACACGATCCATGACGGAACCAGCCACGCCAGAAGATATTGCGCGCCGGGCTCCCGCCGCGCGCGCCATACCGCCGGAGCCGCCATTCCCGCCAGCGCCGCGCCCGGCCAGAACGTGACCCAGAACAGCAGCAGATAGAGGCCGGGCGGCGCGCCATGGGACTCCTGCGCGCCGAGCTTGCTCAGCATGTCGCCGCCGAGCGAATTGGAGAAGAATGCCTCGCCCGCGCGCCAGAAGATCGCAACGAACCAGGGCAGCACCAGCACCAGCGTCCACATCAGCCCCCAGACCGGGCGCAGCCGCCAAAGCCATGCCGCCGAGCGGTCGAGGATCGCGAGCGCCAGGATGGTCAGCCCGACGAACATCAGGATCAGCGGTCCCTTGAGCAGGATGCCGCCGGCCAGCGCCGTCCAGAAGATAGCCGGCGGGGCCCAGGGCGGACGCGCCGGATCCTCGCCACGCTGCCAGGACAGATACACCCGCGCCATTGCCCCCATCGCGGCGACAACGGTCAAGAGCAGCATCGCGTCGGTTTTGGCTAGCCTTGCTTCGGCGCCGAGCAGGACGGAACTGCACATCATCAGTGCTGCCAGCGCGGCCCCGCGCCGCGTGACAAAGGCGAGCGCCGCCCAGTAGGTCAGGAGAACCGCGCCGATGGCCCCGATCAGGGAGGGAATCCGGTAAAGCCAAATGCGCAACTGCGCGCGCGGCAGGCCGAGCGATGAGGCGGTTTCGACCACGGCGGCCTGCAGCCAGTAGATGCCGACCGGCTTCTTGTAGCGGACGTCGTCCTGGAAGCGGATGTCGACGAAATCGCCGCTTTCGACCATCTGCTTGGTCGCCTGCGCAAAGCGCGCCTCGTCCCGGTCGATTGCCGGAATGTTGAAGAATCCGGGCAGGAAAAGCACGATGCCGCAGAGCACCAGAAACACGACGGCGCGAAAATGGTTCGCGGTGGCAAAGTCGAACACAACGGCCAGCCTGCGGCCGGAATGCGCAGGTTTTACAGGCTGTTGGCCCGCTCCAAAGCGTGGGGGGTGCAAGGTTTCCACCATGCTGTTCGCATACGATGAAACCGCACTGCAAACAACACCGCAAGTCCCCCTAAGTTGCGGCCATCAGGCGGCTTTTCACTACTGTATCCGGATCACCACGGTATCGGCCGCGCCGGTCGCATCGATCACCGTCAGCCGGGCAAAGCCCGGCCCGGGCGGATCGACCAGGCGCTGGCGACGGCTGTCGATCTCGCCGACCGAGGCGCCGTTCATCATGATGGTCAGCGGTAGCACGCCGCCGGCAACCTTGACCGGCATCGCGGCGGCCTGCCCGTCGCTTGAACGGTCGACGTCGATGCGCGAGCCGTTCAGGGGAAACTGGATGCGCGGCGCAGAATCGCTGCCGGTCCGGATCAGTTCGCCGACCGGACGGAACCGCCGCAACGGCAATGGCAGTTTGGCGTTGCTGGCGATCAGCGCTCCCTTTGGCGGCTTCGGCAGCGCCGCCGGGATTCTTCCGGTGCGCGCAAAGGCATCGAACAGGATCGGCGCGGCGGCGGTGCGGCCGACCAGGCCCGGGACCGGCGCGCCGTCGGGACGCCCAACCCACACGCCGATCGTGATGCGGCCATCGAAGCCGACCGACCACGCGTCGCGATAGCCATAGCTGGTGCCGGTCTTGAACGCGATCTTGTTGTGCACGCCGTTTTCCGGCGGCGGCGTGCCGAGCAGTACGTTGCCGACCTGCCAGGCGGCGGCCTGGTCCATCAGCCGCAACGGCTCGCGCTCGTCCTTGGTGAGCATGATCTCGCGCAGCGGCCGCGCCGCGCCCAGCCGCGCCAGCCCGGCATAGAGCTGCGCCAGGTCCTGCAAGGTGACGCCGACGCCGCCAAGGCCCATCGCAAGGCCCGGCGCCTCGTCCTTCGGCAGCACGAGATTGCCGCCGGCCTGCTTCAGCCGCGACGACAGCCGGCTGGAGCCGACGCGGTCGAGCAGCGCGATCGCCGGCACGTTCAGCGAGAGTTGCAACGCCTTACGCACCGGCACGGTGCCCTGGAACATCATGTCGAAATTTTCCGGCGCATAGGAGCCGAAGCGGATCGGGCGGTCGTCGATCAGGCTCTCGGGGTGCACAAACCCATCCTCGAAGGCGAGCCCGTAGATGAACGGTTTTAGCGTCGATCCGGGCGAGCGCACGGCGCGGGTCATGTCGACCTGTCCGGCGCGGCGCTCGTCGAAATAATCCGCCGAGCCCACGCGCGCCAGCACGTCGCCCGTTTCGTTGTCGACCGCGATGATGGCGACTGAAAGATTCGGCCCCTGCGCCACGGCACGGTCGCGCGCCAAGGCTTCCAGCGTTTTCTGCAAGCCGGAATCCAGCGTGAGCTTGATCAGCGGCGTGTCTTTCACCGTTGCCATCGCGGCATCGGAGGAATGCGGCGCCAGGATCGGCATCGGCTTGCGCAGCCGCGGCACCGCCACCGCCTTGGCCTGCGCCGCGTCCTCTTGCGACACCACGCCATCCTCGACCATCCGTGCCAGCACGCGGTCCCGCGCGACGTGGGCGGCTTCCGGATGACGGTCGAGCCGGCGACGCTCCGGCGATTGCGGCAGCGCGACCAGCAATGCGGCTTCAGCGAGTGTAAGCCGCTTCGGCTCCTTGCCGAAATAGGCAATGGATGCGGCGCGGATGCCTTCGAGATTGCCGCCGAACGGCGCCAGCGCCAGATAGAGATCGAGGATTTCGTCCTTGCTCAGTTGCCGCTCGAGCTGGACCGCGCGCACCATCTGGCGCAGCTTTGCGTAGACCGAGCGCTCGCGCCGCGGCTCTATCAGCCGCGCCAGTTGCATTGTAATCGTCGAGCCGCCGGAGACGATGTGGCCGCGCGTGACGAGCTGCAGCGCGGCCCTCCCCAGCGCCAACGGATCGACGCCGCCATGCGACCAGAACCGGCGGTCTTCATACGCGAGTAGCACCTTCAGATATCCGGGATCGACCGCCGTCTTCGCATCCACCGGCAGCCGCCAGCGTCCATCGGCCATCGCATAGGCGCGCAGCAGCTTGCCGTTGCGATCGACGATGGTGGTGGAGACTTTGCGCGCCTCTTCCAGCGGCAATGGCCCCAGTGAGTAGACCCAACCCGCGAAGGCGGTCGTGATGACGACGAGGACAAAGGCCAGCGTTACGGCGATCCGGAAAAAGCGGCGAGGCCCAGTACCATCGTCATGGCCGGACTTGCCCGGCCATGACGATTGAGATTGTGGTGACACCGCGTCGCTCATCCCTCCCTCGCTCATTTCGCCGGACGCACCTCGACCGAGCCGGTGCCGGTACGGCCGTAGCGCGAGGGGTTGTACATGTCCTCGACATAGGCCTGCGGCAGCACGTATTTGCCGGGCGAGACCGCGCGCACGATGTAGGCCACCGTGAACACCGACTGGTCGTCGCTGGCGCGCTCGATCGCCGCGGTGAAGCGGTCGTCTCGGAACTCGGTATGTTCCGGCTCCTCGCCGTCCTCGATCCAATCCAGCGTGCCGGAGTCACCGGACGACACCAGGCGCGGGTTGTCGATCTCGAGACCGGCCGGCAGATAGTCGGCCACCATGATGTGCCCGCGTTCCGGCTTGGCCTCGGTGATCTTCAGCACCACCGCAAAACGATCGTTCTGCTTGGCCTTGGTGACGTCGGCGGGCTTGCCGTCGAGCGTGAAGTAATTGCGCTCGATCTTGAAGCCGTTGGAAGCCGCGGGCTCGGGCGTAACCGGCGAGCCCGAGACCGAGACCACCGCCTGCACCGGCGCATCGCCGGTATTGGTGATCTTGACCGGCTTGCCGGCCACCGCCTCGGCCTTGTAGCTGCGATAGACCGCGGCCTTGACCGGCGATCCATCGATATCGAGCGCCAGCGTTTCCTTCGACAGTGCCCGCGCGGCCAGCACCATCCACGCATTCTCCTGCGTAGAGGTGTAGGGCGTCAGCCCGCGCGCCGCTTCGACCCGCTGAACGGCCTGCGTCAGTGTCGCCCGCGGCGCGTTGCCTTCGCTGGCGAGCGAGACCAGCGCCGCTGCGTCGCGCAGCGCCGAGCCGTAATCGACGCGGCCGAACTCGATTACCGGTTTTGGCGCCAGCGCATCGAGTGCCGCCGCATAGGCCCGTTCCGCCCGCGTCTTGTCGCCGACCAGAGCCAGCGCCGCGGCGAGCTGCGATTTCGCAATCGGCGTTGCGAGATTGCTCAGCTTGGTGTCGGCGAGATAGCGGAGATCGCCGATCGGCGCTGCGCCATTGCGGGCGAGCACATAGAGGCCGTAGGCCAGATCGCGCCCGCCGTCCTTTTCCGGCTCGTTTGCATTGACCACGGAGTTGCGGATGCGGTCCAGCGCGTTCTTGAACAGCACGTCCGGGACCGCAAAGCCCTTTTCGCGGGCCCGCGTCAGGAAGTCCGTCACATAGGCATCGAGCCAGGCGTCTTCGCCGCCGGCCGACCACAGGCCGAACGAGCCGTTCGAGCCCTGCCGCGCCAGCAGCCGTTCGATCGCGTCCTTGATACGCTGGTCGACGGCGGTATCCATCGCCAGATGCGCGCCGGCCGCCAGATCATTGACATAGAGCAGCGGCATCGCGCGGCTGGTGATCTGCTCGGAACAACCGTGCGGATAACGATCCAGCGCCTTCAGAATGGTCGCCGCATCGAGCGCGGTGGAGAGGCTGACCGAAAGCGAGACGCTGCCGGTGCCCGACACGAGGTCGGAGAACATGTCCGGAGTCAGCGTCAGGCTCTCGCCTTTCGCCAATGTCCGAATCGAGCGCCGCGCCAGCACCTGCGTCGCCGCCTTGACGTCGAGCGCATAATGCCGGGCCAGCGTCAGGCCGTTCGGGCCCTTGATGTCGACATCGAGATTGGCGGTGCCGGCGCCGCCGGCATCGAGCGCCAGCGACATCGAGGTCCGCTGCTTGGCCGCGAGTTTGACCGTCGTGGTCGGATTGCCCGTCAGCTTCACGGGTCCCGAGGTCTTCACGTTGATGCTGTAGTCGCCGGGTGCGCCCTCGACATTGTCGAGGTCGAAACTCATGGTGCCCTTGTCGCCATTGAGCAGGAAGCGCGGCAGCGTCGCCGTCAGCACGACGGGATCGCGCACCGTGACATCGATGGTGGCGCGGCCAAGTTTGGTCGCGTTCCACGCCACCGCCATCACGCGTGCAGTGCCGGCGAACTCCGGAATGTCGAAACTGATCTCGGCGGTGCCGTCGGCGCCAACCGCGACGATGCCGGAATAGAGCGCGAGCGGCTTCTGCGTGGGCGGCGAGCCCTGCATCTCGGCGCCCGCGGAATCGCCGCCGGTCCTGATCTGGCCGCGCGTGCCCTGCATGCCATCGATCAACTGCCCGTAGAGGTCGCGGATTTCGGCCGTCAGGCGGCGCTGGCCGAGATAATAGTCATCGGGTGCCGGCGGCTTGTAGTTGGTTAGATTGAGGATGCCGACATCGACCGCGGCGACGACGATCTTGGCGTCCTCGCCGGGATTGAGCCCGCCGAGCTTGACCGGAATCTTCAAGCTGGTGCCGGGCCGAACCAGCGGCGGCGGCGACAGCGCGACTTGGAGCGTGCGCGCCTTCTTGTCGATGCCGAACCACTTTAAGCCGATCGCCCGTCCGGGCATCCGTGACGCCGCCGCGTCCAGCGGTCGCCGCAGCGTCGCCAGCACGTAGGCGCCGGTGCCCCAGTCCTTGCCGACCATCAATTTGACCTGCTGGGTGCCTTCCTTGACGTCGACGGTCTGGGTCGTCAGCAGGCGGTCGCCGAGCACGTTGACCGTGAGCTTGCCGGTGGTGCGGGCATTGACCGACACCACCATGGTGTCGCCGGAGGCGTATTCCGGCTTGTCGATCGAAGTCTCCAACAGGTCCGGCGTATCGGCGCTGCCGTCGGAATACCAGCCGACGTCGAACTGCACCGAGGTGATCGGGCCATCCGCCTCGTTCGATTTGACGTCCAGGCGATAGCGGCCGGGCTCCGGCGCGACCGACACCCGCGCCGCCTTGTCTGATGTCAGCGTCAGGTCGCCATCGGCAACGCGTTTGGTGGATTTGACCGGCTCATATTCCCAGGACGAGTTTTGCCGGTACCACTGATAACGCGACTCCATCTTCAAGAGTTCGTAGCGCAGGCCGTCGCGCGACAGTTGCTTGCCGTCCGGGCTGACGAACACCACGTCGAACTCGGCCTTGTCGCCTTCAGCGACGCTCTTGTCGCCGAACAGCGGCTTGATGCCGATCAGGGCCGCGGTCGGCGCCACGGGGAGCACCAGCTTGCGCTCGACCGCGCGGCCGCCGGTCTCCACCATCCGGATGAAGATCTGCGCCTCCTGCGGCTGGGTCGAGGTCGGCGTCTTCGCCAGCGACACCGGGAAGGTCGCGACACCATTGGCGTCGGCCTCCGGCAGGTTCTCGATCGGGGTGCGCTCGTTGGAAGCGGTTTCCTCGTCCTTCACGCCGAACTGATAGCCGGGATAGCCTGGGCGCCCGGAGGCCGCGGGGGCGACCAGCATGTCGCCTTCGAGCTGCAGGCCCGACGCCGGGGCACCATAAAGGAACTTGCCAGCGACCTTCAGTTCAACCGGGGTCTCAGCCTTGATCACCTTCTCCTTGGCCGAAACGTCGAATTCGATCCGTTCGGGGATGTAGTCCTCGACCATGAAGGTGGTTTCGCCGACGGACGAGCTTTTGGGGTCGGTAAAGGCGCGCACCCGCCAGGTCCCGGTCGGGACCGCCGAATTGAGCGGCACGGCCAAGGAGCGGCCGCCCGCGCCTTGGTCGGGGAGCTGGGCGCGGCGGAATTCGACGCCGTCCGGCCGCTCGATCACCAGCGTCAGCGGCCCGCCGGCCATGGCGTTGCCCTGCCCGTCGCGCAGCAGCGCGGTCAGGTAGACGGTCTCGTTCGACCGGTAGACGCCGCGCTCGGCATAGACGAAGGCGTCGGCTCCAGGCGGCACGATGCGCCCTGACACGCCGCGGTCGGTGAGGTCGAAGGCATTGGTCTTCAGGCTGAGGAAGGCGTAGTCCGTCTTCTCGCTCATCACCGTCAGCAACGCCGGCGAGAGCCCGCCCTCGCCGCGCGCAAGCCCCGCCTCGAACAGCACGTGCCCGGCATCATCAGTCTTGCGCGTGGCCAGGATCTCGTTGTTACGCGCGACCAGGCGCACCTCGGCCTTGGCGACCGGGTCGGTCGAAGCCAGCGAATTGACGAAGACATGGACGCCGTCATTGCCGGAAAACGCCGTTAGCCCCAAGTCGGAGACGATGAACCATTGCGTCGCCAGTGTGCCGTCATCGTCGCTGCTGCTGCCCGGGCCCTTGGCGGCGGCCGTCATTACGTAGACGCCCGGCTGCAAGTCTCCGAGCACCTGGTCGACCGGGAAAGCCGTCACGACGTCCTGGTTCAGCGTCGAGGCGGTGGCGAGCTCGCCGGACCAGACCTTGACGCCGCGCTCATTGCCGAGATCGGAGAGCTGATAGCTGGAGAGCGTCTTCTGAAAATCGCTGTCGACCACCGTGTTGATCAGGTTACGGTCGCCGATCCGGAACACGTCGACATTTACCGAGGGCGTATTGACGCTGACCAGCGGAATGCCGCGCTGGCCGGTGCGCGGCAGCACATAGGCGCGGCCGGTGAAGCGCACGAACGGCTTGCGGTCGCGGACGTAGATGTTGAACGCGGCCGATTTCGGCAGGCTCTCCTTCACCGTGGACGGCAGGCCGGCGCGCAGATTGATGTTGTAGCGCTCGCCATGCTTCAGCCCGTCGACGCAGAGTTGCTTGCCCTCTGATGTCAGCGCCGGCTTGTCGGTGCCGGCCAGCGCCACGAAGGGCGCGAAATCGACCCGCTTGGCGAGGTCTTCGGAGAACTGGAAACAGGCGCGCGGCGAGGCGCCGTCGGAATCCACGGTATAGTCGAGCAGCCGGAAGCCGTGCTGATCCCGCATCTTCTCATACTGCCCGCGGACCTCGGCGACCTCGCGCATGTCGAGCGACAGCCGCAACGCATCCAGTGCCGGGCGCCACAGCTTGCGCTCGGACATCGCCCTGCCGAGCACGGCCAGCGCATCAGCTTCCTCGGCCTGGTTGCCGGCGCGTTGATAGGCGATGTAGGCCGCGGTCGAGGCGCGCTCGTAGAGGAAGGTCTGTTCGCTGGAGCTGGCGGCGCGGATCTGGAAGATGGTCTTGGCAAGCCTCAGCCAGTTGGCGCTATCTTCCGGCGTGGTGGCTGCGATCTGGCCGAGGATCTGCAGGCCCACCCGGAAGTCAGAACGCTTGAAGGCGGCGTCGGCGTCGTTACGCAGCGTCGCAGAGGATTTCGCCACCGGCCCCGCCTCGTTCTTGATCTGGGCCTCCAGCTTCACGGCCGAATCGGCCAGCTCATCTCGCTTGAATGCCTTGTCCGCGGCCCCCGCCGCCGCCAGGCCAAGCGCCAGCGTGGCGCAAATCACTGTAGCGCGAACCAAACCGATCATGATGGGCTCCTTGCCGCGGACAGATGCCGCGTAACGACCAAAAAAGGCGCGAAAAGGTGACGGACTGATGGCGTCAATATCGGCTTGCGAAAAAGTCGCGTGCATGGCTTAGGCAGTCCAAACGGTCGCGGGCCGTCCCGTAGCAGACGGGCAGCGGGGAGGCATGTATATTGGGGCAGTCCCGAGGCTACGGCCCGCCGTCTGGCTTTGTCGCACCCTTGAGGAAATCGGTTCGACCGTCTTGGCGGGAAGGCGGATTTTTCATATTGGCAATGGTAGAAAGGCTCAAGGCGGCGAGCCCGCCCCGACGGTCCCATAGCTCAACTGGATAGAGTAACGGATTTCTACTCCGTGGGTTGCAGGTTCGAATCCTGCTGGGATCGCCACTACCATTTGGCGCTTTTCCGCAATTTCGACTTCATTCTCGTCTCGGTTGGATTCTCGGCTTATGATGCCGGCCAGCGATTGCTTCCGTTGCCCTGACAAAGGATGCGGACGTCATGCCAAAAAAGGGAATCACCGGCCACGACGAATGGGTCGTCACGGAAGCGCTGGCGACGGCGCTGGTCGCGCTTGAGCAGCTCGAGCCGACCCAGCAATCGCGCCAGCAGATGGACGATATCCGCAAATTGCTGGTGGCCAACTGTCAGCCCGGGACCGTCAACCTGCATCTCGCCCAGGCCAAGTGCCGGCTGAACCCCCATGCCGATCGCGCCGTCATCTATCGCGAGTACGGATTTCAGGACTGGGAAGTCTGATGGCGAGTGTGCTGGCTGCTGGAATAAGCTCGGAGCGCTGGTGTTCTGTCGTAGGGAGAGGACCGCGACAATTCCGTGCGGAAGGCTGAGAGGATATTGGGATGAAACTACCGCACGCACCCGCCACGGCGGCTCTGACGATTTTGGCCGCGACGATCGCCCTGCATGCGCCCGCCCGAGCCCAGACCTACGATCCGAGCTACCCCGTTTGCCTGCAGGTCTACCAGGGCTTCGTGGACTACTATTTCGAGTGCCACTATCGAACGATGGCGCAGTGTCAGGCGTCGGCATCGGGCCGCTCCGCGCAATGCGTCGTTAACCCGTACTATGCCGGGCGCGGCAAGCGCCAGAAGCGGTACCAGCCCTATTAAAAATCCGTTCGCCCCGACGGGGGCGGCGCTTGGCGTGGCTCGCACCTCGCCGCTCCCGCCCCGCTGCTCACCAGCCGTAGCTGCCGAGCGCCAGCGGCCTTCGTGGTGCCCTGGCCGTTCGCGTCGTGTCGGACTGCAGGCAGCGCCGGGCGGCTTCGATCTCGGCATCGCTCGCGCCCTTGCTTCGTGCCCAGTGCTCCGCGGCCGGCGCACTGTATTTCGCCACGTAGTAGCGCACGACCGGACACGAAATTCGACGCAAGACCCCGGACTGGTCACCCGCAAATCCGGCGCTTGATGTACCCAGACACAGCGCCAGCACACACATCCAACGTAAGGCCATGTGATTCCCCTCTCTGTGTCAGAGGGCCATGGGTTTCAGCGACGCATCAAGCCCGATTGTGAGTTCCGCCCACGGAACGGTCGGAGCTGTGCTTAAGCCGCAACTATTACCGTTGTGCCGGCGCCGCTCCGCCCGATGAACGCGACTTTCTACGATCATTAAAATTGATTGTTTACGAAAAAGGCCGAACCTGATTGCCGCCCTGGGACAATCCGTTAGCCTCTGCTTGCCAGGGCTGCGTGAACCGTTGGTAGCCGAGATGGAATTCGACCGCCGATCTGTCGCAAGGACGACGATTTCGAAAAGCGCGTTGCTGTTCTTTGACGCTCAGCGCGGTGTCTTCACCTGCCGCGTTCAGGATGTCACGAATTCCGGGGCCGGAATTGAACTCCGCGACCTCAACCTGCTGCCTCTGAATTTCGAATTGACCTTCGATAATTTTCACAACATTCGGGAATGCCGCGTGATCTGGCGGCAAGGCGATTTCGTCGGTGTTGCGTTTCAAAACTGATCGATCTACGACGAGGCGCCATCACGCAGCCGCTGCGCCGACGCGGGCGGCTCACGCGCCAACTCGCTCGAAGCCGCTATCGAGGCATATCCTGCAAAGCTCAGAAGTCCTGTCAGGCAGGACCGCAGCGGGCAAAACAGGCTTGAAGACAAAAGACTCTTAGAGACAAAACAGCCTCGGGGAATGGAACTAACAGCGGGGCTCCGCGTCGAATCCCTGCTTCGGTTCCACCGGCACGCAAGCTAATATCGGGCGAGCCGCCTTCGCGTATCGTTTGCGGTCGGTTGCTTGGAGTTTGTGACGGGAGTTCGAACATGTCCTGGGATCGTCCGTTCGCTCAGCCTGTGCCGCTCCCGAAGGGGCCGCCAGCGCAAACCCTGCAAGACGCCGCCGACTACATCAGGACCCTTCCTCAGCCCGAACGCGAACGTCAGGAATGGCGGCTTGCCATTCAGATGCTTGTTGATGCTGCCGAAGATCGTGGGCCCATGCTGTTCGCGCGCATAGGAATTGTCAGAGCCTTTGAGACGAGTATTGAAACGACGCTCGATGCGAAGCCCCAGGATCCCGCCAAGGCAAGCTGAAAGAAGCAAAGCTGAAGGAAGACCGTGACGCCGGCATCTAGAGTCAAGTCGGCGTCACGCAGACAGTGCCTGAGAGCATGAAGGACGCTTCAAGCCCGGCATTTCCAAATCGAACGAGAACTCGCGTTCGCAGGCGAAGTGCAAGGCACGCCGCCGCCGGCCGGCCGTAGTCCTGCCTAGGCTACCTTCCTAATTCGAAAATCATCGATCCGCTTGCCGGATTTCAGTTTTGCAGCGAGCCAGCGAGGTGTCTTCCCTCGGCCTGCCCATGTCTCGGACGGCCGATCGGGATTCCGGAATTTCGGAACGACCGTCGGATATGGACGCCGCCCTGTCGATGATTTCGTGCGCTCAGCTTCGACCACGCCCTTGAGTTGCTTCAGGCGATCTTCAAGGAGGCGTTTCTCTGCAAGCAGAGACGTTGCAAGCCTGGCGACTACTTCTTCGTGGAGTGCCCACAGCTCATCCGTGGACATTGATTTGAAGTCTTTCTGGTTCACGACCGTCCCCAATCATGATTCGATGGTTGTCATCGTTGGTTACAAAACATGAATAGAATAAGGCTGATAGAGAACCTCCTTCGGACAGAAAAGTTCCATCCCTACGGACAGAAAGTTCCATCCCGTGCATCGTGACTTACACAACCATAACGGAATCCGCTTGAAGATGCACCAAGAAGCTGCGCCAAATTTTTTCTTCGCAGGTTGCAACTGTTGATTGATTCAGGCGCAGGGCCCGCGATGATTTGCCTCTCGTTGACGGTTCCTCATCGCAACTGCTTCCGACCGAGCTTTGCAGACGATCGGAACCAGCATCGAGGGCGTCGTTAGCAGCTCGCCCGCGACCATCCGTGGCTTTCGTCCGACATTTGGGTGCGCCCATAATAGCCGAGCGCTCGTCTCCCTGGGGTAGGTGATAGGAGCGGCACCCGGCTATTCGGGCCGCGCGGCGGTGCGCGGCCTGAAGAGGAACTCATTTATGATTTAAGGGAACTTTAAAAAGTCGTTGAATGATAACCATTTTTTCGGAGTGCAAATCGTGCGCATCAGCACTGGCTTGCCGCGGAACCGAAACCACGCAAAACGGACATGAATAACCTGACGTGAGGAAACGTAGCGTCTTCGACACGTTTTCCCCTGTCTTGTGAATCAACGGCCGAGCGCGAGGACCCCTTGAGTCCGCCACCACCCGAATTCGATCGCGACGAGGCACTGGTGTGTATGGCGCTGGCGTTCTGCCTGGTCGGTGCCTCGACCAGTATCATCTACCGGCTGCTGGGTTGAGGGGATCCGGATGGATCAGCGAGCCACTGTGCGCATGCCAACGCGCGCGTGGCAGCCTTTGGTGTTGCGACGTGACGGTGCCGATGAAGCGAGGTAAGCGGCGGCTCGAGTGTTCGCGGTCAGGAGTAGACGAGGCCCGGAGTGCCTAGGAGTCCGGGCCTCGTGGCCTCCAGTGGTAGCGACCGTCGTGATGAACGAGCGCCCTGCCCCCCGCTGCAAGCGACGGCGTTATAGATCGGCGTTACGTGCACAGCCAATCCGTACGAGTACGGTGAGCGGGCGCCGCACGGTTCTGTGTGACAAATTGATCAGCAAAACGCGGCAGCGCGGATCGCACACAATATCCGGGCTGGCGGTCACTGCATTCCGTCCCGCTCTAAAGGCTAGTCTGCGGCGAGCTACGCCAGGCGCAGCCATTCGCCCGCCTCTACCGCTTATCGAACGGAATATACTGATGATACTCTTTCGGCACCGAGCTCCGATAACGAGCGGGCACCGTGCCGCGGTCGATCGAACGGTCGATCTCCTGCTGCCGGGTCATCTTGGCCGGTTTCTTTTTCTTCGGCGCCGCCTTCTCCTTTTCGGCCGCGGCGGCTTCCGGCGCGGCGGTAGACGACGTTGCCGTTGCGGCAGTGCTGCCACCCGGCGCGTCTTGCGCCAGCGCGACCGCCGGCAGGAGTACGAGAGCCGCCGCCGACGCGGCCAGCACAAGACGAGACGGCTTCTGCATGGAAAACTCCGGTTCTGGCCTGCTCCGTTTCCAGCCTGATCCTATTACGTCCGCAACCGTCCGCACACCGGGATTTTGGCGAGGCGGACGGGCGTGGACCGGCTATGCTTGACCCGGCTGCAGGTCGTAAAAACGAACGCGAGCCGGCTGCACTGCCAGTCCGGACCAAGCGCTGCGCTCAAGACCGGCTCCGGCCTGGACAGGCCGGGCGCAAAGAAACCGATGGCGCAGGCCAGTGAGACTATGGCGGCGGCGAGAACGAGGTTCTTGCGGGTCCACCAATTGTGCGGCATGGCGGGTCGCTCCTGTTTCGAAAGCCCGGAGCATAAGATCACCCCCCCGCGCTGCTTGTGAACGACTTCACACTACACGGGTTTGTGCGTGAGCCCGATGGACGCGGAAACGGGTATAACTCGCGCAAATCCGTTGCGCGCGCACAGCGCTTGATCGACATTGCCCTCGGGGCGAGCGCGTGTGCGGGGCGTGCGATGGACGAGCAGGAAACGAGCCAACCGGACTCCGGCAAGCAGGAAGCAAGCTACGACTACCATCGCTACAAGCAATTGCTGGCGAAAGCGGTCGACGAGACCAAACGGCTCGAGCTGATCGAGATCATGATCAGGGAAAAAGCCCGCGACAGGCTGGAAGCGCAGCGGATCGCGGACCGCGTAGCGATGACCGCGATGACGGTTGCGCGCGTCCTTGGACCCGGGGGCCGACGCGATAATCTCTAGAAGAGCGATCACTTCTCCGAAGCGAGCATCACCAGCGAGCCGATCAGCCCGGTCAGCGCACAGGCGAGAAGGCCATATTGAAGGATCGCCAGCGCCCGCCCTGGGACTTCGGTCGCCGTTGCCATCTCGTAGAGCAGCCAAGCTGACGTAATCCCGCTCATTAGGATCAGTTTGGGCCATTTGCTGCTCACGCAAGCCTCCCCTGCTCTGCCCGCCCCCTTTCGACGCTGGCATTTTGCCCCGGGTTCACTTACCTAGTCGCCAATCCGCGCGCGTGGCGCGTCCAACCCCAAGAGTGAAAGCGACAAGGCCTCTTTTATGAGTGGATTCAAGGAACCGAGCTTCGCTGACCGCCAGAAGGCCGCCCAGCAGGCGCGGCAGAACATCCTGAACAAGTTTCGCACCCAGCCGGGACCCGACGATCCCGAGGTGAAGCGCCGCCAGGCCGAGCGCGAGGCCGTCGCCGCCGCCCGCGCCAAGGCGAGAGAGGCCAAGGAAGCCGAAAAGGCCGAACAGAGACGTCGCGAGGCCGAGGCTGCCGCGGCGGAGGCCGCCAGATTAGCCCGCGAGAAGGAAGAAGAGGCCGCCAGGCTGGCGGCGCTGGAGGCTGAGCAAAAGGCCAAGCGCGACGCGCGTTACGCTGCGCGCAAGACCAAGGGCGGCAAGAAGAAATAGGCCTGCGATCCTCGGTCGATGCTGGCGTGTCCTCGTCGTCATTCCGGGGCGATGCGCAGCATCGAGCCCGGAATGACGATGTGGCTCAGTTCTTCTTCATGCCGTCTTCTTTTTTCATGCCGTCGTGCTTCATGCCTTCCTTCTTCATCATACCGTCCTCTTTCTTCATGCCGTCTTTGGACATGGACTCCTTCTTCATGCCGTCGCCCTTGCCCATTTTGTCCTGAGCGAAGGCGGCTGGCGCGAATGCGAGGCCGAGCGAAACAAGCGCGGCAGAAAGGCCGAGGCCGATACGGGTCGTGGTGGTGGTCATGCGATGGTCCTTGGTTTGGGTTGGCTTCTCGAAAGCGACGTCTGCCGCTTCCCCAATGACGATGGCGCGACCGGTTTTGTTACCGGCCACGCCCTAAGGTTCTGCAATTCTCACGGTTAGTTGAAGCGGGCCAATTCAGCTAATATGGGCTGAAGCCGGTCCGGATTGCCGATCCAGGAACCGTTTGCAGGGGACAAACCATGCTCACGCGCCGCCATGTCATCGCATCTGCGCTCGCCGCGCCCGCCGTGCTTCATCTCGGCACCGGTACGGCCCATGCGGCCACCACGCTGAAGATCTCGCATCAGTTCCCCGGCGGCACCATCGACAAGGGCGACTTCCGCGACCGGCTTTGCCGTATCTTCGCCGCCGAAGTCGCCAAACGCAGTGGCGGCGAGATCGCAGCCGAAGTCTATCCGAACGCCTCGCTGATCAAGACCAACGCGCAATTCTCGGCAATGCGCAGGGGCGCGCTCGATATCAGCCTCTACCCGATGCCGTATGCCGGCGGCGAGCTGCCGGAGACCAATATCGGAATGATGCCGGGCCTGGTCGCAACCTACGACCAGGGCCTGCGCTGGAAGAAGGCGCCGGTCGGGAAAGCGCTGACCGACTTCCTCGCCGACAAGGGCATTATCCTTCTCACATGGGTCTGGCAGGCTGGCGGCGTCGCCAGCCGCTCCCGACCGATCGTCGCGCCTGACGACGCCAAGGGGCTGAAAGTGCGCGGCGGTTCGCGTGAAATGGACGTGGTGCTGAAGACCGCGGGAGCCTCGGTCCTGTCGATGCCATCGAACGAAATCTACGCCGCGATGCAGAGCGGCGCCTGCGATGCCGGTATCACCTCCTCCACCAGCTTGATCTCGTTCCGCCTCGCGGAGGTCGCCAAATCGCTGACATCGGGCGCCGGCGCCTCCTATTGGTTCATGCTGGAGCCATTGATGATGTCGAAGGCAATCTTCGAAAAGCTTCCCAAAAAGCAGCAGGACATCATCCTGGAGGTCGGCGGCGAACTGGAAGCGTTCGGCCGCAAGGGCGCGCAGGACGATGATATCGAGGTCGCCAAGGTCTATGAGAAGGCCGGCGCCAAGGTCAGCACGCTCGATGTCGCGACCGTCAGCAAGTGGCGCGACATCGCGCGCGATACCGCCTGGAAGGACTATAGCGCCAAGTCAGCGATGTCGGCCAATCTGCTGAAGCTCGCCAGCGACGTCCCCGCATGATGCATGGTCCGCTTCCGGATCAACGGCCCGCGCGCGCCACGATTGAGCCGCCGCCCACCACCTGCAACAGGTCGGTTCTGACAGCCTCGATATGCTGCTCCAGAAACCGGCAGGCCTGGTCGATCTCTTTCGCCCGGCACAGCTCGATCAGGTGAGCGTGCTCCTTTTCGGCCGTGCCCATCGCCTTGGTATTGGAGAGTTGCAGACGCGTGTAGCGGTCGCTGGTCTGCAAGAGCGCCACGACGATCGCCTTGGTACGCGGCTGCCGGGCGTGAACGTATAGTGCCATATGGAAGTCAGCGTTGAGCTGCCCCCATTCGCTGACGTTGCGCGCCTTGATCGCCTTCTCGAAGCGCTTCTGGATGTCGTCCAGCGCGGCAAAGTCTTGTTCCGCAAAGTGCGGCGCCGACTGCGCCAGGAGCCGCGGCTCCATGATTCCGCGAAGATCGAACACGTCGTTGATTTCGTCCAGCGATAGCTCTGAGACGATCGCGCCTTTTTGCGGGACGATGCGCACCAGCCCCTCCGCCTCGAGCTGAAACAGCGCTTCGCGCACTGGAATGCGGCTGACGCCGTATGCCTCGCCCAACGCATCCTGCCGCAGTTGTGAGCCGGCTGGATAAGTCCCGTCGAGAATGGACTGCCTGAGCTGATCGACGATCGCAGCCGACAGCGTCCGGTGCTTCAGAGGGACTTTCATTTGACCTTCCGTCGTCATCGCCGGCCTTTCCGATCGAGGAGGCCCCGTTTCGCACGTTGAAATGGTCCGCGCAGCGAAAGCCGAGGCGTCCATAATCTCCATTTGACAAGATTGTATAAATTATACAATTTCGAATGGCACGAGAAATCTTGACGGGCAGCGGGGCTCTTTATGATCGAGCAGGCAATTGCGGACATGCCAGCGTTCAGCGCCCGGGGAATCGTCGTCAGGGCTTCGAGTCTGCTGCTCGCTTTCGAGCGCATCGCCCTGATGGGGCTGATGTATTTGCTGACGGCTCTGATCCTGGTGAACGTCGTCACCCGCTACTCGCACTTCCCGATCTACTGGATTGATGAATCGGCGGTCTATTGCGTGGTCTGGCTGACCTTCATCGGCGCCTCCGCCATGACGCGGCTCAGGCTCGACTTCGCCGTCACCATGATGACCGAGCGTCTCTCGGCGCGGCATCGGAAGCTCGCGAAGATCATCGCGACGGGCATGGTCGTCGTGTTCGGCGTGGCGCTCGTCATCACCTGCTTCCTTTGGATGGATCCAATCGGGCTTGCCCGCGCCGGCTTCGACGCGCGCAAGCTCGCCGCCGAGACATTCAACTTCCTCTATACCGAGCGCACCCAAACGCTGAACTGGCCGACCTGGGTGCTCTATTTGACGCTGCCGATCTTCGCGGTCTCCATGACCATTCATGGCCTGGCAAACCTGCTCGAAGATCTCGAACTGGTGCCACGGACGCCGCTAAAGGGTTTTCAACTCTCCGAACTCGACGGGGTCAACTAGTGATCACGTCAGCCGCCTTCATCGCGATCATGCTGGTCGGGGTACCGATCGGCCTTTGCCTCTGCCTGGCCGGGCTCGTCTTCATCATCGCGTCAGGCAATCCGGTTCTGTTCCAGTCCTACCCGCTGCAGCTCTTCGGCGGGGTCGACAGCTATGGCCTGATCGCGATCCCGCTCTTCATCCTGATCGGCGAGATCATGAACGGCGGCGGCATTACGCGGCGCATCGTCGACATGGCGATGGCCTTTGTCGGCTCGCTGAAGGGCGGGCTGGCCTACGTCAACATTCTCGCCAACATGTTCATCTCCTCCATCCTGGGATCTGCGACCGCACAGGTCGCGATCATGGCGCAGATCATGGTGCCGGAGATGGAAAAGAAGGGCTACGACAAGACCTTCGCGGCCGGGTTGACCGCCTATGGCGGCATGCTCGGACCGATCATTCCGCCCTCGGTGATGTTCGTCGTCTACAGCGTGCTGGCGCAGGTATCGGTCAGCGACATGCTGATTGCCGGCATCGTCCCGGGAGTGATCCTGACGACGATGTTCTGCATCGCCATCGCACTGATGGGATACGTCTACAACTATCCTAAGGCCGATTATCAGACACCGCGGCAGCGGTTGGCGACGATCCTGCGGACATCGCCGACGCTGCTGATTCCGATCGTGATCGTCGGCAGCATTCTCGGCGGGCTCGGCAACGCAACGGAGTCCGCGGCTGTCGGCGCGGTAGCCGCCGCTCTCGTCGGAAAATTCTGGACCAAGGAGTTCAGGTTTTCGCAGCTCCCGCAGATGATGCTGCGCGCAGGCGTCTACTCGGCCATCGTGCTGTTTCTGGTCGCCGCGGCCGCCGTATTCTCCTGGGTGCTGGTGTTCGGCAAGGTGCCGCAGGAGACCGCCGCGTGGATCCAGTCGGTAGCCAAGGATCCCGTCAGCTTCATGCTGCTTTGCAACGTGATCCTGCTGGTGATCGGAACGGTGATCGACGGCATTCCCGGCCTGATCATGACGGTGCCGATCCTGCTGCCGGTCGCGACCGAGATTTATCACATCGATCCGCGCCAGTTCGGCGTCGTCGTGGTGATCAACCTGGTGCTTGGATTGCTGTCACCCCCGGTCGGTCTTTGCTTCTTCGTGGCCGCCGCCGTCACCGGCGCCAAACCCGGCAAGATGTTCATGGTGACGCTGCCGCTGTTCGGCATCTCCTGCATCCTGCTGGTGCTGCTCTCGCTCTATCCCTCCCTCTCCCTCGTCCTCATCAAGTAGGTCCAAACCCCTCAAGGAGCATTATCATGTCGCTTTCACGTCGCCGCTTCCTTGCCGCCAGCGCGGCCGTGCCGCTGTTCGCGCCGTCGTTGGCGCTGGCGCAAGCCAAGGAATTCCGCCTCGGGCTGATCACGCCCAATGGTCATTCCTGGAACAAGGCGGCATTAAAACTCGGCGACGACCTCAAGGCAGCCACCAACGGCCGCCTGACCATGACTGTCTTTCACTCCGGCCAGCTCGGCAACGAGCCGGCGATGATGCAGCAATTGCAGTCCGGCGCGCTCGACATGGGCTTCATCCAGGCCGCCGAGCTCGGCTCGCGCGTGCCGCATATCGCAGCGATCAACGCGCCCTACATCGTGCGCTCGACGCCATCGGTCGCCAAATTCGTTCGCCATCCGGCCGCGATCAAGCTGTTCGAGGTGCTGCCGCAGGAAACCGGCACGATCGGCCTCGGTTGGGGCATCACCGGCATGCGCGCCATCTTCTCGTCGAAGGACCTGACGACCTTGGCGGATATCAAGGGCATGAAGCTGCGCATCAACCCGACGCCGGTCTACCGCGATTTCTATTCGTCGCTGGGCGCGGCACCGACGCCGATCCCGACGCCGCAGGTGTTTGATGCCATGGCGAACGGCCAGGTCGACGGCCTTGAGGCGGACCTGGAGTTCTCCTGGAACCAGCGCTTTGACAAGGTGTCAAAAGTCATCCTGCAGATGAATGCCGTCTTCATGCCCATGGCAGCGATCGTCTCCGGCCGCGTCTGGCAATCGCTGCCGGCGGCTGACCGGGAGTTGATCACCAAGACGGTCAAATCGACACTCGATACGCAGATCGACGAACTGGCGGGCAATGAGCCCAAGCTGATCGAGAACTTCAAAAACGCGCCGATCCCGATCCGTCAGGTCCCGGCCGGGGATACCGAAGCGGTCATTGCCGAATTCGACAAGGTCTGGCTGCCCAAGGCCCCGGTCCTTGCCGAGTTGCGCAAAGTCGGCGCGACGCTCTGATCCCATCCCATCGTTTTCAAGCCAAAGCCCGGCGGATTCATCAGTCCGCCGGAACAATTCCAATGGAGCTAAACAAATGAGCCCGCGCATTTCCTGGGAAGGCGTCTTCCCGGCCGTCACCACGCAATTCAATGACGACCTGTCGCTCAACATCGATGCAACCGCGAAGGTCATGGACGGCCTGATCCGCGACGGCGTTTCCGGACTGATCGTTTGCGGTTCCGTCGGCGAGAACACCTCGCTGGAGCGCAAGGAGAAAGTCGCCATCATGGAGGCGGCGAAATCCGTCGCGGCAGGTCGTGTGCCCGTGCTGTGCGGCATCGCCGAGTTCACGACCGCCTTCGCCGTCGAAACTGCCAAGGAAGCGGCGCGTGTCGGCATCGACGGCGTGATGGTGATGCCTGCGCTGGTCTATTCGTCCAAGCCGCACGAGACTGCCGCACATTTCCGCGCGGTCGCCACGGCGACCGACCTGCCGGTGATGCTCTACAACAATCCGCCGATCTACAAGAACGACGTTACGCCGGACATTCTGGCCTCGCTCGCCGACGTCGAGACCGTCGTTTGCTTCAAGGACTCCTCCGGCGACACACGGCGCTTCATCGACACCCGCAACATGGTTGGTGATCGTTTCGTCCTGTTTGCTGGCCTCGATGACGTCATCGTCGAGAGCGTCGCCATGGGCGCGGTCGGCTGGGTCTCCGGCATGTCGAACGCCTTCCCGCGCGAGGGCGAGACCTTATTCCGCCTCGCCAAGGCGGGGCGCTACGCCGAGGCGATGCCGCTGTACGAATGGTTCATGCCGCTATTGCACCTCGATGCCCGTCCGGACCTCGTCCAGTGCATCAAGCTCTGCGAGCACATCATGGGCCGCGGCACCGCGCTGACCCGCCCGCCGCGGCTGGCGCTGCTGCCGCACGAGAGGGCCGAGGTCGAGGCGATGATGGCGAAAGCGCTCAAGAACCGGCCGGTGCTGCCGAATGTCGGGCTGAAAGCCGCGTAAGCGGCCTACTTGGTTGCCCGCGCCTTCGCGTTCAGCGCCGCCGCGACGCGGCTGACCGGCGGGCGGCCAATCAGCCCACTGACGACATTGGTTGCCGCTACCAGCTTTGCCATGTCGACGCCGGTCGCAATGCCCATGCCTTCGAGCATATAGACCACGTCCTCGGTTGCGACGTTTCCCGTCGCGCCGGGGGCGTAGGGGCAGCCGCCGAGACCACCGGCGGCGGAATCGATCACGCGGCAGCCCTCTTCCATCCCGGCGTAGAGGTTGGCGAGCGCCTGGCCATAAGTATCGTGGAAATGCATCGCCAGATTGGCCATCGGCACATGGCCGGCGACCGCGCGCAATAGCTGCCGCGCCTTCAAGGGCGTGCCGACGCCGATGGTGTCGCCAAGCGAGATTTCGTAACAGCCGAGATCCCACAACACCTTTGCGACATCGACCACCGCCTGCGGCTTGATCTCGCCCTCATGAGGACAGCCGAGCACGGTGGAGATGTAGCCGCGCACCCGGACGCCGTCCGCCCTGGCGCGGGCGAGCACCGGCTTGAAGCGTTCGATCGATTCCGCGATCGAACAATTGATGTTGGCGCGGGAAAAGCTTTCCGACGCCGCAGCAAATACCGCGATCAGTTTGGCGCCGGCGGCCTGAGAAGCCTCGTAGCCCTTCTCGTTCGGCACCAATACCGGCAATTCGCGATTCGTGTGATGGCTGACGCCGCGCAATACCTCGGCCGATCCGACCATCTGCGGGATCGCCTTCGGAGAGACGAAGGCGCCGACCTCGACGGTGTGGAGGCCCGCGCCGATCAATGCCTCAATGAACGCGATCCGGTCGGCGACGCTGATCGGCGTCTTCTCGTTCTGCAGCCCGTCGCGCGGACCGACCTCGACAATGTGAACGCCATCTCTCATGACACAGCCGCCGGTTCGATTTCGGCGAGCTCGACGCCTTCGCCGACGATATCGCCGACCTTGCACCTTATCTTCTTCAACACGCCCGCAAACGGCGCGCGTAGGGTCTGCTCCATCTTCATGACTTCGAGCGTCAGGATCGCTGCGCCCTTCTCCAGCGTCGCGCCTTCCTCGGCCAGCAGCGCCACCACGGTCCCCGGCAGCGGCGCCACGATCTTATCCTCGCCGACCAGTTCCTCCGTCTCGCCGCCAAACGGATCGACCCAGTGCAGGTCGAAGCGGCCGTTCCGGGTGCGCAGGTAAAGCTCGTGGCCCTCGATCACGGCCGTGATACGCGATTTCATGCCCTCGATCGTCAGATCGAAGCTGCCTTCTTCCGCGACCGAGGTCGCGAAAACGAACTCGTGCTTGCCGATGGTCAGTTTCGACGGACCATTGCCATAGTGCAGCGTCACCTTGTGTTCGGCGCCCTGCCCCTGACGGAACGAGAACACCCGCTTGCGCTGGCCGACCGGCATCCAGCCAAACGACTGCCAGGGCGAATGCGCTTCTTTGCGCGCGGCGTTTTGCTCATCGATAATGATTGCCGCTACCGCGGCACAAAGTTCGAGATCCCCTGCCGTCCCCGTCGACTCCGTCAGCTTCTTCAGTTCGCGCTCGATGAAGCCGGTGTCGATGGTATTGGCGCGCACCTGCAAGTGCGTCACCAGCGCCGACAGGAACGGAATATTGGTGACGATGCCGCGGACGTCGGTCTCTTCCAGCCCACGGTTCAGCCGCTCGATCGCTGCCTGACGGGTCGGCGCCCATGCAATGACCTTGGCAAGCATGGCATCGTAGTATGGCGACACCACATCGCCGCTGCGGTAGCCTGTATCGATCCGCAGGCCGTCGACCACCTCAGGCGTGCGCCAGGTCCTGATCCGGCCGACTGACGGCATAAAATTCTTCTGCGGGTTTTCGGCATAAACCCGCGCCTCGATGGCGTGGCCGTTCAGCTTGATCTCGTTCTGCGCCAGCGGCAGCTTTTCGCCGAACGCCACCCGCAACTGCCATTCGACGAGATCGACGCCGGTGATGAGCTCGGTCACGGGATGCTCGACCTGCAGGCGGGTGTTCATTTCGATGAAGAACACCTCCTTGCCGTCGGAGACGAATTCGATGGTGCCGGCGCCGACATAGTTGACCGCGGCAGCCGCCTTGCGCGCAGCCGCGCAGACCACTTCGCGTTGCTTGGCATCCAGCGTCGGCGACGGCGCCTCCTCGATCACCTTCTGGTGCCGCCGCTGCAGCGTGCATTCGCGCTCCCAGAGCGAGAGCAGATTGCCGTGGCTGTCGCCGATGATCTGCACCTCGATGTGCCTGGGGTTTTGCACGAATTTCTCGATCAGCATGCGATCGTCGCCGAACGCAGCCTTCGCTTCGCGCTTGGCGCTGACGATCGCAGCCACAAGCTCGCCGGCCGAATTGACTACGCGCATGCCGCGCCCGCCGCCGCCGGCAGAAGCCTTGACCAGCACGGGGAAGCCGATCTTCTCGGCGGCCTTCGCAAGCGTCGCCTCGTCCTGGGCCTCGCCGTGATAGCCGGGCACCAATGGCACGCCAGCCTTTTCCATCAGCGCTTTCGAGCCGGACTTCGAGCCCATCGCCGTCATCATTTCGGCGGTGGGGCCCACGAACACCAGCCCGGCATTCAGGCAGGCCTGGGCGAATTCGGCATTTTCAGACAGAAAGCCGTAACCGGGATGCACCGCCTCGGCGCCGGTCTGGCGCGCCGCTTCAATGACGCGCTCGATGTTGAGATAGCTGTCGCGCGCACGCGCCGGCCCGAGCAGTACGGCCTCGTCGGCCATGGCGACGTGCATGGCGTCGCGGTCGGCCTCGGAGTAGACGGCGACGGTGCGCAGGCCCATGGCACGCGCGCTGCGGATCACGCGGCAGGCGATCTCGCCGCGGTTGGCGATCAAGAGGGTGCGAAAACGCCGGTAAAGTTTCGAGCGGTCCATCATCACATCCTGAACAAGCCAAACTTCGTGGGTTCAATCGGCGCGTTGGCCGCGGCGGACAGCCCAAGGCCCAACACCAGGCGGGTGTCGGCGGGATCGATCACGCCATCATCCCACAGCCGCGCGGTGGCGTAATAGGGATTGCCCTGGCTTTCGTACTGGGCACGGATTGGTGCGCGGAACTTGTCCTCTTCCTCGGCCGACCAGCTTTCGCCCTTCGCCTCGATATTGTCGCGGCGGACCTGGCTCAGCACCATGGAGGCCTGTTCACCGCCCATTACCGAAATACGCGCGTTTGGCCACATCCAGAGGAAACGCGGAGAATAGGCGCGGCCAGACATGCCGTAATTTCCGGCACCATAGGAGCCGCCGATCACGACGGTGAATTTCGGCACGCCGGCGGTCGCGACCGCTGTCACCAGCTTTGCGCCGTCGCGCGCGATGCCGCCGGCCTCGTACTTCTTGCCGACCATGAAGCCGGTGATATTCTGCAAAAACACCAGCGGAATATTGCGCTGGCAGCACAGCTCGATGAAGTGCGCGCCCTTCAGCGAACTCTCGCTGAACAGGATTCCGTTGTTGGCGATGATGCCGACCGGATAACCCCAGATGTGGGCGAAGCCGCAAATCAGCGTCGCGCCGTAGAGCTTCTTGAACTCGTCGAACTCCGAGCCGTCGACGATCCGCGCGATGATGTCGTGCACGTCGAACGGTTTTCTGCCGTCGGCGGGGACGACGCCATAGATTTCCTCGGCGGGAAACAGCGGCTCCCGCGGCTCGCGCATGTTCAGCACGGCGCGCGTCGGCGGCTTCAGCGTGGCGACGATGCGCCGGGCGATTCCGATCGCATGTGCATCGTTCTGCGCATAGTGATCGGTGACGCCGGAGTGGCGGGAGTGCACGTCGGCGCCACCGAGCTCTTCGGCGGAAACCACCTCGCCGGTTGCGGCCTTCACCAACGGCGGGCCGCCGAGGAAGATGGTACCCTGGTTGCGCACGATGATGCTCTCGTCCGACATCGCCGGCACATAGGCGCCACCCGCGGTGCAGGAGCCCATTACGATGGCAATCTGCGGAATGCCCTGCGAGGACATCTGCGCCTGGTTGTAGAAGATGCGGCCGAAATGCCGCTCGTCCGGAAATATCTCGTCCTGCATCGGCAGGAAGGCGCCGCCGGAATCGACCATGTAGACGCAGGGCAGATTGTTCTGCCGCGCGATATCCTGCGCACGCAGATGCTTTTTCACCGTCATCGGATAATAGGTGCCGCCCTTAATGGTGGCGTCGTTGGCGACGATCACGCATTCGCGGCCCGAAATATGCCCCACCCCGGTAATGACGCTCGCAGAATGGACGTCGCCGCCATAGAGCCCGTGGGCTGCCAGCGGCGATAGTTCGAGAAACGCCGTGCCGGGATCAACCAGCAGATCGACGCGCTCGCGCGCCAGCATCTTGCCCCTCGATGTATGCCGCTTGCGCGACGCCTCGCCGCCGCCGCCGGCGACAACCTTGAGCTTCTCGCGCAGTTCGGCCACGAGACCCCGCATCACGTCGGCATTGCGGGCAAACTCGGAGGATGTAGGATCGATGGTGGAATGAAGCGGCATGATCGGCGTTTCTTTGGATGCGAGGGAGCCGTTGGAATGGCTTCAGGACGGCCGGAACGTAACGTTCGAGGAAGATATGACAGCCTGTATCATCTTTGCCTCGATGTGAAGTTCAAGCCGTCTTTTCGAACAGCTCCCGCCCGATCAGCATGCGGCGGATTTCGCTGGTGCCGGCGCCGATCTCGTAGAGCTTTGCGTCACGCAACAGCCGGCCCGTGG
>NZ_LLYA01000155.1 GCF_001440415.1 Bradyrhizobium retamae
GGCCGCCGACCCTCCGCCATGAAAAGATTCACAGCCTCGTAGGGTGGGCAAAGCGCAGCGTGCCCACCGTCAATGTGCGGGCGGTTAGCTGGTGGGCGCCGCGCAACGCGCCTTTGCCCACGCTACACGCTTACGCCTGCGCCGAATCGGCCGCCTTCCAGCGTTCGGCGGCGACGAACATGCCCCACATCGTTCCCAGCATCATCCAGAAGTGCCGCCAGTGGTCGGTATCGATGATGAAGCTCTCGCCGACCGTGCCGAGGAAGGCTGCGAAGATTGCCAGATAGGCCGGCTGCCAGGGCGCGCGGACGAAGACATAACGGAAGCCCGTCAGAACTGTGACGAAGACCAGTGCCGGATAGCAGACGCCGGAGAGCCAACCGCCCGACATGAACGCGTTCAGGTACGAATTGTGGGTGTCTTCCGGGAAGTAGCGGGTGAACTGTAGCGGACCGATGCCGAATGGCAGGCCCAACGCCATTTCTGCGCCGAGGATGTGCCGGCCGAACCGGCCGAAGCGGCCTTCGTCGTAGCTCTGGTCAAGGCTGGCGCGCTCCTTGAATAGCTGCGCAATCGAATCGAAGGACAGAAGCACCGCGACCAGGGCGGCTGCCAGCACTACGGTAACGAGCGCCATCACGATGATGCGCGAGCGCTGCGACTGCGAGCGGCTGGTCAGCACCATCAATGCCAGCACGAAGCCCGAGGTGATGATAAGCATGCCCCACGCAGCGCGTGAGAACGCCAGGAGAATCGCCAACGATATGATGCCAAACACGATCGCGCTGCGGAACGCCTTGCCGAATTTGTCCGTGACCACGCTTTGCAGCACGAGCAGCGCCGGCAGGACCAGGAACGCGCCAAACACGTTCGGGTCCTTGAAGGTGCCGCGGGCGCGGTCATACAGCGTCAGCAGGTCGCGCCCGCCGGGGACGAGATTGAAGTAACCCGCGATGCCGGCGAGCGCCGCAACCATCGCGCCGACGATGAGGCCGCGCCGGAGCATGTCGACCCGCGCCGCGGTATCCTCGGAGATCACCATCGCGAAGAAGATGACCGTGATCGCCATATACCAGGAAGTCGCAATCCAGCTCGGCACATTGGGCCGATCCATTACGGCGACCGCACTGATGCTGTAGCCGAGGTTGAGCAGGAACAAGAGCAACAGCAGCGGCGTGAATACCAGCCGCATCCGTGCGCCCGTTGCGAAGAAGATCACCGAGGCGGCAAGCGTCGCCAGCTCATAGGGGCTCGGCTCGATGAAGACGATGGCGATGGATGCACCCACCAGCCAAACCAACGCGCGCTGCAGCGCGAGCACGCCGGGCGCGGCCGTTATCGATGGAAGCGATTCCCCGGCTGTCGCCGCATACGCCATTACACACTCACGCAACTCAACAAAAAAATCGAACCGCTGCTTCCGTCATTGCGAGCCACCCGGTCGGCGCAAAGCGCCGCCGGCTGGCGATCCTTCAATACGCGTTCTCGCTCTTGGTCATCAGCGCGATCGGCGTCTTGAGCAGGATGTAGAGATCGAACAGCACCGACCAGTTCTCGATGTAGTAGAGGTCGAACTCGACGCGCTTCTGGATCTTCTCGTCGGTATCGACTTCGCCGCGCCAGCCGTTGATTTGCGCCCAGCCGGTAATCCCTGGCTTGACGCGGTGGCGCGCGAAATAGCCGTCGACGGCTTCGTCGAACAGGCGGCTTTGCAACTTGCCTTGCACGGCGTGCGGGCGGGGACCGACCAGCGACAAATTGCTCTTGAACAAGACATTAAAGAGCTGCGGCAATTCGTCGAGGCTGGTCTTGCGGATGAAGCGCCCGACGCGGGTGACGCGCGGGTCATTCTTGGTCACGACCTTGGAGGCGGTCGGATCGGCCTGATGGTGGTACATCGAGCGAAACTTGAAGACGTCGATGCGCTCATTGTTGAAGCCGAAACGCTTCTGGCGGAACAGTATCGGCCCGGGGCTGTCGAGCTTCACCGCGAGCGCAACCAGCCCCATCACCGGTAGCGCCAGCAATAGGATCACGAAGCCGACGACGTGGTCGAACAGCCACTTCATCACGAGGTCCCAGTCGGTGATCGGCGCCTCGAACACGTCCAGGGTAGGCACCTTGCCGAGATAGGAATAGGAGCGGGGACGGAAGCGCAACTTGTTGGTATGGGCCGACAGTCGGATATCGACCGGAAGCACCCACAGCTTCTTTAACATATCGAGAATGCGCGTCTCGGCCGAAATCGGCAGTGCGAACAGCACGAGGTCGATGCGGGTGCGGCGCGCGAACTCGACGATGTCGTCGACCTTGCCGAGTTTGGGACTGCCGGCGCAGGTGTCCATCGCGCGGTCGTCGTTGCGGTCGTCGAACACGCCGAGCACATGGATGTCGGAATCATCCTGCGTCTTGAGCGCCTGGACGAGTTCCTCGCCGTTCTGGTCGGCGCCCACGATGATGGTGCGGCGATCGAGCCGGCCCTGACGGGCCCAGCGGCGCACCAGCGAGCGTAGGAACACGCGCTCCGTGACCAGCGCTGCGAGGCCGCTCACGAAAAACGCCGCAAGCCACAGCCGCGAAATCTCGCTGCCGAGCTTCACGATGAAGGATGCGCCGATGAACAGCAGAAACACGAATGCCCAGGATGAAATCATCCGCGTCATCTGGCGAAGATAGCCACGGAATAATTGCACCTGATAAATATCGGCGGCCTGGAAGCAGATCACGGCCGTTGCCGCCACGCCGAAGATCGCCGCAAGAAATTCCCAGGAAAAGCCGCTGAGAGGCACGACGTAACCAAAATAGAGCGCAGTACCGATCGCGCTCAACATCGCGAAATCGATCACGCGAACCACGCCTGCGATCACGATCGGCGAATAGGCGCGGCCAACTTTCTGATGGGTGACGGCGAGCGCTGCCGGAGACAGCCTGCGGCGCCGTTCGATCGGCGGACGGTCGGCGCTGGCGGTCGCCGCGGCATCGAGCATCGAGCGTGCGTTAATCCGTTCCACTGTCCTCATCCCGTTCTTGAGCGGGCACATAGGAACGTGCCCACAGGTGCGGAATTCCCCCACACCACGGCTTACGGGACAAATCGGAAGAAACAGTTACGTTGGTAAAGAACGGTTAACGATTGGCAAACGCCTCGCGGTAGCCGGCAACAACGCCCTCGACCATCGCCTTCTGCGAAAAATGCTGGACGATTCGTTCGCGCAGCGATTTGGCTCGCTCCTTCGTCGCGGCCGGATCCTTCAGCGCGGCTTCGATGGCATCGGCCATGGCGGCTGCGTTGCTCGGCGCGAACAAGGCATCGCCATGCGGGCCGAAAATTTCGGGGATGCCGCCGACATTGGCGGCGACCATCGGAATGCCGGCAGCCGCCGCCTCGATCACGACGTAGGGCATTGAGTCTCCGCGGGAGGGAACCACCAGCAGCGAGCCCTTGGAGAAGCCGTAACGCGCCTTGACGTGACCGATGAAGCGCACGGCCTCACCGAGGCCGAGCCGCGCGACCTGGGCTTTGAGGCCTTCGCTTTCCTCGCCGTCGCCTGCGAGCGTAAGCGTCACCGGACGGCCGTCGACGCGCAGCCGCGCTACCGCATCGATCAGAAGGTCGGCGCCCTTGATGTGTCGGAACTCGCCGACATAGATCAGGTCGGTGGCGTCCTCCGCCTTGACGACGGGATCGAATTCACTGGCGGTGACGCCGTTGAACACGCATCGCACCAGTCCCTTCGGCGTGCCGATGGTGCGCTGGTAGGTGTTGCGAGCAAACGCGCTTTCGAAGAGGAACAGGTCGGTATCGTTCATCAGCGCGCGTTCGACACGGGCATAGATGTTGCCCTTCAGCGTCGACAGCGGAAAGTGCAGCGAGCCGCCGTGCGGGGTGTAGACCCTGATCCTGTCGCGGGAAGCGGTCTTTAGGCGCATGAAGGCACCGGCCTTGGCGCCGTGACCGTGCAGCACGTCCGGCTTCAATTGGCGGATCATGCGCTGGAACCGGGCCCACACCAGAAAATCGGACGGCAGCGGCTCGCGGCGAATGGCGGTGCGGTGAACGCCGAGCTTGAGGCGCGGGGCGATTTCCGCCAGCGCCTGCTCGGCGCGTTCGCCGCCGGTGAGGCTATCGGCGATGATGCCGACGTGATGGCCCCGATCGACCTGGCCGTTGGCGAGATCGAGGATGTGGCGGAAGATGCCGCCGACCGGCGCGCGCGTTGCGTGCAGGATACGAAGCGGCTGACCGTCAACGACAGGCATCGAAATCGCCTTCAGATGCGACAGAAGCCTGCGCGGTTCGGGCCAGGCAGCCCGCAAGCGTCAGCGCAGCGATCAGATATGGAATAGGGGCGAGCATGCCTCGCATTACAGGTATCCTGGAAAAGTATTCCGCGATTAAGGGCTTTGATGGTTAACAAAAAATGACTGCGCGCGCGAGGTGCTGCTCGGGCCCGCAGACGAGGCAAAGTTAACCCAGCAGCAACCATAATGAAGTGTAATCGCCCCGATCGAGTGGACCGATAGTTGTGTCCGCGGGAGTGTGCGATGCGTTTGGCGTTCTGGCGTGCAGGCAAGGACAAGCCGGTGGTGCAGCGGGCGATGGCAAGGCCTGTGGCTTCGGCTCAAAAGCCTCTCGCCGCATCTGATTCCGGCGATCTCGATCTGCATGCGCTTGGTCAGGCGTTGATGCGCAGGCGGAGCTGGATCATCGTTCCGACATTGCTGGCGCTGGTGCTGTCGCTGGCCGCGGTCAACATGATCACGCCGCGCTACAAGTCGGAAGCACGCATCCTGGTCGACGGGCGCGAGAACGTTTTCCTGCGGCCGAACGGCGAGCGCAACGAGGAGCGCAGTGCGCTCGACGCCGAGGCCGTCACTAGCCAGGTGCAGTTGGTGCAATCGCGCGATTTGGCCCGCGAGATCATCAAAAAGAACAAGCTAGCCGAGCGTCCCGAATTCGATCCGGTGCTGCAGGGGTTCTCGCCGCTGAAATCGCTGCTGGCGCTGGTCGGCATCGGGCGCGATCCGTTTTCGTTGACGCCGGAAGAGCGCGTGCTGGAGGCCTATTATGAGCGCTTCACGGCCTATGCGGTCGACAAGTCGCGGGTCATCGTCATTGAATTCCAGTCGCGCGATCCCGAACTCGCCGAGCGCGTCGCCAACTCGATCGCGGAAGGCTATCTGGTGCTGCAGCAGGACGCGCGGCAACAGCAAGCGAAGTCTGCCAGCCAGTGGCTCTCGGGTGAAATAGAACACTTGCGCAAGCGCGTGGCCGAGGCCGAATCGCGGGTCGAGGATTTTCGCTCCAAGTCGAGCCTGTTCGTGGGCACCAACAACACCACGCTGTCCAACCAGCAGATGGGCGAGATCAATACGCAGTTGAACAACGCCCGCGCGCTGAGGTCGGATGCCGAATCCAAGGCGCGGCTGATCAAGGAGATGCTTCAGAGCGGCAAGCCGATCGAGGCTTCCGAGGTGCTCAATTCCGAACTGGTACGCCGGCTGTCCGAGCAGCGCGTGACGCTGCGCGCGCAGCTCGCCGAGCAATCCTCGACGCTGCTCGGTGGTCATCCCCGCATCAAGGAATTGAAGGCCCAGCTTGCCGATCTCGATCGGCAGTTGCGTGAGGAGGCGGGCAAGGTTTCCCGCTCGCTGGAGAACGATGCCCGCATCGCCGGCGGCCGGGTCGAAGGCCTGACGGCGAGCCTCGATCAGTTGAAAAAGCAGGCTTCTTCGACCAATGGGCAGGACGTGCAGCTCCGCGCCCTCGAGCGCGAGGCCAAAGCGCAGCGGGACCTCTTGGAATCCTATCTCGCCAAGTACCGCGAGGCGAACACCCGCGAGAATATCGAGGCGGCGCCGGCCGATGGTCGCATCATCTCCCGCGCTACTGTCTCCAACACCCCGGCCTATCCGAAGAAGCTGCCGATCGTCTTGATCGCGACGCTGGCGACCCTGCTGCTCACTTCGGGCGCGATCGCGACCGGCGAATTGCTACGCATGACCGCGCCTCGGGCACTCGGTGCGGCTTCGCCGGAAGAAATTGCGCCCGAAATCGCACCCGAAATTCTCCTGGCTTCTGCGCCGGAACCGGTGCGTGCGCCGGCGATCGCGCCCGAACTGCCTGTGGCGAACCTCGCTGAAGCGGATCACGTTTCAGAGCCAACGTTGAATGAGCCGCATGCCGACGCCCCGCGCATGGATGCTGCGGCGGGCGACAGCGAGATCGAGCAACTGGCTGATGAGCTGGTTGGCGCAGCCGCTGCAGCGCGCAAGGTGGCCGTGCTCGGCACCGCATCGAGCGAGAGCATCACGCTGACCGCACTCACGCTGGCGCGGCTGATGGCGCAGCAGGCAAAGGTCGTGGTGGTCGATCTCGTCGCATCCTCGCCGACGATGACGGCGGCGTCGGTCGATCCGGTAGCACCGGGGCTTGCCGAACTGATGCAGGGCGAAGCCTCGTTTGCGCAGATTATCACCAAGGATCGGCTGTCGCGCGTCCATCTCGTCAGCGCCGGACGCCCCGACTTCGACCGTGCGCAGCTTCAATCGCCGCGGCTGACGCTTGCGATCGACGCGCTGCTGCGGGTCTACGATCATGTGCTGCTGGATGCCGGCACCGCGTCCGATCTGCCAGCCGAACTCCTGACGTCGCAGGCGCGCGCGGTCGTGGTGCCCGAAGCGTCGATGGCGCAGGATGCGCGCGCGCTGATGTGCGATCAGCTCAAGGCGGTCGGCTTCTTTGAAGTGACGATGCTGAGCAAACCGTGCGAGTCGTCGGACGCCGTCGAAGCCGCTCCGCGCGTGGTGGCGGCTTGAACGAATTCGTAGGGTGGTCAAAGCGAAGCGTGCCCACCATTCAAGAGAACGCCGTGAAAGGGTGGGCACGGCGCAAGCGCGCCTTTGCCCATCCTACGCTAGATAATCTAGACAAACGCGCTGCGCAGCCTTTGCGCCATCTCCAGCAGCGCTGGATTGTGCTTCACCAGCCGCTTGGTGCGGTTGAGGCCCGACATGACGCTGGCGGCAAGCTTGCCGCGCTGGCTGAGCGGGATGAAGCTGTCGAAGATTGGCTCGTCGCTCTTGCAGAACAGCCGCTTGTAGTCGTCCGATCCGATACCGAGGTCGAGCGCGCGGTAACCCTGTGCGGCATAGTGGTCGATGATGTCGCGCATCAGGATCAGGCCGGGGCTGTACTTCGAATTCGCCGACATCGTGTAGGTGTTGAACATCATCGAGAACCGATGCCCGTCGGCGACGCCGGCAAAGATCGCGATCACTTCCTCGTCGCATTCCAGCGCGTGGATGTCAATGGCGTGCCCGGCGCCGGCGAGCGGCGCGGTGCAGGCGCTGCGGACGAATTCCTCGATGCCGGGATCGGCGAACACGTTCGGCAGCTTCTGTTCGGCCATCCGCAGCGGCTTGACGCGGAAGAACCAGTCGAGCAGCCGGGTGATGTCGGCCTCTGACGACGCAATATGACTGCGATAGCCGGGCAGGGACTGCAGCTTGCGTTCCTTGCCCTTGAGGCGGCGCCGGAACGAGTTGCTGATCAGCGCGGCGGGCGCAGCGTCAGGCTCGATCGCCAATAGCGGGCAATCATTGGCCGAAGGTTGATGCGGCAGCAAGGCGAGCGGGTTGGGTAGATCGCGCCAGCGAACCGGTTGCTGGTGCAGCGCGAGGACGTCGGCTTCGGACCGCTGCGATATCGCCGATATCAAGGCCTCGAGATCAGCTTGCGTTGCGCTTGCGGCGAAATCGCGGTCGAACAGCGCCATGTTGAAGGTGGAATGCTTGCCGCCCATGAAACTGGCGCAGCGCGCGCCATAGGCGTGCCTGAGCGCGAGCGGAAGCAGCAGCAGCGGACGGCGTTCCGCGTCGTAGGCAATCACGATGAAGGGAACGAGGCCTTCGCGCTCGCCGACCTGCCGCTGCCAGGGGCTGAGGAAGTCGAACCGCTGATACGGCGTGAAGAAGGTTTGCGCGCCTTCCAGGTTGCGCCAGACGCCTTCGGCCGCGGCGAGGTGGTGAACGATGTCGATGCCGGCGATGCGGCTCGCCTTCGACCACCCATCTGCATCCGCCGTCTGGTCTTCAATCGCGGCAGCCATGGTCATCGCAGAGCCCGTGTTATATGAATTTGCTTACAATTTCGGCTTTGGCCGACCTTCGCAGGGAAATGTCAACAAAGGGTAATACGATGCGGGCGCGGCGGGGCAGCGGAACCGCATGCTGAGGGCGGTACGTTGGCGTCGGATTTCGGAATTTTGCGGTGGGCCTGGATGGAGCTCGCCTATTTCAGCGGCTACTTCAGGCTGAAGCAGCGGCAGAGCGGTGGCTCCGGCGTCATTTTGCGGTTCGAGCGCGTGCGTCCGCGAGAATCCCGGCCGTTTCAGCCCAATCGGTGGCGTGAAATCACGCCGCAATTTCTCGACCGGACGATCCGCGCGCTGAAGCGCTGGAACTTCGACCTGATCACGATGGACGAGGTGTGCCGGCGGGCGGTCACGCTGCCAAGGCCCAGCCGGTTTGCCTGCCTGACCTTCGACGGCGGCTGCAAGGATGTCATCACGCACGCCTATCCGGTGTTGTCGAAGCACGGCGTGCCCTTCACCCTCTACCTGCCGACCGCGTTTCCGGATGGGCTCGGCGAAGCCTGGTGGCTCGCTCTGGAAGAGATGATCGCGTGCGAGGATCGCATCAGCCTGGTGATCGACCGCAAGGAGCGGCGTTTCGCAACGGGCAGCACGCATGAGAAGCATGACACGTTCGAATTTCTGGCGAACTGGATGCTGACACTGCCGCCGCCGGATCTTTCGTTTGCGATCCACGACCTCTGCACGCGCTACTCCGTCGATATCGCGGCGCTGTCGCGCGCGGACTCACTGGATTGGGACGATCTGGCCAAGCTCGCCGCCGATCCGCTGGTGACGATCGGCAGCGCAACGGTGAACTATCCCCCACTGTCCAACCTGAAAGGGGCGGACGCGCAGCGCGAAATGACGATGGGCAAGGCGGTTGCGGAGACCGCCTTGCGCCAGCCCGTCAGCCATTTCGCCTATCCGTTCGGTGACCGGCAATCCTGGCGCAGGGAACATGTCGTGATGGCGCAGGAGGCAGGTTTCGCCAGCGCGGTATCGACGATCCCAGGCGTCGTCGAAGCCAAAGGATACACGGATCTGCATGCATTGCCGCGGATCGCCTGGGACGGACGGCAGGGTTCGCTGCGCACGATGCGGGTGTTGCTGTCAGGGATGATGTTTCCTGCGGTCAGGCAGACCCGGGACAATTGGGTTTAGAGCGTTTTCAAGCGAAGTGGATACCGGTTCGCGTGAAGAAAACGCGTCAAAACAAGAATCTTCTAAGCCGCGCGATCGGGCCGCGACATCCAGCTCACGATCGGCATCGCCGGCAGCACCCATCCAAGCCCGGCCACGACATAGAAGATCGCCTGCAGCAGGCCTGAACTGGCCAGCCACGGCGTCTGGGCGATGGTCATCCCCAACAGCGACCACACCACGACCAGCACCAGCAAAGCGAGGGTTCCGAAGAATTTGCGGGTGCGTATCGTCATGGCGGATATATCAGGCTCGTGGCGGGTTGCGCGCGGGAAGGGGCGGACTATAAGGGGCGCGCCAGTTCAATCAAGCGCGCCTTCGGGGCGAGCCAGGACGGATTTCAAGACGGGTTTTATGACCGCCAGTTCCACACAGCAGGCCCCACATGCCGGCGCCGTCCGGTGGTGGCTGATCGTGGTTGCCGCGCTGATTGCGGTCATGGTGCTGGTCGGCGGCGCCACCCGCCTGACGGAATCCGGATTGTCGATCGTGGAGTGGAAGCCGGTTACCGGCACGCTTCCCCCGCTCAACGAGGCGCAATGGGCGCAGGCGTTCGAGGGCTACAAGGCCATCCCGCAATACCGCGAACTCAACGCCGGCATGAGCCTTGCCGAGTTCAAGACCATCTTCTGGTGGGAATGGAGCCATCGCCTGCTCGGGCGCGTGATTGGCGCGGTCTACCTGCTGCCGTTCCTGTACTTTCTGTGGCGTGGTGCGTTCAGCGCTGAATTGAAAAAGCGGTTGTGGCTGATCTTCGGCCTCGGTGCGCTGCAGGGGGCGGTCGGCTGGTGGATGGTCGCCTCCGGCCTGTCCCAGCGGACCGAGGTATCTCAATATCGGCTGGCGACGCATCTGGTGCTCGCTCTGATCATTTTTGCGTCGATCATCTGGACGCTGCGGCGGATGCGTGCGCGTCCGCAACCTGCTGCGGCGCCACGACTGAAGATAACCGCCGTGGCCTTGCTGGGATTGACCTTCTTACAGCTCTATTTCGGCGCGCTGGTCGCGGGCCTGCGCGCAGGCCGGGTGTACAACACCTGGCCCGAGATCGACGGCGCCTTCATTCCATCCGCGGCGCGGCTGTTCTTCGAGGAGCCGTGGTGGCGCAACCTGTTCGACAACACGCTCACCGTGCAGTTCGAGCACCGCATGACCGCCTACGCGCTGCTGGCGCTGGCGGTCTTTCATGCGGTCGATAGCGTGAGGTCACGGGCCGGTGTTGCCGTGGTCGGCGGCGCCTGGTCTCTGGTGGCGGCGATCGCGCTGCAGGCCTGGCTCGGCATTCTGACGCTGCTCCAGCAGGTGCCGATCGATCTCGCGCTGGCGCATCAGGCCGTCGCCATCGTGGTCCTGACGCTGGCGGTTTTGCAGACAGAGCGTCTGGTTGTGCGGCGTACCGAGCGCGACCGGCAGAAGCTGGTGATGCCGGTCGGGCAGCCCGGCTGAAATTGAGCAATTCTAATCTGTTGCTATTGCCGGAAGTGCCCGATTTGCAGGGGTTTCTTGCTGCGCAAGGGCCTTGATGCATTTGGGTGGCGTGCGACCGCTTTACTTGAATCGTTTGGACGATAAAACGAGCCAAAACAAAGGTTCAGATTCATGTCGTCAGCTTTCATCCAGGCCGCAATCATCCTGCTCCGCGAGGGGCTCGAAGCCATGCTGGTGATCGCGGCACTCGCGGGCTACCTGATCAAGGCCGGTGCCGCCCACCGCATTCGGGCGCTGTACGGCGGCGCGCTCGCCGCGGTCGGCGCCAGCTTCGTCGCCGCCTGGCTATTTGCGGTGCTGAACTCCGGCGACCACAGCGATATCCTCGAGGGCGTCATCATTCTCGCCGCCGCCGCCCTGATGCTCTATGTCAGCGGCTGGCTGATGGTGAAGCAGGACCCGCGCGGCTGGCAGGATTATCTCGCGCATAAAGCCGACCGCGCACTGTCGCAGGACACGGTGTGGGCGGTCGGCGCGCTGGCTTTCCTCGCGGTGTTCCGGGAGGGCGCCGAGACCGTGCTGTTCATTCATGCGCTGGCGAAGACCGAGGGCGGCTGGAGCGCTGGCCTGTTCGCCGGCCTTGCCGCCGCGGCGGTGGGCCTCGCCGTGCTGTTTTATTTCATCAACCTGATCGCGCGAAAGCTTCCGCTGCGGCCGCTGTTCATCGTCACCTCGGCGTTCCTGTTTGTGATGGCGATCAAGTTCATCGGTGAGGCGGTGCAGGAGTTCCAGGAACAGGCGATCATCACGGTAACCGAGGTGAAGGGGTCGGCGTTTCTGACCGCAATCGGCCTGAATCCTTCCATGGAAGCGCTGTCGATCCAGGGCCTGGTGGTCCTGTTTGCGCTGGCGAGCTATTCGGTGGTCCAGCGCAACAACCGCCTGATGCGCGAGGACAGGGCCGCTATGCGCGCGGCCGAGTAATTCATCGCTGCCGATTGAGTCCAAGATAGTCGAGCCCGATATCCAGCGCGGCCGAGCTGTGGGTCAGCCAGCCGGCGGAAATCAGGTCGACACCGGTCGCGGCGATCGCTTTTGCCGTCTCGGCCGTAATGCGGCCGGAGGCTTCGGTGATCGCCCGACCGCCGGTCATCGCCACCGCCTGTCGCAGCTCCTCAACCGTCATGTTGTCGAGCAGGACGGCGTCCACGCCGATCGCAAGGGCCTGTTCGAGTTGCGCCAGGGTATCGACCTCGACCTCGATCTTGACGAGGTGGCCGGCATGCGCCTTTGCGCGTTCGATCGCGGTCCTGATATCGCCAGCCAGTGCGATATGGTTGTCCTTGATCAGAATGGCGTCGTCGAGGCCAAAACGGTGATTGCTGCCACCGCCGGCGCGGACCGCGTATTTTTCCAGCGCGCGCAGCCCGGGCGTCGTCTTGCGGGTACAGACGATGCGCGCCTTGGTGCCTTGTACGGCCGATACCAGCGAGGCCGTTGCGGTCGCGACGCCGCTGAGGTGGCAGAGAAAATTCAGCGCCGTCCGTTCGCCGGTCAATAGTCCGCGTGCCGGCCCCTCGATCGCGGCGATCACGTCTCCCGGCGCCACCACGCTGCCGTCAGGGCGCTCCGCTTCGAGTTGGATGGCAGGATTGACGAACTGAAATGCACAGCGCGCGATGTCGAGCCCGGCCACCACGCCGGGCTGGCGCGCGCGCAGCACCAGCGAGGCGCGCTTGTCCGCCGGAACGATCGCATCTGCCGTGATGTCGCCGGCGCGGCCTAAGTCTTCGAGCAGGGCGGTCCGAACCAGCGGCTCGTACACGACAGGCAGAAGCGGGGTTAGTGTCATGGCTGGGCATTCCCGGCAAACAGAGATCCGGTTTCAGCAATCTCGCGCGCGGCGTCGAGGGCGTCCGCAAGCGAGATGGATGAGGATACGGCCGAAGGCAGGACATCGGGGAAGTCGGTGCGAAAATGCCCGCCGCGGCTTTCCTCGCGCCGCCAGGCGGCGACCGCGATCATCAATCCCACCAGCGCGGGATCGGCTGCCGCACTTCTGCCGTTGGCGAGCGGATGGAGGCTGCGGATCGCGCGCTCTATGCCGTGCCGGTCGCGGAGCACGCCAAGGCCTTGCGACAGGATCGGCCGTATGGCCGAAGGATCGGACGCGGGCGCAGGTGCGTTGGCCACGCCCACTTTCAGCGGGCCGTGGCTCGCGCCCGAGACGCTCTCTGCAACCCACTGCGCACAGACGATGGCTTCCATCAGCGAATTGCTGGCGAGCCGGTTGGCGCCATGCAGCCCGGTGCGGCTGACTTCGCCGCAGGCCCAGAGGCCGTCCACGCTGCTGCGGCCTTCGCTATCAACGGCTATCCCGCCCATGTGGTAGTGCACCGCCGGCCTCACCGGAATCGGATCGGCCGCGGGATCGATCCCGGCCATTTTGCAGAAGGCGGAGATGACGGGATAGCGTTCTGCAAATTCCGCTCCCGGATGCTTGCGCGCGTCGACGAAAACACGATGTCCTTCCGCGCGGCGGTGCCAGACCGCGCGCGCGACAATGTCGCGGGGCGCGAGCTCGGCACCGGGCTGGTCCATCATGAAGCGCTGCCCGGAATCGTCGATCAGGATGGCGCCGTCCCCGCGCACGGCCTCGGTCACGAGCGGCATCGGGCGCGACGGCCCGTCGAAGGCGGTCGGGTGAAACTGGATGAATTCGAGATCGGCGAGCAGCGCGCCGGCGCGCGCCGCCAGCGTCAGCCCCTGGCCGTAGCAGCCGGCAGGATTAGTGCTGTCAAGGAACAGTCCGCCGATGCCGCCCGTCGCGATCACGACGCGACCGGTATCGATCACCAGCGATCCCTGCGCGTTCACCGCGAGCACGCCCCTGATGGCGTTATCCTCGACGATCAGGCTGCGCGCCTCGACGCCCTCCAGCAGCGCGACCGACGGACAGCGGCGTACTGCTGCAATCAGCGCGCGCATGATCTCGCGGCCCGTGCCGTCGCCGGTGGCGTGCACGATCCGGTTGCGGCCGTGGGCGGCTTCGAGGCCAAGCCGCCACCCACCGTCAGGCCACCGGTCGAAGGCAACCCCAAGCCTGGCGAGATGCTCGACGGCGGCAGGCGCGGCCTGAACGAGCCGGCTCGCAATGGCCTCGTCGCACAGGCCCGCGCCAGCGGCCAGCGTATCGGCCAGGTGCAGGGCAGGGTCGTCATCGTCGCCCATCGCTGCGGCCAATCCGCCTTGCGCCCACAGGCTCGAGGCTTCCGCGCCGAGCGGTGCCTTCGACAGCAACACGACCGGCTCGGGCGCCAATTGAAGCGCCGTCATCAGTCCGGCGGCGCCGCCGCCGATGATGACGGGACGGTGGTTAAGCGCTGAAATCTCCGTGCTCATACCGCCAGCATCCTTTCGACGGCGCGACGGGCAGGGTTCGCAATCGCGGGATCGATCGTAACCTCATGCCGGCCGGTTTCCAGCGCATGGCGGATGTTCTTCAGTGTGATCCGCTTCATGTGCGGACAGAGATTGCAGGGCCGGATGAACTCCAATTCGGGATGGAGCACCGCGACGTTGTCGCTCATCGAGCATTCCGTCAGGAGCACGACGCGAGGCGGCCGCTGCTTGCCGACGTATTCCGACATCGCGGCCGTCGAGCCGGAGAAATCGGCTTCCGCCACCACTTCGGGCGGGCACTCCGGATGCGCCAGGATGGTCACATCGGGATGATTTTCGCGCAGTTGCCGGACGTCGGACGCCGTGAACAGCTCGTGCACCTCGCAATGGCCCTTCCATGCGGTGACCTTCACGTTTGTCTGCGCGGCGATGTTCTGGGCGAGGTACTCATCCGGCAGCATGATCACCCGCTCCACGCCCAGCGACTCCACGACCTTGAGAGCGTTGCCGGAGGTGCAGCAGATGTCGGATTCCGCCTTCACCGCGACCGAGGTGTTGACATAGGTGACGACGGGAACGCCGGGATAGCGTTGGCGCATCAGCCGGACATCCTGCGCGGTGATGGAATCTGCCAGCGAACAGCCGGCTGCGAGGTCGGGGATCAGCACGGTCTTTTCCGGATTCAACAGCTTGGCCGTCTCGGCCATGAAGTGCACGCCGGCCAGCACGATAACGTCGGCATTGACCTTGGTGGCTTCGCGCGCCAGCAGCAGGCTGTCGCCGACGATGTCGGCGACACCGTGGAAGATTTCAGGTGTCTGATAGTTATGCGCCAGGACGACGGCATTGCGCTCGCGTTTGAGCGCCAGAATGGCGTCGACATCCTCGGCAAAGACGGCCCATTCAGGCGGCGGGATGACCCGTTTGACCCGATCGTAAAGCGGCGCGGTGCGCGTGAGCGCTGAGGAGCTGAGATTGGCCATTTATACTCTCCGTGAGTATATCGTGGCTTATACTTATCCTGAGCATAATCGAAGTCAAGTGCGCGATAAGGGAAGTTTGGTTCCGGCGATTGCCCGCTCCGCCAGCACGCCGTGGCGGAACCTGAACAATTTGGCGGGGCGGCCGACGGTGTCGGCGGCGATTGCGCCAGTTTCCTCAACGAGTTGCTGCTGCTCGATCAGGCGACGAAAATTCTGCTTGTGCACCAGCCGACCTGCAAGTGCCTCAACGCTGCGTTGCAGTTGCAGCAGGGTGAATTCCGCCGGCATCAGTTCGAACACCACGGGGCGGTATTTGATCTTGGCGCGCAGGCGCGCGATGCCGGTGGCAAGAATGCGGCGATGATCTCCGGTCATCGGCCGACCAGGGATGACGGTCGTGGCGGCAGCGCCGTCACGCACGGCTTCCGGGATCAAGCCGGCTTCATAGAGCAGTTCGTAGCGCTGCAGCACCAGCTCCTCGTTCCATTCGCGATCGTCGAGGCCAAACGTGATGGCGGCGCGCTGCCAGCGTTGGCGCTGCAGGCCGGTGGTCTCAGCGGATTTCGCCCACGCCCGCAGCCGCGACGCCAATGTCTTGGCCAGCGAAGCGGGGAGACCGGCCCGGCGATCCTCCCATGGAAAATACTCGTACCAGCCGGACCAGTGCGCCTCAAAACCCTGGCCGACCTTGTCTTCGCGAGTCAGGCCCAGATAGCTGATCGAGATCGAATGTGGTGACTTGGCATCTCCGGCGCGCCCACGATCGGCAAACGTGTAGAGCTGCTCGACATAGCCGAGGGGATGGCCGGTCTGTGCCTCGACCCAAGCCCGCAATCCCGTCTGCAGCGAACGGTGCGCGAATTCGAATGGGCCGCTCGGCAACGCGCCATCGTTTGCGATGGTCATGATTTTGGGCTCGCCCTCGGTGACGGCGACGAGGACGGCGACCAGATCCGCCGTGACCGCGTTGGCAGAACCGGCTGCCCTGCTTTTTGTCGATGCCCCTGCCACCTCTGTTTTCCGTCTCCGTCGCTGATGCGCCGTTAGCAATATCCGTACACACCGCAGGCATAGGGCAGGCGAGCCCAGTAGGGTGTATAGGAGCCGCCATAATAAGGGCCGTCATAGCTGTAGGAATGGCTGGTTCCGTAATAGCCTGGCAGCGTCGACGACCCTGGCAGCAATGGCGTGCCCCTGATCAGCGGCACGTAGGGCACCACTCCCACCGGCTTGATCAGCACCTCGGGCTCGTCTTCCGCGACGACCACCAGTTGGCGGCCGCGCCGCACATAGAGCGGTGCGGAGCCAGGTGCAACGGTGGTTCGGTAATTGTAATGCGCCCGAGGTAGGCCCGGCGGCAATTTGCTGGCGGCACGAACCGCGGCGCGCTTGGTGGCGGCAGCGGCGTCGGCGGCGACAGCGGTTCCGATCGCGAACGTTGCAATCAGCAATGACATCGTCCAGCGCAGCATGGTTGGCTCCGAATCACTCGGGGGCGGATCACGGTCACTTTATGCCGGAATGACCGTTAATGAGAGGCTTGTGATTGCAGAGCCTGGAAGGTGGTTGGACCTCACTCGGACGTCATCGCCCGCGCAGTTTTTAGCCCGGACAGAGAGGGCGCGGCGTACTGGATACCCGCTTTTCGCGGGTATGACGATCTGCTGCGGGGCGACCCGACCGTGCCCATTTGCATCACGCGCTCAGCGCCTGCTCCAGATCCGCGATCAGATCCTCCTTGTCCTCGATGCCAATCGACAGGCGCACCACATCAGGCCCCGCGCCGCTTCTTACCTTGGCGTCGTCGTCGAGCTGGCTGTGCGTGGTCGAGGCCGGGTGAATCACCAGCGAGCGGGTGTCGCCGACATTGGCCAGATGCGAGAACAGTTTCAGGTTCGACACCAGGCTGACGCCGGCGTCGTAGCCGCCCCGCAGGCTGAAGGTGAATACGGCACCGGCGCCCTTCGGCGCGTATTTGCGCGCGAGCTTGTTGTACCTGTCGCTGGCGAGGCCCGCATAGTTCACCGAGGCCACCGCGGGATGCCCGGCCAGAAATTCCGCGACCGCCTTGGCGTTCTCGCAATGCTTCTGCATGCGCAGCGGCAGCGTCTCGATGCCGGTCAGGATCATGAAGGCGTTGAACGGCGACAGCGCCGGGCCGAGATCGCGCAGGCCCAGCACGCGGCAGGCGATCGCGAAGGCGAAATTGCCAAACGTCTCCTGGATCCTGATGCCGTGATATTCCGGCCGCGGTTCGTTGAGCATCGGATATTTGTTGTCCTTCGACCAGTCGAAGGTGCCGGCATCGACGATGACGCCGCCGAGCGAATTGCCGTGGCCGCCCAAGAATTTCGTCAGCGAGTGCACGACGATGTCGGCGCCGTGATCGATCGGGCGGATCAAATATGGCGTTGCCAGCGTGTTGTCGACGATCAGCGGCACGCCGGCCTTGCGGGCCACTTCCGCAATCGCTTCGATGTCGGTGATGCTGCCGGCGGGGTTGGCGATCGACTCGATGAAGATCGCCTTGGTGCGCGGCGTCACCGCGCGCTCGAAACTGCCGATATCGTCGGGGTCGGCCCACGCGACGTTCCAGCCAAAGCTCTTGAACGCATGCGTGAACTGGTTGATCGAGCCGCCATAGAGTTTTCGCGCGGCGATGAATTCGTCGCCCGGCATCAGCAATTGCTGCAGCACGACGACCTGCGCCGCGTGTCCCGAGGCAACAGCAAGCGCCGCGGTGCCGCCTTCCAGCGCCGCAATGCGCTCTTCCAGCACGGCGGTCGTGGGATTGCCGATGCGGGTATAGATGTTGCCGAACGCCTGCAGCCCGAACAGCGAGGCGGCATGGTCGGCATCATTGAATACGAAGGACGTGGTTTGATAGATCGGCGTCACCCGCGCGCCGGTGGTGGGATCGGGCTGCGCGCCGGCATGCACGGCAAGGGTCGAAAATCCCGGGAGACGGTCGGTCATTCTTCTTCGTCCTGTTCTCTGGCTTGCTTGAAATGCGTGGGTGATGCTGATCGCAGCCGTGTCCGCCGTCAAGGCGAGGCGTTCACATGTGGCGGATTGGAAACGGGCCGGCTTCGTCAGGCCGCGTCTTCGGAATAATTGTTTCTCATTGCTTCACGTCGGCTCGCTTTTGTTCTTTGCGGCGCGATCCGACGCTGCCGTTGCCCCGCCGCCGACGCTCATCCGGTTCAGCGATAGCCGCATGCCCTGCGTCGGGATCGGCGCGCGCTTGGAGCTCAGCGTGCGCGAATTGACGCCCATCCATGAAATCTCCGACGACAGCCGACCATACTCGATCTTCGGGCAGCGGTTCATCACCACCTTCATGCCGGCGGCTTCGGCTTTTGCGGCAGCCGCGTCGTCGCGCGCGCCGAGCTGCATCCAGATCACTTTTGGCAACGGCGACAATGTCAGGGCCTCCTCGACGACAGGCATGATGTGGCTGGAGCTGCGGAAGATGTCGATCATGTCGACGGCACGGCCGATATCAGACAGCGAGGCGACAAAAGGCTTGCCGACCAGGTTTTTGCCGACATGACCGGGGTTGACCGGAATCATGTCGTAGCCACGCTGTGCCAGGTATTTGAACGCGAAGTAGCTCGGCCGCACATTGACCGGCGAGGCCCCGACCATCGCGATCGATTTCACGGAGTTGAGAATGCCGCGGATGTAATTGTCGTCGTAATTGTCGTGGTTCATTCTATCCTCTTGCGTCATTGCGAGCGCAGCGAAGCAATCCATCTTTCCGTTTTGCCGTGATGTGGATTGCTTTGTCGCTTCGCTCCTCGCAATGACGAATAATCACTTATCCTGCCACTTTGGCTCACGCTTCTCGATGAACGCGCCGATGCCTTCCTCGGCATCGCGCGCCATCATGTTCTCGGTCATTACTTCGGCCGTGTAGCGATAGGCCTCGGCGAGGCTCATTTCGGCCTGGCGATAGAAAGCCTCCTTGCCGAGCTTGACGGTATAGGCGGATTTGAGCGCGACCTTCTGCGCCAGCGCGATCGCCGCATCGCGCTCGGTGCCGGCGGCAACGACGCGGTTGATAAGGCCGATATTCTTCGCCGTCGTCGCCGAAATCGGCTCACCTGTGAGCAGCATCTCCATCGCCTGCTTGCGCGGGATGTTGCGCGACAGCGCCACCATGGGGGTCGAGCAGAACAGGCCGATATCGACGCCGGGGGTCGCGAAGCCTGCCGCCTCGGAGGCGACCGCGAGATCGCAGCTCGCCACCAATTGGCAGCCAGCGGCGGTCGCGATGCCCTGCACGGCGGCGACGACGGGCTTCGGCAGGTGCACGACAGCCTGCATCATCGCGCTGCAGGCGTTCATGATCTGCCCGAAATAGGCGCGCCCGAGATCGGCATCGCTGCGGCGCGCGGTCAATTCCTTCATGTCGTGGCCCGCGGAGAACGCCGGGCCGTTGGCTGCGATGACGACGGCGCGGACGCTGTTGTCGTCGTGGATTTCCTTCAGCGCGCCGTGCAACTCGGCGATCAGGCCCTCCGACAGGCTGTTGCGCGCCGCCGGCCGGTTGAGCGTGAGCACGCGGATGCTGCCGACATTTTCCTGCAGCAGGATCGGAGGTTGCGGCGTGGGTGCGCGAGCAGTTTGGGCGGGCATCTCTGAGGCTTCCACTCCAAGATTTTCATTTTGGCTTTGATGACAACGTAATGTAACAGGCAGTCTTAATCGAGGGGCAGGGTGGCATGGCGGCAGCGAAAATGAGCGTGGCTGAGCTGGAGAAGTTCCTCCGCGAGGAGTTTCCGCAAGCCTTCAGCGATGGCGATATCACGATCGAGAGCGCCGACGGCGAGACCTGCCTGCTGCGGCGGTGCTACGACGAGCGCATGCTGCGTCCAGGCGGCACAGTGTCGGGGCCGACCCTGATGGCGATGGCCGATTTCGCAATGTATGTGGTGCTGCTCTCGGCGATCGGCCCGGTGGGATTGGCGGTAACGACCAATCTCAACATCAATTTCCTGCGCAAGGGCCAGCCAGGACAGGACGTGCTGGCCGCCGCGCGCCTGCTGAAACTCGGCAAGCGGCTGGCGGTTGGCGAGGTCAACCTGCTGTCAGGCACGTCGCCCGATCCGATCGCCCATGTGACGGCGACCTATTCCATTCCAAACACATAGGCTTTTGGAAGGTAGTATTGCACCATATTTTTAAGTAATTGTTTTCGTTAGCGTAATTTCCAAACGTTGATGTTGACTGTCAACATTCGGTTCTCTAGAAACCCGCCAGTTCGGCGCATCTGGCGCCGGTTTCCATTTTCACGGATTTCCTCACATGAAAACCTATTCGGCAAAGCCCGCCGAGGTGACGAAGAAGTGGGTCTTGATCGACGCCAAAGGTCTGGTGGTCGGCCGTCTCGCCACCCTCGTCGCGATGCGCCTGCGCGGCAAGCACCTCCCGACCTACACGCCCCACGTCGATTGCGGCGACAACGTCATCATCATCAACGCGGCGCATGTCGTGCTGACCGGTCGCAAGCGCGACAACAAGGTCTATTACAAGCACACCGGCTTCATCGGGGGCATCAAGGAGCGCACCGCGAAGTCGATCCTCGAAGGACGCTTCCCCGAGCGCGTGGTCGAGAAGGCCATTGAGCGCATGATCCCGCGCGGGCCGCTTGGACGCGTGCAGATGGGCAATCTGCGCGTCTACCCCGGCGCCGAACATCCGCATGAAGCCCAGCAGCCCGAGAAGGTTGATATCGCTTCGATGAACCGCAAGAACATGAGGGCCGCATAAGATGTCGGATACCATGCAGTCGCTCGACCAATTGGCGTCGTTGAAGACGGCCGCTCCGGAAGCGCCGAAATACGTCAAGAAGGTCGACAAATACGGCCGCGCCTACGCCACCGGCAAGCGCAAGGATGCGGTCGCCCGCGTCTGGATCAAGCCGGGCGCCGGCAAGATCACGGTCAACACCCGCGAAGTCGAGACTTACTTCGCCCGTCCGGTGCTGCGCATGCTGATCCAGCAGCCGCTGGTCGCGGCCGCGCGTGCCGGCCAGTACGACGTCATCTGCACGGTCGCCGGGGGCGGTCTTTCGGGCCAGGCGGGTGCCGTGCGTCACGGCATTTCGAAGGCGCTGACCAACTTCGAGCCCGATCTGCGCGGCGTGCTGAAGAAGGGCGGCTTCCTGACCCGCGACTCGCGCACCGTGGAGCGCAAGAAGTACGGCCGGGCCAAAGCGCGCAAGTCGTTCCAGTTCTCGAAGCGCTAATTGCTTCGCTAAAATTTGCAGCGGATTGCTGCATCCACGGGACGAAAAAAGGGCGCCGATCGGCGCCCTTTTTGCTTACTATTTAGTAATGCGTTACCACGGATTTTCGTGAAAACTTGCTTACCTGCACAAACGAAATTGGAACACGGCCCTCCTAGTGTCCTGACGCGATGGCGCGAAATTGCATTTTCAGAGTGCGCCGAACAAGTTGCATCACACGCGTTCGGGTGAGCCCATGTCGTTCGATACTTCCACGCTATATTTATTTGCTACGATGGTCGCAGGCATGCTCGGGGCCATGCTGATGCTGTTCGGCAGGCAGGAAAACATTCCAGCCTTGAAGTGGTGGGGGACGGCCTATCTGCTTGGCGCATCGTCGGTGGCAATCTGGACCATCGGCGGCGCCACACTCGGCGAGCCGGTATTGCTCGCGCTGCATGCGCTTGGTTTCGTGGCCTGCGGCATGGTCTGGAACGCCGCGCGCGTATTCCATGGCCGCAAGCCCAACCTGCCGGGGCTTTCCCTCGGCGCGATCGCCTGGGTCGGCACAGTGCTGGCTTTGCCATCCTTGAATCCCGCCATGCGGCTGGTCGTCAGTGCGGCAATCGTCGCGATCTACGCGGGGCTGACTGCTTCCGAATTATGGAGCGAACGGCGCCGGACGATGCACAAGCGCTGGCCCGCGATCGCCGTGCCCGTAATGCATGGTTGCGTGCTGGCGCTGCCGATCCTGCTCGGCAGCCTGCTGCGTCCGCATGACGAGACATTTGCCAGTAGCATCTGGGTGACGGCATTCTCGATCGAACTGATCTTGTATGCGATCGGCACCGTGTTCGTGATCTTCATGCTGGTGTCCGACCGCGCCGTGACGGTGCACAAGACCGCGGCCTCGGTCGATCCCTTGAGCGGAATGCTGAACCGCCGCGGCTTTTCGGAAGCCTGCAACCGCGTGATCGAACGCGAGGCCGCCGCGGGGCGGCCGGTGACGGTGATGATTTTCGACATCGACCATTTCAAGAGCATAAACGACCGCTTCGGCCATCCCGCAGGCGACGAAATTCTAAAATTGTTCTCCACTGTCGTGGTCAGCAATTTGCGCATCAGCGATCTGTCGGGGCGCATCGGCGGCGAGGAGTTCGCGGCATTGTTGGCGTGTCCGCTGGAAGAGGGCGTGATCGTGGCCGAGCGCGTGCGCGAGGCGTTCGAGGCATCCAACATCGTCTGCGAGGAGGGGCCCGTCGACACCACCGTCAGCATCGGCGTCGCCGGCGGGCCGGCAGGGACGGAACTCGAAGTGTTGCTGGCGGCAGCAGATACCGCGCTCTATCAGGCCAAGCGCGGCGGTCGTAACCGGGTCGAGGCGGCGGAAGAGCTGCCGCTGTCGCTCGAGAAGTGGCGGCGCAAGACCGCGGGGCGCGCAGCTTCGCAACGCCAGGTGCCGGCGACGACTTGAACGTCCTGCGCAAACAACGCGGTATCTGGGGAGATTGATCCAACAGTTTTGGATCGCTCACCATGGGGAGTCCCGCGGTAACTTCCCGTTTACCATTCCATCCATATCATCTGCGTATGGATTCATCCCGCAGACGAAACCCGCAGGCTGCCCTGATGTCGCTCGAAGCGGCCGCAGCCTCCGCGCGCGGCGGGTTTGGCTGCATGTTCTCGACCTCGGAAGAATTCGAGATGGCGCTCATCACCGAACGCCGTGCACAGGGGCGTTACGTTCAGCGCAGAATGCGCTGGCCTGCCATCCTGTTCATCGGCTTTGCGCTGATGATCGCCGGCACGGCGCTGCTGTTCGGCTAGCCGCTACTCCTCACTTCGCCAATGGGTCGGGGCGTACCTGAATATGCACCGCCCGCGGCTTTGAGCCCTTGCCACCTTCCATCAACCAGGGGGTGCGGTCGCCGCTCGAACTCCAGAGACCACGGCCTTTCCAGCCTGCGTTCGGATCGTCAATGCGTCCGTCGAGGCCCTTGGCAAAAAAGCCGAGCGGATAGGGGATGCGCAGCATCACCATCTGCCCGTCCTTGAAGGCGACGAAGCCGTCGTTGAGGTTGGCGGTGGAGATCGGGATGTTCTCGCCGAGCCCGGCCGTGTTGTGGTGATCGACCCAGGTGTAATAGCTCGCCTCGGCGCTGGAGTTCTCGAATCCTTCGAAGCCGGGGCCCGGATATTTGAAGTAGGCGAAGCCTTCCGGGCAGTGGTTGCCGGTCGCGCCCGGCCCGTTCAGCGGCGCCTTGCACTTGCTGCGATCAAAGCGGATCAGGCTGCCGTTCGAGCCCGAGCCCCAGAGCACGCCGTTCTTGTCAATATCGCCCCCGCGGACGCCGATGCCTTCCTTCGGAATAGCGTAAAATTCCGAGAGCTTGGTCTTGGGGTCAAACCGCATGAAGCCGGGCGGCCCGACGAACACGTTGACGGTGTACCAGACCGTGCCGTCGGTCGGATGCGGCATCACCGCGTAGGGGCCGGAGCCCGCGATCCGCATATCCTTGCCGGCCTCCGCCGGCTTGCCCGGGTCGGTATATTCGTCGACCTTGCCGTTGCCGTTGGTGTCGAGCACGAATGGTGCCCAGCCCTGCGCTTTGACGGCATCGCCGGTCTCGTCCCATAGCTTGGTGTTCACCCAGCCGGCGACGGGACCGCTTCCCGAGAGCCAAAGCGTATCGTCGGCATCGTAGCCGAACTGCGGATGATGGGTGCCGAAGCAGGTATCGACGAAGCTGTACTTCTGGGTCTTGGGATCGAATACCGAAACTTGCCGCCCCGAGCGTTCCAGCGGGAAGGCCTTGGCCGACGGATGGTCAGATCCTTTGCGGCAGTAAGCCGGATTTTCGATGCCGCGCACCGCTGCCGCGAGCCACAGGCGACCCTTCTTGTCGAACATGCTGTTGTGATTGTTGGCCCGCTGGCTCCAGATCTTCTCTTCACCCCAATAGGCCGACGGGCTGACCGGATTGAGCACGGCCGTGCCATGGAGCGGCGGGCCGAACGACTCCGGCGCATTGGGATCGGCGACGGGCATTTTTGAGAACGTCACCTTGTGCGTTTTGGGATCGAGGATCGGCATGTCGTCGGAGGAATATTCGTTCGCGCCGAACAGCGGGCCGTAGGCATTGACGGTTGGATAACGCCGGTCCGAGGAGATCAAGTCGTGGACGAAGTGCTTTTCGGTCGCCCATTCCCACGACGAGATGACGACGTTGCGCTCGATGCCGGCCGGCCGCGATGGTTTTTCTTTCGGCAGTTCGCCCTTGGCCACCCGGTCGGTCCAATCGCCGAAATATTTGAACGGCACGCCGCCCATCTGCCCGGCGAGTCGGTTCACCATCCATTCGCCTGTTTGACCTGCGGCGACGCGGCGCATCCAGGCTTCCTCGTGCGATTTGAATTCGCCGAACCCGCCCGGGATCGTGCGCGTGGATTCCTGGCCAAGCTGATGACAGCCGATGCAGTCGACATTGTTCATCCGCTGGCGCCATATGTCCTGCGTGATTTCCTTCGGGATCTCCGTGCTGCCGCCGAAATCCTTCGCCGGCGGAGTCTTCATCATCGTGTACCAATAGATCGCTGAGTAATAATGGGCCGCCGCCGCCTCGTTTGGCGCCGGAACCGCCGTGAGGTTGACCTGCTGGCCGGGCTTGGCCCGCATCTTGGGTGAATCCACGAGGCCATAGCCGCGAACCCAGATCGCGTAGTTGACGTTCGGCGGCAGGTCCGGGATCACGTAACGGCCCTGGTCGTCGGTGACGACGATCTTGGCGAATTTCGTCGGCAGTTCGGTGGTCTCAGCGATGACCCAGACGCCGGCCTCTGGCCCGTTCGGTCCGCGCACCACGCCGCTGATATCGTCATTGTCGATGGCGACTGCCGCTGGCTGCTGCGCATGCGATGGCGCCGTCATCAAGCTCAATGCACTTGCCGCCGCAGCCAGGGTGAAGGAGAACAGGATCCGACCGAGATTCATTGTTTCTCTCCCCGCGACCATGAGCTTGTTGTCGCTCGTTGTTGGCGCAAGCCTACACCAGACCGGGGTTGCGGCGGGAGCATGTCCCGCGCGCGGTTTCCTCACGCTTGCGGCATCAACGACTACCGTGCATCGCAACAACGTCCATGCATCCGCCTTTTGCTTTTGAGGCGTCTGGGTTAGACACGCTAATTCTCACGAGAGGGCGTAACTCAATGATCACCGAAATCGCACAAATCGACGTCAAGCCGGGCACCGAGAAGGATTTTGAAGCGGCCGTCGCCAAGGCGCGTCCGCTGTTCCTGCGCGCCAAGGGCGGCAAGGGGTTTGAATTGCACAAATCGATCGAGAAGCCGCAGCGATATCGGCTGGTGGCGAAGTGGGAGACGCTGGAAAATCACACCGTGGACTTTCGCGGCTCGGAAGATTTCACCGCCTGGCGCGCGCTGGTCGGGCCGTACTTTGCTTCGCCGCCCGAGGTCGAGCATACCGAGACGGTGCTGACCACGGCGGACTGACACCGTTCAGGCCGCCGTCGTGATGGCGGCCGGCGGCGCCGCTTCCGCCTTGAAATGATCGATCATCACCTTCGCGATCGCCATCAGCGGCAGCGCAAGCGCCAAGCCCCAAATGCCGAAGACGACGCCGAGCAGGATCTGGAACGCAAACAGCGTCGCAGGCGGAATATCCAGCGCCTGCCGCTGAATGATCGGCGTCAGCACGTAGCTTTCCAGCGCGTGCACGCCGAGGAACAGGATGAAGGCGGAGAGGCCCGCGACCCATCCCGACGCGAGACTCGCCAGCACTACGATCAGCCCGCCGAGAATGGCGCCGACGGTCGGGATGAAGGCGAGCAGGCCTGCCTGGATGCCCAGGATGAACGAGCTCTGGATGCCGATGATCGACAGCCCGATCCAGGTTACCAGGAACACCGCAACCATGGTGATGATCTGCGCGATCAGCCAGCGCTCCAGCGTCTCGCCGATCCGGTCGACGATCGCAACCGCGCGCACGCGATGCCTCACGGGCGCCATGAACAGCAGGCCATTGCGGTAGACGCTCGGCTGGGTCGCGAAGGCAATCCCCAAAAACAGCACGATGAAGAAGTTTCCGACGGCGCTGGCGGTGCCCAGAATCAGTTTCAGGCTCTGGCTGAAGATGGCGCCGCCGCTGGCCGCAATCGTGCCGGCGCTGGGAAGCGTGTGCGGCGTCGGCGTCGCGGCGGGCGCCGGCGTGCCATCATCCGACGTCGACGACAGGGTGCCGAAATCGAAAAAGCTGGTGTCGATGCCGTTCCGCTCCAGGAAGCCTTTGACGTTGACGAGCTGCGATTTGAGCGTGTTGCTCAACGCCGTCGTCTGCTGGGCGATCGTAGTGCCGCCGAGGAAGACGATGCCCGACAGCATGCCCGCGACCACCAGGCAGACCACCGTCAGGCGCAGCGCATGCGGCAGCCGCACCACGCGTCCAAGCAGGTTGGCCATGGCGTTGAGCGCGACACCGAGCAGCATGCCGGTAAATATCAGGAACAGCGTCGCGGCGAAGTGCCAGGTGAACACGAGCAGCGCGGCGAACAGCACCACGCCGATGCCGCCGACCGATATCGCCCACGCCAGATCGTTGCGGGCCTGAAGGCGATTGTCAGCCGGACCTGTCACGTTGATTCCTTCTCGCAGAATGTCGTCTGCAGTCTTTCGCCAAAAACGCCGTCGGGATCAAGCGGGAGCGCACGCGCCGGTTTGACGCTGCCACGTCCGGTATGCCAAGCGATAGACGAATCCGATATGGTGCCGGCGAGGATGAGATGAATTTCAAATGGTTCGGCCCGATTGCGCTGTTGGCGGCGCTGGTGGTCGGCGACCAAATCAGAATCAACCGTCCCGCCCACAAGTATAGTCTGTCCGTCGATGTCGAGACGCCGCAGGGGCGCAGATCGGCATCCGGCGTGGTGGCCGTTCATCCCGATCGCAGCTACACCCGCCGCGGTCAGACCCGGACAGTCGGCGACGCCATTTTCGTCGATCTCGGGCAAGGCAAGAACCTTGTCGCGCTGCTTGCGCATGTTGACAACAATCTCGTCCTCGACGACGTGAACTACGTGGCTCTGCGCGCCTACACGGCGGCGGCCGGCAAGCGGGTCTCTTTTAACGAGATGAGCCGGTTGACCGGCGTCGTGCCGGTAAAGGACGCGCTGATCCCGGTGCTCGTGACCTTTGCCGATCCAGCCAACCCCGGCACCGCGCGGCGGGTAGCACCCGACGATGCCGAGGCGGTGCTCGGCAGTGGCTATCGCCTTCAGGGAATATCGGCTGAAGTGGTGCCGAACGGATATTGGCCGGTCGATTTCGGCGGCGCGCTGGGCCAGCCGGTCACGCGTGGAATTCAGGCGAAATTGCCATGGCTGGGTGATGCCGGCAATTCGGCTGCCGCGGCGCTCCGGGCGGCCGGTTTGCCCGGGGCCGACGGCATCGACGCCCGCGAGGCTTTCACGCGAAAATAGCAGGGCAGGCCCGCAGGCCGCTGCCGGATATTGATCCGCCGCCGGCTCGCGGGCATTATCGTCTGCAATGGCGGCCCAATCTAGAAGGTCCTTGCGCAGGACGATGACAGCGGAAAATTGGCGATGAGACGGCCCGTGGTCGGTGTGATCGGGAACGCCTATCGCGTCGAAAATCGTTTTCAGACCCAGATGGTCGGAGAGCGCAATTTGCGCGCGGTCACCGACGTGGCGGGGGCACTGCCGCTGATGTTTGCCGGGTCGCCCGAGATTACCGACATCGGTGCGCTGCTCGACGTCGTCGATGGCATCGTGCTGACTGGCGCGCGGGCCAATGTCCATCCGACCCGCTTCAAGACCGAGCCGCATGAGAGGCACGAGCCCTACGACATCCACCGCGACGACGTCGCGCTGGCGCTGACAGAGGCCTGCGTTGCCCGCGGCGTGCCGATCTTCGGCATCTGTCGCGGCCTGCAGGAGATGAACGTCGCCTTCGGCGGATCGCTGCATCCGGAAATCCGCGAGATCCCCGGCCGCATGAACCACCGCATGCCGCGGCTGGAGAACGGCGAGATTCATCCCGATCCCACGGTCGTGTTCGCCGACCGCCACGACGTCCACCTCACGCCCGGCGGCACCTTTGCAAGCCTGCTCGGCTGCGAAACCATCCGGGTGAATTCGCTGCACGGGCAGGGCATCCTTGAACCGGGGAGGCGCGTCGTCATCGAAGGCATTGCCGAGGACGGCACCATCGAAGCGATCCGGATCGCGGACGCCCCGAGCTTTGCGCTCGGCGTGCAGTGGCATGCCGAGTATGACCCGCAGCGCAACCCGATCAATCGCAAGCTGTTCGAGGCGTTCGGGGCGGCGCTCAAGGCGCACGAGCGGGCGAGCTGACCGGACAGACGCACGTCCGGAGCGACCTCATCCGTAATCCTACGGGGCCGAAAAGATGGGATCGGCTCCGGGAAGTCGGCTAAGTCACCCATCATCTCGACACTGGTAAAGCCGCCATGACGCAACCTGGACGTCTCGCGCCGGCGATGATCTTGCTGGTCCTCGTGACGTCCTGCGTCGTGAGCGCAGTAACCTATTTCCTGGCGACGCGTGCCCCCTCGCTGGGGCCGCTGGCGATCATCATCGGCGCCGCGCTGGCGAGCGCTGCAATCACCGGCGTGCTTGCGATTCTTGCTGCGGCGCGGCTTTGGCACAGGCTTTCCGATGTTGCGGGCCTTGCGGATGGACGCAACGGAGCAGAGGAGGGACGCGCTGACCAGACGCTGATCGACAGCGACATGGCGCAAGCCATTATCGAGGGTTCGCTCGACGCTTTCGTCCAGACCGATGAGCGCTGCGTCATCCTCGGCTGGAGTCCACAAGCCGAGGCCCTGATGGGATGGACGCGCGCTGAGGCCGTTGGCAGAAGCATGGACGAACTGGTGTTTTCGGAATCGCAGCGCGCCGTGCATCGGCAATGGGTCGATCGCTTCCTGAGCGAGGCGGCAGCCAGCCCCGTTGGCGGGCGATACGAAACGCCGTTGCTGCACAAGGACGGCCGCGAATTCTTCGCCGAAGTATCGCTCACAGCACTGCACCGCGGTGAACGTTACATCATCAACGCCTTCGTCAGGGACATCACCGCCAAGCGCGCCGCCGAGGAGCTGTTGCTCCAGGCGCAGAAGATGGAATCGGTCGAACAACTGACCGGCGGCATCGCCCACGACTTCAACAACGTGCTGACCGTGATCACGGGCACGATCGAAATCCTGACCGACGGCGTCAAGCATGATCCGGCGCTCGCCTCGATCGCCCGGATGATCGGCGATGCCGCCGATCGTGCATCCCAGCTCACGGCCAACCTCTTGGCCTTTGCCCGCAAACAGCCGCTGCGCCCGCGCGAGACCGACGTCAACGCGCTGGTCGAGGAAGTGGTGCAACTGCTGGCGCCGACGCTCGGACGACAGATTCAAATCGAAACCGCATTGAGCGATCAGGTCTGGCCGGCTTTGGTCGACGGGAGCCAGCTCTCCTCCGCCCTCGTCAATCTCGCGATCAACGCCCGTGACGCCATGCCCGATGGCGGCAGGCTGCTGTTCAGGACGGGAAATCTCACGCGCGGTGAGCATGACGCCGACATGGGCGGGCTCGGCGCGGGCGCCTATGTCGTGATCGAGGTGATCGATACCGGCGCCGGCATTCCACCCGCGATACGCGACAGGATTTTCGAGCCGTTCTTTTCGACCAAGCAGTTCGGCGTGGGCACGGGACTTGGGCTGAGCATGGTGTTCGGATTTGCAAAGCAATCCGGCGGCAGCGTCGCGGTCGAGAGCGAGGAGGGCAAGGGCGCCTGCTTCCGCATTCTTCTCCCCAAGGCCGATACCGAGACGGCCGATACCGAGCCCTTGGACGCGCCTGTCGCGCCGCCGGAAGCGGACGTCGAACTGCGCGGCGGAACGCAAACCATCCTCTGTGTGGAGGATGACGACGTGGTGCGGGCGCATGTCGTCGGCCGGCTTGAAAGCCTCGGCTACACGGTCATTGCCGCCGCCGGCGCGGCGCAGGCGCTCGAGCTGGTCAAATCCGGTGTGGCATTCGATCTGCTGTTCACCGACATCGTCATGCCCGGCGCGATGAACGGCCGGCAGCTTGCGGAGGAGGTCGCCAAGCTGCGCCGGCCGCTCCGGGTGCTCTATACGTCCGGCCACACCTTCGATGCATTTGGTTCGAGCGAGCGCCTCGGCGAGGGCGTGCTGTTGCTTGCCAAGCCGTATCGCAAGGCCGAACTGGCGCGCATGCTGCGCCTCTGCCTCGACCGCGCGATCGACCACATGGGCGACCCGATACCGCTGACGGGCTCCGCGATGTGCGGGGACCCATGCGAGTGATGTGGGTATCGCTTCCGCCTTCGTTCGTTGAGCTACGGCGGACAGGTCGCTCCCCATCCTACTCCAAAAACAAAAGGCGCCCGAATGCAGGCGCCTTTCGCATCTTGCGTCAATGGTCGCGACGGCAAGCCGCCGACTAGTTCACCAGCGATGATGTCGTCACTGGGGAGCGCGGCGCGCGGGGGGCGCAGCGGCCGCCGGCCGCAGCTCCATTGTGGATACGCCTGCCGCAATGTTCACGCCTGTCTGCCCCTGCACGGATAGCGGCTGCATCATGACCGTGCGGTCCGAGCCTCCAACCAGGACGTTGGCACTCGCTCCGGCGCCGACCGTGCCGCCGGCGGTTGCACCCGTATAGGTTCCCGCCAATGCCGCCCGGCGCAGCGTGGTCGGCGCAAAAATCGCCCAGGCCAACTGGCCGCCGGTCGTGGCGCCGATGTCGAGGCCAAGCGTGCTGACGGTGCCCTCATAAGCCTCGCGCCCCCTGCCTCTCGATGACGCATAGATGCAGCTCAGTTGCCGCTGCCCCCCGATGACGAGGCCGACACCGGGCGGTATGCTACAGGTGAGCGTGCCGACCCTCGTCCGCCCGGTGTCCTGAGCCGTGGCCGGAGCCGTGGCAAGGGCGAGCGCCAGGGCAGCGCATGTGGTTGCGAGACTATTCAACGTTGTTCTAGTCAGGGTTGTTTTGTTCACGGGGCGTCCTCCTTCGACGCATTTTGGTGGACCCACTCAACGCACGGCGACATTGCGAGGTTCCGGAGCGCTTGCGGCCATATGAGCGGAATTCGCGGCGGCAGTTGGCGGAATGAGTACACGAACGAGGCGGCCAAGCTCCTGACTTTCCTTCGCAAAAACAAAAGGCGCCCCTCGGGAGCGCCTTTTGCATTGTCGGACGGTGATACTGGCGGCGCGAGCGCCGCGCGAGATCACTGCGAATAATACATCTCGAACTCGACCGGATGCGGAGTCATCTCAAAGCGCTCGACTTCGGTCATCTTCAGTTCGATGAAGCTGTCGATGAAGTCGTCATCGAACACGCCGCCGTTCTTGAGGAAGGCGCGGTCCTTGTCGAGGTTTTCCAGCGCCTCGCGCAAGGAGCCGCACACGGTCGGGATCTGCTTCAGCTCTTCCTTCGGAAGATCGTAGAGGTCCTTGTCCATCGCCGGACCCGGATCGATCTTGTTCTTGATGCCGTCGAGGCCGGCCATCAGCATCGCGGCGAAGCCGAGATAGGGGTTGGCCATTGGATCGGGGAAGCGGACTTCGACGCGCTTGGCCTTCGGGTTCGCGGTATACGGGATGCGGCAGGAGGCCGAGCGATTGCGCGCGGAGTAGGCGAGCAGCACGGGGGCTTCATAGCCCGGGACCAGGCGCTTGTAGGAGTTGGTCGACGGGTTGGTGAAGGCGTTGATTGCCTTGGCGTGCTTGATGATGCCGCCGATATAGTGGAGGCAGGTCTCCGAGAGGTCGGCATATTTGTTGCCGGCGAACACCGGCTTGCCGTCCTTCCAGATCGACTGGTGGCAGTGCATGCCCGAACCGTTGTCGCCATAGACCGGCTTCGGCATGAAGGTGGCGGTCTTGCCGTAGATGTGCGCGACCTGGTGGATGCAGTATTTGTAGATCTGCATCTGGTCGGCCATCAGCGTCATGGTGTCGAACTTCATGCCGAGCTCGTGCTGGGCGGAAGCGACTTCGTGGTGATGCTTCTCGACCTTGACGCCCATCTTGGCCATCGCGCCGAGCATTTCCGAGCGCATGTCCTGCACCGAGTCCTGCGGCGGGACCGGGAAGTAGCCGGCCTTGGTGCGGATGCGGTGACCGAGATTGCCGCCCTCATACTCGGTGTCCGAATTGATCGGCAGTTCCGAGGAATCGAGCTTGAAGCCGGTGTTGTAGGGGGTGGTCTGGTAGCGCACGTCGTCGAACACGAAGAATTCGGCTTCCGGTCCGAAGAACACGGTGTCGCCGACGCCCGACGATTTCACCATTGCCTCGGCTTTTTTGGCGATGCCGCGGGGGTCGCGGTTGTAGGGCTCGCCCGTGGTCGGCTCCAGCACATCGCAGACGATGACCATGGTGGTCTCGGCGAAGAACGGGTCGATCGTCGCGGTCACCGGATCAGGCATCAGGCACATGTCGGATTCGTTGATCGCCTTCCAGCCGGCGATCGAGGAGCCGTCGAACATCTGGCCTTCGGCAAAGGTGTCCTCTTCGATCATGCTAACGTCGAAGGTCACGTGCTGCCACTTGCCGCGCGGATCGGTGAAGCGCAGGTCGACGTATTTTACGTCGTTGTCCTTGATCGATTTCAGGACGTCTTTAGCGGTCTTCATGAATACCCCTTTTGGCTTACGGGACGGTTTCCGGAGCGCGACATTTCGCAGACGATCGATAGGACACCGCGAACGAAATCAGGCTGCCAGAGCAGCCCTTTTCTTGTTTTTTAGTCGCAAACTTTCGGATAGCACCCGGCTCAGATAGCGTCCAGCCCGGATTCGCCGGTTCTGATCCGGATCGCTTCCTCGATGTTGGAGACGAAGATCTTGCCGTCGCCGATGCGCCCGGTCTGGGCCGCGCGGCGGATCGCGTCGATCGCCTTCTCGACCAGCTCGTCCGAAATCACGATCTCGATTTTCACCTTGGGCAGGAAGTCCACGATGTATTCCGCACCGCGATACAGCTCGGCGTGTCCCTTCTGCCGCCCGAACCCCTTGGCCTCGGTGACCGTGATACCCTGCAGTCCGACTTCCTGAAGCGCCTCTTTCACCTCGTCGAGCTTGAATGGCTTGATGATGGCTTCAATCTTCTTCACTGAGCGCCTCCCGGGCATTTCCAAATTGCAGTGTGCAGATAGTTTCGGTTCGCAGCCTGGTGAACTTACCTGGCGCCGTCTGGTTTGATCCTTGCATCCGGCAAAGCCGGAACGGCTCATGATTGCAAAGCCGGAACTGCTCATAATTGCCGCTGACTGCGACGATCCTGAGCTCGGCTTTCCAACAGGCTTCCTCAAAAGCAGGGTCTGTGCCAAGTTGTTAATGCGGCTGATTTCGGAACGTTATCAGACTTTTAACAGGCAAGTGAGAGAGGTCCGCCGGCGGCTCGCATGATAGCGAAGCTTACAAGATAGGCAAATCGATCATTTCCTGTGCAGGCGGGGCGTGGCGGGCCACGGGCGCGACGGGGATATGCCTTCAGAAAAGGCGGATGCATCGAGGATTCGGCATGGAAGTCTTGACCACGACCGAGATGGAGAGGGCCGACCGGCTGACGATCGCCGGCGGAACGCCCGGCTTCGCGCTGATGATGAGCGCCGGGCAGGCCGTGGCCGAGGTTGCGATGGATCTCGTCGAGGAGGGGCCGATCGTCGTGGTCGCCGGCCGCGGCAACAATGGCGGCGACGGCTTTGTGGCGGCCGCCGAACTCGCCGCACGCGGGCGCGAGGTTTCCGTTATCCTGTTGTGCGAGCGCGAGAGCCTGCAGGGTGATGCCGCGCTCGCCGCGCGCGGCTGGAAATATCCGGTGCTGCCGTTTAACCCACAGGCGATCGGCAAGCCGTCCCTGATCATCGACGCGCTGTTCGGCGCAGGTCTCAATCGTCCGGTCAAGGGCGATCCGCTCGAGATGATCGAGGCGATCAACGCCAATGGCGCGCCGGTGCTGGCCGTCGACCTGCCGAGCGGCATCAACGGCACCACGGGCGCGGTGATGGGTGCAGCAATCAACGCCGCCGAAACCGTGACCTTCTTCCGCCGCAAGCCGGCGCATCTGTTGATGCCCGGGCGCAAGCATTGCGGCCGCGTCCGCGTCGCCGAAATCGGCATCGATGCGCATGTGCTTGAGGAGATCCGGCCGCAGACGTTCGAGAACGTTCCGCAGAGCTGGCGAAAATCCTTTCCGGTGCCTTCTATCGACGGCCACAAATATGCCCGCGGCCATGCCGTCGTGCTGTCGGGGGAACTGGCGTCGACGGGTGCGGCGCGGTTGGCGGCCCGTGGCGCGCTGCGGGCAGGCGCTGGCCTCGTCACGGTGGCCTCGCCGAGCGATGCGCTCGCCGTCAATGCGGCGGCGCTGACGGCAGTCATGGTGCGTCCCGTCGATACCGTGATCGAATTCGCCGACCTCGTGGGCGACAGGCGGCTCAATTCCATCGTGATCGGGCCGGGCGCCGGCATCGGCGCCCGCACGCGCGATCTCGTTCACACCGCCCTCTCGACGAAACGCGGCCTCGTGCTCGACGCCGATGCGCTGACGAGTTTTGCCGAAGCGCCGGAGCGGCTGTTTGAAGCGATCAAGGCCAGCGAGGACCCGCAGGTCATTCTCACCCCGCATGAGGGCGAGTTTCCGCGCCTGTTCAGCGATATCAGCAACAAGCACCCCGGCCGTTCGAAGCTGGAGCGGGTGCGCGACGCCGCCCAGCGCTCCAGCGCGGTGGTGTTGCTGAAGGGACCGGACACGGTGGTGGCTTCGCCGGACGGGCGTGCCAGCATTGCCTCCAACGCGCCGCCCTGGCTCGCGACGGCGGGAGCCGGTGATGTGTTGGCCGGCATAATCGCGGGGCTGCTGGCGCAAGGCGTGCCGGCCTATGAAGCCGCCTGCATCGGCGTCTGGATGCACGGCGAAGCCGCGGGCGAGGCGGGGCCAGGCCTGATCGCAGAAGATTTGCCAGAAGTGCTGCCGGCCGTGTTCCGCCGGCTCTATGATGAGTTTGGGATTGAGTATTAGTCGCCTTCGTTCCCCGGATGCTGCGCAGCGCGCCGCTTGCGGCTTGATACGCTGCGCTGCGTCCGGGACACGAGACAGCTCTCATACCAGATACTTCGCCACCGCCGTCTCATTCCACTCCAGCCCTAGCCCCGGTCCACGCGCGGTGAGCGTGCCATCGACGATCTCGGTGGGGTGGGCGAGGATGACGCTGGCGAAATCCAAAAACTCGAGCCAGTGCGCGGTTGGCGTCACCGCCAGCATGTGGGCGCTGGCTTCGGCGAAGAGATGGCTCGACGTCGGAATGTTGGCGGCTTTGGCTTGGGCGGCGACCTGCAGCCAGCCCGTGACGCCGCCGCACTTCATCAGATCGGGCATGATGAAATCGCTGGCACCTAGCGCGATCGCCTCGGCAAAGCCGCGCGGGAACCACCAGTTCTCGCCGGCCTGAATCGGCGTCGGCGAAGTCTCGCGGACCTTGGCGTGTCCCGAGAGGTTTTCCTGCGGCACGGGTTCTTCGATCCAGTGCAAATCGTAGGGCGCGAGGCGAGCGATCCGGCGCGTGGCTTCCGCGGGATCGAGCGACTGGTTGAAGTCGATCATCAGCGCGATGTCAGGGCCGATGAGGGCGCGCACGCCCTTGACCACGCGCTCGTCGTTGGCGGCATCGCCGTCGCCGCCCTTGATCTTGATGCCGCGAAATCCCTGTTCGAGCGAGCGGCGCAGCGCCCTTTCGTCCGCCACCGGATCGACCACGCCATAGCTGTCATAGGCCCGGATCGGTTTTGGCGACCCGCCGAGCAGTTCAACCACCGGCTTGGCGGCCAACTGGCCGAGCGCGTCCCAATAGGCCATGTCGAGGCCGGACACCGCCATGCCGACTAGGCCCTGCCAGCCGAGCAGGCGGAATTTTGCGTCCATCGCCGCCATCAGATCGTAGGGCGCAACTGGTCTGCCGGTGAGTTCGCGCCCGATCTCCTCAATCAGGTGCACCAGCGGCTTCAGCGTCAGCTTGCTGTAGGCGAAAATGTAGGAGTGGCCGGTAGCGCCCTGATCGGTCTCGACATCGATCAGGACCAGCGGGCCGACATCGATCACGCCAAAGGCGTTCTTCACTGGGCGCGCGAGCGGCACCACGAGCGGTCGCGCCTTGACGCTGCGGATGGCGGGAACCGGTGTGCTCATGGCTTGCTCCTCATTCGACTGCGTACCATCGCACCAGCCGCGGTGCCGCCCAGTCGGTTGCGACGGATTCGATCAGCCAGCGGCCGGCATGTTCGGCGGCAAAGGCGATGCGTTGGGTCTGGCCGGGCTCGATCGCCAGCGTATCCAGCCAGAACGGCTTCCAGCCGTCGTCGAGCCGGTCCAGCAGCCGGAAGTGATGGCCGTGGAGGTGGAAAACGGTGGTGACCGCGGCGCGGTTGGTGAGCGCCAGCACCACGGTGCGGCCTTTCCTGGCGCGGAAGGCGGGTGGGGCACTCACGGCAAAGTTGGCTGGCGTCATCCAGTCGCCGGAAGGTCGGCCCAGCACGACATCGATCCGGATCGCCCCCTTGAGGTCGAGCCGCTCGGGCAGGCCGTTGGAGGGCAGCGGCGGGGCGGGTGGCAGCGGGGCCGCGCGGACCGGCGGTTCGCTGGAGACGACAAGCCTGCCGATCGGGCGGGCTTCCTTGCCATCATGCAGCAGGATCGTATTGGTCGTGCCTGCCGAAGCGGTCAAATCGATGAAGGCGTCGACCCGCCCGCCCGGCGCCAGTATCAGGGCGCCATTGCGGGCCCGGAACGGCTCGGATGGTTGGCTGTCGATGGCCATGACCCGGACGTCGAGCCCATCCAGTTTGATAGCAACAACAGAGCGTTGGCATCCGCTGATGATGCGGAGCCTGATCCGTTCGTTGGTGCGACCTGAGAGTTCGAGCGAAGTCCGGCCGTTAATCGTTTGGAGAGGCGCTGTGTCCTTCGGATCGATTCCCGGCGCGATCGCTGTTCCATCGAGCCTTGCCCGCCAGTCCTCGATCAGGAGCACCTCGTCGCGGTCGACAGCGACCGGCTCGGTTTCGCGAACGATCAACGGCCGTGCCCGCGTTGGTTGTACCTGTTGATCGCCAAGCAGCCCGGAGTCGCAGAGGAAGGTCCCCGCGTGGCGCAGGGGAAGCTGCAAGGTGGTCTTGCCACCGCTTGCGAGGGCTGCGCGCGCCGTGAGGGGGGCGTGAGCCGGAACGCCGTCCATACCCCGCCAGTTGAGGACGACCGGCACCGGCAGCTCATTGGCAAAGGCGATCTCGGCCGGCTCGCCACGCTTGAAGACGAGGTCGGATCCTTGCAGCGACCAGACTGGCGCGGCCGTACCGCCGGGCCGGAGTGCGAGAGTCTCCGGCGTGGCCTGTAACGTCAGCGGGGGACGCGCCTGGGCTGCGCCGGAAACCGGCCATATCGGGGCCAGCGCGGCGGCGCCCAGCCCGGCCAGCAGCTCGCGTCGATCTAGCGTTGATTTGGGGCTTGCCATCGGACCGATATGGACCATTTCTGATGTGCCTGTCCTAGCTGTGACGCCTTGCCCCGGGGCTGTCAAAAAGGGCCATTTTTTTGCTGCGGAGGTGTAGGCTCATGTTATAAGCCCGCCGCCCGCGGCATCGCGGCCGGGTATGGATGCTTTTCACGCGGGCGTGGCGGAACTGGTAGACGCGCTGGATTTAGGTTCCAGTGACGAAAGTTGTGGGGGTTCGAGTCCCTCCGCCCGCACCAAGCGCTCTATCCAAGCGTTTGCATGACGAATACTGGAAGGCTTGCTCCCCCTACTGGGGGAGCCAAGTTCAGCCGAACCACCGGCGCAGGGCTGCAAGGCTTGCGCGTCGAACAAACTTAGACACTGCCGCGGCCGTTTGGCCCGGCGCAAGCGGAAGAAGATTGACACCATGCAGGTCACCGAAACCCTCGCCGAGGGATTGAAGCACGAGTTCAAGGTCAGCGTTCCCGCATCGGATCTCGATGCCAAGGCGGATGCCAAGCTGGTCGACCTCAAGGACAAGGTGAAGCTCAATGGCTTCCGCCCCGGCAAGGTGCCGGTGAGCCATCTGAAGAAGGTGTATGGCCGCTCGGTAATGGCCGAGACCATCGACCAGACCATCCGCGACACTAACACGCAGATCTTCACCGACCGCGGTTTCCGCCTCGCGACCGAGCCCAAGATCACGTTGCCGACCGAGCAGAAAGAGGTCGAGGAATTGCTCGCCGGCAAGAGCGACCTGACCTACACAGTGGCGATCGAGGTGGTGCCGACGATCCAGCTCGCCGATTTCAAGACTTTCTCGGTGGAGAAGCCGGTGGTCGAAGTGACCGACGCCGAAGTCGACGAGGCGATCAAGCGCATCGCCGACCAGAACCGTCCCTATACCGCCAAGGCCGAGGGCGCCAAGGCCGAAACCGGCGATCGCGTCACCATCAGCTTCAAGGGTTCTATCGACGGCGTGCCGTTCGACGGCGGCACCGGCGAGGGCATCCAGGTCGTGATCGGCACCGGACAGTTCATTCCGGGCTTTGAGGAACAGCTCGTCGGCATCGGGGCCGGTGAGACCCGCACGCTGAAAGTGTCGTTCCCGAAGAATTACGCCAGCGAGAAGCTCGCCGGCCAGGCGGCCGAGTTCGAGACCACGGCAACCCTGATCGAAGCCCCGGGCGAGACTGAGATCAACGACGAGTTTGCAAAAACGCTCGGCCTGGAATCGCTCGACAAGCTGAAGGAGGCCGCGCGCGAGCGGCTGGTCGCCGAGTTCGCAGGAGCCACGCGCCAGCGCGTCAAGCGCGCGCTGCTCGACCGGCTCGACGACAGCCACAAATTCGAGGCGCCGCCGTCGCTGATCGAGGAAGAGTTCAACCTGATGTGGAACTCGATCAAGGCCGAGATGGAATCCTCCGGCAAGACCTTTGCCGACGAGAACACCACCGAAGAGGCGGCCAAGGAAGAGTACAAGAAGATCGCCGACCGCCGCGTCCGGCTCGGCCTCGTGCTGTCGGAGATCGGCGAGAAGAACAAGATCACCGTGACCGATGACGAAGTCAGCCGCGCGGTGATCGAGCGGGCGCGCTCGATGCCCGGCCGCGAGAAGGAGGTCTGGGACTACTATCGCAATAACGCCAATGCGCTGGCCCAGCTTCGTGCGCCGATCTATGAAGACAAGGTGGTCGATTTCATCCTCGAACTCGCCCACGTGACCGAAAAGAAGGTGTCGCGCGAGGACCTGTTCAAGGACGACGAGGCCGACGAGAAGAGTGCAGCCTGATTGATTTGGTCAGGCCGGCATTAATGATGAACGGCGATAGCGGCGTGGTGACAGCACCCGTCGCTATGAGATTGGCTGCGAATCAGTTTGAACTTCTCTCATTCGGCTCCGCAATTGCCCGGCCTTGTAGCCAGGAAATTGGCTCATATGTGTGAGCTGAGTTGAAGTCTGCATCACGGGACGTTCGTCCGCATGCGGCAGTCATGCCTGCCTTGCCAATGGATGTTCGTTCCCGCTTATTCTCTATTCGAACCCTTGGGTGATTCATGCGCGATCCCGTTGAAACCTACATGAACCTCGTTCCGATGGTGGTCGAGCAGACCAACCGCGGCGAACGCGCCTACGACATTTTCTCGCGGCTTCTGAAGGAGCGCATCATTTTCCTGACCGGTCCGGTCGAAGACGGCATGTCGACGCTCGTCGTCGCACAGCTTCTGTTCCTCGAGGCGGAGAATCCGAAGAAGGAAATCTCGATGTACATCAACTCGCCCGGCGGTGTGGTGACATCGGGGCTTGCGATCTACGACACCATGCAATTCATTCGTCCGCCGGTGTCGACGCTGTGCACCGGGCAGGCGGCCTCGATGGGTTCGCTGTTGCTCGCGGCTGGTGAAAAGGACATGCGCTTCTCGCTGCCCAATTCGCGCATCATGGTGCATCAGCCGTCCGGCGGCTTCCAGGGCCAGGCCACCGACATCATGCTGCACGCGCAAGAGATCCTGAATCTCAAGAAGCGTCTCAACGAAATCTACGTGAAGCACACCGGCCAGACCTACAAGGCGATCGAGGACGCGCTGGAGCGCGACAAATTTTTGACCGCCGATATGGCCCACGACTTCGGGATCGTCGACAAGGTGATCGACAAGCGCCCCGAAGAAGTGACGCCGGTGAGGGTCCCGTAAGGATACGGATCGCGACACCGCGTGTTGACCCTAACGGTTGGTTGAATCGGCAAATAGGGCCGAAAGCCGCGCTTATGCCCTCGCGTAGGCCGAAAGTTCCGCTTTCGTGCCGGTTTTGCGGCGTGGCAATACCGCAACGCTCGGTCGATTTCGTCAACTTCTCCCCGTGCCAACGCCACAAATCACGGTATTGTCACGGGTAGCAATTCCGAGCCCGATTAGCGAATTCTTGATAGTCGGGTGCCAGCATGGTTGGCTGTGTGGATTGGGTTAAGATCGCGGGGGAATCGAGACGCCGTGATTCGCACGGTGCATAATTGAGTTAGGGGCTTTTTTGGTACGGAATTTGCTCTATCTACCTTCAGGTCCGGTGACAGTGCCGGAATGGGTCGATCGGGTAACGGATCGAACGGCGGACGGAGACAGGAATGAGTAAGGTTGGCACGAGCGACTCCAAGAACACGCTGTATTGCTCGTTCTGTGGAAAGAGCCAGCACGAAGTCCGCAAACTGATCGCGGGTCCCACCGTATTCATCTGCGACGAATGCGTCGAACTCTGCATGGATATCATCCGTGAGGAGAACAAGTCCTCGCTGGTGAAGTCGCGCGACGGCATCCCGACGCCGAAGGAAATCTGCAAGGTGCTGGACGACTACGTGATCGGCCAGAGCCATGCCAAGAAGGTGCTCTCGGTTGCCGTTCACAATCACTACAAGCGCCTCAATCACCAGACCAAGCATAACGACGTCGAACTCGCGAAGTCGAACATCCTGCTGATCGGTCCGACCGGTTCGGGCAAGACGCTGCTCGCGCAGACGCTGGCGCGGATTCTCGACGTGCCGTTCACCATGGCGGATGCGACGACGCTGACCGAAGCCGGCTACGTCGGCGAAGACGTCGAGAACATCATCCTGAAGCTGTTGCAGTCGGCCGACTACAATGTCGAGCGCGCGCAGCGGGGCATCGTCTATATCGACGAAATCGACAAGATCAGCCGCAAGTCCGACAACCCGTCAATCACCCGCGACGTGTCGGGTGAGGGCGTGCAGCAGGCGCTGTTGAAGATCATGGAAGGCACGGTCGCCTCCGTGCCTCCGCAGGGCGGCCGCAAGCACCCGCAGCAGGAGTTCCTGCAGGTCGACACCACCAACATCCTGTTCATCTGCGGCGGCGCGTTCTCAGGCCTTGAGAAGATCATCTCCGCACGCGGACGCTCGACCTCGATCGGTTTCGCCGCCCAGGTGCTGGCGCCCGAAGACCGCCGCACCGGCGAAATCTTCCGCCATGTCGAGCCGGAAGACTTGCTGAAGTACGGCTTGATCCCCGAATTCGTCGGCCGCCTGCCGGTGGTCGCGACGTTGGAGGATCTCGACGAGACCTCGCTGAAGAAGATCCTGACCGATCCGAAGAACGCGCTGGTGAAACAATACCAGCGACTGTTCGAAATGGAGAACATCGAACTCACCTTCGCCGACGAGGCGCTTGGCGCGGTCGCTCGCAAGGCGATCGAGCGCAAGACCGGCGCGCGCGGGTTGCGTTCGATCCTCGAAAGCATCCTGCTCGAGACCATGTTCGATCTGCCGGGCCTGGAAGGTGTCGAAGAGGTTGTGATCTCGCGCGAAGTTGTCGAGGGAACTGCCCGTCCGCTCTACATTTATGCGGACCGTTCGGACCGGGCCGTCGAGAGCAGCGCCAGCGCCTGATACCTTCGCGCTGGCCAGAACTCAGCACTTACAATAGCGCGGCTGCCGGGCCTTTCGGCGGCCGCTGTGGCGTAAGCGTTTTTCGCGCGTCTGATCCGCAATTTGCGGTCATTTTCCGTGACTTGACACCCCCATACCCGATAGCCACCTAATGCCCATGGTGGCGGAAATCACGTTCGAGATTCGTCGCAAAGATCATCCGGTGAGAGGCGGCAGCGAAGGCGGCCGACCGGCCCGGAACTCCCAGCACCTTGTGGCGGTTGCGCAAGCGATGCGGACTGCGTGCAAGGGGGCAAAACAAAAGGAATAGGCCATGACGACTCCAAAAACCCGGCCAACCATTATTCTCGGCGAAAGCCATTCGTATCCGGTGCTGCCGCTCCGCGACATCGTCGTATTTCCGCACATGATCGTGCCGCTGTTCGTCGGCCGCGAGAAATCGATCCGCGCCCTCGAAGAGGTGATGAAGAACGACGCCCTGATCCTGCTCGCGACGCAGAAGAACGCGTCCGACGACGATCCGAGCCCGGATTCCATCTACGAAGTCGGTACGCTCGCCAGCGTACTGCAGCTCCTGAAACTTCCCGACGGCACCGTGAAGGTGCTGGTCGAAGGGCTCGAGCGCGCGCGTGTGCAAAAGTATTCCGACCGCATCGAATATTACGAGGCGACCGCGATCGCGCTCGCCGATACCGACGCCAACTCGGTCGAAGCCGAGGCTCTGGCGCGCTCGGTCGTGTCCGACTTCGAAAGCTATGTGAAGCTGAACAAGAAGATCTCCGCCGAAGTCGTCGGCGTGGTTCAGGCGATCACTGACTTCGCCAAGCTCAGCGATCAGGTCGCGCAGCATCTCGCCGTCAAGATCGCGGATCGCCAGGCCATCCTGGAGACGTTGTCCGTCACGCAGCGCCTGGAGAAGGTGCTGGGCCTGATGGAGAGCGAAATCTCGGTGCTGCAGGTCGAGAAGCGCATCCGCTCGCGCGTCAAGCGCCAGATGGAGAAGACCCAACGCGAGTATTATCTGAACGAGCAGATGAAGGCGATCCAGAAGGAGCTCGGCGACGACGAAGGTCGCGACGAACTGGCCGATCTGGAAGAGAAGATTGCCAAGACCAAGCTTTCCAAGGAAGCGCGGGAGAAGGCGCAGCACGAATTGAAGAAGCTGCGCCAGATGTCGCCGATGTCCGCGGAAGCCACCGTCGTGCGCAACTATCTCGACTGGCTGTTGTCGATTCCGTGGAACAAGAAGTCCAAGGTCAAGAAGGACCTCGAGCAGGCCCAGGCCGTGCTGGACTCCGATCATTACGGGCTCGAGAAGGTCAAGGACCGCATCGTCGAATATCTCGCCGTGCAGTCGCGCGCCAACAAGCTGACCGGACCAATCCTGTGTCTGGTCGGGCCTCCCGGCGTCGGCAAGACTTCGCTTGGCAAGTCGATCGCGAAGGCGACCGGCCGTGAGTTCGTGCGCGTCTCGCTTGGCGGCGTGCGGGATGAAGCGGAAATCCGCGGTCACCGCCGCACGTATATCGGCTCGATGCCCGGCAAGATCATCCAGTCGATGCGCAAGGCCAAGACCTCGAATCCGCTGTTCCTGTTGGACGAGATCGACAAGATGGGCGCCGATTTCCGCGGCGATCCGTCGTCGGCGCTGCTCGAGGTCCTCGACCCCGAGCAGAACTCGACCTTCAACGACCACTATCTGGAGGTCGATTACGATCTGTCGAACGTCATGTTCATCACGACCGCGAATACACTCAATATTCCGGGGCCGCTGATGGACCGCATGGAGATCATCCGGATCGCCGGCTACACCGAGAACGAGAAGGTCGAGATCGCGCGCAAGCACCTGATCCCGAACGCCATCTCCAAGCATGGCCTCGATTCCAAGGAATGGTCGATCGACGACGATGCTCTGCTGTTGATGATCCGCCGCTACACCCGCGAAGCGGGCGTGCGTAACCTGGAGCGTGAGCTCTCCACACTCGCCCGCAAGGCGGTGAAGGAGCTGATGATCTCCAAGAAGAAGTCGGTCAAGGTCACCGAGAAGACTCTCGAAGACTTCCTCGGCGTGCCGAAGTACCGCTTCGGCGAGATCGAGAGCGAGCCGCAGGTCGGTATCGTCACGGGTCTGGCCTGGACCGATGTCGGCGGCGAGCTCTTGACGATCGAAGGCGTCATGATGCCCGGCAAGGGCAAGATGACGGTCACGGGCAACCTGCGCGACGTGATGAAGGAGTCGATCTCGGCGGCGGCGTCCTACGTCCGCTCGCGGGCGATCAACTACGGCGTCGAGCCGCCGCTGTTCGACAAGCGCGACATCCACGTCCACGTGCCGGAGGGCGCAACCCCGAAGGACGGACCGTCGGCGGGTGTCGCGATGGCCACTGCGATCATCTCGGTCATGACCGGCATTCCGGTCCGGCACGATGTCGCGATGACCGGCGAAATCACGCTGCGTGGTCGCGTGCTGCCGATCGGTGGTTTGAAGGAGAAGCTGCTCGCGGCCGCGCGTGGCGGCATCAAGACAGTGCTGATCCCCGAGGACAACGCCAAGGATCTCACGGAGATTTCCGATGCGATCAAGGGCGGTATGGATATCGTCCCGGTTGCTCGGCTCGATGACGTCGTCGCCAAGGCGCTGGTCCGCGCCCCAGTGCCGATCGTCTGGGAAGAGGACACCAAAGTGCCGGTCAAGCAGGATGCCTCGGACGAAGCGGCCGGTGGCCTGACGGCCCACTGAGCTCGATCGGTCACCACGGATCATCGAACTGAAACGATAGAACGGCGCCTTCGGGCGCCGTTTTTGTTTGGTGCGGATGGGATTTCGTCTTGAACCTCGGCCCGGCGGACGGAGTTGATGAGGGATGGAAATCGACGGGCAATGCCATTGCGGGCGGGTGACCTATCGGGCCGATATCGACCCTGAAAAAGTGTCGATCTGTCACTGCACCGATTGCCAGAACCTGACGGGCTCGCCGTACCGGGTGACGGTGATCTGTTCGGCCGAGCAGGTCCGCATGACCGGCGCGCCGGCAAAGGTTTATCCGAAGAAGGGTGATAACGGCCGAACGCGCTTTCAGCACTTTTGCGAAGTCTGCGGCTCGCCATTGTTCACCAGCGGAGACGGCGGACCGGACGATTGGGGCATCCGCTGGGGCAGCATTCGCCAGCGCAATCGGCTCAAGCCGGCACGGCAAATCTGGTGCCGCTCCGCCGCGCCGTGGATCCACGATCTTGAGGCGCTACCCGGGCGGCCGGGCGACTAGAGCAACCAAGCGCGGTTATCCCACCTTGCACCAAAGGGGGTTGAGAGGCTAAACAGGCGGCTTACGGGCGGCTAGCTCAGCTGGTTAGAGCATCTCGTTTACACCGAGAGGGTCGGGAGTTCGAATCTCTCGCCGCCTACCAGCCTTCGCCCTGCGGGCTTCGCTGGGCATGCCAGCATTCGCGGAAGTGGTGGCGCAGATGCTTTGCGCGCAGGGCGAGGGCTGTCTCGCCGAAGCTCGAAGAGCGTAGGCGGACTCTTTCGAAGTTGAATCACGACAAAAGAGCGGGGCAACGTCGCCACCAGCCACGCTCGCAATGCCGATCAGGTCGCACACTGGCACGGTCCAGCGGGCCAGCGCGGGGCGGTGCCGGACCATCCCGCGAGCGACCTCTACAGACGACCTCTACAAGTTTCGCGATACCGACGGCAATTTCCTTCGCCGCGTTCACCCAACTCATCCTTGTTGAGGCAAGCATATCTCAATTCGGCGCACACATCCCTGCGAACGGGTCGCCCGCAGGCTTCCCGATATCTACGGCAATTGCCTTCGCCCCGCTCCCCCAGCGCGTCCTTGTTTTCGCAGGCAAGCCTTAATTGCTCGCAACGCCCACCTCCTCGATCTACTCGGACGCCTCCCGGTCCAATCTCAATGGATTGAGAAAAGGCCGAAATCGGAATTATAAAAAGAGCGGCCGCCGCTGCGGCGCCGAACGCATATTTGCGCGTTCCATTCATCTTGATCCCTCCAGGTGCTAGTGCCGGTCAGTGCCTTGCGGCAATAGATCACGCAAAAGGCGGGATATCGTTCCGAAGGAAATCCAGGAAAGTGTAGCTATGGCTGTAAATCTCGGGGTAGATGAACAAACGAAGCGGCATCACGGCAATGATACGGCAACGGCCTGGCACAGGTGCGACGGACGTTCGAAATTGAAAAAGGAACGCGCACATGGACACACCGGCAAGCCACGAACAAAACGCTGACCAGGTCGCCTACTGGAACGGTCCGGCCGGACAGCGCTGGGCGGAGCGGCAGGCGGCGCAGGACGTACTGCTCAAGCCGGTCGCCGACCTTGTCGTCGACCGGGCCAGGCTGAAGCCGGGCGACCGCGTCATTGATATCGGTTGCGGCAGTGGCGCCACCGCGATTGCGTTTGCGCGGAAGGTCGCGCCATCGGGCCATGTGCTCGGCATCGACGTATCCGGCCCGATGCTGGAGCGCGCGCGGCAGGCTGCACCGAAGGATCTGCCGATCGATTTCGTTCTGGCGGATGCCACCGTCTATCCATTCGAACTTGCCAGCTTCGATGTGCTGGCCTCGCGGTTCGGCGTGATGTTCTTTGCCGATCCCGCGCTGTCGTTCGCCAACATGCGGAAAGCGCTGCGGCCGACGGGGCGCATGGCGTTCGCCTGCTGGCGCGAGCCGCGCGAAAATTCGTTCTTCATGGCGCCGCTTGCGGCCGCCTACAAGCACGTGCCAAAGCTGCCGCAGCTTGGGCCGGAAGATCCCGGGCCGTTTGCGTTTGCCTCGGAGGCGCGCGTGCGCCGTATCCTCGACGCGGCCGGCTTTACCGGCGTCGAAATGGAAGCGTGTCCGCTGTTGCTGGATGCAGCGATTGGCCGCGGCCTCGACGGCGCAGTGCAGGGCGCGCTGGAGATCGGTCCGGTGAGCCGTGCGCTGGACGGCCAGCCGGAAGAAGCTCGCGCTGCCGTCGCCGCTTCCATTCGCGAAGCGCTCACGCCGTTCGCGAAGGGCGACGCAGTGCTGCTGCCGGCGTCGGTCTGGATTGTGACCGCAAGGGCGTCGTAGTTCACCTCCGTCATTGCGAGCCACCCGGTCGGCGCGAGGCGCCGCCGGATGACAGGCTCCGCGAAGCAATCCTTAGATAGCGCCGCAGAACGGAAAAATGGATTGCTTCGTCGCTTCGCTCCTCGCAATGACGGGGGAGAGAGCGGTGCGCGGACTCGCTACGACCGCTCTTCCCAGATCATAGCCAGATGCACGATGGTCTCCGCCGCCTTCTCCATATCTTGACGGCTGACCCATTCCAGCCGCGAATGGAAGGCGTGTTCGCCGGCAAAAATGTTGGGGCAGGGCAGACCCATGAACGACAGCCGTGAGCCGTCGGTACCGCCGCGGATCGAGCTTCGCACCGGTGTCAGCCCGGCGCGCTTGATCGCCTCGATGGCGTACTCGACCGTCTCGGGGTGGCGGTCGATCACCTTTTTCATGTTGCGGTATTGCGGCTTGATCTCCATCCGGTAGGTCGAGCGCGGATAATCCTTCATCACGTCTTTGACAATGCCTTCGAGCAGGGCTTTCTTTTGCTGCAGGCCCTCGTCGGTGAAATCGCGCACGATGAAGCCGATGGTGGCTTTCTCCAGCGCGCCCGAAATGCCGATCGGGTGCAGAAAACCTTCCTTGCCTTCAGTCGTCTCGGGCGAGCAGGTATCCTTGGGCAGGCGGTCGATGATGGCCGCCGCGATCTTGATGGCGTGCTCCATCTTGCCTTTGGCAAAACCGGGATGGGTCGAGACGCCTTCGATGGTGATGGTGGCGCCGTCGGCTGAAAAGGTTTCGTCCTCGATATGCCCGGCACTTTCGCCGTCCATCGTGTAGGCGAAGTCGGCGCCGAGTTTTTTCAGGTCGACCTTGTCGACGCCGCGGCCGATCTCTTCATCCGGTGTGAACAGGATCTTGATGGTGCCGTGCTTGATTTGCGGATTTTCGATCAGGAACCGCGCCGCATCCATGATCTCGGCAAGGCCGGCCTTGTTGTCGGCGCCGAGCAGCGTGGTGCCGTCGGTCGTAATGATGTCATGGCCGATCTGGCCGGCGAGCGCGGGATGATCGGCAAAGCGGATCACCTGGGTGAGATCACCCGGCAGCACGATGTCGCCGCCCTGATAATTCTTCACGATGTGCGGCTTGACGTTGGCCCCGGTGCAATCCGGGGAAGTATCCATGTGCGAGCAGAAGCAGATCACCGGGACCTTCTTCTCGGTAGTGGCCGGGATCGTCGCATAGACATAGCCGTGCTGGTCGAGATGGGCGTCGGCGAGCCCCATCGCCTGCAGCTCTGATGCCAGCAGGCGGCCCAAATTCTTCTGCTTCTCGGTGGACGGGCAGGTCGGCGAGGCCGGATCGGATTGAGTGTCGATCACGACATAGCCCAGGAGGCGCTCGGTGACGTCGTGGGTGAAGGCTATGGGCGAACGCGGCATGACGATCCGGAAAAGTTGAGCAAGGAAAGCGCTCTATAACAGAAAAGCGCCATTCCGGGTCCCGCCGGAATGACGCTTCTGGTGCGATCGGGGACGCGTTGGGTCAGACGGCTTCCTTGAGTTCCTTGGCTGCGCGGAACGCGACCTTTTTGCTGGCCTTGATCTGGATCGGTTCGCCGGTGGCGGGGTTGCGCCCGGTGCGGGCGGCGCGCTTGCGGACCTGGAGGATGCCGAGGCCAACGATCCTGATCCGCTCGCCCTTTTTCAGGTGTTTTGTGATCTTGCCGACCATGTCGGTCAGGATCGCCTCGGCGGCCTTTTTCGACAGATCATGTTCCTCGGCGAGAGCTGCTGCCAGATGCTTCAGTGTGATGGTGGCTGGAGCCGCCGCTTTCTTCGCCATGTCTGGCCCTCCTCATTGGTTGAATGGCTTTGAGCGCGTTCGTCGATGCCGGTCCGCGCGGGGAAAATGCGTTCGTGGTGACTTGAAATCCGCGGTTCCGGTACGACCGGAGCGGAGAGGATTTCAAGAAACCCAAGCGTAGCAGGCCTTAAACGATTCGGATAATCGCCGCCGGCGCTGTTTTACCTGAAATCAGGCCGTTATTTGCACAGGAATCGCAGAAGCGCCCGTCTGACGCGGGGATTCGCAACGTCCTTGACTAAGCGGGAGCGGGCCTTTATGCCGTCGGTTCTGCGCGGATCAGGATCTGATTACGGCATCCGCGGGAGTAGCTCAGTTGGTTAGAGCGCCGCCCTGTCACGGCGGAGGCCGCGGGTTCGAGTCCCGTCTCTCGCGCCATTTTCTCGATGGCTTAGCTGGTTCCCGTTTTTGGAAAAGTATTTCCATAGGCTCCGCGGAAATACTTTTGGCTGGGTTTTGTTCTATTGAATCCCGACCTTTCGGTTTACAAAACCCGTAGTGCGATTTGTGCCAGCATTTTTCCCCGTCCGGGCCTGGCGGGTTTTGGCCTGAACTGTCAGGTAGCGCTGCCGAACCACCGCATCTAATGATCGATGGATGAGGCGCCCGTTAGTTGCCGACATAAATCGGCAGGCGGCCTTCCGCCTCGGCTTTGCGCCCCTCCAGAAAGTCGTTCGTGCGATATAGCGCGCCATATTGTGCATCGAGTTCGCGGTAGGCTGCGTTCTCTGCCCCATCTATCGCTAGGTGCGCTGATGCGAGCGTCGTTCGGATGCCGAGCGGCGCGCAGCCAGCGACCCGTTCCGCGATCTCGATACCAAGAGCAAGCGCCTTCTCGCGGTCAGGCGCGATCTCCTGAACGACCCCAATGCGGCGCGCTTCGTCCGCTCCCCAATGGTCGCCCGTCAGCATGTATCTCATCGCGTTCGCCCAACCTGCCTCGCGGACGAACCTCACCGTCGCACCACCACCCGGAAAGCGGCCATGAGTGTTTTCATCCTGGCCGAATCGAGCATCGGCGGCAGCGATCCGGATATCTGCGGTGAGCAGGAGTTCATGCCCCATGTTCCATGTATCGCCATGCGCGACCACAATCAGCGGCTTGCTCAGGCACTTGATCTTTCCGAGGGGATCCAGCTCTCCTTCGACGAGTGTGGTCGGCTTTCCAGTCTTGGCAAGCTCCGTGAATGCGTCGACATCAACGCCGCGCGAGAAGTTTTCGCCCTGCCCAAAAAGGACGGCCGCTCTCAGCGAACTATCGTGATCGTAGTCGTAATAGACTTTTGCAAGAGCATGATATGCCTCGGGGTCAATACGATTGTGAGCGTAAGGTCGGTTGATCCCGATCAGAAGGATACGTCCTCGACGTTCGATCGTGATCTTAGCGCCGCTTTCGGTGCATCCATCGTCCATTGTCGTGTCCTTTAACTTCACGTTGACCGCGGTAAATCAACAAGGCGAACGGCCCCGGCGCACTTTAACCGGGGCCGCCCACTCCCGGCTGGGGCTTGGGGGCTATAAAGCCGGAAGCGCGGATTCGACTCTTTGGGGAACTTCAGGTTCCATGCCCACCCTAATTTCAGTTCCCCGAGCGTCCTCAGGACAACACCGATATTTGGCTATTTGGCTGCCGCCTCGGTTGGCCCTCCGGAACAGCGAAATACTTTCGGTCATCTTGACGCAATGTGGGCCTCAAATAGTCTTGCCGCTCATTGATTTTGCTGGCTTTTCGCCGCCCTGTCACGGCGGAGGCCGCGGATTCGAGTCCCGTCTCTCGCGCCATTTCCCGATGGCTTGACGTTGATCTCCGAGACTGCCGCAAACAAAGAGGCCGCCCGAGGGCGGCCGTTTTTATTCCAACGATATCGATATCGCTTAACGGACCGTCGAGGTGTTCGAGCTGGTGACGACGACCGGCTTGCCCGCTTTTACGACCTGGGCAGTCTGGCTGTACTCCGAACCGGTCCGAGCCGAAATGCCGAAGGCCGCAACCGCGATACCGGCCACCAATGCGACAACCACGATCTTCAGGTGGGTACTGCGATCCGCCGAGTGAAAGGAGTGGTTCATGTGATGCCTCCCGGACGCCTTTGGCGTCCTGTGTTGGAAAGAGACGTACGCCCCGTCTGTTTCAGGATCGTTTCGCGGTTTCGGCAAAATGGTTTCATTCGGCTCGTTTTTGGCCGGTTTTTCGCCCGATTATCCGTGATGTAGATCACATATAGACCACGCGGCCGGGATCGAGCGCGGCTCACACCGGGGCTAGCGGATCAAAACAACAATAAAAACAAAGGGAAGGGCCGGTGGCGACCGGATTGGATCAGCTCGCCTGCTGGATGTCGCCGCGAATCGTCCGGGCCGCCCAGATGAACAACAGGGAGCCCAGCGTGGTCGTGACCGCGGCCGACAGCAGCGAATACCGCACGGCCTCCGCGCCAAAATCGACCTTCAAGGTGTCGTTGAGCATGCCGACGGCGAGCGGACCGACGCCCTGGCCAAAGCAGGTCGCGGTCAGCAGCACGATCGCCGACGCTAGCGCCCGCATGCTCGACCTGGCGACGGTCTGCGCCACCGCAAAGATCGGCCCGAGATGGAAGCCGACCAGGAATGAGGTCAGCGCAGCGCCGCGACCATGGTGGTGAAGTCGGGCGTCAGCATGCACAGCGCAAACACCGGGCCCGCAAGGCCCGACATGATCGCGGGCGCCCATAATCCCAGCGGTCATCTCGGCGGCCGACCAGCGCGACCACGAGACCGCCGACCAGCGTGCCCGCCATCCCGCTCAGGCCCTTGAAGGTGCCCGCATAGGTGCCGATCTCGGCGCTGGAGAGATGATGCACGCGTGCCAGGAACGGCGGAATCCAGGCTGATGTGGCGTAATTGGTGTAGCTCGTCAGGCAAACCCGATCAGCACGATGACAAAGGTCCGTTGAGAGGCGAGGAAGCCGAGCGTCGGCCCGATCGGTTCCGGCTTGAATGTTTCCGCCATCGCGCCGCGCTTTGGTTCAGCGACGGTCAGCCACAGCACGGCAGCGAGCGCGAGGCCGGGCAGGCCGGCGGTATAGAACGCCATGCGCCAGCCGTAGTGCTGGTTGACGTAGCCGCCGATGAAATAGCCGAGAAAAACGCCGAGATAGGTACCGATGGCATAGATGCCGAGCGCGCGCGGGCGTTCGTTCTTGCTGAAGAGATCGGCGATGATCGACTGCGAGGCCGGCGTGCCGCCAGATTCACCGATGCCGACACCGATCCGCGAGAACGCCAGAGTGGCCACGCTTTGGGCCGTGCCGCAAAACACCGTCATCGCGCTTCAGAACGCCAGCGCGATTGCGACGATGTTACGACGGTTGAAGCGGTCGGCGATGCGCGCGATCGGGATGCCGAGCAGCGAATAGAACAGCACGAAGCCGAAGCCCGCCAGCAGCCCCATCGTGGTGTCGCTGAGCGCGAATTCCTTTTTGATCGGCTCGGTCAGAACGTTGAAGATGGTGCGGTCGAGGAAGTTCAGCGCGTAGATGACGGTCAACAGCGCGAGCACGTAATAGCGTCGGAGCGAGGGCCTTGCGGTGGCTTCCACTTGAGCGGCCGCCTGCGGCGCGACATCAACCATGCTTTCCCCTGAATGTTCTTTTTTGCTGAAGCTGCCGCTCACGCCTCGCGAATGAAATTGCCCGCCTCGAATTCGACCGGCGGCGCGGTTGAATCGAAGGAGACGCCGATCGGATCGCGGCCGGCGGCGATCGCTGCGAGTTGCTCGCTCAGCATCCGCCGGATCATCAGGATGCCGCGGTCGCTCTGGCCGAAATGCTCTTCCGAATGCAGCGTCACCGGGCCCTGGCCGACCTGCGCCTCGTAATCGCCGGGGAATTGCTGGTGCTCCTGTTCGGTCATCTCCCACCAGAACTTGCCGTTGAATTTCGAGCGCATCCTTCCGATGTCGCCTGAATTCTTCACCCGGCCTGCGACGTAGATGCGGAAGGACGTATCGTCGATCGGCAGCGTCCAGCCGATCGACTCGACGCGGGCGAATTGCGCGACCCGCGGATTGGCCACGACGCGCAGCGTGGGGAGGGCGGCTTCGGTCACCCGATAAAACACCTTGCCGTCGTCCTGATGCCGGATCGAGCGCACGGTGACGCCGCGCGGCGACATCTCGAACTTCACTTGCGGCATCGAGGCCATCAATTCAGTGAATTGCGGGCCCGAGAACGATCCGTGCAGCACCGGCACATGGTAGGGATCGACGACGTTCTCGAAATGCTGCAGCCAGTTGCAGGGGATCACGGCCGGACCGCCGCCGCCGATCGATGAATCGTCCGCCTCGACGAACTCGCCATCGTCCATGTTCTCCAGGCATTCGTAGCGCGGCAGCACCGGTTCTTTCTCGTCCGGCCCCAGATAGGCGAAGATCAGGCCGTAGCGTTCCTCGACCGGATACCAGGGCTGCCGCACCTTGTCCTTGAACAGGCCACCCTCGGGCTCGCAGGGCTGTTCTAGGCAACGGCCCTCGGTGTCGAACTTCCAGCCGTGATAGCAGCAGCGGATGCCGTCTTCTTCGACCTTGCCGTAATAGAGCGTCGTGCCGCGATGGCAGCAGCGGGCGTGTAGCAGCCCGACATGGGCATGCCGGTCGCGAAACAACACCAGGTCCTCGCCGAGCACGCGCACTTTTCTGGGGATATTGGTGCCGTCGGACACGAGCCCGATCGGGTGCCAGTAGCGCCGCAGCAATTCGCCCATTGGCGTGCCGCGGCCGACCGAGGTCAGCTCGGTCCGGGTCGTCGATGGCTTCATGGCGTAACCAGTCCCGAGATCGCGATCCCGCTGCGTAATGGTCATGCCGTTTTCCTCCCGCCGCGGCTTTGGTGCGGCGGTCATTCGACTTGTTTTAGGAAGTGAAATGCAGATCGATGACAATATCAACGATTTCGATAGAACTATTCGATGACCCCATTCGATGGGCTTATCTGATGATCGTTCTCGATGGTCCTTGGCACCGGCACGCTTTGTTGGCAGAGGTTGCAAATGAGCCGGAAGCCGGAAAAGCAGACCGCGGCATCGCCTGCGGCCGCCGATGTCGCGGAGTTGGCGCCGATCACCGCGATGATGTCGTCGCGGCTGATGGTGCTGGCCAATCTGCTCAAGCGCGGCGCGATCCTGCGCTACAAGCGGCTGGCGGGCTTGTCCTCGGTGGAATTCGGCCTGGTGGCCTCGCTGGGGCGGCGGCCGCCGATGAGCGTTATCCGGCTTGCGGAGGCGGTCGGCATGGACAAGGGCCAGATCAGCCGGGCGCTGGCGGAACTGGTCGCCCGCAAGCTGGTCGCCAAGGCGGTCAACCCGCGGGACAACCGCGAGACGCTGGTTTGCCTGACCAAGGCGGGGCTGGCCGCCCATGATGCAATTGTGGCAGGGGCGCAGGAGCGTAACCGGCGCCTGCTGGAACAGCTCGGCAAGGAAGAGCTGGCGGTGCTGTTCGACCAGATCGATCGCCTGACCGACACGGCCGCCCAAATGCTCGCCGACGAAAAGGATTTGAAGTGAAAATTTGGGCACCATGCCGCCCGACCCGCGTTGGTCGGGCGAGGCAGGAACGCAACACTTTTTCGGGTTCTGCCGACACGTCAACGGCGGACGGAGACGTGAAACCGGCTCGTCTTGCGCCCTCTGTTGCGCTGCGCTAAGCCAAGAATAATTCCAATTAACGAATCTGCGGCCAAATCCGCAGGAAAAGGCACCGCCGATGAACGGCATCCTGCAAGATTACCTGCCACTTGTGGTCTTTATCGGGGTGGCGAGCCTGATCGGTCTGGCGCTCCTGATCGCACCGTTCCTGGTCGCGTTCCAGCAGCCGGACCCGGAAAAGCTCTCCGCTTATGAATGCGGATTCAACGCATTCGACGATGCCCGCATGAAGTTCGACGTCCGCTTCTATCTGGTTGCGATCCTCTTCATCATCTTCGACCTCGAAGTGGCGTTCCTGTTCCCGTGGGCGGTGGCGTTCGGCAAGTTAGGGGCCACCGGCTTCTGGTCCATGATGGTGTTCCTTGCTGTCCTCACGGTCGGCTTTGCTTATGAGTGGAAGAAAGGCGCGCTCGAATGGGATTGAGCCCGACAACTATAGGCTCTTCGCCCGCGATCGCGCAGGCACCAAAGGGCATTCTCGATCCCTCGACCGGCAAGCCGGTCGGGGCCAACGACCCGTTCTTCCTCGAGGTCAATCACGAGCTTTCCGACAAAGGGTTCTTCGTTGCCGCCGCCGACGATCTGATCACCTGGGCGCGCACCGGCTCGTTGATGTGGATGACGTTCGGCCTCGCCTGCTGCGCGGTCGAGATGATGCAGGTGTCGATGCCGCGCTACGACGTCGAGCGCTTCGGCTTTGCGCCGCGCGCGTCGCCGCGCCAATCCGACGTGATGATCGTGGCGGGCACGCTGACCAACAAGATGGCGCCGGCGCTGCGCAAGGTCTACGACCAGATGCCCGAGCCGCGCTACGTGATCTCGATGGGGTCGTGCGCCAATGGCGGCGGCTACTATCACTACTCGTACTCGGTGGTGCGCGGCTGCGACCGCATCGTGCCGATCGACATCTACGTGCCCGGATGCCCGCCCACGGCGGAGGCGCTGCTCTACGGCATATTGCTGTTGCAGAAGAAGATCCGGCGCATCGGGACCATCGAACGCTAAGGTTTTAGGTAATGGACGACGGCAAGCTCGACACCCTTGGGCAGACGATTGTTAGCGCGCTTCCGGGCGCGGCCACTGCCCATACGGTCGCGTTCAACCAGCTCACCGTCACGGTCGAGGCGAGCAAGATCGTCGAGGTCGTCAAGTATCTGCGCGACGATCCCTTATTGCGGTTTGTCAACTTCACGGACGTGACGGCGGTGGACTATCCCAGCCGCGAGAAGCGTTTCGACGTGGTCTATCATCTGCTGTCGCCGACGCTGAACGAGCGCATCCGCCTGCGAGCGGAAGCCGACGAGACCACGCAGGTGCCCTCGATCATCGACGTGTTTCCCGGCGCCGACTGGTTCGAGCGCGAGACCTACGACCTCTACGGCGTGATCTTCACCGGCCACCCCGACATGCGGCGACTGCTGACGGACTACGGCTTCGACGGCCATCCGCTGCGCAAGGATTTCCCGCTCACCGGATTCGTCGAGGTCCGCTACGACGACCAGGAGAAGCGGGTGCTCTACGAGCCGGTCCGCCTCAACCAGGAATTCCGCAAATTCGATTTCCTCTCGCCTTGGGAAGGCGCGGACTATCCGCTGCCCGGCGATGAGAAGGCTGAGCCGAAGGCCTGACCATGAACGAGCAACCGCAAAACCTTCGTAACTTTACGATCAACTTTGGGCCGCAGCATCCGGCTGCACACGGCGTGCTTCGGCTTGTGCTGGAACTCGACGGCGAAGTCGTCGAGCGCGTTGATCCGCATATCGGGCTGCTTCACCGCGGCACCGAGAAGCTGATCGAGCACAAGACCTACCTCCAGGCGATCCCGTATTTCGATCGGCTCGATTACGTCGCGCCGATGAACCAGGAGCACGCGTTCTGTCTCGCGGCGGAAAGGCTGCTTGGCATCACGGTGCCGCGACGCGGCCAATTGATCCGCGTCCTCTACTGCGAGATCGGCCGAATCCTGTCGCACCTGCTCAACGTCACCACGCAGGCGATGGACGTCGGCGCGCTGACGCCGCCGCTGTGGGGATTTGAAGAGCGCGAAAAGCTGATGCAATTTTACGAGCGCGCCTCCGGCTCGCGCATGCATGCGGCTTATTTCCGCGTCGGCGGCGTGCACCAGGATCTGCCGCAGAAACTGATCGACGATATCGACGCCTGGTGCGATCCATTCCTGCAGGTCGTCGCCGACCTCGACACGCTGCTGACCGGCAACCGCATCTTCAAGCAGCGCAACGTCGATATCGGCGTGGTGACGCTGCAGCAGGCCTGGGAGTGGGGCTTTTCGGGCGTGATGGTGCGCGGCTCCGGCGCGGCCTGGGACCTGCGCAAGGCGCAGCCTTACGAGTGCTATACCGAGATGGATTTCGACGTTCCGATCGGCAAGAACGGCGACTGCTACGATCGCTACCTGATCCGCATGGAAGAGATGCGCCAGTCGGTTCGCATCATGAGGCAGTGCATCGCGAAGCTGAACTCGCCGGACGGGCAGGGGCCTGTCGTCGTCGAGGACAACAAGATCGCGCCGCCGCGGCGCGGCGAGATGAAGCGCTCGATGGAAGCGCTGATCCACCACTTCAAGCTCTATACCGAGGGCGTGCACGTGCCGGCCGGCGAGATCTATGCCGCGGTCGAGGCGCCGAAAGGTGAGTTCGGCGTCTACCTGGTCTCTGACGGCACCAACAAACCTTACAAGTGCAAGATCCGCGCGCCGGGCTTTGCCCATCTGCAGGCGATGGATTTCATCTGCCGCGGCCATCTGCTCGCCGACGTCTCGGCCATTCTCGGCTCGCTCGACATCGTGTTCGGAGAGGTCGATCGGTGATGGCGCAGGCGCCCATCCAGTTTGACCGGGCTTCGGGCGTACTCGAGGGTGCGAACGCGTGGGAGCATTTGGCTGCGGTGGCGCTGGCACTGGGGTCGAAGGTGGCGTCGAATTTTTCTCATCGCGGCTACAATCTCTGCGCCAATCTGTTGCGCACCACGCTGCCCGATCGCGGCATCCAGATCAGGCTCAATCCCGACGCCATCTTCGAATTTCCCTATGGCGACGGCTACTGGAGCAAGCTGCTCAACCGCACCTACAGCTACGAGGACGAGCTCGAGCTGTTGTTCAAGGACTCCGCTGACGTCGACTACACGCTGCTCGATTGCGGCGCCAATTACGGCTACTGGTCGGTCCTGGTGTCGAGCAAGCCGTTCGGCTTGCACAAGGCGATCGCGATCGAACCGTCGGGGCAGAACTTCCCGAAGCTGGCCAACAACGCCAAAATCAACGGCAACCGTTTCGAGGCGATGAAATGCGCGATCGGCGCCGCGCGCGGCACCGCGCGGCTATCAGGCACCAAGCATGAGGCGTTCAGCATCGCCGGCGCTCAGTCGGACGGCGAGGAAGTGCCGGTCATCGCGCTCGACAATCTGCTCGATGACGGCAAGGTCGCCTCGGATGGAAAATACCTGATCAAGCTCGATGTCGAGGGCGTCGAGATCGAGGCCATGAAGGGTGGCGCGCGGCTGATGCAGATCGACAGTGTCTTCCTGTGCGAGGAGCACGGCAACGATCCCAAGCATACCGTATCGCGTTACATCCTCGAAGAGACCCCGCTGAAGCTGATCGTCTACGATCCGCGCAGCCATCGCCTTGAAACCGTGACCGACCTTTCGATTCTGGATCGGATCAAGGTTTCAACCCATGTCGGCTACAACGTGTTCGGCACCGCAAGCGCATTCTGGCTCGCCCGGATCGATGCGCTCAATGCGAAGGCCGCGCGCCCGCGTGCAATGAGAGACTGAACGATGTCCGTCCGCCGCCTCGCACCGAAGGAATTGCAGCCCGCGAGCTTCACGTTCACGGATGAGAATCTCGCCTGGGCCAAGGCCCAGATCGCAAAGTATCCGCCGGGTCGTCAGGCCTCCGCCGTGATCGCGATCCTGTGGCGCGCGCAGGAGCAGCATGAGGGATGGGTTTCGGAAGCCGCGATCCGCGTGGTCGCCGACCTGCTCGACATGCCCTACATCCGCGTGCTGGAAGTGGCGACCTTCTACACCATGTTCCAGTTGCAGCCGGTCGGCAAGAAGGCCCATGTGCAGGTGTGCGGCACCACGCCGTGCCGGCTGCGCGGCGCCGGCGACCTGATCGAGGTGTGCCAGAGCCGCATCCATCACGAGCCCTTCCATCTGTCGAAGGACGGCAATTTCAGTTGGGAAGAGGTCGAGTGCCTCGGCGCCTGCGTGAATGCACCGATGGTGCAGATCTGGAAGGACACCTACGAGGACCTGACCAAGGAAAGCTTTGGCAAGGTGCTGGACGGCTTTGCCTCGGGCAATCCGCCGAAGCCCGGACCGCAGATCGACCGTCAGTTCTCCGCGCCTGTGGGCGGGCCGACGACGCTGAAGGAATCCACATGAGGCGTGACGCTACATTGTCCGTAAACCGGCCGGAGAGGGGCCGCATGATGGAGAAGTCACGCTGTGCCGGGGCTCGCCTGCGCGCAGTCCAATCGCTGATCTGAGGAAGCTTCAAGTCATGCTCGACGACAAGGATCGCATCTTCAAGAACCTTTATGGCCTCCACGATTGGGGGCTGGAAGGTGCGCGCCGCCGCGGCGCATGGGACGGCACCAAGGCGATTATCGACAAGGGCCGCGACTGGATCATCAACGAAATGAAGGCGTCGGGCCTGCGCGGTCGCGGTGGGGCGGGTTTCCCGACCGGGCTGAAATGGTCGTTCATGCCGAAGGAATCGACCGACGGCCGGCCGAGCTACCTCGTCGTCAATGCCGACGAGTCCGAGCCCGGCACCTGCAAGGACCGCGAGATCATGCGGCACGATCCGCATCTTCTGGTCGAGGGCTGCCTGCTGGCGAGCTTCGCGATGGGCGCGCATGCCTGTTACATCTATGTGCGCGGGGAATTCATCCGGGAGCGCGAGCATCTGCAGGCCGCGATCGACCAGGCCTATGACGCGAAGCTGGTCGGCAAGGACAACATCAACGGCTGGCCGTTTGATATCTACGTCGCGCATGGCGCCGGCGCCTATATCTGCGGCGAAGAGACGGCGCTGCTGGAAAGCCTGGAGGGCAAGAAGGGCCAGCCGCGGCTAAAGCCGCCATTCCCGGCCAATGTCGGTCTCTATGGCTGCCCGACCACCGTCAACAATGTCGAGTCCATCGCCGTTGCGCCCGATATCCTCAGGCGCGGGGCGGCGTGGTTCGCGGCGATCGGCCGGCCCAACAATGTCGGCACAAAGCTGTTCTGCGTCTCCGGTCATGTCGAGCGACCCTGCAACGTCGAAGAGGCGATGGGGATTCCGTTCCGCGAACTGATCGAGCGCCATTGCGGCGGCATTCGCGGCGGCTGGGACAATCTGAAAGCCGTGATCCCCGGCGGCTCGTCGGTGCGCATGGTGCCGGCCGAACAGATCATCGACACGCCGATGGATTTCGACAGCCTTAGCAAGCTGCGTTCCGGCCTCGGTACCGCCGCTGTGATCGTTATGGACAAGTCGACCGACCTGATCCGGGCGATCGCGCGGATCTCCTATTTCTACAAGCACGAGAGCTGCGGCCAGTGCACGCCGTGCCGCGAAGGCACCGGGTGGATGTGGCGGGTGCTGACGCGGATGGCCGAGGGCCGGGCACACAAGCGCGAGATCGACATGCTGCTGGAGGTGACCAAGCAGGTCGAAGGCCACACCATCTGCGCGCTCGGCGACGCCGCCGCCTGGCCGATCCAGGGCCTGATCGCGCATTTCCGTCACGAGATCGAAGAACGCATCGACCAGTATTCGCACAGGGCCGACCGGCACGACGTCGGCGTGCGCGATCCCGCGCATATGGTCGCGGCGGAGTAGGGCAGATGGCGCAACCGAGCTTCTGGTGGCAGAGATACGGAACGCTGGCGCAGATGGCGCAGGCGGCCGTGGCGCTGCTCGGCTTTGTTGCGATCCTGTTCCAGATCAACGAGATCCGCACCGGCAACCGCGCTTCCAGCGCTCGGCAGGCGTTTCTGGGCTACACTGATCTGGCGTTCAAGAATCCGAAGTTCGCGCAGCCGGACTACGAGAAGATCAAGGCGGCCGGCGGCGATGAGCAGGTTCAGTACGAGAGCTTCGTCACGTATTTCCTCTACGCCTGCGAGGAAGCGATCGGCGCGTTCGCCGGAAAGCGCGAGTGGCTGGCGTCCTGCGATTACGATCTGAAGCCGCATCTGCCGTTCCTGTGCGAAAAGAACGCGGCGCAGCCGGCCTATCTCGCTACCTATGGCGCCGAGACTCAGCGATGGATCACGGCGGCGATGAAGACCGCCAGCGTTACACCGCCAGACTGCAAGCTGGGAAAGACTTGAGACAGCAATGACCAAACTGATCATCGACGGCAAAGAGATCGATGTGCCCGCAGAGTACACGCTGCTGCAGGCGTGCGAGGCCGCGGGCGCCGAAATCCCGCGCTTCTGCTACCACGAGCGGCTGTCGATCGCCGGCAATTGCCGGATGTGCCTCGTCGAGATCAAGGGCGGCCCGAAGCCGGTCGCAAGCTGCGCCTGGGGCGTGCGCGATTGCCGGCCGGGCCCCAAGGGCGAGCCGCCGGAAATTTCCACGCGTTCGCCGATGGTCAGGAAGGCACGCGAAGGCGTGATGGAGTTTTTGCTGATCAACCACCCGCTGGATTGCCCGATCTGCGACCAGGGCGGCGAGTGCGATCTGCAGGACCAGGCGATGGGCTATGGCGTCGACACCTCTCGCTTTGCCGAGAACAAGCGCGCGGTCGAGGACAAATATCTGGGCGCGCTGGTCAAGACCTCGATGAACCGCTGCATCCAGTGCACGCGCTGCGTCCGTTTCTCTGCCGAAGTCTGCGGCACGCCGGAAATGGGCGCCACCGGGCGCGGCGAGGACATGGAGATCACGACCTATCTGGAGCAGGCGCTGACTTCCGAGCTGCAGGGCAACCTCGTCGATATCTGTCCCGTGGGCGCGCTGACCTCGAAGCCGTATGCTTTTGCCGCGCGTCCGTGGGAGCTCGGCAAGACGCAGTCGGTGGACGTCATGGATGGCGTCGGTTCCGCAATCCGTGTCGATACCCGTGGCCGCGAGGTGATGCGGATCCTGCCACGCATCAACGAGGCGGTGAACGAGGAATGGATTTCCGACAAGACCCGTCACGTCGTCGACGGCCTGCGTACGCAGCGGCTCGATCGGCCCTACGTCCGCGAGAACGGCAAGCTTCGCGCCGCGTCGTGGCAGGAGGCCTTCGCGGCGGTCGCTGCCAAGGTCAGGATGAGCGACGGCAAGCGGATGGGAGCCATCGCCGGTGACCTCGCCGCGGTCGAGGAGATGTTCGCGTTCAAGGATCTATTGGGCCGATACGGCTCCAGCAATCTGGCGGTGCAGGGCGGTGACGCCTTCGACCCCAAGGCAGGACGGGCAACCTACATCTTCAATCCGACGATTGTGGGCATCGAGCAGGCCGATGCGCTCCTGATCATCGGCTCCAACCCGCGCAAGGAAGCAGCCGTCCTCAACGCGCGGATCCGCAAGCGCTGGCGCACGGGTCAGCTCAAGGTGGCTCTCGTCGGCGCCAAGGCCGATCTGACCTACGACTACGACTATCTCGGCGCGGGCACGGATACGCTTGGCGAACTCGCCAGCGGCAAGCATTCCTTCGTCGAGGTGCTGAAGGCTGCCAAGAACCCGATCGTGCTGGTCGGCGCCGGTTCGCTGGCGCGCCATGACGGGGCGGCGGTGCTTTCGCTGGCGGCCAAGGTCGCGGCAGGCACGGGCGCGCTCAAGGACGGCTGGAACGGCTTTGCCGTTTTGCAGGATACCGCCTCGCGCGCGGGCGCGCTCGATGTCGGCTTTGCGGCAGGCGCAGGTGGCCTCAATTTGGCGCAGATGACGACATTCGGCACGCTCGACGTGCTGTTCCTGTTGGGGGCGGATGAGGTGAAGGTGCCGGACGGCACGTTCGTGGTCTATATCGGCACCCATGGCGACCGCGGCGCACACCGCGCCGATGTCATCCTGCCGGGCGCGGCCTACACCGAAAAGTCCGGCCTCTACGTCAACACCGAGGGCAGGGCACAGATCGCCAGCCGTGCGGCGTTTCCGCCCGGAGAGGCGCGCGAGGACTGGGCGATCGTCCGGGCGTTGTCGGATGTGCTCGGCAAGAAGCTGCCCTATGACTCGCTGCAGGCGCTGCGCCAGGCGCTGTTCAAGGCCTTCCCGCATCTGATGCGGATCGACCAGATCGAGCCCGGCAACGCCAGTGACGTCAAGGCGCTTGCAGGCAAGAAGGGCGGCAAGCTCGACAAGACCTCGTTCAAGAGTTCGGTCGAGGACTTCTATTTGACCAACCCCATCGCGCGGGCCTCGGCGGTGATGGCGGAATGTTCCCGGCTGGCGTCCGGGAAAATGCTGACGGCAGCGGAGTGAGCGTGATCTGATGGCTGAATTCTTCGCAAGCTCGTTCTGGACCGGCTTCCTCTGGCCGCTGATCATTATGGTCGCGCAGAGCCTGCTGCTGCTCGTCGTGCTGCTGATTGCGATCGCCTACATCCTGCTCGCCGACCGCAAGATCTGGGCGGCGGTGCAAATCCGCCGCGGCCCCAACGTGGTGGGTCCCTGGGGCTTGCTCCAATCCTTCGCGGACCTTTTGAAGTTCGTGCTGAAGGAGCCGATCATCCCGTCCGGCTCCAACAAGGGTGTGTTCCTGCTGGCGCCGCTGGTGTCTTGCGTGCTGGCGCTGGCCGCCTGGGCCGTCATTCCGATGGATGCCGGCTGGGTGATCGCCAATATCAACGTCGGCGTTCTCTACATCTTCGCGATCTCGTCGCTGTCGATCTACGGCATCATCATGGCCGGCTGGTCGTCGAACTCGAAATACCCGTTCCTGGCGGCGCTTCGCTCCGCGGCGCAGATGGTCTCCTATGAAGTCTCGATCGGCTTCGTCATCATCACGGTTTTGTTGTGCGCCGGCTCGCTCAACCTTTCGGCGGTGGTGGAAGCGCAGAATGCCCGCGGTTTCGCCAGTCTGATCGGGCTGCCGCAGCTCACCATCCTGAACTGGTATGTGTGGCCGCTGTTCCCGATGTTCGTGGTGTTCTACGTCTCGGCGCTGGCCGAGACCAACCGTCCGCCGTTCGATCTGGTGGAAGCGGAATCCGAACTGGTGGCCGGCTTCATGGTCGAATACGGCTCGACGCCGTATCTCTTGTTCATGCTCGGCGAATACGTCGCGATCACCACGATGTGCGCGCTGGCGACGATCATGTTCCTCGGCGGCTGGCTGCCGCCGGTGGCGCTGCCGCCGTTCACCTGGATCCCGGGTGTGGTCTGGTTCGCGCTGAAACTGTTCTTCATGTTCTTCCTGTTCGCGATGGCGAAGGCGATCGTGCCGCGCTACCGCTACGATCAACTGATGCGGCTCGGCTGGAAGGTGTTTTTGCCGCTGTCGCTGGCGATGGTGGTGATTGTGGCCGGGGTGCTGCAGTTCGCCGGCATTGCGCCGAAGTGAGGCCATCATGAGTGTCAACGTCAACGCAACGGCCCGCGCGCTTCTGTTGAGCGAATTCGTATCGGCGTTCTTTCTCGCCATGCGCTATTTCTTCAAGCCGAAGCCGACGATCAACTATCCGTTCGAGAAGAACCCGATCTCGCCGCGCTTCCGCGGCGAACATGCGCTGCGCCGCTACCCGAACGGCGAAGAGCGCTGCATCGCCTGCAAGCTGTGCGAGGCGATCTGCCCGGCGCAGGCGATCACGATCGAGGCCGGGCCGCGCCGCAATGACGGCACCCGCCGCACCGTGCGTTACGACATCGACATGGTGAAATGCATCTATTGCGGCCTGTGCCAGGAAGCCTGTCCGGTCGATGCCATCGTCGAGGGACCGAATTTCGAATTCGCGACCGAGACCCGCGAGGAACTCTATTATGACAAGGCGAAACTGCTCGCCAACGGCGACCGCTGGGAGCGCGAGATTGCGAAAGCCATCGAACTCGACGCGCCGTACCGGTGAGGTGAGGATATGATCCTTCCCGCACTGTTCTTCTATCTCTTCGCCGGCGTCTGCGTGGCCTCGGCCGTGATGGTGATTGTCTCGCGCAATCCCGTGCACTCGGTGCTGTATCTGATCCTGGCCTTCGTCAATGCGTCCGGCCTGTTTGTGCTGATGGGCGCCGAATTTCTAGGCATGATGCTGATCGTGGTCTATGTCGGCGCGGTCGCGGTGCTGTTCCTGTTCGTGATCATGATGCTCGATGTCGACTTCACCGAGCTGCGCGAGGGCTTCATCGAATATCTGCCGATCGGTCTGGTGATCGGCGGCATCTTCCTCGCCGAGCTGCTACTGGTTGCCGGCGGCTGGGTCATGAATCCCGACACGGCGAAATCGATCACGGCGGCGATTCCGGCCAATCTCAGCAACACCGAGGCGCTCGGGCTGGTGCTGTATACGAAGTACATCCATTACTTCCAGATCGCCGGCATGGTGCTTCTGGTCGCGATGATCGGCGCCATCGTGCTGACGCTGCGCCACAAGGCGAAGGTCAAGCGGCAGGACATCAACGTGCAGAACGCGCGTACGCCGGAGCTCGCGATGGCCGTGCGTAAGGTGGCGTCGGGGCAGGGGCTGCAGGATACGGACGCGGCGGAGTGGGTGAAATGACGATCGGTCTGGGCCACTATCTCGCGGTCGCCGCCACCCTGTTCACGATCGGGATCCTCGGCATCTTCCTGAACCGCAAGAACATCATCGTCATTTTGATGTCGATCGAGCTGATCCTGCTGGCCGTCAACATCAACCTTGTGGCGTTCTCGACCTTCCTCGGCGACATCGTCGGCCAGGTGTTCGCGCTGTTAGTGCTGACGGTCGCGGCGGCTGAGGCCGCGATCGGTCTCGCGGTGCTCGTGGTCTATTTCCGCAACCGCGGTTCGATCGCGGTTGAAGACGTCAATCTGATGAAGGGCTAAAGCAGCTATGGTTCAGGCAATCGTCTTTCTGCCGCTGCTGGGTGCCATTCTGGCTGGCCTGATCGCGATCTTCGGGGCGCATGCGCGCAACCCGAGTGGCGATGAGGTCAAGCATCACGACCACGGCCATGGCGATCATGCGCACGCTGCCGAGGCCCATGGCGATGACGATCACGGTCACGACGATCATCACGTTTCCGAGCCGCCGGCTCAGGGTTCGCGGGCGGCCGAGCTGATCACGACGGGACTTCTGTTCGTGTCCGCCGCGCTCTCCTGGGTGACGCTGGTCGATGTCGGCTTCATGCACCATGACGCGCGGATCGCGTTGTTTCCCTGGATCAATTCCGGCGATCTGCAGGTGTCGTGGGCGCTGCGCGTCGACACGTTGACCGCCGTGATGCTGGTGGTGGTCAACACCGTCTCCTCGCTCGTGCACCTCTATTCCATCGGCTACATGGACGAGGATCCGCACCGGCCGCGCTTCTTCGCCTATCTCTCGCTGTTCACCTTCGCGATGCTGATGCTGGTGACCGCGGACAACCTGGTCCAGCTCTTCTTCGGCTGGGAGGGCGTCGGTCTGGCGAGTTACCTCCTGATCGGCTTCTGGTACCAGAAGCCGTCGGCAAATGCGGCGGCGATCAAGGCCTTCGTGGTCAACCGTGTCGGCGACTTCGGCTTTGCGCTCGGCATCTTCGCCGTCTTCATGCTGCTGAATACCACGGATTTCGAGACCATCTTTGCCGGCGCGCAGGGGCTCTCGGGCAAGACCATCGACTTCTTCGGCTGGCACGCCGACGCGCTGACGCTGATCTGCCTGCTGCTGTTCATGGGCGCGATGGGCAAGTCAGCCCAGTTCCTGCTGCACACCTGGCTGCCGGACGCGATGGAAGGTCCGACCCCGGTCTCGGCGCTGATTCACGCCGCGACCATGGTGACGGCGGGCGTATTCATGGTGGCGCGGCTGTCGCCGCTGTTCGAGCTGGCGCCCAACGCGCAGGCCGTCGTGATGTTCTTCGGCGCCACCACCGCGTTCTTCGCCGCAACCGTCGGCCTCGTCCAGAATGACATCAAACGCATCGTCGCCTATTCGACCTGTTCGCAGCTTGGCTACATGTTCGTGGCGATGGGAGCAGGAGCCTATTCGGTCGGTATGTATCACCTGTTCACCCACGCCTTCTTCAAGGCGCTGTTGTTTTTAGGCTCGGGCTCGGTGATCTACGCGATGCACCACGAGCAGGACATCCGCAATATGGGTGGGCTGTGGCGCAAGATCCCCTACACCTATGCAGTGATGGTGATCGGCACGCTGGCACTGACCGGCTTCCCGCTGACTGCGGGCTATTTCTCCAAGGACGCGATCATCGAGTCGGCTTATGTGGCGCACAACCCGTTCGGGTACTACGGCTTCGCGATGACGGTGATCGCGGCCGGCCTGACCTCGTTCTATTCGTGGCGCTTGATCTTCAAGACGTTCCACGGCGAGCCGCACGACCAGCACCATTACGAGGCCGCCCATGAGTCGCCGATGTGGATGCTGGTCCCGATCGGCATCCTCGCCGCCGGATCGATCCTGGCCGGTTTCCCGTTCTACGAACTGTTTGCCGGCCACGGTGTGGGAGAGTTCTTCCGCGAATCTCTGAAGATGCATCCGAACATCATCGACGAGATGCACCACATTCCGAAGACCATCGTCTATCTGCCGACCGTCATGATGGGGATTGGCCTTTATATCGCTTATGTCTTCTACATCCGCCGGCCATATCTGCCGGTCGAGCTCGCCAACCAGCACCAGATGCTCTACCAGTTCCTGCTCAACAAATGGTACTTCGACGAGCTCTATGAAATCATCTTCGTTCGCCCGGCGAAGTGGCTCGGCCGCTTCCTGTGGAAGAAGGGCGACGGTTTCGTCATCGACGGCTTCGGCCCGGATGGTGTCTCGGCGCGCGTGCTCGACGTCACCCGCAATGTGGTGAGGATCCAGACCGGCTATCTCTATCACTATGCCTTTGCGATGCTGATTGGTGTCGCGGGGCTGATCACCTGGTTCATGTTCGGCTTGGGAGGCCAGTAATGACAACCTGGCCGATTCTTTCCGTCGTCACCTTCCTGCCGGTGCTGGGCGCACTGGTAGTCTATCTCAGCCGTGGCGACGACGAAGCCGCGCAGCGCAATGCGCGCTGGATCGCGCTGTGGACCACGCTGGTGACCTTCGCGGTGTCGCTGATTCTGGTGTGGCGCTTCGATGCCGCAAGTGCGGAATTCCAGTTCGTCGAAAAAGCGAACTGGCTCGCCAGCGGCATCAGCTATCACATGGGGGTCGATGGCATCTCGCTGCCGTTCGTGATTCTGACCACGGCGCTGATGCCGCTCTGCATCATCGCGAGCTGGAAATCCGTTACCAATCGCGTGCGCGAATACATGATGGCGTTCCTGTTCCTGGAAACGCTGATGGTCGGCACCTTTTCGGCGCTCGACCTCGTGCTGTTCTATCTGTTCTTCGAAGGCGGCCTGATCCCGATGTTCCTGATCATCGGCGTCTGGGGCGGTCCGCGCCGGGTCTACGCGTCGTTCAAGTTCTTCCTCTACACGCTGCTCGGCTCGGTGCTGATGCTGCTCGCGATCATGGCGCTGTACTGGAATGCCGGCACCACCGACATCCCGACCCTGATGCAAACCGCCGTGCCGCGCAGCTTGCAGACGTGGGCGTGGCTGGCATTCTTTGCCTCGTTTGCGGTGAAGATGCCGATGTGGCCGGTGCACACCTGGTTGCCCGACGCGCACGTCGAGGCGCCGACGGCAGGCTCGGTGATCCTGGCCGCGATCCTGTTGAAGATGGGCGGCTACGGCTTCCTGCGCTTCTCGCTGCCGATGTTCCCCCTGGCGTCGCATGATTTTGCGCCGCTGATCTTCTCACTGTCGGTGATCGCCATCGTTTACACCTCGCTGGTGGCGTTGATGCAGGAAGACATCAAGAAGCTGATCGCCTATTCGTCGGTGGCCCATATGGGCTTCGTCACCATGGGCATCTTCGCCGCGACCACGCAAGGCGTGGCCGGCGGCGTGTTCCAGATGGTGTCGCACGGCATCGTCTCCGGCGCGCTGTTCCTGTGCGTTGGCATCGTCTACGACCGTATGCATACCCGCGAGATCGTGGCCTATGGAGGCCTCGTCAACCGGATGCCGCTCTACGCACTGGTGTTCATGGTGTTCACCATGGCCAATGTCGGGCTGCCCGGCACGAGCGGCTTCGTCGGCGAATTCATGACGCTGATCGGCACCTTCAAGGTCTCGATCCCGACCGCAACCTTTGCCACCCTCGGCGTCATCCTGTCGGCGGGCTATGCGCTGTGGCTCTATCGCAAGGTCGTATTCGGCGCGCTGACCAAGCCGTCGCTCGCCAGCATCAAGGACCTGACGCCCCGCGAAAGCCTGACGCTGTTCCCGCTGGTGGCGCTGACCATCCTGTTCGGCGTCTATCCGAAGCCGGTGCTCGACATGTCGGCGGCCTCGGTTCAGCAACTCGTCAATAACTACAACGCCGCCGTGACTGCCGTGAAGGCAGCCGCGCTGGTCGCGCAATAACGTAGCGTTTTCAAGCGAAGTGGAAGCCGGTTCGCATGAAGAAGACGCGCCAAGGATAAGAACGTCATGAGCTTTTCGAGTGCAGGTTATCAGTTGCTGCCGGTATTGCCGGAGCTGGTGCTCGCCGTCGGCGCCATGGCGCTGTTGATGCTCGGCGCGTACCGCGGCGGCGAGGGGACCACGAAGATCGTCACGAGCCTCGCGGTCGTGCTGCTGGTCGTCACCGGCGTGCTGGAGCTGATGCTGCCGGCCGGTAAGCTCACGACGTTCGGCGGCAGCTTCATTGTCGACGACTTTGCCCGCTTCCTGAAGATCCTTGCGATCATCGGCTCGGCGGTGACGCTGATCCTGTCGACGGAGTTTTTATCCGATCCGTCGCGGCGCATTTTCGAGTATTCGATCCTGGTGCTGCTCTCCACGCTCGGCATGATGGTGCTGATCTCGGCCGCCGACCTGATCATGCTCTATCTTGGGCTCGAGCTGATGTCGCTCGCGCTCTACGTGGTCGCGGCAAGCAACCGAGATAACGCCAAGTCCACCGAGGCCGGGCTGAAGTATTTCGTGCTCGGCGCGCTGTCCTCGGGCATGCTGCTCTACGGCGCTTCGCTGATCTACGGTTTCACCGGCACAGTCGATTTTGCGGGTATTGCGGCGGCGGTGAAGACCGGCAGCGTCGGCATCGTGTTCGGCCTCGTGTTCCTGCTGGCCGGGCTCTGCTTCAAGGTATCCGCCGTGCCGTTCCACATGTGGACGCCTGACGTCTATGAGGGCGCGCCGACGCCGGTCACGGCGTTCTTTGCCTCGGCGCCGAAGGTCGCAGCCCTTGCGGTGTTCACTCGCGTGACGTTGACCGCTTTCCCGGGCATCGTGCCGCAATGGCAGCAGATCCTCGTGTTCGTCGCGATTGCCTCGATGGCGCTGGGTTCGTTCGCCGCGATCGGGCAGAAGAACATCAAGCGCTTGATGGCCTATTCGTCGATCGGCCATATGGGGTTTGCGCTGGTCGGGCTTGCCTCGGGCACAGTGGAGGGCGCGCAGGGCGTGCTGGTCTACATCGCGATCTATGTCGCGATGACGCTGGGCTCCTTCGCCGTCATCCTGACCATGAAGCGCAACGGGCAGGCGGTCGAGCAGATCAGCGATTTCGCAGGGCTGTCGCGCACCAACCCGATGCTGGCCTTCTTCTTCGCCATGCTGCTGTTCTCGTTGGCCGGCATTCCGCCGCTCGCGGGCTTCTTCGCCAAATGGTACGTCTTCGTGGCCGCGATCAAGGCGGGCCTGTTTACGCTCGCCGTCATCGGCGTTCTGACCAGCGTGGTGGGCGCGTTCTACTATCTCACCATCATCAAGCTGATGTATTTCGACGAACCGGCCGGCCAGGTCGAACCGATGCGCATCGAACTGCGTACGGTGCTGGCGGTTGCCGGTATCTTCAACATCTTCTTCTTCGTCTATCCGGGGCCGCTGGTCAGCGTCGCCACGGCCGCGGCGAAGTCGCTGTTTTAGCCGCATGATCCCGGAGAGGATCATGCGCAGAAATTGGAAATGACCTTCTCGCTCGGTCTCAAAGCCACATCGGCGGGCTACCGCCTCGCCGCCTACGACCAGGTCGGGTCGACCAATGTCGAGGCGATGGCGCGGGCGCGTGACGGTGACCGCGGATCGATATGGTTCGTCACTTCGGAGCAGACGGCGGGACGGGGGCGGCGTCAGCGGGCCTGGATTGCGCCGCGCGGCAATCTCGCCAGTAGCGTGCTCGAGGTCCTTGAAGTTGCGCCTGCGACGGCTGCGACCTTGGGGTTCGCCGCGGGATTGGCCACCGCGGCCGCGCTGCAAAAGGTCAGTGTTGAAGCTGCGTTGCGCGCGGGATCGCAGGGCCTCAAATACGATCTCAAATGGCCAAATGATGTTCTCGTCGGAGGCAAGAAGCTGGTCGGGATATCGCTGGATGCCGAAGCCGTGGGTAATCATCTGGCCGTTGTCGTCGGCATTGGCACTAACGTTGTGGGCGCGCCGGAGGGAACGCCTACGCCGGCGATTTCGCTTGCCGCACTCGGCGTACAGATTGGCGCCGAGGAGCTGTTTTCGTCACTGTCGGACAGTTGGGTCGAATTTCTTGGTATCTGGGACAACGGCCGCGGCTTTGGTGAAATCCGAAGGCGCTGGCTCGATTGTGCGGCAGGGCTTGGGCAGGCGGTTGCGATAAAGTCCGCGGGCTCGACGATCGAAGGTACGTTCGACACCATCGATGAGCGGGGCTGCATGATCGTCCGCACCTCAGCCGGCCAATTGGTGCCGATCACGGCGGGCGACGTCTATTTCGGCGCGGCAGCGTCGGTGGGAGCTGCCTGATGGCGCGGCCGGATGAACTGACCTTTGCGCCGCTTGGCGGTGTCGGCGAGATCGGCATGAACCTATCGATCTACGGGCTCGGCAACCGCCACCAGCGGTCCTGGCTCGCGGTCGATCTCGGCGTCTCCTTCGGCGACGAGGAGCATCTGCCGGGCATCGACCTGATCATGCCCGATATCCGTTTCCTGGAGAAAGAGCGCAACAACCTGATGGGCCTGGTGCTGACGCACGCCCATGAGGACCATTTCGGCGCAATCATCGACCTCTGGCCGAAGCTGCAATGCAAGGTCTATGCGACCAAATTCAGCGCTGCGCTGTTCGAGGCCAAATGCGCCGCCGAGCGTAACCCGCCGAAAATCCCGATGACGGTGGTGCCGTCGGGCGGCCGCATCGAGCTTGGGCCGTTCACCGTCGAGTTCATTCCGGTCGCGCATTCGATTCCCGAATCGCATGCGCTGGCGATCCACACTTCCGTCGGTACCGTCCTCCATACCGGCGACTGGAAGATCGATCCGACGCCGATCATCGGTCTGCCGACCGACGAGCGCCGCCTGCGCGAGCTTGGCGATGAGGGCGTGCTGGCGCTGGTCGGCGATTCCACCAATGCGGTGCGGGACGGACGCTCGCCCTCGGAAACCGAGGTCGCGGCCACCATCAAGAAGCTGGTCGGCGCGGCCAAGGGCCGGGTCGCCGTCACCACCTTTGCTTCCAACGTCGCGCGGATGAAAGCGGTGGCGGACGCTGCCAAGGCCGCCGACCGCGAGGTGGTCGTGGTCGGCCGCGCCATGGAGCGCATGGTGCAGGTCGCCCGCGAGACCGGCTATCTCGATGGCGTGCAGAATTTTCGCGGCGCCGACTATTACGGCCACTTCCCGCCGGACAAGGTGCTGGCGCTCTGCACCGGCAGCCAGGGCGAGCCGCGCGCCGCGCTGGCCCGCATCGCCAACAACGACCACCCGCAGGTGACGCTGAACAAGGGCGACAGCGTGATCTTTTCCTCGCGCACCATTCCCGGCAACGAGAAGGCGGTCGGCTCCATCATCAACGGGCTGATAGTTCAGGGCATCGAGGTCATCACCGACCGGAACGATCTCGTCCACGTCTCCGGCCACCCGCGCCGCGACGAGCTGCGCGACATGATCTCATGGGTGCGCCCGCAGATACTGATCCCCGTCCATGGTGAGGCGCTGCATCTGTCGGAGCACGCCAAGCTTGCCCGCGCGGCGGGCGTGCCGAAGGTAATGACCTGCCGTAATGGCGATCTGATCAAGCTCGGGCCCGGCGAGCCCGGCATCATCGACGAATTGCCGTCGGGGCGGCTCTACAAGGACGGCGCGATCCTGGAGGATTCCAAATCCCGCGCGGTGGTCGAACGGCGCCGGATGGGCTTTGCCGGTTGCGCTTTCGTGGCGATTGCCATGACCGACAAGGGCGAGTTGGTCGACGATCCCGAGGTTGATCTCGTCGGCATCCCCGAGAAGAACGTGGCCGGTGAGATTATCGACGAGATCGTGTTCGACGTGGTGGTTTCCACCGTGGAAGGCCTGCCGCGGGCGCGGCGGCGCGATGCGGACGCGACCGCGGAATCGGTGCGCCGCGCAGTGCGCGCGGTCATCGCCGAGAACTGGGGCAAGAAGCCGATTTGCCTCGTTCATGTTCTGATGGTTTGAGGTAAAAGATTTTGCGGGCGGACACTGGTCCTCGCGGGGAGCGCTAGAGGCAGGGAGTGGAGTAATCATGCTGGGCCGGCTCAATCACGTCGCGATCGCGGTCAAGGATGCGGAAAAGGCCGCCAAAATCTACGGTGGCGCGTTCGGCGCGGAAATCTCCGGCGCGGTGCCGCTGCCGGAGCATGGCGTCATCACCGTGTTCGTGACGCTGCCCAACACCAAGATCGAGTTCATCCAGCCGCTTGGCGAGGCCTCGCCGATCGCCAAATTCGTCGAGCGCAATGCGGACGGCGGCATCCATCACATCTGCTACGAGGTGCCCGACATCGTCGCCGCGCGCGACAGACTGATCAGCGAGGGCGCGCGCGTGCTGGGCGACGGCGAGCCGAAGATCGGCGCGCACGGCAAGCCAGTGCTATTTTTCCACCCGAAGGATTTCTCCGGCGCGCTCGTCGAGATCGAACAGGCTTGAATATCGATGGCTTACAGCATCTCCACCGCGCTTGCGATCTACTTCGTGCTGTGGTGGGTCGTTCTGTTCACGACGCTGCCGTTCGGCGTCCGCAGCCAGCATGAGGACGGCGAGGGCGCGCCCGGCACCGATCCCGGTGCGCCGGTCATGGCGCGGATGGGCTGGAAGCTGATGTGGACCACGATTGTTTCGGGCGTGATCTTCGGCATCGGGATGTGGGCCTATCACCAGGGCTATCTGAATATCGAGCGGCTGTCGAAGCTGATGGGGCTGCCGTTCTGACACTTCGATCTGGCGGGAGAGATGGCGTCGGAAGAGGCCGCAGGGATCATCGACCTGTACCAGCGCAAGGCCCAGGACTGGATCCAGAGCCGCGCGCACACCGGCCTGTTTGAAAAGCCCTGGCTCGACCGTTTCCGGGCACTGCTGCCGCCCGCCGGCCCGATCCTTGATCTCGGCTGCGGCTCCGCCGAACCGATGGCTGCATATCTGATCGGTCTCGGCCATCCCATAACTGGCGTGGATTCTTCTTCGGCCATGATCGCCGCCTGCCGGGAGCGTTTCCCGAAGCAGGAATGGATCGTCGCCGATATGCGCACACTTGCCTTGCGGCGGCAGTTCTCCGGCATCCTTGCGTGGGACAGTTTCTTTCACCTCTGCCACAACGATCAACGCCGGATGTTTCCGGTGTTTCGGGAGCACGCCGCGGCAAGCGCGGCGCTGATGTTCACCAGCGGTCCCGCGCATGGGGAGGCGATCGGGAGTCTTGGAGGCGAGCCGCTGTATCATGCAAGCCTCGACCCCGCCGAATATCGTTCATTGCTCGATCAGAATGGCTTTCGCGTGGTGTCGCGTGTCGTCGAGGACCCCGACTGCGGCGGCCATACCGTCTGGCTTGCGCAGCTCATTTGAGACGCTGGGTAAGCTGTGGGAGGTGAGAGACGCTGGCCGCCGACCGCACCTTGTGGCTATGATCCGTTAAAGAAAGGCCGGCTAAAATTCCTGAAATGGGAGTGAACCGCAACTCCCGCGCCGGCATGGGGGGAGACCGGCATGAGTTCACTTCGATCACTGGCTGATCCGCGACAGGACGAATATCGAATTTTGCATGCAGCCGATCTGCGGGATTACCTCGCAGCACTTACCGAGGTCGCTGCCCGTCTTGGCGGCGCTCCGGCCTCGTGGTCCATCGGCGAGGTCGGTGACGGCAACCTCAATCTCGTCTTTATCGTCAAGGGAACGGCGGGCGGCGTCGCCGTCAAGCAGGCGCTGCCTTATGTGCGCCTCGTCGGCGAGAGCTGGCCGCTGCCGCTGTCGCGGTCGCATTACGAATACCTGGCGCTGACGCATCAGGCGCGGCTGGCGCCCGGTCTCGTGCCTGATGTGCTGCACCACAACGAGGCGCTGGCGCTTGTCATCATGGAGCTGCTCGAGCCGCATATCATCATGCGCAAGGGGCTGGTGGCGGGCACCACTTATCCGCGGTTCGTCGAGGACATCACGACGTTTCTGGCGCGCACGCTGTTTCTTTCGTCTGACCTCGCGGTATCAGCCGCCGAGAAGAAAGAGGGGATCGCCGCGTTCGCCGGCAACCATGCGCTCTGCAAGATCACTGAGGACCTGATCTTCACCGATCCCTACCGTGTCGCCGAGCAGAACCGCTGGACGCAGCCTTGGCTCGATGCGACCGCGGCGGCCTTTCGCGAAGACCTCGACCTCCACGTCGCGATCTCGCGGCTGAAAGTGAAATTCCTGAACGCGCCGGAAGCCCTGATCCACGGCGACCTCCACACCGGATCGATCATGGTGACGGAAAACGAAACGAAGGTGATCGATCCCGAATTCGCGTTCTATGGCCCGATGGGCTTCGATATCGGCGCGGTGATCGCCAATCTGCTGATGGCTTATCTGGCGTCCACCGGCCACGAGCGTTCGCCGAGCGAGCGCCGCGCATTCGAGGCGTGGGTGCTGGAGACGGTACAGGGTATCTGGACTGAGTTCTCCCGCAAGTTCCTGGAGCTGTGGCGAACGCAAGCCGCAGGGGATGCCTATCCGCGAACGCTGTTTTCCGGCGAGGCAGGCGCAGCGCGTCTGGAGGCCGAGCGGCAGGCCTACATGGTGCGGCTGTTCGAGGATACCGTCGGATTCGCGGCGGCAAAAATCATCCGCCGCATTCTGGGGCTTGCGCACAACATCGATTTCGAACTGATCGAAGACCCGAAGCGGCGGGCGATCTCCGAGGCGCGCAGCCTGCGGCTGGCGCGCGCCATGATGGTGGACGTGGCCTCGTTCCCGACCATCGGTGCCGTGACCAAGGCAGCCCGGGAGGTCCGCGATTGGCAGCCGGATTTCGCCAGGTGAGAGCCGTCCCGCCGGCGCACGGAGGGGCAATGTCCGCTTTAGGCGCAGATACCGGGAGTCCGGTATCTGGTTCTTGCCCTCGGGTTGACCTTAGCTTCGATAGTTCCAGAATTAACCGTCAGCGCGGACATCAAGGTTAAATAACAAGCTTACCCAAGCAATTCGGTTGCTCGCCTCAACGGGAGAGCTAACCGTCTAAGCCGCATTTCGAAAGATTTGTACTGTCTGCTCACATTTTCATTTAGGGAGCGCTGCCATGGCACGTTCAACAAAACCGTCGATTTTAGGTACGCTCGATCTTGAACGCGAGATTGAAGAAGAATTTCGCAAGCTGCCGATTCACCAATCCCAACCGACTGATTTCGCGCCGCCTTCCGTACGCGCTCCGGATTTGGGGATGCCGGATTATGTGGAGCATAGCGACGGGGCCACGGAGATCGGCAAGCTGTCAGCGGAAGCTGTCGTCCGCGAATATGAGGCCGCCGCGAAAGACATCGAAGCCCTGGGCGTCGAGCTCATTGAACAGGCCAGGCAATGCGAGGCCATGACTCGCGAGGCGCTCGCGGTGACCGAAGAACTGAAGGAGACTGCAGCGCGCTACCGCGCGGAGGCTAAACGTGTCTTCCTTCAAATCGAGAACTGTTCGCTGGTGACGGCAGAGGTACGCAAGATCTGCGAAGAAATGAAGGATAAGATAGCAGCTCCGGCCATGGTCGAAACTCAAGCCGGGGAGTAAAGCGGGGGCCACCCGGACCTATTCTGCCGTCCGTTCCCGCAATCGCTGCGCATAGACGTTGATCACCAGCGCCGCCAGCAGGATGAGGCCGCGGATCAGTATCTTCAGGAAGCTGTCGATGTTGACGTGGTCAAGCCCGTTGTTGAGCACGCCGAGCACGAACAGGCCGACGATGGTGTTGCCGATGCCGCCGCGACCGCCAAAGAGACTGGTGCCGCCGACCACGACGGCGGCGATCGAATCCAGAAGATAGGTGTCGAACTCGTTCTGCTGCGCGCTGCCGAAATGCGCGACGCCGAGCATGCCGCCGATGCCGGCGCAGACCGCCGAGATCACCATGACGCTGCCGAGGATGAGCTTGACGTTGAGCCCGGAATATTCCGCCGCCTCGCGGTTTCCGCCGACCATGTAGACGTAGCGGCCGAAGCGGGTGTAGGTCAGCACCAGATGGCCGCCGAGCAGCATCAGCGCGGCCACGATCACGATCCAGGGAATCCCGCCGATCGACGTTGAACCAAGCGTCGTGACCAGCGGCGGCACCTTGTAGGCGATCTGCCCGCGCACCAACAGCGCCGAGATGCCGGCGGCGATCTGCATCATCGCCAGCGTCATGATGAAGGAGGGGATGCCGATCACGGTCAGGCCGAAGGCGTTAACGAGGCCGAGCAGGGCGCAAAGCGCCAGCGCCAAGAGGATCGCGGCCCATCCGGGCATCGGCACGTTGGCAATGTTGACGTAGGATTCCTGCAGCGTGAAATAGGCGACCGCAATGCCGGTGACGTTGGCGATCGCGGCGATCGAGAGGTCGATTTCGGCGCACAGGATCACGAAGGTGAGGCCGACGGCGATGATGCCGGTGACCGATATCTGGGTGAGGATGTTGCCAAGATTGTCCAGCGTCGCAAACGAGGGGCTGGCGGCGGCGAAGAAGCCGAACAGGCAGATCAGCGTCAGGAACGGCGCGATATTGCGCATCTGGGAGCGCAGCATCACGGCGAGCCGGTGCGGGCGTTTGCGATCTGGAGCGGGGACTGTCACGCTTTCACCTGAAGTCATGTCGGTCTCCTCACGCCGCTTCGAGCAGGCGGTCCTTGCTGATCCGTTCGTTGGAAAATTCGCGCACCACCGCGCCGCGCTTGAGCACGATGATGCGGTCGGCGAGCGACAGCACCGTCTCCGGCTCGGTGGAGAGCACGATGACGGCGAGCCCCTTGGCGCGCAAATCTCTGACGATGTGAATGACGTCGTCCTTGGCGCCGACATCCATGCCGCGGGTCGGTTCGCACAGCACCAATAGCCGCGGCGGATAGCTCAACCACTTCGCCAGCGCGACCTTCTGCTGATTGCCGCCCGAGAGCATGCCGAGATCGAGATCGACGGCCGCGGGCCGGATCCGCAATTGCTCGACCTGTCGGCTCGCGATCTCGCGTTCGCGCGACGGCTTGAGCAGCAGGGATGAAATGCGGTCGAGGACGCTGATCGAGATGTTCTTGTAGACCGGCTCCTGGTGGAACAGCATGTCGCGCCGGCTCTCGGGCACAAAGGCGATGCCGGCGCGGCGCGCGCCGGCCGTGCTGCGGAAGGCTTTTTGTTTGCCGGCGATCGCCAGCGAGCCCTGGTCGGGTTTGAGCTTGCCGAACAGGATCCGCGCCAGTTCGAGCTGCCCGCATCCCATAAAGCCGTAGATGCCCAGCACTTCGCCGGCGCGAACGTCGAACGAAACGTCGCGCAGGCTGCGGGCGAGCGACAGCCCGCTCGCGTTGAGCACGACCGGCTTCTCGCCGGGCGGCGGCAGCATGATGTCATGCGTGTAGGTCTCCTCCAGCGCCTCGCGGCCATGGCCGATCATGGCCTCGATCAGCGCGGGCTTGTTGGTATCGGCGGCCCTCGTCTCGGCGACCTTCCTGCCGTTGCGGAACACCGTTACGACGTCGGAGACGCGCAGGATGTCCTCGATGAAATGCGAGATGAAGACGATGCTGGTGCCTTCATCCCGCAGCCGCTTCAGGGTCGCGAACAGGCGCTCCACTTCCGGCGGCGACAGCGCCGAGGTCGGCTCGTCGAGGATGATGATGCGGGCCCCCGAGAACAGCACGCGGGCGATCTCGATCAGTTGCTGCAGGCCGATCGGCAGGTCGCCGAGCCGCGACATCGGATCGACGTCGATGCCGAAACGTTTGAGTTGCTCGCCGGCCTCGCGCGCCATGCGCCGCCATTGCACGAAGCCAAAGCGGTTGGTCGGCTGGTTGCCGAGAAAGACGTTCTCGGCCACCGACAGATCGGGCGCCACGCTCAGCTCCTGATGCACCATGGCGATACCCGCCGCATGCGCGTCGCGCACCGAGCGGAAGCGGGTCTCCCGGCCGTCCAGGATAAAGCGGCCGGAAAAATCGGAATGCACGCCGGCGATGATCTTCATCAGCGTGCTTTTGCCCGCGCCGTTCTCGCCGACGAGACCGTGGATCTCGCCGGGAGAAAGCGCAAAATCGACACCACGAAGGGCTTCGACGCCGCCGAAGGCCTTCGTGATCTCTTGCAGTTCGAGAATGGGCCTAACTCCCGCGGGCATGCTGGCTCAGATCAGGAAATGGTCCTGCATCCATTGCATGCCGGCGGCATTGGCCTTTGTCACTACCGGACCGTCGGTGATGACATGCTTTGGAATACCCTGTCCGCTCTTCTCGCCCGCGGTCACCGCGGCCACGCCGGCAATGATGGCGCCGCCGTGGATGCGGCAGGAGGGATTGCGGACTGTCGCGAACATGCGACCTTCGCTCACCGCCTGGATCGCCGGCGGCATGGCGTCGACGCCGCCGATCAGGATGTTGGTGCGGTTCCGCGCTTTCATGATGTTGTAGGCGGCCAGCGCCATGTCGTCATTGTGGAAGAAGGCCGCGTCGATCTGCGGGTACTTTGTCAGATAGGTCTCCCACAGCCGCGCCGTCTTCGAGACGTCCCAATCCGCGGGCTGGGTGTCCAGCACCTCGATGTTCGGGAATTGCTTCACCACCGTGTTAAAGCCCTTGGCGCGGCCCTGCGCGCCGGTATGGCCGAGCGCGCCCTGCGTCATGATGATCTTGCCCTTGCCGCCCATGGCGTTGCACAGCGCCTGGGTCACCGAAGCGCCCATGAACTCATTGTCGGGCGCCAGGAACGAATGAACCTTGATCTGATCGAGCGGCGCGATCAGCGTGTCCATGTCGATCACGGGAATGCCGGCATCGATCATCTTCTGCACGGGCTGGGTCAGCGTGCCGATGCCGAACGCCTGGATGGCGACGAAATCCCATTTTTGCGACGCCATGTTATCGATCGCCGCGCGTTGCTTGACGGCGTCGAGCTGGCCGTCGAACCAGGTAACTTCGACGTTGAACAGCTTGCCCCACCATTCCGCCGCCTGCTTGCCTTGGGCGCACCAGGTCGCCTGCAGGCCCGCATTGGAGAACGCCGCCTTCAACGGTTTCTCTGAACGTGCGGCCGCCGCCAGCGCTGGATTAATACCCAGTCCCCCGAGCAGGGCGGTGGCTGCGCCAGCCGCGCCCGCGGCCTGAAGAAGGTCGCGCCTGGTCGTTGCCGTTTTGTCAGTTCCGGACATCGTTTGCTCCCTCGCTTGTCGTTTGTTATGGCCGTCGGCGTCGATTGCACGCACCGCGGATCGAGGCAGTCTTTCACACTCGGCGCGTTTGCGCCACCGGATGACTTGATCGTCGGTATCAATGAGCGCCGGGAGACTTTGGTCTCGTCATTTCACTGCGCTGCAACGAGGCCCCCGATCTCGCCGAGCAGTTCTTGCCACGCCGCATCGATTTCGCCAGACCAGTCCGGCCCGATGATTTCGCGTACCGTCTGCGCGATGATGCCGAAGAACGCGACGAACAGTTCACGCGGCGTGCCATAGGCGTCGTGCGAGGAAGCTTCCGATGCGATCAGGCGGAAATGGCCGGTGCGTTGGCCGGCAAAATCCAGAATGGCGTCGACCGTGAGGGCCAGCATCGAGCCCTTGACGAGTTCGCTGCCCTCGGTCCGAAACATCGCCCGCGCTTCGGGATGCGCCTCGAACAGGCGGCGATAGACCAGCGGCGTCAGATCTTCGCAGCGCTCGGCGGCCAGTTCAAAACTTCGCTCGATCGGATTTGACGATGCCGTCATTGTCGTTTGCGATCGTAACGAAAAAAAAGAGCAGGGCACCAAGCCCTGCTCAAAAATTGTGTCGACCCTTAATTTCCCCGAAAAGTGAGATTTGCTCTTGATTGTCGAGGCGACGCTGCTTGTGCGCGTCAGGGCTCCTCCCGAGACTTGGACCACCAAGCTTTGCCTGTCGGCAAGCCTGAGCCTGAATTGGTAGACCATCTTTTTCGTCTTGTCACCAATTTCAGCAACGTTTGTTCAAAATTCCAGCACTCTGCGAAATGATTGGGAATTTACGACTGAGGGTTGTGGATTTAACACTAATTCGCCCGAGACTTGGTATCATGGTAGGACGCCGTCCAAATGCTGCAAAACGCATCTCTTTTCGCCAGGTTTACTCCTTGAAGCTGCAACATAGTTCCGGGAACCTGTGCTCGACTTCGGACTCCAGGGGTGATTAAGGTCTGAAGCGGATGGGTTTTGCGATGCGCCGGCGGCTGAAGAATTTCCTGCCAATCGTCCTGATTGCTCTGGTGGTGCAGATTTTTGCACCGATCGGCGCATGCTGGGCGGCGAGCATCGCGGCCTCCGATCCGCTCGCTGGTGCCGTGATCTGCCACGGCAATGGCACGCCCGGTGCCGGGCAGGCTGACCAGGCCAACCACCGCGCCCACGACGGATGCTGTTCGGTTTGCAACGTGCTGCAGACCGGTGCGCCGGTCGACGTGCCGCAGACTGCGGTGATCGACGTCGATCGGGTTGCCGAGCAGGTGACCTGGTTCGACTTTGCTTTCCGGCTGACAAACGCTCGCGCCGGCCGCCACGCGCAGGCGCGTGCGCCTCCCTCCATTTCCTGACTTCACTTGACCTTCGTCAAATGGTGCGGCCGCGGCCGTGCCAGTTCGTTCAGTTGAGCAAGCCAGCCAAAGTGCTGGCGTCAGGAATGTCTTATGTACCCCCATCGTGTTTTGGGAAGCGCGAGCCTGCTTGTGCTTGGCAGTGCGCTATGCCTCACGCCGTCGAACGCGACCGCCCAGACGGCCTTGCCGGCGGTGACCGTCGACGCCCCGCGCCCCGCGACCGCCAGACCTGCGGCTCGCGGGCCGACCGTTCGCGCCGCTGCAAGAACGCAGGCGAGGCCGCCTTCGGCCAACCCTGCGCCTTCAGGGTCGCTAACCGCCGGCATTACCCCCAGCGTGGCGCGTGCGTTGCTCTACCAGGCGCCCAATGGCCAGACCGAGACGACCATCGATCGCAGTCAGTTCGACAACCGGCCGTCGTTCTCCGTGGCCGACGTGCTGCGCGAGAGCCCGGGTATCTCGGTGAAGCAGGGCAACGGGCCGCGCGATATCGGCATCTCGATTCGCGGCTCCAACGCCCGCAACGGCTTTGCCATCCGCAATCTCGTGATCTTCGACGACGGCTTTCCGGTCACCCAGCCGGACGGGCTGTCCCGCAGCGACCTGATCGATCCCAAGGCCTATGGCGCGATCGATGTCATTCGAGGACCGTCGTCAGCGCTCTTTGGCAACTACGCCACCGGCGGCGCGCTCAATTTCCGCACCCGCCGGGGGCATACAATCGACGGGGTCGAATACGGCGTCGATGGCGGCAGCTTCGGATATCTCAATAACTATCTTGCCGCAGGCAAGAAGGTCGGCAATTTCGAGTATTCGCTGTTCGCCAGCGACGCGCGCGGCGACGGTTTTATCCAGAATAGCTGGTTCAACACCCAGACGGTGAATTTCTTAGGGACGTTGCAGGCGACGCCTGACGATCGCTTCACGGTCAAGTTCATCAACAACAATCTCGATGCACGGGTGCCGATCCGGCTGTCGCTCAACCAGTATTATCAGAACCCGTTCCAGCAGGGCTGCGATATGGCGGGCATCGCTGGCTGCGCCTCGGTTAACCTGCTTAACAACGGCTTCAACGGCACAAGGACTCCGATCACCGCCATCCAGGCCGGGCTCGGCCGCGAAGATCGCCGCACCATCGTCGGCGGTAGATGGGAGCACGATTTCGACAATACGACGACCTGGCGCAACCAGTTCGTGTTCGACGATCGCAACATCAGTCAGCCGACCGGAGCAACCAGCGCGATCGGCGATTTCCCGTCGTACAACTACATGAGCGACGTCACCAAGCGCGGCGAAATCCTCGGCATGGAATCGACGACGTATTTTGGCGCGTTCTACAACACGCTGACGGCGTCAAGCGACTCACGTCACGTCATGCCGGGAGGCAATGCGAGGCTCGGTCTTCTGCAAAGCAATACCTGGAGCGACACCACGAACTATGGCGTTCGCGCTCGCGAAGAACTCAAGCTGACGCCGAATCTGACGGCTATCGCCGGCATTGGATGGGAAACCACTCATCTCAAGGGGATTAACACCTCTTACGCCTACAACACGCCCAATGTTCCAACGGCGACGCCAGGAGTGCCGATAGTCGCCGATCGGCAATTTCAGAACGCCGCGCCCGAGCTGGCGCTGCTCTATAGGCTGAACCCCGAATGGCTGTTTCGCGCGCGCGTCGCCACCGGCTACGGCACGCCGCAGGTCGGAAATCTCTTTGTCCTCCCGAACGGGCAGAACGGCAACAACACGCAGCTTAGGACGCAGAAGAACATCGGCTACGACCTCGGCTTCGACTGGACGCCGAACAACACGCTCAGGTTCAGCGCGACGGGATTCTACGAGTTCTTCAAGGACGAGTTGGTGACCCAGGCAACTCAGGTCGGCGCGCCCAATGCGAGCTATACGTTCAATGCGCCGAGATCGGAGCATCGCGGCATCGAACTGGCGGCCGATTGGCAGTTCCTGCCGGGTTGGCGATTTACCGCGGCGTACACCTATCTCGACGAGGTCTACACCCAATACACCGAGAATATCGTCAACGGCGCAACGTTCAGCTTCAACCGCGCGGGCAACAAGATTCCCGGCATCTCGCCGAACGAACTCACCGCGCGCCTTGGCTATGAGCAGATGTGGGGGCCGCTCGCGGGCCTCGGCGCATTTGTCGAAGTCCAGTGGAAAGAATCGTTCTACATGGACAACGCCAATCTCTTGAAGGCGCCCGGCTACGAACTGGTCAATCTCAACGTTCACTACAAGACGGATCTCGTGTCCGACTATTTCAATTCGTTGAGTATGTATGTCGAAGTCAGGAACGTATTTGACCGGACCTATGTGGCTTCCGCGAACAACATCGCAAACTCGGTGACGGCCGGCGGTATCCAGAACTCCGCCGGCGTATTGGCCAACACGACCGGCTCGATCTACGCCGGTTCGCCGCGCGCGTTCATCGCCGGAATGAAGCTGGCGTTCAAATGACCGGACAACACTTCAAAAGGAGTAAAGCCATGCTGCGAATGAGCCTGCTCGCGATGCTCGCCTTCTCGCTCTGCCAGCCCGCCGCGCATGCGCAGATGAGCCATCATCAGCATGCCTCGGAAGCGGCATGCGAGGAGGCCATCTTGCGCTGCGCGTCGAAGGTGACGCCGGCCTTCGCGCCGGATGGAACGCTGTGGCTCGTCTGGATGGCGGGAGGTCAGATTTCGGTGGCGAGTTCGAAGGACGAGGGGCGCAGCTTTTCATCGCCGGTTCAGGTGACCAGGGAAAAGCTCAACCTCGATTGGGGTCCGGATGCGCGTCCGCAGATCGTCATCGACAAGAACGGCGGCATTGCACTGGCCTTTTCGCGCTTCCGGGACAAGGCGTTCAATGGCCAGGTGCTTACCACAAGGTCGGCCGATGGCGGCCAGAGCTTTGCCGAGTTGCGGCCGATTACCTCAAGCAACGAGAGCCAGCGCTTTGTCGCGCTCGGTCTTGATGCTGACGGTTCGGTGTTTGCAGCCTGGATCGACAAGCGCAACCGGGCGCCTGCGCGTGAGGAGGGCAGGAAATACGAAGGGGCAGGGCTGTTCTTCGCGTCGTCGAAGGATGGCGGCGCGAGCTATTCCGAGACGCGGCTGGCAGCCGACAACACCTGCGAATGTTGCCGGCTCGGCCTGGCGTTCGCAGGCGCCGGCCGTCCCGTGGTGGTGTTCAGGAACATCTTCGAAGGCGGTGTGCGCGATCACGCGATCATGACGTTTGCCGATCCGGCGACGCCGAGCGAGGTTCGCCGCGTCAGCCATGACGACTGGCAGATTGCCGCCTGCCCGCATCATGGGCCAAGTCTTTCGATCTCGCCCGCCGGCACTTACCACGCGACCTGGTACACCAGTGGCAAGGCGCGCAAGGGGCTGTTCTACGCCCGCTCGCAAGATGAGGGGCGCACGTTTTCCGATCCGCTTCCGCTCGGCCGCTCCGACCGCAATCCCACGCGGCCCTACGTGCTTGCCGGCCCGCGCGGCGCCACCATGGTCTGGAAAGAGTTCGATGGCGAGAAGACCGCCGTCAACGCAATGACGTCGCATGATGAGGGCACGAGCTGGTCAAAGCCGGTCGTGATCGCCACGACGACGGACACATCTGACCACCCGTTGCTGGTCAGCGCCGGACAGAAGACCTACCTTTCCTGGATGACCAAGGCCGACGGATATCGCCTTCTGCCGATCGGAGATGGATCATGAGACGCCTTCTGCTCGCCGCCATATTCCTCGTTGCCTGTCTGGGCGCTGCGCCCGGCGCCGAGACGCCGTCCGAGCTCACGCTCAAGCCGTTCGTGCGGGGAAGCTGGCAGGACGTGCTGCGTTCCCATGCCGGGCGCCCGACGCTGGTGCATTTCTGGGGCGTCACCTGTGGTCCTTGCAAGGTCGAATTGCCGTTGCTCGGACAATTCATGAAGGACCATTCGGAGATCGACGTTGTGATGATCAGTGCCGACCTTGTTCCGAATCTGGACCGCGCAACGCGTGCGATGCTAGAGAAGGCGGGGCTCGGATCGGCGGAGAACTGGATTTTCAGCGACGGCTTCGTCGAACGCCTCCGGTTCGAGATCGATCCCGCCTGGCAGGGGGACATCCCGCGCACGCTCCTGATCGGGCGGGATGGAACCGTGACCACGATCGAAGGTTCGGCGGAAATACCGGACCTCGAAAAATGGTTGATTCAGCAAAAGGCCACGAAGAAATAAGGACGCAATCCCGCTATTGTGAACATGCACGTTGCATTCTCACGTTAATGCAACGGCGGCCGACCGTCCGTTGTGTGCCGGCCATACTTCATGAATCGAAAGACATCCGATGAAACCTGTCTTGCCATTGTTCGCCTTCGTTACCCTGTTTGCTCTCCTGGGTACGCCCGTGCACGCCCAGGAGGTCAAGGCCGGAGACCTCGTCATCAAGCAAGCCTGGAGCCGCGCTACACCGAGCGGCGCAAAAATCGCCGGCGGCTATCTCACCGTCGAAAACAAGGGCAGCGCGCCGGACAAGCTTGTTGGCGGCTCGGGCGATAACATCGGCAAGGTCGAAATTCACGAGATGGCGATGAACAACGGCGTCATGACGATGCGGCCGCTCGACAAGGGCCTGCCGATCGAGCCGGGCAAGACCGTCAAGCTCGCGCCGGGCGGTTATCACCTGATGCTGATGGATCTCAAGCAGCCCTTCAAGCAGGGCGACAAGGTGCCGGTTACCCTCGAATTCGAGAAGGCAGGAAAGGTGACGTTGTCGCTCGACGTGCAGGGCGTCGGCGCGCGGGGGCCAGCCGGGGGTGAAATGAAGCACGATCATTCCGGCATGAAGAAATAGGCGGCGAGCAATTTTAGGATGGGTGGAGCGAAGCGATACCCATCAATGCCTGCAACCGCGAAGGCGACGGGTATCGCTTCGCTCCACCCATCCTACGAAACCCTGCCAGAACGACCCACAAATCCGCGTTTTCAGCGGCTTTTTCGCGGCTTCCGGCCTTGTGTTTTCGCAGCCGATCCGGTTTCACTGCACGTCTTCCGGTAGCCCACTGATTCCTCGAGTTGTCCCATGCGGTTGTCGCGTTTTTTTCTACCCATCCTGAAAGAGAATCCGAAGGAGGCGGAGATCGTCTCGCATCGGCTGATGCTGCGCGCGGGCATGATGCGGCAGGAGGCTGCAGGCATTTACGCCTGGCTGCCGCTGGGCTTCCGGGTGCTGAAGAAGATCGAGCAGATCGTCCGCGAGGAACAGGACCGCGCCGGCGCCCTGGAACTGTTGATGCCGACGCTGCAGCTCGCCGACCTCTGGCGCGAGAGCGGACGCTACGACGCCTACGGCCCGGAGATGCTGCGCATCAGCGACCGCCACAAGCGCGAATTGCTGTATGGGCCGACCAATGAGGAAATGATCACCGAGATCTTTCGCGCCTACGTCAAATCCTACAGAAATCTGCCGCTAAATCTCTATCACATCCAGTGGAAGTTCCGCGACGAGCAGCGCCCGCGTTTCGGCGTGATGCGCGGCCGCGAGTTCCTGATGAAGGATGCGTACTCCTTCGATATCGACGAGGCGGCGGCGCGCCGTTCCTATAATCGGATGTTCGTCGCTTACCTGCGCACCTTCGCTCGGATGGGATTGAAGGCGATCCCGATGCGCGCCGAGACCGGGCCGATCGGTGGTGATCTCAGCCATGAATTCATCGTGCTCGCGGAAACCGGAGAGTCCGGCGTGTTCTGCAACAGCGACGTGCTGAACCTGCCGATCCCGCCCGACGACGTCGATTACGACGGAGATCTCACTCCGATCATCAAGCAATGGACGTCGGTCTATGCCGCAACCGAGGACGTCCACGATGCCGCTCGTTACGAGCACGAGGTGCCTGCCGACAAGCGCGTCAACACGCGCGGCATCGAGGTCGGCCAGATTTTCTACTTCGGCACCAAATATTCCGATGCGATGAAGGCGCTGGTCGCCGGCCCCGACGGCATCGACGTGCCGATCCATGGCGGTTCCTACGGCGTCGGTGTCTCGCGGCTGGTCGGCGCCATCATCGAGGCCTGCCACGACGATGCCGGCATCAAATGGCCGGAAGCCGTGGCGCCGTTCACCGCCGTGATCTTGAATTTGAAGCAGGGCGACGCAGCCGTCGATGGCGCCTGCGAGAAGCTTTATCGCGAGCTTCAGGCCAAGGGCGTCGACGTGCTCTACGACGATACCGACCAGCGCGCCGGCGCGAAATTCGCGGCCGCCGACCTGATCGGCATCCCTTGGCAGATTCTGGTCGGGCCGAAGGGCCTCGCCGAGGGCAAGCTCGAGATCAAGCGGCGCAGCGATGGGTCGCGCGAGAATCTCAGCCCGGCGGAAGTGGTGGCGAAGATCGCGGGATAAGATATCCACCGCGGCTTATATGTTGGCCAATACGGCCACATTTGGCCCGAATCATGGGATTATCGAGTAATGGATGAGACCATGAACGAGACAGCCCGAACTCCGCCTTTTGCGCCCTTCGAATGGCTGCTGTCCGGGCGTTACCTGCGGGCGCGTCGCAAGGAAGGCTTCATTTCCGTCATTGCTGGCTTTTCGTTCCTCGGCATCATGCTCGGCGTCGCCACGCTGATCATCGTGATGGCCGTGATGAACGGTTTTCGCAAGGAATTGCTGGACAAGATCCTCGGGCTCAACGGCCATCTGTTGGTGCAGCCGCTGGAATCGCCGCTGACCGACTGGAAGGACGTCGCCGAGCGCGTCAGCCTGGTCGACGGCATCCGCCTTGCCGCGCCGGTCGTGGACGGCCAGGCGCTGGCGTCCTCAGCCTTTAATGCTGCCGGTGTGCTGGTACGCGGCATGCGCTCTGCGGACCTGAACAACCTCACCTCGATCGCCAAGAACATCAAGCAAGGCACGATGGAGGGATTTGATGAGGGGCAGGGCGTCATCATCGGACGCCGGCTCGCCGATCAATTGTCGCTGCATGCCGGCGACACCATCACGCTGGTTGCGCCCAAGGGCGCGGTGACCCCGATGGGCACGACGCCGCGCATCAAGCCTTACAAGGTCGCGGCCGTGTTCGAGATTGGCATGTCGGAATATGACGCAAGCTTCGTGTTCATGCCGCTGCCGGAGTCGCAGGCCTATTTCAACCGCAAGGACGATGTCACCGCGATCGAGGTATTCACCAGCAATCCCGATCGAATCGACGCGTTCCGCAAGAGCGTGACGGAGGCAGCCGGGCGGCCGGTGTTTCTGGTCGACTGGCGGCAGCGCAACTCGACCTTTTTCAACGCGCTTCAGGTCGAGCGCAACGTGATGTTTTTGATCCTGACCATGATCGTGCTGGTTGCCGCGCTCAACATCGTTTCGGGCCTGATCATGCTGGTCAAGGACAAGGGCCAGGACATCGCCATCCTGCGCACCATGGGCGCCTCGCAGGGCTCGATCATGCGGATATTCCTGATCACGGGCGCTGCGATCGGTGTGGTCGGCACGCTGACCGGATTTTTCGTCGGCATGCTGATCTGCCTGAATATCGAATCGATCCGGCAGTTCCTGTCCTGGATGACCAACACCGAATTGTTCTCGCCGGAACTCTATTTCCTCTCCCGGCTGCCGGCCGAGATTGATTTCGGCGAGACCACTGCGGTGGTGATCATGGCGCTGACGCTGTCGTTCCTGGCGACACTCTATCCGTCCTGGCGCGCCGCGCGCCTCGATCCCGTCGACGCGCTCCGTTATGAGTGAGGGCGCGATGGCCGAGGAGGCGGAAGATGTACCCGTTATCTATCTCCACGAGATAAAACGCGAGTACCGACAGGGCGAGGCGACGCTGACCATCCTCAACGGCGCCAAGCTTGCGCTGTGGGCGGGACAGTCGGTGGCGCTGGTGGCGCCGTCGGGGTCGGGCAAGTCGACGTTGCTGCACATCGCGGGCCTGCTCGAAAGCCCCGACGAGGGTGAGGTCTATGTCGCGGGCACGCCGACCTCGCAACTATCAGATATCGACCGTACTCGGATCCGGCGCTCCGATATCGGCTTCGTCTATCAATCGCACCGACTGTTGCCGGAATTCACCGCGCTCGAAAACGTCATGCTGCCGCAGATGATCCGCGGCCTCAAACGCTCCGAGACGATCAAGCGCTCGCAGGAGATTTTGGCCTATCTCGGCCTCGGCGATCGCATCTCGCACCGTCCGGCGGAACTGTCCGGCGGCGAACAGCAGCGCGTCGCCATCGCGCGCGCGGTCGCCAATGCGCCCCGGGCGCTACTCGCCGACGAGCCGACCGGAAATCTCGATCCGCATACCGCCGATCACGTCTTCAAGGCGCTGATGCAACTTGTGAAGGCGACGCAGGTCGCGATGCTGATCGCCACCCACAACATGGAGTTGGCCGGCCGCATGGACCGGCGGGTGTCGCTGGTCGATGGCCGGGTCGTCGAAATGGAATAGCGGCGTTCAGTAAACGCCGCGCTTGCGCACCGGCCGATCCTGATAGGCGTTCGACGCGTAGGGATTGGGCACGCATTGCGCCGCGCGCCCCGAGGCGGACAGATTACATTGCGCCAGCGACGTATAGCGGCACTCGTAGTAGGTGGCCGGGCCGTAGACACGCAGGCAGACCGGATAGTCGGAGCCGTAGGTCTGCGCCCAAGCCGGCGCCGAAGCGGAGATCGTTGCAATCGCGAGGATCGCCAAAACCGGAATGCGCATCAGAATCTCCTTTGAGACGTGCAATCGGTCCTCATGTGCAGACGGCCAGCAGACATTCGAGGCGCTCCAGCGTCAAATCACGTTCGCGCGTTGCAAGGGCTCGCGTTCAGTAGCCGTTGCGGTAGCGCTTGTGGCGGCGTGCCGACGGTTCTTGAGATGCATGTGCGTAATACGGATTGATCTCGCATTGCGCCGAGCGGCCCGACGCCGACATGTTGCATTGAGGCAGGGAGGTATAGGCACATTCGTAATAGTTGATCCCCCTGTTATAAACATGCAGGCAAACCGGATAGCGCGGATCGTAAGTCTGTGCCTGCGCCGGTGCCGCTGCCGAGGCCGCCCCGACTGCCAAAATTGCCAAAGCCAGAATACGCATCAGAATCTCCTTCGGGATTGGCGGCTGCGATCGGTCTGCATTTCCGCCTTGGCGTTGAAATAGGGGTTCGCAGCGCAACTCGCATCTCGCCCTGAGGCGGTTGCCTGACACTGCGCGAGCGACGAAAAACTGCAATCGCCGGTACCGGCGCCGAAATCGCAGCCCTTGATGCCGCAGGGAAACTCGCGCGCCGCCGCGGGCATCGCAACCGCAGCCGACACAGCACCGGCGACCATGAGCGCCGGCAATGCCCTTCGCATGCAACCTCCGCCGCAGCGTTTGCAATCTTCAGTCGCTAAGCAGACGACTCGCCAACGTCCGCGTCAAATCACGTTCGCGCGTTGGAATGGCCGTCGGCGGGCGCAAAGCAAACAGGGCGCAACGAGCCCTCGGTGGTGGTGGTCAGTATCTGCCGTAGCCGGGGGCAGGCGGCAGCACGCGGCCGGGCAGCGGGCGATAGTTGGAGGGCGGCGGTTCGCTCTCGCCGACATAATAAGGATTGGCGATGCAGGTGAGGAAGCGTCCCGATGCAGTCGCCTGGCACTGTTCGTAGCTCGTGAAGGTGCAGTAGCTCAGCGCCGGATATTCGTCTCCCTGAAGGCAGAACGGATATCGAGTGCCGACCGCTTCGGCAGGCGCAGCACCGATAGCTGCCAATCCGATCGCGGTCAGCACGGCCAGAATCGCTCTACGCATTTCGAATCTCCCTCACGGCGCATCGGCACTTCGCGTTCCATTCTGACCGACACAAGCCGCAGCTCTGCAATCACGTCAAGCCAATCCGCCTTGCAATACCGCCGCAAAACTAGAACGTGAATTTTTTGCGGCCAGGTTCGGCGCAATGTTTCAAAAAATGCCTGCAAGACAACATTAACTTACGTTCACACTGAGGCCGTTTGACGTGCGTTGTTGCAGTGAGGTTACAGCAATTCGAGCAGACAATGCTATGAGCATGCGGCGGCCTTGGGGGCTGTCAAAAAGGAACGGGAATAAAGAATGAAGAAGGTTTTGCTTGTTACGGCCAGTCTGATCGCGCTCGGCGCGGCTGCGCCGGCTGTTGCTGCTGATCTCGCTGCGCGCCCTTACACCAAGGCGCCCCCGATGGTCGCGGCCGTGTATGATTGGACCGGATTCTACATCGGTGCGAACGGCGGCTGGGGTTCGAGCCGCAACGAGTGGGATTCGGTTCCGCCTTCTGGTCTCGTCGGCCCCGAGGGCTCCCATGATGCGACTGGCGGAACGGTCGGTGGTCAGGTCGGCTATCGCTGGCAGGCTGGCACCTGGGTGTTCGGCGTTGAAGCCCAGGGCAACTGGGCCGACTTCTCGGGCAGCAATTTGAGCCAGGTGTTCGCTACTCGCAACCACACGAACGTCGATGCGTTCGGCCTGTTCACCGGTCAGGTTGGTTATGCCGTCAACAACGTCCTGCTCTACGTCAAGGGCGGTGCTGCTGTGACCTCGAATAGCTACCGCATCTCCAACCTTGCAGGCGCGACCATTGGCGTCACCGGCGACGACACCCGCTGGGGCGGCACGATCGGCGCCGGCCTCGAATACGCCTTCGCGCCGAACTGGTCGATTGGCGTCGAGTACAATCACCTGTTCATGCAGGACCGTACCTACACCTTCACTGCGCCGGGTGGCGGCTTCGTCGGCACCGACCGTATCAGTCAGGACGTTGATCTCGTCACCGCCCGCCTGAACTACAAGTTCGGCGCTCCGGGCGTCGCGAGGTACTGATCGCACGCGACCTGCGACCAACATCGAAGCCCCGGGCGTTGCCCCGGGGCTTTTTTGTTGCTGGCGGCTGGCCGGTTAACCAAGCCGGAATGGTCGCAAGATGTGCCGTGAGACGGGCCTTGACTCCGAGAACAAAAAAGGAACAATGTTCCTCATATGTTCTTTGACAATGGGAGTCGGATCATGTTGCGGATGTTCGTGGAAGAGGCGGCAGCACTGGCGTCGATTACGCTGTTTGTCGGGATGATCGCAGTGTGGGCGCAGGTGATTCCGCAGTTTTGAGGCGCGGCGGAGACCCGGCCCGATTCGGCTTGCGGGGGTGGCTGGGGAAAAGCCGTATGGCGGGCGCGCAAGCGGCGTTCCGCGTGGACTCCTTCCGGCCAAGGCATCACCATTGCGGCAGCGAGTCGGTGCGCACCCAGCGGCCGATGATCGCTCCTCACCATGATGCGAGAGCCTGTTAAGCGACCATGTCCAGTGCCGGATTCGTTCATCTCCACGTTCATTCGGCCTATTCGCTGCTGAAGGGCTCCATCAAGATCGCCAAACTCGGCGAACTGGCGAAAGCCGATCGCCAGCCGGCGCTGGCGCTGACCGACACTGACAACATGTTCGGAGCGCTCGAATTCTCCGACAAGATGGCGGGCTACGGCATCCAGCCGATTGTCGGTTGCGAGCTCGCCGTCGATTTCGGCGACCAGGATCCCAACGCCCGTAATTCGCTTGCCGCCACGCCGTCGCGAATCGTCCTGCTGGCAGCGCGCGAGCGCGGTTACCGCAGCCTGATGCGGCTGAACTCGCGGGCGTTTTTGGAAACGCCGGTCCATCAATCCCCGCACATCAAGCTCGAATGGCTGGAAGGCGATGCCGAGGATTTGATCGCGCTGACCGGCGGCCCCGACGGCCCGATTTCGCTGGCGCTCAACGCCGATCACACAGCGCTTGCAGCCGCGCGTATCGACCGGCTGGCGGGCCTGTTCGGCGATCGCCTCTATGTCGAATTGCAGCGCCATGGCGTCGACAAGGAGCGTCGCGTCGAGGCCGGCCTGATCGATCTCGCTTACGCCAAGGGCCTGCCGCTGGTCGCGACCAACGAGCCATATTTCGCGTCGAACGACGATTATGAGGCCCATGATGCGTTGTTGTGCATCGCCGGCGGCAAGCTGATCGCCGAGGCCGACCGCGAGCAGCTCACCCCGGATCACCGCTTCAAGACCCGCGCCGAAATGGCGGTGCTGTTTGCCGACATTCCGGAAGCGCTGGCCTCCACGATCGAGATCGCCGAGCGCTGCTCGTTCCGGCCAAAGACAAGAAAGCCGATCCTGCCGCGTTTCACCGTCGGCGCCGATTCGGGCTCCGACGCGGCAACCGAAGAAGCCGCGGAGCTGAAGCGTCAGGCCGAGGCGGGGCTCGCACGGCGTCTCCAGGTTCATGGCCTGTCGCCCGGCGCGACGGAAGAGGAATACCAGAAGCGTCTCGCCTTCGAGATCGACGTCATCAACCGCATGAACTATGCGGGCTACTTTCTGATCGTCTCGGACTTTATCAAATGGGCCAAGGCCCACGATATTCCGGTCGGTCCGGGCCGCGGCTCCGGCGCCGGCTCGCTGGTCGCCTACGCGCTCACCATTACCGACCTCGATCCCATTCGCTTCGGGCTACTGTTCGAACGATTCCTCAACCCCGAACGCGTCTCGATGCCGGACTTCGACATCGACTTCTGCCAGGACCGCCGCGGCGAGGTGATCGACTACGTGCAGCAGCGCTATGGCCGCGATCAGGTGGCGCAGATCATCACCTTCGGAACGCTGCAGGCGCGCGGAGTGCTGCGCGACGTCGGCCGCGTGCTGCAGATGCCCTACGGCCAGGTCGACAAGCTCACAAAACTAGTGCCGCAAAATCCCGCCGCGCCGGTGACGCTGGCGCAGGCGATCGAGGGCGAACCCAAGCTGCAGGCGTTTCGAGACGAGGATCCGGTAGTTGCGCGCGCCTTTGACATCGCCCAGCGCCTCGAAGGATTGACCCGCCACGCCTCGACCCACGCCGCCGGCATCGTGATCGGCGACCGGCCTTTAAGCGAACTGGTGCCGCTCTATCGCGATCCCAAATCCGACATGCCGGTGACCCAGTTCAACATGAAATGGGTCGAGCCGGCCGGGCTCGTGAAGTTCGACTTCCTCGGCCTGAAGACGCTGACCGTGCTCGACGTCGCGGTGAAGCTCCTCAGGCAGCGCAACATCCACGTCGATCTGGCGACGCTGCCGATCGACGATGCGCCGAGTTACCAGATGCTGGCGCGGGGCGATGTGGTCGGCGTGTTCCAGGTGGAAAGCCAGGGTATGCGGCGCGCGCTGATCGACATGCGGCCGGACCGCTTCGAAGACATCATCGCGCTGGTGGCGCTCTATCGCCCGGGTCCGATGGCCAACATCCCGACCTATTGCGCGCGCAAGCACGGCGACGAGGAGCCGGAATATCTGCATCCGATCCTGGAGCCGATCCTGAAAGAGACGTTCGGCGTCATCATCTACCAGGAACAGGTGATGCAGATCGCGCAGGTGATGGCCGGCTATTCGCTCGGCGACGCCGACCTGCTGCGCCGCGCGATGGGCAAGAAGATCCGCGCCGAGATGGAGAAGCAGCGCGCGATCTTCGTCGCCGGCGCCGTCAAGAACGGCGTGCCGAAGGGGCAGGCGGACACGATCTTCGAACTGCTCGCCAAATTCGCCGACTACGGCTTCAACAAGAGTCACGCCGCGGCTTACGCGCTGGTGTCCTACCACACCGCCTACATGAAGGCGCATTACCCGGTAGAGTTTCTGGCAGCGTCGATGACGCTCGAACTCAACAACACCGACAAGCTCTCGGAATTTCGCGCCGAGGCGCAGCGGCTCGGCATCAAGGTCGAGGCACCGAACATCAACCGCTCGGGCGCCACCTTCGAGGTTGGCGAGAAGACCATCTACTATGCGCTGGCGGCGCTGAAGGGCGTCGGCCTGCAGGCGGTCGAGCAGATCGTGGAGGAGCGCGAGAAGGGCGCCTTCACCTCGCTTGCGGACTTCGCCGCCCGCGTCAATCCGCGCGCGATCAACAAGCGCGTCATCGAAAGCCTGGCCGCGGCCGGCGCATTCGACACGCTCGAGTCGAACCGCGCCCGCGTCTTTGCCGGGGCGGACGCGATTCTCGCCGCCTGTCAGCGCAGCCACGAAGCCGCAACGATCGGTCAGAACGACATGTTCGGCAATGCTGCCGACGCGCCGACCATCATGCTGCCGCAGATCGAGCCCTGGTTGCCGGCCGAAAAACTCCGCCGCGAGTACGATGCCGTCGGTTTCTTCCTGTCCGGCCATCCGCTCGACGACTACGCCACCGTGTTGAAGCGGCTGCGGGTGCAGTCCTGGGCGGAATTCTCGCGTGCCGTGAAGACCGGTGCAACGGCGGGCAAAGTTGCAGCCACCGTGGTGTCGCGCATGGAGCGCCGCACCAAGACCGGCAACAAGATGGGCATCATGGGACTGTCGGACCCGACTGGACATTTTGAGGCCGTATTGTTTTTCGAAGGCCTGGCGCAATACCGCGACGTGCTGGAGCCGGGAGCGGCCGTATTGCTGCAGCTCGGCGCCGAGTTGCAGGGCGAAGACGTGCGCGCGCGGGTGCTGCATGCCGAGCCGCTGGATGACGCTGCGGCCAAAACCCAGAAGGGCCTGCGGATTTTCGTTCGCGACACCAAACCGCTGGATTCGATTGCGCGACGGCTCAACATGCCGGAAGCATCAGCGCAAAACGGTTCGGCCAAGGGCCTGCCGGCGAAGCCTGCGCCGTCGGGGGGCGCCGATGGCGACGTCTCGCTCGTCATCATGCTCGACCTGCAGACCGAGGTGGAGATGAAGCTGCCGGGCCGCTTCAAGGTCTCGCCGCAGATCGCAGGTGCGATCAAGGCGGTGGCCGGTGTGGTGGACGTGCAGACGCTGTAGGCGTCCCGAGCAGTCCGCGGCCACCGCGCCGCCGTTTATCAAGCCGACTAAAGTCTATCGGGGCCCACTACCAGCAGACCAAGAACCTCTTGGTCAGCTACAGCCCGAAAAAGCTCGGCTTCTTCTGACATCCTTCTGAGTTGCGGGGGCACTTCAACCCGCGCAACGATGCGTTTCGCGAATTCAAGAAGTTGTCATTGCCTTTTTCGATGCCGACCTACCTGAACCGTCATATAATCGAATCGAGGGGGAACTGTGCTGCATCACGGGAGTATTACCTGAAATCGCAGTTACGGAGGTCCGCCATGAAAGTCAAAGACGCGATGCACAAGGGCGTCGACTGGGTCAACCCCGATACGCCTATCACCGAAGTCGCGAAGCTGATGCGAGAACATGATATCGGCTGCATTCCGATCGGAGAGGACGACCATCTGGTCGGGATGGTCACCGATCGCGACATCGTCTGCAAAGGGCTTGCGAATGGCAAGTTCGACCCTAGCCGTGCGCTGGCGCGCGACGTGATGACCGAAGGCATCCATTGCTGCCGCGAGGACGATGACCTTGCCAAGGCCGTCCATCACATGGAGACGCTGCAGGTCCGCAGGTTGCCGGTGATCAACAAGAGCAAGCGAATGGTCGGCATGATCAGCCTCGGCGACGTCAGCCGTTCAGCGCCCAATGATTTGTTGGCCGGATGCGTGAAGAGCGTTTCCGCCCATCACTGACGCGCGGCAGCCCTTGCGCTAATGGGTAGAGCCCGCGTCGAAATCGACGCGGGCGTAGGCACGATCAAGCGGCCTCAATCGTGCGTGCTGAAGTGGCCGCGCCAAGCCTTGGCGTTGAGTCGCGCGAATTGCTCGCCGTCCATGCGGATCAGGGTCGAATGATCGCCGGCCTCCATGTAGATGTCCCGTCGCGCGTCGATGCTGTCGTCGATGATGACATCGAGCCCATAGCACTCGCCAACCGGCGGGATGGCTCCAATGTCGCAGTCGACAAACAGTTCCGCGATCTCTTTTTCGCTCGCCAGGTCGACCTTGTGGCCGAGCTGACTTTTCAGGGTCGACAGATGCAGGTGATGGGAGGCCGGAAGAACGGCCATCATGTAGCCGCCGTCACGGCGCAGCACGACGGCCTTGGCCAGCGCATCGCCCGGCACGTGGCAGGCTTCTGCTGTGCGCGTCGATGACTTCGTGGGGGCATGAGGGATCACGTCGTAGGTGACGCTTTGATCCAGGTATTTCTGCAGGGTTGGGGCGACGGTCATGACGATTTCCTCCATTGCATGGGCATTCCGCACACCGGGAGGAACTCGCGCAGTCGCCTCACGATGCGGGCGAACACGATTAGGGTGAAAGGATACGCCCGCCAGGCGGCCGCGACAATGCGAATCTCCGAGCCGGAACCGGGAGGAGCAGGAATCCAGGGCGCGATTTGACTTGCAGAATGCCTTGCTGAGAGCGCATTTGTTCAAGAAAGGTTCAGCTTAACGCGCGTCTCATACAGCGCGGGCGGAGACAGGGTGGGATCCCATGCGGGCAGCAAGAAGTTTGTCGATCCTCTCGGTGTGTCTCGTCGCGATGTCCGGTCTGGCCGGTCATTTGAGCTCCGCTGTTGCGCAACAGCAGGAAAAGCGCATCGCGCTGGTGGTCGGCAATGCCGCCTATGCGAAATCGCCGCTGGCAACCGCGGCCAACGATGCCGGCCTGATCGCCCAAACCTTGCAGGCGGCGGGATTCGACGTGATCGGCGCCCGCGACCTCGATGGCGACACGCTGCGCAAGAGTTTCCGCGACTTCATCCAGAAGGCCGAAAGCTCGGGGCCGGACACGGTCGCGATGGTCTATCTGGCCGGTTACGGGCTGCAATTGGCCGGCGAGAACTATTTCGTGCCGGTCGATTCCGCGATCAACCGGGATACCGACATTCCGACCGAGGCGCTGCGTACCGGCGACTACATCCGCCAACTCGCTTCGCTCCCGTTGAAGGCCGGAATCGTCGTGCTGGACGCGGCGCGGCAGCAGCCGTTCGTCGAGGGACAGATCGCAAGCGGTCTCGCTCTGGTCGAGGCTGATCCGCATATGCTGATCGCGTTCAACGCAGCGCCCGGGACGGTAGCGCCTGCCGAGCAGGGACCGTACGGCATCTACGCCCAATCGCTGGCCGAGATGATCCGGACAGGTGGATTGCCGCTGCCGGAGGTCTTCAATCGCGTCCGGCTTCGCGTCAACGAAGCCAGCAAGGGCGCCCAGGTGCCATGGGACAGCCAGAAGGTCGACGCTACCTTCACGTTCTTTGAGCGCTCACCGGATGCGCCCGCCCCGGCGCCGCCGGATCAAGTCGCCGCCATCCGCAGCAAGCCGATCCGTGATCTCGGCGTGCAGGACGCTTACGCCGCGGCGCTGGAGCGCGACACGTTGCCGGCCTATGAGGAGTTTCTCGCCGCCTATCCCGACGATCCCATGGCAAAGCGGGTGAGGGCGATCGTGGCGGCGCGGCGCGAAGCGATCACCTGGCGCCGCACCTACCGTGCCGACACCCCGAACGCTTATTGGTCGTATCTGCAACGTTACCCGCGCGGGCCTCATGCGGCCGATGCGCGCCGCCGTCTTGCCATTCTCACCGCGCCGCTCGAGCCGCCGCCGACATTCGATGTCATCGATTACGACGTGCCGCCGCCGCCGCCGGACGAGTTCATCTATGTCGATCGTCCGGTGCTGGTGTTCAGCGATCCCGAGTTCGATTTTGTCCCGCCACCACCGGCGCCGGTCTACTACCTGCCGCCGCCGCCGGACGATTTCGTGGTGCTGGAGCCGCCACCGCCGCCGATCGGGCTGTTCATCCTGCCGCAGCCGATCTTTGTGCCGATACCGGTCTATGTGAGGCCGCCGCGCTATGTCGCGCCGCCGCCGAACAACATCATCTTTGCCAACATCCACAACCGGACCGTGATCAACAGCGTCATCAACAGGCCGCAGCCCACTTTGCCTGCGGCGGGACTTGGTGACAGGGGACGTCCCGGCATCCCGGCGTCGAGGGTTGCGCCGGCCCAGGTTGGTGGCGCCACACCGACGCTGCCGCCTGCGGTGGCGCAACGGGCCACGCTGATCCAGCAGGGCAAAGCGCCTGTGCCGCCAAGCGCCGCGATCAATCCTGCCGTGAGGACGGGTTTGCCCGGCGCTCCGGCCGGGCAGACCGGACGGCCGAGCGCGGTGCAGCCGGCGAACGCACCCGCCGCGCTGCCGTCGACACAGCCCGTGCCGAGGACCAACGCCCTGCCGGTTCCGGGCGCCAGGGGCGCGCCACCCACGCCCCCAAGCGCCGCCGTCAATCCGACCGCAAGGCCAGCTCCGGGTCCGTTGCGCCCGGGGGCGCCCACCACACCCGGCGCTGTCAGTGCGCGGCCGGCTACTGGCGCGACTGCTCCCGCGGCTCCGGCAGGCCGGCAGCCCGCGGTTGCGCCGCCAGCCAGTGCCGCCGCGCCATCAAGGCCGGCTGCTGCGGTTGCGCCAAAACCTCAATTGCAACCTGAGCTGCGGCGTGGCCCGCCACCGTCTGCGGTGCAGGTGGCAAGGCCCCCGCCACCGCCGGC
>NZ_LLYA01000156.1 GCF_001440415.1 Bradyrhizobium retamae
GTCGTCCGTCCCGCACCCGCTGGACGATCTCACCCAGTTGGGCGCGATCGGACTCGACCACGAAATCGACCGTCAAACCGCTGGCGGGCCGTGCCTCGGCCGGGCCGGCGATGGTCACCAGCGTTCCTCCGGCTCGAATCAGGGCTGCGGACCGCTTCCCGATGTCGCCGCCGAAGACATCGAAAACTAGATCGACTTCGCCGACGTCTTCAAGCGCGTCGTTCTCGAGGTCGACGAACTCATTCGCGCCGAAGTCGAGCACCGCCTGACGGTCGGCAGCGCGTCCGGTGCCGATGACGTAGGCGCCTGCCTCACGTGCGAGTTGCGTTACCATCGAACCGACTACGCCGGCCGCGCCGTGCGCGAGGACGATCTGCCCTGCCCAAAGGCGGCCGTGCACGATCAGTCCCTGCCACGCGGTCAGACCCGGCATCGGCAAGCTCGCGCCCACCGTGAAGTCGACATCGCCCGGCAGCGGCGCAAGGTTGCGCGCCTCGACGGCCACATACTCGGCTAGGGTGCCGTCGCGAGTCCAGTCCGTGAGGCCGAACACCCGCTGCCCAACCGACAGCCCCGTCGTGCCATAGCCGAGGGCGGTGACAACTCCGGCCAACTCGTGCCCAGGGATCGTCGGTGTTCGGTCACGATCGAGGCGATCGGTCCAGGTCGGGGGCCACGTCAGCTCATCCCAGGTGAATCCCGATGCATGAACCTGAACGACGACGTCGTTTATCGCTGCCCGCGGCTCGGGCCGCTCTACCAGCTTCATCCCGGCCGTTCCCGCGGCCTGGTCCGTTACAACAATCGCCTTCATGCGAATTGTCTCCTCGGTTATTTGCCTCTTTGCTGGATATGTTCCAGCGATAAAAGCCCGTTCGACATCTCATGCCAGCGGCCATGGGTAGCTTGCGAAAGCGAAAGTGGAAGAGCGCTTTGCCATTGGAGCATCATAGTAAAGTGTCGACGGTCCATCGCTTCGAGCCGGCGAGACCCAGAAATAGGGCGCAGCACATCGCAGCGAATACGGAGTAGTCGAATGGCGACTTGATCCCAAACGAGATCGCCATAGCTGAACCGAATAGGAAGAGCAGGCCCGCGCTGCCGAAAGCCGCCCACCGCAGCGCGAGTCCGAGTACCAGCGTAACGCCAAATAGGAGCTCCAGCACCGTCGCGGCCGTGCCGAGAAAGGGCATCATCCATGCCGGTGCGAATGCATTTACCTTGGCCGCGTAGTCCAAAAATAATGTTCCCCAGGAAACTCCGCGCTCGCCTGGATTGCCGTAGAACCCGAGCCGGTCGGTCACCGACAACAGGAACGAGACTCCCAGTGCTGCGCGGCTTCCCAGCGAAAGAAGATCGAGGGCAAGAGAAGCTCCTTGCTCCGCGGATTTCAGCTTGAGGATGGGGTCGCTACGCGAAGTGCGCAGGACGCTGCGAAGCGTTTCGGTTGTTACCATCATGGTGCAATCCTACGGGTGGGTGACGCAGCAACCTTGGGGATCGGTACTGTGAGCGCGCCGTTGCCGACATTGTCGGCGGTGACGGCGCCAATCACAAACAATCCTGCCAGGGCGACGCCCGAGGCAGCGACGACCCTCATGGCACTGCTCCCTGTGTTGGTGAACCGGTAGCGTTCTCCACGATTTCATTTGTCCAGCAGCGGATAGAACTGGGTCCAGACGTCGTCTTTCTTAGCGCTCGCCATGTGGCAGAACGCGCATTCCGACTTTGGCTGCAGCTTGGCTGTCGGCGCCTTCGGCTCGTGGTGATTGAAGTTGTAGTAACCCCAGCCTCCGGTGTCGGCGTAGCGCTTGCTATCCTTGACCGTAACGTCCGCGCCGTTCAGCTTTCCGGGGAAGAAGCCTCGCCCGGAGGCCTCGGTGCGAGATCCATCCGGATTCTCGGCTGGGAGCGTCAGCTGTAGTTCCTTGAAGAAGATCGTTCCCTCCGGGAACTCACCTGTCTTCTTGTAGATCTCGTATGAGCCTGGTTCGATATAGACGTTGTGAAATTCAGGAAAATTGGCCTTGCCGGCGTTGAGCGCGTTAGGAGTGAGCGGTGAGCCGACGAACACCCACTCATTGAAATTCTTCGGCAGGATCAGTTCACCCGATGCGGTATATTCTGGGAGATAGCGCTTCCTCGTCGGTGCGCTGCCGTTATTGGATTCGGACTGCGCGAATACAGCTGTTATAGCAACTGCGATGAAAACCGCTCCGGCGATCAGTAGGGTAAGGCGCCTACCTTTTTTCTCCACGACCATACTTTTTTCTCACGCAATTGAGTAATATCCGTCCAGGTTGCCCTGAGCATTACTCGATGAAATCTGCGACAGTGGTACCCGTTGATCGCAGCGCGGGACGAAATTTTCCAATAACCGTTATGTATAGTTTCCATGGCAGCGGGGAATACTGCTGCGACGGTCCTCTCTGCCGTTCGTAAATCAAGGCAAGTTGCGCAGGCTGCGACGGCATCACGCCGCACGGCGAGGCAATAACGATCGTCTATCGACTCTATGGCGTGAGGTGATTTCCCTCACCGGAGGTTCGAACGCCACGGTGTGAGACCGCTGTCACAAGCACCTACAGCCCAAAACGAGACTGCGAATGACCACTCCTACAAACCAGAGACGGCGAGCTTGTCGCCACGAGGCGCAGCCGTTTGTAGAGCCTTGCAGTCGCGGCGTGATCGATGCAGAACCCTGCCCGCGAGAGCTCGGGCGGGAAGCGCCGCCTCGGTGCCGGCGCATGGTGCTCGCCGCCTGCGTGCTCGCGTCGTCGATGGCGTTCATCGACGGAACAGCGCTGCCCGTTGCGTTACCGAGACTGCGCGCTGATTTCGGTGCGGACCTCGCCTCCGTTCAATGGGTTCTCAACGGGTATATGCTGGCGCTCGCCTCGCTGACATTGATCGGCGGCGCGCTCGCGGATGTTTATGGCAAGGCGCGCATGCTCGCGCTCGGCTGCATCCTGTTCGGTCTGGCATCCGCGGCTTGCGCGATGGCGCCTTCGCCCGCCTGGCTGATCGCTGCCCGCGTCGCGCAAGGAGCGGCCGCAGCGATCGTCACCCCCGCCAGCCTCGCCCTGATTGGGGCCACCTATCCGCGCTCGGAGCGGAACCGGGCGATCGGCATATGGGCCGCGGCATCGGCGCTCACCACCGCCGGAGGTCCTGTCCTGGGCGGTTGGCTGACCGAGACCTTTGGCTGGCCATCCGTGTTCTGGATCAACCCGCCGATCGCGGTCGTAGCAGTAGGAGTTCTGCTGGTCTTCGCACCTAAAGATGGCCGCATCCAGCGCAGGTTCGACGTGATTGGCGCCGCGATCCTGGCTTCGGCGCTCGGGGCGCTCGCCTGGGCGCTCAGCCAGATCGGCCCCGGTGAAGCTCAAGCTGCGGCGGACGCACCGGCCCAAATGGGCACGGTACTCACGATCGTCGCAGGGCTCGGCATTGTCGGTCTCGCCGTGTATGCGTTCTGGGAGCGCAGAAGCAAACACCCGATGACGCCACCTCGCCTGGTGGAGAACCGCGCCTTCCTCGGGCTGAACGTCGCGACCCTGATGATCTATGGGGCGGTTTCGATCATGTTCTTCCTGCTCCCATTCGATCTCGTCGACCGCCGCGCCCTGCGGGCGACCGATGCCGGTTTGGCGTTCTTGCCCTTCGCGCTCGGCGTCGGACTCCTGTCGGGCGTGTTCGGCGGGTTGGCGGACAAGATTGGCGCGCGGGCCATGCTCATCGCGGGGCCTGCAGGTGCGGCGCTTGCTTATGTCTGGATGGCGCTCGGCCGGGAAGAATCCCTGATGCTCGGCGTGATCGGGCCCATGACACTGCTTGGCCTGTCCTTCGCTGTGCTCGTGGCACCGCTTACCGCGTCCGTCCTGTCGAGCGTTGACCAGACAGACGAAGGGCTCGCCTCTGGCATCAACAATGCGGCAAGCCGGATTGCGCAGCTTGCCGGCGTGGCACTGGCCGCCGGTGTCGCGTCTTTCGAGTCCGGCTACGAAGTCGGTCTTGCCGTAGCCGCTGCGGCCTCGATCGGCGGCGCCTTTACAGCCTCAATAACCCCGACGCCGGCCGCGGCGAAAGCGGGCGGCTCGGGAGGGGCTTAGAATCTGTACCGACGAGCGCTGCTGGTAGCGGCTCCGATCAGAGCGGAGGCCATTCCGGCGACCAAACAAAAGACCGCGCCATGATCTCCGCCCAAGCCGAAGATCAGTGAGACCAAGGCGGAACCAAGTGACCATCCGACGTAGCGAGCCGCAGCATTCATCCCACTTGCGGCCCCGCTACGCCCTATGGGTCCAGCCGTCATCATCGCAGTGTTGTTCGGGGTCTGGAAAAGACCAAAGCCGATACCGCAAAGGGCCAGCCGCCATACGACATCCCACTTCGCCGGAGTTCATCAGCTCTCTCGTTAGAACAGGTGCGGCGCCCGAGCGATTCCGGCCATGACAACAACAATCTTGAAGGCCTCGGCCCGTGCCGCGCACCGCGCGCTTCTCACGAATAGTCACCGCCACTCTGCTGAGTGAGGTTGCCGAGGTAATCGCGCTTCCCGATCTTCGCTCCGAGGTGCCGAAGGATCGCGTGCGCAATCGAGATGTGGAAAAAGAAGTCGGGCAGCACCAGGTGCCGGATGTAGTCGTCGCCGCCGAACCACCCGCGCACGATAGGCGGCGTCAGCTCGTATGTGTGGGACTGCGCGCCGGCGATCTCGTCCGGCTGCACGTTTTCCAGGAAGCCGCGCGTCTCAAGGAGCCGCCCCTTCAATACCGGGTACATCATCGGGATGTTAGGGGGTGCTGGCCGATCGCGCTGCATCAACTTCGCCATGTGCGCGTCCACCTTGTTGCAGCTTACGGAGAACTGTTCTCCGAAAGTCAGCATGTCGAGCGCGAGCCGCTCGCGAAGGATCCTCCCGGGCTCAAACCCCTTGGTCCGCTCGAGCGCTTGAGATAGTCGTCCATCACGTTCAGTCCATGCATCATGACAGGGACCGTGATGTCGTAGACCGAGAAGGACACACCGACCTCCATGCGCTCGTTAGTATTTTGAACGTCGGTCGGACCGGAAAGGTCGATAACCGAAACGAATGGTCGCAATGAGCCCTTCAATCTTCCGGCTGCCCACATCGGCTCGCAGGATTCGCCACTGGATCTCCGGAAAGCCGTCGCGAGAGTAGAGCGCCAACGCTTGCGGCCGCCTATTGACGCAGGACGGGATATCCGTTCACGTAAATCCAGTCCGTGGCCTGGGCGGGCACGTGGCAACCCTGGCAATCGGAATGGTAGTCCGTCGAGGTGGTCTTGAGCGGCTTGTCTACGTCGAACCACGACCATCCCCACCCGTCGCCCCACAACGGGTTGCCGGGGTGCGTTCCCTTGCTGTCTTTCACCATCACGAACCAGCCCTTGAGCTTGTCGGCGTGGCTTACTGTGCCGGTGGTCAACTCGTTCGTCGAGGTCTCGAAGACCTCTTTCACCAGGACGGCGCCGTCCGGGAAGTGCCCCGTCTTCCGGTAGGCGTCGATCGCCCCCGGGGATACGTAGACGGTGTGCATTTCCTTCGAGCCTTGGCCGCTGTCGGCGGCAATCGCCCAGGTGCCGAGCGCTTGGTATAGGGTTCGGTAGTCCTCCGGCACGCGCAGGTGTCCGGCGGCGTCCACCACATTCGCGGTCGGGCCGGCCGGAGTCGTTCCGCTGATCCGCGCGAGCGCTGCCACGGCGCCGGCGACCAGCGAGACGGCGACAGCTACGCCGACAGTCCTCGGTAATTTCATGGGGGTCTCCTTTGCTGCTCGCGCACGGCACGGTGACTCGCAACGGCTTCGATCACTGTTTCAATCGCTGTGGAGCCGACCGCGTGTGCTCGGCCGGCCTAGCAGACCCAAAGATCGGACGCAGCCGACGAAATTAGAAATTCCCTTTGGACATGCATTCGATAGGCGTGAGATATCGTCGTCCAAAAGCGCCGGGCGTGCCGGCGTCCCGTCTGTCGGTGATCAGCCGTCGAGGAGTGCGGCGTACTCCGGGTGCCGGGCCGCCGCGTAGGAAGACATGAAGGGGCACTTCGCGATCACTCTTTTCCCGTCGCGTCGCAACGCTTCGAAAACGCCATGCGCCAGCCTCGATCCGTACCCTAGGCCGGACAGCTCTTGTGGCACCTCGGTGTGGAGCAGGACGACGCGGCCGTCTTCGACCTTATAGTAGGCGACTGCGAGGGCGCTGCCGCCGAGGGGCATTTCAAACCGGCTCATTGCCAGATTGTCCCGGATGTCGCTTTCCACCTTCCGCCTCCCTCACTAGGGCGCGGAAGCCGCTTGGCGCAGCGAGGCCAGGATTTGCGCCGGCTCCTCCCGTATCGTGAAGTCCGGCTCGACGAATGCGCCGCGGATCCGGCCTTCCGCGTCGATCACGTAGGTCGCCGGAATAGGCAACATCCAGACCGGTGACCCGTGTCGGGCGCCGAAGTCGAAGCCTAGCCCGGAATAGTGCGCTTTGGTCTCGTAAGGCACCCGGAATAGCACGCCATACGACATGGCAACGCCGTAGTCGACGTCGGAGAGCACCTTCAGGTCCAAGCCGAGGCTCCGCTTGAGCTGCCGCGGGAAGTCCCTCGTCTCGGGTGTCACCACTGCGAGGGTCGCGCCGACGCTCTCGAACTCTTCCTTCGCGGCCTGGAGGGCGCAGAGTTCAGCGGTGCAGAACGGACACCAGCCGCCTCGGAAGAAACTTAGGACGAGGGGGCCGTTGCGGCGCAGCTGTTCAGAGGAGTGGAGACGGCCGTCGGCGTCCGGCAGGAGGAAGTCCGGCGCGTCGTCTCCGACCTTCAATGCATGCGATGCCACGTCTGTATCGCGGAGCCAGCCCACGAGGTGGTTGTAGGACAACCAATCCGCAGCGCTGAACGTCGTCAACAGCTCGGTACGAATCTGGGCGAGTGTCTTGTTGGTCTGATTTGGCATGGGTTGGGAGTCATCAGGCTGAGGATCGATTGGCTGGAAGCGGTTGGCCGCCAGCGTGCGTGTCGTGGTCATGCGGGCGCCCTCGCCACCTCCGGGACCGCTGCGTGCGGCACGTCCCGGTCGGGGACTTCGACCGACCAGTCGCGAAGCCGAGCGACCTTGACGAAAGCGTCCAGCGCCGGCGAGTAGCGGCGCCCCTGCACAGCCAGTAGCCGCACCTCCCGCGAAACCGGGTCGCCTTCGAGCGGAATGGTCTTGAGCGTCGGAAGACGCGGCATGTGCTCGGGCGCGAGTATCACGCCGAAGCCAGCGGCGGCCATGTGTTGCAGGTGCAAGTCGTGACCGCTGCAGTGGCCGAGTTGGGGCGGTTTCTCGGGGAAAAACGATTGCTGGATCTTCGGGGCGACGTCGCATCCGGCGCGTTCCAGCAAGACGGTCTCGCGGAGGTCGTCGATGCCGATGGAGGGACGGTTTGCGAGCTGGTGTGTCGGTGCGAGAACTGCGACGTACCGCTCCTCGAACAACGACCAGTCGTCGATGCGGGCGGGCACGTCATGCACGTCCCCGACCATTGCGGCGTTGATCTCGCCCTCAAGCAAGAGGTCGACGAGCTTCTTCGCCGCGCCCTCGCGCAGCTCGACGTGAAGTCCAGGGAGGAACTTTGCGATCTCCGCGATCGGATCGAGGACGAGCGACGCCGAGATGGAGGGGGCGAGGCCAATCTTCAGTGGCGCGACGTCCTTGCGTTGGAACTCCTGGGCCCGGCGACGCACCGCCTCTGCCGAGGCCAGTGTGCGCTCCAGCATCGGAAGGACTTCCTTTCCAAGATCGGTGAGTTGGGTCAGCTGGCGTTCGCGGTAGATCAACTGGCCGCCGAGTTCCTGCTCGAGCTTCTGCACCCCCTTGGTCAGAGCGGGCTGCGTGACATTGCACTGCTCGGCCGCGCGGGTGAAGTTGAGCGTGGACGCGACGGCGAGGAAGTAGCGAACTTGATGAAGCTCCATGGGTTGTTCTCCGTCAAGGTGCGGCTGTCGATACTGACGAGCCTTTGCACTCGACGACGTGATGGGCACGTCGCAATTGTGGGACGTAGATGCAACTTGCGTGCACACGTTGGAACGGCTCGGCCTATTGATTTGGACGCATGGACACGCTTTCTGGAGTCTCTGAGAGCCGGGCTAGTGCGCGGCGCGTCCACCTCCATGGACATCCCGGCAACTGCCCGGTTCATCGGTGCTGAACGCGCAAGATGGGGCAAAATCATCAAGTCTGCCGCTATCACGATTGAATAGTAGCCCCATTCTGCCGCTCGTCCGGAAAGATCTCGTCCTGCATCGGCAGGAAGGCGCCGCCGGAATCGACCATGTAGACGCGGGGTAGGTTGTTCTGTCGCGCGATGTCCTGCGCGCGCAGATGCTTTTTCACGGTCATCGGATAGTAGGTGCCGCCCTTGATGGTGGCATCGTTGGCGACGATGACACATTCACGGCCCGAGATGCGGCCCACGCCCGTGACGACGCTCGCCGAACATCGCCGCCGTACAGGCCGCAAGCGGCGACAGGTCGATGAACGAGGTGCCGGGATCGACTAGAAGGTCGCCCCGATCGCGCGCCGGCATCTTGCCGCGCGATGTATGGCGGTTGCGCGAGGCCTCGCCGCCGGCGACTTGGCTCCGCTTCTCACGCAGATCGGCGATGAGCGAGCGCATTGCTTCGCATTGCGCGCAAAGTCTTGGGACGACGGATCGATACTGGAATGGAGCGGCATATTTCCCGCACTTCTCTTGACGTGGTGGGGTGCTGTTGAAAGTTTGGCGTGCCGCGGCAGGTTGAACCATTGCCGCGGTAATTCCAATTGCGTCAGGGCTCACGCCATTTCCGCCACCAGTTCGCAGCCGCTCAGCATGGCCGCGCCTCCGAGGTGCCCGCGCCGATCTCGTAGAGTTTTGCATTGCGCCAGAGACGGCCGGTCGGAAACTCGCTGGTGTACGCCGCCGAGTGCCTGGATCGCCTCGCCCGCCATCCACGTCGCCTTCTCGGCCGAGTAAAGGATCGCGGCGGCGGCGGCGCCAGCGCGGTCGCAAGCACGGCCGACGGCGTAGACATAGGCGCGTGGCCTGCCAAGTCGAATACATGTCGGCGAGCTTGCCCGCATGAGCTGGAAGTCGCCGATTGGCTGGCCGAACTGCTTGCGCTCGTGCATGCAGGGCACCACCACGTCCATGCAGGCCGCCATGATGCCGAGCGGGCCCGCCTGACAGCACGGCGCGTCTCGGGGAGCCCGGCCGGACGCATGAATGGCTGGCTGGGCCAACGCAGAGTCGAGCTCGCGGCAGGCCGGCCCTTCCCGACGGAGCGGTGTCAGGCGTGGAGGGTCTCGCCGCCCTTGGCATCTGCGTAATACTGAGGCGCCTCGCGACGGTCGTATTTCCCGTAGTCGCGCACGATCCGCACTTTCCGGACCCTCGCCTTGTCATTCGGCGCGGAAGCGTCCTCGTAGGCCTGCGCCGCAGCGGCGTCCTTCCAGGATATCAGCAGAATCAGGTCGCCGGGCGTGAGCATGGCGTCGAAGATGTCCCAGGACGTGCTGTCGGCCGCCCACGGGTTCAGGCCGAGCCACTCAGCGCAGTCGTACGGGTTATAGGTCTGCTTCCACTCCGCGGGGCGCCTCGCGTTGATCAGCGTGACCGTCGTTCCCTCCCCGACTTCGGTCTCGTCGAGCCGCTGCTCCGTGAGGGCGTACCCCGCGGGCACCTGATTGTCGGCAGTGATCTGGCCGACGCGGAGACGGTAGTCTGCGAAGATTTCGTCGCGGCCCTTCTGCTGGGCCTCGTGATGGCGCGTGCGGATGCGCCAGCGGACGAGCGACTTCTCGTCCCGCCAGTTCGAGAGCGAAAGGATCCAGCCCTCGCGGGTCAGGCTCTTGTAGCGGACGTTGTCGACGAAGCCTTCGACCTGCTCCAGCTCGGGGCGCAACATCTTGGCGTTGTCGAGGTAGTCAGCCCAGTTCCCTTGACTGGGGAGGACCTCGAAAATCACTGAAAACATAGTCGTACCTCGCTCCTAGAGTGCTGCGACGTAGTCGATCTCGATGTCGAAGTGCCCGGCCAGGCGCGCCGCCTTCACGGCAGAACACCTTAAGCCGCCGACATCGATCGTTTTGGACAGCATCCGCGTGGCTCCCGTCTTCTTCACCGACACGTCTCCTTGCGCCGGTATGATCGTAGCTGGCGCCGGCCAAGTGGATAATCTGGCGTTTGCGGAAACTAGCCTCTCGCAAGACGAGAGGGATCGTCTCTCAAGCGCCATAGCGTTCGGTCTTGATCGCTCCGGCTTCCAGTCCCAAAGCGAGCGCGGCGTCCACCGCGATGTCGACGAAGGCGTTCGACCCGCACACGAAGGCGCAGCCGGGGGACCCAGGCAGCCGCGCCGCGACGTCCGCGACCATTCCGGCGTCGATCCGCCTGCTGAAGTCGGTGCGGCGCGTCGCAGGCTCGCGTGTCAGCGCCAAGGCGAGCGCAAAATCGGGAAGCGAGCTCTCGAGCTCGAGGAGTTCGTCCCTGAACAGCACGTCACCCCAGGTCTGGGAGGAGAGCGACAGCGCGACAGGCACGGGCTCGCCGCTGGCCTTCCGATACCGGATCATGGCCATGAGCGGCACGACGCCGGAGCCGGCGCCGATCAAGAGCACTGGTTTGTTGGAAGGCCCCGGCCAGAGAAAGTGTCCGCCAAGCGGCCCGCGAAGCTCGATTGTGTCGCCTACTCGGGCGACGTCGTGGAAGAACGGGGAGACCTCACCGTCCGGAAGGCGCTCGATCGCCAACTCGATCACCTTGGAATCGCTCGGGGCCGAGGCGATCGAGTAGCTGCGCATAGCAACGTAGCCGTTGGGCGCAGTCAGCCGCACGTCAACGTGCTGTCCGGCCGTATAGTCGAACGTTTCGGAGAGGCGGAGAAAGAAGCTCTTGATAGCCGGCGTTCTCGTTGCGATCTCGACAATCGCACAGCTCTGCCATCGCGCGGTTGCGGCAATCGCTTCAGTCATTCGTGTATCGCTGCTCATTCCACGGATCGCCGTACATGTGGTACCCGCGCAGCTCCCAGAAGCCGGCCTCGTCGCGCTCCGTGAACTGAAGCCCGTTCACCCACTTCGCCGACTTCCAGAAGTAGAGATGCGGCACGAGAAGGCGCGCCGGCCCCCCGTGGTCGCGCGGCAGCGGCTGGCCTTCGTACTTGAGCGCGACCATCGCCTTCCCCGTTGCGAGGTCGGCGAGCGGCACGTTGGTGGAGTATCCGTCGTAGCAATGTGCGAGTGCAAACGGAGTGGGTGCGCTAAGGCCAGCGTCGGCGAGGATGTCGTCGACGGCCACGCCCTCCCAGGCGGTATTGAGCTTCGACCACGAGGTCACGCAGTGAATGTCTCGCGTCATCTTGGTTCGTGGAAGCGCGTTGAACTCAGACCAGTTCCACGCTTTGACCGGACGAGGTCCGACCTTGAGCGTGAAAGTCCAGTCCACGGGCTCAATTCGCGGCGTGGGTCCGGCCGTAAGCACCGGGAAATTGTCGACGAGGTGCTGTCCTGGGGGAATCCGGTCCGATGGTTCTGATCCGGATTGGCGGCCTGTGAAACCGCGAGTGACCATTGCGAATTTCCTCCGCCGGCGGGTGAAAGGAGCTTAGTCCCGCACAACACACTAAGCTGCTGCGCGCGGGATGAGCAGAGCGGGATTCTTGCAGACGACGAGGCGCGTTGGCGCACCTCACCACTCCTGCAGCGATGCGCTAGTTGGTCCGAAGCCGGGAGGCCGTTAGGCACACCTGGTCGGCGCGTGGGATCAATCATCTGGCGCGGCCGGCCCGGGCCCGAGCGGGCGCACGTCCGCGAACGCCGCACCCCGCGGTCGCCGCCCCTAGGGGAACGTCAGGCCGAAAGCGGCCGGATCGGGCTGCTCGCCTTTCCGGGGGACCAAGAGGCGCTCCAGCCCACCCGGCACGAAGCTGAGCAGCAGGGTCGCCTGGTCGCCGACCACCTCGATCGTATGCGGCACACCGCGGGGAAGAGCCGCGTAGGCGCCCGGCCCCACCTCGACGCGGGCATCGCCGACCCGCGCGATTAGCTGCCCCTGCACCACGTACACCAGCTCGTCCTCGCGCGAGTGGGTGTGCAGCGGCGGCTCCTCCCCGGCCCGCACCGTCCACAGGACAGCGCCATATTCGCCTCCGGTCTGGCTGCTCTCCACTTTCATTTCGACGCTCGAGCCCCCGCTCGAATTCACCGTCTCGCCGCCGTGGGGCGGCGTGAGAACCGGCTGCTTCACTGACATTTGTAGCCTCCTGATTGTGGACCCCTTGTTCGGGTGTCGGAGTGGCGGCGAAAGGTTGCCGCTCACGCTCGTCAGCATGGGATTGCGCGCGGCGAATGGGAAATGACGTCACGCCATGAAGTCGATACCCGCGCGTTATGATGCGGTCGCCGAGAGTTCTGCTCGGGCGAGTGCTAGCAGACGGAAGCGCCGCACTCGCTCCGCAGCGTCTCTCAGCCACTCCGATAACGGTCGGCTATCGACTCCATGGCGAGAGGTGATTTTCCTTTAGACCGTCATAGACTCAATCTTCGAGCTGTAGTCGCCCGCCCTCGTGTACGGGCCGAAGTCGGCGTTCCGTTGAACGATCGCAAGCCAGGAGGTCCGACATGCAGATCAAAGAGACACCCCACGTTTCCTTACCCGGCGTGGTCGAGAGCCCTCCGCTGGAGGATGTCGTCGTGCTCGCGGACAGCGCCGGCGTCGCGCTTGGAGTACAGCGTGCATTCGGCGCGAGGGTGCGGAGCGTCCGCAATGGTGGCAGCGGCCTCATCGCGTCCAGGTTCGTGGAGATTCCGCTCGTCGGGCGTGGCGGCGAGATCTCCGGGGTCCTGTGCCGGACTGTCCCACGGTCCGACACGCGCGGCGTGTTCTGCTCCCACGGGCCGGAGGGGGCGGGGGCGATCAGGGACGTGGCGCAGTTCGTGGTCCACGACATCAACAACCTTCTCGCTGTGATCGGCAGCGGCCTGCGGCTGCTTGACTGCCAGAGCGACGCCGCATACCGAAAGGCCATTGTTAGCAAAATGCAGCACGCGATCACGCAAACAGCGTTGCTCAGCCGTCAGCTCCTCGACGCTGCGCGACCACGCGCCGAGTCGATCGGCGGGTTCGTCGCAGGCAGCCGCCTTGCAGCGCTGGCGGGCACGCTTGACCAGGCGTTGCGTCCCGACATCACGGTCCGCACCGATATCGCCCCTGATTTGTGGGACTTCGACGCTGACCCGGAGGAGCTGTACTTCGCGCTGCTGAACCTCTACCGAAACGCGGCCGATGCTATGCCGAACGGCGGCACGATCACCGTCGCGGCGCGGAACGTCGAGCCGTCCGCCGGCGCGATCCGGGAGTTCGTCGAGATCGTCGTCGCCGACGACGGGGAGGGCATGACCGAGGAGGTCCTCTCGCAGGCGTTCATCCCTTATTTCACGACAAAGGGCGCTGGCAGCGGCACAGGCCTCGGACTTGCCCATGTCCGGCGATTCGCCGAAGGGCGAGGCGGCGCGATCGGTATAGAGAGCGAGCGAGGTGCCGGCACGCTGGTGCGTCTTTTCCTCCCGCGCGTGCACGCAGCCGGGCTCCCCAGCAGTATCGTCGGCACGGAGATCGCGTACACGCCGTCAGCCAACGGCGGAGTATTCCACATCGTCAACCCAGCGACAGCTACGCCGACGTCGTAGCCGGCGCGAACACCTGGAGACGGTTCAGCGATGGAGCTCATGATCCCGCCCGGCCGCCTCGACCGTCCGGTCGACCACGAGACGGACCACGTGCTCGGCCCCGCCGATGCCGAGATCACGCTCGTCGAGTACGGCAGCTACGCGTGCCCGCACTGCAGGGCTGCCAACGAGCCCATCGCGCAAGCACGCGACCAACTTGGCGACCGCGTCTGCTACGCCTTCCGCCACAGGCCGCTCACCGACAACAGCCTTGCGTTTCGGGCCGCCGAGCTTGCTGAGCTTGCCCAGACGCCCGAGGCGTTCTGGTCCGCGCACATCAAGCTGATGACGAGGTCGATGCAGCTCACAGAGGACGACCTCGTCGCGGTGGCCGCCGACCTCGGCGTGAACGCTGACTTCGTGCTCGGCGACAGCGACGCAGTGCGGCGCGCGAGGGCGAGGGTGGAGGCGGACGTCACAAGCGCACGCGCAAGCGGCGTAAGGTTCACGCCGACCTTCTACATCAACCGCCGGCGCTACGACGGGCCCTGGGACGAGAGCTCTCTCGTCGACGCGATGCTTGGCACGCTCGGCCACCGCGTCCGTACGGCCGCCCTGGACTTCGCGAGCTGGGGCCCATCCGCGGGTATTTTGCTGATCCTCGCGACCGTGGTGGCGATCGTCGTGACGAATTCTCCGATCGGGCCTGCGTTCGACGCGTTCTGGCGCCAGGAGCTCGGCGTGAGCTTGGGCGACGCGGCCTTCCGGATGTCCATCCTCCATTGGGTCGACGACGGCCTCCTGACGGTGTTCTTCCTCGTCGTTGGACTGGAAGTGAAGCGCGAGATGACGGTCGGTCACCTTGCGAGCCGCCGTTCCGCCGCGCTTCCGATTGCGTCCGCGCTTGGCGGCATGGTCGTGCCGGCAGTTCTGTATGTGCTGGTCATCCCTGCGGGCCCGTGGTCGCACGGTTGGGGCGTCCCGATGGCGACGGACACTGCGTTCGCGATTGCCTTGATCGCCGTGATGGGCGCCCGCGTCCCCGTCGAGCTGCGCATCTTCCTCACCGCGGCGGCCATCGTCGACGACATCGGTGCGATCGTGGTCGTCGCTGTGTTCTACTCCGGCGAGATCCATCCGGGCTACCTGGCCGCGGCTGCGGCGATGGTCGTTGCGCTGGCGCTTCTGAGCCGATCGAGGGTCTATCTGCTGTCGCCCTACATCCTGTTGGGCGTCGCGTTGTGGGCGTTCGTCTACGCGGGCGGCCTCCACGCTACGCTGGCCGGCGTGGTACTTGCACTGTTCATTCCGACGCGGCCGCCGGCCGACTTGGCCGCCCTGATGACGCAGGCCAGCACCATCATTGCCTCCGAGGCCCGGCACGAGGGCGAGGTTCTCAGGCACGGCCCCTCCACGCCGGCGCTGCACGCGCTTGACGCAATCTACGACAGACTTGAATCGCCCGCGGACCGGCTGCTGCGGCACGCCGGCGCGCGGACGAGCTACGCTGTCCTTCCGATCTTCGCACTGGCTAATGCGGGCGTGACGATCAACCCGAGCGTCTTCGCTGGGCATGGCTGGCTCATGGCCGCGATCGTCGCTGGCCTCGCCATAGGAAAGCCGCTCGGCGTCTTCCTCGCGGCCGCCGCGGCCGTGCGCGCAGGCGTAGCCGTCAAGCCGACGGAGTACACGTGGCGGCAGTTGACCGGGGCGGGGGCCCTCGCCGGCATCGGCTTCACGATGTCGCTCTTCATTGCCGGGCAGGCGTTTCCAAGCGCCACCGACTTCTCGGCCGCCAAGATCGCCGTGTTCGCCGCGTCGATTCTTTCGGCCGTCGTTGGGACTGCCCTGCTCTGGGGCGCTTCGCGCCAGGAGCTTATCGAAAAGGCGCCGCAGAGCGCCGGCATGCAGTGAACGGGAGGTCTTTCGATGATTCTACCTACCGGTACGACAGTAGCAGTCGCTGACGGCAAGACGATCCGCCTGTTCCACAATACAGGCGTGAAACCTGGGGTGCACTTGGTCGAGATCACAGCGGCGCCGCCTGCGCCCGCCCGCTCAGGCTCGGGTGCGCGACATCACACCGGCCCTGCCAACCCCGATGGCAGGCGGCTCGTCGAGGACGACTTCGCGGCAGCGACGGCCGCGTTCCTGAACAAGCTTAGCCTGGACGGGACCATAGAACACCTGGTCGTTGTCTCCGACCCCAGGACCCTGGGGGAGATGCGCAAGCACTTCCACCGCGACCTGAGAGGCAAGATCATAGGCGAGTTCGCGAAGGACTTCAGCCGGCGTCCGCTCGAGGACATCGCCTCACTGATCGCCAACGCCTGACGCGCCTCTGGAAATGGCTGCCGGCGCAAGCCTGTCCCGTCATAACCTGCGCGAATACCCGGTCCAAAGATTCCCCGAAGCGGATGCGGGAGGCGATCGCGAAGTCGGGCGTCGACATGGATCGTCTCGACGCCGATCTACAAACCCACGCCGGCGAAATCACTAAGCTCTTGGGACGCAACCTCGCTCAGGGGATTCGCTCGGCCTTATGGGGACGCCGGCATACATCGTCGGCCAGTACCGGGTGACGCAGGCCCTGAACTACGAAGGTTTCAATCGCGTCGCCGTCGACTCGCGCTCACGCGGCACGAAGAACTGAGGGCGCCGTCTTTGCCTTAAGGGCGATTTAAATTGAACATCGGAACAGTGAGAGAGTCAGTCGCGCCGCCTCGGGACCGACGTTGTGCTAGCAGATTCCGGTAACATCGACGCAAGCCAGAAATGCCCATTGTGTTAATAGGCGTCCAAGAGTAACCCCTCCACCGTTCGATACATCAATAGCTTAGCTCGCCCATCGGCGTCGGGACCCCAAGCCGATTGACAACGATCACTGCCGCCCGCCGTCGAGGCTCGCGTTCCCACCCATTCCACCTGATGATCCGGCGCGGAGCGGCCGTCGAGCTGTCGCCATGGATCGAGCGCGCCCGTGCCAGTCTCGTTGCCTCATTCGCCCGCGGCGTTACGATTGAAGAAGCCGCGGCTCGCGCGGCAATTACATCGCCCTGGTCCAACGGACAGACTGAAGGTCAGATCACCCGCTTCAAACTCGTCAGACGGCAAATGTACGGCCGCCGCAAAATCGATCTGCTTCAGGCCAGACTAATCGGCGCAGAATAGAGTGGAGCCGCACCAAAACTGCGTCAGAGCCAAATTTGACGCGGATTGACACTTTCGCGCACCAAGCGGAACCGAGTCGACCGCAGAAGTCGTCCAGTACGAGATGGATGTCTCGCTCGGCATCGCGGGGCGCAATGGATGGGGTACGCATGACAAGACCTTCCCTTGACCTCGCGATATTACGTTAGGTCGATCCTGCCGGGATTTCGAGTCGGAGCCGGGTTCGATTCCGTTCGGGGCGATCGTGGAGACCGGAATGGCGCGGGGCGGGCCTGACGCCGGGGCGTCCTCCTATTTTATTTTGCAAGCTAATACTGCGCGTCAGCTTGTTGGCATTCCTGTTGGTGTCGACAGCAATCGATGATGAAAATCATTTCAAATTCAATTGGTTATGGTATTAGGAGACTGCCGGCCAGGGGCACCACGCTTCGCTACTTTGCAGCTTCGATTGCGAGCACCCGCCAACGACAACTAGACGGGAAGACCTCGCTGCCAGCTCTGCGCCGCGTCGAACATTGCCATTGCCGGGGCGGTAGGAGGCAACGTCGCTGGCACGATCAACTTGATCTCCTTGTCGAGTTCGACCCCGTCGATACGAAGAGCGACAAGCCGCCCTGTCGCAACTTCGTCGGCAACAGAGGCTTCCATGACAATCGAGGCACCGCAGCCGGCGCGGACCGCGCGCTTGACAGCCTCGGTGCTGCCGAAACCATCGATGATGGTCAGTGATTTCGCGATTGGTCCCAGTTGTCGGCGCAAGAGATAACCGGTTCCGGTGCCGGATTCACCGCCCAGCAGCGGCTCGGTCCGCAAGTCAGTCACGGACACGGACCCGCGCCGGGCCCAACGATGCCCGGATCCCACGATGACGACGAGCGGCTCTCGCCTCCAGGTGCGCGCGGTAAAGCCCGGCCTTCCATCCCACCATTCCATTGCTGCAACGTCAGCTTCGCCTCGTTCCAGCCGGGCGACGACCTCCGAGTTCGATCCAATCCATTGTTCGACCGGGATGCCGGCACTTTGCCGAAAGGCTGCGATGTGAGGCTGCAACAAATAGGTACCAACGTTGCTCGATGCTGCCAGACGCAGCGCCGGAAGGTGAATCAGGCTGCGCACGCGGCCGGCCGTCTCGACCAGTGCGCGCGCCAGCGGAAGGAAGCGCGCGCCTTGATCCGTCGGCATGGCGCTGCCACGCTGACGTACCACCAGAGGCGCAGCCAAGACTTCCTCCAACTGGCGGATATGATCCACGATGGTGGATGGCGCCAGATCAAGCTCACGCGCCGCTGCGCGAACGCCCCGCGTCGCGATCACGGTCACGAAGGAGCGGGCATGGATCAGATTCAGCATTTCATTTCGTCAATGCAGGATTTCTGATTTGTCCCGCCGGGCTGTTGATGGCCCCGCGTGGCCACTTGCCGGCCAAGGCCTCGATGATGCTGGTCGCTGCGGACAACTCGATCTCTCGCCGCACCGACATCACCGCCGAGCCGATATGCGGCGTCAATACGGTTCGGGCACCCGGCCTGGTCAATCTCGTGTCGATTGACCTTGGCCGGTCGGGCCGCGCCCAGTCCTCGCATTCGAAGACATCGGCGGCATATCCTCCGAGCTGACCGCTCTCGATCGCATCGGCCACGGCGGCTTCATCGACGAGTGAATCCCGTGCGGGGTTGACGAGTAACGCGCCGCGCCGCATCCGGCCGATCGCTTCTGCATCGATCAAACCGATGGTGGCCTCGGTCAGCGGCAGACCCAGCACCACGATATCGGCTGATTTCAACACATTCTCGAGCGCCATCGCCTCGATACCTTCGCTCTCAAATGGCTCCGCATCGAACGCGACGATGCGGCAGCCGAACCCGGAGAGCAGGAGCGCGATGGCCTGGCCGACCCGACCGAAGCCGACGATCCCCACCGTCGAGTTGCCGATGCCGGTTCCGTAAAGCTGAGGCCGCCAACCGGCGAATCCTAATTTGCGAATTCCCGCATCACCGGCGGCAATATGCCGCCCCAGCGCGATCATCAATCCGACGGCCAGTTCAGCCGTCGGTTCGGTGAGAAGGTCCGGCACGATTGTTACCTGGATGCCGCGTTCGCTTGCGGCATCGACGTCGATATTGTCATAGCCCTTCAACGCGGCGCCGACGACTTTCAGGTTCGGGCATTGCTCGAGAAACGCCCGGTCGACGCAATCGGTCATGAATGCCATGAGCCCGGCTGCTTCCCTGCAGCGTTCGATCACCTCGTGATAGCTCCATGGTTCGGGCTCATCGTTTGCAACGATGCGAGCAACGCCGTCGAACGCGGCGCGGGTCTCGGGGAAGACCCGGTTTGTCAGAACGATGAGCGGCAACTCTGTCATCGAGGCGCGGCTACTTGAGCGATTTTCGCAAGTACGCGCCGACGCTGTCGACGATTACAACGCATGCGAGGATCGAAAGCAGGATGGCCGAAACCTGGTCGTAGTTCAGGAGGCGCAGAGCCGAGATCAGCTCGAAACCGATTCCCCCTGCGCCAACGATGCCGAGCACGGCGGAAGCGCGGAAATGATACTCCCAACGGTAGATCGTGACATCGGTGAGCTGCGGCAGGACTTGCGGCAGAACGGCGTGCTGGATGACCTGAAACGGCGTCGCGCCCGCGGCGCGAGCCGCTTCCAGCGGCTTGGGATCGACATGTTCGATTGCCTCGGCATAGAACTTGCCGACCATGCCGATCGAATGCAGCGCCAGCGCAAGAACGCCAGGCAGCGCGCCGAAACCGACCGCGGCGACAAACAGAACGCCAAGAATGATCTCCGGCACCGAACGCAGGAAGGCGAGGAACGTCCGAACCGCCAGATAAACGATCGGGTGCGGGCTGGTATTGGGAGCAGCCAGAAGAGCGAGCGGCAAGGACAAGGCCACGGCGAGTGCGGTCCCCGCGATCGACATCGCAAGCGTATCCAGAAGCGGCCTCAGCCATGTCCGCCAGCGGCTGAAATCTGGCGGCACCATTTCGGAGGCCAGCGTACCGATCGCAGGCCCGCTCTCCAGAAATCGCTGCGCGTCGAAAAAGCCTGTGGCCGCCAGCGCCGCCACGCACGCAGCGATGATCAAGCCGACGAGGCCCGCCCCGCGCAAGGCGGAGCGGCGTTGTTCTTCGAGAATGGCGTCAAACGTGTGCGAAACCGATTTCATGTTTCACAGCTTGGCAATATCGAGCTGGAGCACTTTCGCCATGTCGCGCAGCACGTCGTAATCCTTGTCGGTCGCCGTCGCGATCGCCTCGACGCGGAACAGCTTGAGAATGGCCGGATCCTTCAGGTTGAGGAACGCCCGCTTGATAGCGTCCTTGAGCTCGGGTTTCAGAAAGCCCTGCACGGTGAGTGGATAGTTCGGAATCGGTTCGGATAGCGCGAGCTGCCTGAGCTTGGTGGAATCGATCTTCTTGGTCTCGACCAAGATCCGGTAAATGGATTCGGATAGCGCCCCCGCAGGCACCTGCCCGGCAGCGACGGCACGCGCAACCGCATCGTGCTGGCCCAGATGGACGACCTTATAGTCGGCGTCTCCGATGAGCCCCTGCTTGGCTAGAAGGGCGCGCGGGGCAAGATGGCTCGACGTCGAAGCCCGGTCGCCGAACGCAAACGGCTTGCCCGTGATGTCGGCCAGTTCCTTCACCGGACCATCCGCGGTGGCGATCAGGATTGACTGGTAATTGGGTTTGCCCTTTTCGACGCCGACGCCGAAGGGTTCGATTTCCGGTGCCTTCGACTTGGCGAGCACATAGGAGAACGGGCCGAAATAGCCAACCTCGATGCGTCCGAACCGCATCGCCTCGATCATCGACGAATAGTCCGTGGTGACGATGATCTCGACGGGTTTCCTGAGCACCTCCTCAAGGTACTTCTTGAGCGGCTGTGCATTCTGAATGATGGTCGACGCGTTCTCGTCGGGAAGCAGTGCGATACGCAGCTTGTCGGGATCTGTCTTGTCGGCGGCAAATGCCGGAGCGGCGAGCACGCAGAGCCCGGCCGCGGCCGATGCAGCGAGGAAGTTGCGGCGCTGAATCATCTGATTTCTCCATCCAGATTGAGGGCTCGACTAAGCCGCTTTGGCCAAGCCTTTGCGTTCCGTCGCATAGATACGATCGAGGGTAACCGACCCGAGTTGATCCGGCGCCCCTTCGAAAACGATGCCGCCCTGCGCGAGGCCGATGATGTGATCGGCGAACCGACATGCCAGATCGACTTGATGCAGGCTGACGATCGCGGTGATCCCGTCCTCGCGGCAGATCCGATGAAGATCTTCGAGCACCCGGACGGACGTGGCAGGATCGAGGCTCGCGACGGGTTCATCGGCGAGCATGATTTCGGGCTTCTGGGCCATGGCGCGCGCGATGCCGACGCGTTGCTGTTGTCCCCCGGAAAGCTGATCGGCGCGATCCAGCGCCCTGTCGGCAAGTCCGACCCGGTCAAGCGCCTCCAGGGCCAGCAGGCGGTCAGCGCGCGGCAGCGGAAAAATCGACCGCGCCACACTGTGCGCAGCAAGCCGTCCCGTCAGCACGTTGTCGAGCGCCGACAGCCGGCCGATCAAATGATGTTGCTGGAACACCATTCCAGTCCGCCGCCGATGCGCCCGCAACTGTGTGCGGCTGGAGAAGATCGATCCACGCCCCTCGACGCAAACCTCACCCGACGTCGGCCGCACGAGCCCGTTGAGGCTGCGCAGCAATGTCGATTTTCCCGCCCCTGAGGTGCCGAGAAGAACGATGAACTTTCCCCGCTCGAACATGGCAGTGGTCGGCCGCAGCGCCATGACCCCATTGGGGTATGTAACTGTCACGTTCTGGAGCGACAACATCTCGAACCTCGCAGTGTTCGCTATTCCCGAACAAAGTCGTCAGTTGTTTGCTTAGTCCGACTATCAAGCGTCCATGACGTCAGGATGACACAGGCCCAAAGCCTGCTGGCCCGAGCTACTCTCTCAAGAATACGTCCCAATGCCCCCAAATCTGACCGTGCTTGATGCCGTGTTGGCCTGTCGGATTGGCATGGTTGGCGTAGTCGGGTTTCGGAAATCCGCTGCGCAAGAGCGCGTATGCTCCGCACGCGCAGGAGACGCAGGGCCCACACTGGCACCGCAGCCGCGCGTCTGGGATGTGAGTAACGCCGTGGCTAGGCGAGGATTTTGATATTTACAGAATCGTCGAAAACAACGGACCGCGCTGTTAGGTCGTGTTGGATTTTCTGTACGCGATTGATCCGCCTCACCGCGAAGCTGTCGCTGCGGTACGGAAATAAAAGGGCTCGCTCGGCAGCGAGCCGTAGACAAAAGGCTCCTGCTGCCGTCCGGTTGCGGCCATCACATCATCGCGGACGAAGCGAAAGAGCATGGAGATCTCCAGCCCCGGCTGCTTCAGCCGATTGAGCAGCGCTTTCATGAACGGAGAGTTCTCGTCGTCCCCGTCATTCGCCACCTGACCGGCTTTCGCCGCATAGGCGATCATGGTCCCGCCCTCGGGCTCCACGCGCGCCAGCCCCGTTCCGAGCGAGCGCGTGCTGTTGGTGAAGCGCATCTGCGGCGCGAAAGGATTGTCCCGGCATGCATCCAGCACGATGAGCCGCAATCCCCGCACGCCTTCAATCGCGGTGCTGAGCTCGTCGATCGACACTGCTTCGAGGCGCACGTCGCGATCGGTCTTCAACTGCGCATCGACAGGTGCGAGCCAGTTGATTCCGCCCATCTCGAGTCCGTGGCCGGCAAAATAGATGACGGCCCAGTCAGACGTTTCCGCCTCTCTGGCGAAGGCTCGCAGGGCGGCAAACATCTGTTCGCGCGTCTGATCGCGCAGCAGCGTCACCTTGCGGAAGCCAAGCGAGTCGAATTCCGCCGCCAGCGCTTCGGCGTCGCGGCCCGCATTCTTGAGGGGTGAAACGTTCTGATAGGCGGCATTGCCGATCACCAGCGCGACCCGATTGTTGCGCTCGCGCGACGGCGTTGCGCCCGGCGCGACCGGTTCGCCGCGGGGCGGCGCCATTGCGCTATCCACCTCGCGCACAAGCTGCTCCGCCTCGCGGAACACGTCGGCGGCGTCCGGGCTGGACAGCGGCAGCCGGCGCGCGGTGGACAGCGCATCGCGCGCAGCCGCGACATTGTTCGTTCGGGCCAATGCCACGCTCTTGAGGGCAAACGCTTCCGCATTGTTCGGGTCGATCTTGAGCAGCGCACCCAGCACAGGAAGGGATTCCGAATAGCGCTTCATCGCAACGAGGGATTTGCCGTGCAGCACGCCAATGTCGGAGTACATCTTCTGCTGCGAAAAATTGCTGGTGGCCCGGGTGGCGCGAGCACGCGCAACCTGTTGGAGCGCCTCATCGGGACGGCCGAGTTGCAGCAGGAAGTCGGCTTGATTAATGAAATTGTAGACATCACCAGGTTGCAGCCTGGCCGCCTGGTCGAGGTCGGCGCGACTCTCCGCGATGTTGCCACGCCGGACGAACGCTGCGGCGCGGTTGCGCAGCGCGCCGGCGCGGTCCGAATTGCTGTTCGCCATGGCGAACGCCTGAGTAGCGTCCTTGATGGCGAGATCGAATTGGCCGAGTCCACTGCGGATCGTGCTCCGGTTCAGCCAGGCGTCGACGAAGGATGGGTTATCTTCAAGTGACCGGTCGCAATTCGCCAGTGCATTGCTGTAGTCGTGCCGCAGGATGAACTTGTAGCATCGATTGTAGTAGGCAGTAGCGCGCTCGCGTTTTGGAATGCCGCGCGTGTTGATGATCGCCATACAGGCTGTGAGCCCCGCCTCGCCGTCGTTCGTCTGGCAGGTGTGCCAGAGCTTTGCGCGATTGTCGGAAGGTGCTGCCTCGGATGCGCCGGCACCGGGCAACATCAGCGCAAGCGCTAGCACCATGGCATGGCCCGGCCGAGCGGCCTGCCGATGACCGAACGGAAGCGCGATCATGAACGTGTCCTATTGAGAACGGCGACTTGCCTCTGCCCCGGCGAACCAACCACATCCGCGAGATGCGATGGCTGGTCGAGAGCCCGCGCCCCCCTCTTGATCAGCACGATCATGACCGTTGCGACGAACAGGAAAATCGACCCGATGAAAGCCAGGATGATCGGCATCATCCAAAGCGGCAGCACGCCCAGGATGGCGGCCGATTCCGGCACGCCGGGATCGTAAACAACAGGCACTTCCTGCCCGGTGCGGTAAAGGGGCGGATTGGTTCGCAGGCCGGACTGGAATTCGACGGTCCTGCCGTCAATGGTGTCGAAACGCACAATTGGCGTAAAGAGATAGCCGTTGTTCTCGCTGTCGCGCACACGCAGCATCTCGATCACGGTACCCTGTGTTTCAACGGCGCGGGCGAGCCACGCTTTCGTGCTCCAGACGCTAAAGCCCGCGCCGAACAGCAGCAGCAGCCCGATCGGTATCAGCGCGAACCTCGCGAGACGGCTGAGAAAAACTGCAGGATCTTCCATGAAAAGACGCGCCCTGCGGCAAGCACTGTTGTAGGCGTGGATGTGTCTTGGCGTGGACCGAAAGGTTCAATCGCCACGCAGGTGTTATGGCACCAGCGGCGAACACAATTTCCGAACAGCGCGTCGCGGACGCACCGAGGTTTACTCTTCCAACCTCCGGCCTTCCCTCATTTCTTCCCGAACGCGCCGATCAGCCCGCCCAACAGCTTCGATGCAATCCCACCGAGCGCGCCGAAGCCGCCGGTGGCGCCGATTACGCCGGTGATGATCGGAATCAAGGTTGCCATGGTCGAGCCTGAAACCGGCGCAGTTGTGGTTGGCGCCTGACCGGCGATCGCTCCCAGATTGAAGGGCAGATTGAGAATGCCGGCCGACTGCAGCAGGGTGACGATGCCGAGCATGCCGGCAGAAAGCTGTACGCTCGGCCGCGACATGGCCGGCGCGAGCGGCTCGGCGGGCTTGTCCGGTTTTTCGGTACCCGGGAATGGCTTGCCGGTCAGCCGCTCGTAGAGCAGCGGCATCAGCACGGTGATGAGATCGACCGGCGCCGCGGCGGCCGGCTGCTGCGGCGTTGCCGGTTGCGAGACGACCGGCGCCGGGACAGTGTTGACCGGCTGCGAAAGCACCGGCGCGTTGGCAATCGGCGTGACCGCCGGCGCCGGCTTGCCGGTCGCAAGCACGGTAAGAAGCTGCGTGATGTCGACCTGCTTGCCGGTGAGCGCCGACTGCAGAATCAGCGGCAGCAGCAGTTCGAGGCCTTGGCCCGGCTTGGCAGGATCGGCGGCCATCGGTTTCTCCTTCGATAGCAACATGAGAATGAGCGGGAGCAGTTGCTGCAGGTCGAGCGCGGGAGCGGCAGCGGCCAGACCCGTCTCCACCACCGCGACGCCAGGCTTGACCGTTTCGGCCGCAAGCGAAACGCCGAGCGCCGCCGCCGTCTCCGGCCCGACCGCGCCATCGACGACCATGCCCTCGGCTTCCTGGAAACGCAGCACGGCGGATTGCGTGTTCAATCCGAACTCGCCGTCGATCAGACCGGGATCGAAGCCTTTGGCAGCCAGTGCCGCCTGAATGCGCGCAACCACGGCCATATCCATGTTTGGCGCACCGAGTTCGTAGATGACGGCAGGCGGGTTGACCTTGATCGGCGCGGCACTGTCATAGGAGATGCCGGGAATCAGGATGCCGGTGTGCCAGCCGCGGCCATGCACAGTGTCGGCCACCACGCCGTAACGCCGGCCCTTTGCCTCGATGGTGCCGCCGCTGCCGTCGCATACGGCGATGTGGCCCATCTTGCCCGGCCCAGGCGGATAGCGGAGCACGATGCCACCGACGGTCGCCGCTGCCTCCTCCACCGAAACGCGCTTGCCGAGCCGCTCGAGGTCAGTCTTCCAGGCGCCAGTATAGGCATCGGCCTTGGCCGGCGATGCCGTGTGGTCGACGCAGCCGTAAAGCGTGCCGGCTTCCTGATAGACCAGCCACGAGACAAACTCGGCGCAGTCCCACGGGCCATGCCAATCCGGATCGTCCTTCGGCACCAGCGTGTTGACGTATTGCTCGCCGATATGCGCGCGGGCGCGCTGCACCAGGCCCGCCCCCGAAGGCACACCGCTCGCGGGTGGCTGGGCAACGGCTATCGCCGGCAGACCATTTAGGAAGGCGTCGGCGCTGCCGGCTTCGTACATTTGATGGGCCTGACGCCACTGCTCCTCGGTCAGGTTATTGCCCTTGCCCGACTCGCGCCCTGCGATGGCTTTCAGCAAGGCAATCGCCTGCACGGGATCGTCGACCATCTCCTTTGTCAGGATGGCGTTCGCGTCATAGCCGGGCACGCCGAAACCGTGGGCGCCGGTCCACTTCTTGCCGGCCTCGCCGATCCGCATGCCGACATAGCTGCGCGACAACAGGTCGAAGTTCGAGGCGGCGCCGTTCACCGGCGAGGGAAAGCGCGCGATCTTGTGGCCGCCGCCGATGATGCCATAGCCGATCTGGCCGAAGCGCGCGGCGCGCGCGCTGGGATATTGAGCGCCGGGATTGTTATAGCGGAACGAAGCGACTTCGCTGCCTGCAACGTCGTCGCGATTGTTAGCCGTTGAGGGGTCGGTAGACCTGCCGATTTGACCCATTGCGCGCTCCCCCGTTGGTGTGCCTGTTGCCAGTTTCCTCTTCGCCGATCGCTGCGTCCTCGGCCTCGGTTTGCTGCTCATTGGCCGGCCCAGATCTGCCCTTTCGGCACGATGATCCGATCGTCGCGGCCAGTGACAACCGGCCGGACGCGCTGTCCGCACTATCGATATTGGTTTGCGCAGCCGGAGCATTACCGCTCACGGCGAACCGTGAAGAGCTTACATTGTTTTGCAGCCTGCACGTGTGAGCTAGCTAACAGTTGCGATGCAGGTCACCTGCAATTCGACATTCCCATCTGCCGCGCCTGAACAGGAGAGCGTTCATTGCCGCGGCTGCCGGCGCGACAGTCGGTTGCGCGCCGGCGCTGGCGCAGCATGCGGGCCATGGCATTACGGTGGCGGTGCACTCAATTGGCGCGTCACGCCTTCGCTGGCATCATCTGCGATTAGGCACCGTAATTCGCATGATAACCCTTCCACTTAGATGATGCGTGGCAGGGTAGCGCCCGCTGCGTGGTCGATGACGTAGCGCCAGGTACCATCGGACTGGCGGCGGACCAACTCGACCGAACTGCCGGACGCCACGATGGAGCCGTCCTGGGTGCGCATCTCCCAATCTGCGCGCAGCAGAGCGACGTCACCGTGCTGGACGCAAAAGTTATTGCGCGACGTCATTGTGCCGGGCGCTTGCAGCAGACGCTGCAATCCACTAGCGATCGCGTCGAGCCCTATCAGACTTCGCTCGCTTCCATCCACGCGCAGGACGGCATCCACCTCGTAAAGCGAGAGCAGATTGTCTATGTCACGGCTGTTGAAAGCTTGAGCGAATGCCTCGTTCATCTGGGCTGGCTCAGTCACGGTCATGTTTCATCTCCTCGTTGGGGAGAAGAAAAAAGCACGCCCCTTCAGTGCTAACCAAACGGGAAGGAAGCCGCATTGTCATCTGCTGCGCTACGATTAGAACTCGACAATCCGAAACCGCGTCGTCCGGCAGATTGCCCGGTCGAGGATTGGCTGGCCTTCCTGGGCCACCGGTGGAACGCTCTTGTACTCTGGCACCTGAAGGACGGCCCGAAACGGCACGGAGAGTTGGCGGAGCTTCTACCGGGCGTATCTCCGAAGGTGCTTTCTGAGCGGTTGGATGGGCTTGAAGATCGAGGCCTGGTGCTGCGTTCCCCAACCACAGCGTTCCCACGGCGCGTGACCTACTCGCTCTCGCTCAAGGGCACCGAGCTCCTAAGCATCCTCGATCGGCTTGAGCTTTGGTCACGTCGGGATGATCGAGCGGCTGCTCGGTCGCATGATCACGCAAGCTGACGGAGTTAGCGTAGAATCGTGATCGCCCCCAAACATCCGAAGCTTGGCCTCATGCATTGCGGTGACACTGCCACCGTAATCGGGTTCGGGTGTGAACAACGCCGCTACCCGTAGCCGCCGGGAGAATGTGGTCACGAATAAGACCCACGTAGCGGAGACGCGGAGATGATCAGAATTGGCTCAATCGTGATCCATTGCTGTGAGTTTGAGCGCATGGTCGCATTTTGGCAGGGGGCCTTGCAATATACTCCGCGAGCGCCTGCGAGCGGTGGCTGGATTGTCCTTTGTGATCCTGAAGGCCATGAGCCCAACATATCGTTTCAGGCTCGCGATCGCCGCGGCTGGAGGAGAAGCTGGCTGCACTTGGACCTTTATACCGAGCACCAGCGGGAAGAAGTTCGTCGCCTGCTGACGATCGGAGCGAAACAGTATCCGTGGCGGTATCCGCAAAATGCTGATTACGTAGTATTACAGGATCCGGACGGCAATCTGTGTGGTGCAAAAGCCGAATGCCGAGCGTGAGGGAGAACCGGCTTGACTGCCGCGGGGCTTGCCCGCGAGCGGGTTGTGATCCTACGGACCTCGGGGTTTGGGCCAACGGGTTGGCATTACGGTGACGCTGACACCGTAATTCGATGATGGTATCGCACAGGCTCGGAGCCGCGATGGCAAGGCGCCGGAGAATCTATGTCCATCATCGTCCCGCCACCATCCGTTCAACCTTCAATATCAGGCACATCCGGACATCTTGCCTCACCCCTCCCGGTACCAGCTCGCGAGCTGCCACAGATCGTTGTCCCAGCCCGAGATATGCGCGGTCAGCTTGCCGCCGAGCGCCGCGACCCGAGTCCGGGAGACGATGGGCTGGATGTAATTGTCTGACACGACGAGGTCGTTGAGCTTGATGAATAGCGCCGCGCGCTTCACCGCGTCGAGCTCCCGCTCGACCTGCTTGTAGATCTCGTCGTATTCCTTGCTTTGCCAGCGCGAGACATTGCGCCCCTGCCACTTGTTTTCCTTGTTCGCCACCTGCCACGACGTGTACTGGTTCATGAAGAACTGTGGATCGGCCTGCGGCATGGTGGTGTTGTACATCTGCGCGTCGCAATAGAAATGCGTGTAGGTGTCGGGATTGGCGGCGTCGGAGGAGAAGAACACCGATCCCACCACCGACTTCAGCTCGACGTCGATGCCCGCTTTCTGGCACGCCTGCTTGACGATGGCCTGGGTCTTTTGCCTGGGCGCATTGATCGAGGTCTGGAACACGAACTTCAGCCGCTTGCCGTCCTTGGCGCGAATGCCGTCGCCGCCCTTTTTCCAGCCGGCGGTCTCGAGGATCTGGTTGGCCTTCTCGATGTTGAACTCGAATTTGGTGTTTTTCGACCGGAAGCGTTCTGGATTGTTGAGAAAGTTCGCGGTGGCCAACGCCGTGCGGCCATAGATGTGTTTCTCGATCGACGCACGATCGATCAATAGATTGATCGCCTGGCGCACGGCCGGATCGCTGAACAGCGGATGTTTGGTCTTTATGCTGGCGCGCTCGCCGTCGACCTCGACCGCGGGATCAGTCGAGTTGAGCTGCATGAATTCGACATTGCCTGACGGGGTGATGCTCACCTTGCCCTTTCCGACAGCCTCCAGCCTCAGCAGGATCTCGTCTTCGACCTGCATGTTCCAGGCATAGTCATATTCGCCGGTCTGCAGCACCGCGCGCGCCGCCGATACCGCGTCGCCGCCGCCCTTGACCTCCACCTCATCGAAATGCGGCCGGTTGGCGACGTGGTAATTGGGGTTGATCCTGGCGCGAAGCATGTCGCCCGGCTTGAAATCCACGAACAGATATGGGCCGGTGCCGACCGGCTTCAGATTGTTCGGCGCCTCGCGCGACTTGGCGCCGACGTAATCCTTGAACAGATGCTTCGGGATGATCATGCCGTAATTGCCAACGAAGGCGTCGGCCCAGAACGGCGTCGGTTTGGCAAAGGTGAGGCGGACGGTGAAGTCGTCGATCTTCTCGACCGTGATATCCTTGTAGTTGGCAATCGAGACCGCCGCGGTCTCCGGTGTTTTGGCATATTCCCAGGTGAAGACGACATCGTCGGCCGTGAACGGCATGCCGTCATGCCATTTGACGCCGCGTTTCAGCTTCCAAATCACCGAGCGGCCGTCCTCGGACAATCCATCATTCTCCTTGCTCGGAACCTCGGCCGCGAGGATCGGAACCAGGTTGCCGTCGCCATCCCATCCCGCCAGCGGCTCGTAGAAGATCCGGGAGCCTTCCTGATCCTTGGTGCCGACGGCGAAATGGGGATTGAGCAGGGTGATGGCCTGCCAATACATCAGTTTCAGCACGCCGCCGCCGCCGGCCTTGGTCGGCTTGTAGGGAAGCGCGGTCGCAGCCATCGCGACCCCGGACTGGCTCAGCATCATCCCGGCCATCGGCGCTGAAAGGCCTGCGGCGATCATTCGCTGGACAAAGGCCCGCCGCGACAGCCGGCCGGTCTTGACGTCTGCAATCAGGTCTCGAAGGTCCCGTTCTTTCATGGGCCGACTCCCTTAACTGGTGCCGAATGCTTGGTCACTCGCGACGCTGCAAATGGATCAGGTCAGCGCGAACCTGTCAAAGCAGGATCCGGGCCACCGCAGTTCACGGAGTTGTTGTCTTGACCGCACTCGCCTTTGTTACGACCATCGATGATCCAGCGCCTCTAGCCTAGGAGCTCTCATGTCTTCATCCGATCTGCCGCGCCTGAACAGGAGAGCTTTCGTTGCCGTGGCTGCCGGCGCGACCGTCGGTTGCGCGCCGGCGCTCGCCCAGCATGCGGGCCATGGCACGCCGTCAGGGACAGCGCTGCCTGAAGCAGCGCCCTCCTCCGATCCGTTCGCCCGGCTTCAGGGCGGCACGCCGCATCACCTCACCACCGAGCAGATTGCCCAGCGGAAGGTGGACAGTCCCGCGCCGAAGGGCCCGCAGGGGCGCTGGACACCGAAGGCGGCGTTGCCGCTGCCGCGAAGCGAAATGGCCTGGGCCACCGCCTGGGCGGGGCGCATGCATATTGTCGGCGGCTATGGCGAAGGCCGTGTCGACCGCGCCTATCATCATGTCTACGATCCGAAGGACGATCGATGGTTCAACGCCGCGCCATTGCCGCGCGGCGCCAACCATGTTGCCGTCGTGGCGGATGCGGGGCGCGTCTACGCGCTCGGCGGCTTCATCGAGCAGAACCGCAATCCCGATCCGAATGCGTTTTTCTACGACGTGGCCGCCGACAAGTGGACGACGATCGCACCTTTGCCGCGCTCGCGTGGCGCTGCCGCGGCAGTCGCACTCGATGGTAAGATACATCTGATCGGCGGCGCCGGCGCGCCAACCAACGAGCGCGCCAGTGTCGGCTGGCATGAGGTCTATGACCCGAAAACCGACAAGTGGGAAATTCGGAAGGCGCTCCCCGCCGCTCGCGACCATGTCGGCGCTGTCGCCTATAACGGCATGATCCACATCATCGGCGGCCGCTTCAACACCTTTGAATACAACACCGACCTTCACCACGTTTATCTGCCTGCGCTCGACACCTGGAAGGAGCGCGCGCCGCTGCCCATGGCACGGTCAGGCCACGGCCTCGTCGTCTACCGCGACCGCTTGTTCGCGATGGGCGGCGAATACGGCGTGCAGGACAGAGGCCAGATCTCGCAAGGCGTCGTATTCGGTCAGATGGAGAGTTACGATCCGCAAGAGAATACCTGGCAATCTCATGCGCCGATGCTGACACCGCGGCACGCGGTCGGCGCCACCACGATCGGCGATACCATCTACGTTGCGGGCGGAGGCGCCGTGACGGGCGGTGCGGTCCAGTCCTCCGTGCATGAGGCGTTTACGCTGGCTGTTTGATTCGCTTCGAAAGACCAACTCAGATCCGTTTCCTCATTTCGTCGCCGACCACGCGAAGATCGATCCTGCCGATCAGATCGGAACGAAGCGCCTCGGCCTCGCTGATGGCGGCCATGGTCTGCCGCAAGGTGCTGACGTTCGAGCCGAGCGACACGATGCCGCCCAGCACCGCGGCAATCGAGCCGAGGGCTGCGACCTGATTGGATCCGAGCAGGCCAAGCATCGTGACGAGCATCAATCCGGCGCCGGCCGCGATCACCGCCTTCGAGACCAGCGTGATCTTGCGGCAGCGCTCGGCGATCTCGGCCAGCTCCTCAAGCCGCGCTTCGATCCGCGAAATTTCGTCACTCGGGTCGTCCTCATCCATGAATATCAAAATCCGGTTCTGCAAGGTTCGTTTCAAGAATCGTCGGCGGGCAGATCTCTTACCGCAAATGACACGCCGATGCCCGTCGGCCTCACTTCTCCCGATGATCATCCAGCCGCGGTCGTCCGGTCCACGCCCGATTGAGCCATCGGGTAGCCAGCTCGAGGCGCGGCTTTCCCTGCAGCCGCGCCTGGGCCTCGTGATAGGGGCCGACGTAGCGGAGGCGGCTCGGCAGGTGAGGATATAGGCGACGTGTCCACTTGAGCGCGCGATCCGCGGCTCTCTGATCGCGTTCGTCGAGATCGAAGCCGAAGCCTGTGCGCAGCCGCTCGGGCAACATCCGTGCGCTCAGGGCAACGTACCAGCGTGGCGGCCGCAACCACGGACGTGCGCCGGTCAAGATGTGGTGGGCCACGTCACGCGCCGCGGTGCTGACGGACAGGGTATCCGATCGAGCCATCGCGGCGTTGTAATCGACGAAGGATGACCAATCCGCCGGCAGGTCCGCAGGGGTCAACCCGAACAATGCGCCGAACAGCCGGCTTTCGGCCCAATATTGCTCGCGCTCTTCGGGCGAGAGCGGAGGCAAGACGAGGTCGTGCGCGATGGCGGCGGTTTCGACGAGGGTAGCGTGGACCCAGCGCAGCGCGGCGATGTCGTTGGCATTGTAGGATGAGCCTTGCGCGAAGCAGCCGCTCGCCTCGGGCAACACGCCGGAGATCATCGCGTGCCGCCGGTGCAGGCGCCGGGCCGCTGCAGTCGCGCCATCGAGCGAACCGAACACCATTGTAAACATCAGCTCAAAGGTTCGATGAAAGCGGCCGACCGGATCGGCAAAGGTGCGCGAGTGCTCGGCAACGGCGGTCGCGACCCAGGGATGCGCCAGTTGAAGCAACAAGGCGCGCCCGGCTCCCAGAAAGATCACGGCTTCCCTGTCGATCCGCCACGTCATCGACGCCGGGCCAAAGATACCCTCAGCCGGCCCGGCGGCGCCGGCCCTGACGGCATCGAGAGTAGCGTCTAGATCGCTTTCCGAGACCAATTGGCAAACCTTCCAGACAGATCGACCTGTTTTTCGCGATGCGGATTCTATCGCAACTCAGCGTGCGCGGGCAGAAATATCCCGAGCATCGGTAAAGCCAAACCAGGCGAGCGGCAACGCGAGGCCGCAGAGCACCGCCATCGCAACGAACGCCCCTCCCCCATACCTGGCATAGAAAAGTCCTGAAAGCAGCGTCAGTGCGGCCGTCACCACGCCCGAACCAAACGCGTAGATTGCTTGAGCCGTTGCGGCCATTCTGGTGGGGACAAGAGCTGCCATCAACCGCATGCAAGAAAGATGCAGCAGCGCGAACGTCAATCCGTGCAGCGGCTGCACCATTGCGAGCGCCACAACGGAAGTCGTCGTCCCCGCGACCGACCAGCGGATGATTCCGGCTGTTGCCGCCAACGCCGCCGCACCACGCGCGCCGATCCGGTTGAGCAAGGCCGGTCCGATCAGAAAGAACACGATGACTTCTGCGGCGACGGCCTCCGACCACAAGACGCTTATGACGGAGGTATCTATTCCGGCATTGCTCCACCGGATCACCGCAAAGGCGTCATGCATGGCGTGGCTGCCATAGATCAGAGCGGAGACGAGGATCAGGATTCGGAATCGCGCGATTCCAAGGAGTCCACGAACCTCGCTCGCAAGCTGCGATACGCCGGTATGCGGCGCCGATGGAGCTGAAACCCTGGGTACCAACGTGGTTGCCCCAGCGGCAGCGACAAGCAGGGCTGCGTTCAGCCAGATCACACGCGTCAGGTCAGTGGACGTTATGAGTTGCCCGATGATCAGCGTACCGCAGACGAATGCCGCCGATGCCGAACCGCGGATCCAGCCGTATTCGAACGGCCGCCCGGCGATCTGCGGCCTGGCCGCGTTGACCGACAACGCGTCGGCCATCGACGTCGTAGGCGCCAGTGCCACGGCTTGAACCAGCGCCAAAAGCAGCAACCGCCAAAAGCCATCGGCCCACAGCAACGCCACAGCCGTTGCTGCTGCCAGGGCGGCGCAGAGTGCGAGCACGAGGCGCAACGATTGCAGGAAGTCTGCAAACATCCCGACGAGCGGACCGGCGACAAGACGCGCCAGCAACGCAGCCGCCAATATCGAGCCGATCTGCTCGGGCGTGAGCGCTCTGGTTTCAAAAAACTTCGGCCAGAACGGCGATGCCACGCCAAACGCCGCGTACAGCGCGGCGTAAAGAGCTATGTAGGCGACCGGCCCAGGAACGCGCATTTCTGAAAGTTCCTCTCGGTAGAATTACGGCCACAAAGAACACTGCTCTGCCGTAGTTCATCCGCGAAATCTCCACATCCAACTTCTATCCGACCGGCCTTCACAGAAATGGATGGAAGTTGATGCGATATCTTTTCGCCGCCGTGATTGCTGCGTTCGTAGTCGCGGTGGACTTTGAAAGTTCCGGAATCAAGTCAGTATGGATGGAACCATCTTTCGTTGTCGCCGAAGCGCAATCGGAACCCGCCACGACATCGAAATCTCACACAGGAGCTATGACCGCGTCGGTTGAATACTCGCAAGAACCGGACGCAACAAACGCCGTCACCGCGCCGCATGAGTCGGCAACGACAGCCGATGCCGCGACTCATGCAGCCGCTGCGGTCAACGAGGGGTCCGCGCCACCGAACCCGATCTGTGAAGCGGTCAGGAGTGCCGCTGAGGAACACGATATTCCGATCGGGTTTTTCGTGCGCCTGCTCTGGCAGGAAAGCAGGTTTAAAACGGCGGAGGTCAGTTCGGCAGGCGCGCAGGGTATTGCGCAATTCATGCCGCGAACGGCGGTCGAAATGGGCTTGAGAGATCCGTTCGATCCGCTGCAGGCGATTCCTGCGTCGGCAAGATTTCTTCGCAAGCTTTATAATCAGTTCGGAAATCTCGGGCTTGCGGCGGCAGCGTACAATGCAGGCGGCGGCAGGATCGAGAAGTGGTTATCGCGACGCGGCGCGTTGCCGAAGGAAACGCGCGCTTACGTCAAGATCATCACCGGCCACAAGGCCGAAGCCTGGACGGACGAAGACAATACCGTCCGCATGCCGACGGACCTGCCGGATAAGGCGCCATGTGAAGGGGTCGGTGGCCTGTCGAAGGAAGACCAGATCGCCGAAGTGCCGGTCGATCTGGCGCCTTCCATCAGCGGGATGTTGCGAAAGGCCGACATTGCCGAAGAGAACCACGCAGCTCTCAAAAAGCGACGGGTCGTTGCAAGCCGAACCGCAAGGGCCGTACGTACGGCATTCCGGAATGCGAATGCCCGGGTAACGCGGCTGGCAGCAAAGGCTGCGACACGGAAGCCCGGCAAGCAATCCGGCACCCGCTTGGCGTCGGCCGCCGGCAACGGCAGCCGGACAAAGTCATCGAAAGCATCGCGGGAATTATAGGCTCGGATCGACCCGCACGTTGATAAGCAAAAAAGCCCGCACTGCTGCGGGCTTTTTTCTCGCCAGCCTGTCTTACCAGCGGCCGGTGCCGAAGCTGAAGGTTATGCCAGGACCGCCGCCGTAATAGCGGGGACCGTAGTACCCGTACCGGCGCGGCGCGTAGTAGCCGTAGCTATCGTAGTACGGGCGATAGTGCCGGTGGCCCCAGCGGTGATGGTGGCCCCAGTGCCGATGACGCCAGTGGCGGCGATGGGCGCTGAAGTCAGTGGAAGACGACTGCACGGTATCCGTCGAAGGTTTCGCCTTCACCGCACTGTCGGCGGCGTTGGCGGCGGAACCGCCGATCAGCGCAGCAGCACCAACGGCAAACACGATGGCTAGTTTCTTCATCATCGAACTCCAGTGATTGTGTCGACTCTACCGAGTCTAATCACCGCGCCGCGATCACGTTCCGTCTGCGACATTAAGACCGTTACAGGTCCTTGAACAGATATTCATGAATATGAACGGTGGTTCCTTCGACGAGAGTAGCGTTGCACGGCTTCGCGCCGGGGCTTAAGCATCGTCGGTGATCGGAAATCAGCGACATTGCAGATGTGGCGCGATCTACCACCGCACCGAGGCGATGGCGGCCTCGCGCGAGATCGACAGTTTTGAGTGCACGGCTTGCGGCGCTACGCTCGAGAATTGGGACACTGCGTGGGTGCCGATCTATCGCCTGATCACGATTCCAGCAATCAAGCCTGACGAAACGCCGCCGACTGCAAGCGAACCGTGACTATTGCGCGGGACTGATCGCAGCCGGCAATCACGCGCCGGAATCGCTGGCGTTGGGATAGAACAACTGCTCGCCGTTGATCCTGTAATCGGCGATCGCCTTCTGTCCCTCTGATGACACCAGCCAGTCGATGAATTGTTGGCCGAGATCCTTCTTGACGCTCGGATGCTTCTCCGGATTCACCAGCATGACGCCGTACTGGTTGAACAGGCGCTTGTCGCCTTCGACGGCAATTCCGAGATCGCCGCGGTTCTTGAACGACAGCCAGGTGCCGCGATCGGCGAGCACATAGGCGTTCGCGGCGGAAGCGGTGTTGAGCGCAGCGCCCATGCCCTGCCCGATCTCCTTGTACCAGGGACCCTTCTCCTTGGCGATGTCGATGCCGGCGATCTTCCAGAGATTGAGCTCCGCCTGATGCGTGCCGGACTTGTCGCCGCGCGAGATGAAATCGGCCCCCTTCGCCTTGATCGCGGAGAGCGCAGCAACGATGTCTTTCGAGCCCTTGATGCCGGCCGGGTCACTCTTCGGCCCGATCAGGATGAAGTCGTTGTACATCACGGGATGGCGCCTGACGCCAAAACCCTCGAACACGAATTTTTCTTCCGCAGGTTTGGCGTGGACGAACACGACGTCGGCATCGCCGCGGCGGCCGGTATCGAGCGCTTGTCCCGTACCTTGCGCCACCACTTTGACGTCGATGCCGGTCCTGGCCTTGAACATCGGCAGGATATAGCCGAACAGGCCGGAATCCTGCGTCGAGGTGGTCGAAGCCACCACGATCGATTTATCCTGCGCGACGGCGTGGCTTGCGAAAACCAGGCTGGCGGTCGCCGCAATCAGCAGACGGCGCGTGAGCATGCTCATTTGATTTCCCTTCTTTAGTTTGCGCATGACTTTTCGGAAAACCGGTAACCACTTTTCCGGATCATGCGCTAAATCAATAGTTCGCCGGCGAGGAACGCTCCCGCCTCGGGGGTTTGCGGCGCGTCGAAGAACGATGCGGCTGCACCGGTTTCGACAATTCGGCCGCGGTGAAGCATGACGATTTCGCCGGCGAGCCTGCGCGCTTCGCCGAGATCGTGGGTCGCCATCACGACCTTGATGTTGCGCTCGCTGACGGCACGGATGATGTCTTCCACCGCCTTGGTGGCGATGGGGTCGAGGCTCGCGGTCGGCTCGTCCAAAAACAGCACCGCCGGATCGCGCGCTAGCGCCCGTGCCAGCGCCAGCCGCTGCTGCTCGCCGCCGGAGAGCCTTCGCGCCGCGCGGTCGGCGAGCGCGTGCAAGCCGACCAGTTCGAGCAACTCGGCTATGCGTCGCGCATGCTCCGCGTGCGGAATACCGGCGGCGCGCAGCGCAAAACGGAGATTGGCGGCGGCGCTGCGCCGGAGCATCGCCGGACGCTGAAACACGATCGCGCGCTTCAGCGGCGGGACGTGTTCAAGCCCGCCCCAGGTGATGCGCCCGCGCGAAGGTGCCAGCAGCCCCATCGCCAGGCGCAAGAGCGTCGATTTGCCCGAGCCGTTGGGGCCGATCAGCACCGTGGGCAGGCCCGGCGCCAGCGTGAGTGCGATGTCGTCGAGGATTGTGACCCCGCCAGCCGCTACCGTGACGCCATCAAATTTGATCGGCAGTTCGCTCGAAGGCGCGCGCATGGTCATCCCGCCAATCGCTCGCCGGCACGGCGCACGCTCCACGCCAGCGCGTTGACCGCGATCACGATCGAAATCAGCACGAGGCCGAGGCCGACCGCGAGCGGCAGGTCGCCCTTGGAAGTCTCCAGCGCAATCGCCGTCGTCATCGTGCGGGTGAAGCCTTCGATGTTGCCGCCGACGATGATGATGGCGCCGACCTCCGCCGCCGCGCGGCCGAAGCCGGCGAGCAGCGCCGTGACCAGGCTGAAGCGCGCGTCCCAGATCAGCGCCATGATGCGGCCGAGGGGCCCGAGGTTCATCGCGGTGAGTTCGTCGCGGTATTCGAGCCAGAGATCCTCGATGGTCTGGCGCGTCAGCGCAGCGATGATCGGCGTGACCAGCACCGTCTGCGCGACGATCATGGCGCTCGCGGTGAACAACAGGCCAAACGCGCCGAGTGGCCCGGAGCGCGACAGCGCGAGATACACCGCGAGGCCGACAACGACCGGCGGCAGGCCCATCAAGGCGTTGAGCAGGACGATGATGCCCTGGCGACCGGGAAATCTCGTCAGCGCGATCCAGGCGCCCAACGGAATGCCGATCAGCGCGGCCAGCGCCACCGCTGATAGGCTGACGTAAAGCGACAGCCGCACGATCGCGAACAGCGCAGGATCGCCGGAGAGCACGAGTTGAAGGGCAGATGGGCCGTCTGGCATTTGTAATTCCAAGCTGGTACGTACATCTTGCGCAGATAGCGGCGATATGGTCAATTTCTGTAGTAACTGCACTTCAATGCATACTGGTGCCGATGCCGGAGCTCCTCACGACAGACGAAGCGGCGGATTATCTGCGGCTCTCCGAGCGCAAGCTCTACGAGCTGGTGGCAAACCGCGCGGTACCCTGCAGCAAGGTGACCGGCCGCTGGCTGTTTCCGCGCACGGCGCTGGACCGCTGGGTGTCCGCTGGACTCATTGCGCCTGCTGGCCTGGCACAGGTCGCGCCGCCGATCGTCGGCGGCAGCCACGATCCGCTGCTGGAATGGGGCTTACGTGAGAGCAATTCCGGCCTCGCCAGCCTGGCCGAAGGCAGCGAGGAAGGCCTGCGTCGGCTGACGCGTGGCGAGGTGATGGTCGCAGCGATCCATCTGCACCGGCTCGACGGCGATGACGACAGAGCCAATGTCGAGGCGGTCGCCGACGCGCCGGGCTTGCATGATGCAGTCGTGCTCGGCTTTGCGCGGCGCGAGCAGGGCATTCTGGTCGCATCAGGCAATCCGCTTGATCTCAGCGACATGGCCTCGATCGCGACCTTGCGCGCGCGGATGGCGCAACGCCCGCCCGGTGCCGGCGCGCAATTGCTGCTGCTCGCGCTACTGGCGCGCGCGGGCATCACGCTCGACGATCTGAAATTGGCAAAGCCCGCCTTCCCCACGGGACCCGATATCGCCCAAGCCATCCGCGCCGGCCGCATCGATTGCGGCATCGCGACGCGAAGCGTGGCGAAATCGGCAGGGCTCGATTTCGTCCCCGTCACCTGGGAGCGCTTCGACCTGGTGATGCGGCAGCGCGACTACTTCATGAAGGGACCGCAGGCCCTGTTCGACTTCATGCGCGGGCCGAGCTTCCGCGATCGCGCGGGCGAGCTCAGCGGGTACGACGTCAGCGACGCCGGCACGGTGCGACTGGTGAATTGAGGGGCGGACTCATTGGCGCCTAGCCAAATATGCGGATCAACGCGAGCATTTCATGGAACAGAACGGCCTCTACGATCGCCCTGATCTGTACGACTTGTTAGCGCCACGTGATCCGGCCTTGGAACAGTTCTACGTCGAGGTGGCTCGCGAACGAGGTGGTCGCGTCCTCCGATCTCGCGTGTGGAAGCGGTCGTCTCACCATTCCGCTGGCCCGATCGGGCCTACAAGTGACTGGAGGCGATCTATCCGCCACGATGCTCGAGCATGCGCGACGTTCCGCCGAGGCACAGGCGGTCCAGCTCGATCTGGTGCAGTTGGACATGCGCCATTTCGACCTTAATGGACGCACCTTCGACACCACCATTGTTGCCGTGAATTCGGTTCTGCACCTGCATAGCCTGGACGATTTCAAGGGCTTTTTTCAATCAGTGGCACGGCACCTATCACCGAAGGGCAGGCTTGTGTTCGACGCTTTCTTCCCGAATGTGGCCATGCTCAGCAGCGATCCTGACAGACGCCAACTAGTCGGAGCGATTGTCCATGACACTCAAGGCAAAATAATCGTCGAGGAGACTCTCAGATACGAACCTCTCACCCAAATCAGTCACGTGGATTGGTATTGGTCGACATCGGCAAAGAAAGATTTCTGGAGGACTCCTTTGCAGGTGCGAAACATCTTTCCGCAAGAGATGCCGCTGCTAATAGCATCAGGTGGCTTGCGCCTCGTCGATCGCTTTGGTGATTTTGACCGCAGCCCGCTTGCGGCTGGGAGCGCGCGACAAGTATGCGTGTGTGCTGACCAGGGATGATAAAATAGTACCGACAAGTGGGGCGTCGGCTGAGACCTGCAGCAACTGAGCTGGAAGGCCGTTTTGCCATGCATGTGGCTTTGCTTGATGTAGAGGCGGCTCCTGCTTGTGGCTCTTCTCGGGCGACATGCTTTGCTCAAAAACGACATGCCTACCTTCGCCCCGGCAGCCACGCGACAAACCCCGCCTCCCCAAGCCGCTTCATCACCTCGTCCAGATGCGCGCGATCCCTGGTCTCGATGACGACTTCGAGCAAGGTCCCCTTGGCGGGCAGATCCGAGAACGTCCGTTGGTGCGAGACTTCGATGATGTTGGCGCCGGCTTCGGCGAGCAGCGCCGAGACGGCGGCGAGCTGGCCGGGCCGGTCGACGATGTCGATCGCAATCTGGGTCAGCCGGCCCTCGCGCGCGAGTTCGCGGGTCAGCACGGAGGCGATCAGCCGGGTATCGATGTTGCCGCCGGTTAGCACAAGGCCGACATTGCGGCCGGCAAAACGCTCCGGCGCTGCCAGCACCGCCGCAAGGCCTGTGGCGCCGGCGCCCTCGACCACGGTCTTTTCGATCGCGATCAGCATCGCCACCGCCCGCTCGATCTGGTCTTCGGTAACGAGAACGATGTCGTCGACGAGATGGCGGATGATTTCGGTGGTGATTCGGCCCGGCACCTTAACCGCAATGCCCTCGGCAAGCGTATCGCCGCGCATCGGCAGACGATCGCCCTTGATGGCGTTGTACATCGAGGGATAGAGCTGCGCCTGCACGCCGACGATCTGCAGATCCGGCTTCAGCGATTTGGCCGCAACCGCCATGCCGGAAATCAGCCCGCCACCGCCGATCGGCACCACCAGCGTATCGAGCTGCGGCGCCGCCCGGAGCATTTCCAGCGCGATGGTGCCCTGCCCCGCGATGATCAAGGGATCATCGTACGGATGGATCATGATCATGCCGTGCGCCTCGCCATGAGTGCGCGCGAATTCGCCGGCCTCTTCCAGCGTCTTGCCGGAGATGATCGTATTCGCGCCGTGACGTCGCGTGTTCTCGATCTTCACCATTGGGGTGCCGATCGGCATCACGATCGCTGCGGGTATGCCGAGTCGGTTGGCATGATAGGCCACGCCCTGCGCGTGGTTGCCGGCCGACATCGCGATCACGCCGCGCCGCCGCTCCTCCGGCGATAGCGCCAGCAGCCGGTTGAGCGCGCCGCGCTCCTTGAAGGTCGAGGTGAACTGCAGGTTCTCGAATTTGAGCCAAAGGTTGCAGCCGCAGATCTCGCTCAGCGTCCGGCTCTGGTCGCATTCGGTAACGAGGACTGACCCGGCAATGGACGCGCCCGCGGCCGTGATGTCCTCGGGCATGACGGCAAGGCGGCCGGGTTCGGAACCGACTTTCGTCGGCGGTACATTTTTAGGAGGATTCGGCATTTCGGTGGCCTCGTTGAGAGGCAATCGTATAGGCTTTTTCCGCTCCCTTCGCCTCCCTCGAATCTCGTAAAAATCCCGCCCCATGAACATGGGTGTCGCAAAAAACTGCCACGGGGTTACACTTGCGCGGGCTGCAGGGACAGGCAGCCGGAGTTTTCAGATGAATTCATTGAGCGACGGGCCCAAGGCGGAAGCCATCACGGTCGTGCTGGTCGAGGACGACGCGCCGACGCTTTGGCGGCTGCAGGACGCGCTGGCCAAAGCCGGATACCAGGTCAGGGCCGCCGGCACGCTCGCGGAAGCCCGCGCCTGTCTCGCGCAAGGCGCGCCAAAGGTGCTGCTGACCGACCTTCAGTTGCCGGACGGTCATGGCGTCGACCTGATTCGCGAGACCCGCCGGCGCTTTCCCGATACCGAGATCATGGTGATCTCGATCCTCGGCGACGAGGAAAGCGTGATTTCGGCGATCACCGTCGGCGCGACAGGCTATCTGCTCAAGGACGCCTTCCCGACCGACATCGCCGCCACCGTGCGCGACCTCGTCGCCGGCCATTCGCCGATCTCGGCCTCGATCGCGCGTTTCATCGTGCGCCGGACCCAGAGCACGCCGGAGCCGCCGCCCGGCCCAGTACTCAACACCGCCAAACTGACGCCGCGCGAAATCGACATTCTCTGGGGCATCGCCAAGGGCTTTAGCTATGCCGAGATCGCCAGCCATCTCGGCCTGTCACGGCAAACCGTGCCCGGGCATATCAAGAGCATCTATCGCAAGCTCGAAGTTCATACCCGGGGCGAGGCGGTGTTCGAGGCGGTCCAGCAGGGCTTGATCAAGTTGTGAACGATCACGGCGACGACGTGCAACCGGAGCTGCCCGGCCGCGCGCGGCGTCGGCTGCGGTCGTCCCGTCTCATCCGGTATCTGCTGCTGCAGGCGGTGATCGCCGTCGCCGGCGTCACGGTGCTTCTGCAATCGCTGCCCGGACCTCCCGCGCAATATCAAGTGACGGCCTTTCAGCTCACCGAAGCCGGCGCCGAGCGGGCGGTGACGCTGCCGTACTTCTCACCGTTGCGGAATGCGATGAACGATCCGCCCCGCTTCAGGGGACACTTCATCCGCCCGGCCGACGAAGCCTCGCGGGCCTGGTCGGTGTTCCTGCCGCGTTTCACCAACGGCGTCGAGGTTACCGTCAACGATGTCGTGATCCTCGACAGCCGACGCGATCCCGCCGCCAACCGCCCCGACCGCAACACGCCGGCGATTGCGGTGATCCCCGCTTCCGTGCTGCGCGATGGCGACAACGCCATCTCGATCCGGCTGTTCATCTGGGGTCCGATCACAGGCTTCCTCGATCGCATCTGGGTCGGCCCGGACGAAGAGTTGCGCCCGACCTACAATCTCAGAACGCTGGTGTTCGTGACGTTGCCGGTTGTGTTCTCATCCTGGCAGGCGATTCTGGCGGTCATCCTCGGCATCATGTGGGTGATGCGTCGCCACGAGCCGGCCTACGGCGTTCTGGCGGCGGCGATGGCCGTGGGTGTCGGCCAGGCGTTCCTGCAAACGCCGATGGGTGAGACGCCGTTTTCCAGGTTCAATGTGATCCTGATTTCCTCCGCGCCGATCGAAAGCGCACTGGTGCTGGTCTTTGCGCTGCTGCTCTCGGGCTGGAAGTGGCAGCGCTACGCCTGGATCATCTTCATTCCGGGCATCGCATTGGCGCTGGCCGGCCTGTTCGGAAATCAGGCGCTGGTGCGCGCCCTCTTTCTGATTCTCGCCGTACCGATGGTCGGCATCTCCCTTCTCATTATGGCCGTCGTTACCGCGCGATCGGCGCTGCAACGGCAGAACGTCGCGAGCTTCCTGCTCGGCTGCGCGGTCACGATCATGCTGACCTGCTGGATCGTCGACCTGCTCTCGGTGTTTCAGATGATGCCCAACCGCATCTTCACCGCGCGGCTGTCCTATTCGGCGATGCTGGTCGCGATCGGCGCCGGGCTCACCTGGCGGTTCGCCCGGGCGCTGAACCAGATCGATGGCTTTGCCGGTCGCCTCGTCACCCAGGTGCGCGAGGCGGAGGAGAAGCTGAAGGCCAGTTTCGCCCGCGAGGAGGAGCGCGCCCGCGCCGCGGCGCTGGCGCGGGAGCGCACGCGCCTGATGCGCGACCTGCATGACGGGCTCGGCGGCCAGCTCGTAAGCATCGTGGCCTTGAGCGAACGCGGCAATGGCAGCGCGGGGATCGGCGAAGCGGCGCGCGCCGCGCTGAAGGATTTGCGCCTCGTCATCGACTCCATGGACGACATCGGCGGCGATCTGATGCTGGCGCTGGGCTCCTGGCGCGAACGCGCCATGGCGCAGCTTCGTCCGCATGACATCGCGCTCGACTGGCGCGCGGTCACCGCGCAGGGCCTGCCGGTTCATCCCGAGCTGCGACCGTGGCACGTCATCCAGATCGTGCGGCTGTTGGATGAAGCGGTGACCAATGCGGTCAAGCACGCCGAGGCGCGGCGCATTACGGTGAGGATCGAGACACTGGCGGGCGCCGACGGCCTCGAGCGCGGCTGCATCACCGTCGAGGATGACGGCAGGGGGTTTGAGATCGCGCCTGACGGCGGAGCCGCCGGAGCGGCGAAAACGGCGCGCGGCCTGCGCAACATGCGAAGCCGTGCCGCGCGCTGCGGCGCGGAGCTGGAACTGAGCTCCTGCGCCCAAGGGACTAACAAGGGCACGCGCGTGAGGCTGACCTTGCCCCACCGCTTTCCCGACAGCGATGGCGCTGCCGGTTAGCATGCACATTTTTAGTTACGCGTTTTCTTTACGCGAACCGGTGCCACCCACGGATCAAGTCCGAGGGCATGCTTCGCTTGAAAACGCATTGCCTCAGCGGCGGCCGACGCGGTTCACCGGGCCACCGCGGTTCATCGGCGTGCCGGGACGAACACCGACGCCCCGAACTCCGACGCCGACAGCGCCGACGCCGACACGGGCAACGCCAACGACCGGTGTCACGACCGCAGCCGCTGCAACCGGCGTCGGGCGCGCGACGCAGCCCTTCGGCACGCCAACCGTCTTGCAATAAACCACTGCAGCCTGGGCAGAGCCTACGCCGCCGACTGCAAAGGAAGCTACGGCCGAAAACGCCGCGAGCGTCAGACCTGCGCTCAGCCAACCTGTCTTCTTCAACATGTCATCTCTCCCGAATTGGGCGTGCAGCTCTTTGCGATGTGCCGATCGGTCACCGCAGCCGACGCGAGATGTACATGGTCCATCGAGGTGCCCGGCAACATCCCATGAAAATGGTGTGGGTGCGCGCGGGGTGATTTGCGACCCGCTTTCGACGCCATGAACATGGCATGGACCGCCGGCGCAACCTCGACGAGTTTTCGCGCGCTTTCAATCTCCATTCTCGTCAAAAGGTGATCCATGATGAAATCCATTCATGCCGTGGCCGCGACCGCAGCCCTGATCCTGTCGCTCGGCGCAGGCTCGCTGGCTCAGGCGCAATCCGGCCCCACTCCCCAGGAGCAGATGGCCTGCCGTTCGGATGCCGGAAAATTCTGCGCCGAGCATATCGGCAAGCCGCCGCAGATGAATGCCTGCCTGAAGGCGAACAAGACGAAGCTGTCGGATGGCTGCCGCAAGGTGGTGGAAGCGCGCGGCGGCTAAGGCGTAATGATTAGTTTGATTTGACTGAGCGGCACGATCCGCCCGCGTTCCCCGGATGCTGCGCAGCGCGCCGCACCTAGTGGCGTGGTGCGCTGCTGATCCGGGGTCCACCACGCGCCAGTGGTCCCGGCTCTGCGGTGCAGCGTTTCACGCTGCACGGCGTCCGGGACACGGATACCCCGTTCGCAGGAAGCGATCGATCAATCCTGATCGAACAACCTGATCCGGGGCATTTCGATTCGTGCCGGCTCGCCGGCGAACGCTTCTTCGCGGATGATGATGCGCCGCGGCTCGGTTGCTTCGCGGACCTGCGCCTCGACCCCCTCGAGGTCCTGCCCTCGAGGCTGCTGGAAGCGGCGCTTGTCGGCCCAGCGCTGGCGCCGCTCGGCGCGCCGCTGTTCGGCGGCAGCGCGTTTGAGATCGGCATCACGCGCCTTGGCAAACGCCTCCTGGGGCGCAGCAGCCTTCTCCGGCGGAGCAGTGTTTTCGCCGGCCTGTTCGGCGGGCTTCGAGGGTTTCGGCGGTGGCGGTACAGGTTGAGCGGCCGCTGCGTTATTGGCCGTCTTCTCTTCGGTGGAAGCATTATTGGCAGCCGGCGCTGCCGCCGCCGTTTGCGGCTGTGGTTGCGTTTGCGGCTGTAATGGCTGCGTCTGTTGGGGCTGCGTTTGCGGCTGCTCCTGGGCAGGCGCGGTATTGGCCGCAGCCGCCGTCGCCGCGAGATAGGGCACCGGCTGCGATGGCTCCGTCGAGACCGGTATCGGCTCCGCTGACATCCGGCGTTCCAGTTTCGAGATCACCTGCGTCGGCGGGCTGACGATGTTGGCAGCCAGGTATCCACCGCCGAGACCGGCGGCGACCGCGACGACCACGGTTCCTGCCCCCGCAAAAAAGGCCGTTGATGCGCGCATCTGCAAACTCCCTCATCCACGCCGGCAACGCGTGGGGTAGGGCGATGTTCCGGTGCGGCGTTGGGTGTAGGAGTTCTGCGGAACCAGCGACCGATGCAGATCGCCGCTCAGATCATTGCGGCGACTTTTTCCAGCCCGATGATGCGGGCAAGCGAGCGCACTTCGCTCTTCTGGTCCTCACGCAACTGGAACAGCAGCGGCATCGCCGCCGATTTCAATTGCTGGACTTCCGCGGACTCTGGATCGATGGGCACGCCCGTCGCATTCGGGTTGGCCTGCCGGCCCGCATGAATCTTGCGGGCAACGGCGCGCAGCGCGGTCTCTACGGGAGGCCAGTAGTACTCTTGCGATGCCGTCAGTTTCAGGCGGTCCTTGATGCCGGCGATCTGGCCATCGCTCAATAGCGTGTAGCTCTTCTGCGGCTGGGGCTTGGCTGCGGCCTTGGGCTTTGCGGGCGCAGGCGCCGTGCTCGGCGCGACGGTGGACGTCGTGGGCGGGACGGTCGGAGCCGCGATTTCCTTTGGCATGGCCATATCGACTGGTGACGTCGAGGCATAGGCCCGGCGCAGCGACTCGTTCAGCGCGGGATCCCTGGGCTGGGGCTCAACCGCGGCGGTGGCGTAGCTTAGGACCGCCAGGCGATCCTTTTTGCCTTCCTTGTTCGAGACCGGAGCCTGGACGGAGGAAGCCGACGCCAGTTCGAACCGGGCGGCAGGCACGCTGTCGCGGCCGACAATGGCGGTGACGGCGGCGCCGGCCACGAGAAAACAGATCAGCGCGACAATCGTCATAGTCTTGGTCAAAAAGGTCTCCATTCCCGCCGACGTTTGGCCCTTTTGCTGAAAACTGGATGATAATTGAGGCTATACGATGCCAATCGCCGCGCCGACGCGGTCGAAAAGATGGGGAAAAAGTCCCAAAATTGTCCCGGAATCAGGCCGCTGCGGCCAATTCATACGCCTCCTGGATATCGGCGACGATATCGGAGGCTTCCCACAGGGCGTCGGGGGCGACCTGCTGCAGGGTGACGGTCCAGTTGCACTTGCGGTTGCGCGGCATGCTGACGACGTCGAATTCGATACCGCGGCACAGCGGATGCCGATCGAGCGCAAACATCACCCGGCGCCGGATCTCGTCGAGGGTTGCCGGGGTTTTGGCAAAATACCGGTCGAAATCCATTCCATACCCCTTTCGATTTGCCGTCCGACCGTGGCGGCGGACCATCGTCTGGGGCTATTGTTGGGGCCGATATGGTTAACGGCGCGTTAAGCCTTCGGAATGGCAAGGGCCGGGACCCGAGCAAACGGCGGAGCGGAATAGCCCGGGCATGGCTGAAGCGACATCCCAGACGACGTCGGTCGCCACCGGGCCATCGGTTCGCCCCGCGCTGGTGGCGGCGATCGCGATTTCAGCCTTCACGCTGTCGATCGCGACGTTCGAACTGTCGATGGCGGACTGGCCCTCCGGCTTCGTCCTGCTTGTCGTCGTGCCGCTGGTCGCCCTGGTGTTCTTCGCCTGCCTGGTGTGGTCGGCTTCGCTGCTCCCCAGGATCCGAACCAGTGGCGCGAAGTTCGCCCTCCCCTTCCTGATCTGCGCGCTGACGCTCTCCATTCTCGCCTACGCCCCGCTGCACCAGGTCGCCCTCCAGCAGAATTTCCGCTGGCACCGGGCCGACCGCGAACAGATCGTGGCGCGCATCAAAGCCGGCGAGCTGAAACCTAACGTCTCCTACAACAAGAACCTGGTTGCGCTCGGCGACCGCGAGCCAAATGTTTCCGTCGGCAACGACATCGTCGTCGACGGGACGGAAGAAGGCACCTATGTGCTGTTTTTGACCTCACGCGGCCTGAAGCACTATTTCACCGGCTTCCTGCACGTGCCTCCGGGCGGCGATCCCAAAAACTTCTTCGAATTCGCCGACAAGTCGCCGAGCCGGCTCGAGCGCTACGACGAGAATTGGTATTTCGTGGCGAATTAAGTCGCATTCGCCCGGAGTGCCCCGCCGGTGATGGTGCCAAGCGCGATGCCGCCGATGATCAGCGCCATCGCCAGAAACAGCGAAGGCTCCAGCGGCTCGTTCAGGATGGCGGTGGCGCTGACGATGCCGAGCAGCGGCGTCGCCAGCAGGCACAGCGAGGTGGTGACGGCCGGCAGGCTGCGGTTCACCATCGTCATCGCCCAGTTGGCGAATGCGGTGCAGACGATGCCGCTATAGAGCATCAGGGCGGCAAGGCGCCATGTCCACGCGATCTGCGGCCGGCCTTCCGCGAACCACGCGATTAGCGACAGCAGTGCCGCCGCCAGCAGCACCTGCCAGAACACGAGCTGAAAGGGCGTCGATATCCATTTGTGGGCCCTGACATAGACGATGTTGCCGGCCCAGCAGAACGCGGCAATCAAAATCAGGCCGCTGCCGAACAGCGCGTTGCGGTCAGCCCAGTTCAGCGCCTGCGGATTGAAGATGACCGCGAGGCCCGCCAGGCCGCAGCCGATACCGATCGCGCGCCGGCGGGTGATGTGCTCCGACAGAAACATGGCTGCTCCGATCGCGACCCATAGCGGCGTCGTATAGCCAAGCACGATCGCCCTGCCCGCCGGCACGAATTGCAGCCCGGCCGCCACCAGCGCGGAAAACGCCACCAGATGCAGAATCGAGGTGCAGAACACGACCGGCAAATCGCCGCGCTTCGGCACGATGAACGTCCCCTGCGCCCACAACATCGGCGCCAGCGTCGCGGCGGCGATCATGCAGCGCAGCGCCGTCGCCCATAGCGGGGACACGTCGTGCACGATTATCTTCGTCACCGGCCAGTTGGTCCCCCACGCGAACACGACGCCGGCAAGCAGCGCCGCCGCGCTGCGGGTTGAAAGTCCACTGGCCATCTCGAACACGCCCCGTCATAAGCCGCTCGGCATTGCCTAGCCCTTCAACTGGCTCTAATGAAAGAACCAGTTTTTACGATTGAATGGGGCCAGTTGTGGACGACCTGATTCCCGGAATGCTGCATCTGGCGCGCGACAACGGCGCGACCTTGACGCGCCAGCTCACCGACCAGTTGCGGCACCTCATCACGGAAGGACGCCTCGCGCCCGGCCAGCGCCTGCCCTCGAGCCGGCAACTGGCGCAATCGCTCGCCCTCTCACGCAACACCGTCTCGTTTGCGATCGAGCAATTGGCCGCGGAAGGCTATCTCTCGCTCTCCGCCGGACGCCGTCCGGTCGTCGCCGAAGGCCTGTCGCTCGATCGCCGCAAGATGTCGCCGCGAAGCAGCCGGTCCGGAAGCGAGCGGATAGGCCTGTCGTCCTGGGCGCGCGGCCTGCAGCGGGCGGGCTGGCCGCCTGTTCACGACGGACGGCCGCGGCCGTTTCAACCCGGGCTGGCGGACGAGCGCGAGTTTCCGCACGATGTGTGGAGCCGCTGCCTGCGGCGCGCGGCGCGAAACGCACCGCTACGCCGCGACCGGCCCATCAACCATCGACCGCTGCAGGAAGCGCTGCTCGGGCATCTCGTGGTTCATCGCGGCATCAAAGCCAAGGCCAATCAGATATTGATCGCACCGACGGCGCAATCCGGTCTGACGCTGATAGCAGATGCGCTGCTCGAGCGCCGCGATCACGCCTGGATCGAAAGCCCGGGCTATGGCGGCGCCAACGTTGCATTGCATGCCGCCGGCGCCATCGTTTCCGCCATACCGCTCGACGCGCAAGGCATGGCCGTCTCATCCCGCAAGGAGGCGCCGCGGCTGATCTTCGTCACGCCGTCGCATCAATATCCGACCGGCCGGCTGATGCCGATCGGCCGCCGTCTCGAACTGCTGCGTTTCGCCGAAGCCACGGGCGCTTGCATCATCGAGGACGACTACGACGGCGAATTTCACTATGAGGCCCGCCCGGTGGCCGCCTTGCAGGGGCTCGCAACATCGCCGCGCGTGTTCTATCTCGGCACCTTTTCGAAGGCAACGTATGCGGACATTCGCTTCGGTTACCTCGTCGTCCCGGAAGCACTGATCGGTCACTTCGAACTGGCGCAGCGCCACATGGGAATGCTGACGTCGATTACCATGCAGGACGCGCTGGCCGAGTTCATCGCATCCGGCGCTTATCTCGGCCACATCAGAAGGATGACGCGGCTCTACAAGGGCCGGCGCGACCGCATGCTGCAGGCGCTTGCCGCGGAAGCCGGCGACCGTCTCGCGATCGAAGCCCCGGCCGGCGGCATGCAATTGCTGGCAAGGTGCAGCGGGCCGGCAAACGACCGGCAGTTGTCGGCGCGCCTGCTCGACGCCGGCGTCGCCAGCCGGCCGTTATCGAGCATGCTGTATCACAAGACCAACGAGCAGGGCCTGTTTCTCGGCTTTGCGGCATGGAATGAAAAAGAGATCGATCAGGCGGCGCGCATCCTTGGTCGAAACCTGCGTTGAGACACGCTGAGGACATTGCGTGAAGAACTAACCCGCCGCCCGCCTCGGCTGCGCATTCGCGGCGGCATCGGCAGGCGCTGGAACCTGCATCAAAATGGTATGACTAGCGGGCGCGATCTCCACGCCGCACTGCTGGTATCGCCGCTTCATGCGGCGGTTGAATTCCCGCTGCACCGGCCAGCGGCCGGCATCGCTACAGCGGATCTGGCCGACGATCGAAGCCATCGCGCCGTCTACCTTGTCGACGCCCCACAGTTCGAGATCGCCGCGGATCAGGTGCTGGAATTCGGGCTCGCGCCGCATTTCGGCGACGATATCCTTCAGGATCTGGCCGGCGCGGTCGGTGTCTTCCTTGTAGGCCACGTTGACGCTGACGGCCGCGTTGCCGGCGCCGCGGCTTGAATTGGTGATCGTCGTCACCGCGCTGAACGGCACGATATGCACGGAGCCGTCGCTGGCGCGCAGGCGAAGGGTGCGGATCGAAACATTTTCCACAACCCCAGAAAGACCCGACAGCGTGACGTTGTCCCCGACCTGGACGGTGTTCTCGATCAGGAGAAACAGCCCGGTAATGAGGTCCTGCACCAGTTTCTGCGAGCCGAAGCCGATGGCGATACCGACGATACCGGCGCCGGCGAGCAGCGGCGCGACATTGACGCCGATCTCGCTGAGCGCCGTGAGGCCAACGACGACGACGATCAGGCACAACAGTGCCGTTCGCAGCATCGGCTGAAAGGTGCGCAGCCGCGCCGCGCGCGCGTAGTGTCCCTCGCGCGACAGTGCGGTAACCTTGCGGTCCAGCAACGCGTTGCTGATTTCCCAGATCGCCGCAGCAGCCAGCGCTGCAATGCCGACGGTGACCACCGCAGACAACAGCCGGCTGCCGATCTGGCCGCCGTAGAACCAGACGATGGCGTCGATGCCCCAGACTTCCAGCAGCGCGACAAAGCCGATGAAGGCGATCGCGGCCGAGATGACGTTGCGCAACAGCGGCAGATAGCGGTTGGCGCGGTTCTCCAGGCCCGGGAAGCGGCGCAGGAGTTCCGGACTGATGCGGAAGCCACGATCGATCAAGCTCAGCACCAGCATGGTGGAAAGACGCACGATCAGCGCAACTGCGACGGTGCCGACGAAATACTGCAGGAGCAGCGCGTAGCCGTTGCGGATATTGAGCGCCCACACTGCCCACAAGGCGAGGTCGAGCGCGATCGCAAGATAGTGCCACAGGCCGGCGACGCGGTTGCGCACCCTGGCGGCTGTGCCGTCGCGCCCGGCCGGCGCGCGAATAGCATCCGCAACCTGGCGGCGGCACTGCAGGATAATGACGACGATGAAGAGATGGACGACCAGCATCACCAGGCGCAGCAACGCCATGTAGCCACCGCGATGCAAGCCCAGCAGCAACGCCACATTGGCGAAGGCAATGCCTGAGACACCGACGGTGACGATGCGCCGCGCCCAGATCTCGATATAGGCTGCGGTCTCGGCGCGAACGCGAAACAGGCCGAAAGGTCCGGCCAGCGCCCGTACCACGCAGATCAGCCCGCGCGTCAGCGCATAGGCGTTGACGACCGCGAGGATTACGAGCCGGGTGGTTGCGAGATCGCCGATCCCGGTGCCCAGCAACATCGTGGCGGTCCCGACAAAGACGAGCACCGGGAGCAGTTCGAGCGCGAGACGTCCCAACACAAAGGGCAACCTGACCAGCGACTGCCAGGTGCGCGCCAGACTGAGGCGCCGCCGATGCAGCTCGGGCGCGGCCGTGACGTCAGCCACGGAGGATGGCGGATCGGCCACCGCCAAAGTCGCCACCGGCGCGCGCGCCGTTTGCGGCAGGCGCGCTTCCAACAGCGCCACCGGGCGCTTGATCAGGCGGAAAACCAGCCACTCGGCAGCGAGGGCGCAAAGAAACACCAGCGCCAGCTTCCACGCGATGTCGAACAACTGGTGATAGGCGGACGGATCGTTGGCGGTCCGCGCGAACCAGTAATAGAATGCCCGAAAGTCCGTCAGTGTCCGCGCCACATCGGCGACCTCGCGCGAGATCTCGCCGACTTGCTCGGATACTGTCAGCAGGAGCTGTGCGCCGAGGCTGTCCGCCGTGAGCGGCATCGCGGATTTCTGTTCGGGCGCTGGAGCCGCGCCTTGCGGTGGCGGCGAGGCACTGGCGATCGCACGTAGCGTCTCGATGACTTGCGCGCGCTTCTTGTCATCGGAAAGCGTATCGAGCGCCCGCTTCGCCTGATCGGGCGTCAGGACGTCAGCTTTATCGGTAGGGGCGGCAGGCGCAGCGCCGGGCTGCGCGAAAACCGGGAAGGTAAACAGCGCGCCGATGAGCAGGATCGCGGAGAAGAGCTTGTGCGACACGAAGGCCTCGCTGAATAAAATGCGCCCGGCGACGAAACCTGGAATCGGCCTCGCCTTCGCGCGTGCGTCATGTCGGATTGCTTGTTTTCGCCGTCATCCTGTGTCGGAAGTTTGCCAGCGCGGCGGCTTTCTCTTGGCATTTGCCGTCGGGCGCGCCTGGCATTGCTGCATCACAAAAATGCAGTGGCTGGATCGCCGGGAACCTTTTGCGCGCTAGAGCCCGGTTCTGATTGAGTCAGAACCGGGCCCTACATTCTCGCTTTGACGCGTTTTCTTGACGCGAAGCGGCGTCCAATTCGCTGGAAAACGCTCTAGCTCAATCGCAGGCGCGTGGCAGCGTTCCGATATTCCGCCGCTGTGCGCGCAACCATCTCGTCGACCGAAAGCACCTCCGTCACACCCGAGACGGAATGTCCCGCACTCCAGACATCCTTCCAGCGCTTCGGGCGGTTCTCGCGCGCGCCGATGTCGATATCCTTGCCGATATCGATCGCGCCTCGCTCGGGAAGATCGTCCGGATCGAGGCCGGCGGCCTCGATCGAGGGGCGCAGCATGTTAGTCAGCAGGCCCGTGAATGCCTTGGTCAGCAGGATGTCGTCGGCGCTGCTGGCGGCCAGCATCTCCTTGTAGCGCGCGTCTGCCATGCTTTCCCACGTGGCGATGAATTTGGTACCCATGTAGGCGAGATCGCAGCCGAGCGCCTCGGCCGCGCGCAGGGCGTGACCATCCGCGATGCCGCCCGCTAGCACCAGGGGTCCATCGAAGAAGGCGCGCACCGCGCGCACGAACACGAAGGGATTGAGCCAGCCGGTCTGGCCGCCCGCGCCTGCCGTCAGCAGCACCAGCCCATCGGCACCGGCGGCCGCCGCGCGCTCGGCGTGGCGGATGGATGCGACGTCGGCAAACACCAGCGCGCCGGCATCGCGCAACGGCTTCAATACCGGCGCCGGCGAGCCGACGGAGGTGATAACCATTTCCGGCCGGTGATGCAGCAGCACCTGCAGATCCTGCTCCAGCCGCGCATTGGAGCGATGCACGATCAGATTGGCGCATACAGGCGCTGCGGGCTTGCCGCTTGCATCCGAGTGCTCCTTCAGCCGGTCATCGATGTCCGTCAGCCATTGATCGAGTTGTTCGGGGCTGCGGCAATTCACGGTCGGAAACGAACCGATCACGCCGTTGCGGCAGGCGGCTACCACCAATTCGACGCCGGAGACGAGAAACATCGGCGCCGCAATCAGCGGCAGGCTAAGGCGATCGCGAAAACGCGCAAGAGCATCGGTTGGTTGCATCATCCTAGCTTGAGCAGTGTGCCTGTTGTGTTAGCGTTACCCAACATTGGCACGGGCGAAGGCCAATTACAAAACAAGCAGGAGGAAGAAAGATGGGCAATCCGCTCTACGCGTTTCCGGCGGCATGCGAGCAGACGTTGCTGGCGCTGGCGCGCTACCCGGAGCGCACAGCGTTCGCGTGGCCGGGCGGATCGCTCACCTATCGCGGCGCAACCGACATGATCGGGCGCATGCAGGCCGTGTTCATGAAGCTGGGCTTTCAGCCCGGCAGCCGCGTCGCGTTTCTCACCGCCAACCGCGCCGACACCTGGTGCGCCGGTGTCGCCGCGCAGCTCTCGCGATTGGCGATTACCTGGCTGCATCCTTTGGGTTCGCTGGACGACCAACTGTTTCAGCTCGAGGATTCCGAAGCGCAGATGCTGGTGGTCGACGGGGTTACCTTCCGCGACCGCGGCGGCGAACTCGCGGCCAAAGCGACCGGCGTGAAGACGGTGTTCACGCTCGGCCCCGCCAGCTACGGCGCCGATATGTTGCAGGCGATTGAAGCCGCCGGCAGCGCCACGGCGCGCAGCTTTGCCGAGCCCGACGACATCGCCACGCTCAATTACACTGGCGGCACCACCGGCAAATCCAAGGGCGCGCTGCGGCACCACCGGGAATATGGCGGCTGGGCCAGTGCGATCCTGGCCGATTTCGAAATTCCGGATACGCCGCGCTATCTCACCGTCGCGCCGATCAGCCATGTCGCGGGGACAAAAGTGCTGCCGACGCTGATGCGCGGCGGCACCGTTCACATGCTGAAAGGCTTTGATCCCGAAGCCGTGTTCAAGACCATCGAGCGCGAGAGGATCAATTTCACGCTGTTCGTGCCGACGATGATCTACGTCATGCTGGATCATCCCTCCCTCGACAAGACTGACCTCTCCTCGCTCGAACTCTTGCTGTACGGCGCGTCTGCGATGTCGCCCAGCCGGCTGGTCGAGGGCATCGAGCGGATCGGGCCCGTGTTCTCGCAGCTCTACGGCCAGACCGAATGTTATCCGGTATCCGTGCTGCGCAAGGCCGACCACGATCCCAGGACGCCGGAGCTGTTCCTGTCCTGCGGATTCCCGATCGCCGCTTGCCAGGTGAAGATCCTCGACAATGACGACCAGGAAGTAGCAACCGGCGAGGCCGGCGAGATCTGCGTGCGCGGCACGCATGTGATGGCCGAGTACTGGAAACGGCCCGACGTGACCGCGGAGACGCTGAAGAACGGCTGGCTGCACACCGGCGACATCGCGCGATCGGACGAACGCGGCTACATGTTCATCCTCGACCGCAAGAAGGACATGATCGTCTCCGGCGGCTTCAACATCTTTCCGCGCGAGGTCGAGGATGTCTTGTCGCAACATGCCGACGTCGCGATGGTCGCCGTGGTCGGCGTACCCGACGACAAATGGGGCGAGGCGGTCACCGCCGTGATCGTCGCCCGCGAAGGCGCGCGACCGAATCCGGACGAGCTGATCAACCTCGTGAAGGCGAGGAAGGGCTCGGCGCACGCGCCCAAGCACGTCAAGTTCGTTAGCGAGTTGCCGATGACCGGCGTCGGCAAGGTCGACAAGAAGGCGCTGAAGGCAGGCTTCTGGACCGGGCGGGAGCGGATGGTGGGGTAGCGATCAATCAGCGCGGTCGGCACCGCGCCTTTCAGCCGGCCATGCGCTTTTCGGTAGGAGCCTTCTTGTCGAAATTATTGGGCACTTCGATATCGACTTCGAGTGTCGACACCGTCTTGCCGCGCTCCAGCTTAACCATCACCTTGTCGGGATCGAGCACCACGTGCTTCGACACTACCGCGAGGATTTCCTCCCGCAGTGTGGCCAGCAAGTCGGATTGACCGAGTAGCCCGCGCTCATGCGCTAGCAAGATCTGCAGCCGCTCCCGCGCAACGGGGGCAGATGCATTGCGGCCGCTAAACAGCCGCAGCAGATTCATGCTCATGCAGCTCTCCGTCCCAGCAAGCGGTTCATGAAGCCCTTGCGCTCAGCCGGCACGGTCATGGCGACCTGTTCGCCCATCAGGCGGCGCGCGGCATCGATATAGGCGCGGGCCGGCGCGCTCTCGGCATTGTTGAGCGTCACCGGCGTGCCGACGTTGGACGCCTTCAGGACATCCTGGCTCTCGGGAATGATGCCGAGCAAAGGCGTCGCGAGGATTTCCAGGATGTCGTCGATGTTGAGCATCTCGCCGCGCGCCGCACGCGCCGGATCGTAGCGGGTGATCAGCACATGCTTTTCCACCCGCTCGCCGCGCTCCGCCTTCACCGTCTTCGAATCGAGCATGCCGATGATGCGGTCGGAGTCGCGCACCGAGGACACTTCGGGATTGGTGACGATGACGGCTTCGTCGGCATAGCGCATTGCGAGCGTCGCACCGCGCTCGATGCCGGCCGGGCTGTCGCACACAATCCAGTCGAACCGGCTCCTGAGCTCGGCGATAACGCGGCCCACGCCCTCGTCGGTCAGCGCATCCTTGTCGCGGGTCTGTGAGGCCGGCAGCAGCCAGAGATTTTCCAGCCGCTTGTCGCGGATCAGGGCCTGCGACAGCTTGGCGACACCCTGCACCACGTTGATGAGGTCGAACACCACGCGGCGTTCGGCGCCCATCACCAGATCGAGGTTGCGCAGGCCGACATCGAAATCGACCACCACGACGCTTTGCCCGCCTTGCGCAAGCGCCGCACCGAGCGCGGCCGTCGAGGTGGTTTTTCCAACGCCTCCCTTGCCCGAGGTAACGACCAGGACCTTGGTCATACTTGATCTCCTTAGCCGGTTAATTCAGCGGGGTAATTTTCATGGTGTCGCCCTCCAGCCAGGCTTGCGCCGGACGGTTGCGGAGCGCGACGTCGATTTCTTCTGCGGTCTGGTAGTAGCCATCGATCGCCAGCAGCTCGGCCTCGATTCTCTGGCAATAGATCCGTGCGGCCGAATTGCCGTTGACGCCAGCCATCGCACGGCCGCGCAGCGTGCCGTAGATGTGAATCGATCCGCCGGCGACGATCTCCGCGCCCGACCCGACCGAGCCCAAAACCGTGACATCGCCTTCCATGAAGACGATGGACTGGCCCGAACGTACCGGGTTCTCCAGCAAGAGCGAGGTCGGCTTCGGCTTCGGCTCGGGCCCCGGCTTCTGCGTCGGCTCGTTTCGCGTGATCACGCAGGCACGGCCGCCTGTCAGCAAGGGCGGCATGTTCGCCGCGAGACGATCTTCCTCCACCCCCTCGATGCCGAGGACGCGGATGTTGCGCTCGTTGAGACTGCCGACGAGATGGGCGATGGCGGAGCTTGAGAGATCGACGGCTGAGAGATCGAGCACAATCGGCTTGCCGACGAAGTATCCGGGCGAGCGGGCCAGCGTGGCGTCGATCTCGGCGAGCCATTCCACGATCGGCACGACAGGGCTGAATACGAACGCGACATAGGACCGGCCGCGCAGCCGGACCAGTTGACGCGTAGGATCCGCTCGGACGTCCATGATGTTCGACTCGCCTTCTTAGTGAATGGTTAACAATCGACGAACTTGGTTAACGAGTAATTAATGTGAAAGCCCGCGCTACGCGCAGAAAACGGCGCAACGCCAGCGAATCCGGCGCATTTATGGCCGATCCTTGCTGCTGATCGCGGCGAGGGCGCGCAAAAGCCTATGAAAACAGGGGTCACGTGAGTTGTAGCTAACGCGAGCTCAACTTACTTTGGTCACGTTTCCGACCTAAATTAGTCCTCGCGCGGTTCCAACAAACTTATGTGTGCTGCGGATCTCTGCGGTCTGGCAGCTCAATCCGTCGGGCAGACGGAACATTAGCCGGCAGGGGACGAGGCAGTGGAAGCCGTGAGCGTTGTGTGGTCGCGAGATTCGATCTCGCAGGCAGGTGTCGTCGGACGCAGGGACGGCGCCTCACACCTTGCTTCAAATCTTCCAAGCAAGCTCGATAGCGGACAGAAAGCGGACGTCGATGATCCCGCGCGCCTGTTCCGCGATCTGGAACTCCTGACCGGTACGTCACCTGCCGTTCCGCCGCCGAGCAATCCGCCGGTCAATCCGCCAAGCGACATGAGGAGTGAGCGTATGAGTAGTGTGAGTGAGCAGGACCACATCAATCCCCGCGATCCCCTGTACTACGCGCCGCGCTCGCTACGTGAGCGGTCGGCTTCCGTGCGCGACGCCAGTCCCGCAACGACACCGTTCTCTCCGGCGTCGTTTGACTCCCAGCTCGAGAGCGCCGTATCCGATGCGCTGCGCCATCGCCTCGATCCCGAGATCATGCGCGAACCTCAACTGGAATCGAAGAAGGCGTTGTGGAGCGTCGCAGCGCGCTTTGGTGCCGCGATCGGCGTCGCGGCTCTCGTGGCGTTGTTCTTCGTCATCGCCGTGCCGGGGTCGCGGCAGAGCGACGGTGAGCCGTCGGCGTCCTCCGGAATCGTGCAGTCGATCAAGGCTGCCCTGTTCCAATCCGGAGAGGCTTCGCCAAAGCCTGCAATCAGCGAATTCCAGGCCGTTCTCGCCTCCACGCCACCGAGCGCCTCGCCTGCGCCCGAGCAGTCCCAGTTGCTCAAGCAATTCATGCAGTGGCGCGAGAAGCCGGATCCGGCGACGCCACAACGCGCCAACCCATGATCCAGATGGAGGAATGACAATGCCTGAGAACCGACCTTCCGCCATCTTGTTCTCAAGGAGTTTGCCATGACCTCGCACCGGATCTCCTTGCTGGTCGGGGCCGTGCTGTTCGGAATCGCAGGCAGCGCTCAGGCTGCCGGCGACATTGCGATCGTGCGCGACCTTGCAGGCCGCGTCGGCCCCGTGATCGGCTCGGCCCAGGCCTGCCGCGACATTGCGCGTCCCCGCATCCAGACCATCGCCGACAAGTTTTCACAGGTGATCCGGGAAGCCTCGTCGAACGAGGCAGAGCGTTCTGATCTCACCCAGACGTTCGATCGCAGCGTGGCCGACGGCCGCGCCGCCGTTAGCTCGGGCAAAATCGATTGCATCCGGGCGGATCGTCAGCTTGCCGATCTCGAACGCTCGATCTCGGGCCCTAGTCTTTCCAGCGTCATCGGCCCATCCCCTGCCGCCGCGGCAACGGCCGCGAACGCAGCAACCGCGCCGACGGCCCCGGTCCCGACCGGGCCGCTGCCACGCGGCATCGGCGAAAAGGAAATCCGCTTCGGCATCGCCGCGCCCTTCTCCGGCCCGGCCCGTGAGCTGGGACGCCAGATGAAGCTCGGAATCGAGACCGCCTTCAACCGGATCAACGATGCCGGCGGCGTCGACGGGCGGATGCTCAAGTTGTACGCCGCCGACGACGGCTACGAGCCTTCGCGCACCGCGGAAGCGATGAAGCAGCTCTATGAAAAGGACCAGGTGTTCGGCATCGTCGGCAATGTCGGCACGCCGACCGCGGCGGTTGCGATTCCCTATGCGCTCGAGCGCCGGATGCTGTTCTTCGGAGCCTTCACCGGCGCCAACATCCTGCGCAACGATCCGCCGGATCGCTACGTGTTCAACTACCGCGCCAGCTATGTTCAGGAAACCGACGCAGTCGTCCGCTACCTCGTCAAGATACGCCGGCTGCAGCCCCGCCAGATCGCGGTGTTCGCGCAGCAGGATTCGTACGGCGACGCCGGATTTGCCGGTGTCGCCAAGGCGTTTCGCTCTATGGGCGTGAACGACGGCGCCATCCTCCGGCTCAATTATGCGCGAAACACCGTCGACGTCGACGACGCGATCAACCAGTTGAAGCTCGCGAAACCGCCGATCAAGGCCGTCGTCATGGTCGCCACCTACCGGGCCGCGGCGCGGTTCATCGAGAAGACACGCGACCTCTATCCCGGGTTGATCTACTCCAACGTCTCGTTCGTCGGCTCCACCGCGCTCGCCGAAGAACTGAAACTCTTGGGACCGCGTTACACCAACGGCGTGATCGTGACGCAGGTGGTGCCGGCGGTGTCGGGCTATTCGTCCGCCGTGCTCGAATACAAGAATGCGCTCGCCAAGTATTTCCCAGGCGAAGCGCCCGACTACGTTTCGTTCGAGGGCTATGTCGCCGCCAACGTGCTGATCCAGGGCATCAAGCGGACCGGCCCGCAGATCGATACGGAGAAGCTGATCGACACGCTGGAGACGATGCGCAATCTCGACCTCGGTCTCGGGACCCAGCTCAGCTTCGGCCGCTCCGAGCACCAGGCCTCGAACAAGGTGTGGGGCACGGCACTCGACGAAAGCGGGCGTTACCAGCCGATCGATCTCGAATGATCGGGAAGCCGCGATCCCTCTGATCGCGGCTTCACCATGCCGCCTGTCCGCGCTCAGCGCTTCTCGATGACAAGGCTCTGGATGGCGCGGCCGAAATAGCCGCGCTCGTCGGCGAGCCGCGCCATTGCCAGCCCCGCGCCGTCGGGACCGATCCAGGACTCGGCATCAAGCAGGATCCAGTCGCCGACCGGCTCACGCGCAAAATTCACGGTCAGGTCGGCATTGAGAAAGGTCCACGCGCGGAAATCCAGCACGGCCGAGGTGCCGTTGCAGAAATCCGCCGCCGCCATCGCCCGCATCGCCTGCGATACCGGCGCGCCTTCCACGATCGGCCGGTCGACGCGATACCAGATCGCGCCGGGACCGGGCTCGCCGAAGCGGCCGCGCGCGGCGCGCAGCGACATACCTGATACGAACGGGCTGGAGGAAAAATCCGCGGGCTCGACGCGCGATCGATCCGGCCCCGGTAGCTCGACTGGCAGGATCGCGGCCTCTGGCGGCAATTCCTGGGCCTGCACCTTGATCTTCAGCACGGTCGCGCCGACCACGACGACGCCTTTAGCCAGTAGCCTGACCGCGCAGAGCTGGATCTTGCGGCCCTCGCGCAAGACTTCGCTCTCGATGGTCAGCGGCGCCACCGGCACGGGGCGCATCAGGTCCACGGTCACGCGCGCAACCCGCATCGCGACCGGCGTCGGAATCCGCTCCGCCGCCCACACCACCAGCGCCGCCGGCGGCGAGCCGTGCTGCATGCTCGGATCCCATGGGCCTGCCGCAAAGGGGCTGGTGACGACGTCGTTGCCGTCAACGCGAAAAATACCGTCCATTGAATGAGAAGTCCTGTCGATCAAGGGACGAGCTTCTTGCCTGCTTCGGCGGAACGAGTCGAGCCCGCGGCGGACAGGGCACCGTGCGCCATTGGCGGGAGATGGCGAGCAAGGCGGCGCGTCAAATGAATGCCATGCCGCCATTGAGGACGATGGTCTGCCCGGTCATGTAGCTGTTGCCGAGCACCATCGCGACGGCTTGCGCGACTTCCTCGGCCTGGCCCATGCGGCCGAGCGGGATGTTGCGCGCGAGGTCCGTCCGGCCGCCCATCATGTCGGTCTCGATCAGCGACGGCGCCACCGCGTTGACGGTAATGCCTTCCTTGACGAGGCGCGCCGCGTAGCCGCGCGTCAGTCCTTCCATGCCAGCCTTGGAGGCGTTGTAGTGTACGCCGATGGCGCCGGCGCCGCGCGCCGCGCCCGACGAGATGTTGACGATGCGGCCCCATTTGCGCGCCCGCATCGCCGGCAGCACCGCCTGCGTGCACAGGAACGCCGATTTCAGGTTTACCGCGATGGTGCGGTCGAAATCGTCCTCGGTGAGATCGTCGACGCCGCGCAAGATAGCTAAGCCGGCATTGTTGACGAGAATGTCGATCGGACCGAGCGCGGAGCCCACCTGTTCGACCATGTTGGCGACGGGCCCAGCCTGCGAGACATCGGCTCCGATCGCGATGGCGCGGCCGCCACTGGCCTTGATCCGGGCGACAACAGCATCGGCATCACCAGCGCGCTCGCGATAATTGACCGCGACCGCGGCGCCGGCTTCGGCAAGCGTCAAGGCAACTGCCGCGCCGATACCGCGGGACGCGCCCGTCACCAGTGCAACACGCGCACTCAGGTTGTGTTCGGCCATCACCGATCCTCCGTCGCCTTCACGGCGGCGCGCGACCCGCAAGGCACCTCACAATGCGGGGTCGACCGCCTCGTCATATTCCTTCCTGAACCGCGCGATCAGCTCGGCGGCCGGCACCACCTTGCCGATGCCGCCAATACCTTGGCCGCTGCCCCAGATCTCCTTCCACGCCTTCGGCTTGGCGCGCTCGCCGGAGGCGTCGGTGCCAAAACTCATCTTCGAGGGATCGGAGGTCGGCAGGTCGTCGGGATTGAGGCCGGCCTTGACGATCGACGGCTTGAGGTAATTGCCGTGCACGCCGGTGAACAGGTTTGAATAGACAATGTCTTCCGCCGACGACGACGTGATCATCTCCTTGTAGGCTTCGACCGCGTTAGCTTCCTGGGTCGCGATGAAGGCGGAGCCGATATAGGCAAAGTCGGCACCGAGGATGCGCGCCGCACGGATGGCGCGGCCGTTGGCAATCGCGCCCGACAGCGCGATCGGTCCGTCGAACCAGGCGCGCGTTTCCTCGACGAAGGCGAGCGGCGAGATCGTGCCGGCATGGCCGCCGGCGCCGGCCGCCACCAGGATCAGGCCGTCGGCACCTTTCTCGACCGCCTTGTGCGCGAATTTTTGGTTGATCACGTCGTGGAAGACGATGCCGCCCCAATTGTGCGCCGCCTGGTTGAGATCTTCGCGCGCGCCGAGCGAGGTGATCAGCATCGGCACCCTGTACTTCTCGCAGGCCGCAAGATCGTGGTCGAGCCGGTTGTTGGATTTGTGAACGATCTGGTTCACCGCAAACGGCGCCGACGGTCGCTCCGGATGCGCCTTGTCGTAGGCTGCGAGTTCTTCGGTGATCCGCGCCAGCCATTCGTCGAGCAGCGAAGCCGGCCGCGCATTCAGCGCCGGAAACGATCCGACCACGCCGGCCTTGCACTGGGCGATCACGAGATCGGGCACGGAGATGATGAACAGCGGCGATCCGATCACGGGTATCGACAGGCGGCCCTTGAACAGCGCGGGCATGGACATTCGAAGCGATCCTCTGGTTATCAGGCAAACGATTTGGCTCTAGAGATGCCAGACGTCATACCAACCAACAAGGCAATCTTTCCAGTGTCAAGTATTGCGTTTTGGCGCAGCCAGATGACGGAACGACCACTACTGACAGAGCGCCCTCGTCACATAATTTTCCGTCTTGCAATCGCCAGACTGCCGCTTGTAGCCGGGCAGGAACACTTTCGGCGAGCATTTCTCGGCCGCGTCAGTATCGAGGCTATTGCCTTCCTTGTAGCCCTTGCTCTGGCACAGCCGGTCGGCGCCGGCCTTGCAGTCCGGCGCGCCGTTGGCCGCGACAAGACACGCCGCCCGCCCGCTCACCATGACTGATGGCCTGGCGATGTTCGGCAGGCTGTCGCCGGCACCCTTGGCGCCGGCGTTGAGATCCTTGATGGTCTCGCCCGGGCTCTTCAGCGGCAGCAACAGCGATTTGGATTTCTCGAACAGCTTTCCGATTTCGTTGATCAGGCCGGGATTTTCCTGGCGCGGCGCTTGCTGTGGCTCACTCTGCTGCCGCTCGGGCTGAGCCGGCACCGGCTGCTGGGCCGGCGACTGCAGGCCGAGCGAGGGCTGCGGTACGGCTTGCGACCAGCCGGCATCGGGAGCGATCGCAAGCACGGATGCAACGAGGCCAACGACCGCGCGTTGCGTCCCGAATAGCTTGATCAAACGGCCGATTCGATCGGGCATGGAACGAACGTAGCCTGAAGCCGGGATGCCGGCAAAGCCTAGACCAGCTTGAACGCGGCATAGAAGCCGAGCACCAGGACGACGGCACCGATGGCCACCCAGGTGCCAAGGCGCTTTTCTAGCTCGGCCCGGATCACGTCGCCATAGCGGTTGAGCAGGACCGCGACCACGAAGAACCGCCCGCCGCGTGCCACGATCGAGCACAGGATGAACAGCCAGATGTTGTAGCCGGCAAACCCCGAGGTGATGGTGACGAGCTTGTAGGGGATCGGCGTCAGCCCCTTCAGCAGGATGATCACCGCGCCCCATTCGGCATAGGAGGCGCGGAAGGTTTCGACCTTGTCACTGAGACCGTAGATCGTGATCAGCCAGTGCCCGACCGAGTCGTAGAGCAACGCACCGATGGCGTATCCGACCACGCCGCCGGCAACGGATGCGATGGTACAGACGGTCGCGAACCACCACGCCTTCTTCGGCTGCGCCAGCGACATCGGCAGCAGCATGATGTCGGGCGGGATCGGGAAGAACGAGCTTTCCGCGAAAGACACCGCCGCCATGATCCAGAGCGCATAGGGCTTGTCGGCGGCGTTGATACACCAATCGTAGGTCCGTTTGAGCATGGCCGCATGAACCATCATGGAGCGGATTTGTCCATGCCGGAAAACGACGGAATTTGAGAGGATTTACTACCGCTTCCGTAAGGAACGACCTTCCAGCGCGACAATTCGCCGCCGGACTGCGGGGCCAGCGGCCGCCTTGGGCAGCGGCTTGGTTGGCGCCGTTTTCGGCGACTTGACGGCCTTCGGCAGCTTCTCGGCGATGCCGAGCAGGTCCTCGCGCCGCTCCATCTCGCGCCAGACGTCCTCCGGCTTCACGCCGGCCGATGCCCACAGCACGGTGAGGTTATAGAGCAGGTCGGCGCTCTCGCGGACCACCGCGTCGCTCTTGCCGTTGACGGCATCGATCACGACTTCGATGGCTTCCTCGGCGAGCTTCTTGGCCATCTTGGAGGGGCCGCGCTGAAACAGCCGGGCCGTGCGCGACGTCGCCGGATCGAGATCCTTGGCCGCGATAACAGCCTGATAAAGCCGTTCGAGCGAATCACTCATTCTCCGAACCTAATGCAAAGCCATGGCCGGCGTGTTAACGGCCGGGCACACACCATAAAAAAATCCACCGGCCGACGGCCGGTGGATTTTCTTTACCCTTACGGTCGCGATTACCATCCGCCATAATACGGGCTGCCATAGTACGGGCGGGGCGCGTAGTAGTAAGGTGCCGGGCGGCCATAATAGACCGGGCCGCCACCGTAATAGCCGTAGTCGTCATAGTAGTGACGGCGGTTCTGGGTGGCTGCAATCGCAAGCCCCGTACCGACGATGCCGGCAAAGGCCGCCGCTGCCGCCGCGCCACCACCACCGCGATAGTGACGGCGACGGGCACTGATATCGGTCGCGTCGCTGGTCCCGGTCGAGGCCGTCACGCCCTTGCTCGACGGCGCGGAGCCCGCGAATGCCGTGGTCGGCGCGACTGCCGTCAGTGCAACGGCCACAACCGTTGCCACCGCGCCGGCGCGGCCGATCGATGAAAACACACCTTTTCGCGCAAACATCTCGATATCCTCCGTGGGAGCTGGCCTGACAGGCCTTCGATAGCTAAACCACCGGACGGATACTAGGTTCCCGAATCCGAACGGCGGCTGAACGATCCCTGGCAAAATCGTGGCAGTCATCGACCATTCAGGTTAGATGCTGCACAATAGCTCGCCCGAGGGCCAAGTCTGCAGTTGGCGATGTCACGAAACCGACATCACCGGCGCGGCAACTTGTCCCACCTCTTGCTGATGTCATCTCGATGCGTGCGATCAGGACCAACGCCATTCGCTCTCGCCTGAGCGCTCTCTTGGCTTTCCTTGCCGGGCTGTTCGCCGTTGCGGGCTTCACGGCGAATAGCGCTCTCGCCGCCGACGAACCTCGGCCTCCGCTCGCAATCCAGTTTTCGCTGGATCGTCCGATCGATGCCGCGGCAGCGCCGTTCGTGATGGCGGCCGCCGGCGGCCTGTACACCACTGAGGCGCTTGCGGTTACGACCAACATCGCCAGCGGATCGCCGGACGCGATTGCGCGGGTCGCGGCAGGCAGCAGCGATTTCGCCGTGGTCGACGTCAACGCATTGATGCGGTTTCGCGACAAGGACAAGCAGGGCGGCTCCAGGATCAAGGCCGTGTTCGTGCTGTTCAACAAGGCGCCCTATGCCATCATCGCCCGCAAGAGCCGTGGCATCCGCGCGTTGACCGACATTGAGGGCAAGACTCTCGGCGTCGCCGAAGGCGACTTGTCGGCCCGGCTGTGGCCGGCGGTAGCGCACCAGAACAGCATCAAGATCAAGAGCGTGAAGCAGAGCAGCATCAGTGCCGCGGTGCGCGAGCCGATGCTGTCGGCGGGCCAGATCGATGCCGTGACCGGATTCTCCTATCTGTCGGCGATCAATCTGAAGGACCGCGGCGTGCCTGCCGACGATCTGGCGGTGCTGAAATTCGCCGACTATGGCTGTGAAGCCTACGGTTTCGCCATTATCGCCAATCCGGCGCTGGCGGCCGCCAAGCCCGAGGCGGTGAAAGGATTCGTGCGAGCCGTCATCGGCGGGTTGCATCTCACGGTCAAGGACCCCGAACGCGCCGCAACCGAGGTCGCAAATCGCATGGACGGCGGCTCGAAGGACCTCGAATTCGAGCGGCTGCAAAGCATCCTGCGCGACTACGTCGTGACCAGCGAAGTGAAACGCAACGGTATCGGCGCCATCGATCCGGGACGCTTCGAACGCTCGATCGATCAGGTGGCGGAAGACTTCAAGTTTCAGAAACGGCCGCAGGCGTCCGACATTTTCGACGACCAGTTTCTGCCCCCGCTCAACAGCCGGCTGATTAATTGAGTGAGGGCCCTTCTTCCACCGGTGCTCTGGGCTTACCCCTCTCCCGCAAGGGGAATGCGCGCGATGTTCAGCACTCGTGCGAAGGAAGTGAGGTGAGCAGACTGATCGGGCTCCCTCCTCCCTTGCGGCGGAGGGTTGGGGAGAGGGGTGCCGCTTGCTCAGCGTCGTTGACGTGTGCGCCCGGCCTCACTAGTCGTCCCGAGCGATCCCTGTTTACAATGGGCGATTGAAACGCCTTGCGAGTCCTCATTCGATGTCCATGCTGCGCCTTTACACCCGTGTCCTCGAGCTGCTTGGCAAGGAGGCGCGGCTGGGCTGGATTCTCGCCGTCGCCAACCTCCTGCTGGCCGGGGCGCAATTCGCCGAGCCGGTGCTGTTCGGCAAGATCGTCGACGTACTCTCTGGCAAACCGCAGACCGGCCCGCTGGCCACGAACTCGGCCTGGCCGCTGCTGGGAGCCTGGGTCGTGTTCGGGCTGTTCACTATCGCCTGCGGCGCGCTAGTCGCGCTCCATGCCGACAAGCTGGCGCACCGTCAACGCCAGGCGGTGCTGACGGATTATTTCGAGCACATCATGCAGTTGCCGTTGACCTTCCACACCGGCACCCATTCCGGCCGGCTGATGAAGGTGATGCTGAACGGCACCGACGCGCTGTGGCGCCTCTGGGTCGCATTCTTCCGCGAGCATTTTGCGGCGATCCTGTCACTGGTCGTGCTGCTGCCGCTCGCGTTCTACATCAATTGGCGGCTGGCGATACTCTTGTTCGTGCTGTGCGTGGTGTTCACGCTGCTGACCACGCTGGTGGTACGCAAGACCTACGGCATGCAGAGCGAGGTCGAAGCGCAGTACAGCGATCTGTCGGCGCGCGCGTCTGATGCGCTCGGCAACGTCGCACTGGTGCAGAGCTTCGTGCGGATAGATGCAGAGGTTCAGGGCATGCGTTTCGTCGCCGACAAGCTGCTCGCCGCGCAGATGCCGGTGCTAGGCTGGTGGGCACTGGTGACCGTCATCACCCGTGCTTCCACCACCATCACCGTGCTCGCGATCTTTACCGTCGGCATCTACCTGCACGCGCAGGGACAGACGACGGTCGGCGAGATCGTGATGTTTGTCAGCTTCGCGACCATGCTGATCCAGAAGCTGGAACAGGTGGTGAGCTTTATCAACAGCGTGTTCATGGAGGCCCCAAGGCTGCAGGAATTCTTCGACGTGCTGGATGCCGTACCCGCAGTGCGCGACCGGCCCGGAGCGGTCGATACCGGCCGGCTTTCCGGCCTCGTCGAATTCCACGACGTATCGTTTTCATATGACGGCAAACGGCCCGCGGTCGAAGACGTTTCGTTTACCGCTCTGCCCGGGCAGACCATCGCCCTGGTCGGCCCGACCGGCGCCGGCAAGTCGACGGCGATTGCGCTGTTGCACCGCGCCTTCGATCCGCAGTCCGGCATCATCAAGATCGACGGCATGGACATTCGCGCGTTGAAGCTGACGGCGCTGCGGCGGAACATCGGCGTGGTGTTCCAGGAGGCGCTGCTGTTTAACCGCTCGATCGCGGACAATCTGCGCGTCGGCAAGCCGGACGCGACCGATGAGGAAATGCGCATCGCCGCAAGCCGCGCGCAGGCGCTGGAGTTCATCGAGCGCAGCGAGAAGAAGTTCGAGACCCATGCCGGCGAGCGCGGCCGGATGCTATCCGGCGGCGAGCGGCAGCGCTTGTCGATCGCCCGTGCGCTGCTGAAAGACCCACCGATCCTGATTCTCGACGAGGCGACCAGCGCGCTCGACGCCGTCACCGAGGCCAAGGTCAACGCGGCGCTCGACGAGGTGATGAAGGGCCGCACCACCTTTGTGATCGCGCACCGGCTTTCGACCATTCGCAACGCGACCCGCATTCTGATGTTCGACAACGGGCGGGTGATCGAAAGTGGAACTTTCGATGAACTGGTGGCCATGGGCGGTCGCTTCGCGGAACTCGCCAAGGCCCAGTTCATGGTGCAGGAGAATGCCCGGACCGGCATCAAGGTCAAATAGCCGACAAGCATCTGTTACGGTTCAACTATCGCCGAAATTGCGCCAATTTCGTCCACGATTAAATCGCCGGGCCTCTGTTCTGAATCGCCAAGCCGGTATAGGTTTGCGCACCTGCCGCAATGCGACGGCGCCGGACACGCTTGAAACCCGAACGTTTGATTTAAGGACCTCTCCTTTTCGAAGGCGGGTCTCAAAGGACCGGAACGGAAAAGTGCATCTTCTTCGCCCGTTGCTTCGCGCTTCCTCATTGAACCTGATTTTGCTGGCGACGGCGCTTGCCGTCATGACGTCGCGCGCCGTGCACGCCGAAGCGCTGTTGGTCGTCGAAGCCGATACCGGCAAGGTGCTGCAGGCCGACAATGCCACCATGCCCTGGTATCCCGCCTCGGTGACCAAGATCATGACGGCCTACGTCACGTTGAAGGCTGTCAAGGAAGGACGACTGTCGCTCGACACGCTCTTGACGGTGTCGCCGGTCGCCGCCTCGCAGTCGCCGTCCAAGATGGGCTTTCCTCCGGGCACCCAGGTCACCGTCGATAACGCGCTCAAGATGATGATGGTGAAGTCGGCCAATGACATGGCCGTGGTGCTCGCCGAAGGCGTCGGCGGCTCGGTCGACGGTTTCTCGGCGATCATGAACCAGACCGCCTTGCGGCTCGGCATGACGCAGACGAGCTATGTCAATCCCAACGGCCTGCCCGCGGACGGACAGATCACGTCGGCGCGCGATCTCGCGATGCTGGCACGCGCCGTCATTCGCGACCTGCCCGAGTACGAATACTTCATGCAGATCCCCTCGATCCGCTACGGCCGCAGGGTGACGCAGAATTTCAACAAGCTGATCGGGCGCTATCCCGGCGCCGACGGTTTCAAGACCGGCTTCATCTGCGCTTCCGGCTACAATCTGGTTGCGTCTGCGACGCGCAACGGCAAGCGGCTTATCGCGGTCGTGCTCGGCGCATCCTCAGGCCAGGCGCGGGCCGTTCGCGCAGCGCAATTGCTGGAGCGCGGCTTCGGCAACGGGCTGGGCTGGCTGAAGCCCGCGCTCGGCACCGTCGACAATCTGGTTCCGGTCGATGCGACGCCGCCGAACCTGCGCGACGAGATGTGCAACGGCAAGCGCAAGCGGCCGGCCACCGATGAGGACCCGGACATCGTCGCCAGCAACGGCAACACTTCGACTGGCGAGACCGCGGTGAACTTCTTTACGGCGGGGCTGCAGCACCACCCCGTCAAACCTGCGGATCTGCTGGCGGCCGCGGCAGAGCCGTCCGAGCCTGTTCCGGTCTATACCGGTCCAACCAAGACCGGCCCGGCATTGATCGCCGCCGTTGCGGCGGATGCCGAGAAGCAGACGCCGCCAAAGCGTGGCAAGAAATCGACGATTGCAGCGAAGAAGCCTGACGCCGCAGCACCAAAGGCCGAAGCCACCGCGAAGCCGGCAGCCAAGCCTGCTGCAGTCCGGCATGCGACCGCCAAACCGGAGGCTGCCGCCAAGCCGGCCGCCACGGCCGAGAGAAAGCCGGCCGCCTCGGCCGAAAGAAAGCCGGCAGCTTCCGCCGACAAAAAGCCGGCCGCCAAGCCTGTCGCCGTCGGAGACAAGCCCGCGCCGAAGCCGGCCAAGCCAAACGCCGCCGCTAAACCCAAAGGCGAAAACAAGCCGGCTGGTTAACGGGCCGCGGAGCCACGTAATTAGGCAGCTTTCCTGCCGTTCGGCCGAACGATTCCAGATCGCCGAAATGCGTCGATAGCGCGCAGCCGCTTGCCATCGGCGGCGGCATTCACAATACTGCCAAAAACAAGGCATGCCCGGCCGAGAAACAGGGAAACAAGCAGAGGGGAGATACCATGGAGCGGATCTGGCTCAAGCAATATCCGGCCGGTGTGCCAGCCGATATCGACGTCACCCAGTACTCGTCGCTGGTCGAGCTGTTGGAAGAAAGCTTCAAGAAGTTCGCCGATCGCAAGGCGTTCATCTGCATGGACAAGTCGATCAGCTACCGCGATATGGACGAGATGTCGGCCGCACTCGCTGCCTATCTGCAGAGCAAGGGCCTGCAAAAGGGCGCCCGCGTCGCGCTGATGATGCCGAACGTGCTGCAATACCCGGTCTCGACCGCCGCCGTGCTGCGCGCGGGATATGCCGTGGTGAATGTCAATCCGCTCTACACCCCGCGCGAGCTCGAGCATCAGCTCAAGGATTCCGGCGCCGAAGCGATCATCGTGCTGGAGAATTTCGCCACCACCGTGCAGCAGGTAATCGCGAGAACCTCGGTCAAACACGTGATCGTCGGCAGCATGGGCGACCTGCTCGGCTTCAAGGGCGTGATCGTCAATCTCGTCGTGCGCAAGGTGAAGAAGATGGTGCCGGCGTGGTCGCTTCCAGGCTCCGTCTCGTTCAATGATGCGCTCGCCGCCGGCCGCAGCATGAAGCTGAGCAAGCCGCAACTGACGCGTGACGACGTCGCTTTCCTGCAATATACCGGCGGCACCACCGGCGTCTCCAAGGGCGCGACGCTGCTGCACAAGAACATTCTCGCCAACGTGCTGCAGAACGACGCCTGGCTGCAGCCGGCGCTGAAGAAGCCCCCGCATGTCGACCAACTCTTCATCGTCTGCGCGCTGCCGCTCTATCACATCTTCGCGCTGACGGCGTGCTTCCTGATGGCGGTGCGCGCCGGTGGCGTCAATCTTCTGATCCCGAATCCGCGCGACATACCGGGCTTTATCAAGGAGCTGCAGAAATACCAGGTAAACAGCTTCCCGGCGGTCAACACGCTCTACAACGCCCTGCTCAACGCGCCGGGCTTCGACAAGGTCAACTTCTCCAAGCTGAAGACCTCGTTCGGCGGCGGCATGGCGACGCAAAAGGCGGTCGCCGAGAAATGGCTGAAGGTGACGGGCTGCGCGCTGTCGGAAGGCTATGGCCTGTCCGAGACCTCGCCGGTGCTGACCTGCAACCCCGCCGACACCGACCAGTTCTCCGGCTCGATCGGCATTCCCGTGCCCTCGACCTACATCTCGATCCGCGACGACGACGGCAAGGAGGTGCCGCTTGGCCAGCCCGGCGAGATCTGCGCCAAGGGACCGCAGGTGATGGCCGGCTACTGGAATCGGCCGGAAGAGACCGCGAACGTGATGACCGCGGACGGCTTCTTCCGCACCGGCGACATCGGCGTCATGGACGAACGGGGCTACACCAAGATCGTCGACCGCAAGAAGGACATGATCCTGGTCTCGGGCTTCAACGTCTATCCGAACGAGATCGAGGAAGTGATTGCGGGGCATCCAGGCGTGCTCGAATGCGCCGTGATCGGTGTGGCGGATTCGAAGTCGGGCGAGGCGGTGAAGGCCTTCATCGTCAAGAAGGACCCGAACCTTTCGGCCGACGACGTCATCAAGTTCTGCGGCACGCAGCTCACCGCCTACAAGGTCCCCAAGCAGATCGAGTTCAGGACCGATCTGCCCAAGACCAATGTCGGCAAGATCCTGCGCCGCGAACTGCGCGACGAGAAAAAGGCCGCGGCGTAAGGCGCACGCGGACCTCTCGACATGACGGAGACTAACGTCGCGCCAGCCGACATTCTGGCCTTCTGGCGCGACGCCGGCCCAGATCGCTGGTACACTCGCGACGACGCTTTCGATGCGGAGGTGTGCCGGCGCTTTCGCGGCCTTTGGCAGAGAGCGGCGGCCGGCGAGCTATCGTCGTGGGAAACGAGCGATGACGGCGCGCTGGCGCTCGTCATCGTGCTCGACCAGTTTCCCCGCAACATGTTCCGCGGCGACCTCAGGACCTATGCCAGCGACCGCCTCGCCCGTGAGGTGGCGCACCGCGCCGTCGACCACGGCGTCGAGGCGCGGATCGATCCCGCTTTGCGCGAATTCCTCTATCTGCCTTTCATGCATTCGGAGCACCTGGGCGACCAGTTGCGCTGCATCGAGCTGTCACGCGCGGCCGGCCATACCGAGAGCCTGAAATGGGCCGAGCACCACGCCGATATCATCCGGCGCTTCGGTCGCTTTCCCCACCGCAACCACCTTCTGGGCCGCGCTACCACGCCGGAGGAGCAGGCATTCCTCGATGAAGGCGGCTTTTCGCCGTGATGACGCAAGCGTGAACGGTCTCGACCGTTGCCGTTTCTCCTCCCCTGAATATTGTGCCGTTCACCTTCCCGGTCTGGAGCGTTTGCTCCAGATCGTTATTTTGACGCGTTTTCTTCACGCAAACCGGTACCCACTTCGCTCGAAAACGCTATAAGGCACACACCGCTCATTGAGGGAGAATTGACGATGACGATCCAAGTTGGCGACAAGCTGCCGGAAGCCAAGTTTCGCGTGATGACGGCGGAAGGCCCGCAGGTCAAAACCACCGACGACATTTTCAAAGGCAAGAAGGTAGCGCTGTTCGCGGTGCCCGGCGCCTATACCGGCACCTGCCACAAGATGCACCTGCCGAGCATCTTCCTCAACGCCTATGCCATCAAGGACAAGGGCGTGAACGCCATCGCCATCGTCTCCGTCAACGACGCCTTCGTCATGAACGCCTGGAAGCGCGACACCGACCAGCGCGACGAAGCCGTATTCCTCGCCGACGGCAATGCCGACTTCACCAAGGCGATCGGCATGGAGCTCGATGCCTCCGGCAATGGCCTCGGCATCCGTTCCAAGCGCTATTCGATGCTGGTTGAAGACGGCGTGGTGAAGAAGCTCAACCTCGAGCCCGCGCCGGGCAAGGTCGAAGTTTCCGGCGGCGACACGCTGCTGGGACAGTTGTAACTTCCTCCGTCATTGCGAGCGAAGCGAAGCAATCCACCTCTCCGCACGCGCTGAAGCATGGATTGCTTCGTCGCTTCGCTCCTCGCAATGACGACGGATGGATGCCCCGTCCCCTTCTCCTTCTCCCCTTGTGGGAGAAGGTGGCGCGAAGTGCCGGATGAGGGGTTCTCTCAGCGGAAGCAGACGTTTCAGACGAGGGACGCAGACCCGCGGAGAGAATCCACCCGTCTCAATCGCGCTTTGCGCGATTGATCCATCCTCTCCCCTTATGGGAGAGGGGAAGGGGCGCCTACTTCCCCACTCTCTCCTGCAACCTCGCCATTGCCACGCCCTCACGTGCGAGTTGATCGGCGCGCTCGTTTTCGGCGTGGCCGGCGTGGCCCCTGATCCAGTGCCAGCGCACCTCGTGCGGCTTTAGCGCCATGTCGAGGCGCTGCCAGAGATCGACGTTCTTGACCGGTTTCTTGTCCGCGGTGCGCCAGCCGTTCCGCTTCCAGCCATGGATCCAGCCGCTGATGCCCTGGCGGACATACTGGCTGTCGGTGGTGAGATCGACCACGCACGGCTTCTTCAGTGCTTCCAGCGCCGAGATCGCCGCCATCAGCTCCATGCGGTTGTTGGTGGTGTGCGGCTCGCCGCCCTTCAGTTCTTTCTCTTTATCGCCGAACCTCAGAATCGCGCCCCAGCCACCGGGGCCGGGATTGCCCGAGCAGGCACCGTCGGTGAAAACCGTCACGTGAGGCAATTCGCTCAAGCGGCAAATCCGGGCTGGGTCAGGCCGTAATCGCGCACGCTGGAAACGCTCTGGTGAAAGCGCAGCTTGCGGACGTATTCGAGTGGGTCCTTCGGCTTCACCAGCGCGCCCGGCGGCACGTTGAGAAAATCGACCAGCCGCGTCAGCAGGAAGCGCAGCGCCGAGCCGCGCGCCAGCAGCGGCAGCGCTTCCTGCTCGGTATCAGACAATTGCCGCTCGCGGCCATAGGCGTTGAGCAGCGCGCGCGCCTTGGTGACGTTGAACGAATGATCCGGCTCAAAACACCACGCATTCAGGCAGATCGCGGCGTCGTAGGCCAGGATGTCGTTGCAGGAAAACGGGAAGTCGATCAGGCCGGACAGTTTGTCGCCGAGGAAGAAGACATTGTCGGGAAACAGGTCGGCGTGGATGACGCCGAGCGGCAAATCTTTCGGCCAGCGTGCCTCGAGCTGATCGAGCTCGCGCGCGATGAAATCCTGCAAGCCAGGCGCGACGCTGTCGGCGCGCGATGCGGCGAGATCGAATAGCGGCCGCCAGCCCTCGACCGACAGCGGGTTCTTGCGGAACATCGGGAAGTCGCTGCCCGCCAGATGCATCTTTGCAAGCGCCTCGCCGACGCCAGTGCAATGCGCGGCGTTGGGCCGCCGCGGCCACATGCCTTCGAGGAAGTTGATGATCGCCGCGGGACGCCCGGCCAGTTCGCTGTAGACTTCACCCTTGCGGTTGCGGGCTGGCTGCGGGCAGCGCACGCCGCGCTCGGCCAGATGCGCCATCAGCGACAGGAAGTACGGCAAATCGCCCACCGCCACGCGCTTTTCATAGAGCGTGAGGATGAACGCGCCTTTGCTGGTATGCAGCAGAAAATTGGAATTCTCGACGCCTTCGGCGATGCCCTTGTAGGAGAGCAACTCGCCGATTTCGTAGCCCTTCAGGAACTCCGCGAGGTCTTCGGCGGCGACGTCGGTGTAAACCGCCATCGCGACTACTCGGCGGCAGCTTCAGGCCGCAGCGAACGCGGCAGCGGGAAGAACTCGTTCTCCTCCGCGGCCGACACCGTCTCCACATGCAATTCGAACCGCTCGGCGAAGGCGCCCATGATTTCCTCGACGATCACTTCCGGCGCGGATGCGCCCGCCGTGATGCCGAGGCTCTTGATGCCCTCGAAGCGCGACCAGTCGAGATCCGAGGCGCGCTGCGCCAGCACCGAGACCGGGCAGCCCTCGCGCTCAGCGACTTCGCGCAGGCGCTGCGAGTTCGACGAGTTCGGCGCGCCGACCACGATCAGGGCATCAACAACCGGCGCCACCTTCTTCACCGCGAGCTGGCGGTTGGTGGTGGCGTAGCAGATGTCTTCCTTGTGCGGGCCGTTGATATTCGGGAAGCGCTCCTTGAGGAGCGCGACGATCTCGGCGGTGTCGTCGATCGACAACGTCGTCTGGGTCACGAAAGCGAGGTTGTTCGGATCCTTCGGCGCGAACGTCTTGGCGTCCTCAGCGGTCTCGATCAGCGTCACCGCGCCCGTCGGCAACTGCCCGAGCGTGCCGACCACCTCAGGGTGATGCGAATGCCCGATCAGCAGGATCTCACGGCCGCGCTTGAAGTGGATCGCGGCCTCGCGGTGCACCTTGGTAACCAGCGGGCAGGTTGCGTCCAGCGAGAAGAAATTGCGGGCGCGGGCGTCTGCCGGAACCGACTTGGGAACCCCGTGGGCCGAAAACACCACCGGGGCGTTGGTATTGTCGGGGATTTCAGCGAGTTCCTCGACGAAAATCGCGCCCTTGGTCTTCAGGCTATCGACCACGTAGCGGTTATGTACGATCTCGTGCCGGACATAGACGGGGGCGCCATAGATGGCGAGCGCCCGTTCCACGGTATCGATGGCCCGCACCACCCCGGCGCAGAAGCCGCGGGGGGAACAAAGCACGATTCTGAGGTCTGGTTTGGCTGGCATGGGGCGCTATCTCGGGACCGAATCACCCCTTGCCGGCGGGCAGGGAACGGCTAGTTCGGATAAGGACTTGGGACTGGTTTCGGGCTGTGTCAAGGCACTTTAGCAGACCATTGCGCCAAAGGGGTTGGAAGGCGTATATAGCCCTCAATTCCCGTCATCAACGATGACCACAGGCTTCGCCTCCTAAAAAGAGGTGGGCGAGGCACAAAGGAGATTTGCCATGAGCAATGCACCGCTGATGCCCAAGGCGACGGCCGTGTGGCTGGTTGACAATACGGCGCTGACCTTCGACCAGGTGGCCGATTTCACCAAAATGCACCCCCTTGAGGTCCGCGCCATCGCCGATGGCGACGCCGCCCAGGGGATCAAGGGCATGGACCCGATTTCGACCGGGCAATTGACCCGCGACGAGATCGAAAGGGGCGAAAAAGACCCGAATTACCGCCTCAAGCTCGGCGAGAGCAAGGTGGTGCTGCCGCCGGCCGCCAAAAAGAAGGGCCCGCGCTATACCCCGGTGTCGCGCCGCCACGAGCGGCCGAGCGCGATCCTGTGGCTGGTCCGCAACCATCCCGAACTGAAGGACGCGCAGATCATGCGCCTGGTCGGCACCACCAAGACCACCATCGCCTCAGTCCGCGACCGCACCCACTGGAACGCCTCGACGCTCACCCCGATGGATCCGGTGACGCTCGGCCTGTGCTCGCAGATCGAGCTCGATTTCGAGGTGCAGCGCGCAGCGAAGGAAAAGCCGGTGCCCGCAGCCTACGGCGGCGCCACCCTGCTGCCGGCCTCCGAGACCACGAAGAAGGAGCCGGAATTCGAGCCGAGCGAGAAGTCGGAAGACGACCTCAACGTCGATGCCGTGTTCGCCAAGCTCAAGAATATCGGTGGCAAGAAGCAGGACGAGGAAGAGTAGAGGTTATCGGCCACGGCTGATGCTGAACGCGGCGGGGCAACCCGCCGCGCTTTTTGTTTGCGACGAGCGCTGCGGACCGGCTGACAGCCGCTTCAACCGTACTTCAGCTTCATCCAGAGGATTCCGCCGGCCAGGACGATCGTAATCGCATTCGCAACGATCAGCGGCGCATCACCGGAAAGCAGGCCGTACAACAGCCAGAGCAGGATGCCGAGCACCATGACAAGGAACATTCCAAGCGAGATGTCTTCGGTGGAGCGGGTTTTCCAGACTTTCACGAACTGTGGTGCATAAGCGAGAGTCGTGCAGGTTGCGGCGGCAAACCCCAGCAGCTTGATTGCAAGTTGTTCCATGCCGCCCTTATAGCATCGATTCGAAGATGGATTTAAGAAGGCCGACCGGGTGAGCCGACACGCTTCACGCCTTCTTCAAGAACTTCGTGTGCAGCACCAGGCCCTTGACCTTGTCGGTGCGGCCTTCGATCTCGTCGGGATCATCCGTGAGGTGGATGTTCTTGATCACGGTGCCGCGCTTGAGCACGGTGGAGGATCCCTTCAGTTTCAGATCCTTGATCAGCGTGACGCTATCGCCCTCGGCGAGCAGTGCGCCGTTGGAATCCCTGACCTTGATGTCCATGTGACGCCTTCTTTGTATGAAGTCCGGCGTCCACCCTCTCCCACAAGGAGAGAGGGGACAAGATCGCGCCGCTGCTCTTCCTTACCCCAGCTCGATCTCGTCGTTGACTTCATGCGTGAGCGCGATGCCGCCGACGGTCAGAACCATCTTCGCCGGCAGCTTCTCATGGCCCTTGAGTTTGCCGGATTCGACCGCATCGCGCACGGCCTTTTCGATCTCGCGTTGCGAGGTGACGCCGACTTGCTTGAGAAATTTGCGCAGGCTTGCGTTGAAGGTGTCTTCGTTCATGGTGGCCTCCCGTTACGGCCTCGTCGGATTGTTCAGCATCTGCTCGGCGAGATTGCGCTGGGCGCGGTCGGTACGCGCGTTGGCGTTGCCGCGCTGGACGTCGCGGTTCTTGCGGCAGTTGACGTAGTCGTTCGAGCCCGGCGCGACATTGTTGGAGCGACAGAACGCGTCATCGTCGGCGCTGGTGTCGACCATGGTCGGCTGGCCGCGTTCGAGGCAACCCGCAAGCAGCGGTGCGATGAGGAGGAATGCGAGTTGCAGGTTACGTCGCATGCTCTGTCCCTTCCAGGTTTCATCATTGCCGGGCGCGCGTCCCCGACTTGATCGGGATGAGCCGGCAATCCATCGAAATAATGGCAGCCTGCTTTGACGACGAGTCATGCCCGGGTCAAGCCCGGGCATGACAGGGTCCGTCATTTCGGGGCGGTCCGCAGGGCCGAACTATGGGGGCCCTTGCGCCACTGAGAACCTCGAGGTTCCCCGGTGCGCAATTGCGGCACCTGAGGTCCGATGCTTTCGCATCGCCCCGGAACGACGGTGGGTTCGCTCACAACCTGCCCTTCAGCGCGTCGCCGATTTCGTCGAGCACCTTGGGGTCCTCGATGGTGGCCGGCATGGTCCAGCTTTCGCCGTCGGCGATCTTCTTGATGGTGCCGCGCAGGATTTTTCCCGAGCGCGTCTTCGGCAGGCGCCCCACCGTGATCGCCAGCTTGAAGGCTGCGACAGGACCAAGTTTTTCGCGCACCAGCGCCACGATCTCCTTTTCGATCTCGGCGGGAGCTCGCGTCACGCCGGCCTTCAGCACCAGGAAGCCGCAAGGTACTTCGCCCTTGATCGCGTCCTTGATGCCGAGCACGGCGCATTCGGCGACATCAGCGTGAGAGGCCAGAATTTCCTCCATACCGCCGGTGGAAAGGCGGTGGCCAGCGACGTTGATGATGTCGTCGGTACGGCCCATCACCCAGACATAGCCGTCCTCGTCCTTGTAGCCGGCATCCGAGGTCTTGTAGTAGCCGGGAAACTCCGTGAGGTAGGCTTCCCTGAAGCGCTGATCCTGCTGCCACAGCGTCGGCAGGCAGCCGGGTGGCATCGGCAGCTTGATCACGATCGAACCCATGGTACCCGGTGCGACCTGCTTGGATGCCTCGTCCACCACGTCGACCTGATAGCCCGGCATCGGCACCGTCGGCGAGCCGTGCTTGACCGGCAACATGCCAAGGCCCACCGGATTGCCGGCGATGCACCAGCCGGTCTCGGTCTGCCACCAGTGATCGATCACCGGCACCTTCAACTGCGCCACCGCCCATTCCACCGTCGGCGGATCGGCGCGCTCGCCGGCCAGGAACAGCGTGCGGAATTTCGACAGATCGTATTTGCGGATGAACGCGCCGTCCGGGTCTTCCTTGCGGATGGCGCGGAAGGCGGTCGGCGCGGTGAACAGCGCGACGGCCTTGTGCTCGGAAATGACACGCCAGAACGCGCCGGCGTCAGGCGTGCCGATCGGCTTGCCCTCATACATGATCGAGGTGGCGCCATGGATCAGCGGGCCGTAGACGATGTAGCTGTGGCCGACGACCCAGCCGATGTCGGAGCCACACCACCAGACCTCGCCCGGCTTGACGCCGTAGAGATTGAACATCGACCATTTCAGCGCGACCAGATGCCCGCCATTGTCGCGCACGACGCCCTTCGGGATTCCCGTGGTGCCTGACGTGTAGAGAATATAGAGCGGATCGGTGGCGAGCACCGGCGTGCAGGGCGCGGCCTTGCCGGCGTCGAGCGCCGCGCGGCGGAGCGCCGCCCAATCGTGATCGCGGCCGGCCGTGAGTTCGCAAAGATGCTGCGGCCGCTGGAGGATGACGCAGGCTTGCGGTTTGACACTGGAGAGGTTGATCGCCTCGTCGAGCAGCGGTTTGTATTGCACGATACGGCCGGGCTCGATCCCGCAGCTCGCCGAGAAGATCAGCTTCGGCTTGGCGTCCTCGATCCGCGTTGCGAGTTCTTTGGCGGCAAAGCCGCCGAACACCACCGAATGCACCGCGCCGATGCGCGCGCAGGCCAGCATCGCAAACACCGCTTCCGGCACCAGCGGCATATACAGGATAACGCAGTCGCCCTTGGCGACACCGAAATCGGCCATCACGGCGGCGAGCGTCTGCACCTCCTTCAACATCTCGGCATAGGTGAATTTCGAGATCGTATTGGTGAGCGGCGAATCGTGGATCAGCGCGACCTGGTCAGCGCGTCCGCCCGCGACATGGCGGTCGAGCGCGTTGTAGCAAGTGTTGACCACGGCGCCGGCGAACCAGCGGCCGTAGGCGCCCATCGAGGGATCGAAGATCTTTTTGGCCGGCTCGATCCAGTCGATCTCGCGCGCGGCGTCAGCCCAAAATGCCTCCGGGTCCGCCAGCGAGCGGGCATGGACCTCGTGATAGCGGCTGTTGTCTTGGATGTTCATGGCGCACTCCCCGCTCGTTCGCCCATGGTCGTCATGCCCGGCTTGTCGCGGGCATCCACGTCCTTGCTTCAACTCGAGATTCGCAAGGCGTAGATGGCCGGGACAAGCCCGGCCATAACGGCTGGGCAAGCATTTATTTCAGGCATTGTCACGGGAAGTTGCGCCAGATCAAGCCGGGAATGGCTTGATCGTTCGACTAAACTCTACTGCCGGGCGATGGTAGTGAGCTTCTCACCGACAGCCATCGCGCCGCGCTGGCGTATCCCCTCATCAGGCCCAAAACGACCTAGTACCCGTCGATCCCGTTGATTTGCTGCAGGCGGTCGCGCATGGCCTTTTTCAGATCGTAGCCGGGCCGGCCGTACTCTGCGTTGCGGCGGGCGATGTATTCCCCCTGCTCCCGCCGCAGCTTGCGCGCCTGCTGTGGGGTCATCTTCTCAGCGGCCGTCCTGCTATACGACGCTTGAACCTCGCGATCGAGATCGGCGAGTTCCGGATTGGCGCAGATCGCCTTCTCCACCTTGCGGCGCGCGGTGGCACAGTTGAAGCTCGGTTTGCCGGCGACCGCCTGCAACGCGCCTTGCCGCTCCGCCTCCTGCGCCAGCGCCCGGTGGTTGGCTCTTGCGACGACGTGGTCAGGATTCAGCTTGATCGCCGCGGCAAAGTCGGCCACCGCCTTCGGCAGATCACCCTTGTTGCGCCAGAGTTCGCCACGCGCGTTGTAAACATCGGCGTGCGCCGGATCGAGCCGCAACACGCTATCATAGTCGGCGATGGCACGGTCGATCATGTCCTTGCGCTCATAGGCGGTCGCACGGGCAATCAGTGCCTTGATGCGGTCGGCCTTTTCGGTCTTTGCGTTGTCGATCAGCGCACTGCAGAGATGCACCGTCCTGTCGTGATCATGCGCAAGGCCAGCGGCAAGACAGGCCGCAGGATCAATGCGTATATCCTCGCCCGGCTCGGTCCCGGTCGCCGATGCATCATGCGCGTACGTCAGCGACAGCAGGGAAGCCACGACCAGGCTGCGGATGTGGAGATAGCCTCGCATCAATTGATCCGGAAAGCGCCGTCTATTGCGACGCGATCCTAGCAAGCGACCTGCATCTTCGACAAGCAGCCTGCAAATTTCCCGTTCGGACAAGAACAGATTTTGGCCGAAACGTGACCTGCGGGAAACGTAATTCTCTTCACAGACGGAAGAATACGATCCGTGAGAAAATCTGCTGTGAACCTATTGCAGTTCTCACGGACTCAACAACCATGACCACATTGACCGACTTCAATCCGCCGCGCGCCATCGCGCAATCCCAATCAGGCTATTTCTACTTCTACATGGCGCTGGCCTGCATGGCAGTCGCCTTTCTCGGCTTCGCACCGACCTACTGGCTGCCAATGGCCAAGCGATCGTTCTCGGCCTCGCCCGTCGTGCACTTTCACGGCCTGCTGTTTTTCGCCTGGTCGCTCTATTTCGCATTCCAGAGCTGGCTCGCCGCGTCGGGCAAGGTCGCCCGGCACCGCACCATCGGCATGATCGGCGTCTCACTGGCGACCGCGATGACGATTTTCGGTTTCCTGGTCGCGGTCAACGCGATGAAGCGCTCCGCGGCGGCGGGATTGACCGACGAAGGAATCGCGTTCGCGATTGTCCCGCTCAGCGGAATTCTGTTCTTTGCCGTGGTTTTCACGCTGGCGATTGCCGCGATCCGGCGGCCGGAAACCCATAAGCGGCTGATGCTACTGGCCAGCATTTCGCTATTGGACGCCGCGGTCGCCCGCTGGTTTCTCACGTTCCTCGCGCCTCCCGGTCCGCTCGGCCCGCCGCCGGTCCCCGTGACCATCCCGCCGGCCTTCGTCGCCTATCTCCTGCTGGTGGCCGCCATCGTTTTCGACTGGCGCACGCGCGGCCGGCCGCATCCGGTCTATGTCTACGGCGGCATTGCGCTGATCGCCGTGAAACTCCTGAACTGGCCGATCAGCGTCACGCCGCTCTGGCATTCCTTCGCGGGCGGTATCCTGGCGATGGCGCAGTAGCCGGTACAGCTCTCGTCATTCCGGAGCGCGCGACGCGCCTCGGAATGACAGCCAGCCCTAACTCGACCTCACCGTTATCCCGCCGTCGACCACGAGCTCGATTCCAGTGACGTAACGGGATTCGTCGGAGGCGAGAAACAGCGCGGCATTGGCGACGTCCCAGGCGTCGCCCATGTGCCCCATCGGCACTTGCGCATCGCGCGCCCGCCACATCGCTTCGACATCGCCGGCCGAATAGCTTGCAGCGAGGCCAGCCGAGTGCTCGACCATCGGCGTCTTCATCAGGCCCGGCAGGATGCAGTTCACACGAACATGATCTTTCGCGAATTGCACGGCGGTGGTGCGCGTCATCTGGTTCATCGCCGCCTTCGAGGCGCCATAGGTGACGTAGGAGATGCCGAGATGGCGAATCGATGCGATCGACGAGATGTTGATGACCGAGCCGCCACCCTGCTTCTGCATCACGGGAATAACGTGCTTCATGGCAAAATAGGCGCTCTTGAGATTGACCGCGAAAACGTGGTCCCAGCTTGCCTCGTTCACTTCGACGACGCTGCCCATTTCGGCAATGCCGACATTGTTGTCGAGCACGTCGATGCGGCCATAGGTCTTCAGGCACGCCGCCACCATTGCCTCGACCTCGACCTCGCGCGAAACGTCGGCGGTGAAGGCGGCAGCCTTGCCGCCCTCGCCCGTGATGATGCTGACGGTTTCATTTGCGGCAGCCGCATTGCGATCGACGCAGAACACGCTGGCGCCCTCGCGCGCGAAGGTGACGGCGGTCGCCTTGCCATTGCCCCAGCCGGGACCGATCGATCCCGCGCCCACCACCATCGCCACCTTGCCCTTGAGCCGTTCCATCGACTTCTTCTCCCTTGGGTTGTCGTTGCATCGCAGCGCGCACGAACGCGGCGCATCCGAATTTTGGGGCGGGAAATTGGACGGACGGCGCTCCTGGGTCAACCTGTCCGAAAAGCTAAAGCAGCGACTTGGACATAGGCCGAAAAGTCCCTTGCAACCGCCCCCCAAACCGGACTGAATGCGGCCCGCGAAGGAGGCCCGCCGCAGTCGGGCCGGAAAGTTAGCCGGTCCCCCGGGGGAAGCATGGACGTAGACAAGACAACGCCGCCCAATGACGAGGTCATCGCCGTTTCGGACGAAGCCTTGCACAAGGCGGAAGCCTACATCGAGGCGGAAGAAGGCGCGGCCAACCGCCTGATGGGGTGGGCGGGAAGGATTTCGACCACGATTGCCGTGGTCATGAGCCTGTTTCACCTCTATGCGGCCTATGCCATCGTTCCGACCCAGGAGCTTCGCTACACCCACGTCGCCTTCACCTTGATTTTGAGCTTCCTGCTATTTCCGCTGGCGACGCGGTTTCGCAACCGTGTGCGCTGGTGGGATGTCGTCCCCGGGATCGTCGCGGTGGCGACCGTCATCTACGCGCTGTGGGGTGGCGAGGACTTTACCGATCGCGCCACCACGCCCGACCGCTGGGACGTGATCGTCGGCATCGTCTTCATCGTGATGCTGCTGGAGGCGACGCGGCGCACCACCGGCGCAATCATGCCCGTGGTGTCGCTGCTGTTCATCGCCTATGCGATGCTCGGCCCCTATTTGCCGGCGCCCTGGACCCATCGCGGCTACGACCTCGACCGCCTGGTCGGTCACCTCTTTATCACGCTGGAAGGCATCTTCGGCGTCGCGGTTGACGTGTCGGCGACGCTGATCATCCTGTTCACGATCTACGGCGCATTCCTGCAGCATTCCGGCGCCGGCAAATTCTTCATCGATTTCTCGCTGGCCTTGATGGGCGGCAAGCCGAACAGCGCCGGCCGCACCGTGGTGCTGTCCTCGTTCCTGCTCGGCGGCCCCTCCGGATCGGGCGTCGCCACGACCGTGATGATCGGCACGGTGGCCTATCCGATGATGGCGAAGGCGGGCTTCGAGAGGAACGCCGCTGGCGGATTGCTGGCTGCCGGCGGGCTGGGCGCGATCCTGTCGCCACCTGTGCTCGGCGCCGCCGCGTTCCTGATCGCCGAGTTTCTCAAGATCAGCTATCTCGACGTCATATGGATGGCGACCATCCCGACCTGTCTTTACTACATGTCGCTCCTGTTCATGGTCGAGCTGGACGCCAAGAAATTCCACGCCAAGAACGTGACCTTCACGCCCGAGATGTCGCTCGGCCAGATGACCATGCGGTACGGCTTCCACTTCATCTCGCTGCTCGCCGTCGTCTTTTTCATGATCATCGGCTACTCGCCGTCGCTGTCGGTCTTCTACGCCATTATCGTCACCTTTGCGCTGAGCTTCCTGCGCCGGGAGACCGCGCTGGTGCCGAGCAAACTGGTGAAGGCGCTGGCCGACGGCTCGATCGGCGCGCTCAATGCCGCGACCACCTGCGCCTGCGCCGGCATCGTCGTCGGCATCGTGACGCTGACCGGTCTCGGCCTCAAATTCTCGTCGATCGTCATCGCCTATGCCGGCGGCAGCCTGCTGCTGACCGCGATCTACACCGCGCTGATCGTCTGGGTTATCGGCCTCGCCGTGCCGGTGACGGCGTCCTACATCATCTGCGCGGTTATCGCAGCGCCCGCGCTGGTCAAGCTCGGCGTGCCGGACTACGCCGCGCATATGTTCATCTTCTACTATGCCGTCCTGTCGGAGGTCTCGCCGCCGACGGCGCTGTCGCCGTTCGCGGCGGCCGCCATTACCGGCGGCGATCCCTACAAGACCACGCTGCAGTCCTGGAAATATACGCTGCCGGCGTTCCTGGTGCCGTTCGTCTTCGTGCTCGATCCGCAGGGGGGCGGCCTCTTGATGTCGATCCCCAAGGGCGGATCGTGGGTCGACATTCTCGAAATCACGATCAAGACAAGCTTGGGGCTGCTGGCGCTGGCTGCATTTGCCCAGAACTGGGCGCTGCGACAAAATACAGCGGTCGAGCGCGGCCTGCTTCTGCTATCGGGATTGCTGCTGGTGTTCCCAAGCCTGATTGAGGCAATGGTCGAATGGATCACCGGACGCGATATCAGCTACACCTATTTGCCGGGCCTGATCATCGGTTTCGGCGTATTGCTGTGGCAGGCCAAAACGCGGTCGCCAGAGCGGCCTGCGGTCACAACATAGAGAAGAAGCAATTGAGGAGACAAAAATGAAAAAGACCACAGCGATACTGGCAATGGCTCTGGGGCTCGCCTTTGCCGGCGCAGCCCATGCGCAGCAGAAAACCATGTCGATCGGCACCGGCGGCACCGGCGGCGTCTACTATCCGCTCGGCGGCGCGGTTGCCAATGTGCTCTCGAAGAACCTTCCCAACGTGCAGGCCACCGCCGAGGTCACCGGCGGCTCGGTCGACAATCTCAAGCTGATCGGCGCCGGCAAGAGCGAGCTTGCCTTCACCATGGCCGATGCGGCGCTCGATGCTTTGCAAGGGCAGGACAAGTTCAAGAGCGGCAAGGTGCCGCTGCAGGCGCTGCTCGTTGTCTATCCGAACCGCATGCATGTGGTGACGGTGGAAGGCACCGGCATCCAGACCATGGCAGACCTCAAGGGCAAGCGCGTGTCGACAGGTTCGCCCGGCAGCGCCACCGAGGTGATGGCATTCCGCGTCATCGAGGCAGCCGGCCTCGACAAGGACAAGGACATGAAGCGCGAGCGGCTCGGCGTCGCCGAATCCGTCAATGCGGTCAAGGACCGCAAGATCGACGCCTTCTTCTGGGTGGGCGGCATTCCGACCGCTGCAATCACCGATCTCGCGGCGACGCCGGGCCTGAAGATGAAGCTGATCGACCATGGCGATCTGGCCGAGAAGATGAATGCCAAATACGGCAAGCTCTATTCGTCGAGCAAGATCAAGGCGGGCTCGTATCCCGGCTACGACAAGGACAACTCCATCGCCGACGTCTGGAATCTGATCGTCACCGGCGACAAGATGAGCAATGAAGACGCCTACACCATCGTCAAGACGCTGGTGGAGAAGAAGGCCGACATTGTTGCCGTGCACAAGGAAGCCGAGAGCTTCTCGCTCGACAACCAGGTGCAGGACCGCTCGCCGATCCCATTCCATCCTGGCGCGTTGAAGTACTTCAAGGAGAAGGGCATCGGCGGCTAAGGCAACGTGCCGGAGCTAATTCGCTTGCGTCATCAGTGACCGCGGTCTGCCGAGGACCGCGGTCATTCTTTTGGCCGATGAAAGGGTTGTGAGCGTTGCGGCATTGCTGCTCCTGCGAGGGAGCGTTCAGGCGAGGTTCGCTGAGCCACGAACATCGCGGCGCCTGCGAGCGACCACAGGCGTTAACGCGCAAGGCTGATCAAATGCTGTCCAAGCCGGGCATCAACGTGTCGAAGCCGATGAAATGACCCCGTCGAGTTGTCCCGGGCGCTGGTTGGCTGCGTCGCGGCAGCAGTTTCCCTAAAATTTTATTCTTGTCGGCTGCTTTAACCCTACCGAAGTAATCATGTGACCTGCCGCAAAATTCCATGATTGCGACCGCAACGCCGATGTACCACTGGCGTTGGGGTATCTAATGGGAGGGTGGCATGGAGCAAATCAACTTTGTCGACTATTCGCGCGCGGCGCACTTCGGGCATCGGAAGCTGGCGCCCAGAGCGTGCGTCGTCGACAGCAAAAAGCACCTCCGATTGTTTCTTTCCGACGCTCTCGAGGATCTCGGGTTCGTCACCTGCGAATGCGGCCAGGCCGGCGATTTGGCAGGCGTACTGCAGGCGGAGCAGCCGGACCTGATCGTGCTCAGCGTGTGCGCCGACGGGATCAATGTCGGCGAAATTCTCGAGGCAATCGTCCGGAAAAATTTCGGCGGCAAGGTTCTCGTGATCGGTCAACCCGACACGATCATGGTTAAGGCCGTCAGGCAAATTGGCGAAGAATACGGCATTGCCATGCTGCCCTCCCTGCCGACGCCGTTCGGCGCGGCGAGCCTGCGCGCCAGCCTCGCGACGCTGCTGCCTGCCGAGCCGGCGCCAAGCCCGGCCGTCGACGTCGCCGAGGCGTTGAAGGCTGGCTGGCTCGAATTGTGGTATCAGCAGAAGATCAACACCCGCACGCTGGTCCCCAGCGGAGCGGAGGGGCTGGTCCGGATGCGGCATCCGGCCTGGGGTGTGGTCCCGCCAGCCTACTTCATTCCCGACGACAAGGATCCGCATTTTTGCAAGCTTTCCGAGTTCGTGATCGGCCGTGCGATCGAGGACTGGCGCTATCTGCTGGAGAGCCAGGGGCCGGTCGACCTCTCGATCAACCTGCCGATATCGTTCTTCGACGACGCAGCGGCGGTGCGCGATCTGTGCCGCGCCATGCCTGCCCATCCGGCGTTCGGCGGGCTTCTGATCGAAATCAACAGCAGCGAGGTGGTCGACCATCCGGATCTCGCAGTGGACACCGCAAGACGGCTGCGCCTGCACAATATCGCGATCGCCATCGACAATGTCGGAGCGGAATGGCCGTCGCTGCTGGAGCTTCGGAGCTTCCCGTTCCTCGAGCTGAAGGTCGACCAGCAATACCTCAAGGGCTGCGCCGACGATCGGCTGAAGCAGACGGTATGCCGACGCATCGTCGAACTGGCGCGGGACAACGGCGCTCGCGCCGTCGCCCAGGGCATCGAGACGCGCGCCGATTACCTTGCCGCGCACGACATGGAATTCGATCTGATCCAGGGCCATCTGTTCGGCAAGCCCGTCGGGGTGCGCAAATTCGCGCGGTCGCGCCCTCAGCTTGCAGCCGGCTCCGAGAAGGCTCTCTGAGCGAGGCTCACTCGAACTTCATATCGATGCATTTCGCGATGTCGGAACCGAGACCGGACGAGATGATGATGCAGCCGCGCACCCTCAGATTACTGTTGTCGCTGGCCCAGACCGCATAGCCGCCCGGACCGAAAAACGAATTGGTATTCGGCGGCTCGGTCTCGGTGGCATCGAACGAATAGTTCGCGTCGGTATCGAAGATGCGAGGCTTCTTGGTGCAGCCGCCGTCGGCCTGCACGTTGATGACTTCCTTGTTGTCCCGCGTCAGCGCCATCGAGACCTGGCAGCGGAAATACTCTGACGTCTTGGTGTTGAACACGTAAGCATAGGATTTGCAGGTCGAAGTGTTGAGCTTGCCCGCGCTCAATCCCCGACTGCAGGCGATCCGCTGGTTGTTGGACAGCTGGAAATTGTCAGCCTCTGCCGCTTGAGCCGGCGTCATGAACGATAGCGCAACACCAAGACCGATCTTCATGACGTGGTTCATCATAACCATCCCTATGACGTTTTTCGCAATGCATGCTTGTAGCCGGAAAAGCGAACATAGTCGCGAAGTCGGACGCGGGAAATCACAAAGTCTCAAGGGCCGTGTGATGCGTCGAAGGTGGCAATTGACGGCGCAACGCCGTTCGTGATTTGTTCAAAGCGTGAGGCAGAAGCCGAAGGCTCACGGGGAGGATGGATGATGACGTGCAGTTCAACGAAGACGGTTTTGACGGTGGCCATCCTGGCGGGCTTTTCGACCGGCGCATTGGCGCAAGGCGCCGCGCCGACGCCTTGGGAGCTGAGACAGGACATGGGCTATGCCTATGGCAGGGACGGCAAGACGCTCGCGTACAAGATGGGCACGAACAATGCGGGCCTGCTGCTCAAGGGAGCCAAGAAGGTGCCGAAGGGCACATTGTTCTTCATCGGCCAGAATGGGCAGCTCTACATGCGGTCCGGCCCCTATCTGGAAGGCGACGGCAAGTTCATGTTCGGGTCGGAGTGAACTGCGAGCGCTCGCGCTACTTACCTCCCTTGGAGGGTGATAACTAAAACGCCGTCGCCAACTCCTTCGCGCCGGGCTTGCTGGAGTTGAAATCCATCCGCTCGTCGGTGATCGCCAATAGTTTCGCCACCGTATTATGGCGGATTGCGACCGGGTTACGCTCGTAGCCGCCGCGCTGGAAAAAATTCGAGGTCGGCACCTGCTCGCGCATCGCCTGCGGCATGGTGACCATGTCGAGGCCGGTGCCGTCGCCCGTCAGGTTCATCATTTCGAGTTCGGCCGCGGTCAGCGGCCGATTGTAGCCCTTGGCGCGCGCGAAATGGACCGATGTCAGCAGCTTGTGGGTCTGCAGCATCGGTCCGACGTCGATATCGAGCACCATGGCGTGCACAGCCCAGCCCTGCGGGGTTTTGGCGAGCTTCTCATGCTCGGACCAGGTATCCGGTACGGTGCGCGTGAACGCCACCATCCGTTTCAAGACGGCAAGCTTGTGGTCCATCGCCTTGCGCGGCGCGCCCGACAGCGTCGCGGCCCTTGCCGTCAGTTCCTTGATGATTTCGTGGCCCTGTTCGGCCAACAGCTCGACGCTGTTGGTGGTGAGCAATTGATTGTAGCCGATCGCGGTCGAGATCGCGCGCGAGCCCGGTTTCGAGGGGTTCAGCCCCGACTGCATGTCGTAATTGCCGTTACCGCCGGTCTCGAACGAGTAGACCCGCACCGCCTGCTCGCGCGTCAATCCCGAGGCCAACGCGTAGCGGGCATAGGCGCGCTTGAATTCGACTTCGGTTGCCGGCCGTTGCGGCGTGAACTGGAAATGCTCGGCGGCCGCTTTAAGAAAATCGGCAACCACCGGCAGCGGCTTGCGCTCGCGCGGCGGCTTTTCTTCTTCAGGCTCCGGGCTGACCGGGCGCTTCGGACCGGTGTAGACCGGCGGCTGGGTCAGCACGTAATCGTTGAGCGTGATAGCCTGGCGTTCCCGGCGCTTGGCGTTGCGGCCCTTTCGCTTCTCGGAGATTGAGGCCCAATAGGCGCCCGCCTCCTCTTCGAAGGCGGCGCGGGCCTCCTGATACTCTTTCAGCTTACGACGATATTCGGCCATCGCCTGCGGCGAGGCGGCTTGCGCCATGGCGTCGGCGGTTGAGGGAGGGAGCGGCTCCGTCGCCACGGCAGGCGGCGTACTCGCCAGCAGCGCGAGCGCAGCTAATCCGGAACCCATGCGAATCAATGGCAGGCGCATGGCACGGTTGTAGCAAGCGCCGCCGCGATGTCAGCCCCGAAAGGGAGCGACTCTTTTTCCTTCTCCCCTTGCGGGAGAAGGGAGAAAGTCACTCCTGCTCGACGCCACTGACCTTCACTAGCTGCGACCACTTCTTCTCGTCCTTATCGATGAACGCCGCATAATCTTCCGGCGTTCCGGGGGTGATTTCGGTGCCGTCATTCACCAACTGCTTCTTCACCTCGTTGGAAGCGAGAGCGTCGCGCAGCGCCTTGTTGAGCTGGTCGACGATCGGCCGCGGCGTGCCGGCGGGCGCGACGAGGCCGTAGTAGAGCGAAGCGTCGAAGCCGGCTAGCCCCGCCTCCATCAGCGTCGGCACATCGGGCAACAGGCTCGATCGCGTGGTGCTTGTGACCGCAAGTGCGCGCAATTTGCCGGCGGAGACATTGGCGTGCGAGGCCGGGATCGGCGCGAAGGCCATCGGGATATGGCCGCCGAGGAGATCGGTCAACGCCGGGCCGGTGCCCTTGTAGGGGATGTGCACCAGCCTGATGCCGGCGGCGCGGGCGAAATATTCGCCGGTGATGTGGCTGGCGGTGCCGGCGCCGGCCGATCCGAAATTGACCTTGTCGGGATAGGCCTTCGCATAGGCAATCAACTCGGCGACACTCTTTGGCGGGAATGATGGATGCAACACGAGGGAATTCGGTGCGTTGCCGATCATGCCGATCGGCGCAAAATCCCTGCGCGGATCGTAGCCGGGATTCTTGTAGAGTGAGGGGCCTATGGCGAGCGTGCCGGTGTAACCCAAGAGCAGCGTGTAGCCATCGGGATCGCTTTTCGCGACCGCCTTGGTGCCAACCGTACCGCCAGCGCCGGGACGGTTGTCGACCACCACCTTCTCGCCGAGTATCTCGCTCATTTTGTCGGCAATGGCGCGGCCGACGATCGAGGTGCTGCCCCCGGGCGCGAACGGAATGACCAGCGTGATAGCGCGGGCCGGATAGGTCTGCGCTTGCGAAACGTCTGTTGTTGCGCTCAAGCCGAGTATGGCGGCTGCGATGCAAAGCCACTTTCTCCCGATGGACATGGTGGGGCGACTCCCGGATATGTTCTTCTTCTTGACCCAGCCATCGTCTCCGAAACCACCGACATCCGCAACCTGCAGAGCACGCTCTCTCACATGGTGAGATGAGCAGCCGTTTCGGCAGCGGCGCCGACCCTATTTCCAGGCGAACACCGGCTGCTCCAGTTCGGCCACACGGGTCTCCCTTCCCGCCAGCACTTCAGCAAACTGATAGATCAGCGCCGCCGTTGGCGCGTGGATGTGCTGGCCGGCATGGCGGAAGCGGATCACGCGCCGCGCGCTTTCGGGAATCCTGGTGAAGCTGAAGACGTCGGCTCGCTCGATGTCGTCGAGCGCGACGCGGTGCACCGAGGCGACCTCCGCTGGATTGGGGACGATATCGGCGCTCGTGCCGACCCAGACCACCACCGGCGTGATCAAATAGCCTGAGCGCGTCGGGTAATCGTCGAGCAGGCCCAGCACATCGCTCTCGCCGAGGCCGACGCCGAGTTCTTCGTGGAGCTCGCGCAACGCGGCCTGCGCCGGCGTCTCGCCGTGGTCGCAGCGGCCGCCCGGCAACGCCCATTGGGCGGCGTGGGCGCGCAGGCTTGCGGCGCGGCGGGTCAACAGAAATGTGGTGCCCGGGCCGCTCTCGGCTTCCGTCAGCGCGATGGCGACTGCGGCGTGCTTCAGCTCAGGCTCTACGCGCTCCGAGGGCGTCCGCGTAAATGCCGCGCAAAGCCCCGCAATATTCCGCCGTGTGGTATCGTCAAATGGCCTGGCCATCCCGCTTGACTACAACACCCGCGCATCAGATGAAAAGACTCCGGACAGCAAGATAGCCCGCAGGAAACGGAAAGCGCGACATGACAGTCAAGGCCGCGGACAAACTCAAATCCGACGGCTGGAAGATCGTCGAAACCTCCGGCTTCCTGCACCTGATCGGCCCGCTCTGGCAGCGCGTCGTCGACGGCACGCATGAATACGCGCTTGCCACCGAGGACAAGCACCACAACCGCCGCGGCTTGGTGCAAGGCGGCGTCATCATGACCTTCGCCGACCGCACCTGCGGCATGACCGCCCGCTTCGTCTCGGGCAAGCCGACGCTGGCGACCGTGCAGCTCGATACGCATTTTGTCGAAGCCGGCAAGATCGGAGAGGTTTTGGTGTCGAAGCCGCACGTGGTGCGCTCCACCCGCAGCCTTATTTTCATCACGACGGAAGTGACGGTCGACAAGCGCTGTATCGCGATGGCGAGCGGCGTGTTCAAGATATTGAAGAGCGAGGGTTGAGGTGTCGTCCTCTCCGCGTCATTGCGAGGAGCGAAGCGACGAAGCAATCCATGCCTCAGCTTGCGGCGCTATGGATCGCTTCGCTGACGCTCGCAATGACGGATGACAACCGCTATCCTGCCTGGACCCGCTTAAGGACCCACCCCAATGCAATACCGCCAACTCGGCCGCAGCGGCCTGAAGATTTCACCGATCTGCCTGGGCACCATGATGTTCGGCGGCCCGACCGATGAAGCGACGTCGTCGCGCATCATTGCGAACGCGCGCGAGGCCGGCGTCAACTTCATCGACACCGCGGATGCCTATAATGGCGGCCAGTCCGAGCAGGTGGTCGGCCGTGCCATTTCAAATAATCGCACGAACTGGATTCTGGCGACAAAGCTCGCCAACCAGATCGGCGACGATCCCAATCGCGGCGGGCTGTCGCGGCGCTGGGTAATGCAGGCCGCGGACGAAAGCCTGCAACGGCTCGGCACCGATTTCATCGACATCTATTATTTACACAAGGAGGACCACGCGACGCCGCTGGAGGAGACGGTGCGCGCGATGGGCGATTTGATCCGCCAGGGAAAGATCCGCTATTTTGGCGTCTCCAACTACCGCGCCTGGCGCGTCGCCGAGATCTGCAATATCTGCGACAACAACGGCATCGATCGCCCGATCGTCAGCCAGCCCTATTACAACGCCATGAACCGGATGCCGGAGGTCGAGCACTTTCCGGCTTGCGGCTATTACGGCCTCGGCATCGTGCCCTATAGCCCCTTGGCGCGCGGGGTGCTGACCGGCAAGTACAGGCCGGATGCGGCGCCCGACCAGGACACGCGTGCGGGGCGCGCCGACAAACGCATGATGCAGACCGAATGGCGGCCGGAATCGCTGCAGCTCGCCCAGGAGATCAAGCGGCACGCCGAAGCGCGCGGCATCACCGCCGGGCAATTCGCGGTTTCGTGGGTACTGAATTCGTCATTCGTGAGCGGGGTGATCGCGGGCCCACGGACCGAACAGCAATGGGATGATTATATCCAAGCGCTCGACTATCGCTTCACGGTGGAGGACGAGGCGCTGGTCGACCGGCTGGTGGTGAGCGGCCATCCCTCGACGCCGGGGTTCAATGACCCGGCCTACCCGATCGAGGGCCGGCGGGCGCGAACGGATGGCCAAGCTCGATGAGCGGAAGCGGCGGTTCCGCGGCGACCCACGACTTGGCGTTGCATCCGGGCTAGAACGCTCGGTAACGGGATAGTAACCTCGCCCGTAGAAACTTCCCTGTTCAGGTGGGAGGTCCATGTGGTGAACGAGCACAGAATAGCACCACGGCGCCGGCTCTTGAAGTCGGGCAAGATTTCGTTTGGCAGCGGCGCCGTCATCGATTGCACGGTGCGCAATCTCTCCGAAACCGGCGCTGCGCTAGAAGTGAGCACCCCGGTCGGCATTCCCGAGCGCTTCACGCTGGTGATCGAAGCCGACCACATCCATGTGCCGTGCCGCGTCGTCTGGCGAAAAACGACGCGGATCGGAGTTCATTTCGAAACCTAACTCGCGCACTCCAGCAACCATCGCGCGCGGCACGCGACCGCGCACGACAAATCGTCTGAAACACACGCCGAGTCCCGGACTCGAAGAGTCAGTGCCTGGATTCGAGACTGACGATCACGCCTGTCGGCTCGGGCTCGTGTGGCGACAATTTCGTCAGCGTCTCATCGCTCCAATAAGCTAGGTTTACGATCATGCCGATTGTGGTTTCCCGCTCGGAAGCCTCGGTCGGCTCCAGGACGTTGAGCCCGCCGCTGTCGAGGAAAAATGTATGATCCCCAAACATGCTGGCTAGCTGCGGAACCACCGGATGATCGTCGGGAAGCGCCTGGGCTTCGAATTGCGTCAGAGCGCGTTCCACCTGTGCCGAGTTCAATTTCATGCACGATCTCCTTACTTGGCTTCTGGTTGGTGTGCACCGCGTGACGGCCTTGACCGCGCGCGGCTCTTCTGCGGAGGGAATTGACGTCAAGCGTGTCGGATCCTGATCGCTCGTCCCCACCGGCGTCACGCGCCGGCTCGCAGCTTCGCTTTCAATTCCGCAAGCACGCCGAATTGAAGTCGGGACAGTGGTGCCTCTTGGCGCCGCTTCAAGCGGGCAACAAAATTAAATTAGCAATGTTCCGCAGAAAGGCATTTTGAAGTCGCATGGAACCAGGTGGAGAAGTTCCGGCGATCCACCGCGTGACTGCCACCGACTACTTCCCGTCGGGAACGGGATGCCGCCTTGCCAGTTCGTCGAGCGGCAGATGCGCTTCCTCGTCGCTCAGTGCAAAACGGACGATGACATCCTGACGCCCGACCTGCCCCCAAAGCCCATCCGATGACCATTTCTGCGGCGCAGGCCCTCGCAGGCCTTCCACCCAGACAAAGTACCATTCCGTCATCACAGCATCTCCTGGGTCTTCGATCAGGTCTCTTCGATCAGGTTTTGGACCGGAACCAGATGCGTCGTGGCCTCGTTGGAATGATATCGCAGGCCTCGAACGCGAAACAGGCCGCTCGGCTCGTGCAGGTTACTTCCGAAGACGATGCAGCGCTGCTGCCGGAAGCCTCATCCGCATCCTGAGAGAAGGAGTTCGCCATGGAGATCAAGAATTTCAAGGACATGTACATTGCCGAACTGCAGGAACTGGTGAGCGTCGAGGACCAACTTGCGGAAGCACTGCTGCGGATGGCGGCGGCGGCATCCCACCCGGCACTCAAGGAAGCGCTGGTGGACCATCACGCGGAGACGGTCACGCAGAAGCACCGCCTCGTGGCCATTCTTCGCCAGCATGGCGCTGACCCGACGGCGCATGTCGACCAGGCCATGGAGGCGCTCATCCGTGAGACCCGGAAGATGCTTGGCATGCTGGAGGGCGACGACCTTCGCGATGCCGGCCTGATCGCATCCGCCCAGAAGCTCGAGCACTATGAAATCGCCGCCTACGGCTCGGCCGCCGCGCTGGCCGGTCAGTTGGAATTGCGCAACGACCAGGCGACGCTGCACGAGAGCCTGATGGAAGAGAAAGAGATCGATGCACTGCTCACCGATATCGCCAAGGGTGAAGTCAATCCGGATGCACTGGCGGCGTAGAGCGGCAGAAGGCGGGACGTCTCGATCGATCAGACTCACGTCCGATCTTCACCCTCGCGACGCTGCCTGAAATGGGGACTGGCGGCCTCGTCGTGACCGCTTCGGCTGCTGAAGAACATCAACGCCATCAGGCCACATCCGATCAGGAGCGAAAAGAACGTGCCAAGGCCAAGCGCGATCCAGCCGTGCGCGCTCATCGGAACGTCGCTGCTTGCGTTCCAGACGTAAGCGGCCCACACGCCGGTGAGGAGAAGCAGAGCGCCAAGTACGATGAGAAGGACTATTTGTCCTGAGCCGATCTTGGCCCTGTCCGAAGATCGCTGCATGCGCCAACTCCATCTTCCGCTAGAAAATTCCCTCTGCGACTTGCGCGCATGGAACACCCTTTGCACGCCACATCTCAACGACCTGATCGCGATCGTCGAAGGCCATGATCGGCCGATAACCGTCGGCCTGAAGCCGGTGCAGCAACTCCGCCTTGACGATGTAGTCCGGGCCGCGGCGGTCTCGCATGTACAGAGGCCCACGCAGACCTGTTTCGCGTTCGAGCCAGTCTTCGGTTTCTTCGCGCACCTCATCCGAGCGGCCTGATACAAAGACCACCGGCTTGGCTTTGGAAAGATGCCGGGCCAGATCGCAGATGTGCTCAATCGCTTTGTCATTGGCGCTGGCTGCAAAAAATGCGCGCCAGTTCTTTGATTTTCGCTCGATGTGGTGCAGCCGGTGGGACACGTCGGCAAGTGTCCCATCGATGTCGAACACGTAACAGTCTTTCGGTGCGGTTTTCATCATAGCTATAACGAATTCTTCCAAGCGGCAGTTCCTGGGAACGGTGGCAATCACCACGCGTTTCCTTTTTGGTCGGAGCAAGGAGATGGCGATGAAACAAAGCGACGACCGCGCCCGCAACAAGGGCGAAAGTGCCAGCCCGAACACGAAGGGTAATGCGCCGCAGCATCAGGGCGGCGACGCAAGCCGGAAGACTCAGCAATGGGGCGGCGGAAACAAGGCTGCGAAAGGTCCGATCACCAAGGAAGATCGGCAGAACGAAAATTCCAGCGCCAAAACTAACGTAAAGAGCTGACACCAATCAGTGACACCAAGAGCTGACTTATGGCCAAAACGAAAGCAATTGCAGAGCCGGGAAAGCGGATTGGGAAACACGGCGGCAATCGAGGTGGGCACCACGCGAGAGGTGCCGAGAAGGTAGTTCGCGCCGGTCGTCAAGGCGCGGGCAAGAATGCTCGTCGGGGCGGCAAAGGCCGTCGCTAGTTTCAGCAAGAAGCCCACGTGGGGGACAACACGGTCGCGCGATGCGCGGCTGATGAGGCTCTACGCCGTTTCCCGTTGTGGTGGGTGCCTGTCAGGATTCAGAAGCTACTGTCAAACAGCGAGAGGGTGTGCGTCCGCGTTCCCGCGGCGTAAGGCGCCCGAGCTTTGCTCAAACTTCCGCCCTCCATCGAAACAAGGGCGCAGGGAAAGCCGGATGCACGCTGCACCCGAGGTCTCGTGTGCTGTTTGCGCATAAGGAAATGCACACGAGCATACAGGGCAGCGGAAGCATTCCGGCTTTCCCTGCGCGATGGGTTACGGCTTACTTCGTGCTCTTGTGTCCGCAAGATCTGCCAGAATGTGCGAACGG
>NZ_LLYA01000157.1 GCF_001440415.1 Bradyrhizobium retamae
TCACCAGTCTGGCACATCGATGCCGTCGGGGGCCGTCCACCCCATCATTGCGAGCCACCCGGTCGGCGCAAAGCCTCACAATCCCAGATACGCCTTCCGCACATCCGGATTGACGCTGATCTCGGCGGCACTGCCCTGCATCAGCACGCGGCCGGTTTGCAGGATGTAGGCGCGGTCGGCGATCTCCAGGCATTCGGACATGCGCTGTTCGACGATCAGCACGGTCATGCCGGCGTCGCGGATGCGGTTCACGGCCTGGAAGATTTCATCGACCAGCTTTGGCATGATGCCCTGCGACGGCTCGTCGAGCATGAGTAGCCGCGGTCGAGTCATCAGCGCGCGGCCGATGGCGAGCATCTGCTGCTCGCCGCCGCTTAGGGTTTCGGCGCGCTGCTCCAGCCGCTCCTGCAGGCGCGGAAACAGCTTGAAGACGAGATCGAGCGGAGCCTCGCGATCGGACTGGCTACGAAAAAGATAACTGCCGAGCCTTAAGTTGTCGCGCACCGAGAGGCGCGGAAACAGCCGGCGGTTCTCCGGCACATAGGCGATGCCCCGCGAGGTGATGATGTGCTGCGCCATGCCGTCGATGCGGGCGCCATCGAACGTCACGGTGCCGGAGCGCGGCCGCTCGGCGCCCGCAATCGATTTCAGCAGCGTCGACTTGCCGGCGCCGTTGGCGCCGGCGACGCAAACGATTTCGCCCTTTGCCACCTCGATCGAGACCGCCGAGATCGCAACCAGCCCCTGATAGGCGGTGGTGACTTCATGCACCGATAGCATGACGGTCTCCCAGATAGGCGGTGATGACTTTCGGGTCGCGAACCACGTCGGCGGGCTTGCCCTCGACCAGCACCTTGCCGAGGTCGAGCACGATGGCGCGGTCGACCAGTGGCATCACGATTTCCATGACATGCTCGACCATCAGCACGGTGACGCCGGTATCGCGCACCTTGCGCACCAGTTCGACGCCGGTCTTGGCTTCGACCGGCGTAAGCCCCGTGAGCACCTCATCGAGCAGCAGCAGTTTCGGTTCGGTCGCGAGCGCACGGGCGACTTCGAGCCGGCGCTTTTCGGACGGGACCAGATCGCTGGCGAGCACGTTGGCGCGCGGGCCAAGGCCACAGAATTCAAGCACCTCATGCGCCTTGCGCCGCGCATCGCGCATCACGGTTGATCTGACCAGCGCGCCGACAATGACGTTATCGATCACCGTCATGGTCTCGAAGCTTTTCACTACCTGGAAGGTGCGGCCGATGCCGCGCTGGCAGCGCTCCGCCGCCGGCAGCGCGGTGACATCTTCGCCGTCGAAGATGATCGAGCCTTGCGTCGGCGGCAGCACGCCCGCGATCAGGTTGAACAGCGTCGACTTGCCGGCGCCGTTCGGGCCGATCAGGCCGACGATCTCGCCGCGTCCGACCGAGATCGAAACGTCGCTGTTGGCGATCAGCCCGCCGAAGCGCTGCCAGACGCCGCGCGTTTCCAGAAGAGGCGTCATCGGACAGCCTCCTTGCGCTTGGGCGAGAACAGTCCCGCAAGGCCCTTGAACGAGAACAGGCCGATCAGCCCCTGCGGCCGCGCCAGCGAGATCGCAATGATCAGGCCGCCATAGACGATCAGGTCGACACCGCGACCGGAGCCCCCGACATAGGAGCGCGTCAATTCGGTGAGCGGGATCAGGATGACAGCGCCCAGCATCGGCCCCCACAGCGTGCCGATGCCTCCCAGCACCGCGGGCAGCGCCATCAGCAGCGAGAACTGAAAGCCCATGACGCTCTCGGGATCGATAAAGTAGACGAACTGCGCATAGAAGCTGCCGCCGATTGCGACCAGGAATGCCGATACCGCCGCCGCGCCCATCTTGGAATTGAACACGACCACGCCGAGGCTTTCAGCCGCCTCCGGATTGTCCTTCACCGCGCGCCACCAATAGCCCCATTTGGAATCCTCCAGCCACCAGGTGACGAACCAGGCGACACAAGCCAGCGCCAGCGCGAAGTAAAAGTATGGCAGCTTGCTGCGTGGGAACTGGAATTTCAGCCAGCTATCGCCACGCGCCGGGATTTCGATCCCCATCGCAGCACCAGCCCAATCCCAGTTGTGGAACAGCAGCAGCCCGATCTCGGCAATGACGATGGTGGCGATGACGAAGTAATGTCCGCGCAGCCGGAAACAGGGATAGCCGAGCGCCATCGCAATAAGCGCGGAGATCACCCCGCCGCCGAGCATGCCGAACCATGGCAACACACCGAATTTGGTAAACAGCAGCGCGGTGGTATAGGCGCCAAGCCCGAAGTAGAGCGCGTGGCCGAGCGAGATCTGCCCGCAATAGCCGGAAAGGATATTCCAGCTTTGCGACAACGCACCCCACATCAGCGTCAGCACCATGATGTTCTGGACGTAAACGTCTTTGACGAACAGCGGGACGGTAGCCGCAATCGCGGCAAGAACAACTGCGACGATGAGGTCGCGGCGGCGGCGTTCTGCGAAAGCGGTATCCATCACATCGATCCGAACAGGCCGCGCGGCCGGATAAAGACCACAAGGAGATAGACGGCATAGATGCCGACCGCCTTGAGCGACGGCGGCAGCAACATGGCGGTCGTAGCTTCGACGAGGCCGACGATGATGCCGCCGGCGAAGGCGCCGAACACGCTGCCGAAGCCGCCGAGCGCCACCGTCACATAGGCGATCAGCGCAAACGAGGCGCCGACATCGGGATAGATGTAAAAGAAGATCGCCATAACCGCGCCGGCGAGGCCCACCAGCGCCGCGCCGAGGCCCCAGCCCAGCGCAAACACCTTGTTCTTGTCGATGCCGACCAGCGCCACCGCTCCGGCATCCTCGCGGGTCGCTTCCAGCGCGCGGCCGAAATCGGTGCGGTTGATGAAGAGATAGAGCGCGCCGAACGCTGCAATCGCCACCAGGGCGCCGACCAGTTGCGGCACCGGCAGGTAGATCCCGGCGATCGAGACAGTTTTGCCGCCGAGCCAGGAATGGGTGACGCTGCGATAGTCCGGCGTGAAAAAATACTGCGCCAGGCCGCGCATGACGATGGCCAAACCGAATGTCGAGAAGATCTGCACCATGCCGGCATTGGCTTTCGCACGCACCGCAAAGCGCACAATTAACAGATAGACGACGGCCCCGAACACGAACAGGGCGGCGGCGACCAGCGGCGCCGACAGCAAGGGATCGATCGCAAAGAACACGAACAGGAAGAACGTCGCGTACATTGCGATCATCAGGAACTCGCCATGGGCGAAGTTCACGACGTCCATCAGCCCGAAGATCAGCGCGAGACCTACGGCGATGAGGCCGTAAAGCAGCCCCATGAGCAGGCCGCTCGCCAGGCTTTGGATGATTGTTTCGGCGGTCACCGGGACGCCCCCCTTGCTCGTCGTCCCTGCCTAGTGCGCAATCGCACACAGGCGCAGGGACCATAACCACCGGAGTCGCACTTGAAGGAAGGACATGAGGCCACGGTGAAACTGATGCTCCTCGGCGTATGGGTCCCAACCGCGCACTAGGCAGGGACACGACGCTGCGTTTGTGATGTCTCTCCGGAAGGCGGTCAGCCTTGTTTCATCGGCCAGACGGCTTCCGCGATGGCGGCCTGCGGCGGGAAGATGGTGACGAACTTGCCGCCGATATATTGCAGCAGCACCGGGTCGGCGTCGTTGTTTTGGCCCAGCTCGTCGAACTTGACGCGTTTCCAGGGCATGATGGTCTGCTCGCCCGGGATATCGGTGGTGACCAGCGCCTCGCGGATCTTCTCGCCATCCGTCGACTTGGCGCGGTTGATAGCGTCCGCCATCACCAACAGCCCCATGAACTGGCGCGAGGTGAGGTCGTTAAAATCCTTGCCCGATTTCTCCTTGAACATGGCGTTGACCATGCCGACCATCGGCCGCTTGGCGGCGAGATCGAGCGAGAAACTGCCGCGCGAGATCACGCCTTCGAGCTTGTCGCCGACCGCATCATATAGCGCCTTTTCTGAGAAACCGGCGTTCTGCGCCACGATCGCGTTCGGCTTGTAGCCGAGCTCTGCCATGGTCTTGACCAGCAAAATGCCGTCCGTGGTGTAGCTCGAGGGCATCAGCACGTCGGCATTTGCCGCCTTGAGCTGCTGTACTTCCGCCGACAAGGACGGAGAGTTGGAGCGGTACTTGATGTCGGAGATGACCTTGTAGCCACGCTCGGAGGCCAGCTTGAGCTGGGTGTTGGCGGAGTCGGTGCCGAAAATGGTGTCCTCATGGAACAGCGCCAGCGTATCGATCTTGGTGCCCTTCTTCTTCATCGCATCGAAAAAGTTGAACATCGCGGCCGAGAACATCTCGTCATGGGGCGCGGCGCGGAAATAGTATTTGAGGCCGCGCTTGTGCAGGCTCGGCGAGGAATTGTCCGCCGAGATGAACGGGACCTGGTAACGCTCGCAGATCTGGCTGACGGTGACGGCAACCGCGCTCTGATAGGTGCCGATGACGGCGCAGACTTTTTCCTGGGTGATCAGACGCTCGGTCTCGGCGCGGCCCTTCTGCGGGTCAGCCTGATGGTCGGCGAAGACGAGGCGGATCTTGGCGCCGCCGAGGCCGGGCAATCCCTCGCCCTTCGCCAGCGGCAAATCGAAATCGTGGTTCTTGTTGATGATGTCGAGCGCAGTCTCGAACGACTTCTGGGCGTCGACACCCATCTGCGCGCTGGCGCCGGAGAACGGATAGATGACGCCGATCACCACTTCGGACGTTTGGGCGCGCGCGGCGATCGGGCCGAGCGCAGCGGCAGCAGTAGCTCCAAGCAAGACGTTACGGCGCGTGATGTTCATGGCGATATCCTTTGTGGGTCGGCAACTATCGATGAAACGGGCGAAGGGTACGGTAAAGCCTCAATGAGCAGCACGGCTGCATCAAAGCACGGCAAGCTGCTTGTTCATGAGATCGGTCACCAGCATCAGTCCCGGCGCATGCGTGATCGCGAACGGCAGCTTCGCGGCCTGGATCACCGATTGCGGCGTGACACCGCACGCCCAGAACACCGGAATTTCGTCCGGCCCGACCGGCACCGGATCACCATAGTCGGGCTTGTTGATGTCGGCGATGCCGATCGACTGTGGATGGCCGAGATGCTCGGGCGCGCCGTGCACGGCGGGAAAGCGTGAGGTGACCTGCACCGCGCGGATCGCATCGGCCGGCTTGAACGGCCGCATCGACACCACCATGGGACCTGCGAACGGGGCCGCCGGGCTGCACGCGATATTGGTGCGATACATCGGCACGCGAACCTTGCGCTCGATGTGGCGGATCGGCAGGCCCTCCGCCAGAAGCGCCTCCTCGAACGAGAATGAACATCCGATGACAAAGGCGACGAGATCGTCGCGCCAATGCGCCATGATGTCGGTCGGCTCTTCCACCACCTCGCCGTCGCGCCAGACGCGGTAGCGCGGCAGGTCGGTGCGGATGTCGAGATCGACGCCGAGCGCGGGAATGCGGGGATCGCCAACATCGGACATGCCGATGATCGGGCACGGCTTAGGATTGAGCTGGCAGAACCGGTGAAACGCGCTCGCGAGCTTTTCCGGCAGTATCGCGAGGTTGCCTTGGACGAAGCCGTTGGCGACACCGGCGGTCGATGATGCCATGCCGTTGCGGCACGCATGCCGGGCTGCCACGCTGGGCAATAAATCCGGCCTATCGCGGCCCGTCGTTTCCGTCCTCGCCAAGCCGGTCATCGTTGTCCCCGCTTCCATTCTTATCGACATCTACTCCCGCATATGGCTATGATAATGTCTAATCGTCTTTTCTAATCAAGTTCGATAAATAGCAATTATCAACCTGCGGGCTGAGGGTGCATGACTGATTTCAAGGCAATTGAGACTTTCATGTGGGTGGTGACACTCGGCAGCTTCCGCGGCGCGGCCCAGAAGCTGAACACGACTCAGCCGGCGATTTCGCAACGGATCGCCCAGCTCGAGCGCGAAGTCGGCGTGAAGCTCTTGCAGCGCGACCGTCGCATGGTGCTGCCGACGCCGAGCGGACGGCAATTGATGGTCTATGCCGAGAAGCTGATCGGGCTGCGCTCGGAAATGCTCGCTGTGGTCGGCGATCGCTCGGCGATGCGCGGCGTGCTGCGGCTCGGTGTCGCCGAAACCATCGTGCACACCTGGCTGCCGCAACTGATCAAGAGCGTCAACTACGCCTACCCCAACCTCTCGCTCGAGATCGAGGTCGACATCACCTCGAATTTGCGCAACCGGCTGTTGGCCCAGGAGATCGAACTCGCCTTCGTGCTCGGCCCGCTGACGGCGCCAATGGTCAACAACCGGGCACTGTGCGATTATCCGGTGGGCTTTACGGCCAGCCCCTCGCTCGGCCTCGGCAAGCAGGAACTGACACTGCACGACCTGGCGAAGTTCCCCATCATCACGTTTTCACGCCGTACCCAGCCCTATGAAATCGTGCGCTCCCTGTTCAACCGCCCTGACCTGCCGCCCATACGGCTGCATGCCAGCGCCTCGCTCGCAACCGTGATCCACATGGCGATCGAAGGTCTCGGTATCGCCCTGATACCGACCGCGATCGTCGAGGACGACATGGCAAACGGGCGGCTGCAATTGCTGTCGACCAATCTGCAATTGGCACCGCTGACGTTTTCGGCAAGCTGGCTCGCCTCCCCCGACACCGTCGCAGTGGAGCGCGTGGTCGAACTTGCAGCCAGCCTGGCCCGCGGCGGCGTCATTGTTGACGCGACGCCGCAGGCGCGTCATTGAAAATAACCGAACAAGAATGAACAAGCGCCTGCCCACCTGATCTCCCGGAACAGTGCATGACCAAGATCGGCTCCAATCTGCAAATCGATTCCGCCCGGCTATGGGGCACGATTCATGAAACCGCCAAATTCGGCGCGACGCCGAAAGGCGGCGTGCGGCGGCTGACGCTCGGACCTGAAGACAAGCAGGTGCGCGACTGGTTCCGCGAGCGGTGCGAGGCCGCCGGGCTGGAAGTGCATGTGGATGCGCTGGGCTCGATGTTCGGCCTGCGCAAGGGCCGCGACATGTCCAAGGCTCCGATCGGTCTCGGCTCGCATCTCGATACGCAGCCGACCGGCGGCAAATATGACGGGGTGCTCGGCACGCTGGCGGCGCTGGAAGTGGTGCGCACGCTCAACGATGCCGGCATCGAGACCGAAACGCCGATCTGCATCTGCAACTGGACCAACGAGGAAGGCTCGCGGTTCGCGCCGGCAATGATGGCTTCCGCCGCTTACGTCGGCGATTTCACCACCGACGACATTCTGTCGCGCAAGGACGCCGAAGGCGTCACGGTGGCGGAGGCGCTTGATAGCATCGGCTATCGCGGTGACGCGCCGGTGGGTCGCCAAAAATTCTCCGGCTTCGTCGAGCTGCATATCGAACAGGGGCCGATCCTCGAGGCCGAGAACAAGACCATCGGCGTGGTCGATTCCGGCCAGGGAGTTCTGTGGTACGACGGCAAGATCACCGGCTTCGAGAGCCACGCCGGCTCGACGCCGATGCCGCTGCGCCGCGACGCGCTGGCGACGCTGTCAGAAATCGTGCTGGCGATGGAGGCAATCGCCAGGAAGCACGGGCCGAAAGCGGTCGGCACCGTCGGCGAGGCGGTGATCGCCAATCCCTCGCGCAACGTCATTCCCGGCGAGATCGCCTTCACGGTGGATTGCCGCAGCGCGGATGCTGCCATCATGGACGCGCTGGACAGGGATTTGCGCGCGGCGATCGCCGAGATCGCGGCGCGGCGCAAGGTCGATGTCCAGTTCGACCTGATCTGGCGCAAGCCGCCGACCCATTTCGATCCCAAGCTGGTGGATGCGGTGGAGAACGCCGCAAAAATGCTCGGCTATTCGCATCGCCGCATCACCTCAGGTGCCGGTCACGACGCTTGCAACCTCAACACCGTGATGCCGGCCGCCATGGTGTTCGTGCCCTGCAAGGACGGCATCAGCCACAACGAGCTCGAGGACGCCACCCAAGCCGATTGCGCGGCGGGCGCCAACGTGCTGATGCATACCGTGCTGGCGCTGGCCGGCGTCGCATCCTGACAATCAAGAAACGAGGGGGAAAGCTGTGCGCGGAGTTTTCGTCGACGCAAATGAATCGCTGGCTGTGATCTTCGAAAGGCTGCACCAGCCCGGCGATCCCGAGGTGCGGATCCACCGAAATCCCGATATCACTTCGGATCAATATCCCGGGATACTCGACGGCGCCGAGATCGCAATCGTCGATCACACCGCGCTGCCGACCGATATCGCGAAGAAATGCTCGGGGCTGAAGCACGTGGTGTTTCTCGGAACCGGCGCCCGCAGCTACATGAATCCGGAAGAGCTCGCCGAGCTCGGGATCCAGGTGCACCTGATCAAGGGCTATGGCGATACGGCGGTCGCCGAATGCGCTGTTGCGCTGATGTGGGAAGGCGCGCGCGGACTTGCGAAAATGGATCGCGGTATCCGCGCCGGCAACTGGCTGCGCGACGACGGCATGCAACTGACCGGCAAGACGCTCGGCCTGATCGGCTTTGGCGGCATCGCCGCGGAAGTGGCGCGGATCGCGATCGGTTCAGGCATGCGCGTCGTCGCCTGGAACCGGTCGCCGAAGAAACATCCGAAAGTCGAGTTCGTCGATCTCGACGAACTCTTGACCGAGAGCGACGTCATCTCGATCCACCTCCTGCTCAACGACGAAACGCGTGGATTGATCTCGCGCGCCTGCATCGAGGCGATGAAACCCGGCGTCATCCTGATCAACACCGCGCGCGGCGCCATCGTCGACGAGGAAGCGATGATCGAGGCGCTGAAATCGGGCCAGATCCGCCATGCCGGCCTCGACGTCTTCAACATAGAACCGCTGCCGGCCGATCATCCGCTGACCAAACTGCCGAACGTGACGCTGTCGGCGCATTCGGCGTTCCGCACGCCGGAAGCGAGCGAAAACCTGATGCGCGCCGCGTGGGAGCATTGCCGAAGGATTGTGAAGAAGTGAAAGAGGCGTGATCTTCCTTCTCCCCTTGTGGGAATAAGGCCTTTGGAAAAGCGCTAGATGTCGCTTGTTGGCCCCAAGCCGACCAACTTCGTCGCTTGCGGCTGGTCTGCTTTTGAAAGCAGTCCGGACTTCGCATCAGCGATCGTTCGACCGCCGCTTGTGACCCAAAGCTGACAGTCGGAGGTTGGACGCACCACACAGGCTGGTGCATGCACTAACGAATATTTAGCGTTTCTTCGGTCGTATCTGGGAGCAAACGCGACCCGGAGTTAGACCAATGGCCGTTATTGCGGCGGAGGGAAATCCCTGTGACGGACAATCCCATCCTCTCCTTCAGCTTGGGCCTGTTTGGAATTCTCGTGGCGGCCTTCGTTGTCGGAGCCTTGCTGTTTCAGTTTCGCTTCCGGGCAGTCTGGTGCTTTGCGGCCTGCGAAGCATTTTTCCTGCTTTGGTACTTCTATGCATTTTATCCCGTTGACCCTCATCGGATGCAATTCAACATCTTGCAGGTGCTTTCTCTTTGCTTACTGCTGCCGCCGACATATCTGGGCTACTATTTCAACAAGCACATCCTTCATTTCTGAGCGATGGCTGTTGCAGCGACTTCCGCCTCTGGCACCTTTGAGACATGCCCGCATATCCTCAGAATGTCCGTTCACCGGGGTAGACCGGAAGTCGCAGTGGTCCGGCCAAACCGACGCGATTGACCCAAAACAGACCTTGGGCTTTTCGGCTCTAGCCGAACCAAACCCCACATGAGTCTCCTCAGTCTCATTAGTATGGGAAGATAAGATCCCATTCTGAAAGAATTGGCCGCAGACCCACTTGATTGCACTTATCTGTTGTTCCTTGGCGCGCACTATCGCCCGGGATTGCAACCCACGTGATGCGATCCCGGCTCACGGCCAAAACGACTTCGAAGTCCTTGGTGCCGGATTTGAGCAATCGAAATACGATATCCCCTGCAGCGGCTGTCTCAATACGGCCCTTCAATGCCAACCCGGCTACACTCTCGAATACGACCCTTCCTGAATCGGTATCAAACGTCACGTGATAGTACCCTTGATTCGCACACCTCACAGTGAACTGCTCTGCGTTCGCGGGTGTCGCCTCAAGCAACAACATCAAAAGTGAAATTGCTCTTGCCTTTTCGATCATGCGCAGCCAACCAAAGCACGAATGTCGGTGTTGCGACGACGCAGAACCCTGCTGAGGTTGTTGTATGCTTAGGGCATGCTGGCCGGGTTTCAATGTACGCTGCCTTTGGCTTGACTTCGCTCAAAGGTAGCAATCTAGTACTAAGAGATTATTTAGAGTGATGCCAAGATTGAAGCCGATCTTAATCAAGCCAAGTCGCCTGTTGGCACCTTTGAGACATGCCGAACCTTACGATGAATGTCGGCTTTCAGGGGTAAAGCCGATGCAACGCGGACATCGCGAGATCGTCGCTTTTGACCCGAAGCGGAAGTGGCGACGATATTGAAAATTTGATCTAAACTTTTTACCTGCTCCCCATGCGGCGCATCTACCTTCTGGCTGAACGACCGAGATTATAAGGCACGCGTAGCGATGTCTCTGAGGACGGTTACTGAGAAGATCGACAGCATCATCTTCAGCATTGTCGCTGTCTTTTGCCTTTTGATTTGGGCTATTCTCGGCTTTCCGCTCGTGTTCGAATTACTGATAACGGTGGTGACGGTGTTCGCGGTTTATGTAGCGATCCGCTGGATGGAATCCCGACATCCATGGTAGCCGAAGTGCCAGTTGGCGGATGTCGCGTCCGCTTCTGGCGGCTGAGTAGAAGCAGGGCGGTAGTTCTCGGGATTTCCGCTTATGGCACTTTTCGGACGTGCCGCGATGTCCGACTTGGGTCCGGAATGTGCACTAGAGCGGACATCCGCCTGCGCTCTTCTGGGCGGGGGGCGAGGCCTGTCAAATAGCAGACTGCAGCATTTGCGAGCGCGGGGCGTTCTGAAATTAATAGAAAGCCCTTCTACGCATCAAATTTTGATGAGAAGATTTTAGCTGCCCGGCCTGCCGAAGCCGAGCGAAGCCAGCAAAGCAAAGACGGTGGAAACCGCCCAGTTAAGAAACTGAACCCGACGGGACACGGCCCCATGATCTCAGAGCTTATTCCAGCCCCCTATATCAGCCCGTGTCTTCACGAGCCTTACCACCAAGGCAGTTGCCAGAATGATTGGCCCAAGGAAATCCAGTCGCGTGTAGTGTCCGCTTGCAGCGAGGTCTAATCTGTTGATTGACCCGAGAATGCCCAACGCGCCTAATGAAAGATAGACGTAGTCCAATTCCTTGATCCACTTTTCGCCGCGCATCTTTGTCAGACGTGCAGCCCATCCAAAGCGTAAACCATCGCAAATCAGGGCATACAATGCCGCCGCGTATATTACCAAGGTGACGCTCATCTGGCGGCGCGTGATCGTTTGCGGCGCGAGGAACATGGACGCAAAGGCCAATGGTGCCACCGCGATAATTGCCCATGCAATCACTAGCTGGACACGACTGCGCGTTTGCCCCTGTGAATGCTGAATGCTCGCCAGAAACGCGGCGGCTGCCCCGACTACATCGAAGTAGTCACGCACAAAGTTCCAGATTGCCCCCAACTAACACTCCCCACTCAGATCGTTGGCCTCGAACTCTACGCCTACCGATTGCACAAAGCACGCCTGACCACCCGATTTCCACAGAGCAGCCAATCTGACCGCGAAGTAAGATTGTGCTAGGACGTGGTGACGATTAGTTGCTCGCTGATTAATGGGGGGAGAAGGGGATGGACTGGAAGGCATTCATCGCCGCGATTGTAGGCTCGCTGGCGTGGCCTTTCGTGATTTTGAGCTTGTTGTTCATTTTGCGAAAACAACTAGTGGGGCTCGCTGATAGGCTACAAGAGTTTTCGCTCGCAGGTGCGAAAGCGACTTTTGAAAAGCAATTGGAGACTGCGCGTGAAGAAGCGGAGAGATTGCCGCCCCCTTCATCTCCCGATGCAATACCTGACGACCAACGAATCGTTCCGCTGACCGATGAGAAGAAATTTTTGCGGCTTGCCAATGAGTTTCCCGAGGCGGCGATCACAGAGGTCTATAAGGACATTGAGGGCATTCTCTTTCGCATCGGCGAAATTCTGGGCATTCCGCGCACTGGCGCTGACCGGATAATGAATGAGTTATATGAGCGTAGGGAAGTCGATGAGAATGCGCGTGATCTCTTTCATACCCTGCGGAAAGCAAGGAACCTATCGGCGCATGGTACAGGCGATAGGCGCGTGAGCCCGGGCGAGGCGTTGGATTACCGCGATCACAGCATCAGACTGATGACGAGACTTTCCTTCGTCCTCGGAAAAGTGGAAGCAGCAGCCGATATCAAAAAAGCAAAGGGGTCGGCTTAGTCATTTGCGCTTTGCCAGCGTGACCACTTTGCTGGCGGCGGGCTTAGCGAGATCGAGCAACGTCGCGCGCGTCATAGAGCTGCGTAGAGGTTACTTTCTCCCCTTGTGGGAGAAGGTGGCGCGTAGCGCCGGATGAGGGGTTCTCTCCGCGGAGACAGCCCCCTCATCCGTCTCGCTGCCGCTAAGCGTCAGCGATCCACCTTCTCCCACAAGGGGAGAAGGAAGACCTGCCACACCCTCCGCCCTCATCCTGAGGAGACCGCCAACGCGTCGCGCGAATGCGCGCCCGATGACAGGTTCCGCGCGGAATTTGTAGGGTGGGCAAAGGCGCTCTTGCGCCGTGCCCACCATCTATCGATCAACCATCACGCCGAACGGTGGGCACGCTTCGCTTTGCTCACCCTACGAGATCAATCCACCATCTCCGCGACCGCCTTGCCGCACGCCACCGTATCCGCGTTGCCGCCGAGATCGCGCGTGCGCAGGGTGCGCTCGCCCAGCGTGCGCTCGATGGCGCCGACGATGGACTCCGCCGCCTGCTTCTCGCCGAGATGCTCCAGCATCATCGCGCCGGACCAGATCATGCCGATGGGGTTGGCAATCCCCTGCCCGGCAATATCGGGCGCCGACCCGTGCACGGGTTCGAACACGGACGGGAAATTGCCTTCCGGGTTGATGTTGCCGGATGGCGCGATGCCGATGGTGCCGGTGCAGGCGGGGCCGAGATCGGAGAGAATGTCGCCGAACAGATTGGAGCCGACCACGACGTCGAACCAGTCCGGATGCAGCACAAAATTCGCGGTCAAGATATCGATGTGGTACTTGTCCCACTTCACGCGTGGATATTTCTTCGCCATCGCCTCCACGCGCTCGTCCCAATAGGGCATCGTGATCGAGATGCCGTTGGACTTGGTCGCCGAGGTCAGGTGCTTCTTCGGCCGCGACTGCGCCAGATCGAACGCGAATTTCAGGATGCGGTCGACGCCGGTGCGCGTCATCACCGTCTGTTGCGTGACGAATTCACGGTCGGTATCGGGGAACATGCGGCCGCCGACGGAGGAATACTCGCCCTCGGTGTTCTCGCGCACCACCCAGAAATCGATATCGCCGGGCTTGCGGTTGGCGAGCGGTGACGGCACGCCTGGCATCAGCCGCACCGGCCGCAGGTTGACGTACTGATCGAACTCGCGCCGGAACTTGATCAGCGAGCCCCACAGCGAAACGTGATCGGGGATCTTCGCGGGCCAGCCGACCGCGCCGAAATAGATCGCATCATGCTTGCCGATCTGCGCCTTCCAGTCCTCCGGCATCATCTCGCCGTGCTTTTCGTAATAGTCCCAGGACGCGAAATCGAAATGATCGAAATGCACGGAAACGCCGTGCTTTTTCGCTGCCGCCTCCAGCACGCGCAGGCCTTCGGGGATCACTTCCTTGCCGATGCCGTCACCGGGAATGACCGCGATCCGATACTGTTTCTTTGTACTCATCCTAGACTTCCTTGAGGTGGGCTTGCCGCGCTGGGTGCGGCCGTTCTGATGGCCCTGCAATGGACCAAACTTGGCCGTGGCGCAACGCTGCAGTGCAATGTTGACCTCGATAGCGCCTCCCGCCTACCAATTTTGCTACCCCTTCCACCATCCCCAAGCCAAGCGGAGTATTCCCATGGACCTGCATTTGCGCGGCAAGCGCGTCCTGATCACCGGCGCCTCCAAGGGCATCGGCGCGGCCGCGGCCGAAGCCTTTGCCGAAGAAGGCTGCGACGTCATGCTGGCCGCCCGCAGCGGCGAGCAGTTGCAAGCGCTGACCGACCGGCTGCGCTCGGCGCACCAGATCGGCGCGACCGCCCATGTCGTCGACCTGCGCAAGGGCGAGGACATCGCAAGGCTCGCGAAAGAAGCCGCCGATATCGACATTCTCGTCAACAATGCCGGCGACATCCCCGGCGGCTCGCTCGACAAGATCGACGAGGCGACATGGCGCCACGCCTGGGAGCTGAAGGTGTTCGGCTACATCAATCTCACCCGCGCGATCTACGCGCAGATGAAGGCGCGCGGCGGCGGCGTCATCGTCAACGACATTGGCGCTGCCGGTGAAAAATTTGACGCCAATTACATCTGCGGCAGCGCCGGCAACGCGGCGCTGATGGCATTCACCCGCGCGCTCGGGGGAAAAAGCCTCGCCGACAATATCCGCGTGGTCGGCATCAATCCCGGCCCCGTCGGCACCGATCGCCATGTGACGCTCCTGAAGACGCGGGCGAAGAACCAGTTCGGCGACGAGAACCGCTACAAGGAATTCCAGAAGAACATGCCGCTCGCCCGCCCCGCGCATGCGCGCGAGATCGGCGACCTCATGGCGTTCCTGGCGTCGGATCGCTCGGGATATACGTCGGGGGTGATCTTTACGGTGGATGGCGGATATACGGCGGGGTGGAGTTAGGCCGCATTCCTACGCCGTCATGCAAATATCTCCAGTCGGCCACAACGCTGAAGCGTTTCCACTTTGCCGGAAAATGTTCTACAGCACGATCTGCGATCGAGAAAACTGACGCAGGAGTATCGAAGTGGCTGATCAGGGGCTGGTGCGTGAGACGGCGGTTGCCATTGTCGGCAAGCTGAAATCGGGTGAAGTCACGCCGCTCGACCTGCTCGACGTGCTGGAGAAGCGCATCGCTGAGGTCGACGGCAAGGTCAACGCGCTGCCGACGCTGTGCTTCGACCGCGCTCGCAAGCACGCCACCGCGCTAATGCAGAAGCCCGTCGCCGAACGCGGCCTGCTCGCCGGTCTTCCGATCCCGATCAAGGACCTCACCAATGTCGCCGGCGTCCTGACCACGCAGGGCTCGCCGATCTACAGGGATAACATTCCGGCGAAGTCGGATATTCTGGTCGAGCATCTCGAAAACAATGGCGGCGTGATCTACGCCAAGTCGAACACGCCGGAATTCGGCGCCGGCGCCAACACCTTCAACGAAGTGTTCGGCCCGACGCGTAACCCATGGGACACGTCACGCTCCGCCGCTGGCTCCTCGGGCGGCGCGGCGGTTGCGCTCGCGACCGGCACGGCCTGGTTGGCGCACGGCTCCGACATGGGCGGCAGCTTACGCAATCCCGCGAGCTTCTGCGGCATCGTCGGATTGCGGCCAAGCATCGGCCGCGTCGCGCATACGCCGATCGCCGCGATCGATCGCAATCTCGGCGTTCAGGGCCCGATGGCGCGCAACATCGAAGACGTCGCGCTGCTGCTCGACGCCATGAGCGGCGAGCATCCAGCCGACCCCTTGTCGCTGCCGGTGTTGCCGACATCGTTTCTGTCCGCCGCACGTTCTGGCAGCAAGCCGAAGCGCGTCGCCTATTCGCCCGATCTCGGCATCACGCCGGTCGACGCGGAAGTCGCCGCCGTCACCCGCAAGGCGGCACAGCGCTTTGCGGAGCTAGGGGTCATCGTCGAAGAGGCTCATCCCGATTTGCGCGAGGCCCATGAATGCTTCCATGTGCTGCGCGCGTTCGACTTCGCGCTTTCCAAGGCGGCGCTGCTGCGCACGAAACGCGACCTGCTCAAGCCCGAGGTGATCTGGAATATCGAGGAAGGTCTGAAGCTGACGGTCGAACAGCTCGAACGCGCCGAGGCGCAGCGTGTCGCGATGACCGCGCGCACGCTGGAATTTTTCGAAAAATACGATCTATTGCTCGCCCCCGCCACGATCGTGCCGCCCTTCCCGGTCGAGAACCGCTACGTCGCCGAATGTGCCGGCAAGAAGTTCGACAATTACGTCGAATGGCTCGGCATCGTCTACGCGATCACGCTGGTGTGCTGTCCTGCGCTGTCGTTGCCGTGCGGCTTCACGGCCTCGGGCCTTCCGGTTGGGCTGCAAGTGGTCGCGCCGCCGCGCGGCGAGGCGCAATTGCTCGCCGGAGCCAAGGTGCTGGAGGATATTCTGGGCGTGCGCAGCACGACGCCGATCGATCCGAGGGCACTGATGTAAACCAGGCGCGCTTGCCGATGAGGGGCCCTTCACATGACCGATGAGAATGAGCCGCCGCCCGAGAGCAAGCTGACGCGCAGCAAGGAACGCTGGGCGCGCGAGGGAAAATTCCTCACCGGGAAGACCTCGCGGCCTGAAGACCAACGGCTGCCGCCGGGGCAGCATCTGACCAGGGATTGGCCGACGCTCGATCTGGGATTGACGCCCAATATTTCCCGCGAACGCTGGCGGCTTGACGTCTACGGCGCAGTCGAAAAACCGATCTTCTGGGATTTTGCGCAGTTCACGGCCCAACCGCAGAGCAAGTTCGTATCCGACATTCACTGCGTCACGACCTGGTCGCGCTACGACAATCAATGGGAGGGGCTGGCAACGCGTGACCTCCTGGACACCTGCCGGCCGCGCGAGGAAGCGCGTTTCGTGGTGCTGCACTCCCATGACGGCTACACTACCAATCTGGCGCTGGAAGATTTCGCCGCCGAGGATGCCCTGCTCGCCCATAGCTGGTCCGGTGCGCCGCTGGAGCAGGAGCATGGCGGCCCGGTGCGGCTGGTAGTGCCGCATCTCTATTTCTGGAAAAGCGCGAAATGGCTGCAGAGCATCGAGTTTCTGGCAGAGGATTCGCCTGGCTATTGGGAAGTACGCGGCTATCACAACCGCGGCGATCCGTGGGCCGAGCAGCGCTACTCAGGCGATTGAAGCCAAGTCCGAGGAAACCAAGTCGGAGGGAGAACAGCCGTGTCGAACGAACGCTTTCAATTCAGCGGCGAAGGCGGCCATCAGCTGGCCGCTGCCCTCGATATGCCTGACGGACCGGTGCAGGCCTACGCGCTGTTTGCGCATTGCTTCACCTGCGGCAAGGACGTGCTGGCCGCGAAACGCATTGCGACGGCGCTCACCGCAAAAGGCATCGCGGTGTTGCGGTTTGATTTCACCGGGCTCGGCTCCAGCGAGGGCGAATTCGCCAACTCGACCTTCTCCTCGAACGTTGCCGATCTCGTCCACGCCGCCGATCATTTGCGCGAAACCCGCACGGCGCCCGCGATCCTGATCGGCCATAGCCTGGGTGGCGCCGCAATCCTCGCTGCCGCGGGGCAGATACCGGAGGCAAAGGCAGTCGTTACGATCGCCGCCCCCTCCGATCCCGTGCATGTCACGCATCTCTTCAGGGATCGCCTCGACGACATCCGCACGCACGGCACGGTCGAGGTCCAGCTCGCCGGGCGGCCGTTTCACATCAAGCGCGAATTCCTCGACGACGTCGCCGAACACAGGCTGGCGGCGCAGATCGCAAAACTTCACAAGGCGCTGCTGATCATGCATTCGCCGACCGACGACACGGTCGGCATCGACAATGCAACGAAGATTTTTGCCGCCGCCAAACATCCCAAGAGCTTCGTGTCGCTGTCAGGCTCCGATCATCTGCTCAGCGGCAAACGGGACGGCGCCTATGTCGCCGGCGTCATCGCCGCGTGGGCCGAGCGCTATATCGAGTCCGCCGCGGCGCAGCCTGCTTCTGCCGCGAGCGAGGCGCCGCGCAACGTCGTGGTGCGCGAAACCCGCAACAGCAAATTCCAGCAGATCGTAGCCACAGGTCCCCATCAGATCGTGGCGGATGAGCCCGTTGCCGTCGGCGGGCAGGATAGCGGGCCCGGGCCATATGACTTCTTGCTCGCAGGCCTTGGCGCTTGCACGTCGATGACGATGCGGATGTATGCCGATCGCAAATCGCTGCCGCTGGACCGCGTCACCGTGACGCTGAAGCACAGCAAGATTCACGCAGCGGATTGCGCCGAATGCGAGACGCGGGAGGGCATGCTGGATCAGATCGACCGGGTGATTTCGATTGAAGGCGCCCTCGACGCCGATCAGCGCACGCGGCTGATGGAGATTGCGGACAAGTGCCCGGTGCATCGAACGCTGACGTCGAAGACACGGATCGTGACGAGGGCGGCGGAGTGACGAAGTAACCTCTCCCCGCGAAGAGCGGGGCGAGGGAGAAGGTCAGGCGGCCGCCAATGGCCGAACCCGCAGCGCGCCGCGCAGGCCGACGGCGGTGCCGACGAGGATGCCGGCGAAGGCAATCAGCGAAGCAAGCGCCAGCGTGGAAAATCCCGTCAACCCCTGCCCGATCGAGCAGCCGAACGCCATGACGCCACCGATGCCCATCAGCGCGGCACCACTGCCGGAGCGCAGCATGTGACGCGGCGACTGATAGCCTTCGAGTTGAAAGCGTCCGGTCAACAGCGCCGTCGCGAGGCTGCCGGCGAACACGCCGAATACGGTGACGATGCCGAAATTGAGCGTCGAGCCCGTCGACAGCATGACATATTGAAGGGCGTCCGCGATCGGCGCGATGAAGGTGAGCGAGGTCACCGGCGTGGGATTGAAATCGTCGGCGCCGAGATAGCCGGTGGCAAACCAGCCCGCCGCCACCAGGAGGCCGATGACGAGACCCGCGGCGATCTGGCCCGGTGACCGCCGGAAAGCGGGATGCGCAAAGGCAAAAATGATCAGCGCTGCGGAGATGACCGAGGCGGCCAGCATGCGCGCGGCCGTTGCGCTCAGGCCTGCGGCGGCAAACAAGGCCGGCACCGAGTTTGCCGTGGCCGTGGTCTGCGATGCCCCGACGATTGCGATGCGCGACGGGGCGATCAGGCCCTTCAGCGTCATCTGGGCAAAGATCGCCAGCACGACCACCACCACGAAGGAGCGGAGATTGCCGCGCCCGAGCAGCACCAGCGCGCGCGAGCCGCAGCCGTTCGACAGCACCATGCCGTAACCGAACAACAGCCCGCCGAAGAACATCACGGGCGCGGAGAATGACGGCTGCAGATAGATCGACTTGCCGATGTCGATGAGGCCGCCCGCAGCGAGCAACTGCGTCATGACCACCGCGACGCCGATCGCCAGCGCATAGGTGCGCACCAGCCGGCCGTCGCCTTCAGCCCAAAAACCTCTGAGGCTGCTGAGCAAACAAAACCCGCTCAACAATCCGACCGATCCATAGACGAGACCGATCAGCAATCCGCTGATGACGACGATATTGGCACTGTCCAGCACTGGTGTTTCCCCGTTCCCGCGCAGCCGATGCAGCGGTTACCGCTCAAGTAGGAAGCCATTTCAGCAGTTGCTAATATGTTGGAAAGGTGCCCGCGTCCACGCCGCAACGAAGCGGAGAATGAATCGCCCATCGAGATCGAGGATGGCGAAATAAAGTCATTGCACGCAGGCGACGGACGACGGATTTATTCCCCATGAAAGAATTGGGAATCCCGCGCCTCCAGCGAACTCTAAGGCCGCAGGATCACCCGGTCGCGCGACGAGCCGGCGACCGCGATGAAGGCAGCGCGAGCCTGTTCCAGCGGATAGATCGCGGCCGGCTTGATCGGGAACGGCTTGAGATGCCCGCTGGCGAAGCCGGGACCGAGTTCCCGCAGCACCGCGCCGGTCGCGATCGACGACAGGCCGAGGGTGTCGATGCCGACATAGGTATGCTGTCCGCGATAGAATTCCAAAATATTGAACTGCACGATGCGGTCGATCGCAGCGATCAGGATCTGCCGCCCGCGCACCGCCAGCGATTGGTGTGCGGCCTGGAAATAGGGATCGCCGACCGTGTTGAACACGATGTCGGCACCCTTGCCGCCGGTGAGTGCGCGCACGCGCGCCGCGACATCGGTTGCGGAAGTGTCGATGACTTCTACCGTTGAATTGGCGTGGCCTTCGTAGGGCTCGTTCTTGCGCACCACGCCGATCACCCGCGCGCCGTGCCAGCTCGCGATCTGCACCGCCGCCTGCCCGACCTTGCCGTTGACGCCCATGACCAGCAAGGTCTCGCCCGCCTTCGGAACGCCGGCGCGGCGCAGGCCTTCCATGGCGGTGACGAAGGGCACGCCGATGCCGGCCGCCTCTTCCCATGAAATGCCCTTGGGCTTCTCCATCACGGCGTCAGCTTCGACCACCAGATGCGTAGCATGCGTGCCGTCCCGGCGAATACCGAGATCGCCGGAAGAGCCGAACACCTCGCGCCCGATCCAACCGTCCGGCCCATCGATGACAACGCCCGCATAGTCGCGGCCCGGCGTGCGTGGAAATACCGCATAGGGCATCAGCCCGGTAGCGGCCTTGACGTCGGACGGATTGACCGCCGCAGCCCTGACCTCGATCAGCAACTCGTTGCCGGCACGCGACAACGCGTGCGTTTCGATGACCGGCGCAAGTGAGGCAGCATCGGCGGCCTTTGCTGGCAGGCGGACGCAGCGGGCCTGTATCGTGGCAGGTCGACCATCGGAATTTTCGGCAACTGACATTAGAGATTCCCGCTCGGCTTCTGAGCAGGAGTTACCCTTTCGGCCGCTTGTCGTAAACACGTTTCGCCTTGCCGAGCGAACGTTCCAGCGTTTCCGGCGCCACTGCCTTGATGCGCGCGGTGATGCCGATGGTGTTCTTGATGAACAGCGCAACTTTTTCGGCGTGCGCGAGCAATCCGCTGCCGTCCCAGCTTTCGGGACGGGCTTCGGCGAGCACGGTCATCTCGTCCATGCGCCCTTCGCGCGTCAGCTCGATGATGAAATGACCACCGCACCAGTCGGTCGCCAGCAACGCTTCCTCGATTTGGGTCGGGAACACGTTGACGCCGCGCAAGATGATCATGTCGTCGGAGCGGCCGGTGACCTTCTCCATGCGCCGCATGCCCGGGCGCGCGGTGCCCGGCAACAGCCGCGTCAGGTCACGGGTGCGATAGCGGATGATCGGAAAGCCTTGCTTGGTGAGCGAGGTGAATACCAGTTCGCCCTTCTTGCCGTCCGGCAACACCGCGCCGGTCTCGGGGTCGATCACCTCGGGATAGAAATGATCCTCCCAGATATGCAGGCCGTCCTTGGTCTCCACGCATTCCTGCGCCACGCCGGGGCCGATCACTTCCGACAGCCCGTAAATATCGGTCGCGTCCATGTCAAAAGTCTGCTCGATCTCGGCGCGCATCGCATTCGTCCAGGGCTCGGCGCCGAAGATGCCGACCTTCAACGACGACTGACGGGGGTCGAGCCCCTGCCGCTTGAACTCGTCGAGAATGGCCAGCATGTAGCTCGGCGTCACCGTGATGATATCAGGCTTGAAATCGTTGATCAGTTGCACCTGGCGTTCGGTCATGCCGCCGGAGACCGGCACCACCGTGCAGCCGAGTTTTTCCGCACCGTAGTGCACACCGAGCCCGCCGGTGAACAGGCCGTAGCCGTAGGCATTGTGAATGATCATGCCGGTGCGGCCGCCGGCGGCGCGGATCGAGCGCGCCATCACCTCTGACCAGATGTCGATATCGCCTTGCGTATAGCCGACCACGATCGGCTTGCCTGTTGTGCCCGAGGACGCGTGGACGCGGACCAGTTTTTCGCGCGGCACGGCGAACATGTTGAAGGGGTAGTTGTCGCGGAGATCGGTCTTCGCCGTGAATGGGAACTTCGTGAGATCAGAGAGCTGCTTGAAATCGGAGGGATGCACGCCGGCCGCGTCAAACGCCTTCCTGTAATAGGCGACATTGTCGTAGGCGTGCCGGAGCGACCAGGCGAGGCGCTTGGTCTGTAGCGCCATGATCTCGTCGCGCGAGGCGCGCTCGGCCTCATCCAATTCAGTGACGTAACCGCTTCCACTGGATTTCAATCTTGCCATGGCCATGGCGTGTTCCTCTCGCTTGCTATTTTTGTTTGGTCTCTTCGTCCGCGGCCGGCAGCCATGTCCCGGCGATGGTGCGGGAATGACCGCGGAACTCCGCAATCACGACATCGCCCGATGTGACGCGGACGTCATAGATCCCGGAGCGACCGTTGCGCGAAACTTCCCGCGCGGTCGCGACCAGCACGTCGCCGAGCTTGCCCGGGCGGATGAAGGCGATATCGCATTGCGCAGCGACTGCGCGCTCATTGCGGGAATTACAGGCAAAGGCGAAGGTGGAATCGGCGAGGAGAAAAATGAAGCCGCCATGGGCGATGCGCTGGCCGTTGACCATGTGCGGCTGCACCGTCATCGTCAGCGTCGCCTGCCCCGGCCTGACCTCGACAATTTTCATGCCGAGGCCCTTGCTGGCGTCGTCTTCCTTCCACATCGCCTCCGCGCAGGCGCGGGCGATCTCGTCGGGCGACAGCACGACGTTCATAGCGGGTTGCACGCTCTGCGAGATGGATCCACGACGTTCTCTCCCTGTTGCCGGGCTTGTTATCAAGCCTCGTTGCGTAATCGGTCGGTCTGGGAACGAAGCACCTGAGGTGTCAACGATCCTGCATTTCGTAGCCCAACTGCTTCCGTCATTCCGGGTCGCGCGCAGCGCGAACTGTGGTGCGCAACTGCGCACCAGAGAATCTCGAGATTCCCCGATGCGCAATTGCGCATCTGAGGTCTGGTCCTTCGGGCCATCCCGGAATGACGTTGCCGTCACACATGGTCGTAGTCCACCACGACCTTGTCCGAGCACGGCCGTGCCTGGCAGGTCAGGATGAATCCCGCTTTCAATTCCCACGGCTCCAGCGAATAGTTGACTTCCATCTGTGCCTCGCCCTCGACCAGCTTGGCGCGGCAGGTCGAGCACATGCCGCCCTTGCAGGCGAACGGCAGATCCATGCCGGCGCGCAACGCGGCGTCGAGAATGGCCTCTCCTTCGGCGACCGGCACCTCGCGGCGCTTGCCGTCGATGATCAGCGAGGCGATCGCCTTCGGCGGCGCGGACGGCTCGACAATCTTCTTCGCGCGCGGCTTGCCGCCGAATTCCGAGACAAAGCGCTCCACATGGATGCGGTCCTCCGCAATGCCGAGCTCGCGGCAAGTGGTCTCGATCTCCTCGCTCATACCCATGGGGCCGCAGATGAAGACGTGATCGACACTCGAGGCGGGCACCAGCGAGCGCAACAGCACGCGCACTTTCGCGCCATCGAGCCGGCCATGCAGGATCGGGATATCCTGATCCTCGCCCGAGATGACATGAAACAGCGACAACCGCTGCATGAAGCGGTCTTTCAGTTCCTCGAGTTCTTCGAGGAACAGCATGTTTGACGTCGTGCGATTGCCGTAAAACAGGAAGAACCGGCTGTTCGGCTCGCGCGCCAGCACGCCCTTGACGATCGACAGGATCGGCGTGATGCCGCTTCCTGCGGCAAATCCGACATAGACCCTCGCCTCATCCGGCGCAGGGGCGACGCCGAAACGGCCAGTCGGCGTCATCACGTCGAGTTCGTCGCCGGCCTTCAATTCGTCCGCTGCCCAGTGCGAAAACGCGCCGCCGTCGACCTTCTTCACCGCGATGCGCAGCTCGCCGTCGTCAGGCCCCGAGCAGATCGAATAGGAGCGGCGGACTTCCTCGCCGTCCATCGTGGTACGCAAAGTGAGGTATTGTCCCGGCGCAAAGCTGTAGTCGCCTTCCAGCTCCTTCGGGATCGCAAACGTCATCGATACCGCATCGGCCGCCTCGCGACGGAGGTCGTTGACGGCAAGACGATGGAAACGCGGCGCGACGGACATGGTCAATGACACTTGAAATAATCAAAGGGTTCGCGGCAGGCCTTGCAACGCCACAGCGCCTTGCAAGAGGTCGAGCCGAATTCGGACAGCAGCTCGGTATTCCCCGAGCCGCATTGCGGACACGCCACCTGCTGCTCGCCGAACAGCGCGCGGCGCGAGTGTGATGCCTGCGGTGGGGCGATGCCGTATTCCCGGAGCTTGTTGCGGCCGTCGTCGCTCATCCAGTCCGTGGTCCAGGCAGGCGACAGCACGGTGCGGACGGTCGGGCGCGGCATGCCGGCGCGTTCCAGCGCCAGCTCGATCTCGAGCGCGATCATGTTCATCGCCGGACAGCCGGAGTAAGTGGGCGTAATCGCGACCTCGACCCGGCCGTCATGAACCTCGACGTCGCGCAGTACGCCGAGATCGGCGATCGTAAGCACCGGTATTTCGGGATCGACCACTTGTGAAGCGGCCTCCCAGGCGCGGCGGCGCAGATCGGTGTCGCTGGGGATGGCCGTTACCATGTCGCCCCCGGAAACGTCCGTTGCATCGATTGCAACTCGCTGAGGAGATGGCCGAGATGCTCGCTGTGCCGGCCACTGCGGCCGCCCTGCTGCATCCAGTTGTTATCGGGCAAAACAAGCGTCGCTTCGCGGACGATATCCGATACCGTCTTCAGCCATTGCGGACGCAAGGTGGCAGGGTCGATCGCAATGCCGCCATCGATCAGGCCGCGCTCGCTGTCGTCGACCTCAAACATCTCGCCGGTGAAAGCCCAGAGCTCGTCGACCGCCCCTTGCGTGCGGCGGTGGCTTTCCTCGGTGCCGTCCCCGAGACGGACGATCCATTCCGAGCAATGCCTGACATGATAGGCGCTTTCCTTTTCCGATTTCGCCGCAATCGCCGCCAGCGTTGCATCGGTCGAGCGCATCATCGCGCGCCAATAGAGATCGGCGAACGCAGCATAGAAGAACTGCCGCACCATGGTGCGGGCGAAATCGCCGTTCGGCTGTTCCAGCAATAGGAGATTACGGTATTGCCTGACATCGCGGAGATAAGCGAACTTGTCCTCGTCGTTGCCCCTGCCCTCGACCTTGGCCGCGTAGGAATAGAGCTCGCGCGCCTGGCCGAGCAGATCGAGGCCCATATTGGCGAGCGCCATGTCCTCTTCCAGCATCGGCGCATGGCCGCACCATTCCGACAGCCGATGGCCCAGGATCAAAGCATCGTCAGCGCGGCGCAGGGTGTAGAGCACCAGCGGCGTTTCGGAGACCTGGATGTTGATTGCGGCCATGTCAGTTCCTGCTTGCTCAGCCGTCATTGCGAGGAGCGGAGCGACGAAGCAATCCACACTTACGTTGCCGGCGCGATGGATTGCTTCGCTTCGCTCGCAATGACGGTCTCACATATGCCCGACTTCGTCGGGCACGTCGTAAAATGTCGGGTGCCGGTAGATCTTCGACTCCGCCGGCTCGAACATCATGCCTTTCTCAGACGGATCGGACGCGGTGATGGCGCTCGACGGCACCACCCAGATCGAGAGGCCCTCGCCGCGGCGGGTGTAGATGTCGCGGGCAGCCTGCAGCGCCAGCGTGGCGTCGGTGGCATGCAGCGAGCCCACATGCTTGTGCGCCAGCCCGTTGCGGCTGCGGATGAAAACTTCCCAAAGCGGAATGTTCGGCGTCGCCATCGCGTCTCTCCTATTCGGCCGCCTGCAGCGCCGACCGTTGCCGGCGCTTCTCGGCATAGGCCATCGCTGCTTCGCGCACCCAGGCGCCGTCCTCATGCGCCTTGCGCCGCGCCGCCAGACGGTCGCGGTTGCAGGGGCCGTTGCCTGCCAGCACCTGTTTGAACTCGTCCCAATCGATCGCGCTGTATTCCCAATTGCCGTTCGCGTTCTGCTTCATGCCGGGATCGGGAATCGTCAGGCCCAGGAACTGGGCTTGCGGCACCGTGGCATCGACGAATTTCTGCCGCAGCTCGTCATTGGAAAAACGCTTGATCTTCCACTTGGTTGATGTGTCGCTGTGCTGGCTGACCTGATCGGGCGGGCCGAACATCATAAGCACCGGCCACCACCAGCGGTTCAGCGCGTCCTGCGCCATCGCCTTCTGCTCGTCAGTGCCGCGACACAGCGTCAGCATGATCTCAAAACCCTGGCGCTGGTGGAAAGACTCTTCCTTGCAGACGCGGATCATCGCGCGCGCGTAGGGACCGTAGGAGCAGCGGCACAGCGGGATCTGGTTCATGATCGCCGCGCCATCGACCAGCCAGCCGATGGTGCCGATGTCGGCCCAGGTCAGCGTCGGATAGTTGAAGATCGAGGAATATTTTGCCTTGCCCGCGAGCATCGCGTCGACCAGCTCTTCCCGCGAAGAACCGAGCGTTTCGGCGGCGGCGTAGAGGTAGAGGCCGTGGCCGCATTCGTCCTGCACCTTGGCGAGCAGCGCCGCCTTGCGGCGCAGCGACGGCGCGCGAGCGATCCAGTTGCCTTCGGGCAGCATGCCGACGATTTCGGAATGCGCGTGCTGCGAAATCTGCCGCGTCAGCGTCTTGCGGTAGGCGGCCGGCATCCAGTCGTTTGGCTCGATGCGCTCGTCGGCATCGATGCGCGCCTGAAACTGCGCAGCCCGCGTGGCGTCCTCAATGTGGCGGTCGTCGCCTTCGGACGTGTTGAGCGCCTGCGTGTACATGGCGGACCTCCCGGAATTTGTTGGGAAGAAATATATAACAAAAATTATGATATGCAATATATTTCTGTAACATATCTACGGCCCGTCAAACCGGTTCGAAAGTTCCCCGCCGGGCTTTGGCAGGGGTCCGTTTTCGTTGGTGGCATGGCGATCAAGCCATTGTTCGGACGCGGGAAGCAGCGCGCGATAGATCTCGCCACAGAGCGTTCGGGCGGCCCTGCCCGGCCAGTCCGCGGGCAATAGCGCGGTCGGCAGCAACGGGTCGCGCAGCACGACGCGACGGTAGTGATGGATCAGCAGAATCCGCGCTATGAACGCCTCGGCCTCGGTCAGCCGCTCGCCGCGACCGAGCCAGCCGTGCAGCGGCTCGAAGGTCTTCATGAATTTCTGATAGGCGTCGGCGGTGCGATCGAGCGGCCAGCTTTCGCTGAGCAGACGCCGCCCGCTGTCGTCTTCCGCCGACACTTCGAGACGAATGGCGCCGGCGGCTTCGGCAGGCACCGGCACGCCCGACGGCGCCACCCATACGCCAGGCAGCGGACTGCCGAAGCCAGCGTTCTTCAACGCCTCGCGCGCGGCGTCGCGGTCTCCGCCATTGCCGATCAGCAGCAGCTCAAATCGCCCGGTCCAGTCGGAGGCTGGCGGGCCGTAAATGTGTTTGGTCGCGATATCGAAGGTCTGCCGCTCGCCTTGCACCAGGCGATAGAAACTATTGCGGCCAACTTTAACGCGCTCGAACCAGCCGTCGGCCGTCAGCCGCGACATCGCGGTTCGCACTACGCTGGCGTCGATGTCGAGATGCTCGAAGAATTCGAGCAGCGTGCCAAGCCAGACCGAGCCGCCGCGCGGCACGATGGCATCGCCGAATACGGTGATGACGATCGAACCCGTGCGCGACGGTTCGCGCTTCAACTGCTGGATGATGCGGGCAAGCGGCGGCGGCATGCGTCAAGGCATAGCGCGTTTTGCGGGTTTGCGAAAATCGGTGGCTGCCTCCCTCTCCACGTCCTTCACGGGGTCGAGACGAGCGAAGCTCGCTCTTAGAAGGTCGGGCTGAGGGGCTACTTCCGCAAATTCGATAGACGTGAGTGCGCGGAGAGAGCGCCCCCTCACCCGACGCTACGCGCCGACCTCTCCCCGCAAGAGCGGGGCGAGGTTAGCAAACACCCGCGTCTGCTACCGATGCGGATTCGGGTAAACCACGCTGCGCCAGCCGCTTCGATCGAACGGCGACCATTCGCCTTCCGGCTGCGCCAGGCGATCTGCAACCGCGTACACGACCGCGGGGTGATGGCCCATGCCGCAATGGCTGCTTTCGACCTCGATGCTCTCGGATGTCGCCGACGTCTTCTCCATGCAGCCCTGCCAGGCGCAGATGCCGTCGGTGCGGCTGAAGATCGCGGTGGTCGGCACCGGCGGCGTGGCCGACAGCGCGCCGCCGAAGCGGGCGTCCTCCTCGTCGGCGCGACGGCCGCTCGCCATTTCGTAAACGCGCCAGGCGTTGGTCGCCTTCGGTCCCGACGCAAACGGGCTGCCGAGCGTGATCACCGAGCGCACGCGCTCCGGCATCATCTTGGCAAGCTGGCGCGCGTAGAGACCGCCCAGACTCCATCCGACCAGCGAGACCTTGCGGCCATGCATGTCGTTCAACTCCCGCACGAGATCGACCATGGCGTTCTGCACGCCGTGGCGCAGGCCGAGGTTGCGCCCCTGACGCCAGCCGCTGACGGCATAGCCGCGCGTGCGCAGGAAGCTGCGCAGCGGTCGCGTCGAGGCGTCGGATGCAACAAGGCCGGGCAACACCAGCACGGGGTGCCCGTCGCCGCGCGGCGCCAGACTCAGCAATGGCAGTGCCCCCAGAAACGCGCCGAGTTCGTGAATGGCACGCCCCTCCAGAAGCATCAGGGTTCTGGATGGCGGGGCAAGCGTCTGCGCAGCAACGGACATCATATCTCCTCTCGGGCTCGGCCCCTTACGTCGCGGCAGCCGGCCACCGGTTCAGTTAGACGCCAACGCGGTAGAATCGTTCGGCACTGCAATATAGTTCCACAAAAAAGCTAGGGAACCGGCTTTCCCCTTGCAAGCAGTGCAGGTCACATCTCGGATAACTAAAAGCGTTGACGTGATGAATTAGTCACAGCAGCCGCAGCAGGTATTCGAGAGTGTACAGCGCCAATCCCGCTAGCCCGCCGATCAGCGATCCGTTGAAGCGGATGTATTGCAAGTCGCGGCCGATGTTGATTTCGATCAGCGAGATCAACTGCCCCATGTCCCAGGACTTCACCTGGTCGGAGATGAAGGTCGAGACGCCGCTCTTCTGTTCGGCGATCACGGTGCGCAACACCGCCACGAGCCCCTGGTTGATCTCGGTGCGCATCTCGGCGTCGCCCGCCAGCGCCTCACCCGCTTTCACGAACATGCGCACCAGATATTGCTCCAACACCTGCGTCTCGCCCGAGGCGCTGCGTTCGAAGAACGAGCGTGCGTTGGCCCAGATGTGGCGTGCGAGACCCGTCACTTCGGGACGCGCCAGGAGATCGCGCTTCAACCCTTCGATCCGCTCGGCGTAGCTTGGATCGGTGCCGAGGCGATCGACGAAGGTCATCACCATGCGGTCGAACTCGCCGCGGAACGGATGCGCGGGATCGTTGCGGACTTCCTCGAAGAAGGCGGTGGCGGAAGCCACGATCTTGTTCACCAGGAACTTGTCGGCGCGATAGAGCTTTAGCAGCGTCGGCAGTTCGGCGCGGATCTTTTCGCGGATCATCGCCATGGTTTCGGCCTGCGTCATGGTCTGATGCACCGCGCGCAGGATGTCATCGAGCAGCCCTGAATGCCGCCCCTCCTTCACGAAAGCGCGCAGCGTTCCGGCCGCCAACGGCGCGAGATCGATCGACATCAGTTGCGCGGTGATGCGGCGACTGACGAAGGTCATCAGCCCGGAGGTCTCCGTCGCCGCCACCGCTTCGGGCAACAGCCGCAGCGCAAAGCGCGCAAGATCCTCGCTGCGCTTGCGGTCGCGCAGCCAGTCGGCGATGAACGCGCCGAAATCGATCTGCCGCAGCTTGGTCTCGACGGGAGCAGCTTCCAGGAAATGCTTCTCGATGAATTCGCCGAGCTTGTCGGCGATGCGGTGCTGGTTGCTCTGGATGATTGCAGTGTGCGGAATCGGCAGTCCCAGCGGCCGTTTGAACAGCGCCACGACGGCGTACCAGTCGGCCAGGCCGCCGATGGTGGCGGCTTCCGCAAACGCCGCGATGAAGCCGAAGGCCGGATGCAGCGGCAGCAGCGCTCGTGCGGCGAGGAAGATCGCAAACGTCGCCGCCAGCACCGACGTTGCCAAAATCTTCACGCGCCGCAACTCGGCGGCGCGGATCGCGTCGCCGGGAGAGTCGATGACGAAGGTGGCGGGAAGCGTCATGGCGGCTTTCGAGGAACGGTTCGCGTCCGCATCAGACTAGCCGTCATTGCGAGCGAAGCGAAGCAATCCATGTCGCCGCACCGAAACGATGGATCGCTTCGTCGCTATCGCTCCTCGCAATGACGGCAACGGGTCATGACGAGGAGAGGACAAAAAGAAGGCCCGCAAAAGCGGGCCTTCGAAAACGGCAGTTGTCAGCGGATCGCGATCAGGCGGTCTTCATCAAGCGGTCTTGGAATAGACCTTGGCAAAGTTGTCCTGCGCGGTCCTGGCGCTGTCGGCGACGAGCTTGCCGAGATAGTCGGTGGCGGCCTTCGCCCGCGTGACGAGCACTTCGCCGCGCGCACGGACCAGGTCCGACTGGATCTGGGCAGCTTCGCTCAGCGACTTCGCCGAAGCGAGCTTGTCGATGCCGGCGAAGAACGCTTCCGCGTCCTGGTAGAGCGCCTGCTGGATGTTGCGGCTGATCTTGGCGGCCTCGGAAACCGAACCGGCAACGGCGGTTTCGATCGCAGCAGTCGCCTTCTCCGAACCGGCATAAAAGTCGGCGGTGCGCTCCTTGGCGGTCTCGGTCTGCTTCTTCACGAACTCACGGGCGGCTTCCGGAACTTCCAGGTTCTGGAGCTTGGTGAACGCCTCGGTGACGGGCGCGAAGGCTTCCTTGACGGTGTTCAGCACGGAATTGGTTTCGATGGTCATGGGGGTCTCTCCATCCTCAGGTTTGAGCTATGGGCTCACCCCGTCCGGATTGGCCCGGGGCGCGAGTGTTGTGCCATAGTTAATGGTGCACCGCAACATCAATGTTGCAGCGCGATATCACGAACTCGTGAAAAGCCTGATGGATGAGCGGTTCGCCCAGAGAACCGGCAAAGGTTCCACTTTAGGCTAATGCCGGCCGGCCCCATCTACTTTGCATGGGGTTGTTTTCGCGATTTTGTGTTTGGCTAGTGCTGCACGGCCCCCGGGAGCCCATAGGCTTCCATCTGTGCCCGAACCTGCGCCACATTGTGCCCGAGCACGACGATGTCGTGCTTCTTGCCGTCGACATCGCTGACGTGGTCCCGCAGCAGGGCCTCGGCCCGGAAGCCGAGGCTCTCGAACAGGGCGATCGCCGCTTGCTGGTCGACGGTCATCTGTACCGACAGCTTTTCCAGCCCGGCGCCCAGCGCCAGCGCAAACGTTTCCTGCGACAGCGCCCGGCCGACCCCCTGCCCGCGGACGTCAAGCGAGACCACCATCCGGATTTCGCCGAGATGGGGCGACCAGGAATGCGGGTCGCGCACCAGCGTGCCGCAGCCGACCACCGTCCCATCCTTCACTGCCAGCAGGCTTACGATCTGGCCGCGCTCGATCTCGTTGATCCAGGCCGAGAGCACCTTTGGCTGGCTGATGTTGCGCGGCAGGAACAAGAGATCATGCGTCGGGAGCTTTTGCGCAAATGCCAGCACGGCGGCTTCGTCCGCCCGCCCCATCATGCGGAATTCGATCTCGCCGGCATCGGTCTTGACGTGGCGCGGATAGGAACGTGTCTCGCTCATGTTGATCTCTTACCTAGCCAGGAATCCAGTCTCGGCCACAGCCGCTTGATCGCGTTGGCGCCGGCGACGAGGCTGACGTGACCGCCCTTGAGGATCACCTCTTCCTTGTCGGTCGAACCGACCTTGGCGATCAGGTGCTTGGCCGCATCATAGGGCACGATGTGATCGTGTTCGGCGACCGCATGCAGGATCGGCACCTTGATCCTGGAAATATCCGCCGCACGCCCGCCGACCGACATGTTGCCGTTAAAGAGCTTGTTGTCCCACATCAGGTTCTTGGTGATGTCGCGGAAATACTCGCCCGCCAGTGGCAGCGTATCCGTCGCCCAGCGGTCGAACATCCGGTACGACTTCACGAACTCGTCGTTCCAGATGTTTTCCCACAATTGCACCTGGCTGACGGTGCGCGACGCCGGCCGCAGCATTTCGAACGAGGACAGGATCATTTCGGGCGGCACATTACCGACACTGTCGACGAGGCGATCGACGTCGAAATAGCGGCGGTCCGAAAAGTTCTGGAACAGCTTCATCTCGCGGAAATCGATCGGCGTGGTGAAGCAAATCAAATTCTTCATCGGCCCGTCGTGGAAGATCGAGCCGTACAAGAGCGACAGCACGCCGCCGAAGCAATAGCCGATCACGGTAACGTCCTGCTCGCCGGAATCCTGCTGCACGCGGCGGACGCAGTCGGGGATGAAGTCGAGGACGTAGTCCTCCATCCGTAAGGATTTTTCTTCCGGCTTGGGCGCGCTCCAGTCCAGCATGTAGACGTCGTAGCCGCGCTTCAACAGAAACTCGATAAAGCTCTGGCCGGGCACCATGTCGAGGATGTAGCCGCGGTTGGTGGTCGCCATCACGATCAGGATCGGCACGCGGTAGATTTCATCCGCCATCGGCCGATAGTGATAGAGGTTCATGGTGCCGCGGGCGGCCAGGATGTCCTTTGGCGTCGAGCCCAGCGACGGGCCGGAGGTCGAAAAATACTCGACGCCCTTGATGCTACGCTGGATCGCGCGCTGCACCTCGGACTGGACCCGCTCCGAAATGGAAGCGAGATCGAGACCCGCGGGAGCGTTCATTTCTGCTCTCCCTCCGCCGGCGGACGCTTGGTGCGCGGCGGCCGCGGCGTGCCGTAGCCGCTCTCCGGCGCCAGCGAGTTGTGGTGCACCTGGTGCAGCAGCGCCTTGATCTCGTTGAGCTGGCCCTCGATAGCTTGCAGCCGCTCCGCCATGCCGACGAGCTGCGCCCGGCTCGGCAGGTTCATCGCCAGCAGGTATTTCTCCATCAGTTCGCCGAGCTGCTTCTGCGCGCCTGCGCTGACGCCGCCGACCTGGTTCATCATTTTCGAGAATTCGGGCGAGGCCATCGCCTGGTTGGCAAAGGAGTTGAACCCCTTCTCCATCTCCCCGATCATGGTCTGCCAGATCACGGCAGGATCGTTGCCTTTGTCGGCCATAGGCGCCCTCTCCCGAAAGATTACGAGCGCTTGCCACGCTTCGCTTGTGTTTGGCCCATACCACACCGTTGCAGCGGGCCGGTCAACCGCTGCGACGTCTTCTGCGGTGCGGGAAACCGTGCCATAGTTACTTGAAGCCAGATAACACTTGAGGGAAGACACGCGATGCTCGCCCATCAGCCGCCTCAGATCGCCCGCGCCAACGGCATCGATATTTGCTACGAGATTTTTGGCGATCCGGCCGCGGAGCCGATGCTCTTGATCATGGGGCTCGGCGCCCAGATGATCCATTGGGATGACGATTTCTGCCGCCAGCTCGCCGCGCGCGGCTTTCGCGTCATCCGCTTCGACAATCGCGATATCGGCAAGTCCTCTCACATGTCCGGCGGCAAGCGGCTGACACCGTTCGAACTGCTGAAGCTGCGATTCCTGAAGATTCCGGTGGCCGCACCTTACAAATTGATCGACATGGCCAAGGACACTGTTGGCCTGATGGACGTACTCGGCGTCCAGTCGGCGCATCTGGTCGGAGCGTCGATGGGCGGCATGATCGCGCAGGAAGTCGCGCTCTCGTTCCCGCAGCGGGTGCGTTCGCTGACCTCGATCATGTCGACCACGGGCAATCCAAAAATACCGCCGCCGACGCGCGAGGCTGCGGCCGTGCTGATGGCGCCGCCGCCGCGGACCAAGGAGGAGTATTTCGACCGGTTCGCCCAGACCTGGAAAGTGCTGCGCGTCGGCTCGTTCCCGGAAGACGAGGCCCTCGACCCTGCCCGCGCTGCCCGCACCTATGAACGCGGCCTCAATCCGAACGGCGTTGGCCGGCAGTTGCGGGCGGTGCTTGCCTCCGGCAGCCGCAAGGAACGGCTGCATCACATGAAAATCCCGACGCTCGTCATTCACGGCACCGTCGATCCGTTGGTGCACCCCGAAGGCGGCAAGGATACCGCGGCATCGATCCCCGGCGCAAAGCTCCTGATGATCGAAGGCATGGGCCACGCGCTGCCGATCCCGATGTGGCCGCAGATCATCAACGCGATCGCCGGCCACGCGCAGGGTGCGGCCGCAAAGGCGGCGTAGACGTTCCGTAACACGCTTCTGACGCTAGGCCTTCATCGCAATCCAGATCACGTGGCGCACGCCGCGGCCTTTGCCGGTGGCGCGGATGTTGACTTCGTTCACCTCGAAGCCTGCACCACGAAGACGTTTTGCGAACGCAGCGTTTGGCCCCGAAGACCATATGGCCAGGATGCCGCCCGGTCGCAGTGCGGCGTGCGTCGCACGCAAGCCTGCAGCGTTGTAGAGCGCATCGTTGGCCTCACGAGTAAGCCCCTCCGGTCCATTGTCGACATCGAGCAGAATGGCATTGAACTTCGAACGATGCGACCGGATGATGTCGGTGACATCCGTCTCGCGAATGCTGACGCGGGGATCGTCCAAGCTGTCGCCGAAGATTTCTGCCATCGGGCCTCGGGCCCAACTGACCACCGCCGGCACCAACTCCGCCACCAAGATCTGCGCTTCATTGCCGAGCCCGGCGAGCGCGGCACGCAACGTAAAGCCCATGCCCAATCCGCCGATCAGTACACGCGGCTTAGCGACATTTTCGATCTTCTTCGCAGCGAGCGTCGCGAGCGCGGCTTCCGAGCCCGACAGGCGGCTGTTCATCAGCTCGTTGCTGCCGAGCTTGATGGAAAACTCTGTGCCGCGGCGCATCAGGCGGAGTTCGCCGCCGGTGCCAGGAATGCGGGCGGTGTCGAGCTTTTCCCAGGGAATCATGTGGAGGGTTGTAGCATGCTGTCTCAATAGTCGTCGTCCCTGCGTTCGCACGGACAACGGTTTATCCGCCCGCCCAGACGTCCAGCACGTAGCGGTTCTTGGTGCCGAGATCGTCGATCCAGCGCAGGCCGGCATCGGCGTCGGCGCCGGACTTTTCGCGATAGATCGCAACCAGCGCGGCCTTGACATCTGGCTCCATCTTGCCGCCATCGCCGCAGACATAGATGATCGCGCCCTGCTCGATCAGGTTCCAGACGCGGTCCTTTTGCGCCGCCACCTGATGCTGCACATAGGTCTTCGGCCCGTCGGCGCGCGAGAAGGCGGTGTGCAGCTCAGTGATGCCGTTGATCGCGAAGGCCTTCAACTCCGTGGCATAGAGAAAATCCTGTTCGGGATGGCGGCAGCCGAAGAACAGTATCGCCGGGCCGAGCTTTGCGCCCTGCGCCTTGCGGTGCGCGCGCTCCTGCAGGAAACCGCGGAACGGCGCTAGCCCCGTACCGGGACCGATCATGATCACGGGTTGGGCCGGATCGTCCGGCAGCCGGAAGCCGGCCTTGGTCTCGCGTATGGTCGCATGCACGGTATCGCCAACGCGGCGTCCGGCGAGATAGTTCGAGCAGACGCCTTTGTAGACGCCGCGCCCCGAACTCGCGGGCGATTCCACCACGGCGACGGTGACGCTGCAGCGCGACGGATCGGTCGAAGGCGACGATGAGATCGAATAATAGCGAGGCGCCAAGAGCGACAGCATTTCCAGATAGGCGTGGAATGGCAGTTCGCAGGCCGGATGCTCTTCCAAGAGATCGAACACCGATTTGCGCCTGGCCAGCACGTCCGATCGGTAACGCTCGGTGGAAGCATCGTCGTCGCCGACATAGCCGAGCAGCTTCGGCTTGGTGACGGGACAGCGCGTGTGTTCCGACATGATCTGGATTTGCTTGCGGGTCGCGATCTGCTGCAACTCGACGAACTCGGTCAGCAACCTCCCGACCGACACGGCATCGCCGACCGGCAATTGCGCGCGGCGGCCCTCCGCGACGTGCAGCCGGATCTGGTCGGCGGGCAGGAAACCAAAACGGCGCGCGACGGAATCCACCAGTGCCGGATCGTTGCGCGGCACCACGCTGAGGTGGTCACCGACGCGGTAGGCGATGCCGGGCGGCAATTCCACCTCGATGTGGCACGTCGAGCGGTCGGAAGGACTGGCGCCGGCCTTGTTCTGCAGTTCGGAATTCACCAGCACCTTCATCGGCGCGACGCCGCCCTGCGCGACGATGGTGTGAACGGCCGATGGCGCCACCGGCTCGATCGAATAAAGCGGCGCGTCGTCGGCGCTGCGGGCGAAACCGGAATCGACGCCCAGCTCCTTCATGGCCGCGGGTGCTGCCGCCGCGAACCATTTTTCGAACTGGCCGTCGAGATCGCTGCGGGCATCGCCCTCGCCGCGGCTGTAGAGGCTGCGCGCGCCGTGCGCCGTCAACTGCTCGTCGATCATGCGCGGCACGGATTGATAGGTCGCAGCCCAGTCGCTGTTGCCGCAGCCGAACACGGCGTATCGCACTTTGGCGAAGGCGTCGCTTGGCAGGCCGCTGTCCAGCCATTTGACGAACTGCGTGGCGTTGTCGGGGGCTGCGCCATTGTAGGAAGCGCAAAAGATCATCAGCGCGCCCTGCTCCGGCAGTTTGCCGACGTAATCGTCAAGCGCGCCGAGTTTTGTGGCGAAGCCATTGACCTCGGCGAGGTCAGCCACCCGCGTCGCCAGCTCTTCCGCGGTTCCGAGGTTTGAGCCATAGAGCACCAACAGCGGCGTGTTGTGGCCCGGACGGGTCCGCGCCTGTGGCGCCGCCGCGTTTGAGGCGGCGGCCGCGATAGCGGTGCGGCCGGCAAACGCGCCACGGTCCTTGTCCGCGCGCGGGCGCACCTTGATTTTGAAACCGTCCGGCTTGACGGTCAGCGTTTCCTTCAGGTGCATCTGGTAGCGATGCACGTCGATCAGCTTGAAGCGCTGCAGGATCATGCCGATCGCCAGCGCCGCCTCGTGCATCGCAAAACCGCGACCGATGCAGGCGCGCTGGCCGTTGCCGAACGGTTTCCAGGCATTGATCGGACGCGTGGCCTCGGCCTCGCGGCTGAAATTCTCGGGATCGAAGACGTCCGGGTTGGGTCCCCAGACGCTGGGGTCGCGGTGCAGCGCCATAACCAAAACGGTGATGAACGTGTTCTTCTTCAGCTTATACTTGCCACCGCCGATGGCCTCGTCCTGAAGCGGCGTAATGCCGTAGGCGGGCGCGGGCGGCCACATCCGCAGCGCTTCCTTCAGGATCTGCGTGATGTAGGTGAGCTGAGTGACCTGCTGATAGGTCGGCCTGGCGTTGATATCGGGCCCGAGCACCCGGTCGACTTCCTCGTAGGCCTTCTTCAGCACTTCCGGATGCTTGAGCAGCGCGTAGATGGTGCACGAGAGAAGTCCGCTTGTGGTCTCGTGGCCCGCAATCAGGAAGGTGTTGATCTGGTAGCGGATGTTGATGTCGTCGAGCTGCTCGCCGGTCGAGCGGTCGATGCCGGTCATCATCGCGCCCAGCATGTCCTTCTTGCCTTCGGCGGCTTCCGCATTGCCGCGGCGCTCGGCGATGATCTCGTCTACCATCTTGTTCATGAAGGCGACGTCCTGGGCCAGCGTCTTGCGCCGCTTCTGCATCCACAGATTTTCCAGCGGAAGACCGCGGGTCATCATGATGGTCTCGAGCGAGCGCACCAGCGACTCCACGAACGGGTGATAGTCGCGGCGGTAGAATGAATTGAAACGGTAGTCGAAACCACAGAGACCGATGGTGTCGAGCGTGAGCGCCGTCATGTCGTGCACGACGTCGATCTCCTCGTCGGCGTTGAGCCGCTCCCATTTCTTCACGAGTTGCTCGGCGATATCGACCATGCTCGGGTGATAGGCTTGCATCGCGCGGTTGCCGAACGGTTGCAGCAGGATGTTGTGCGCCTTGCTCCAGTTCGGCTCTGTCGTATCGGCCGTGAACAGCCCGTCGCCGCCGACGGCGCGGACGCGGCGCAGCGAGCCGCGCACCGTCTTGTCGAAACGCTTCTCGTCGGAGAGTTCATCGATCAGATCGTGGCCGGAGACAATCACGATCGGCGCACCCATCATGTCGAGCCAGAAGATCGGCCCGAGCTCCTTGGACAGCTTGACCAGATGCTGCACCGGCGCGTTCGGGTCCAGCGACAGCATGTTGCCGACGACGGGCTTCTTCGGCGGATGCGGTATCGGACTGAGTTTATTGCTGGACGCCATTGTCGAAGTGTCTCCCCTGCCTGACTCAACCGTCATTTCGAACGAAGCGAAGCAATCCATCGCTCGGCAAAACGAAGAATGGATTGCTTCGTCGCTGCGCTCCTCGCAATGATGGCTCGTTATGCGGACCTATCCAAATCTTTTTCTGCGCCACTCGATCAGCTTGGCGCTGACCTCGTCCGGCTTTTCCTGCTGGGTCCAATGGCCGCTATCGCGCACGAGATATTTCTCGAGGTCCGGTACCAGCTTCTCCATGCCCTCGGCCGCCGACGGCGGCAGCACCGCGTCGTTCTCGGCCATGATCATCAGCGACGGCACGCGGACGGTATGGTCGAGCCCTTCCGAGCGCTGCCAGTTGCGGGAAAAATTGCGGTACCAGTTGATGCCGCCGGTGAAGCCGGTCTTGGTGAAGGTATCGACGAACACCTGCTTTTCTTCCGGTGACAGGATCGGCGTGCGCGGATCGTGTTTGGCATCGTAATTCGCGATCATCTGCGGAAACGCCAGATTGAGTCGCGCTGATGCGCCGACACCCGCAATCGGCTGCTCCTCCGGCGCACCCGGGGGTCGCGCCACCGGCTTGCGCATGAATGCGTCAAAGGTCTGCTCGACCCGGCTGCCGAAAATCCTGTCCGGCTCGCGGCCAGGATCCTGGAATTGCACGATGTACATCTTGTCGCCGAAGCGCTGCCGAAACAGCTCGATCGGATCGGCCGGCATGCGATCCCAATGCGGGGTGTTGACGCCGACGACGCCGGCGACGCGACTAAGATGACGCAGTGGCATCTGCCAGACGACGAAGCCGCCCCAGTCGTGGCCGACGAAGATCGCCTTGTCGATCTGGAGATGATCGAGCAGACCGACGAGATCGCCGGTCAGATGCTCCATGTCGTAATCCTCGACCGGCTCGGGGCGGTCGGTCGCGCCATAGCCGCGCTGATCCGGCGCAATCACCCGGATGCCGCCCTCGCTGAGCGCCCTGATCTGGTGCCGCCAGGAGAACGCGATCTCTGGCCAGCCATGGCAGAGAATGACCGGCGGCTTGTCGGACTTCGGCCCCGCCTCGTAATAGCCCATGCGAATACCGTTCACCTCGGCGAATTGTAGCGGCGGCATTTCAATCATGTCAGCCCCCTATTCAGCGGCGCGGGTCATGCTCGGCGGCGGCGCGAACGCCGCCTCCAGCGCTTCAAATTCGACCGGAAGCATGTCGCAGAGAATGTGGACATGCGGAATGATGTTGGCGCCGGCGATGAAACCGAAATCGAGCTGGTCGCGGTAGCTCTGCACGGTGATGTTGAGCGCGATGCCATGCGTCGAGATCGACACCGGGAAGATGTGCAGCAGCTCGGCGCCGGCGGCATACAGCGTCTGCCGCGGACCGGGCACGTTTGATACGGTGATGTTGGCCGCCGGTGGCAGCACGTCGGAGAGGTTGGAGCGGCTGTAGAGTAACGCAAGGATCTGGGTCACGATCGGCGCGCCCAGCATCGAAAGATTGGAGACTTGCGGCATCAGCGCCCGCAGCGGATGCGACATCTCCTTCGACTTGGTGGATTGCGCGATGATGGTTTCCAGCCGCGTCTTGGGATCGTCGACATTGGTGGCGATCGCGCAGATCATGCCGAACACCTGGTTGTTGGCATCGGCGTTGCCCTCCTCGCGCAGCGAGATCGGCACCGCTGCGGTCAGGGATTTGTTGGGCAGCGCGCCCTGGCTTATCAGGTAGCGGCGCACCACGCCTGACGACAGCGCCAGCACGACGTCGTTGAGCTTGCCGCCGGACGTCTTTGCCAGCGCCTTGGCGCGCGACAGCGAGATCGAGGTGCCGGCGAAGCTGCGCTCCGACGAGATCGTCTTGTTGAGGATGGTCGGCGGCGAGGCCATGCTGGCCAGGCTGTCACGCGACTTCGGATCCGAAACCTTGCCGACCACATCGGACACGCTCTTGAGCATTGTCGGAATGCTGCTGGCGAATTTCACCGCACTCTCGATCTGGAACATGGCGTTGTCGAACAGGATCGATCCAAGATCGCTTTTTCCCGAGCGCGGCAGCTCGAGGCTCTTCGGCGCCGCCTTCGGATCGAACGGCTGGGTCCAGAGCTGCTGGTAGGAATCGATCAGGTTGGCAGCGATGTCGCGCGGCTCCGGCGCCACCTTGCGCGCCGTCGGCGGATCGACCTGACGCGGCACCGGGGTGATGTCGTAGATCATGCTGGTGAGCGCGGCGCCGGCGCCGCCATCGATGCAGGCATGATGCATCTTGGAGTAAAGCCCGATCTCGTTATCCTTCATGCCTTCGAAGACATAGAACTCCCAGAGCGGGCGGGCGCGGTTGAGCAGCTTGGCATGCATCCAGCCGACGATGCGCTCCAGCGTCGCACGATCGCGCGGCGCCGGCAGGCTGGCGCGGAAGATGTGGCGGTCGATGTCGAACTGGTCGTCCTCGACCCAGGACGGATGATCGATGTCGAGAGGCGCCTTCTCCAAGCGGGCTTTCAGAATCGGCGCGATGTGCAGCCGCGAGGCGATCATCGCCTTGAACTCTTCGAAGAAGTCGCCCTTGTAGCCTTCGGGCAGGCGGAAGATCGCCATGCTGCCGACATGCATCGGCATTTCCGGTGTTTCCAGATACAAAAACGAAGCGTCCAGCGAAGACAGCTTCTTGGCGTCCGCCATATTTTCCTCCCGCAGTAGAAAACGCGGCGCCTTGGCGGCGCTTCTGGCGTCTGGAATGTCTTTATTATTGGAGCATATCCGAAAACCGGCAGCCATCCCGCACCAATTGCAGAACGGGATCTTTCGCGATCATGCCCTTAGCTCAGGGCGTGGATTCAGGATTGTGCATTTTCGGGGGGCCCATAGGCAATGGCAAATGGTCCTGATCGGTCAAAATGCTTAAACTCGCCCTCCGCCTGCGCCAAGCGGTCGGCTACTGCCCACAACGCTGCGGGGTTGACGCCGAGCCCGATATGGCTGGCAAGGTAGACCTCGATGTTTTCGGCGGTTGCGGAGGGGTGCAATAGGCTGGTGTGCCAGTTCACGATGCCGTCGGTGCGGGAATAGATCGAGGTCGCCGGCACCGGCAGGTCACCGGCGATGGCCAGGCGGATTTCCGGATTGTCGTCGACGGTTTCTCCCGACAGCAGCTCATAGAGCCGCGTGGCGTTGGTCGCGCGGATGTCGCTGGCAAACGGGCTGCCGAGCGTGATCACTGAACGCACCATGCCCGGCATCTGCAGTGCGAGATCGCGCGCATAGACGCCGCCGAGACTCCAGCCGACCAGACTGACCTTGCGGCGAGTGGCTCCATAGATGCGCCTCAGCAGAGCTTGCAGTGCTCCACGCTTGGAAGCGATGCCGCCGAAATTGCGGCCCATGTCCCAGGCATAGGTGTCGTAGCCGAGTTCTTTCAGATAGCGCCGCATCGGCGCCATCGATAGATCACTGGCGAGAAATCCCGGCAGCGCCAGCACCGGATGCCCGTCGCCCCTCGGCGCACGCAACAAGAGCGGCGACAGTAACAGGCTCGAATTCAGTTCGAACAGCGCCCGCGTCTCGGCCAGCATCAGAAGCAGACTTGGCGGCCGAAGCCGCTGCTCTTCCGTTGCTGCGCCGCTTTCCGCGATCGCCACTCTCACTTGTCCTTCTTGGCCATGCCGCCGAGCCCGGCCATGGTCACGAACATATCCTGGAATCGCTCGGCGATCTTAGGATCGAACGTGAACCAACTTTGGATCAGCGATTCCGGCGACACCTTTTCGATGTTGGCCATCACCTGCTGCTGCATCTTGTCCATCACGGCGATCTGCATCGGCGAGACGTCGGGCAATCCGAAGAACTGACGGGCCTCCAGCGGCGTGCAATCTATTTCCACGTTAACCTTCATGACCGCTCCTTTTTTCTGCCCTTGGTGCAGTATCGCCACGATGACCCGCGTCACGCAAGGACAAGACCCGGTCCCCGGCCCCCTCAATTCCCGATATGGTCAACTCCCGATATGGTCAACCAAAGCGTTCGATGGCAAACGGCCTGACATCGGCAAACGGCGTCTCGCCGGTCATCATTTCGGCCAGCAGGCGGCCGGTCGCGGGTCCGAGCGTCAGGCCGTGGTGCTGGTGGCCGAAATCGAACCATAGCCCGCCATGGCGGGGAGCCTTGCCGATGACCGGCAGCATATCCGGCAGGCAGGGCCGCGCACCCATCCAGGGCTTGGTGTCCACCGGTTCGCCGAGCGGGAACAGTCTGTGCGCCCGCGGCAGGGCCCGCTCGACCTGGATCGGTGTTGGTGGTGCATCACGGTGGGCGAACTCGGCGCCGGTCGTGAGCCGAACGCCGCGGTTCATCGGCGCCAGGAGATAGCCGAGATCGGTGTCCAGTACGGGATGGTTCAAGACCGCGTTGCCACGCGGCTTGAGATGCAAATGGTAACCACGCTTGACCTGAAGCGGGATCGAATAGCCGAGTGGCGCCAGGATCTGGTCGGACCACGGCCCCATCGCCACCACCACTTCGCGCGCCGTAATGGTGCCTTCCAGCGTCGCCACTCGCCACCGTCCGCCAGCCTGTTCGAGCGTTCGGGCGTCGCCGACCAGATAGCGCCCGCCCTTGCGGCCGAACAGCGCCGCATAGGCCTTGGCCAACCCACCGGGATCGGGCACAAATCCCGGCGCGGGAAAATGGATCGCGCCGCTGAAATCGCCGGTCAGATGCGGCTCGCGCGCGATGATCGCAGGCCGATCCAGCACCTCGCCCACGACGCCATGCCGGCCTGCGCGCTTGAGATCCTGCACCGCATCCGCAAGGGTCGTCTCGGAACGAAACAGCTTGATCCAGCCGGTCCGCCGCAACAGCTCCGGCACATTGGCTTCCGCAATCAGCGCCTCATGCTCGATCAGACTGCGCTGGATCAGCGGTAACTCGGCCATTGCGCTGTGCTGTGCACGCTCCGGTGAGGAGGCGAGAAAATACCGGGCCAGCCACGGCAGGAAGACCGGCAAATCCCTGAAATGGTAACGCACCTGCGGCGCGCGAAGAAACGCGTAGCGCAGGATCTGGCCCACGTCGCGCGGAAACATATAGGGAAAGACCGAGGCGCATTCGATCAGCCCGCCATTGCCGTAACTGGTTTCTTCGCCGGCGGTATCATGGCGGTCGATCAGAACCACGTTCCGGCCGCGTTTTTGCAGGTGCAAAGCGGCGCTGACGCCGACCATGCCCGCACCCAGGACGAGAACGTCGGCCTTCAGTTCCGCCATCCGGCACTCCGAAAGTTCAATGTAACGTGCTTGCGCATACATCTTAAGGTGAGACTAGTCATTGTCTTAAAGGTGAGACTAGTCATTGCCGCACCGCCGCGCAAACCGGCACGCAGTGCGGGATAATGAAGCTTGCGCGGTGGCTGGACTCTGGCAACATGGCTCGGCAATATCCGGCGGAAATTGCTGATCAAAAGCGGGGAAATCGAACAAATGTCGATACGTCAGACTTTGCTTGCAGCGGCCACGGCTTCCATCCTGGCAATGGCGCCGGCATCGGCCCAGACCCTGCGCTATGCGAACCAGGGCGACCTCAAATCGCTCGACCCCTATACACTGAACGAAACCACCACCCACGCCCATCTCGGCCATGCCTATGAGGGTCTGATCGCTCGCGACAAGGACCTGAAAATCGTCCCCGCCCTGGCGGAAAGCTGGGAAACCCCAGAACCGACCCGTTGGCGCTTTCATCTACGCAAGGGCGTCAAATTCCACAACGGCGACCCCTTCACTGCCGACGATGTCGTTTTCTCGGCAGAGCGCGTTCGTGCCAAGGGCTCGAACCTTCCCACCCGCATTCCATCCGATGCCAAGGTCGTCAAGGTCGACGACTACACCGTGGATTTCATCCTGACCTCGCCAAATCCCATTCTGCATTCGCAATGGGATACCTGGTACATCATGGACAAGAAATGGGCCGAGGCGAACAACTCGATCGCCCCGACTCCAGTGGCCGCAACTTCGCCGAGTTTTGCCTCGCTTAACGCTAATGGCACCGGTCCCTTCATCATCGAGAGCCATCAGCCCGGGGTGAAAACGGTGTTCAAGCCAAATCCGAACTGGTGGCGCGAGCCCGAGCACAATCTGAAAGAGATCGTCTTCACGCCGATCGGCTCCGCCGCCACGCGCGTGGCCGCCCTCCTGTCGGGCGAAGTCGATGTCATCGAGCCGGTTCCGATCCAGGATATCACACGCGTGGATTCCAGCCCCAACGCCCAGGTGCTGAAGGGACCGGAACTTCGCACCATCTTTCTCGGCATGGACACGCTTCGCGATGAATTGCTGTATTCCAACATCAAGGGCAAGAACCCCTTCAAGGACGTTCGCGTTCGCGAGGCCTTCTACAAGGCAATCGATGTCGAGCTGATCAAGACCCGGGTGATGCGCGGACTTTCCACGCCATCGGCGCTGATGATCGCACCGCAATTATTTGCGCTGTCAAAGGATTTCACGCGGCCGAAAGCCGATCCGGATGCGGCCAAGAAGCTGCTGGCGGAGGCTGGCTACCCCGACGGTTTCGAAGTCACCCTGGATTGCCCCAACGACCGTTACGTCAATGACGCCCCGATCTGCCAGGCGGTGGTCAGCATGCTGGCCAGGATCGGCGTCAAGGTTGACCTCCTCGCGCAACCCAAGGCGCAGTACTTCGCCAAGGTTCTCAAGGCGGGCGGCTATCAGACGTCGTTCTTTCTGTTGGGCTGGACTCCCGGAACTCTCGATTCCCATAACGTGCTCTACGACGTTATCGGCTGTCGCGACGATCCCAAGAGTTCGCGCGGAGAGAACAATCTCAGCGGGTATTGCAACAAGGAAATCGACGCCCTCACCGACAAGATATTGCAGGAAGCCGACACCACCAAGCGCGATCAGTTGATCAAGCGCGCTTACCAGATCCTCGACAAGGATTTCGGTTATATCCCGCTGCATCAGCAGGCGCTGGCCTGGGGTGTGTCGAAAAAGGTGAAGCTGACGCAGCGCGCCGACAATCAGGTTCTGCTGTACTGGGCGACCAAACAGGACTAGTTGGGCGTCAAACGAGGTCCCGGCGGCTTGGTGCTTCCGGGACTTTTCGTTTCCAGGCGACTGCGACGTCCGCCGCCGCACCAAGAGAGCAGTGAAAGGAATACATGCTCGCTTTCACTCTTCGCCGCGCAATCCAGGCCATCGGCGTCATGATCGCAGTCGGCGTGATCGCGTTCTCGATGTTCCGTTTCGCCGGCGATCCCGTCAACCAGATCGTCTCGTTGGACACGCCGGCCGCCGAACGCGAGGCGGTCCGCAAGTCGCTCGGGCTCGACGATCCCGTGCCGGTGCAGTTCGCACGCTATTTCGCCAATGCCGCGCAATTCAAGTTCGGGGTCTCCTATCAGTTCCGTCAGCCGGTTTCGAACCTGTTGATGGAACGAATGCCGGCGACGCTGGAGCTTGCCGCCTGCGCCACCGTTCTCGCCATGGTGTTCGGCATCCTGATGGGGGTCTATTCGGCACTGCGGCGCGATACGATTCTGACAAAGTTCTTCCAGGCGGTGTCGCTGATCGGAATCTCGCTGCCGACCTTCCTGATCGGCATCCTCCTGATCTATCTCTTCTCGGTGACGCTGGGTTGGCTGCCTTCATTCGGCCGCGGCGACGTGGTGCGGATCGGCTGGTGGACCACCGGCCTGCTTACGCTTTCCGGCCTGAAGGCGCTGATCATGCCATCGATTACGCTTGGCCTGTTCCAGATGACCCTGATCATGCGGCTGGTGCGCGCTGAAATGCTCGAAGTGCTCCGCACCGACTACATCCGCTTCGCCCGCGCCCGCGGCCTGACCACGCGCGCGATCCATTTCGGCCACGCGCTGAAGAACACGCTGGTTCCCGTCATCACCGTCGCCGGCTTGCAGTTTGGCTCGGTAATTGCATTTGCCATCATCACCGAAACCGTCTTCCAGTGGCCGGGCATGGGATTGTTGTTCGTGCAGGCCGTGCAAAATGTCGATATCCCGATCATGGCCGCCTACCTGCTGATGGTGTCGCTGATCTTCGTTACCATTAATCTGGTGGTCGATATCCTCTACACCGTCGTCGATCCGCGCCTGCGCTCGACCATCCGCCGTCCGGCATGAGTGAGACTGATATGTCTGACGCCGTAGTACCACACCGAATAGAGTCGAGCCCGCAGCGGGCACGCTCCAACGCGAGCTGGCTGAAGCGCGTGTTCGACAGCGACATCTTCTACTCGTTCCGCCGCTCCCGGATGACGATGGTGGCGGCGGCGGTAACGGTCCTGTTCTTCCTGCTGGCGATCTTTGCATCGCAACTGGCGGTGCAGAACCCGTTCGATCCGGCGCAACTGCAATTGATGAATTCGCGGATCTCGCCGCTGTGGACCGCCGAAGGCCAGAGCCCGTTCCTGCTCGGCACCGATGAACAGGGCCGCGACGTGTTTTCTGCGATCCTTTACGGCTTGCGGATTTCGCTCGTCGTCGGCGTGCTCGGCGTTATCTTCGCCGGCACGCTCGGGATCACGCTTGGCCTCATTGCAGGCTATGTCGGTGGCGCGGTCGACGGGCTGATCATGCGCATCGCCGACGTGCAGCTCACCTTCCCGGCCATCCTGATCGCGCTTTTGGTCAACGGCGTCGCCAAATCGGTGTTCAACAACCGGCTCGACGCCGTGAGCACGCTGGCGGTTCTGGTAGTCGCGATCGGTCTCAGTTTCTGGGTGCAATATGCCCGCACCGTGCGCGGCTCGGTCATGGTTGAGAAGAACAAGGACTATGTCGCGGCCGCGCAACTGATCGGCCTTCCCGCGCCGAAGATCATGCTACGCCACGTGCTGCCCAACACCATGGGCCCGATTCTCGTGATTGCGACCATCAACCTCGCGCTCGCCATCATCACCGAGGCAACGCTGTCGTTCCTGGGCGCCGGCATGCCCGACACCATGCCCTCGCTCGGCACGCTGATCCGGATCGGCAACAACTATCTGTTCGCCGGCGAATGGTGGATCGTCGCCTTTCCCGGCATCGCGCTGGCGGGGCTGATCCTCTCCATCAACCTGCTCGGCGACTGGCTGCGCGACGCGCTCAATCCGAAACTCCGATGACCGTTCCCGTCCTCTCCGTGCGTAACCTCGAGGTGGAATTCATCACCCGCCGCAGCACGCTGCGCGCGATCAACGGCGTTTCCTTCGACATCGCCAAGGGCGAAGTGCTCGGCGTGGTCGGCGAATCCGGCGCCGGCAAATCGGTCACGGGACTAGCCGTGATCGGGCTGATCGATCCTCCCGGCCGCATTTCGGGCGGCGAGATCTATCTGTCGGGAACGCGGATCGATCATCTGCCGCCGGAAGAAATCCGCCGTATCCGGGGCAAACGGATCGGGATGATCTTTCAGGATCCGCTGACAAGCCTCAATCCGCTCTACCGGATCGGCGACCAGATCGTAGAGACTATCCGAACCCACATGAATCTGTCGGAGACCGCTGCGCGCAAGCGCGCCATCGATCTCTTGGCTGAGGTCGGCATCCCCGCGCCGGACAAACGCATCGACGCCTATCCGCACGAATTCTCCGGCGGCATGCGCCAGCGTGTCGTGATTGCGCTGGCGATCTGTGCCGAGCCGGAACTGATCATCGCCGACGAGCCGACCACAGCGCTCGACGTTTCCGTGCAGGCGCAGATCATCTCGCTGATCAAGCGTCTCGGGCGCGACCACGGCACGGCGGTGATGCTGGTCACCCACGATATGGGCGTGATCGCCGAGACTTCCGACCGGGTTGCGGTGATGTATTCGGGCCGGATCGCCGAGATCGGCCCGGTGCAGGATGTGGTGCAGAACCCGCTGCACCCCTACGCCAGGGGCCTGATGGGCGCGATCCCGACGCTCGCGGGCGAAGACAAGCGGCTGGTGCAAATTCCCGGCTCGATGCCGCGGCTGTCGGCGATCCCGCCGGGCTGCTCGTTCAATCCGCGTTGCGCCTTTGCATTCGACCGTTGCCGCGTCGATCGGCCGGAGCCGCTCAAGCACGGTTCGCAAGCTGTGGCCTGCCATCTCTTCGACACCGCGCCCCATGAAGCGGCGAAGGAGACCGCGGCATGAGCCCGCCCTTTGTCGATGTGAGGAATTTGCGCCGCGTGTTCGACGTCTCAAAGCCGTGGCTCAACCGCGTGCTGGAAGGCGGCCGTCCCGAATTCCTGAAAGCCGTCGACGGCGTGACGTTCGACATCAGGAAGGGCGAGACTTTTGCTCTCGTCGGGGAATCCGGCTCGGGAAAGACCACCGTGGCACGTATGGTCGTGGGACTTCTGCCGCCGACTTCGGGCGAAGTCATCATCGACCACGTCTCGATGACGAATGCCAGGCAGGCGCAGGCACGGCAGCGGCTGCGCCGCCGGATCCAGATGATTTTTCAGGACCCCTACGCGAGCCTCAATCCCCGCTTCCGGGTCGATGCCATCGTCTCCGAGCCTATCCGCGCCTTCGACCTGATCCAGGGCGAGCGCGATATCCGCCTGCGCGTCGGCGAATTGTTGAATCTCGTGGGCCTGCATCCCGACGACGGGCTAAAATATCCGCATGAATTCTCCGGCGGGCAGCGCCAGCGCATCGCGATTGCTCGCGCGCTGGCGTCAAATGCCGAATTCATTGTTTGCGACGAGCCGACCTCGGCGCTCGATGTCTCGGTGCAGGCACAGATCCTCAATCTGATGCGCGACCTGCAGGACAAATTCGGCCTGACCTATCTCCTCATCAGCCATAACCTCGCCGTGGTCCGCCACATGGCGACGCGCATCGGCGTGATGTATCTCGGCCGTATTGTTGAAATCGCCGAGGGCCGCGAATTGTTCGCCAATCCGCGGATGCCCTACACCAAAATGCTGCTCGGCGCGGTTCCTGATCTCGCGATGTCCGGCCGGCAACGCATTCCGGTCAAGGGCGAGATCCCGAATCCGATCGACCCGCCACCCGGCTGCGCCTTCAACCCGCGCTGTCCGCTCGCCTTCGATCTGTGCCGGCGGCAAGCGCCCGAGCTGATCAACGGGGTTGCCTGCCACGCCGTCAACCAACCGGTTGAGGCTGCCGCCGCGGTATGATCACGGAGATGGGTGCAATGCGTGGCATCCCAGCAGTTGGCATCCAGCCTCGCCTGTGGTCAAGTGCGCGCACTAGAGCATGCTTCAACTGAGTTGAAGCATCCTCGTCGATCATCTTCTTGTTTGAGCATGATCTTTTCGGAAAACCGGTGTCCACTTTTCCGGATCATGCTCCAGGATACCAGCACGGCATTGGATTCCAATGAGCAACATCAATCCTGATCCGTTCACCACGAGGCCGGAGATCGAAGGCACCTTCGGTGTCGTGACCTCGACGCACTGGATCGCGACCGCCGTCGGCATGAGCATTCTGGAAAAAGGCGGCAACGCATTCGATGCCGGCGTTGCCACGGCCTTCACGCTGCAGGTGGTGGAGCCGCACCTGAACGGTCCCGGCGGCGACGTGCCGATCATCGTGCATGATACCAGGCGCGGCCGCACCGAGGTGATCTGCGGCCAGGGTCCGGCGCCCGCGAAGGCAACCATTGCGCACTACAAGAGCGAAGGGCTAGAGATGGTGCCCGGCACCGGGCTCCTCGCGGCGTGCGTGCCCGGCACGTTCGAATCCTGGATGCTGCTCTTGCGCGATTACGGCACGATGCGGCTGCGCGATGTACTGGAGCCCGCGATCGCCTACGCCCGCGACGGCTACCCGCTGGTCGAGCGCGCTTCCGCAACGATCCAGGTGGTCGAGCAGTTGTTCAGGAAGCACTGGACGACATCGGCAGCGGTCTACCTGCCGAACAACGAAGTGCCAAAACCCGGCACGCTGTTCACCAACAAGCAACTCTCCGAAACCTACGCCCGCATCCTTAAAGAGGCCGAGAGCGCAGGCGGCGACCGCATCGCACAGATCGAGCGCGCGCGAAAGTCCTGGTCGCAGGGTTTTGTGGCGGAAGCGATCGACAAGTTCTGCCGCACGCAGGAAGTGATGGACGTCAGCGGCTCACCGCATCGCGGCGTGCTAAGTGGCGACGACATGGCACGCTGGCAGCCGACCGTCGAGGCGCCGCTGACCTATGATTACGGCCGCTATACCGTCTGCAAGCCCGGCGTCTGGAGCCAGGGCCCGGTGATGCTGCAGCAACTCGCCCTGCTCAAGGGATTTGAGCTCGACGGGCTCGATCCTGCAGGGTCCGACTTCATCCATCTGCAGATCGAATGCGCGAAGCTCGCCTTCGCCGATCGCGAGAAGTTTTATGGCGACCCGAAATTTACCGAAATCCCGATCGCAACGCTGTTGTCGGACGCCTACAATGACGAGCGCCGCAAGCTGATCTCTGGGGATAAGGCCTCGCTCGATTTCATCCCCGGCTCGGTCGAAGGTTTCGGGTCGATCGTCAAGCTGCGCCGTGCGGAAGGCCATCGCGAGGCGGTCGGCGCCATGGGGGCGGGCGAGCCGACCGTCGGCCGGTTCGGCGAGGTGCGCGGCGACACCGTGCATTTCGACATCATCGACCAAGCCGGCAACATGGTCTCGGCGACGCCGTCCGGCGGCTGGCTGCAATCCTCGCCGGTCATTCCCGAACTCGGCTTCTGCCTCGGCAGTCGCGCGCAGATGTTCTGGCTGGAGGAAGATCACCCGGCAGCACTTGCGCCCGGCAAGCGCCCGCGCACCACGCTCTCGCCCACCATGGCGCTGCGCGACGGCGAGCCGTACATGGCCTGGGGATCGCCCGGCGGCGACCAGCAGGATCAATGGACCACGCAGTTCTTCCTGCGGCATGTCCACGCCAAACTGAACCTGCAGGAAGCGATCGACGCGCCAGCCTGGCACTCCGAACATTTTCCGATTTCGTTCTGGCCGCGCACCGCGCGTCCCGGCGTGCTCGTGCTCGAAAGCCGCGTACCGAACGCGACTATCGACACGCTGAAGAGCCGCGGCCATGTCGTCGAGGTCGGTCCCGAATGGTCGGAAGGCCGGTTCACCGCGGCCTCCAGAGTTGGCCGCCGCCGTCGCGCCGCCGCCAATCCGAGGGGCATGCAGGGTTACGCAGCGGGCCGATAGAGGCGACTTGAGATGACCTGGTCGATCATTGCCCGTGATTTCTCAACCGGCCAGATCGGTATCGCGGTCGCGACCAGGTTTTTTGCGGTCGGCGCCCGCGTGCCTCATATCGCGCCCGGCGTCGGCGGCATCGCGACGCAGGCGCTGGTCAATCCCTATTACGGCATTGACGGCGTGAAGCTGCTACGCGAAGGCCGCAGCCCCCGCGAGGTGGTGGACATTCTGCTCGTTACCGACGATGGGCACGAGGCCCGCCAACTTCATGTCATGGATATCAAGGGCCGCATCGCAGCGCATACCGGCCGTGAATGCATCGACTGGTGTGGGCATATCCAGGGTGACGGCTTCTCCCTCGCCGGCAACATGCTGGCGGGCGCGGCCGTGCTCGATGACACGGCGAAAGCCTTTGTCGCCAATGCCAGCCTGCCCTTTGCGCAGCGACTGATCGTAGCGATGAAGGCCGGCGAAGCCGCCGGCGGCGACAAGCGCGGCAAGCAATCGGCGGCGCTGTTGATCCACGGCGAAGAAGAATGGTCCGATCTCGACCTGCGTGTCGACGACCATACCGATCCGTTGGCCGAACTTGAACGTCTCGAACAGGTGAGCCGCGAGCGCTGGGTGCATTTCCGCCCCTTCCTGCCGACGCGCAAGAATCCGGCGGGGATCACCGACCGCATGGTCATCGATGCCCGCATCGAAGCGGCGACGGCGCGCAAGGCATGACCGCGAGCCCGCTGATCGAAATCGAGGGCCTGCGCGTGGTCTTCCACGGCGATGATGGCCGCACCACGCACGCGGTCGACGGTGTCGATCTCAGCGTGGCCAATGGCGCGACGCTTGGCCTCGTCGGCGAATCCGGCTGCGGCAAGAGCGTGACCTCGCTCGCCGTCATGGGATTATTGCCAAGGCGTTCCGCTGAGGTGTCGGGTTCGATCCGTTTCGACGGTTTTGATCTCCTCGACATTCCCGACGATACGCTGCGCGATCTGCGCGGCAATCGGCTCGCGATGATCTTTCAGGAGCCGATGACTTCGCTCAATCCGAGCTTCACCATCGGCGACCAGATCATCGAGACCATCCTGCGCCATCGCGGCGGGTCGCGGCGGCAAGCGCGCGAGCGCGCGATCGAGCTGCTGCGGCGGGTGCACATCCCATCGCCCGAGAAACGTGTCGACGAATATCCGCACAAGCTGTCCGGCGGCATGCGCCAGCGTGTGATGATCGCGATGGCGCTGGCCTGCGACCCGCGCCTTTTGATCGCGGACGAGCCGACCACCGCGCTCGACGTCACGCTGCAGGCGCAGATCCTCGATCTGATGCGCGAGCTGAAGGCCGCCAGCGGCGCCGCGATCATCCTGATCACGCACGATCTCGGCGTGGTCGCCGAAGTCTGCGACGAGGTTGCGGTGATGTATGCCGGCGAGATCGTCGAACGCGCGCCGGTCGACGAACTCTTTGCCAGCCCGCAGCATCCCTACACCGTCGGCCTGCTCGGCTCGATCCCACGGCTCGGCCGCCGCACGGCGCATCTGGCGACGATCGAGGGCATGGTGCCGAACATGACGACCCCGCCAGCCGGCTGCCGCTTCGCCGCGCGCTGTCCGTTCGTCATTGAGGCCTGCGTCGCCGCACCGCCGCCGCTTGCGATGGTGAGCGCGGGTCATGCCTCGCGCTGCATCCGCGCGCCGCTGGAGCTTCTGGTATCATGACCGTGCTACTCGAAGTCGACGGGTTAGTGAAACATTTCGTCGCCGCGCGGTCGGTATTCGGCCGGCCCACGGCCTACGTAAAGGCAGTCGACGGCGTCAGCTTCACGGTCGAGGCCGGCAAGACGCTGGCGCTGGTCGGCGAGTCCGGTTGCGGCAAGTCCACCGTCAGCCGGCTGGTGCTGCGGCTGATCGAGCCGGATGCGGGCAACGTTCGCTTCGAGGGCCGCGACCTCGGCGCGCTCAGCGCCAACGAATTGCGCGCCTTCCGCCGGGATGCGCAGATCATTTTCCAGGATCCCTATGCGTCGCTCAACCCGCGCATGACGGTGAGCCAGATCCTGAGCGAGCCGCTGGCGCTGCACGATCTGGTGCCGGCCCCGCGCCGCCGCGAACGGGTCGAAGAGCTGTTGCGGCTGGTCGGGCTCGAGCCGCGCTTTGCCAGCCGCTATCCGCACGAATTTTCCGGCGGCCAGCGCCAGCGCATCGCGATTGCGCGGGCGTTGGCGGTAGAGCCGAAACTGATCATCTGCGACGAGCCGGTCTCCGCGCTCGACGTCTCGATCCGCTCGCAAATCCTCAATCTGCTGCGCGACCTGCAGGACCGGCTCGGCCTCGCCTACATCTTCGTCTCCCACGATCTGGCGGTCGTGAAGCACATCGCCGACCGCGTCGCCGTGATGAATCTTGGCGGTATCGTCGAGACGGCGGACGCCGAAGCGCTGTTCGCCGCGCCCCGGCATCCCTATAGCCGTGCGCTACTGTCGGCGATTCCCGTGCCCAAACCGCAGGCCCGGCGCGGCCGCATCGTGCTGGAAGGCGAGATGCCGAGCGCACTCAATCCGCCCTCCGGCTGCCGTTTTCATACCCGCTGCCCTTACGTCATCGAGCGCTGCCGCACCGAAATTCCGCCCCTGCTCGCCGACGGCACGGGACACGCGACGGCGTGTCACCGCACCGCCGAATTGCCGTCGCCCGGGGCCATCGTTCCCGCCGATGGCGGATTTTCGCCGGTGCTGGAAAAATTGGTCGCCGCCTTCAGCGGTGGCACGGAAGGTGCAGGTCGCGTCGGGGTTGATGTATCAGGAACACGGCCAAGTGCAGTGTAATGGCCAAGTGCAGTGTAATCGTGGATAAGGGGATGGCAGCATGAAAATCTTTCGTTTGGCAGTCACCGCGGCGGCGCTGCTGCTGTCGCTTCCGGCAACCGTTCAGGCCCAGACCACGCTGCGCATCGGGCTCGCCGAAGACCCTGATATCCTCGACCCGACCATGGCCCGCACCTATGTCGGCCGCATCGTGTTCGCATCGTTCTGCGACAAGCTGTTCGACATCGACGAGAAGCTCAATATCGTGCCGCAGCTCGCGCTGAGCCACGAGACCTCAGCCGACGGCAAGGAAGTCACCATCAAGCTCCGGCCCGGCGTCAAGTTTCACGACGGCGAGCCGCTGGACGCCGAAGCCGCCAAATATTCGATCGAGCGCCACCTCACCATGCAGGGCTCGTTCCGCAAGCCGGAGCTGGCGAGCGTCGATCGTGTCGAGATGGTTGATCCCCTCACGATCAAACTTAAGCTGAAGGCGCCGTTCTCACCGCTGATCGCGCAGCTCACCGATCGCGCCGGCATGATGGTCTCGCCGAAAGCCGCCAAGGAAGCCGGCGACAAGTTCGGACTCCGTCCAGTCTGCGCCGGGCCGTACAAATTCGTCGAGCGCGTTCAGCAGGACCGCATGGTGTTCGAGAAGTTTGCGGATTACTGGAACAAGGACAATGTGTTCATCGACCGCATCGTGTTCCTGCCAATTGTGGACGCCACGGTTCGCCTCGCCAACCTGAAATCCGGCGGGCTCGACCTGATCGAGCGCGTGCTTGCCACTGACATCAAGGATGTTCGGACCGATTCACGGCTCAAACTTTCGACCGCGATCGAACTCGGCTATCAGGGTATTACGCTCAATATCGGCAAAGATAAGGCCAAGGGACCACTCAGCCAGTCCGCCAAGGTGCGCCAAGCGCTCGATCTCTCGCTCGATCGTGAAGCCATCAACCAAGTGGTGTTCAACGGCGAGTTCAAACCGGGCAATCAATGGGTCAATCCGGATCATCCCTATTACCAAAAGGCCTTTCCGCTTCGCGGACGCGACGTCGCGAAGGCCAAGGCGCTGCTGAAGGAAGCCGGCGTCGCGCCGCCGGTCAGCGTCGACCTCATGGTGCCCAAGGGTGCGGAGACCGAGGCGGTCGCACAGGTAGTGCAATCGATGGCCGCCGAATCTGGCTTCGACATGAAGATCAGGGTCACGGAATTTGCGACCTCGCTGAAGCAGGCCGAAGCTGGTGAGTACCAGGCTTTCATGCTGGCCTGGAGCGGTCGGATCGACCCGGACGGCAACTCCTATGTCTTCCAGAAGAGCGACGCGCCGCAGAATTACAGCGGCTGGTCCAATAAGGAGGCCGACAAGGCGCTCGACGATGGCCGCCTGGCTACCGATCAGGCGCAGCGCAAGGCGATCTACGAAAAACTGGCGAAGATCGTGCTGGAGGAAAAGCCGCTGCTCTACATCTACCACCGCCGCATCCTGATCGCGCATACGACGAAGCTCGAAGGCTACAAGCAGATGCCGGACGGGCTGGTGCGGGTGGTCGGGCTGAAGCTGAAGTGAGCGGGGCTCGCGCAGTCTCGTGTCCCGGACGCGTTGCAGCGCGAAGCGGTGCAACGCTGAGCCAGTACCTACCGCCTCTCTCGCATGGGTCCCGGTTCTGCAGCGCATCGTTGCACGCTGCGCTGCGCCCGGGACACGGATAGTGCCATGCTGAACTTCCTCGCGCGGCGGATCGTCCAGCTCATCCCGACGCTGTTCTTCGTCTCGATCCTGATCTTCTCGCTGCAGCAATTGTTACCGGGTGATCCGGCGCTGGTGATGGCCGGCGAGGAACGCGATCCTGATGTGATCGCGCAGATCCGCGAACAGTACCGGCTCGATCAGCCGGTGCCGGTGCAATATGTCTACTGGGTCAAGGGCGTGCTGTCGGGCGATTTCGGCGAGTCGATTCGCAACAAGGTGCCGGTGCGCGAATTGATCGCCCAAAAGCTGCCGGTGACGATGCAGCTTGCGTCGATGGCGATCGTGATCGCTTTCCTGATCGGCATTCCGGCCGGAATCATATCGGCGGTCAAGAAAGGCACGGCCTGGGACTATGGCGCCAATTTCTTTGCGCTGTGGGGAATCTCGACGCCGAACTTCTGGCTCGGCATCATGCTGATCTTCCTGTTCTCGATCCAGCTCGGCTGGCTGCCGGCATCGGGCTATGTGCCGCTGACCGAAAACTGGCGCGCCAGCATCGCCTCCACCATCATGCCGGCCTTCGTGCTCGGCAACGCCATCGCTGCGATCCTGATGCGGCACACCCGCAGCGCCATGCTGCAGGTGCTGGAAAGCGATTACGTCCGCACCGCCCGCGCCAAGGGGCTTCTCGAGCGCTCGGTCATTCTCAAGCACGCCATGCGCAACGCGCTGACGCCGGTGATCACGCTCGGCGCGCTCGAGCTGGGCACGCTGTTGTCGGGTGCGGTGCTGACGGAGCAGATCTTCTCGATTCCCGGTTTCGGCAAGCTGATCGTCGATGCGGTCTTCAACCGCGACTATGCGGTCGTGCAAGGTGTCGTGCTGACCACGGCGACGATCTACATCACGCTCAATCTCATTGCCGATATCGCCTATGTCCTCGTCAATCCTAGGCTGAGGGCTTAAAGCCATGGTCGACACCACGCTCAATGCGCTACCGATTGCCGACTCCGACGAGCTGGAGAGCCCGGCGCGGCGCGCGCTGCGCCGGCTGTTCAAGCGCAAGGGCGCGGTGGCCGGGTTGGTCGTGATCGCAACCTTCATGTTGCTCGCGGTGTTTGCGCCGCTGATCTCGCCCTATGAGCCGATCGCGACAAGCTGGTCGCTGGTGCGCAAGCCGCCTTCCGCGCTGCACTGGTTCGGCACCGACGAGCTCGGCCGCGATATTCTCGCCCGCGTGATCTACGGCGCGCGGGCTTCGCTTCTGGCCGGCGCCATCTCGGTCGGGATCGCGTTGTCGATCGGCGTGCCGCTCGGCCTCCTGTCGGGCTATCGCGGCGGCTTCATCGATGCCCTGATCAGCCGCATCACGGATGCGATGCTGGCCTGCCCGTTCCTGATCCTGGCGATTGCGCTCGCGGCATTCTTAGGGCCCAGCCTCGGCAACGCCATGATCGCGATCGGCATCTCGGCAACGCCGATCTTCGTGCGGCTGACCCGCGGCCAGGTGATGAGCGTCAAGGTCGAGGATTACGTCGAGGCCGCGCGCGCCATGGGCAATCCGCGCTGGCGCATCGCGCTGTTTCACATCCTGCCTAACATCATGCCGGCGCTATTGGTGCAGGCGACGCTGTCGATAGCGGCTGCCATCATCGCCGAAGCCGCGCTGTCGTTTCTCGGCCTCGGCCAGCAGCCGCCCGCCCCGTCCTGGGGCAGCATGCTCAACGCTGCGCAGCGCTTCCTGACCAATGCGCCGTGGATGGCGGTCTGGCCGGGACTGGCGATCTTTCTCGTGGTGCTGTCGTTCAACCTGGTCGGCGATGGTTTGCGCGACGCGCTCGATCCGAGGGAGCGGTAGTTGAGACCTTCATGGTGAGGAGCGCGCTCGCGCGCGTCTCGAAACATGAGGCCCGCTGGTGGCCTGTCTAGATCACGATCTCCCGTAGCACCCTTCGGCAATCCATCTCATACTCCAGATCGATCACCGGCGGCCGGACAAAGTGCCAGGTCAGGCCCCCGCGCGCGGCGCCGCGGCGAACCAGCGCATCGGCAAAGACGTGGTGGAAATCGTGGATGGTGTAGGTCTGCACGTCAGTCGCGTCTTTCCAGCCGCACCCGAACTCGCCCATGCGCCGCTCCATCACGCCGGCGACGTAGCGGACCTTCTCCGCAATACCCTCAGGACTGACATCGCGGTAACGCACGGTGCGTTCGGCGTAGCTCGCATTGCCCTCCTGCGACTCGCCGCTGCCCGCGATCACGAAGCTCGGCGCCGTGCTTTGGCTCGGCCGCGTGAATGAAAATGCGTAGAATGACGGTTCGGCCGGCGGATCGATCTCCGGACAGACATTGCTGCGCGCCACCGGATTGGTCGTGCCGTCATAGACGCCCCATTCGCTGAGCGTCTTGACGTAGTGCAGGTTGAAATTGCGGAACCCCTCGTCGGTGAATGCCGCCGGCGACCGTAATTCGCAGGCGCAGAACGAGGTCAGCGGCCTGCCCGCTGCCTCGATGTACCTTGCGATCCGCGCAAAGCCTTCGGCCAGCGGCAGCCATTGGTCGAAGCGCACCCGCTCGATCTCGAATCCGGGATTGGCTGCGACACCGCCCGAATACTGGAACACGGCGGGAATGAAGCGGTAATTGCCGGCGGGAAAGTCGCTCGTCATGTTGGCTCCCCTGTTTTTCTATCTTTAGCATGGAGACACACCGACGTCGCATCTCCCGGCATGAAAAAGCGGCGGCAACGATTTCCCGCTGCCGCCGCTTGCTATTCTGCAGTTACAAAGGCTCAGGTTGGCTTGAGCGCGGACCCAAGATCGAAATCCGCGATCTCCTTGGTCCGCTTGGAGCCAGCCTTGGCCTGGTGATCGGTCGCCAACCAGACATAGACCGCCGGCAGCACGAACAGCGTGAACAGCGTGCCGATCGACATGCCCGCGACCACCACGAGACCAATCGAGAATCGGCTGGCAGCGCCCGCGCCGGTGGCGGTCAGCAACGGGATCAGACCGGTGACCATCGCCGCCGTCGTCATCAGGATTGGCCGCAGCCGGATGCGGGCAGCCATTTCGATCGCCGAACGCTTGTCGAGGCCTTCCTTGAGCTGCAGCTCGTTGGCGAACTCCACCATCAGAATGCCGTGCTTGGTGATCAGGCCGACCAGCGTCAGCAACCCGACCTGGGTGTAGATGTTGATGGTCGCCACGCCGAAGAACAGCGGGATCAAGGCGCCGACGATCGCCATCGGAACGCTGATCATGATCACCAGCGGATCGCGCAGGCTTTCGAACTGCGCGGCCAGCACCAGGAAGATGATGATCAGCGCGAAGCCGAAGGTGATCGCGAGCTGATTGCCTTCCTGCACATATTGCCGGGAGTCGGCCAGATAATCGTGGCCAAAGCCGGCAGGCATCTTCTTCGCTTCGCCCTCCAGGAAATCCACCGCCTGCCCAACCGTCACGCCCGGCATCGGCACCGCGGAGAACGTCGCTGAATTGAGCTGGTTGTAATGCGTCAGCGCATTCGGATCGGTGGCGGTTTCGATCGACACGATGGTGGACAGTGGCACTAGCTGCCCTGTGTTGGTCGGGACGTAGTAACCGCCAAGAGCTTCCGGCGAGAGCCGCTTGTCACGCGACACCTGCGGGATCACCTGATACGAGCGTCCCTCGAGGTTGAAGCGGTTGACGTAATTGCCGCCCAGAAGCGTCTGCAAGGTAGCGCCAACCTGCGACATGTTGATGCCGAGGTCGCTCGCCTTTGAGCGGTCGATCGAGACGCGAACCACCGGCTGATTGAATTCGAGGTCGCTGTCGGAGACGATGAACATACCGCTCGCGCGCGCCGCGTCCTTCAGCTTCGCCATCTGTTCATAGACGGCCTGGAAACTGGCGGTCGAATTGATCACCATCTGTATCGGCAGGCCGCCGGGCCCGCCCGGCAACGGCGGCAGGTTGAACGCAAATGCCTGAACGCCTTCGATCTTGCTGATCTCCGCCTGCACCAGCGGCTTCAGCGCGATCGAGGAACGCTCACGCTCGTCCCACGGCTTGAGCAGCATGCCGGCGATGCCGCCCTGCGGCCCGTTGATGCCGTTCAGGACGAAACGCAGGTCTGTCTCCGGAAAACCGGCAAAGGCCTTGTCGAGCTTGTCGCCATAGAAGTCGATATAATCGATGTTGGCGTATTTCGGCGCCTTGGTCACCGAGAACACGATGCCCTGGTCCTCCTCGGGCGCGAGCTCCTTGGAGGTGTTCATGTAGAGGAAACCGACCAGACCCAGGATCGTCAACGCGAACAAGCCGGTAATCGGGCGATAGTCGAGCGACCGGTCGAGCTGGCGGCCGTACCAGCGTGTCATTGAGCCGAACACCCTGTTGACCAGCCTCGAGAACCGCCCTTCGTCCGCGCTCTTGAGGAGGACCGAGCACATCATCGGCGACAGCGTCAACGCGATCACGCCCGACACGATCACCGAGCCCGCCAGCGTGAAGGCGAATTCGCGGAACAGCGAACCGGTCAGGCCGCCGAGGAAGCCGATCGGCGCGTACACGGCGGCAAGCGTAATCGTCATGGAGATCACGGGGCCGACGATTTCGCGCGCGCCCTGCAGCGACGCCTGGACGGGCGTCTTTCCTTCCTCCAGATGGCGATGGATGTTCTCCACCACCACGATGGCGTCGTCGACCACGAGCCCAATCGCCAGCACCATCGCCAGCAGCGTCAGAAGATTGAAGCTGAATCCCATCATCAGCATCAGGCTGCAGACACCGATCAGCGACAGTGGAATTGTCACCACGGGAATGATGACCGAGCGGAACGAGGCCAGGAACAGGAAGATCACGACCACGACGATCAGGACGGCCTCGATCAGCGTGTTCTTCACCTCGTCGATCGACGACTGAATGAACTTGGTGGAATCGTAGGCCACTTTCATCTTCATCGATGGCGGCAGGTTGCGTTCCAGCTCGGGAAACAGCGCGCGCACGCCCTTGACCAGCGTCAGCGGGTTGCCTTGCGGGGTCGCCTGCACGCCGATGAAGATCGCACGCTCGCCGCTGAACGCGACGCTCGCGTCCGAGCTCTGCGCCGCAAGTTCGACGGTCGCGATATCCTCCACGCGCACGAAGCCGCCGTCCTGGGACTTGACGATCATCTTCTTGAATTGCTCGAGGTTCCGCAGGTCAGTGTTGGTCTGGACGTTCGAGACGATGAAGTAGCCCTTGGACTGACCGGCCGCGGCCTGGAAGTTGTTGGCCGCGATCGCCGCCGAGACATCGCTTGGCGATACGCCACGGCCCGCCATGCGCACCGGATCGAGCCACAGCCGCATCGCGAAGGTCTGGCCGCCGAGGATGTCGGCGGATGCGACGCCGTCGACCGTCGACAGCACCGGCTGCACGACGCGCGTCAGATAGTCCGAGATTGCCGAGCCCGAGAGTTCGTCGCTGGAGAAACCGAGATACATCACGGCCGTGGTCTGGCCGGTCGTCTTGGTCACGACCGGATCGTTCGATTCCTTCGGGATCAGATATTTGACCGAGTTTACCTTGGCGAGAACTTCGGTCAGCGCCTGGTTCGGATCGAAATTCAGCTTGATGTAGACCTGAATCGTGCTGGTGCCCTGCACCGACGAGGAAGTGATGTAGTCGACGCCCTCGGCGGAAGCGACCGCCTGCTCGATCGGCGTGGTGATGAAGCCTTGAATCAGGTTAGCCGACGCGCCCGGATATGAGGTGATGATGTTGACCACCGTATTCGACAGCTTCGGATATTGCCGGATCGGCAATACGCTGGCGGCGCGTAGACCGATCAGGAGGATCAGCAGGCTGACGACGACCGAAAGAACCGGGCGCTTGATGAAAATATCGGTGAAGACCATCGTAAAATATCCCGCTGAATTCAGCATTTCCGGAGCGCGGTCGAGTCATAGACCTCCGCCCCTCCTTCGCCGCGGCTCCTCAGGGGAGCCGCACCATTTATCAGTAGCGCGGCGGCTTCGCCGGAATCTGCGGCACCGGATCGTTCGAAATTGTCACGGCTGCTCCGGACTGCAGCTTGAGCTGGCCCACCGCCACGACGCGGTCGCCCTCCTTCAAGCCCTTCAGGATTTCGGCGCGGCCCTCGATGCGCTTTCCGGTCTGCACGAAGGTGCGCGTCGCGATCAGGCTGGTCTTGCCGTCCTCCTCCTTCTTTTCACTGAGGAGGTAGACCGAATCGCCATAGAGCGTGTAGTCGACCGCGGTTTCGGGCACGGTGACGACCGGCGGCTTGTCCGGCAGCACTACGGTGGTGGTCGCGAACATGCCGGGCTTGAGGATCCTGTCAGGATTCTGGATCGTCGCCTGCACGCGAATGTTGCGCGTATCCGCCGCGATCTGCGGCTCGATGGTGGTGATCTTGCCCTCGAAGGTGCGGCCCGGATAGGCGTCGACCGCGATCCGAACGATCTGGCCGACCTTGAGCTGGCCGGAGTCCTTCTCCGTCACGGTGAAGTTCGCATACAGCATTGACAGATCGGTCAGCGAGACGATCTGCGTACCCGCAGTCAGATATTGTCCGACTTCAACCCTACGAACGCCGAGTTCACCGTCAAAGGGCGCGCGTACCAGTTTCTGCGAAATGATCGCTTCGGTCCTGGCGATGCCGGCGCTGGCCTGATCGAACACAGCCTGGGCGTTATCCACCGTCGCCTGTGGTCCGACCTGACGCTCGGCCAACTGCTTGGCGCGATCCAGCGAGAGCTGCGCCAACCGCTGCTGCGCCTTGTAGTTGGCGAGGTCTGCCTGCTCGGGACCGTCGAACAACTGAACCAGCGGCGTGCCCTGCTTCACACTGGCGCCCGCCGTAAACAGGATATCGGTGATGCGGCCGTTGACGTCGGAGGTCACGTTGACCTGGTGCACGGCGGCGAGATCGCCGACGGCGGTCAGAAGATTCGGAATCGTTTCGGATTTCGCCGCGGCGATGTTGACGCTGGTCGGCGGCGGCTTCATGGTCGCGAAGAACTGCGCGATCATCTTGCCGCGGAAGTAATTGAACCAGACCAGGCCACCAACCAGCAAGGCCAGCAGCGTTCCAACGATGATGAGCCACCGCACCATGCGGACCGGCCGCTTGTGCGGCTTTTCCGTTATCGGCTTGCCCGAAATCTTGTGTTCGGTCACGATATTCATGTCATGCACTTTCTGCAGTTACCGATTGTCCCGAATTCGGTGACAGCTCGCCGTCCAAATGAGAAGCAATTGCGGCTTCGGTAAGTCCGATGCCGCGCAGGATGAATTGACACAACTGCCGCTCCAGGTCGGCGGCGTTGCCGTAGGAAAGACAGGGCACGGGCGGAAGCCTCGTCAGCGCCGCCATCAGCACGGTATGGTGCGCGAACCAGAACAGGTTGAGCGGATCGCTGCCTATCCGCGTCACGTCGCCGGCCGTTACAGCGCGCTCGATCGACGCGGTGAACACCGGCCCGATCAGGCCGGCGACCTTGTCGTAGAGCAAACGCGCGAACTCGCCGTCATCGAGATGGCTGGTCGTCATCAGCCGCAGCCGCTGCGCTTCCTCCTGATCCGAGCCGTCCGACACCTCCATGAAATGGCCAACCATACTCTTGACCAGTTCAACCAGTGTGGCCGTTGAAGGCTGCTGGCCGAGCAGGTGCGCGAAATCCGGATCGGCCTCGCATTCCTCGGCGAGGATTTCGGCATAGAGCGCTGCCTTGGACGGGAAATGCTTGAACAACAGCCCTTCCGAAATGGCCGCAGCCGCCGCCACGCTCTTGGTCGTGGTGCCGGCAAAGCCGTGACGGGCAAAGCACCGCTTGGCGGCGCTCAAGATCAATTGCCGCCGCAAGTCACTGGTCATGCGCAGAGTAGACATGGGGGCGTGAGTAATCACTCACCTTGACGAAGTCAAGGATACATTGCAGCGCACCAGGTGGATTCTGCTACCGGGTGGCGTCAAAGACACAACCTCATCGCTTTGTTTGGGCACGGTTTTTCGGGAAATCGGGCTCTCCCGTTGCAGACTTATCCCGAGTTGGGCGCAACCCCAGGGCGCTTGGATCCCAAGGCGCTTGGATAGTGCGGGCTGAAAGCTGCGCCGACTTGACGCCTTGAAAGCGGTGTCTAAGATAGTTGCAAATGCGACTAATTTGACGGCCGCTTATCTTTCCCTCTTCCCAACGAGTACGGCGAGCCATGAATCTGGATGCGCGCGAACTGGCGGCCACGTTCGACCTCGAAAAGCTGACGCCCGAGTTTTATGCCAACCCCTACCCGACCTATCGCGCGCTGCGCGAGAGCGAACCGGTCAAGCGGTTGCCGAATGGGTCGTATTTCCTGACCCGCTACGACGATCTGGTCACAGCCTACAAGAACACCAAGGCCTTCTCGTCCGACAAGAAGAAGGAGTTCTCGCCGAAGTATGGCGACTCCCTGCTCTACGAGCACCACACCACGAGCCTCGTGTTCAACGATCCTCCCGCCCACACCCGCGTCCGCCGGCTGATCATGGGCGCACTATCGCCGCGCGCGATCGTCGGCATGGAGCCCGACCTGGTCCGGCTGGTCGACCGTCTGCTCGACGCTATCGCCGCCAAGGGCAAGGTGGACCTGATCGACGATTTCGCTGCTGCCATTCCGATCGAAGTGATCGGCAATCTGCTCGATGTGCCGGAAAGCGAGCGCGATCCCTTGCGCGACTGGTCGCTGGCCATTCTCGGCGCGCTGGAGCCGGTGATCGGTCCGGACGCCTTCGCCCGCGGCAACGCGGCGGTGAAGGACTTCCTGGCGTACCTCGAAGGGCTGGTGGCGCGGCGACGGGCCAAGCCCGGCAATCCCGACCGCGACGTGCTGACGCGCCTCATTCAGGGCGAAGACAATGGCGAGCGGCTGACTGAAAAGGAGCTGCTGCACAACTGCATCTTCCTGCTCAATGCCGGCCACGAGACCACCACCAACCTGATCGGCAACGGGCTGGTCGCGTTACTGAACCACCCAGACGAGAAACGCCGGCTGATTGAAAATCCCGAGCTGATCAAGACCGCGGTCGAGGAAATGCTGCGGTTCGAGAGCTCCAACCAACTCGGAAACCGCATGATCGTCGAGCCGTTCGAACTCGGCGGCGTCGCGATGCCACTGGGCACACCGGTGACGCTGTGCATCGGCGCCGCCAACCGCGACCCCGCCCAGTTTGCCGATCCCGAACGTTTCGATATCGGCCGCACGCCGAACCGGCATCTGGCCTTCGGCACCGGCGCGCATCAATGCGCCGGCATGGCGTTGGCGCGGCTCGAGGGCGCCATCGCGATCTCGCGTTTCCTCGCGCGCTTTCCGGATTATGCGCTCGACGGCGAACCGGTACGCGGCGGCCGCGTGCGCTTCCGTGGATTTCTGAGCGTGCCTTGCACGGTCAGCTAAGGCGCAAGCGAACTGTATCGGTCCTGCGTCGTAAAATCGCAACGTAAGTCATAGCCGCGACGAACGAATTCTACGCTCGCGCGTTGATGGTTCCAGGCGACCAAGCATGAGGGAGTTGAGATCATGCTTTCGCGTGGCGCTCGCATCGCAGCATTTTTTCTTGGTGTCTCCGCGATAGCGGTAAGCACCGGCTCCGCCCAGGATCGAAGAGGCCTCGGCGCAGGTGGTGGCCCGGCTGCGCCAGCAGCTCGACCGGCTGCACCGCCACCGGCGATGGCCCGCCCGGCGGCACCGCCACCTTCTATGGCCCGGCCAGCAGCACCCCCGGCTATGGCTCGTCCCGCCGCGCCGGCGTTCCGTGCAGCCCCTCCGGCACAGCGTCCAGCCATGGCCCCGCCTCCGGCGCCGCGTATCGCCGCGCCACCGCGGCCGGCAGCGCCGCGTGTCGTAGCGCCGCGGCCTGAGATTCATCGTGCCGCGCCGTCGCAGCGACCGGCCATGGCGAGGCAACCGGAGCCGCGTATCACCGCACCGTCGCGGCCGGGCACATCGCCTGTCGCGGGCGCGTCGCGAAAGGAACAGATCGAAACGCGTGCGCAGCAGCGCGAGCAGCGCCTCCAGCAGCGGCAGCAAATGGTGCAGGAGCGGCAGCGCGATATGCTGTCGCGCCAGAGCACGGAGCGGCAGAGCCGCATCGATCGCTTGCAGCAGCGCGTCCAGCAATTGCAGTCGCAACAGCCGGAAGGTCTCCGGGCGCAACGCGAGCAGCAAAGATCGCTGCAGACTCAAAACCGCCTGCTCCAGCGCGAGCAGCGCATCCAGGAACGTGACCAGGCGCGCCTGCAGCGGCTGGGGCCACAGCCCTCGGCTGAACGATCCGCCTCTGCCGCGGCCGTGCAGGCGGCGGCCCGCGGGCGATTTTCCGCGCAGTTCCGCAGCAATGATGCCCTGCAAGCCCGCGCGGTGTTGACCGCCCGGGAGAACCGCTGGGCTCCGCGCCACGCCTGGCGGCGCGGCCATCGCGCCGCGTTCGTGGCATGGCTCGGCCCGGTGTTCTGGCCTTACGCGTATTCCGACATCTTCAATTACACGTTCTGGCCCCACGCCTACGACCCCGGCTATTGGGCGTATGCCTACGACGACTTCGTCGATACGGTGTTTTGGGGTACGGACAGCCCCTATTCCGCCTATGCCAGATATCCGGAGCCCGGAGCGGCAGTCACCGATTTCCGAGCCAGCAAGCGCGCAAGCGTGAGCCAGCAGGCGCTCCGGCAAGTGTGCAGAGAACCGGACGAGGGCGTGACCGCCTGGCCGATTGCGTCGATCGTGCGCGCAGTGCAGCCGACGCCCGAGCAGCGCGCCCTTCTCGACGAATTGAAATCCGCTGCGGCAAAGGCCGCCGATGTGTTCAAGGAATCCTGCGCCGATTCCTATGCGATGACGCCGCCCGGCCGCTTGCGGGCAATGACGAACCGCGTCAGCGCAACGCTCGACGCGGTGAGGATCGTCCGGCCGGCACTGGAGCAGTTCTATAATTCACTGAATGACGAGCAAAAAGCGCGCTTCAACGCGCTCGGCCCGAACGTGGGCGAGCGTTCGCAACAGCAACCGCAGCAGGAAGCGAATACGCAAACCGAGCGCTGCGGCGAGCCGAAGTCCAGCCTCACGCAGCTACCGATTGAGCGAATCGAGGCCGTGATACGTCCGGCAGGCAAACAGAAGGACGCGCTCGATCTCTTGAGCAAGGCGACGAACGACGCGGTTCAGAAGTTGCAGGCCGCTTGCCCCGACGACGTGCCGCTTACACCGCTCGGACGGCTGGAGGCAATGGAGAAGCGGCTCGACGCCATGCTGCAGGCGGCCGCGCTGGTGCAGCCGGCTCTGGACGAGTTCTATGCCACACTGAGCAACGAGCAGAAGGCGCGCTTTAATACGATGCCGCAGGTCGCAAGCCAGTGACCGAAACATGCCGGCATCCTTCTTGACGAGGATCGAATGAGGCAATCGCACTTTATCATGCGGCTCGCCCGGCCAACATCCAGCCGGCGAGATGCAGGTTTGAGGCACGGTCGGACGTTCCTGATAGGCGTGTTGAGCGGACTGGCGTATATGCTTGCTTCGCCTTCCGCCCTGCCCCAGGCGCCGCAAGGCGCGGAGGGCGTCTCAGGACAACAGGCGTTCAACAACGCCTGTCGGACGTGCCACATCATGAGAGAGGGCGACAATCGGCTGGGTCCCAACCTGCACAAGATTATCGGACGGAAAGCTGGATCGCTACCAGACTATGGGTTTTCCAGCGCAATGAAGGAGGCAGGATTCGTCTGGGACGAGGAGAAGCTCGATCGCTTCATTGCCAACCCCGATGAGGTCGTGCCCGGCAACAGCATGAAGCCGTATGGTGGCCTCTCATCGAGCGAGGATAGAAAAAAGATCATCGCCTTCCTTGCTCAATCACGCTAACGCCGCAAGATGGCTACCCGCGCCGCTCGAAGCGCTGCGAAGTCGGCCGAATCTAGTCGCGCCAACAAGGGACGTTCGAGCACTAACCCCACGCCAGATAACTGAGGCCGGCGCCGTGCAGTGGCCACCACGTTTGAATTCTGAACTACCAAACTCCCCGCAAACCTGATCGAAGACGATCCACAGGAGACGTTGTGTGCCGCATCGCTACTCGGTATGTCTCTACCATGGTGCCAATGCTAGAAACGCCACGTCTGTGCATGCGTCCCCGGAGCGCAGCCGACATCGATTCCTACGTTGCCATGGACAGGGACATCGAAGTTCGGCGCTTTATCACGCCTGAGTTTCGGGACAATTTTGACGTCACCCGGTACCAAGATTCGCTGCGCGAGCGTTTGGCTTTCGATCCGGGAAAAGGACTTGGATGGTGGACGCTCCGCAGATCTGACGACGGCTCGTTCTTGGGCATGGCCCTACTTATCCCACTGGCGCTGGAAGGCCCCGAAATCGAAATAGGCTGGCGACTGCCAAGGGCTGCATGGGGTAGCGGTTACGCCACAGAAGCTGCCTTTCGCGTCGTTCAGTACGCGAGCGATGAACTCGGGTTGGAAGAGATCATCGCCTGCATTAATCCGGAGAACGAAAGGTCCGTACGAGTCGCGAATAAACTCGGCTTCCTGCCAGATGGTCGTAAGAAGGCTTATGGAACGGAGTTTGACTGTTATCGGCTACGATTGAATTAGTCGGGCAATCCCGGTCGGTTCTCGGCCCATCGGGACATTCGCAGCTTCGAGCGGTTCGCGGCGCTCGAAGGGCAGACTGGACTTGACCGAAATGCGCTAATTGCCTGCAGTGTTGAAGCGGGAAAGGTCGCAATCCCGTTCGGCATATCTCACGCGCCGCAGGCCCTCGCGGTCTTCGACCACGGTCGGCCGGCAGCGTTCGCTCCAGGCAGCCTGGGCGGCTTCATCGGCTTTCAGTTCTTCCGCCGTCCGGGGCGTGATCTTTACGGTGCCACGGCTGCCGACGTAGAAATTGGTTTGCTGGCTGGGAAGCAGCGGCGCGCCCGAGGCAATGGCCGCGGCCTTGGCATCCGCTGCGGCCCGCGCCGTGCGGGCGGCCTGGGCGGCATCTGCGGCATGGCCGTGGTCCATCGCGAATTGCGCGGACGCGGACGATACCGAAGCGACGACGATCGAGACTGCGATGAAGACGCGCATGGACACTGCCCCTTGATGAATGCGTCCGTCAGGAATGACCGACAAGCATTGAGGCGGCGTAAAGCTGTGTGACTAACCGGATCGCAATTTGGTCGATAAAGGTTTAGCGGTCGTTCGGGCGCGCATTGCCCGTTCATCGAGCTGTGGTGCTCGGAATTCTCCCCGCTCGCTGCGAGGAGAAGCGTGCTACTCGCTGCGGCCGAACTCGCAGCCCTTGCGGGCGTACACCAGGCGGACGACACCTTCGTTGTCGTAGGTGCGTTTCGGCTTGCAGAACGCTTCCCACTTCTCGATGCTGGCGCGCCTTGCCTTTGCGTCTTCCTGATCCTGCGCCTCGCTGCGCACCGGATCGTCCAGATAGGACGTCGTGCATACCCTGCCGTGGAACTTGCTGTAGGTGCAGCGTTCCACGACCTGCCAGGCCTGCGCCGACGTCGACGACAGCAGGACCAGCGTCGCAATTGCGTAAAGGATCTTCATGTTGTCGCTCATCGCTCGAGGAGACTTTCTCCGTGCGACTAGCTAGCGCCGGAGTTTATCGAGGCGCAACGGTAACCCTTTGTTAATCTAAATACCCGCGGAAAAGGTTAAATCTGGAACCGCGCGCTGTCTCTTCACGCGACACTATCACAACCAGAACGCGCGGCAGTTCACATACGAGACAACATCGTCCGTCATTGAGACAGCGGAACAAGCGTCTTCGCGTGACCGCTGCTAGACCACCGTCCGATGCCGCGCGATGCAGGTCTGCAGGACCTCGTCCATCGGCCTTGTCCACCACTCGCTGGAGAAGATTTCGATCTCGGAATAGCCGGCAAAGCCCTGCGCCTCGACCGCTGATCGCACAGATGTGATGTCGATGACGCCGTCGCCCATCATGCCGCGGTCGTTGAGGATGTCTTTCGTCGGCACCAGCCAGTCGCAGACGTGAAACGCCAGCAGGCGATCTTTTCCCGCGCGCGCAATCTGCGGCATCAATTCCGGGTCCCACCAGATGTGATAGACGTCGAGCGCAACGCCGAGCGCGCCGGTGCGCTGCGGATCGAGCTGATCGCAGATGTCCAGCGCCTGCTTCGTCGTGTTCACGCAGGCACGGTCGGCGGCGTAGGCCGGATGCAAGGGCTCGATCGCGAGCGGCATGTTGGCCTCTCTCGCGTATTCCAGCATTTCCGCGATCGCGTCATGAACCTGCGTACGTGCAGCCGCAATGTCCTTCGAGGCGGCGCTTCCCGGCCGCGAATATTGCGGCAGGCCGCCGACGACCAGCACGATGCACGGCGCACCCAGCGCCTTGGCTTCGTCCACCGCGCGACGATTGTCGTCGCGCGCTTCGATGCGATGCGCCGCATCCGCCGTGAACATGCCGCCGCGGCAATAGCCGGACAACTCAAGGCCGGCGTCGCGCACGGCCCGCACTGCGCGGTCGAGGCCGATGGCCGCAACCTGGTCGCGCCAGGGATCGATGGCGCGGATGCTATGCCGCGAGCAAGCATCGATGATGGCAACAAGGTCGCCCTGCTTGCGGACGGTCGCCGTGTTCAGCGACAGCCAGCGATGATCGCTCGAGAAATCACGCATCAGGGTTCGATGCCGCGCATTGCCAGCACCGTCTTCATGCGCCGCGTTGCCAGTTCAGGGTTGGACAGGAGACCCGCCTTGTCAGCCAGCCGAAACAGTTCGGCCAGATGCAGCGTCGAGCGCGTGCTCTCCTGCCCGCCGACCATGGTGAAATGATCCTGGTGGCCGTTGAGATAGGCCATGAACACGATGCCGGTCTTGTAGAACCGCGTCGGCGCCTTGAAGATATGCCGCGACAGCGGCACCGTCGGCCCCAGTATGTCATGGAAACCGGCCTCGTCGCCGGCAGCCAGCCGCGACAGCGCGTAGGAAGCCGCCGGCGCGATGGCATCGAAGATGCCGAGCAGCGCATGCGAAAATCCTTGCGCGTCGCCCGCGATCAGTTCGGCGTAGTTGAAATCGTCGCCGGTATACATTTTGACGTTCTTGTCCAGCCGCCGGCGCATGTCGATCTCGCGCTGCTTATCGAGCAGCGAGACTTTTACGCCATCGACCTTGGCGGCATTGGCGTTGATGATGGCAACCGCCGTATCCATCGCCTTGTCGAGATCGGCCGTTCCCCAATAGCCCGACAGCGCCGGGTCGAACATATCGCCGAGCCAGTGGATGATCACGGGCTCGCGAACCTGTGACAGCACCCTGTTGTAGACCTTTGCATAGTCGTCGGCGCTGCGGCCAAGCTTTGCCAATGCGCGCGAGGCCATCAGGATGATGCGGCCACCTGCCTTCTCGACCGCCGCGCTCTGTTCCTCATAGGCGCGGATCACGTCGTCGATCGATTTTGCGTCTTCCACCGCGAGGTGATCGGTTCCGGCGCCGGAAAACACCAGCGCATTGTCCTTCGCTTTCGCAGCCTTTACCGAACGCCGGATCAGTTCCAGCGAAGTCGGCCAATCCAGTCCCATGCCGCGCTGCGCGGTGTCCATCGCTTCGGCAACGCCAAGGCCGAGATCCCAGACATACTCGCGAAACGCGATGGTGCGGTCCCAGTCGATGGCGGATGTCAGCCACGGGTCGTTGTCGGCGAGTGGGTCCGCCACCACATGGGCAGCAGAAAACGCCACGCGGTTGAGCACACCTTCAAGCTTCGCCGGAAACGTCCGCGATGCCGCCAGGCGATAATCCTCGATTTTGCGATCCGCCGTCGGCAGCTTCAGCGATAGCGACGACATCGGCAGGACTGGCTTGTTCATGCTTAAGCCTCCTCACACCTTGATCGGGGCAACGTCGATCCAGCGCCGCTCGCGCCAGCTCTGCAGCGCGCACTCGGCAAGCTGCACGCCCTTGGCGCCTTCCAGCAGCGTGTATTTGTAGGGCGCGTCCTCGCAGACATGGCGGATGAACATCTCCCACTGCTCCTTGAAGCCGTTGTCGTAGACAACGTTGTCGGGAACTTTCTGCCAGTCGGCGTAGAAATCGTGGGTGCGCTTCTCGTCCGGATTCCACACCGGCCGCGGCGTCGCCTGGCGCGCCTGGATCACGCAGTCGGTCAGGCCCGCCACCGCCGAGCCGTGCGTGCCGTCGACCTGGAAGGTCACGAGATCGTCGCGGTAGACGCGCGTCACCCAACTCATGTTGATATGCGCGATCACGCCGCCCTTGAGGCGGAAGGTGGCATAGGCAGAGTCGTCGGCGGTCGCCGTGTACTTCTTGCCCTTTTCGTCGAAACGTTCGGGGATGTCGGTGGTGCCGAGGCAGGAGATGCTCTCGACCTCGCCGAAGAGATTGTCGAGCACATAGCGCCAGTGGCAGACCATGTCGAGAATGATGCCACCGCCGTCCTCGCTGCGGTAATTCCACGACGGCCGCTGCGCTTCCTGCCAGCCACCCTCGAATACCCAATAGCCGAACTCGCCGCGCACCGAGAGCATGCGGCCGAAGAAGCCGGAATCGCGCAGGAAGGCGAGCTTCTTCAGGCCCGGCAGGAACAGCTTGTCCTGCACCGTGCCATGCTTGACGCCCTTGGCGTTGGCCAGCTTCAGCACCGCGACCGCCTCTTCCAGATTGGTCGCGATCGGCTTTTCACAATAGACGTGTTTGCCGGCCTCGATCGCCTGGGTCAGCAGCGAGGGGCGCGCCTGCGTGGTCGCGGCGTCGAAGAAGATGCTATCGTCCTTCGCGGCCAGCGCCTTGTCGAGATCGGTCGACCAACGCTCCACGTTGAAGCGCTTCGCAAGACGCTCGACCTTGTCCGCATCGCGGCCGATCAGGATCGGGTCGGGCAGCATGCGGTCGCCGTTCGACAGCAGCACGCCGCCCTGGTCGCGGATCGCGATGATGGAGCGGACCAAATGCTGGTTGAGTCCCATCCGGCCGGTCACGCCGTTCATGATCAGGCCGAGGCGTTTGGTCGTCATACTGCTTTCTCCAAAGGAATTCTGGCTGTGGGCTGCGCGAGCGGCGACATCGCGGACCAGTCCGGATGCGTGGCGGTGGCGAAGCCTGGGGTGGTCAGTGATCCCGTCAGGAGATCGCCGTCGTGGATCGCGAGACGAATTTTATTGCCGTCGCGGACGTAGAGATCGGGATGGCCCGCGAGAAACGCCTCCGCCTCCGCGGCCGGCGTGTCGCCAAAGCCATCGACGTAATGGTGGCCGTTGCGCTCGGCGTGGGTGACGCCGATCAGTGCACCGAGCGCGAGGTCCTGCTGCACGGCGAGGCCCGCCTGGCAGGTCAGGTCCTCACCGGCGATGAAGCATTTCTCACCGGCGGCACTCCATCTGGCCGCGCGCGTAGCATTGATGATGGACTTGTAGATGCCCTTGCAGGATTTCGAGGAGATGCCGCGATAGCCGAGCGCCCGCGTCACCGGGAAGGCGTCGTAGGAATCGTCAGCCTCGTCGACGATGAAATCTCGCCGCGCCAGCGCGCCGAGCGGCGATTGCCGCGTAATGTCGCGTGGCATCGGCTGCTCGATGTAGAGGAGCTTTTGCGCGATCGGCCGCAGCGCCGCATCGCGGTCGAGCCGTTCGACAAGCGCATTCAATGCAGTGAGGTCGGCGTACTGTTCATTGGCGTCGAGCGTGACACGATAATCGTACGACAGCGTCGCCAGTTCATTGCCGATCCGCATCAGCCGATCGGCATCGTGCGCGGGGTCGCCATTTAGCTTGAGCTTGAAGTAGCGCGCGCCGGCGTTTTCTCTGATATCGGCAACGCCGCCCTCGCCTTCGACCTTGTCGTCCATGCCAACCGTATGCCGGATCGCGACGCGCTCCAGCCGCTTCCGGCCTGCGAGAAAGCGCGACACGTCATCATCGCCGAGATCGCGCGACAGGCGTGCATCCACGCCGGCGATGTTGTTGGCCATGCCGTCGAAGAAGCCGGTTCCCGTGCAACGCAGCAGCGCGTCGAGAATCGCCTTGTCGATCTCGGCCGGTCCGTAGCCCGCCGCCAGCGGCGGAATGTCTTCTCGTGCGCAGGCTTCGATCTGCGCGCCGATGCAGGCCGCATGCAGGCCGAACGCAGTCTCGAAGCCGGAATGCGCCAGATAGATGCCGCGCGCGATCAGAAGCGAGCAACGCAGCTCCTCGACTGTCTGATCTGGCGCGAGATGTGGCCGCTTGTCGAACCACTTTGGAACCAAGAACTCGGCGCTCGCGCCGACAGCCCTGCTCTTGCCTTCGACCTCGATCTCGACGCGCACAAAGGCCTGCGGCGTTGCATTGATGGCGACCGCGCCGAACCGGAACGGCCGGGCGAAGGTGACCGGACGTTCGAAAAAGGAGATGTCTCGTACGGCCAAGCGTAACGGCATCGGGCCAGCTTTCAGTCCAGCGCGCTTTGCGTGAAAAAATGCTTGCGAATCCGCTGCACCAGTTCGGTGAAGGCGGGATCGGCCATCGCGTCGAGCGAGCGCGGGCGCGGCAGTGGCACGTTGTAGATCGCGGCGATCGCGCCGGGCCGTTCGGTCATGACAAGCACGCGATCAGCCAGGAACACGGCTTCCGGAATCGAGTGCGTGATCAGCAGCACGGTCTTGCCGGTTTCGCGCTGGATGCGCATCAGCTCGACATTCATCTTCTCGCGCGTCATGGCATCAAGGGCGCCGAACGGCTCGTCCATCAGCATGATCTTGGGATCATGCACCAGCGCCCGGCAGATCGAGGCGCGTTGCTGCATGCCGCCGGACAATTGCCAGGGCAGCTTTTTCTCAAAGCCTTCGAGGCCGACCAGCTTCAACAGCGCTTTCGCCCGGGGCAGATATTCGTCGCGCGGCAATTTCTTCATGTCGATCGGCAACATCACGTTGGACAGGATGTTGCGCCAGGGCAGCAGCAGCGCGTTCTGGAACACGATGCCGACATTGCCGTGCGGTTTTGTAACTTGCTCGCCTTCGACCAGAATCTCCCCCGTGGACGGCGCGAGCAGCCCCGAGATCATCTTCAACAGCGTGGACTTGCCGCAGCCGGACGGGCCGACTACGACAAAGAACTCGCCCTCGTTGATGTGGAAATCCAGCGGCCGCAGCGACGGCACGTCGCCGTCCCGCGACCGATAGGTTTTTGAGACGCCTGACAGTGTGATCCCGGACGCCGCGCCGCCGGCGCGATCCGACACCAGGCGCAGATGTGCGGCCGGTTGGTCGATCTCGGTTGGTTTGGTCGCAGGATTCATTCAGCAAAGTCCATCTTTCCGTTGTCCCTGCGAACGCAGGGACCCATACGCCAAGACCTATCGTTCGGGCACTCCGGCAGAGACCTTCTGCAATAACCAGGGCCGGTGGTTATGGGTCCCTGCGTTCGCAGGGACGACGGTGAGTGCGTCATCAGCGGCTTACGAACCGCCCTGCGGCAGGTACTCGTTGGTGTAAAACGCCTTCGGATTGTCCTTGGCCTTGGCATCCAACCCGCCATATTCGACCATCAGATTGACCGTGTCGGTCATGTTCTGGTCGGTCACCTGGAACGGCCGCTTGTTCTTGGTTTCAGCCGTCCGGTAGAGCGGGATCGTCAGCTCAAAGCCCTTCGTCAACGTCTCGATCTTGCCGCCCTTCGGGTTGGCATCGAGGATCGACTGCGCTGCACCCTTCGGATCCTTCTCGGCGGCTTCGACCGCTTTCGTCGTCGCCGACATGAAGCGCTTGACGAGATCGGCATTGGCCTTGACGAAATCGGTGTTGGCGACGACGCCCGAGCAGACCATGTTGATGCCGTAGTCGGCGAACTTGATCGCGTTGACGTCCTTGCCCGTCGCGTCCTTGATCTTCATCGACTGGTCCATGACATAGCCGAGCAACAGATCGGCCTGGCCATTGATGACGGCGTTAAGCTTGGTCTGGCCGTCGCCGGCCACCGTCTGGAAGTCGCTTTCCTTCAGGCCGGTCTTCTTCAAAAACAGCGGCCAGATCTGCGTCATCGAGTCCGCAGGCGTGATCGCCACCGTCTTGCCCTTGATGTCCTCGGGCTTCTTGATGTTCTTTTCGACAAAGCCCATCGCCGACATCGGGCTGGTCTGCAGCAGCACGCCGGTGGCCACGATCGGGGCACCCTTCACGGCCGCGCGCATCATGGTAGGCACGTCGACATAGCCGAAATTGGCGGTCTTGGCCGCAACGGCCTGCGTGGTCGCCGCCGAGCCGCGGCCTTCCTGGATCTCGAGGTCGATGCCCTCGGCGGCATAAATGCCCTTGGCCTTGCCGTAATAGAACGGCGCGTGCTCGCCATAGACGTACCAGTTCAGCATCAGCACCACCTTGTCGGCGGCCGATGCCGGAAGCACTGAAAGCGCGGTCCAGATCAGGGCGGCGGAGATCGCTGTTATCACTCGTATCATGGTCATCCTCCCGTTTGGTGATGCAGCCCTTGGATAGGCCGCCTGTTAATTTGGCTTAGGAAGCAAAAACAATGTCTTCGCGCTGGCTGACATGCCAGGGGATCACGAGGCGCTCGATCCGGTCGACGACCCAGAACAGCACCACGCCGAGCAGCGCCAGGATCACCAGCGCGGCAAACATGGTCGGCAAATCAAAGGTGCCGATCGAGCGCTGCATCACGTAGCCGATGCCGGAATTGGAGCCGACGAACTCGCCGACGACAGCACCGACGACGGCAAGCGTCACCGAAACTTTCAGGCCGGAGAAGATCGCCGGCATCGCGTGCGGCAGGTTGACGGCGCGAAACACCTGAAAACGGCTGCCCTGCATCGCGCGGGCGAGATCGACCATGTCGGGGTCGACCGACTTAAAACCCTGCACGGCGGAGACCACCACCGGGAAAAAGCCGAGCAGGAACGCCGAGATCACCTTTGGGATGATGCCGAAGCCAAACCACACCACGAACAGCGGCGCGATCGCGATCTTCGGCACGGATTGGGAGAATACCAGCAGCGGATAGACATAGCTCTCCACCGTCTTCGATCCCGCGATCAGCATGGCGACGGGAATGCCGAACACGGCCGACAACAGGAAGCCGCAGATGGTGGCGTAAGTGGTGGGCCAGGCCTGCCGCAGCAGTTCCGGCCAATCCGTCCGCAGCACCGCCACGACATCGCCCGGCGCCGGGATCTGGTATGCCGGAATCTGGAACAGGCGGATAGTGAGGTCCCACATCACCACGATGAACAGCAGGAACAAAAACGGCCGCACCCACGCCGCGTTCAGCGCTTTCGACACGCCACTCTCGCGCTTCAACTCGGCCACGTCCCGCTCCCTGGTCATCGTCTTATGGGCGGGAAATTAACCCGTTGGATAAATACTGGCAAGCGGGTTTTTGTGCGGCGAAATGGCCTGTTCCGTCGCCCCTGCGAAAAGCAGGGGCCCATAAGTACAGCCGCGTACGTTGCGAAGCCTGGGCTGCTTCCCGGTGCAGCTAGTTAGGGTCGGGGCTATGGGTTCCTGCTTTTCGCAGGAACGACGGTCAAACTGGCTGATGCGCCGGCGGCCGGACGCCCTGCCCCACGGCCTTGCCGAAATCCGCTGTTGATTTCCCCGTCAGCGCCGCCAGCACCAGCGCCACCATGTGCGCCAGCCGCTCGTCCCTCGCTTCCTTCTTCAGGAGGTCGCGGCCGAAGATCACGGAAAGCGTCGCGCTGTTGGAGAGATAGAAGAAGCACAGCGCGGCGATCGAGATATAAAGCTGGACGGGATCGACAGTGACGCGGAAATCGCCGCTTTCGACGCCGCGCGTCACCACGGTGCGGATCATCTCGACGAACGGCGAATGCATCGACTTCACCTTGGTCGAGCGCTTCAGATGGCGCGCTTTTGCAAGGTTCTCGGTGTTGAGCAGCGCCAGAAATTCCGGGTTACGGAGGAAATAATTCCAGGTGAAATCGATCAGCCGCTCGATCGCCTCGGGCGGATCGAGGTGTTCGAGATCGAGCCCGCGCTCCTCGGAGCGGATCTTCTCATAGGCGCCTTCAAGCACCGCAAGGTAGAGGTCTTCCTTGTTGCCGACGTGGTAGTACAGCATGCGCTTGTTGGCGCCGGCGTTGGCCGCGATGCGATCGACGCGCGCGCCGGCCAGGCCATGGGCGGCGAATTCCTGCTTTGCAGCCTCGAGAATGCGAAGCCGCATCCCCTCGGGGTCGCGCTGCCATTTCTGAACGCGTTTTGCCTTTGCCAAATCAATCGCCTGTTGGTCGCATCGGGCAAGCTGTAGCATGCAGGGAAGCGTTTGAGAATGAAGGTTGTTCACCCTCCCCTGGAGGGTAGGGTAAGCTTCAGTCGGGCTTCCCCGCCGAGGGCTGCACCAGCAGCGTGGGCACACCGCATGTACCGCTCCGTACCGTCATCACCTGCGTTCCGGGCTTGCGCCCGGTGCGGACTTCCGAGACGTCGACGCCGGCCTGGACAAGCCGCGCATGGGTGGCGTCGATGTCGGTGACGCGCCAGCACAGGCCACGAAGCCTGTCTTGAAGTTTGTCTTGAGATTGGTCCTGCGGCGTATCCGTCTCCTTGCCCGGCCGGTGCGTGACCTCGACGATGAGGTCGCCGCAGCGGAAGAACATCAGCCGGCCCCAATCGGGGTGCGAGCGGTCGAGCACCATGTCGAGGCCGAGCCGCGCACCGTAGAGCGCTGCGGCCCGTTCCGGGTCCGACGTCGAGACCACGACATGGTCCAGCGCCGTGATCGAGCCGGGCGTGGTTCTAATCGACAGCGGGCGCTCCTTGTCACGCTCGAGGAAAAACATGCGGACGCCGCGCGTGGCATCTGTTGCCGCGCGTGTGCGCTTCCACGACAGCACAGCACCCGAGATCGCGTCGCGGCTTTCGACGTCGGCGATTACGTCCGGCTTCAGCGTCAGTCGGTCGAGCCTGCGATGCATTTTGGCGATGTCGCTGGTTCGGAAGCAGATGCTTGCGAGCCCCTCGCCTTGCGCGGCAAGAACGCTGCGAATGCGGTCGGCGTCGGTGCCGTCGCCGCTCGGCGCCATCAATTCCAGCGTGGTGTTGTCGAGCGTGAACAGCACGCGGTCGGCGCCGTCCCCGCTGTTCTGCCAGGCCGGTGCGCGGGCCAACAAGATCTGGTAAGCGGCGGAGGCTGCGTTGATGTCGCCGGTGAGAACGACGACGTGATCGAGGCCGGTGATCACGGAAAAAGCCCCCGCACGTTTTTGGCGGCGCGCACCTTCTCGACGCCGATCGCCATCGCCGCCGTGCGATGCGGGATCTTGTCGGCTTTGGCCCGCTGCAGCATCTGGTCGAAGGCGCGATCGAGGATCGCATATTCGCGCCGCGTCACTTCCTCTTCCTCCCAGAACAATTGCTGCAGGTCCTGCACCCACTCGAAGTAGCTGACGACGACGCCGCCGGAATTGCAGAGAATGTCGGGGATCAGGAACAGTTCGCCCTGGCGCTTTTCCAGCACCAGATCGGCCTCCGGCGTGGTCGGACCGTTGGCGCCCTCGGCCAGCACGCGGCACTTCAGGTTTTCGGCGACCCTGGCATCGATCACCCGCTCCATCGCCGCCGGCACCAGCACGTCGCAGGGCAGCGTGAGGATTTGCGCGGGATCGAAAATCAACTCGTTGGAGAACCCGGCGATACTTCCATGCGCGCCCGCATGTCGCATCAATGCCGGGATATCCAGCCCCCTCGGATCATGCAGCGCGCCAGTGTGATCGCTGACCGCGATGATCTTCAGGCCATATTGTTGTAGTTCCAGCGCGGCGTAGGAGCCGACATTGCCAAAGCCCTGGATCACGGCGGTCGCGCTGCCCGGATTGATCGATAGCTCCTTGAGCACCCGCTTGGCGAGATAGGCGACGCCGCGCCCGGTTGCTTCGCGCCGGCCGAGGGTACCGCCTGATGAGACCGGCTTGCCGGTCACGATCTCGGTCACCGTTTGGCCTTGGTACATCGAATAGGTGTCCATGAACCAGGCCATCACCTGTTCGTTGGTGCCCATGTCCGGCGCCATCACGTCGGTATGCGGACCGACGAACGGGATCATCTCCTGCATGTAGCGCCGCGACAGCCCTTCCAACTCGCGCTTGGAGATCGTGGTAAGATCGACATTGACGCCACCCTTGGCGCCGCCATAAGGCAAACCGACAAGGGCACATTTCCAGCTCATCCAGATCGCGAGCGCAGCGACCTCGCCGATGTCGACAGAGGGTGCAAACCGCGTGCCGCCTTTGGTGGGACCGAGGGTGAGGTGGTGTTGGACACGATAACCTTCGAATACTGCGACCGTGCCGTCGTCGCGGTGGATCGGGCAAGAGACGGTAACCGCCCGCTTCGGCATCAGGATGCGATCGCGCTCGTCCATCGGAATTTCCAGATGGTTGGCGATGACGCCAAACTGATTAACCGCCATATCGAACACCGGACCGGAATAAACCGTCATCATTTCCTCCACTTTTGTCGCGTTGCTGGGGGAAACCCGGGCAGCCGTCAGCCGTTATACGACGGTATGCCAAAGCCCCCCTTAAGGACGGTCGCAGTCTCCTCTATACTCCCATCTCAAGCAGCAAAGACGGCACGGTTGCGAATAATTTCAGCGAATGCATCCGATAACCAGTGCTAATGTGTGTGCGCCGCGCCGGGACCATCTTCGCCCAACATTCTGCAGGATATGACGGAAAACGCATGCAGGCCCTCTTCATCGGACAAACCTATATCGACGTTACCTTCATCACCGACCACATGCCGACCGGCGACGAAAAACATGTGGCCTCCGCCTACGCGGTGTCGTTTGGCGGCAACGCCGTGACGGCGGCGTTCTGCTGCGCCAAGCTCGGGATCGTGCCGGACCTGATCTCGACCATGGCCAACGACTGGCTCGGCCGCATGTTTCAGGACATGGCCGCGAAATATGGAATCTCGATCCATCCACGCAAGGTCAACTCGTCGTCGCTGTCGTTCATCATGCCGAAAGACGGCAAACGCGCCATCGTACGTTGCCGCGACGACGAGCACATTCATCCCTTCCCGATGCTGAACTTGAAGGGCTGCCGCGCGCTGCATGTCGACGGCCATCAGCCGGACGCTGCGATCCACTATGCCAAACTCTGCCGCGAGGACGGCATTCTGACATCGCTCGACGGCGGCGGCCTGCGCACCAATACCCATGAGCTGCTGGAATTCATCGATGTCGCCATCGTGGCCGAACGGCTGTGCGAACAGATGGACAAGACGCCGGAGGCCATGCTGGATTATCTGAAGAGCCGCGGATGCCGGATCGGCGGCGTCACCATGGGCGAGAAGGGCCTGCTCTGGTATGACGAGACCGGCGCCGTCCGCCGCCTTCCCGCACTTCCGGTTACACCCGAACGCGTTATCGATACCAACGGCGCAGGCGACGTCTTCCACGGCGCCTATGTCTATTCCTATCTCGCCAATCCCGCTAAAAGCTGGCAGGAGCATTTCGAGCTTGCGCGCGCCGCCTCGACCTTCAAGGTCCAGCGTCTCGGCAACGAGGCCGGGCTGCCGACGCTCGCCGACATCGAGGCGATCACGCGGGAGTTTCAGGTCAGCGCCTGACGAAGCGAACGGGGGGTAGTACGCATGGGGCGCGTGTTCGTCGCCGGCAGCATCAACATGGATGTAGTGACGACGGCCGACCGGCATCCGAAGATCGGCGAGACCGTCGCAGGCCAAGCGGTGCATTATTTTCCTGGCGGCAAGGGCGCCAACCAGGCCGTGGCCGCCGCAAAACTCGGCGCACCGTCAACGCTGATCGGCCGGCTGGGCGCGGATGCGTTCGGCCAGCAACTGCGGCAGTTTCTCACCGCCCAAGGCGTCGACCTCGCTTTGGTCAAGGACACTGCGGATGTCCATACCGGAACGGCCGTGATCACCATCGCCGACACCGACAACACCATCGTCGTCGTACCCGGCGCCAACGCGCTGGTCAGTGCCGGGGATGTCACAGCCCCCGTGCTTGCCAAGGGCGACGTTGCCGTGAGTCAGTTCGAAATTCCGCAAGCCACGATCGTCGCCTTCTTCAAACGGGCACGCGCGGCCGGCGCGACCACCATCCTCAATCCGGCGCCGGCGACCGTCTGCGGCCACGAGCTGCTCGATCTCGTCGATATCCTTGTTCTCAACGAAACCGAGCTGGGGCTTCTCGCACAGACCGAGCTTCACGACACCGACGATCCCGTCCGTTTCACCGAAGCGGCGCGGCGCCTGCCAACGGGCCTCGACAAAACCATCTGCGTCACACTCGGCAAGCGCGGCGTGCTCGCGCTTGTCGGCGGCGAACCCTCGCTGATTGCGGGACGGACCGTCAAGGCCGTGGACACCACCGGCGCCGGCGATTGCTTCGTCGGTGCCCTCGCTGCGCAGCTTGCCAACGGCAAGGCAATCCGCGACGCGCTTGAATATGCCAATGCCGCCGCATCGATCTGCGTGCAGCGAATGGGCGCCGCGCCGTCGATGCCGACGGCGGCGGAGGTGGCGGCGGTTTTGCGTTCGTAGCCTGACTTCGGTAGGGTGGGCAAAGGCGCATTTGCGCCGTGCCCACCATTGCGCACTCCGCAAGAGCGGTGGGCACGCTTCGCTTTGTTTGCCCGCCCTATGAAGCTACATAGCCGCTCTCGCTTACTGGCTTCAAGTCAGCGCACCCTTCAGGTCGAAGCTCGCGTCGGCGGCCTGCTCGGGCGAGATCGAGCCATAGGCGGCAAGCAGGCGCCGTCCGAACATGTGATCGCCCGCGCGATTGACGGACTCGATGCCGACGAGTTGCCCGCCCCTGTAGCAAAAAGCCGAGAATGCCGCCTGGGCTTGATCGCCGCGCACCACCACGCGGTCGTAGCCGGTGGTTAGTCCCGCAATCTGGAGCTTGTCGGGCCCCTGATCGCTCCAGAACCAGGGCAGGCCGTCATACGGCTTGGCATCGCCGGTCAGCCGGGCCGCAACGCAGCGCGCGTGGTCGGTGGCGTTCTGCACCGACTCCAGCCGCAGTGAGCCGCCGAAACGCGGGCTCGCAAACAGCGCGCAGTCGCCGATCGCCGAGATATTGGGATCGGCGGTCAGCAGGTGCTCATCGACGATGATGCCCGACGCGACCGGCAGGCCGGCGTCCGCCGCCAGTTCCACATTCGGCAACACGCCAACGCCGACCACGATCAGGTCGGCTTTCATGTGCCGGCCGTCGCTGAGGCTGACGCCGGTGACCTTGTGGCCGTCGCTCTCGATGCTGGTGACCTGCACGCCCAGATGAATACGAATGCCTGCTGCGCTATGCCGCGCCTGGAAGAACTCCGATATCTCCGCCGTCACCGCGCGCGCCATCACGCGCGGGCCGAGTTCGACGACGTCGACTTCGAGGCCCTTGGCCCGCGCCGTCGCCGCGAACTCCAGCCCGATAAATCCGGCGCCGATCACGACGACGCGCTGGCCTTCGGTGATGTAGTCGCGCAGCGACTGGCTTTCGTCGAGCGTGCGCAAGTAACGCACGCTGTGGAGATTGGCGTTGGGAATGTCGAGCAGGCGGTTGCGCGCGCCGGTCGCCAGCACCAGATGGCCGTAATCGAGCGAAGCGCCGGAGGCGAGCACCACCTTGCGGGCGGCGCGATCGATGGACACCGCGCGATCGGAGATCAGGTCGATCTTCTGGTCGAAATAGAATTTTTCCGGCCGGAACATCAGGCTGTCGGGCCCACCGGTTCCTTTCAGGTAGGCTTTTGATAGCGGCGGCCGCTGGTAGGGCAGATGGCCTTCATCGTTCAACAACACGATGCGTTCCGAAAAGCCGTGCTGGCGCAGCGAGGCCGCAAGCTGATAGCCGGCGTGGCCGGCGCCGATGATGACAACCGCTCCTGCCGTCATAGGGACATCCTACGTTCGAGCGCACGGGAATGACCCATGTCGTTTCCTCTCCAGTGATTTTGGCTTGCCTGCCTCGTCCCCTGGGAGCGGCGCTCGTGTCCGTCCCGAACGATGACGGGCGCTATCTGACCTCATGGAACGACGAGACGCAAGGGCTCGGCGGCCCTGAGGGCGGCGTTTGCCGCATTTTGCGGGCCTGGCCGGGGATTGTCACCTTTTGCCTTCTCTATTTAAATGTCCGGCCCATACGCCGCGCCCCCGAGGCCTCGCCATGTCGACTTCCGATGATACAGCCGCCCCTGCCCTGCTCAGGATCGAGGGCCCGATCGCCACGATCACGCTCAATCGACCCGCGGCCTTCAACTCGATCAATCTGTCGATCGCGCAAAAGCTCGAGCAACTCGGCGCGGAGGTCGAGGGCAATGACGACGTAAGGGTGCTGGTGATCGAGGGCGAAGGCCGCGCCTTCTCGGCCGGCGGCGACCTGCAGACCATCGGCGCCGCCGCCGCCAACGACACGATCGCGCCCGTGGTCGGGGAGTTGCTGAAGCACTACCACGCCTTCATCGAAGCAGTGCGGCGGATGCCCAAGATCGTGCTGTCGAGCGTCCACGGCTCCGCCGCCGGCGCTGGCATGGGCTTGGCATTCATCACCGACCTCTGCATCGCAGCCGATGACGCCCGTTTCACGCCAGCCTATGCCAAGATCGGCGTCTCGCCGGATGGCGGCAGCACGGTCGGCATGGTCGGCACCGTCGGCACCCGCCGCGCCCTGCAGATCTTTCTGGCCGAAGACAGTTTTACCGCGCAGCAGGCCTATGAGTGGGGCCTGGTCGCCCGCGTCGTTCCGGCGGCAGAGTTGAAGGCTGAAACGCGCAAATTCGCCGAGCGGCTGGCACAGAACCCGCCAGCGGCGATCAGCGGCACCAAGTCGCTGGTCTATCAGGCCGCGGTTACGCCGACGAAGCAGCAGCTCGATGCCGAGGAGGCGAAGATCATCAACGCCATGCAAACGGAAGAATTTCGCGTTGCGGTGAAGAAGTTCACCAGCAAGTCCAAATGAGATCTTCGGCGACGCTTTGCTAGTCCTTCGTCGTCCCTGCGACGCATGCGTTCGCAGGGACGACGCTAGTTCGGGCAGATGTGCGTGGACAGCTATTCCCCGCCCTGCCCGCGCATGAAGTTGAAATCGCAGCCCTCGTCGGCCTGCAGGATCGTCTCGTTGAACAGATGCGCGTAGCCGCGCTTGGCCCAATCGGGCGTCACGGCCGGTGCCAGCGCCGCGCGCCGCTTTTCCAGCTCCGCCTCGTCGACGAGCAGGTCGATGCTACGCTTGGAGACGTCGAGCCGGATCATGTCGCCATTCTTCACCAGCGCCAGCGGCCCGCCCACGGCCGACTCCGGCGTGATGTGCAGCACGATGGTGCCGAACGCCGTTCCGCTCATCCGCGCGTCCGATATCCGCACCATGTCCTTGGTGCCGCCACGCGCAAGCTTCTTCGGGATCGGCAGATAGCCCGCTTCCGGCATGCCTGGCGCGCCTTTGGGGCCGGCGTTGCGCAGAACCAGCACGTCGTCAGCGTTGACGTCGAGATCCGGATCGTCGACCCGCAGCGTCATGTCTTCGACCGATTCGAATACCACGGCGCGCCCGGTGTGCTGCAGCAGTTTTGGGCTCGCCGCCGATTGCTTGATGACGGCACCACGCGGCGCGAGGTTGCCATGCAGCACCGCCATTGCGCCTTCGGCCTTGATTGGATTGTCGCGCGGACGGATGGCGTCCTGTCCTGGCACATCTTCCGCGCCAGCGACAACGTCGCGCAGTGTCTGGCCAGTGATGGTCTTGGCGTCGAGATCGATGAGATCGCCAAGTTGCGCCATCAACTTCGGCACGCCGCCGGCGTGATGGAAATGCTCCATGTAATGCTCGCCCGACGGTTTTAGATCGACGAGCACCGGCACCTCACGGCCGAGCCTGTCGAATGTCTCGAGGTCGATCTTGTGCGGCGAGCGATGGGCGATCGCGGTGAGATGGATCAGGCCATTGGTCGAGCCGCCAATCGCCTGCATCACGACCTGCGCGTTGCGGAACGATGCCGGCGTCAGAATCTCGCTCGGCCTCGGTCCCTTGGCTTTCGCCATTTCGGCAGCGACCCTGCCGCTGGCCTCCGCCGAACGAAAACGTTCGGCATGCGGCGCCGGGATCGTCGCGCTCATCGGCAGCGATAACCCGAGTGCCTCGGTGATGCACGCCATGGTGCTGGCGGTGCCCATCACCATGCAGGTGCCGACCGACGGCGCAAGCCGGCCGTTGACGGCTTCGATCTCGTTCTCATCAATTTCGCCCGCGCGATATTTTGCCCAGAGCCGGCGGCAATCGGTACAGGCGCCGAGCACCTCGCCCCGGTGATGCCCGACCACCATCGGGCCCACCGGAATGACGACGGTCGGCAGATCGGCTGAGACTGCGGCCATGATCTGCGCCGGCAACGTCTTGTCGCATCCCCCGATCACGACCACGGCGTCCATCGGCTGCGCGCGGATCATCTCCTCGGTATCCATCGCCATCAGATTGCGCAGGTACATCGAGGTCGGATAGGCAAAGCTCTCGGCAATCGAAATCGTCGGGAACACCATCGGCATCGCACCCGACAACATCACGCCGCGCTTCACCGCTTCGATGATTTGCGGAACGTTGCCGTGACAGGGATTGTAGTCGCTGTAGGTATTGGTGATGCCGACGATCGGCCTGTTCAGCGCATCATCCGAGTAGCCCATGGCCTTGATGAAGGCCTTGCGCAGGAATAGCGAGAAGCCAGCATCGCCATAACTCGTCAGTCCCTTGCGAAGTCCGTCGGCCATTTTTTTCTTCCTGTCGTCGTGGATGGGCACTTAAGGAGCCCGGCAGATTATTGTCAATGTTCAATCATTTGGCGCCATGAGCGGGCACACCGCCCAACATGCTGCGGTATTATTGACAATAATGTGCTTGCGTGCTGACTTTCCGTCCAACCTGGAAACGCGCTCATGAACCAACCGTTGCGCATTGCCATCGTCGGCGCCGGCATGGTGAGCCGCCATCGTCTCATCGCCTGGGCGAGCATATCAGATCAGGCCCCCGTCGTGGCGATCGCTGATCACTTCAGCGATTACTACCGGCTGTCGGGCCGGGAGGCCTTGCGATGAAGCCGCAGGCATCACTGACCGAAATTTCCGCGCCGACGCGCGAGGAGGAACAGGCGGAAGTCATCCGCCGGCTGGAAGAGGACGTCATCTTCGGCCGCTTCGCGCCGGGCTCGCGGCTGGTCGAGGACACGCTGATGCAGCGCTACGGCGCCAGCCGGCATTTCGTCCGTCAGGCGCTATTCCAACTCGAACGCCAAGGCATCGTGCTGCGCGAAAAAAACATCGGTGCCACCGTGCGGTTCTATTCTGCCGAGGAGGTGCGCCAGATCTACGAGGTCCGGGAAATGCTGACGCGGCAGGCGGCGCTGATGATTGCGCTGCCCGCCCCGGCCAGCCTGATCGAGCAGTTGAACGAGCTGCAGCGGCAATACTGCGCCAGGGCCGACGCGCAGGATTTGCGCGGCATTCACGAGACCAACGACGCGTTCCACGTCGCGCTGTTCTCCGCCTGCGGCAACCCGTATCTGGTGCGCTCGCTGCAGGATTACATGAACCTGACGCTGCCGATGCGCGCCAAGAATCTAGCCGACCGGGAAGGGTTGGCGCTGTCGCGCCGCCAACACGAATTGATGATCGAGCTGTTGAAGGGCCGCGATAGCTGGGCGCTGGCGCAGCTCTGCGTCGATCATATGCAGTTCAGCAAGTCGGATTATCTCGGGCGCATCGCCGATGAGAGCAAGCGCTAGCGCTTGCTCCAGTCCACGATGCGGCTCTCGTCGCCGTCGAACTCCATGCTGCAGAACGTGCCGCCCTGGTAGTAATCGCCGACCGGATCCGGCTTCAGCTTGGCCTGCTCGGCCATCGCGTGCTCGCGGAAATCCTCAGCCCGGCCGGTCGGCCGATAGCCGAGTTCGTAGGCGCGATGGTTGTCCCACCAGGCGCGCTCGTTGTAGGAGGCGCCGTAGAAGATTTCGAAGTGAACGTCGGGATGATCGAGCCCGATGCGGCAGAGCTGCACCAGGTCCTCCGGCTTCAGCCAGATTGACAGCCTACGGTGATCCAGCGGCTTCTCGCCGAAATTGCCGATCCGGATACAGGTGACGCCAAGCCCGTGCTTGTCGGCATAGAGCGCGCCAACCGCCTCGCCGAACACCTTGCTGACGCCGTAGCGGCTGTCGGGCCGTGCGGTGACGTCGGTGCCGATGCGGTGATGGCGCGGATAGAAGCCGACCGCATGGTTCGACGAGGCGAACACCACGCGCTTGACGCCTTTTTTCCGCGCCGCTTCGAACAGATTGTAGCCGCCGATGATGTTGGACTGCAGGATCGAATCCCACGGACCTTCCACCGAGTAGCCGCCGAAATGCAGGATGCCGTCGATGCCTTCGCAGATCGCCTCGACCTGCGCCATGTCGGCGAGATCGGCCGCCTTGAACTTCTCGTCCTTGCCGAGATCGGCCGGCGGCTTCAAGTCGCTCAGCAACAGGTCCGGATAGATCGGCGGCAACAGCTTGCGCAAGGATGTGCCGATCCCGCCGGCCGCGCCGGTCATCAATATGCGTGGCATTTGTTTCCTCTTAATCTCGCGATCGATTTGCGGTCATTAGCAGGTAATGATAGCTAACCCAAACGCTCTGGGAACGCACCAACGAGAACAGCAAATGTCCGATGCAGCATCGCATTCAGCCGGCTGGCGCCCGGCCACCTCTTATCCCGATCCGGCCATCCGCGCGCTCGATCCGCGCTTTGAGAAGTATTGGCTCAAGCTGTCGGCGGTGGAGCGGCTGACCACAGGGTTGCGCTGGGCCGAAGGGCCGGTGTGGTTCGGCGACGGGCGGTATCTGTTGTGCAGCGACATTCCGAACCAGCGCATCATCAAGTGGGAGGAGGAGACCGGCACGGTCAGCATCTTCCGCAAGCCGTCGAATTTCGCCAACGGCAACACCCGCGACCGGCAGGGACGCCTGGTCACCTGCGAGCACGGCGGGCGACGGGTGACGCGCACCGAATATGACGGTTCGATCACGGTGCTGATCGATTCCTTCGACGGCAAGCGGCTGAACTCTCCGAATGATGTCGTCGTGAAGTCCGACGGCTCGATCTGGTTCACCGATCCGGTGTTCGGCCTGCTCGGCAATTACGAGGGCTACAAGGCCGAACCCGAGATCGACGCCAATGTCTATCGGCTGGATACTGCGACCGGCAAAGCCACCATCGTCGCCGAGGGCGTGCTGGGACCGAACGGGCTCGCTTTCTCGCCGGATGAAAAAATCCTCTATATCATCGAGTCCCGCGGCGTACCCAACCGCAAGATCCTCGCCTATGACGTCTCGCCTTCCGGCGACGAGCTGTCCAACAAGCGCGTGTTTGTCGATGCGGGACCAGGCACGCCGGACGGTTTTCGAATAGACATCGACGGCAATCTGTGGTGCGGCTGGGGCATGGGCGATCCCGAACTCGACGGCGTCGTGGTGTTCGCGCCCGACGGCGTCATGATCGGCCGCATTGCGCTGCCCGAGCGCTGCGCCAACCTCTGCTTCGGCGGCTTGAAACGCAACCGACTGTTCATGGCCGCAAGCCAGTCGATCTACGCGCTCTATGTGAACACGCAGGGCGCGCCGGGCGGATAGGTTTACCCCTTCTTTTCGTGCGCGGCGCCGGTTTGCTTGGCAAGCGCGTCTTCAAACGCCTTCTCCAGCGTCGCCGCATAGGTATTGAACTCGCCGGGATTGACGAACGGATTGGGCCCGCCATCAGCCAGCTTGGCGCGCTTCTCCGCCATCTTGTACATTTCCGGATGCGGCGCGAGCAGCACATCCGGCTTGATGTCCTTTGCCCGCGCGAACGTCTTCCGGTAATCGGTAACGATTCCGGAATAGGTCGGGTTGCCGGCGAGGCGGTTCAGCGCCACCGTGCCGCTGCAGAAGATGAGGACCGAACGCGTGGCATCGCCTTCCTTTACCGAGAATGCCCAGCTCGTGCAGCCCGGCGAATGGCCGGGCGTTTCGCGGGCGGTCAACGTGATGTCACCCACGGTGACCCTGTCGCCTTCGCGAACCGTGCGATCGACCTTCACGGGCGGGAACGCCAGTGCGGTATCTTCTTGCGCGCCCGGATAGTAGCCGCCTTCGAGCAGCGGCTTGTCGGCTTCGCCGGCGACCATCTGGCCGCCGCTGGCCTGCTTCATTTCGGCGAGGCCGCCGGTGTGATCGATGTGCGCGTGGGTATTGAGCAGATATTTGACGTCGGTGATCTTGAATCCGAGTTTCTCGATGTTCGCTTTGATCTGCTCCGTTGATTCCGGCATTACCGTATCGACCAGGATATGGCCCTGCGGCGATGTGATCAGATAGGACGCGAGGCCATCGGTTCCGACATAGTAGACGTTGCCGATCATCTTGAACGGCTCGGTCGGCGTGTTCCACTTTACCTTGAGGGCCGCGATCAGGTCCTTCGGCGTCTGCGCCTCCGCGGCGGCAGTCAGCGGCATCAGCGCGACGAGCGCAACGGCAATTTTCTTCACGGGCATCCTCCACACTTTTCTTCGTCGCTGTATCGGCGCGCATTGACGTTGGCTTCAGGCTGACGATGATTCTGGTCAAAAAAATGCCGGCCGCGGTTCCGCAGCCGGCATCTTCACGATCGGCGCGAGCGCCGCATTAATTACGCCGCGTTGTAGCCGGCGACCGCCTTCACCTCGAGATATTCTTCGAGGCCGTACTTGCCCCACTCGCGGCCGTTGCCGGACTGCTTATAGCCGCCGAACGGCGCGGTGCGGTCGTTCGGCACGCCCTGCAGGTTGACGTTGCCGGCGCGGATCTGGCGGGCCACGCGGCGCGCGCTTTCTACCGTGTCGCCGGAGACGTAACCGGCGAGACCATACGGCGTGTCGTTGGCGATGCGCACCGCATCGGCTTCATCCTTGGCGCCGATGATCGTCAGCACGGGTCCGAAGATTTCCTCGCGCGCAATCGTCATCTCGTTGGTGACGTCGGCGAAGATGGTCGGGCGGACATAGAAGCCCTTGTTGACGCCCTCGGGGAGACCGGGACCGCCGGCCACCAGCGTTGCGCCTTCGTCGATGCCCTTCTGGATCAGTGCCTGGATCTTGTCCCACTGGCCGCGATTGACGACGGGGCCGATGGTGGTGCCTTCGGCGCGCGGGTCCCCTGCCTTGGTCTTGTCGGCGACACCCTTGGCGATGGCGGCGACTTCCTTCATCTTCGACAGTGGCACGATCATCCGCGATGGCGCGTTGCACGACTGCCCGGAGTTGTTGAACATGTGCATCACGCCGCCGGTGACGGCCTTGGTGAGGTCGGCGCCTTCGAGGATGACGTTCGGCGACTTGCCACCCAATTCCTGGCTGACGCGCTTCACGGTGGGCGCAGCGCGCTTGGCAACGTCGACGCCGGCTCGGGTCGAGCCCGTGAACGAGATCATGTCGATGTCCGGATGCTCGGCCATCGCGGCGCCGACTTCGGGGCCAAGGCCGTTGAGCAGGTTGAACACGCCCTTCGGCACGCCCGCTTCATGGAGGATTTCGGCGAAGATCAGGGCCGAGGTCGGCGTGAACTCCGACGGTTTCAGGATCATGGTGCAGCCGGCGGCGAGCGCGGGCGCGACCTTGCAGGCGATCTGATTCAAGGGCCAGTTCCACGGCGTGATCATGCCGACGACGCCGACCGGCTCGCGCACGACCACGGCCGAACCGAGCGTCTCCTCGAAATGATAGTTCTTCAGCACCTCGAGCGTGGAGGCGATGTGGCCGAGGCCGGCGCCGGCCTGCAGGCGTTCGGCCATCGGCAGCGGCGCGCCCATCTCGTCGGACACGGCGGCGCCGATCTCCTTCATGCGGCCCTTGTAGATCTCGATGATCTTTTCCAACAGCGCGATGCGCTCTTCGCGGCTGGTCTGCGAATAGGTCACGAAGGCGCGCTTGGCGGCGGCAACGGCCTTGTCGAGGTCGGCCTTGGAGCCGAGCGCAACTTCATACATCGCTTCTTCGGTCGCCGGATTGACGACGGGCGTGGACTTCTTGACGACAGGATCGACCCAGCCGCCATCGATGTAGAATTGCATGCGATTGACCATCGGAAACCTCTTTAATCTCGGAGCAATGGAGGGAGGAACGGAAGCGTTCGGCAGGCATCCTTGCACGAAAGCCAGGGCAGTTGAACCCGCCATATGCGGGGTGCCGCAATGCGGCAGGCGCTGGATATAAGGACAGGGCGGCGAAGGTGGCAAGGTGAGCACTGCTGTTTACCCTCCCCTGGAGGGGAAATCACACCGCCATCTTCCGATGCCGCACCGGCGCACCTACGGTGAGGCTTTCGGCGGCGTCGATGATGGCGTTGGCGTCGATGCCGTAGTGGCGGTAGAGGTCGCCAATCGTGCCGGTCTGGCCGAACTGCTCGACGCCGAGCGCTTCAGTGCGCTGGCCGCGGACGCTGCCGAGCCAGCCGAGCGCGGCCGGGTGGCCGTCGATCACGGAGACGAGGCCGCAATCGCGCGACAGCGGCGCCAGTAGCTTTTCGATATGGCTGAGATGCTGGATGCCACGGCGGTCACGGCGCAAGTTCCGCGCGGCGGACCAACCGGCATGCAGCCGGTCCGCGGAGGTTACCGCCAGTAAACCGACATCGCGGTGGCTTTCGCCGATCAAGCCCACCGCCTCGATCGCCTCGGGCGCGACCGCGCCGGTATAGGCGATCACGATATCGCAATTGGCGCCTGGCTCACGCAGCCAGTAAGCGCCCGCGGTGATATCGCTCTGCAGAGCCGGCGTCATGATGCGCTGCGGCTGGTCGACCGTGCGGGTCGACAGCCGCAGATAGACCGAACCGCCCTCGCCGTCTTCGCGCTGCATGTGGCGAAAGCCCCACCCCATGATCACGGCAAGTTCATCGACGAACGCCGGCTCGAACGAAGCCAGCCCGTCCTGCGCCATGCCGATCAAGGGCGTGGCGATCGACTGATGCGCGCCGCCTTCCGGCGCCAGCGTGATGCCGGATGGCGTCGCCACCACCATGAAGCGCGCGTCCTGGTAACAGGCGTAGTTCAGCGCATCGAGGCCGCGCTCGATAAAGGGATCGTACAACGTGCCGACCGGCAGCAGCCGCTCGCCGTTGATCTGATGCGACAGCCCGAGCGCCGACAGCATGATGAACAGGTTCATCTCGGCGATGCCGAGTTCGAGGTGCTGCCCCTTCGGCGAAAACTCCCAGGTGTAGGCGGACGGGATCTTCTCCTGCCGGAACAGGTCGTGGTTTTCGGCTTTGGCGAACAGTCCGCGGCGGTTGACCCAGGCGCCGAGATTGGTCGAGACGGTGACATCAGGCGATGCGGTTACGATGCGCGCGGCCAATTCGGTATCGCCGCGCGCGAGCTCATTGAGCACCAGCCCAAAACCCTGCTGCGTCGACATCTGCGCCGACGGCTTGAAGGTAAGCCGCTCGGGCACCTCGATCACTGGCGCGGTCAGCCGGCGGCGGCCTTCCTGGTTGAAGGGCGCTGCCGCCAAAAATGCTTCGAGTTCGGCCGGCGTCTGCGACAGGCCTTCGAACTTGTCCCATTCATGGCCGGGTCGGATGTTCTGCGCGGCGCGCCACTTCTCCATCTGCGCCATCGTCATCAGGCCCGCATGGTTGTCCTTGTGGCCCTGCATCGGCAGGCCGACGCCCTTGATGGTGTAGGCGATGAAGCAGACGGGCCGATCGTGATCGATCGATTCAAACGCCTCGATCATGCTGGCCATGTCGTGTCCGCCGAGATTGGACATCAGCGCCAGCAATTCGTCGTCGCTGCGGCGGTCGATCAGTTGCGAGACCTGCCCCTGATCGCCGATGTCGTCCTGCAAGTGCTTGCGGAACGCGGCGCCGCCCTGGAAGCACAGCGCCGCATACATCTGGTTCGGGCAATTATCGATCCAGCGCCGCAACGCCTCGCCGCCGGGCTCGGCGAATGCCGCCTGCATCAGGCGGCCATATTTCACGATCACGACCTCCCAGCCGAAATTGCGAAACATCGTCTCGAACTTCGCCCACAGCCCTTCACGGACGACCGCATCGAGGCTCTGGCGGTTGTAATCGACCACCCACCAGGTGTTGCGCAGCGCATGCTTCCAGCCCTCGAGCAGCGCCTCGAAAATATTGCCCTCGTCCATCTCGGCGTCACCGACGAGCGCAATCATCCGCCCCTCGGGGCGCTCCTTCATCCAGCCGTGGGCAGTGACGTAATCCTGCACCAGCGAGGAGAACAGGGTTTGCGCGACGCCGAGGCCGACCGAGCCGGTAGAGAAATCGACGTCGTCGGCATCCTTGGTGCGCGACGGATAGGATTGCGCGCCCTTGAAGCCGCGGAAATTTTCCAGCTTGTGGCGGGTCTGGTGGCCGAACAGATACTGGATGGCGTGAAACACCGGGCTCGCATGCGGCTTCACCGCGACGCGGTCCTGCGGCCGTAGCACGGAGAAATACAGCGCCGACATGATGTTGGCGAGCGAGGCCGATGACGCCTGATGGCCACCGACCTTCAAGCCATCGACATTGGCCCTGACGTGATTGGCGTGATGGATGGTCCATGACGACAGCCACAAAACCTTGCGCGCCAGCGCGGTCAGCATTTCCAGGCGTGCGGGCTCGATCGGCATGGCCATGCTCCGGAGCGTTCAGTATGCGCCGATTTTAGCGGGCGGTGGGCCACCAAAATTCTCAATTTCCTGCGACATACCGCCCGATATTGGGATAGTTTCCCACAATCCGCCTCCAAACCCCTGAGTTCATCCCAATGCCCTCCCTCGACGCCATCGACCGCAAGATTCTTGCCCTGCTGCAGTCCGACAGCCGCATGACCATGCAGGAGCTCGCCGACAAGGTCGGCCTGTCCGTGTCGCCCTGCCATCGCCGCGTCAAGCTTCTGGAAGAGCGCGGCGTCATCACCCGCTACATCGCGACCGTCGACCAGAAATCGTTGGGCTTGCATGTCAGCGTCTTCATCTCGATCAAGCTGGCGCGGCAGAAGGAGGAAGACCTCAACCGCTTTGCCAAAGCGATCTCGAAATGGGACGAAGTGCTGGAGTGCTATCTGATGACCGGCAATCGTGATTACCTCCTGCGCGTCGTCGCGGCCGACCTCTCCTCCTATGAAGCGTTCCTGAAGACCAAGCTGACGCGGCTCGACGGCATCGCGTCCATCGAGTCGAGCTTTGCGCTGAGCCAGGTGAAGTATTCGATCGCGCTGCCGGTGTGATGCGGCAGAGCATACTTGTTGCGAGCGGATAGTCTCGATGCGCGGGCGGTGGGCTCCCTCCCCTTGCGGAGGAGGGCTGGGAAGAGGGGTTCTCTCCACAAGCACCGCCGAGGGAACAGACCTTCTGTGCGGAGACAATGTGTATGATGCGCCACATACAAAGCTGTCGTCCCCGCGAAGGCGGGGGATCCAGTACGCTGCGGCTTATCGGTTCAATCACTGCTGTCTCCGAATCGTCATTGCGAGCGCAGCGAAGCAATCCATCTTTCCGGGTATGAGGTCACAATGGATTGCTTCGCTGCGCTCGCAATGACGTGGATATAGCTTCGCATTCTCGCGGCGCATTGCGTCCGAGCTTTGCTCTCAACTTCCCGCCCTCTCATTCAGAGGGCACAGGGAAGACCGGGTGCTGGCTGCACCCGCGGTCTCGTGTGCGATTTGCGCAAACAAAACTGCACACGAGCATACAGGTACAGCGGGAGCATCCCGGCCTTCCCTGCGCAATGGCC
>NZ_LLYA01000158.1 GCF_001440415.1 Bradyrhizobium retamae
CCACCAAGCGATTCTGGCTGCCTCAAAAGGCCGCCGAATTTTGCGCCGGAAAGTAGCTAGTCGTGTGGGAACAGGCATTCGATAACCGCCGCTGAGTTGCAAGACGGACTATCTGGCGCAGTTGTGCAATTGGTTGGAGCGTCGTCTGCAAGAGTTCAGGATTTTTCTGCAGTTTCCGTGCAGGTGCGGTTATGCGCTCGCGCCGGCGAGACAAGTTTGATACGGGCAATGGTCTCGTCTGATCCCCCAAGGCTCCCATCATCTTCATGCAAAGTCTCAAACGTATCGGCCTGATCCTGGTCTGGCTCGCTGGAATAGCCTTCGTTGTCGCTGCTGCGAACAAAAACGATCCCTATCTGATTTCGCTGCGGGGAACGGGAAACGTTGCTCTGGCCACCGCGAGCGTGACTGCCGCCGTCTTGCTCATCCGCCGCGGCTATTGGAGAAGAGGCGTTGCGGGAAGGGCGCTCATACTGCTGTGGTGTGTGCCATTACTGTCGATGCTCGGTGCGCATGCTGCTTTTGAATGGCTCAAGCAACGGGTTCTGCGGGCCGGTGCTGCACAGGTGCGCAGCCTTGGAAAACATTTTATCGTTGGGTACTCGTCATTCCCGGAGGTTTCAGTTCTTGCCGAGAAGGGCCTGATCTCCGGCGTCTACATCACCAAACACAATGTCGCGGGATCGTCGGCGACGCGTCTGAAAGAGGAGATTTCGGCGCTGCAGGCCAAGCGGCGCGCTGCCGGCCTGCCGCCCATGATCGTGGCGGCCGACCAGGAGGGCGGCATCGTATCGCATCTGGCGCCGCCCTTGACCAAGCTGCCGGCGCTATCGACGCTTGCGAGCCTGGCGCCGGATGTGCGCGCCGAGAAAGCAGAGGCATTCGGGCGCACTCACGGGCAGGAGCTGGCTGCGCTCGGTGTTACCCTGAATCTTGCACCGGTGCTAGATTTGCGACGTGAACTGAAGCGCAACCGGTTCGACTTCAACACGCTGATCGGCCAGCGTTCGATTTCCGATGATCCGGCGGTCGTCGCTGAGATCGGACGAGCTTATGTGAACGGCCTCGTAGCCTCCGGCGTTGGAGCGGCCGTCAAGCATTTTCCGGGGCTCGGCCGCGTGCGATCCGATACTCATCATTTCAGCGCTAACTTGAATACGCCGCTCGATGAACTCGAAGCGTCGGACTGGATTCCGTTCAGGAAAGTGCTGGCCGGCTCGAAAGCGCAACTGATGATCGGGCATGTGACGCTGACGTCGGTCGATCCGGACCGCGCCGCGTCTCATTCCAAACCGGTCGTCGACGGCATCAAGATGCCGGCGCGAACTACTTCGCGAACCGGCCTTCCTTCGGCAGCTCCGTCATTGCCCGGGTCCGGAATGCGGGCTTGTGATCCTGCTGTTTGGACCACGACACATAGTAGGCGATGGCTGTCATGATCGAAATCCCGGCGAAGCTGACCAGGACATGCAGGGCAAGCGAATTCGGGCCCGTGATCAGGACGAGATGCGCGGCAAACGAGAGAAATACCCCGGCGCACAACACTGCCAACCATTCCTGGCCGCACTTCATGATCGGCTGTAGCGCCTGCCATCGGAATCCGCGCCAGCTCCGCGGCACCATGTAGGTAAAGAGAAAGGCCAGCGCCAGGAAATGAAGCACCCCGTAGGGGGCAAGGTTTTCCCCATCGTTGGAAGGAAAGGCATCGCGCAGGAAATCTGGCACAATGCCAGCTTGTGGAAACTTCCCTGCAACTGTGACGACCAGCGCAAAGAGCAGGTACAGCCATGCCGCGGCGCGCAGGATTGCGAGGCTCTGGAGGGTGCGTATGGCGTGCACCTGCCTGGCACCGCCTAGCGCAAACCAGGCGCCGAGCACGAACAGGAGCTGCCAGCAGAACGGGTTGAGATGCCAGCGTCCGTCTGGAAACGAAGACAGATTCCAGTCGAGCAGGCGGGATGCGAAGTAGAGACCGATCGATCCGGCGAGCGTAAGGTTCGGCCGCCGCATCATGCCGAACAGCACGATCGGAAAGAACGCCATTAGCACGATGAACAGTTGCAGCACGTCGAGATTGAGCGGCTTGGCCTGAAGCAGCAGGCCGTGAATCAGCGTCCGGATCGCATGGTCGACGATCCCCGTAACATTGAACTCGCCGATGAGTTCGGGGGCACGGGATCTGCGCGCGACATATCCGATCAGTTCGATATAGATCACGAACAAAACGACGTAAGCGGCGTAAAGCTGCCACAGGCGCTTGAAAATGCGAGTCGCCGACACGACGAAACCGCGCTCCAGCATCATCTTTCCATAGAGGACCGCGGCCGTGTAGCCGCCGATGAATACAAACAGGTCGGTGGCGCCGCTGAAGCCGAAATTGCGCATGGTCAGCAGGCTCACTGCATTGTGCGGGACATGATCCAGAAAGAGAAACCAGGCCGCGATACCAAGCAGGAGACAGAGGCGGAAATCGCAGTCGCGCGCGGCGAGCTCGGCCTTCATTGACGGATGCATTTCTGGCTAAGACTTTACATGTCGGAGGAATCGAATCGCGAATCTAGTGCGATTGTCCGCACCGTCGGAATAGACTTTGCGTAAAGAATAATTAAGCAAGTTGTCGGCGATTAAAGCCCGCCCAGTAATCACAATGTTTTGAGGGAATAGCGTGACCGAACGTGATCACGCTCTCTCGTGCTTGCGCAGATCGCGGATGTGATCGAAATGGCTGGCCTGCAGATCGGCGCCCGTCGCGCCGATGTCGGGAAGGGCCGCCTCGCTCAGAATATCGGCCGTGATGTCCTCGACCGAGCAATCCGCGATTTCGTGGATGAAGCTGATATTCTTATACTCGCCCGACGCCACCCGGGAGATAACCTCGCGCCTTGTGATTTCCGGATCGACAATAGCCTCGCGACCGCGGCGGCCGTAGTCGATCATCACGACGAAATATTGCATGTTGGCGATCTGACCTTATCCTGCGCGCCGGAATCCACGAGGAAGAGTATTTCTGAAAATCGGAAATTAGTCAAGCGAATTCCGAAAAACAGAAGTTGCGGGTGAGGTCGGCGAAACAGTCACGCCTCAGCAGGATTTGTTGATTCGGAAAGGCGCAGCCTGCCTTGATTACTTTTCCGGCGTGCGTCCGCCGGTCGCCCTTGCTGCCTTGCGCGAGCGGGCCGCCGCCTTGTTGCGCAATCGTTCGATCTGGCCCCTCGGCAGGGTGACGCAGATCTCGCCGATCCATTCCAGCTTTACGCCGGTGATCGGCTTGGCATTGAAGCTCGTCAGGTTGACCGACGCCGGGGATTTTCCGCGCTCGATCGTCTTCAGATAACGCTCGCCGGTCTTCAGGCGGACCGCGGCTTCCTCGCCGTAGAAGCTCGACAGCGGGTGGCGCTGCTGGCGATAGACGACGATAACATCGCCATTTTCGTACTTTGGCAGCATGGAATCGCCGGCTACCTCGAAGGCGATGGTTTCTTCCGCGATCGGGAAGGGCAGTTCAACCTCGCCGAGGCCTTCCGGCGGCACCTGCTCGTGTTCCGGCTCGATCGAGGCACCGGCGCCGACCCGGCCCATGATCGGCACCGAATTCAGTTCGAGATATTCGATGATCGGTGCGATTTCAGACGCCTTGATCAGCCGTATCCCGGACAGGATTTCGGAAACCGCGCCGGGACGAACGCCCATCGCGGCGGCCAGTCCGCCCTTGGTCTTGCCCGGCTTCTCCAGGCCCCGCTCGATCAACCTGATGTCCAGCATGATCACACCTTTCCGAATTTCAGAAACAATAGCAGTTCCGATTATCAGAAATCAAGCTTGACTTTCATTTCTGAATATCAGAAATTGATTGTCGGTGTCGGGCGGCGTTGACAAGAGCAAGGACAACAAGATGGAACTGTCGAACTGGGCGCCCGAGCACTCGGACGCGCTGCGGGAATTTCTTGCCAAAGGCATGAGCCATTCGGAGGCCGCGCGAGCGATCAATTCACGATTCAATACGTTCTATACTCGCAGTGCAGCGCTCGGGCGGGCACGGCGCCTCGGACTAGGAGCTGACGATCGCCTGCAACCGTCTATGCCCACCAAGCCGGCGGACCTGCACGACATCGGAGAGCCTCGTGCCAGCGAATCCAGGGCGTCTGCGCTTGTCTGGCCGGTACCGTTGTTTAAGGCGATCAAGCCGCTCAAGCTGCGCTGCGCGGCGATCGAGCCACGGCATATCTCCCTGACCGAGCTGGAGAGTGGTGACTGCCGCTATCCGTATGGCGGCGATGAGGAGAGTGACGTTATTACTTTCTGCGGTCATCCGCGCCGCCCGGGTTCAGCTTACTGCACGCCGCATTTTCATTTGAGTCGCAACCCGGTCGTGCCGTCCGACCACGCGGTGAGCACTGCTCTGCTGCGGATGTTGGAGACGGCATGACGAACGCTGCTGTCACATGCATGGCCGACAGGCTGAAACGGCTGCCGCGCTGCCATCGAATCGCTCACCTGCGTGCGCTGATCGGACTTCAGCCGGAGGGCTGCTGCCGCCGGGATGAATTGTCCGAATTGCTGCGTGACGAGATATCGAGCGCATCAACCGAATAGAACTCCGGGTCGATACCGAAATTTCACTGTTTTCAAGGAGCATATCAGATGCCGAGAGCCAAGCGCCGAAAGCCGTACAATCCCGCCAAGACGCATGACCGAAGGTCGCGCGATTTGTTACGCAATGCCGAAGTCGCAACCGTCGAGATTGATAATCCCTTGGCGTTGGAGCCGGGCGATAAGATCGTTGCGCTACGTTCGATCCGCAACGACCCCCTCGCTCGGCTACATTCCCACCGCCAGATCGACGAGGCGCAGTACCAGGCGGGGAGGGCGTTCCAGAGCGACTGGGAGAAGGCTGAGCGCGGCCCGCGCGCGGTCGATCCAAGCCGGGAATATGTCGATGGCGGGCAGCGGCGCGAACCGATCACCGAGGGTCAACGCAAGGCCGTGCTGCGGTTGAACCGTGCCGAGCGCGAACTTGGGGCGGACGGCTCGGCGCTGGTGCATGACGTCCTGGTCCAGGGAATGACCATGGAACAGGTCGGCGAGCGGAGGGGACTGCGTACCAAGCGATGGCATGACTATTTTTCGAGGCGCTTGCGCGAATGCCTCGACCGGTTGGCGCTGTTGTACGGGTTCGCGACGGAGCATCCCGTTCCGGTCAAAACCCTCCCGCGCTGAAGCGCAGAGGCTGCACCACGTCATCGGCCGCCTTCGTCAACGGTACGGCATAGTCGACGGTCAAGGCGCCGAATGGCGAGGCCCAGGTCAGGCCGGCACCGACCGACGAGCGCACCACATTCTTGTTGGCGACCTGAAGCGATGCCGTCGATCCGCTGTAGCGGAATACACTGCCGGCGTCGACGAAGGCTGTGGCCCTGAGGCCGTATTCGTTGGGCACGCCGGGGATCGCGCTCTGCAGTTCGGCGGTCGTTGCCCAATAGGCGCTGCCGCCGACATTATCCATCGTGGTGCCCGGCGTCAGGTCGCGTGGGCCGAATCCGTTCGGGGCAAAGCCACGCACCATGGTCGGGCCGCCGAAGAAGTTGTTCATCAGCGGCACCTGCTGACCGCCCCAGCCGGTAACGTAGCCGCCCTGGGCGCGCACCATGCCGACCAGATCGCTATTGAGCGATTTGTAATAGCGCACGTCTTCCGTGGTCTTCAGGAATTTCACGTCGCCGCCCAGTCCGGCCAGATCCTGGCTGAGCTGCGATCTGATTCCGCTGGTCGGGCTCTTTGTGTTGTCGAGCGTGCTGTAGGTCGTCGTACTGCCGGGGGCGGACACCCACGTCGGGCCGGCGGCGGCCGCCTGCCGGACGGCCAACGAGGGCGTCAGGCCGGAGCTGTTCGGCGACAGAGTGATGTTCTGATTGTAGATCGAGTAGCGCCACTGCACACCGAGATCCTCGTTGATCGGCGTGCCCAATTGCAGCCTCGCACCGTAGGTGGTGCTGCCGTAGGATTGGTAGTTATTGGCGTCGTTCTGGCGACCGAAAAGTTCGATTCCCGCGGCGACCTTGGTGCCGAGAAAATACGGTTCGGACGCCGCCAGGTTGATGCCGCGCGCATATTGGCCGTACGTGAAGATGGCCTGCACATTCTTGCCCGTGCCGTAGAAATTGCGCTCGCCTACTTTGACCTCGACGAGCGCACCATCGACTGTCGAGTAGCCGCCAGCGATGTTGAAATCACCGGTTGCCTGGTCAACCGCCTCGACATCGAGGATGACATGATCCGGCGCCGAGCCAGGCCGATTCGATATTTTCACCGTCTTGAAGTAGTTCAAATTCTTTAAGCGCCGTTCGGCCCGATCTATCAATGTCTTGTTGTAGGGATCGCCTTCGGCGATATCGAATTCGCGCCGGATCACGTAATCGCGGGTCCGCGTGTTGCCGTGAATTTCGATCCGCTCGACATAGGCTCGAGGCCCCTGTTCGATCACGAAGGCAACATCGATGCGTTGCGCTGTGGCATCACGGGTGAGTCGCGGCGTCACCTGGGCAAAGGGATAGCCGAGCTTTGCCAATTCGATTGCTAGAAGCTCGGTGGCCTTGTCCAGCGTGTTGCCGTCGAACACCGCGCCTGGATGGGCGGTGGGAAGGCCACGAAGCTTGTCGCAGTCCATGCCCGGAACGTTGCAGGCGACGCTGACTTCCCGGAAGTGATAAAGTGGGCCTTCGTCGATTGCGAAGCTCAGCATGAACCCCTTCGTCGCCGGATCATACTCCGCCTTTGCCGATGAGACGCGGACATCGGCGTAACCCTTGCTGCGGTAGTAGAGCCGTAGCTGTTCCTGGTCTTGCGCGACGCGGTCGGGATCGTAGACGTTACCACCGGTCAGAAAACTCAGCATATGGGTGGCGGAGGTCTTGATCACGGCGCTGAGCTGTCGCTTGCCAAAGGCCTTGTTGCCCGTGAAATCGATCTGCCGCACTGGAGTCTTTGCACCCTCCGTTACGGCATAGATGAGGTCGACCCGGCCGTTGCCGCGATCGATGATTTGCGGATCGACGCTGACCGCGGCGCGGCCGACGCGCCGGTATGCCTCCATGATGCGGCCGACATCGGACTGCACGATGGCGCGTTGCAGCGGGCCGCGCGGCTTTGACTCGATAGCGGCGGCGAGATCGACGTCCTTGACTTTCCTGTTGCCTTCGAATGCAACGCGGTCGAGTACAGGCGCTTCGGACAGCTGCACGACAAGCCGACCATCGGCGCGTTCGATGGAAACTTTCTCGAACAGGCCGGTTGCGATCAGTGCTTTCAGCGCCGCATCACGCGCAGCGTCATCGAAATGCCCATCAGGGCTTGCGTGAAAGTATGAGCGTACGGTCTCGGCGTCGATGCGGCGGTTGCCTTCGACGACGATCGTATCTTGCGATGGCGGCGCGGCTTCGGTGATGACCGGCGTCGCGAAAATCAAGCCGAGGGCGCCGGCAAGCCGGCAAACGGCCGCCCCGGATCGGAACGATCGGTTGCGCTGCGTGATGCGTCTGATCTCCACGTCCCGCCGGACTCCCAGTTAATCGGCCGAGATCGAATTGCCCGCGCGGGGCGAAAACATGTCTGGGATAAGGTGAGTTGCAGGCGAGTTTTTCGCGACGCGCCACAATTTAGACGTCTTCTGTTAATGCCGATTTTCTCACAATTGTCGCAATGCACGCTTCATGCTTCGCCATCGAGAGAGCCTCGGACGCTCGCGCAGGAACCGCGCAGGCGTCGACGCTCGCAGGAGCATCACATGCGATATGCCGCCTTCATTGCCGCTGCGCTTATGCTGATTCAGCCCGCGCACGCAGAGAAGGCGCCGGAGGTCGATCCGCGCGCCTCGCTCGGGGTAGTCCAGCAGTGGATCTATAACTACCGCGCCAAGCCAGACTATGCACATGTTCCCGCAGCCGTGCGGGTGCTGTTTCACTCGCAAACCTTCAAGGAGCCGGAGAACGCCGGCATCTACCTGGGCTTTATCGCCGGTGCGATTGGCTCCAACCCCGCCAAGGCCGAACAACTCGTTGCCAGTTTCTTCCCCGTTCGGCCGGAAGACGAATGGGTAGTCGTCCGCGCCATCGCCTATTCGGGGCTGCCTGACTGGAGAAACGTTCTGCGCCGGGTCGCGCCACGAATGCCGGGCCGGCGGGTCATGATCGACAGCTATCTGGCGGGCAAGCTGCCGACTTTGGCCGACATCCCGCTGGAAGAAGTAAAGCCCGGCATGATGGACAGGTTGCGCGGCGCCTTCACCAAGAATCCGTTTGCCAAGGACGAGCGGAAGCTGAACACGACGCTCACGTTGGCGAGCAACCAGGATTTGCTGGATACGCTGTGGGGCTACTATTTTGCGACCGGCTCGCATGCCCCGATCCAGCGCATTATCCAGATGCTGCCATGGAGCAAGAGCCGCGACACGGTCGACAAGCTGACGGTCGGAAGCATGGCGCGCTATACGTTGGCAAGCTACGCGATTCGTGATGCCAGCTTGCGCGAGTACCTCCGCAGCGAACTTGCAAGGCAACCGGCGGCAGTCAAGGCACCGTTGGCCGAAGTAGTTGAGGCGGCGGACACGGTGCAGATCGCTGCTCTCCGCAAGGATGCGCTGGCCGCCGTGGATGAACTCAAGACCAAGGGCTCCGATAGTCGCCGGGATCTCAGCTTCTGGGGTCAGGTCGGCGTCGGCGCGGTTGCGCTCGGCTGCGTCTCTGCGGCTGCGTTAGGGCAGGTCGCAGTCGGCATTCCCTGCGTGATCGGAGGTTCGGCCTCGCAGGGATTGCTGTCGTTCTGGGAAAAGCAGCAGTAATCGAGGCCGGTCGCGGAAGCTCATTCCAATCCGGCGCGGCGAAAGCCCTCGAGATAGTGCTCGCGATCGGCGTCGAGCTTCCGCGATCCAGGCGAGCGAGATACTAACCTAACCACTTTTCAAGTGGCTGGAGGAGAATGATGAAGCATACTGGAAGCTGTTTTTGCGGTGTGGTTGAAATCCAGGTCACGGGGGCGCCGGAAGGAATGGGCTATTGTCATTGCCGTTCTTGTCGCTCGTGGTCCGGGGGACCGGTGAATGCCTTCACGCTGTGGAAGCCGGATGCAGTACGGATCACGGCAGGTGCGCAACATGTTTCGACGTTCGAGAAGACGCCGATGAGCCAGCGCAAGTACTGTGAGGAGTGCGGCGGTCACCTGATGACAAACCACCCGACGCTTGGGCTGGTCGATGTCTTTGCCGCAACTCTTCCGACCCTACCTTTCACGCCCGGCGTGCACATCAACTACGCCGAGACGGTGCTGCCGATGCGGGATGGGTTGCCCAAACTGAAAGATTTCCCGGCTGAGTTTGGCGGGTCCGGTGAAATGATTCCCGAGTAAAGGGAACGGGCTTCTGGAGAAGTGGCGCCGCAGCGAACATTGTGTGCGGCGTCGGGCACATCAATAAGGCGCTGCTCGACTTCCGGACCCGACCCGGGAGTGGGCAGCGTCTTTTTTGGGCCCGTCACGTCGTGTCTGGGGCCTGCAGCTTGGATGCGAGGGCGTCTCACATACTGTAAGAGCTATGTCAGCGGCAGGTCCCGCCCTGCAAAATCGGGGTTTGGCGTTGCCCATCCGGTTCCGGTAAGAAAGCCTTGAGGGCGCGGCGAAAACCTTCATTCTGCCAAGCAAAAATAAACAAGAGGAAATGCCGGAAATGACTGCCAGACCGCAGTTGCCAGAGCGAACGCCGCGCGCAAAGGGCGAACCGACCGCACTGGACGGTCTACTGGTCGTCGACTTCACCAGGGTCGTTGCCGGTCCGGCCTGCACGCAAACGTTGGCCGATTTCGGTGCTGAGGTGATCAAGATCGAAAACCCCGATGGGGGCGACGATACCCGGCACTATGAGCATGCGGAAATCGGCGGCGAGAGCGCGGCCTTCCTCAGCCTCAATCGCAACAAGCGCGGCATCACGCTCGATTTCAACAATCCTGCGGCGCTCGAAGTCGCCCGCGAACTGATCGCGAAGGCGGACGTCGTGGTGGAGAATTTCTCCGGCGGCGTGATGAAGAAGTTCGGTCTCGATTATGCTTCCGTGGCGCCGACCAATCCGCGGCTGATCTATTGCTCGATCTCGGCCTATGGCCGCAAGGGTGAGTTCGCGTTGCGTCCGGGCTTCGATCCGATCACGCAGGCCGAGAGCGGCTTCATGTCGCTGAACGGCTTTCCGGATGGCGAGCCGGTGCGGACCGGTCCGCCGATCGTCGATATGGCGACAGGCATGTCGGCATGCAACGCAATCCTGCTGGCGCTGATAGCCCGCGACCGGCTCGGCTGCGGCCAGCAGGTCGAGATCGCGCTGATTGACACCGCCGTGTCGATGACCGGTTTCTATGGCATGGCCTATCTCATCAGTGGCGCGAACCCGGGCCGTTTCGGAAATTCGCCGAACGGCTCACCCACCGTCGGCGTCTATCAGGCATCCGATGGACCGCTTTACATGGCCTGCGCCAATGACCGGCTCTACCGCCGGCTTGTGGTGGACGTGCTTGAACGGCCGGATCTCGTCACGGATCCCGAGTTCGCGCACAGGAAAAACCGAACTGCCAACAGAGAAAAGTTGCGTGCCATCATCGCCGGCGTCTTTGCGACCGACAGTCTTGAGAATTGGATGGCGAAGATGAAGAAGGCCAACATACCGGTTGGCTATCTGCGCACGGTAGAGGAGGGGTTCAACGCGCCGGAAGTGCGCGACCGCCATCGTCTCAGCCGGATCCCGCATCCGACCGCGGGCGCCGTCCCCAATATTGAAACGCCGCTGCAGATGAGCTTGACGCCAACCGTCGATCCCGTGGCGGCGCCGCTGCTGGGTGAGCATACCAGGGAGGTGCTCCAAAAGACGCTCGGATACGATGAGCGGCGTATTGCGGCTCTGACCAAGGCGGGGGCTTTCGGGAAAACGGGTAACGCGGCTTGAGCGAAGCTGATCTTCGTTCTATCCCGATGTATCTCGCAAACGAATGACATCTCTGCGTTTGCACTACGCCTAACCCGTTCAAAGCGGTAGCTTTTTCCGTTCTTCTACGGCTAATGTGCCGCCAAAGCGGGAGAGAAACATCATGAACGACGGGACCTCCATACGGTCGGCGAGAAATGTCGAGCTCGGCGCCAGCGGCGAAGAATTCCAGAATCTCCACGAATTCATTCGGAAGGCACGCGCCCGGCTCAACCAGAACGCATGGGACTATATCGTCGGGGCCTCCGAAACGGAGACCACGATGCGTCGCAACCGCATGGCGCTCGACGAGATTGCATTCCGGCCTCGGGTATTGCGCAATGTCGTGGAAGTTGACCCCTCGACCGAGGTTTTCGGCCGCCGCCTGCGTTTGCCTGTCATGATTGCGCCGGTCGGTGCGCTGGAGATTTTCGATCCCAATTCAGGCGCCGCGGTCGCGCGCGGAGCCGGGCAGTTCGGCGCCGTACACATGTTGAGTTCGGTGTCCGAACCGGGACTGGAAGCGACGGCCAAAGCTGCACCCGGCGCATTGCGCATCTATCAGCTCTATGTCCGCGGCGACGACGTCTTTGTTGAAGACGTTGTCAGCCGCTCTATCGAGAATGGCTATGCCGCCTTTTGCCTGACGGTCGACACCGCGCATTACAGCCGGCGCGAGCGCGATATCGCCAAGCGGTATGTCCGCGAAAGCCGTATTCGGGCCACCGGCGGCGACTTCCAGAAAGGGCTGGAATGGCGCACGGTGAAGCTGATCAAGGACAAGTATGATATTCCGCTGGTGATCAAGGGCATCGCCACGGCGGAAGACGCGGCCATCGCGCTCGATCATGGCGTGGACTGGATCTATGTGTCGAACCATGGTGGCCGCCAGCTCGACCACGGACGCGGCGCAATGCACGTCTTGCCGGAAATCGTCAACGCGGTTGCCGGTCGCGCCAGGATCATGGTTGACGGGTCGTTCTGCCGCGGTACCGACATCGTAAAGGCGATTGCCTCCGGCGCCGATCTGGTCGGCATCGGCCGTCTGCAGTGCTGGGCACTCGCGGCCGCAGGCGAGGCCGGCATCGTGCGGATGCTTGAATTGCTGGAAGACGAAGTGATCCGCTGCCTCGGGCTGCTCGGCGTCACCCGCTTGGGCGAGCTCGACAAGTCCTATCTGCATGCAGCTACGGCGACCAATCCACCCAGCGTGTTCAGCGCTTTTCCGTTGCTGGATATCGAGCCCTACCGCTATTGAGGAGCCGAAAGCTGCGGCCGGTCCGGAGCGCGGATACCTCTGGTCGGTGCTGTCTTCGCGTCGTCGGGAACCTGACATCGATTGCCGCATTATCAGGCGCGTCCAGGGCCGCCGCAGCCACGATAGATCTGATTCAAATGGCCCAATAAGTGAACGCGAATGGCAGAAAATCCTTTCGCTGAATTCAGCCTCGAGAAGACTATCGATCTCCGCTGGACGTTGCGGGACATCCAAGCTCGCCGACTGAAACTGTCGCCGGTCAGCGACGAAGACTTGAGAATACTGACCGGTCTCGGCCTGGTCGAAGTGCGCGACGAGGGGATCGTGCTGACACAGGCGGGAATCGCCGTGCTGAACGGCTCGTAATCAGCGCGCCTTCAGGAAACTCTCGCCGGAGTCGCAAGGCATGCAGCGGTAGGTCAGCACGTCGTAATTCTGGTCGCGTGGCTCGATCGCGGCGAGCCGCATCTGTGCGCCGCATTTCATGCACGGCATTCTATGCCGGTTTGAAAGCGCGTGCAGGTCGGCGTTGGTCGAAATGTTTGCAGCATCTTATCTCCATGTCCCCAGAGAGACTTAAAGCAGAGACGCAACGCCACCGACAGCCGATCCCTAAGCCTGAGTCACTATGCCATACTGTTGCCACCATTGTAATCGGGCACCGCACCCGTACGGCTACGGGCCATGAGGGAAGGAAATCATTCCTTGGGCATTCTGGAGGGTCGGCCGCATGCCGGCCGCCGAGGTCTATCTCGGAGCTCGGTCCAATACGGCGCAGGACGCAGCCGGGAATTGTGCTAACCTGCCAATGTCGACATTGGAGAAGCGACCATGACTGAACCGAAACTCGAAGTCCCGGCTGAGCTGCGCGAGTTGGCCGAGAGAACTATCGATCAGGCAGAAAAAGCGTTCGGCATGTTCTTCGATGCCGCCGGAAAGTCCATGACGTCGATGCCGGGGGCGGGTACGGAAATTTCCAAACAGGCGCTGTCGTTTACCGAACAGAATATGAAGGCTGCGTTCGAGCATGCCCGCAAACTGGTCCATGCAACCGATCTCCAGGAAGCGATGCAGATCCAGTCTGAATTCCTGCGCAGCCAGTTCACCAACGCGGGCGAACATATGCGACAGATAACCGGCGGCGTCATGTCCGCCGCAAAGGATTCGACGAAGGGCAAGTTCTGAGGGCTGCTAGCGGCGACGTCCGATCGCGACACCGAACAAAAAGGCGACGAACAGACTGGCCAGCGGCGCTTCGCGAGTGATCGCGCTGATGGTCGAGAGCGGCATTCCCGGTTTCCGTGCCGCCGTGACTGCATCGCTTAGCCGGGCCACCGCGGCCTGCAGCGCGGCGGACACTTCTGTCAGCGTGCGTGACACATCGGTCGCGGTATCAATCGCGCGTTCCGCCATGCCGGGCTGGGATGGTCCTGAGGTTTCATTCACAATTTGCAACTCACTCGATCGCTTTGGCATTCGCCGAGCGACGGCTGATGTTCCGACAATGCGTGGCCAATACATTTGTTCCCAATAGGTCCCACCTCTGCAGGTCGATGAGGGAACTTTCGGCATCGTCCGGATTTGATCTGGCAAGAGGAAGCAACGCGGGTTTTCCGATGGCGAAAGAATTGACTGAAGATCAGTTGATCAGAAGCGGTGGCGTGCCATTGAAGGTCGCGATTGGGGTCGCCATTCTCGGCGTGCTCGGCATGCTGATCGTTGATCATGGGCCGTGGAACAAGCCGAAAGTACAGCACCCAACGATCGCTAATTACAGCACCACCGGCGAAGCTGCACGGGCAGCCGGTGCGCAGGTCATGCCAACCGAGCCGAAGCTTGAGGTGGAGCCTGAACCGCCCGTACCAAAGCCGGTTCACCCGGCTAATCGCGCGCCGCAATAAAGCGTGCCGTTTGACCCGCCGGGCAAATCGCCGGCATAGCTGTATCATCACGGAAATTCGCAGGGCTCCGAAAGAGCTCATTAGGATGGCCTCCTTGCGCTCAGTTGAACCGCGGATTGCGCCATCCACGGCCAACGATTTCGTTTCGATATCGCTGCGTTCGATTTGAGGCTGCACCGGTACTTGACGTGTCGGGCAAATCAGGTGCACGATGACACCATCGCCGATACAGTAGAGCCCGCGCCGCAAAACGGTGACGGGCTTTTCACTTCATAAGAGTTTCAACCAGCCGGTTTCAAATTGTCGTAGCCGTTTCGTCGAGTTTTCCGCAATTCGTTGACCACTCGAAAACGGTTTGACATGTCGGGCAAATCACCGGCATAACGTCATCATCGCGAAAATTGCCAAGCCCGCACGGAGAAATCCGTCGCGGGCTTTTTGTTTGGAATTCTCGAATCGGACGGCGGCCGCACATCGACGCCGCAACTCCCAACGCCCCCCGCCCGGGCGTCACGAGCGCGCCGCCGTCCGAACTTTCCATCACACCCAATTGGCCGGCATGCGCGAACATGCCGACCCGCGGCGCGGATCGTCACGCGCCGCACGCGGCCCCCGTCGGGATAAGGTTCGCGCCCCAAATGATCTGCGCCTGCACACCGCGATCATGCCGCACATTTTTTTGGAGCGACGCCGATGACCGCCTGCCGGATCTCGCTTGCGCTTGTCGGCCTCATTGTCATCGCCGTATCGGAGGAGTTCTCGTGAGCATCGACGTCATTCAGTTCATCCCGCATCTCAAACGCGACGACGCGAAGACGGATTTTCCAACAATTGCCTTTCGCACCACTCTGCGAGAGCCCTCCATCGGTCGTATCGATGCAAGTTCAGGCAAGCATGGCGGACCGCACAGCCGAGAAGCCTAAATGGGCAAAGCAAAGGCTCTTGTTGAAATTCGTTCTCTGGCACGGAGCCACACCAGAACCGCGATCCGCGTTCTCGTCGGCATCATGCGAAGCAAGGATGCCACTCCCGCCGCTCGCGTCTCGGCCGCCAATGCCATTCTCGACCGCGGCTGGGGCAAGGCCACACAGCCGCTGGAGAACGGCGGTGACAGCGCGCTCGAACTCATACACAGGATCGAGCGTGTTATAGTTCATCCTGAAAAGGGAGACGAGCAAAATTCGCGCTATTGCGGTCCGCGGACAGTCGCAGGCAATAGATGTGCCCAGATTTCGGCCAGCCTGAAGAACGCCGCTGATGCAGATCGAGGAGTCTCTCTGCACGAAAAATCCTGAAATCATCAGCGAGACTGACTGGAATCGTGCGCTGACCGGCTGTCTTCGGTAAAGAACAGCGGCAGCAAAGCGTATTTTATGCATGCCCAGTGTCGCGTTCGCCACCGTCCTTGCGCTGCCACAACCTGTCGCGCGCCTCTCCATCCACTAAGGTAGGCCCGCCATTGTCCATCTTGAAAATCCCGACAGCGAAGGTCTTCGAGCCGCTTCTGGAACCTGCACGCTACAAAGGGGTTTACGGCGGTCGCGGCTCGGGTAAATCGCATTTCTTCGGCGAACTGCTGGTCGAGATATGCCAGGCCGAGCGTGGGACGCTTGCGGTCAGCATTCGCGAGGCGCAGCGGACGTTGGCGCAATCGAGCAAGCGGCTGATCGAGAGCAAGATTGCGTCCCTCGGCGTTGGTAACGGCTTCAAGCTCTACAGCGACAAGATCGAGACGCCCGGTGACGGTCTTGTAATCTTCCGTGGGATGCAGTATGACGCCGGAAAATACCGCCTGATGATGAAGGCGAGGGATGCCGCCGCGGCAAGACCGCTGCCGCCGGTCGTGCGGCCCGGCACGTCGCGTACACCTTCGGAACGGCAGCAGGCAGATCTGCGGACGCTTAGCGCTAAACTCTCAAGCTCCGGCGACATCAAAGATGCGGTGGCGCTGTATCACGCGCGGAAATCCGGCAGGCGCTGAGAAGTGCGCAGACAGGAGTGGCCAGGGATCTGCACAAAAAATCCTGAAATTATGCGCGCAAGGTCCAGGCGCGGTTCACGAATAATCCCATCGACGGGCCTTAAAGTTGGCCCCTCCCGCGGAGGCCGAAGCCGGCATGAAGAAGATCTTTCGGACCAGAAACGTGTTGCTTGCTCTGGTGGCTTCGTCGTCCGATGGCTGAATTTGCCTATCGCAAGAACAATCGTTGCGCGCCTGGAGATCACCCTATTCAGTCAGAGGCTGACGCGATTAAGCAAGCAAGAATACGAATTAGTCGAGCCAACTACGTGCGCCACGAGATCTATGGATATGTTGATGTGATGCCCGAACTCGTTGCCTGGGATCAGGAGGATAATTGCTGCGAAGCTACCAGAACCAGAAATATCCTCAAGGTCATCATCTGGAACGTTGTTGTTAAAGAAAGCACAGAAGGAGAAGCGGCAGAACGGCGCGTTAACGCGGAAATGTCGCTTTCAAACTGCGGCGCTGTGTTCACCGAAGACTCGTTCATATATGCGCAACCAGTTGATGCGGATCGCCTAAGGCAACAAGTGCGGATACCGCCCTGGAGCCTTGGCAGGAATAGAGCTGCGGAGTCAGACGTCAGCTTAAGCCGCGCTTCAGCCGCAGAACTAGCTCTTCATATGACCGAGGGCCAACGTGAAGAAAATCTTTCGTGCCAGAAATGTGTTTCTTGCCCTGACCGTTTCTCTGGTCGTGTGGATAGCTCAGTTCGTCTATCGCACGAATAATTTCTGCGAGCCGGGAGATCATCCCATTCAGTCAGAGGCAGATGCGATTGCCGTCGCGAACACGAAAATGGCCAAGAATCCCTTCTTTAGTTCCGAGCGCTTCGGTAGTGCACCAGATTTTGTCGACGCGCTCGAGCGAACAGAAAATTGCTGCAATGCCATTCGGTCCCGCAACATGCTCGGCTTGATCTTCTGGGATGTCTATCTGGGCGCAAGCATTTCCACGACACCAAACACAGGCATCTACTGGCGAGCATCGCGAAGTGCGCAGAGCCATACGGCCCTTGTTGCGATGTCGAACTGCGGCGTGATTTCCACTTCGGATTCCGACAAAGACGCGGACTACTAAGGGGAAGAGCGCATGTCTGGGAATGAAGTTAAGCTGACAAATGGCGATCGTTGGGCGTGGCAGCAATTTCTCGATCACTGTCACAACCCGCTGATTAGGAGGCAGGCAGATTACGTCCGGAAAATGAAGTCAGGCTAACGAATGGACAGCGCTGGACGGCGCGAGAATTCGATTCTCGACTTTCTCGATTCCTATTCAAGGCTTTCATGACCTGGTGGAAATACATTTTGATCGTAGTTGCGTTGGTAGGTTGGCTGGCGAGCCAATTGTTAGCCTATGTTTCGAGCTATGCGGATTGGCCACTTCTGTTCATATCGGGGGCATGCGCGCTTGCACTCCTGTTTCTTTCTCTGTCCGCTTTGATACGATGCAGGTGGCGCGAACTTATGGTCGTTTCTCTCCCACTAGTCGTGATGGCGCTCCCCGTATTCGGCGTGACGATGCCGGCCGATTGGCTTCAGGTAGTCGGATTTCGCATCTACGCATCGCCGCTTGAGTCGTATCTTTCCAAATGCAGGCTGTATGACTTCATTGATGATGATGGTACCAAACAGAGAGTCGGCCAATGCCACAGCTTTCGACTGATGTTCGATGATCGTATCGCCGTCATATACGATACCAACGGGACAGTTTGTCCTACCGCCGGAGCGTAGGACTTCTGCCTGGCAGTCGACCGTATCGTGGCATCTATCCGCGGGGATGTTTCTTGCCAGAAACAACGACGGGCGGTCCCACCTAGTCGGAACCTCTACGCTGCTTTGGTTCCCCTGAGTGCAGAGGACGAAAACGACGGTAGATAGTAGGCCGAAGATGGGACCGGCTGCGATCCCTGGCATTCTTAACCAAGCACCCCAAAACTCGCACGATATTGAACTCGGCCTTTAGGTCGAGAAGGAGAGGAGCCATGGACGATACAGGAAACCTAATGGGGCTATGTTCCAGCCAAATTCCTTATCGTTGATGGCCAGCCTGTCGTGGATCCGATGCCAGCGGGATCTCAGAATGCTTACATCTATTCGGACGATCAAGGTCGCACGAAAACGCGTGGGGCTTTCGCCAATCCAAACAACTATCTCGCCGTTCCCGCGAACTTCAACGAAGCTCAGGCCAACGCTTTCGCGGCTGATATTGCGAGCAGTGGTATGGTTGACGGCCTGCGCAAGATGTATGCCGCTTTCAAGCAAGGCGGTGAGCAGGATCTACAGCGTCACCCGAAGTGGGGGATTCCAAAAGAATTTGCGACTCCAGCGTTTGTCGGTAGCGCTTCTTACCATCTGGGGTCGGTGACGGGTAGGGCCGGTTTACCGCCGGTACTATCCGAGATCGGCGGCGGGGCCGCCAATATGCTCAACGGCTATGTTGAGCAACCTGTGAGGAGATTGCTAGGTCGAAAGTCAACAGAGATAGATACGACTGGTCCCCGCTTTCTTTCGCAGCAAGCGAATTTTGCAAGAGGCCACTCCGACGCGACCGCTGTGCGCAAACCCGCCTGGCTGACGAATGATTTTGGCCTTGGGTCGCAGGGCCAGGCGCCCCCGGGGACGGATCGGAGAAGGCAAGAGCATCGCTAACTGGGTATCTTCTCTCTACGGCACCGATCCCACGGATCCGACGCGGCCGGTCGCGCCGCAGACCGCTAGGCCGCTCGGAATTGTGACTAACGAGCCGACCCCGGATTGGCCGGTACCGCCGCCTATCTTCAACACGTGCTAGCTAGCGTCTCCTGCCGATTCGGTCCCCACATCGCACCCAACGTGGACCTTCGCTTCCATCGCGCACTTCGCAGCCGTGCGGCTGTCGTGCGTACTAAGAAAGGGAAAATCTAATGGCAGACGACGATCGAGACTTCATCGACCGAGCAGACTCCATAACCAGCAAGCTCTATGGCAAGCCAGCCTCAACGGATCAGATCGCAGAAAATTTTGCGCTCTACGGATTGAAGAAGCGCGCCGCGACGCTGGATAATTTTGACACCGAGCTGTGTGGCGAGATCGACTCCAGTCCGCACAGTCTGCGCCGGCGGGTCCAGTTGATGGCGCTGCGCAAGAAGATGGGCACCGTTCACGAAGCGCTGCGCAAGGCCAGGCGCTAAACGGCCGATGCGTCCTACCATCAACCCGGTGCTCGCCGCCCTGGCGCGAGCCCGGATGCAGGCTGCGCCGATGTTCGCGAAATGGTGCGAGCTGCACGGCCTGTCGCCTTGTCCCGCAGCGCCGGCACATGTCGCACGTTTCGTCGTGGATTGCGCTCCGCTCGGCATCGAGCGGCTTTGGCTTGCGGTCCAGGACATATCGCGGCTGCATGTCTCGGCCGGCTTGGCAGACCCGACGCTCGGGGGCGCGGCAGCGGCGGCGATCAGCAATCTCGCCGGAATCGACCCGCCGCGCTCGTGGCCGAACGACCGCAAGCAGCGCTTCAAATCGCTGCCGTATGACCTGCAGGTCTACGTGGCAGCCCACGAAGCCCAACGCGAAAAGGCGCTGCGGAGGGCGCAGAACGAGGCAGCCACCGCGAGGCACAAGCTGGCGGCATACCAGAAGAACGAGACCCGCACGAATGAGGAAAGCAAATCCAATGAAAACGACACACACCCCAACGCTTGAAGAGCGCATCAAACAGGTCAGGGCCGAAATTGAGGAAATCGTAGACGCGCACGTAGACGCCGTGGCTAAGCAAAGCCCCGGCGTTCCGCTCGGCGTGATCCGCAATCTCGTGACGGCACGGGTGCCCGCGTGCCCCTGCGCGCAATATCTCGAGTTGAACAGCAAGGCATAGCCGGCGGCTGACCGGAACGGAGGAATTAAGATGACTCTCCATAGATGGTCGCAGACGGCGGCAAACAACGCGACTGCCGATCCTTCGATCAACTGGCAGGAAGGGCAATCGCCCTCCAGCGTGAACGACTCGGCGCGCGCGATGATGGCGTCGGTCGCCAAACATCGCGATGATATTGCAGGCGCGATTGTCACGGGCGGGACAGCGACGGCGTACACGATTTCGAGCTATCAGGTTTTCGACACGCTGGCGCGACTCAACGGCCAGATGATCGCGTTCACGCCGCACACTACGAACGGCGACACGGTAACGCTGAACGTTGACGGGCTCGGAGCGAGGCCTCTGCGCAGCGCACCAAATGCCGAGCTAGTTGCCGGAACGCTGGTGCAGGGCACGCCTTACACGGCGCTCTATAGCAACGCGGATGGCGCGTTCTATCTGCGGGGCTACTTTACCAGCCCATTCAACGTGCCGTTCCTGGCCGGTATGGACTATTGGGACACGATGGCGCCGAACAGCGCGTTCATTTTTCCGGCCGGTCAGGCGATTTCACGAACCGTCTACGCGCGGGCCTTCGCGCGGTGGGGAACGACTTACGGCATCGGCGACGGCTCGACCACGTTCAATGTTCCGGACAAGCGCGGACGCGTCTCCGCAATGAAAGAGGCTGCGGCGTCGCGGCTGACGGCAACCTATTTCGGCGGGAATTCGGCGAATATGGGCGCGGTGGGAGGGTTGGAATCCAACAACGTCATCCTGACGCACAATCATACAGGTACGACTGGAAACGATACTCCGGACCACACGCACTCGGAACAAGCACCTTTGGCATTTGGGGCGAGCGGATCGGGCGCGGGCCTCAACGGCTCGACCCAAAGTGTCCAGACCGGTGGGGCGAGTACGCGACACGTCCATCCGTTTACTACGAACAACGCAGGTTCCGCTTCAGCGCACAACATCGTGCAACCGACGATTATTTGCAGCTACATCATAAGGATTTTGTAGATCGGGAACCACCATCGCTGCGCGTCGAAGTCGCGGTTGCGGTTCGCAATGCCGTCGTGAGCCGACTGGATCAAGCAAAAGAAAAGCGTGATCGCAAATAGAGCCCCGAAACCGTCAAGCCACGCCCGAACGTCGGGCCTGATCCAATATCGAACCTTGAGAAAGGCGGAAATCGCGTAACGCATTGCTCGTCAGTATCACACCCCCGCCGGGAACAGCAATCCGGGGGAAATCACCAACCGCCGCCCCTCATTGTCGGGCGGCTTTTTCATGGGGAATGGACAATTAGCGGACGGAATTGCGCCAGGAGGCCGCAATCCGGGGAAAACAAACCAAAGCTCCCGCCCGCCAAACAAATTCACAACCGACGCATGGTCAACCTGAGCACATGACAAATCTGATCGCTCTCACCGAATCGAACGCCAAGCGCTGGGCCGCCGCCAGGCTGACCCGCAATTTCACGACTGTTGCCCGGCGGCTAGTGGCGCCGGGTGCCAAGGCGAGATACCAAACCGTATCCGCCAGAACCGGCGTCCCTTGGCCGGCTATTGCCGTCATCCATGAGCGCGAGTGCTCACAGGATTGGACCGGATCGCTGGCGCAGGGCGATCCCTGGAATAGGGTTTCGGTCCATGTGCCTGCCGGCCGCGGCCCCTTCAGGTCGTGGGAAGAGGCGGCGATCGACGCGCTCGTCAACTGCGCCCCTTATGCCGCGCGCAACAAGGACTGGAGTATTGGCCGGACGCTGGCCAAGCTCGAGCAATATAACGGGCTTGGTTACGCCGCGCGAGGGAGGCCGTCGCCCTACATCTGGGCCGGCACCGACCAGTATCGATCCGGCAAGTATGTCCGTGATGGCGTCTACGATCCGAACGTCGTCGATAGCCAGCCTGGTTGCGCCGGCCTGCTGAAGACGATGATGGCGCTTGATCCCACCATCACGTTCACGGGTGCGACGATTACGCCCGCGGCTTCCGTCAAACCGATCCCGGCTGAAAAGCCCGCCACGCCATCCATCGCCAATCCGTCGAAAGGCTCTATCGGGGCGTTCATCGCCAACATTTTCAACGTGGTTTTCAGGAGGAAAGCATGATCAGCACATGGAACGCGGTCAAGGCATGGTGCAAGGATTCCGTGACGATCCTTTGGGCGCGTATCCAATACGTCGTCGGCATCGTTGGCGCAGGCCTCATCGCGACCTTCTCGGGATACGACTTCACGCAGCTATCGAGCCTGGACGCTAGGTCGGCATTCAAGATGCTGGCCTTCGCAGCGCTGGCCGGCGTGATCACCGAAGCCTGCCGCCGCCGGACGCTCTGACATGAAAATCGTGCTCGCCGTGCTGGCTTGGACGGCCGTGCTGGCCGGCGGATGGGTGCTCTGGATGGCAAGCCAGCTCTATCAGGTCCGTCCTGGCGTGTTCGGCGCTGAAGGGTTGGCGATCGTGTTCGCGGTATGGATGACGCTGGAGGCGCGTAAATGTGGATGACCATCATCAGTTTCATCGGCGGCCCGGTCATCAAGGGTCTGATCGAAGGTTACAAAGCGAAGCTTGCTGCCGGTAACACCTCGGAGAAGATCGCGAGTGAGACCGCATCGACAGAGATCGCCGCGCAGGTCTCCGAAACCAACGCCATCATGCGATATCGCACGGCCGAAATCGGGCACTGGTACGAGCCCGACAAGTTGATGGGATATTTCGTCGCGGTCTATTTTGGAAAACTCTTGATCTGGGACAAGGTTCTCGGCCTTGGCACGACCGATCCGCTCGCTGGCTTTGCGGCGATTACCTCGAATCTCGTGGTATCGTTCTATTTCGCCAAGCGAGGTTTCGAGAACGTGGCGCGGATTATCAAGCGATGACCGCGATGCAGGCGGCGGATGTCAGGGCCATCGTCATCGAGACGCTGGCCGAACAGCAAAGGATTCGTCACGACGATATCGACGCAGTGGTTCTCAAAGCCGTCGCAACGACACTGACTTCGTTTGGGATCGACGAGGACGATCGAAGAGAGCTTCGCGCTGATTTTCAGCACCTGCGGCGCTGGCGAAGAAGCGTCGAGCAGGCACAGAGCTATACCTTCAAGGCGGTCGTCACGATGATCGTAACAGGATTCGTCGGTGCCGTATGGCTCGGCATCAAGGCGACGCTCGGCAAATGATAGGTTGACTTGCCGCACACATAGACGAACTCGGATGCAGGCGCGACATGTATCAAATTCGTGAGGTTGACGCGAGCGAGGACGATATTGCGGACACACTTGCAGAACTTCATCAGTTGACGTTTCTTGACACCGCGCCCGTTCCGCAATTCGATCAGGGGCACTGGTGGCTTGCGCTTTGCGGAACCATGCCTGTTGCTTTCGCCGGTGTCATTCCGTCGACGCACGTTTTCAAAGCCGGCTATTTTTGCCGCGTGGGCGTGCTGGGCAAGCATTGCGGACGTCGGCTTCAGTTGCGCCTGATGCGAGCCATGGAGGCGCGTGCACGTCTGATTGGGTGGTGTTCGATCGTATCTGACACTACGGATAATATTTCGTCAGCCAACAATTTCATTCGCGCAGGTTACCGCCTGTTCAGCCCAACCCATCCCTGGGCCTGGCCGAACACACTTTATTGGCGCAAAGACATGAAATAGCTGCTTGGCATTTCCATGCCTCAAAATGCCTCTACTCGCCCGGTGGCCCATCGGCCGCCGGGCTTTTTTGCGTTTTGAGCAACCTCTTGCGGAGGATAGCCATGTTCCGCCCCGCCTTGATCATTGGCCATCAGCCGATAGACTGGCAAAGTGCGGGCGGCGTAAAGCAACGGAGCAGGCGAGGAAACACATGGCGGAGCACGGCCGCAAGCCGGATGCTGGTTCACCCGCGGGGCCGGGCTCGGACAGCTATGCCGCCATGGTTGCACGTGCAAAGGCCTTGATTCCGGAGTTGCGCGGTCGCGCTTCAAAGACGGAGGAGCTCCGCCGCCTGCCGCCCGAGACCGAACGTGATTTGCATGACGCCGGCTTGTTCCGGGTCGTGCAGCCCAGGCGCGTCGGAGGTGCCGAGCTTGACTATGTGGCTCTGGTCGATTGCTCCGACGCATTGGCACAGGCGGATGCTTCCGTAGCATGGAACTTCGCCAACCTTGCCAGCCACCACTGGATGTTGGGCATGTTCGACAAGCATGCGCAGGACGCCGTTTGGAGCAGGAATGCCGATGCGTTGATTGCCTCGTCCTTCATCTTTCCAGCCGGGCGCGCGGGAAAGGCGGAAGGGGGATACGTCTTGCGCGGTCATTGGCCGTTCTCCTCGGGTGTGGAATCCTGCGACTGGAACATGCTTGCAGGCGTGGTGTCCTCGGACGATGAGGCCGAGGGTATCGAATACCGGATATTCCTGCTCAACCGGAGCGAATACAGGATCAACGACACCTGGAATGCGACGGGCCTGTGCGGTACCGGGTCGAACGATGTATGGGTCGAGGACCGCTTCATTGCGGAGAACATGACCATCGCAGTCAGTGATCTGACCGGCGGACCGACGCCCGGAAGCGCCGTCAATCCAAACGCGCTCTATGCGCTACCGGTATTCTCACTGTTTCCTTACGTCTTGTCGGGCGTGGGTTTAGGCAATGCGCAAGCCTGTCTCAATGATTACGTCGAGTTCGCGCGGCATCGGGCCTCGACCTACAATCGGGCCAAACTCAGCGATCTGCAGACGACCCAAATCAAGATCGCGGAGGCGTCCGCCAAGATCGATGCGGCGCGCCTCGTGATGCGTACGAACTGCATCGATGCGATGTCCGAGGCGAGGCGGGGCCATATTCCAGACCTTGCGGTCAAGACGAGGTTACGGCGGGATGGCGCCTTCGCAGTGAACCTCTGCACCGAAGCGGTCTCGCTGTTGTTCGCGGCTAGTGGCGCACGCAGCCTGTTCACGTCAGGCGCGCTGCAGCGGCAGTTTCGTGACGCTCACGCCGTGAATTCGCACCTCGCATTCAATTTTGATGCGGCAGGAACAAACTATGGACGCGTGGCGCTTGGCCTGCCGTCCGAAAATCTGACGCTCTGAGGCCCGGCGGATGTCTGATGCCCCCAAACATCCGGCCGATCCGGCCAATGAACTTGCCAGCGACAACTCGGCGATTGACCCGCGCGATTTTCGCAATGCGCTCGGCACATTCGCCACCGGCGTCACCATTGTCACGGCAATGGCCGCGGACGGGAGGCCGTACGGCGTTACTTGCAACTCCTTTGCTTCGGTATCGCTCAATCCGCCGCTGGTGTTATGGAGTCTCGGGATGTTTTCGCAGGGGCTTACGATCTTCCAGAACGCCAGCCATTTTGCGGTCAACGTTCTCGGAGCTTCCCAGCAGGCGCTGGCGTCGCAGTTCGCAAAGTCGTCGGATGACAAGTTCGCCGGCGTGAACTGGACGCCGGGGCTTGGCGACGCGCCGGTGTTGACCGATTGCGTCGCCAATTTCCAATGCCGCGCGGCCAATCGATATTACGGCGGCGACCACATCATCTTCCTCGGCGCCGTCGAGGCTTATGCCTATAATCGGCAGGAACCCCTGCTGTTTGCGCGCGGTAGTTTCGGAAGGTTCATTGCTGGAGATGACAGTAACACCTCGTGAGCCATCGCCGAAGCTCGTTGGACCTTCGACGATCATGCGGCAGACCGCAAATCTAGATATTTGCCATCTCTGCGCGATACCAGTCGCCAATCTCGCTGGCTGTCATCAGGGCCACGCCGTCGTGACCCAGGACATAGTCGAGCAACGCCTCCAGATATTTGATACGATGCGGCACGCCCGTGATGTACGGGTGAACTGAGATCGCCATGATCCGCGCGTTCGAGGCGCCTTCGAGATATAGCCGATCGAACTGGTCGGTGCAGCGTTTCAGGAATTGCTCGGAAGAAAGATGCTGTAGTGCGTGGATGACGATGTCGTTGGTTTCGACCGAGTAGGGGATCGTCGTGATGGTGCCGTGAGGCGTAGCGATGTCCTGCGGCAGATCGTCGATCACCCAATCCGCGACGTATTCGATGCCGTTGAGGCGCAGCAGATCGAGGGTTTCCTCGGTCTCGGTGAGGCCGGGGCTTTCCCATGATCGCGGCGGCCTGCCTGCAAATTTCGAAATTGTCTCGACCGATCGTTTGATGGCATCCGCCTGATTCTCGACCTTGTGCATCGGCCCCTGCACGAAACCGTGGCCCATGAATTCAAAGCCGGCGTCGAGCGCAGCGGAGGCGACACGCGGGTAGGCGTTGCAGACATTGGCATTGAGCGCCAACGTAACCGGTATTTTGCGATCCGTCAGCGCCTTGAGCTGTCGCCAGAAGCCGGCGCGCATCCCGTATTCATGCCAGGACCAGTTCGGCACGTCGGGCAATAGCGGCTGGCCCATCGGCGGGCTCAGCACGGTGCGAGGCATCGCGTTCTCGATCCGCCACTCCTCGACATTGAGGATGACCCATACCGCGAGTTTCTTGCCGCCGGGAAGGGTGAGCTTCGGCCTGTCGACTTGTGCTTGATAGGGAATGCGATCGCTCAGCGCCACGGCAAGCTCCTCCGCGGATTATTCGGCGGCTTTGGAATCGCCGGACGCGCTGGCATTGATCCTCGGCATGACCTGTTCGGCCATCAGGACCATCGACTGTCGGCCCAGTTCGCGGTCTTTCCAGTCCTTGCCGGCATACAGCAAGGTACCGAAGGGCCCGGTCTCTTCCTGAAAAGCCAGCAGTTGATCCGCCACGCTGTCCGGGGTGCCATGAATGATCAGCTTGTCGCAGATCGACTCCAGCGTCACCTCGTCGTCCGGCTGATCGCGGCGGGTCTTGAACAGCTCGATGCGACCGCTCCGCTTCAGCTTGGTAAGCAACGAGCGATAGTAGTAGACATAAGGTCCGTTTGGATCGGTGGCGTAAGCCTTTGCGGTAGCCTGCGTTCTTGGCTACGAACACGCTCTTGGCAACGCGCCAATTCGCTGGATCCGCAGGACGGCCAACGCGTTCGCATCCCTCTACGTATTTCGGCCAATGGCTCTTCACCCAGGCCGGCATCAGGAAGTTGGCCGAGATTGGTTCCCAACCGCGAGCGGCGGCTTCGGTCACGCCCTTTGAAAACGGCGCCACGGCAGTGACCACGATCGGCGGGTGCGGCCGCTGCAGTGGGCGCGGAATGAAGCCCTGGCCGATCTCTTCGATCAGAGTCTTCTGCACCGATATATTCCAGAATTGACCTTGCAGATTATAGGGCGGCTCGCTGGCCCAGATCTGAAGCACCTGATTGATAGCCTCCAGGAACATGGCATTCCTGTCCGCCTTCGAGATTGCCAAATACTTCCGCATCCGACAGCAGGCCGCCCGGGCTGATGCCGAAGATCAATCGCCCCTCGAGCATGTGATCGAGCATCGCTATCGAGGCTGCAATCGCTGCTGGATGGGCGTTCGGCATGTTGACGGTGCCGGTGCCAAGTTTGATCTTGCTGGTTGCCGCAGCGAGCCATGCAATGAATGCGATGCAAGACGTGATGTTCTCGGCTCTGTCCGTGGTGTGCTCGCCGACATAGCCCTCGGTGAACCCGAGCTCATCGGCCAGCAGGAAAGCCTCGCGATCTTCCTTGAGCGAAAGCCGCCAATCCTTGTCGACAGGATGGATCGGCATCGTAAAGAACCCAAGCTTCATGGTTCGCTCTCCCCAAAGGCAACCTATTGTTTGCACAAAACGTGCGTCGTTCGTCCCTCGAAAACAAGCTCAAAGTCGAAATAGTCATCTAACAAACTTGACCTTTGGCGGTCTCAGCCGTCTAATCCCGCGAAAATGTCGATAGTTGGCCGGGGAGGTCACGCCAAAAATGAAAGCCTCGGCTTTCGCTTATGCCCGCGCAACCAGCGTCGCCAATGCGCTGGAAATGCTGACCACGTATGGCGAAAGGGCCAAGGTGTTGTCGGGCGGCCAGAGCTTGCTGCCGGCGATGAATCTGCGCCTGGTCGCGCCGGAACTCATTGTCGATATTGGCGAGCTGACCGAGTTGCGCGGGGTAGCGGTGAAGGGAGAGGTCCTCACCATCGGCGCGCTGACACGTCACGCTGATCTGTTGAAGTCGCGGGAAGTAGCAGCCCATGCTCCCCTGCTGAAGGATGCGGTCGCCCATATCGCCCATCCCGCGATCCGCAATCGCGGCACGATTGGGGGGAGCCTTGCGCACGCTGATCCAGCTTCGGAGCTGCCGGCCTGCATGCTCACGCTTGGCGCTACCATCATTGCCCGCGGACCGGGCGGCGAGCGGCGGATTGCGGCAAACGAGTTCTTCGTTGGGATCTACGAAACCGCGCTTACTCCGCAGGAACTGCTGGTTGCCGTCGAGCTGCCGGTGACTCCAAAGAACTCGACGCATTTCTTTCATGAGTTCGCCCGTCGGCATGGCGATTACGCCATTGTTGGCCTCGCAGCGCAGGCTTCCATCAGGGATGGGCGCTTCGCCGATCTTCGACTTGGCTTCTTTGCCGTCGGCGATCGCCCGTTGCTGGCCGAGTCTGCCAGCAAGCTGGTCGATGTCGCCATCACACCTGCGGTGTTGATTGAGGCAGCTTCTGCATTGGACGATGAACTCGATCCGCTGGAGGATCAACAAGCGACACCCGCCATGCGTCGGCATCTGGCGAAGGTTCTGTTGGCGCGCTGCGTGTCGTTACTGCTTGCCCGGCCTGATCTTGGTGCCGGAGCGCCAGCGTGACGGCTACGGTTGCGATTGCGTTGAGTGTCAATGGCGAGCTCGTCGAAGCGAATGTACTGCCGCGCCTGAATCTGGCAGATTTTCTTCGCGAGCATCTCAAGCTGACCGGCACGCATGTCGGATGCGAACATGGCGTGTGCGGGGCATGCACGGTCCGCGTCAACGGCGACATCGTCCGCTCCTGCCTGATGCTCGCGGTTCAGACGCAGAATGCAGCGATCGAGACGATCGAGGGACTGTCCGATAGCGGCGAAATTGCCGATTTGCAGTCAGCATTCCGGGAGCGTAACGCACTGCAGTGCGGTTTCTGCACGCCGGGAATGCTGATGGCGGCGCAGGATCTGCTGAAGCAATCACCGTGTCCGGATCGAGAACGGATACGCGAACATCTTTCCGGAAATTATTGTCGCTGTACGGGCTACCAGGCCATCGTCGACGCCATCGAGAGCACAGCGTGGGCGCGCAGGGGACGCCGGCCATGACATCGGAGCGGGAAAATCCGCAAACACTTTCTGCGCTGGACCGCCCGAACTCGTATATCGGCAAGACAGTGCCGCGGCCGAACCTCGATAGGCTGATGCAAGGACGCGGGCTCTATGTCAGCGACATCGAGCTGCCACGTATGGCGCATGCCGTGTTCCTACGGTCGCCGCATGCGCACGCGAGGATCGTTGGCATCGAGACCTCAGCGGCCAAGCAGATGCCCGGAGTCATCGCCGTCGTTTCAGGCAGGGAGCTATCGACCGTCGTCACGCCGTGGGTCGGCGTGCTTTCGCATCTGAAGGGACTCAAATCCGCCCCGCAAAGTGCGATCGCTGTCGACCGAGTGTGCTGGCAGGGTGAAGCGGTCGCTGCCGTGGTAGCGGCCAGCCGCGCACAGGCCGAGGACGCCGCAGAACATGTCTTGGTTAAATATGAGGAGCTGCACGCCGTAACGGATATGCGTACCGCGCTCGATCCGGCAACGCCTGTGATCCACGCCTCCCTCGGGGACAATCTGGCGTTCGAGCGCATTCACGACGCGGGCGCCGTCGATCTGGCCTTTGCCGAGTCCGACGAGGTGGTCGAAGCAGAATTCGTTTTCGGACGGCACACCGGCGTGACGCTGGAGCCGCGCGCGGTAGTGGCAGACTGGAACGCTGCGGAAGCTAGGCTGACCATCTATCAAGGCACGCAGGCGCCGCATATGGTGCAGAATATCGCGGCGCTCCATCTTTGCTTGAAGGAATCACAGGTCCGCGTCGTCTGCAAGGACGTCGGCGGCTCCTTCGGTATCAAGGTCCATATCTATGCCGACGAGATGGCGACCTACGCACTATCCAAACTCCTGCGGCGTCCGGTCAAGTTCGTCGCCGACCGGGTCGAGAGCTTCAACACCGATATTCATGCCCGCGACCATCGCTGCAAGGGAAAGATCGGCGTCAAGCGCGATGGTACCATCATGGCATTCGAGATCGACGATCTTACGGGCATCGGGCCTTATTCGATGTACCCGCGCACCAGCGCGATCGAGGCCAATCAGGTCGTCAATCTGGTCGGCGGGCCCTATGTGACCGGAAATTACCGGGCCCGTGCCCGCGTCGTATTCCAGAACAAGAACGTGATGTGCCAGTACCGTGCCGTTGGCCATCCGATCGCCTGCTCGGTGACGGAGGGCCTGGTCGATCTGGCCGCGATGAAGATTGCCATGGATCCGGTTGAAATCCGTCGCCGCAATCTGATTGCCGACGATGCCTACCCCTGCGCCTCGCCATCAGGTCTGCGCTTCGAGCGGTTGTCGCACCATGCGGCGCTCGCCAAGCTCGTCCAAATGATGGACTACGATGCGTTGCGCGCTGAGCAGGCTGCCTTGCGAGTGAAGAACATCCATCGTGGCATCGGCATCGCCAGCTTCATCGAGGTTACCAACCCGAGCGCGGCATTTTATGGCGTGGGCGGTGCGAAGATATCCTCGCAGGACGGTGTCGCGGTGCGGCTCGATGCGCAGGGGTCAGTGATCTGCCAAACAAGTATCACCGAGCAGGGACAGGGATCGGAATCGCTTACCGCGCAGATCGTTGGAAGCGTGCTTGGCGTCTCGATGGATCGCGTCCGCGTGATGCTGGGCGATACGGATAACACGCCGTATGGCGGGGGAACTTGGGCCTCGCGTGGTGCCGGCATTGGCGGCGAGGCCGCACTGCAGGCCACCAAGGTTCTGCGGAAAAACGTACTCGACGTCGCATCCGCCATCCTCCAGTCTGTGCCGGGCGAGCTCGACATCGTCAACAACGCGGTAGTGAATGTCGTCGATGGCGCGCCGCGGATCGATCTGAGCGAGCTCGCGCGAATTGTCTATTTCCGCCCCGACACGCTGCCGCCGGGTGTTCAGCCCGAATTGATGGCGACCAGACACTTTGTCCCGCGCGAATATCCTTTCGCCTTCACCAATGGCGTTCAGGCCTCATGGCTGGAGCTTGATCTCGATACGGGCTTTGTGAAGCTGCTGAAGCACTGGGTGGTCGAGGATTGCGGCACGATCATCAACCCGCAACTGGTTGATGAGCAGATCAGAGGCGGCGTGGTGCAGGGGCTTGGCGCCGCGCTATTCGAGAAATGCGTGTATGACGAACGTGGCCAACTCACCAATGCAAATATGGCCGACTATCTGGTTCCGATGTCCGGTGAAATGCCGGACATCGACGTCGGACATGTGGTTTCACCGACCCTCGAATCGGAACTGGGCGCGAAGGGCGCAGGGGAAGCCGGCACGGCAGGTGCGGCGGCCGCCGTGACCAATGCGGTCAACGACGCGCTCAGGCCCTTTGGGACAATCATTACGGAAATCCCGCTCACGCCTCAGGTCATTCTGACCGCCTTACGACGCATCTAATGCGACCGCGATAAGTTTGATCAGGAGGGGCAGGGCGGACGTTGATGGCGCGCCGGGCGGTGCTGCGGCCTTCCCCGCAAAGTGCTGTGTCGCAAAACCTTCATACGCGGCCTATACGTCACACCGATTGGTGACGAGATCGTCGATTGCTGTCCTAACCCGGAGTGCCCCATGAAGACCGCCCGTTTTGTTGTTGCCTTGCTGGCGCTGTTGCTAGTCGCGCCTTGGCAATCCGCCAAAGCGGCCGACGTCATCTGCTACAATTGCCCGCCGGAATGGGCGGACTGGGCTTCCATGCTCAAGGCCCTCAAAGCCGACCTCAACTTCGATATCCCGCATGACAACAAGAATTCCGGCCAAGCGCTTGCTCAGATACTTGCCGAGAAAAACAACCCGGTGGGTGATATCGGCTATTTTGGTGTCACCTTTGGTATGAAGGCCAAGACGCAGGATGCGCTTGAGCCTTACAAGCCGGCGAAATGGGACCAGGTCCCCGCCGGCCTGAAGGATGCCGACGGTTACTGGACCACGATTCATTCCGGCACGCTTGGCCTGTTCGTGAACAAGGACGCGCTTGGCGGCAAGCCGGTGCCGGCCTGCTGGAAGGATCTCCTGAAGCCCGACTATAAAGGGATGGTCGGTTATCTCGATCCGTCATCGGCCGCCGTCGGGTATGTCGGCGCGGTCGCGATCAATCTGGCGCTCGGCGGCTCTGAGGCGAACTTCGATCCCGCGATTAACTTCTTCAAGGACCTGCGGAAGAACGACCCGATTGTCCCGAAGCAGACTTCCTACGCCCGCGTCGTCTCCGGAGAGATGCCGATCCTGTTCGATTATGATTTCAACGCCTATCGCGCGAAATACTCAGAGAAGGGCAGCTTTGAATTCGTAATCCCCTGCGAGGGATCGGTGGTGTTTCCTTACGTCGCCGGCCTCGTCAAGAACGCGCCCAACAAGGACAAGGCCAAGAAGGTGCTGAACTACCTTTTGTCGGACAAGGGACAGGCGATCTGGACCAACGCCTACCTTCGGCCGGCGCGGCCGATCGATCTACCCGAGGCGGTGAAAAAGAAATTCCTGCCTGACAGCGAATATGCGCGTGCGAAGAACGTCGACTGGGGCCAGATGGAAAACGTGCAAAAAGGCTTTGTTGATCGCTATCTCGCCGAGGTTCGCTGAGGCAATATGGCGCCTCTCGCCGGGGCACCGTTTTCTGATGTCGCATAGGTCTTTTGTCTGGTTATGCCTGCTGCCGCTTGCGGTAGTGACGGCGGCATTTTTCCTGTTGCCGATGGCGCGGCTTGTTGTAACGGGAGCAGCGGGACCGCAGGGGCTCGCGGGGTATCTCGCGATCCTGACCGAGCCGCGTTACCGTGCGACACTCCTCAATACGGTCTTGCTAGCCACCGCGACCACCATTGTGACCCTGATCGTGGCGACGGTCACCGGGATGTTCCTGCAGCGGCATCGTTTCCCCGGCCGCGCCATTCTGATTGCGATGCTGACCTTTCCTCTGGCGTTTCCTGGCGTGGTGGTCGGCTTCATGATCATTCTTCTCGCCGGTCGACAAGGCTTGATCGGCGATTTCTCGAACCGCGTGCTTGGCGAGAAGCTTGTCTTTGCCTATTCGATCTACGGGTTGTTTCTTGGATATCTGTATTTCTCCATCCCGCGCGTTATCCTCACCATCATGGCCGCGGTGCAGAAGCTTGACACAGGCCTGGAAGAAGCCGCGCGCTCGCTTGGCGCGAGCCCTTGGGCAGTGCAGCGTGATGTCGTCCTGCCGGCCCTGGCGCCGGCCTTCGTCGCCTCCGGCGCAATTGCGTTTGCGACCGCGATGGGAGCGTTCGGAACGGCGTTTACGCTGGCGACGAACATCGATGTGCTGCCGATGCTGATCTATACCGAATTCACGCTGGCTGCGAATTTCTCGATCTCGGCCGCGCTATCGGTCGGGCTCGGCATCATTACCTGGCTTATTCTTGCGCTCGCCCGCTCCTTCAGCGGAAGTGCCGTTGCGGCGGCTGGATGAGACCATGCGTGATCGCCTGATCTTCATCGGCCAGTTCATCTTCACCCTGCTGGTAGCCGGATTCCTCGTGGTGCCCGCGATTCTGTCGATCTCCGCCGGCGTCACCGTGAACTACTTCCGCGGCATCCAATCCGGCGTAACCTTGCAATGGGTTGTGCAGGTATGGGAGCTTTATGCGGGCACCATCCTGCTTTCATTCGTGGTTGCATTTGCAACTCTTGCAGTGACGCTCGTCGCCGGCGTTCCAGGCGCCTATGCCTTGCATGTGCGGGGAGGGCGCCTGTCGCGGATCGTCGAGGAGATCATCACCCTGCCGTTGGCGATCCCTGGCCTGGCCATCGCACTGGCACTGCTCTTGACCTATGGAGGTTTCGGCGACTTTCGCCGCTCCTGGCTGTTCATTCTCGCAGGCCATGTCATCTTCACGATGCCCTTCATGGTGCGATCCGTGATGGCTGTGTTCGCGACCGTCGACATCAAAACGCTGGATGAGGGTGCGGCATCGCTCGGCGCATCGCCGTGGCGGCGCTTTCGCGACGTGATCGTCCCCAATGCTCTGCCCGGTATATTAGCGGGCAGCCTGATGGTGGTGACACTGTCACTCGGTGAATTCAACCTGACCTGGATGCTGCACACGCCATTGACCAAGACATTGCCGATCGGGCTCGCCGACAGCTATGCCTCGATGCGGCTGGAGGTGGCCTCGGCCTATACGCTGATCTTCTTCGTGATGATCATTCCGCTGCTGGTCGCCATGCAATTGTTTGCCGAGAAGGAACAGAAGAGATGAGTGCGCAGGCCGGACACGGCGCCTCGGTGCGCATCGAGGCCTGCGGCAAGACCTTCGCCGACGGAACGCGCGCGCTTGAGCCTGCAACGCTCGAGATCGCCCGTGGTGAAACGCTGGTGCTGCTCGGTCCCTCCGGTTGCGGCAAGACCACCATGCTGCGCATTATCGCTGGCCTCGAACTGCCCGATGCTGGCGGCAGAGTACTGTTCGACGGCAAAGACATGACGGCGGTGCCGATCGAGCGGCGCAACGTCGGCATGGTATTTCAGTCCTATGCGCTTTTCCCCAATATGAGCGTATCCGATAACATCGGTTATGGATTGAAGATCCGCGGCGTATCGAAAAAGGAGCGGGCGGCTCGCATTGCCGAACTGGTGGCGCTGACCAATATCTCCGGGCTGGAGAACCGCCGGATCGACCAGCTTTCAGGCGGCCAGCGGCAGCGGGTGGCGCTGGCGCGCGCGGTAGCGATCCGGCCGGGCCTCCTGTTGCTCGACGAACCGCTGACGGCGCTCGATGCCGCCCTGCGTGACCGGCTGCGCGGCGAGCTGAACCGCCTGCTGCGCGCGCTCGGCATCACCACGATCTACGTGACGCATGATCAGTCCGAGGCCATGGAGCTCGGCGACCGTGTCGTGGTCATGCAGAAGGGGAAGATTGTCCAGATCGGCACGCCGCGCGAGATCTACTTCACGCCGAACAGTCGCTTTGTCGCCGAATTCATCGGCGCGGCGAATATCGTCGAGGCGGCCATCGAGAATGGTCACTTGGTATTGCCGGGCGGATGTCAGCCGATTGACGGCGATGCAAATATACCGGCCGCAGTGGCGATGATTCGCCCCGAGACCATACGCGTGATGGCAGCCGAAAGCGCGCCGCTTTCAGGTATAATCGACAGCGTCAGCTTCATTGGTGACAGGCAACGGCTGGTGGTCAGCGGCGTGTCCAACAGGTCGCTCACCGTCGATGCGCCGAATACGGTCCGGGCCAAGTCCGGCGAACGGATCGGATTATCGATTTCGCCGGGCGCCGTCCGTCTGTTGCCGCCCGGAAGCTGAGAAAGTCGATATCGCCAATGTCGGTCCATATTGCCCAGATTTCTGATCTGCACATCAAGCCGCCGGGAGCACTTGCCTATGGCAAGGTGGATACTGCAAAGGCGCTCGAACGTTGCGTTGCCGCCCTGAACGAATTCAGGCCTGCGCCCGATTTTGTAGTGGTCTCCGGCGATCTGGCGGACACGCCGACGGCCGAGGAGTATCAATATCTCAATCGGCTGCTGGCGCCGCTCAAGCTTCCGTTCGCCGGCATTCCCGGCAATCACGACTCGCGCGAATTGATGCGTGCCGCGTTCCCTTCCGCGTCCTATGCCTTCGTATCAGGGCCGCTCAATCAGAGGATCGAGGTTGCCGGGCTCGATCTGCTGTTGCTGGATTCAAGCGTACATCGGAAGCCGCATGGCGAACTCGATGGGTCTACGTTGCACTGGCTTGATGGGACGCTGGCTTCGTCGCTCGACCGGCCGGCGCTGCTGTTTATGCACCATCCGCCGTTCAAGGCTGGCATTTGGCACATGGACCGTCAGAATCTCCTCAATGCAAGCGAACTCGCGCCTATCGTGCGTCGTCATCCCCGCGTGCAATTGATCGCAACTGGACATGTGCACCGCGCGGCACTGACCACGTTTGCGGGCGTGCCGACCACGATCTGTCCCGCCCCCAACCATGCCGTCGATCTCGATCTGGCCGAACTGCGCGAGCCTACGTTCAAGGTGGAGCCGCCGGCCTTCCATCTCCATAGCTGGTTTCCGGGTGAGGGGTTCGGCACGGTCGTTACCCATCAAGTCCCGATAGGCACGTTCGACGGCCCACACCCGTTTTTTGGGCCAGATGGGAAGCTGCTGTAGCTGTGCGGCATTCCCCGGCCGGATCGATTGCATAAGCCGAACATAGGGCGCAATCTTTCCCAAAATGGCGGCCGAAATCCTAAGATTTCTGCCGCTCATATTGTATTGGGCCGGCGGATGGATGCTGCAGCAGCACGCGCCTCGGCTAGACTTCCTGTACTATCTTGTAGCAAGTTCCACGGTTATTGGAGCGGTAACGCTGGGCACCATTTTCGCCTTCCGGCCGCCAAATCGACGCGTTTTGACGCTTTCCGGTTGAAAAGCCGGCCCACGTTGATTACGGAAGGGCTGCAATCCCGTGTTCCCTGGAGTTCGACTGTCGTGCCTCAACGAAGGACGGGTGAAGCTCACGAATTTTCGAACGGCAAACTGTCGGTGCTGCGCAAGCACCCGTTTTTTGCCGACCTCGAGCCCACGGCGTTCGAGCAACTCTGCCGCTATGCCAAACATTCCACGTTGAAGCGGGGAGCCACGCTGTTCTCGAAGGGGGACCCCGGCAACAGCCTGTACGCGGTGATTTCGGGTACGGTGAAGATGAGTATTTCCTCGCCCGATGGCCGCAGCGCGATCCTGAACATCATCGAGCCTGGAGAAATTTTCGGCGAAATCGCACTGCTCGACGGCGGGGCTCGCTCGGCCGACGCCATCGCAAACTCCAATTGCGAGCTATTCGTCATCGATAGGCGGGAGTTCATCCCCTTCGTGAAGGAGCAGCCGGGGCTGGCGATGAAGTTCATCGAATTGCTCTGCGGCCGGTTGCGGTGGACCAGCGATCAGGTCGAGCAGATTATCTTGCAGAATTTGCCCGCGCGGCTGGCGAGCGCGTTGCTGCGCCTGTCCGAAAAACACAAACCTGCACAGCAGGGTCGAACGATCGCGATCACCCAGCAGGAGATCAGCGAGATGGTTGGCATGACCCGGGAGAGCATCAACAAGCAGTTGCGCGCCTGGGCAACCCGCGATTGGGTGCGCCTTGAGCACGGCGCCATCGTTGTCCTGAATGCAGAGGCGCTCCGTGATCTGGCCGAAGCGGGATCCGGAAGCGAAGGCGAATAGGCCTCTCGGTTTCCTTCACAGGTCGAACACCGCAACCGCGCGGATCGGCGACGCCGTCCCGCCGCGCCACTTCATCGGCAGGCCGATAAACGTGAACTGGCCGCGCCCCAACAGCGCTTCGAGATTGCACAGGCTCTCGATGTGGGTGATGTCGAGGTCGAGGCAGGCCTTGTGGACGAGGGCATTGATCTTGCCTTCCGGCCCCGGCCGCATCGAATCGATGCCGAAATGCACGACGCCCTGCTGCGCCAGCCATTCGGTGGCGGCCACGTTCACGCCGGAATTGTCAGTCGAATATTCCTTGCGGGGGAATGTCCGTTCGTGGTGACCGGTGCAGAGCAGGACGGTGCCACCCCTCGGCACCGGCAAGCCGGCCTTCGCCACCGCCGCTTCGAGATCGGCAGGCGTAATTTCGGCGCGCGGTGCAATGTGGCGCAGGTCGACGCAGATACCCGGCACGATACACTTTTCCAGCGGATACTCATCGATTGACACGCCGCTCTTGCCGAAATGTCGGGGCGCGTCGATGTGGGTGCCGGCGTGGTCCACCATGGAGATGAACATCGAAGCTAGCCCGTGCACTTTGCCCGATTCGACGAAGGATTCTTCGTGGGTTTTCCAGACGCCATGAATGACGGGAGGATGGCCGGGATAGCTCGGCGTGCGGTGATAGAGCTCTCGGCTGAGGTCGACGATCTTCACGCGGAGTCTCCGTGACGCGAACTGCGCCTGTTCTAGAACCCGAATGCCCTCGGCAGCGCCAGCGACAGCCAGGGAATATAGGTTACGATCATCAGTACCGTAAACATCACGTAGTAGAACGGCCAGATGCCGCGCATCACCTCGTCGACCGAAACCTTGCCGATGGCGCACCCGACGAACAGCGTCGTCCCTACCGGCGGGGTCAGCAGACCGATGCCGAGATTGAGCAGCATGACGATTCCGAAATGCACGGGATCGATGCCGAAGCTTTTCACGACTGGCAGCAGAATCGGGGTGCAGATCAGCAGCAGAGGCGCGAGATCGAGTGCCGTCCCCAGAACCAGCAGCATGATGTTCAACCACATCAGCAGCACGTATTTGTTGCTCGATATGGCGACGAAGAATTCGGTCATCTTGGCCGGCATCTGCATCAGCGCGGCGACATAGCCGAAGCATGAGGCGGTTGCGACCAGCGTCAGCACCATGGCGACGGTTTGCAGCGTCTTGTAGACCAATAGCGGCAGCTCGGACCATTTGTAGTCGCGGTAGATGAACATCGTGACGAAGAACGCCCAGACGCAGGCAACCGCGCCTGCCTCTATCGGTGTGAAGACGCCGGTGAGGATGCCGCCCAGCACGATGGCCAACGTTATGATCCCCCACATGGCGTCGCCGAGCATCTTGGCGGCTTGGCGGATCGGTACGGGCTCACCCTTCGGGTGTTTGTCGCGATAAGCGTAAAACAGACAGAGCACCATCAGTGAGAAGCCGAGCAGTAGGCCAGGGAGCACGCCGGCCAGGAACAGGCTGGTGATCGACACCACGCCGCCGGTCGCCAGCGAATAAATCACCGAATTGTGGCTCGGCGGGACGATAATGGCTTGCAGCGAGGCGCTGATGGTCACGTTGGTTGCGAAGACTCGCGGATAACCTTTGTCGGCCATCTGGGGAATCATCACCGAGCCGATCGCGGAGGTGTCGGCGACCGACGATCCGGAGATGCCGCTCATGATCGTGGTCGCAAGGATATTGACCTGCGAGAGGCCGCCCCGAATTCGGGTGAATCCGACGAGCACGGCTGCAAAGTCGACCAACCGCTTGGCCATGCCGCCCTCGGCCATGATGGCGCCCGCCAGCACGAAGAAGGGGATGGTCAGCATCGAGACCTTTCCGACGCCGCTGGCAAATTGCTGCATGACTGCGCCGATCGGCAAATCGATCCAGAGCGCACCGACGAGCGAAGATAGTGCCAGCGCGTAGGCGATCGGCATGCCGATCGCGAAGAACAAGCACATGCTGAGAAGCAGAACCGCGATATCCATGGCAATTACTCGGCTGGTACGTGGGCGTCAGCGCCGTCGCGCGGCGGCGGGCCAATTGTCAGGCGTTCGATGACGAACAGGAGCATCATGGCGCCGCTGACCACGATCGGAAGATAGGTGATCCCGACCGAGAGCCATGGAAACTCATCCACCGAATTATCCCAGGTGGTCCGGACCAGCCGCAGTCCCCAAATGACCATGAAGATTGCAATCACGCCCATCAATATTTCGCTGAGGAAAAGTGAGGCGCGGCGCAGCAGTGGCGGAAGCAGGTTGGTACCAACCGTCATGTTCATGTGGATGCGCTGGCGGTAGCAGTTCGCCGAGCCGATGAAGGTGATGCCGACGGTGAGCAGCACGGCCATCGGCTCGGGCCATGACGAGGCGCTGTTGAGGATATATCGGGTGTAGACGGCCCAGGGGATGACAGCCGAGACCAGCACGAGCGCCACGCACGCGATCACGGCGCCGGTCCAGTAAACCGTATCGTTCACACGTCGGAAAATTCCGGCCGCAGAATTGGACATTTTGACCTCGGAGAGTAGCGGCGCTTCAAATCGCCTCTGTAGCTCGGAGGAGTGGCCGGAACGGACGTCGCCCGGCCACCCGCCGCTCGCGAGCCGTACCTATTGGACCGCTTCGATACGCTTGACCATCGCGGCGTACTTCGCGCCGTACTTGTCCCAGACCGGCTTGACCGCATCCTGGAACGGTTTCTTGTCGATATCGGTGATGATCTCGGTGCCGGCCGCTTTCATTTTTTCGATGGCGGCATTCTCCGCTTCATACCAGAGCACGCGCTGCTCTTGCTGCGCTTCCTTCGCAAGTTTCTTGATCAGCGCCTGATCTTCGGGCGAAAGCTTCTGCCAGGAGATGCGCGAGAACACCAGTAGCTCCGGAATGATCAGGTGCTCGGTCATCGTGAAGTACTTGGCCACCTGATAATGGTTCTGCGCTATGAACGATGGCGGATTGTTCTCCGCGCCGTCTACCACGCCTGTCTGCATCGAGCTGAAAACCTGATCGAAGCCCAGCGCGACGCCGTTGCCGCCCAGCGCATTCATGGTGTCGACGAACAGCGGATTGCCCATCATGCGGACCTTGAGGCCCTTGAGGTCGGCCATGTTCCGGATCGGCCGCTTGTTGTTATAGACGTTGCGCGAGCCGGCATTCATCCAGCACAGCGCGATCAGGCCGGTCTTTTCGTTCGCGGAAATCTTCGCCAGCAGTTCGTCGCCGATCTCGCCGTCGATCACTTTCTCCATGTGCTTGGAGTTACGGAAGACGAACGGCATGTTAAAGACGTTGACGTCGTCCACGACAGGGCCGACGGCGCCGACCGAAATACGGGCGAACTGCAGCGCGCCGAGTTGGGCCTGCTCGATCATTTCCTTTTCGCCACCGAGCTGCATCGACGGGAACATCTGGATTGTCAGTCGGCCATTGGTGGCTGCTTCCAGCTTCTTCCCCATCCGGACCACGGCTTCGACAGTCGGATAGCCCAGCGGGTGAACGTCCGATGCTTTCAGCACCATTTTCGTTTGCGCAAATGCCGATGAAAGCGGCGTCGCGGTCGCCATGGTAGCCCCGAGACCTGCGCTCAACTTGATGAAGTCGCGTCGTTTCATGTTGTTCCTCCTGATGTTTGTTTATCGTTTTATGGACTTTTCGGACTCTAAGGTCGCTCGTCGAAGTACTCCGGATTGATATGTTGAGTAGCCGAGATGTTCTCGAGAAGGCTTTCGAGGTGAATTTCCATTGCCCGCCTTGCGCCCTCCGCGTCATGCGCCTCGATCGCGGTCAGGATGGCCTCGTGTTCGACGATGACCGTTGCGATCCTCCCGCGCTGGGGCAGGGTTAGCCGACGATAGCGATCGACGTGAACCTTCACCTGCTGGATATACTTCCAGATTCCGGGATAGCCGGCGACATCGGCGACTGTAGCATGAAACGTTTCATCGGCCCGATGAAACGTCTCGCTGTCTCCGGCCGCGCTGGCCTCGCGCTGGCGCTCCAGGATCGACCGCAGCGCCAGTTTCTGGCTCGACGTCGCACGTTCCGCCGCGAGCCTGGCGGTCGTCTCCTCCAGCGCCTTGCGGATGATGATGGCCTCGGGGAGTGCTGCGACCGGAATGCGCGAAACGAAGATGCCGGACTGGGGATAGATCTCCAGCAGGCCTTCATCCGATAATTTGAGGATCGCTTCGCGAACGGGCGTGCGGCTCACCCCGTAGGAGAGCGCGATCTGCGCCTCCGAGACCGCTTCGCCGGGCCGCCGCTGCAGCGACACCAGTTCGCCTCGAAGATCGGAATAGATCCTGGATGCTGCCGTCGCCGCGCGCGGTCTGCCGCTGCGGCGCGTGCCGGCAGCAATTCGGCGAACCTTTCGATCAGTCTTTTTCGACGCACGGGCGGGCATGGCTACTTTCTCGATTGATATATTAGTATATGAATTGGCTTCGACAACCAAAAATGGTGCCGCGCATCTATTTCGCGTTGGGTGTGATCCTCTGAGGCTTATCTGGAGGTCAGAGCAGTGGCGGCCTAGTTGGGCCCGCTGATGAAGCCCGCGCGCTTCCGCAGTTCACGTTGTCCGTTGCCGATCAACAAGTCGATCAGGTGCTGGGACTGTTGCGGGTGGGTGGCGGCTGTGGTGATGCCTGCCGTGTACATCGTTGCAAGTTCGCAACCTGCCGGCAGCGAACCGGACAAGGTTACGCCTTCGGTGCTGATGATCTCGGTCGATTGCGTGCATCCGATCGGGCGCCGTGCCTTGGACGCCGCCAGTTCGCGCATCGCCGTCGCCCCATTCGGGAAAATCCTGAGTCGGGCGGCGAGCTGATCGGCGATGTCGAGCTGCCGAAGGACATTTGCAACATGAATTCCGGCCGTCGAGGCTTTGGTATCCGGTACGAAGATCGCATCGGAGGCGAGGAAAACCTCGCGCAAGCCTGCGGCATCCTTGGCTACGGCCGGGGAATCGCCGGCGCGAACGGCGAGCGCGGTTTCGACCAGACCGACATCGGCTATCAACGTGACAACAACCAGCTTTTCATGCGCCAGTTTGGCGAGGAGTGCTGCGGTCAGGATGACGATGTCAGCCGGTGTGCCCTTGCGCAATTTGTCGGCCATGACGCCGACCGCGCCGAACTCGCCCGCGATATCGAATCCGGTGTTAGCCTTGAAGGTTGGCGCCAGGCTTCCGACCAGGCCCTGTGCCGCGCCGCCGCTCAGGAGGCTCAGGCTGCTCATGAGCTTAAGTCCATCGCGGCGATAATCCTGTCACGCGTGATGGGCAAATCGCGCACCCGCACGCCGAGTGCGTCGAAGACGGCGTTGGCAATGGCCGCTGTAACCGGGCCGTGGGCGGCCTCGCCGGCACCGACCGGATCCATGTCAGGCCGCTGAATGACCTCTACCTCGACATCGGGTACTTCGCTGAAGCGCAGGATCGGATATTCCGTCCAGCTCGTGCTGGTGATGCGTTCTCCGTCAAAGCGCACGCGCTCTTTCAACACCCAGCTCGTGGCTTGAATGGCGCCGCCTTCGATCTGGTTGATGACGCCATCCGGATTGATCGCTTCGCCGACATCGATTGCCAGCGTCAGCTTCCTGACGCTGATCCACTCGGCGCCCTCGATCTCGGCGATCGCAGCGCAATAGGCGCCGGTGTTTTTGTAGCGGCCAAAGCCTATGCCGTGCCCAATGCCGGGCTGCTTCTCGGGCTTCCACCCCGCGCGCGCGGCCGCGGCGCGGATGACGTCCTTGGCCCGCTCATCCCGCAAGTGGCGCAGCCGGAATGCGACCGGGTCTTCGCCGCACTCGGCTGCGATTTCATCGAGGATGGATTCAATCGCAAACACATTGCCCTGTCCACCGAGCGTCCGGAGCGCGGAGGTGCGTATCGGCATGGTTGTCAGGCGGTGGCTTTCGATGTGCCAGGATGGAAAATCGTAGAGCGGGACCGAATTGCGATCGCCACCCCCGCCGTTGACCTGCGGCGGATTGGTCGAGACCATGCGTGGAAACGGGTTCTCCAGTTCGAACGCCGCCAGCAAGGCGGGCTGAGCCGCGCGCCCCGGCCGCGCCGCATGCCCGTTGCTCCAGATGGAATGTCGCCAGTCGATAATTTCACCCTGCGCATCAAGATCGGCCTCGATCTCGATCGCCATCGCTGCGCCAAACGGCGCATCCGACATTTCGCCCTGGCGCGACCATTGGACCCGGACCGGCCGGCCGCCGGCGGATTTGGCGAGCAGTACGGCATCGAGCGCGACGTCGTCGGCGGCGTTGTGGCCGTAGCAGCCCGCGCCTTCCAGATGCTCAACGGTGATATTCTCGACCGGGAGGTTGAGAACCAGCGCCAGATCGGCACTCAGGAGATAGACGCCCTGGCTGTGCGTCCAGACATGAACGCGATCGCCGTCCCACTGCGCGATCGCACAGGACGGTGCGATCGATGCGTGCGCAATATAGGGGCGGGTATATTGCCGCCGGATGGTCCGGGCCACCGTGCCGGGTGATGCTGCAGTTTTCTTGCCGATGACGGTGGACTCGGACGGTTGCGCCTTGAGGAAGCTTGCGAGATCGTTTTCGTCTGGCAGCAGCTCGCCATCGGACCAGGTTGCGCCCTTGCGCAACGCATTGAGGGCTGCCTCCGCGCCATGCTCGGTCTCGCTGACGACGCCTGCAAAGCTGCCGTCGCGCACAATGGCAACGAGACCGGCCACCGCACGGGCGCCATCCTCGTTCAACTCCCTGAGTTTTGCTCGCGCATGCTGCGGACGCAGCACGCGTCCGTGCAGCATTCCGGCCAACGCACGGTCGTGGATGAACCGCGGCCGGCCAAGAACCTTGTCCGGAATGTCGATCCGTTGGACCGAATGCCCGGCCAGCGTCCGGCTCGTTGCGATCTTGGGCGTTACGCCGGGTGTGGCGTCGCGATCGAGCGAGACCTCGTCGGCAAGTTCCCAATAACTGGTCCTCACATTGCCGGGGCCCGAAATGATACCATCCTCGATATGGAGGGCGTCGATGCCGACGCCGAACCGTTCGGCTGCCTGCCGAAGAAAGATTTGGCGAACCTCGGCGCAGGCATGCCGCAGCGCACGGCCCGATTGCTGGATGGAAAGGCTCCCCGATGTGACGCCCTCGTTGGGGCTGACGGCGGTCGACGCCCGGATCATCTGCACGCGAGATAGATCGATATCGAGTTCGTCGGCGGCGATCTGCGCCAGCGCTGTCACGATGCCTTGTCCGATCTCAACCTTGCCCGGCGAGACCGTCACCTTTCCGCTGCTCGGCAACTTCAGCCACGACGATAATTTCGGGTTCGCCGCAAGGCTTGCCGGCAAGGTGGGCGCGGAGGGAGCGGGCGCTGGCTGGTTCATCCTGCCGCCATTTCTTCGGCCGCGCGCAGCACCGCCCGTACCATGCGATTATGCGAGCCGCAGCGGCAGAGATTTCGGTCGAGTGCTTCCTTTACCTCCCGGCTGGTCGGCGACGGATTCCGCTTTAGCAGCGCCGCCGCGCTTATCAGGATGCCGGAAACGCAATAGCCGCATTGCAGCGCCTGCTCAGCGATGAAGGCACGCTGCAGCGGATGTGGCCGCTCGCTCGTTCCCAGCCCTTCGATCGTCGTGACATCCTTGTCCGCCACCGACCAGAGCGGCGTATCGCAGGCCGATATCGCGCGATCGCCGACGATGACGTTGCAGGCGCCGCATTCGCCGGCGCCGCAGCCGAAATGCGGTCCGGTCATACCGAGATGCCCGCGCAGGATATCCAGCAGTGAGCGGTCGGGATCGGCGTCAATTTCCAGCTCGACACCGTTGAGGCGAAAACGAACGCTTGGCATCGAAGGGCAGGCCTTCTCTGGTGGCATCTTATTGCGGCGGCTTGTCGAACTTCTTGACCACCTCCGCCCATTTCACGATATCGCCGCGGAGGAATTTGTCGAATTCGGCTGCAGTCATTGACATAGGGACGACGCCCTGCTGCATCCATAGTTTTATGATGTCAGGTCGCTTCACAATGTCGTTCACGGCCGCATTGAGTTTGTCGATGATCGGCTTTGGCGTACCCGTCGGCGCCATCAAGCCGAGCCAGATCGTGGCCTCGTAGCTAGGAATGCCGGCCTCGATCACCGTCGGCGCGTTGGGCAGAACGGTCGAACGCGTCTTGCCGGTCGTCGCCAGTGCACGCACTTGGTTTTCCGCGACGTTCGGGGCCATCGCCGGGACCGCGTCGATCATCATCTGAACCTGGCCGCCGATCACGCCGCTGCGCGCCTCGCCGCTGTTACGATAAGGCACGTGCACGAGGTCAATGCCGGCCATGGCTTTAATCAGCTCGCCTGCCATGTGGTATGGCGTGCCCTGGCCGGACGAAGCGTAGTTCAGTTTACCGGGCTGCGATTTGGCGAGCGCGATGAATTCCTGCAGTGTCTTCGCCTGCACGGACGGGTGAACCACGATGACGAGGTCGGAATAGTTGACCGGCGCGATCGGCGCGAGGTCGCGCATCAGTTCGTATTTGCGTTGCGGCACCAGCGATTCATTCGCCGTTTGGGTGTTCGACATCATCAGCAGCGTGTAGCCATCCGGCGGCGACTTGACGACGTCCTGCGTGCCGATCACGCCGCCGGCGCCGGTGCGGTTCTCGATCACGAAGGCCTGCCCAAAGCTTTCCTGCAGGATGCTGCCGATCTGCCGGGCGGTGACGTCGGCCGGCCCTCCGGCGCCGAAGGGCACGATCACCTTCACCGGCCGCGACGGATAATCCTGCGATTGCGCTGGCGCGCTTGGGGACGATATTGCGAGCAGAGTTGCAGCCAGCGCCAATGCAATCCTTGGGCTCGTCATCTCTCCGTCCCCTGAATTCAGTGTTTGTTGCTTGCCGCTAGTCTAGCTGCAACGCGAATGGGCTGTCGACGAAAGAGTCGCTGCGCGCCTTCGGAATAAAGGGCAATGTCCGGGTACCGGACCAGCAAGCACGAAGCCACCGGGAGAAGGCCCCGCAGAATGGGCCTGACAAGAACGCAAATGGAAACGCCAATGAGGAATTCGATTTCTCGGCGCAAACTGCTAGCCGGCACGGGCGCCGTTCTCGCAGGCGCAGCATTTTCCACGCGCGTCATGGCAGCCGCGCCGCCGCCGGAAGCGGTCACGCCCGCGCTGATCGAGGCGGCGAAGAAGGAAGGCAAGGTCATCTATTACACCTCGACCGACTTGCCGGTCGCGGAGAAGCTGGCCAAGGCGTTCGAGGCGAAATATCTGGGCATTGCGGTGCGTGTCGAGCGCACCGGCGCGGAGCGCTTGTTCCAGCGTATCGGCCAGGAATATTCCAGCAACATCCACGCCGTCGACATCGTGAATTCATCCGACGCCGCGCATTTCATCGTCTGGAAGCGTGACGGCATTCTGGCGCCTTACGTGCCGGAAGACGTCGCAAAATTCTATCCGGCGGAGCACAAGGATCCGGACGGTCAGTTTGCGAGCTTCCGCATCTGGCTCAGCATCATTGCCTACAACATTAATCTGGTGAAAGCGGGGGACGCGCCGAAGAGTTTGCCGATCTGCTCGATCCCAAATGGAAGGGCAAGATCGTCAAGGCGCACCCGGGCTACAGCGGCACCATCATGACCGCGACCTACCAGATGCTGCGCGATCTCGGCTGGAGCTTTTTCGAGAAGCTCGCCAGGCAGAACATCATGCAGGTGCAGTCGTCGGCCGATCCGCCGAAAAAACTCGATCTCGGCGAGCGCGCGGTGATGGCCGACGGCAATGAATACAACATCTTCCAGATGAGGGAGGCAGGTCGTCCGGTCGAGCCGATTTATGCCACGGAGGGCTCGCCGCTGATTATCGGGCCGAACGGCGTCTTCAAGGATGCACCCAATCCCAACGCGGCAAGACTGTTCCAGTCGTTCAGTCTCAGCAGGGAGGCCCAGCAATTGATCATCGATGTCGGGTGCATTCTCAAACCGTCGAGAAGGCAGGGCGCAAGCCGCTCAAGGACATCAAGACCATGAAGGACGACGCCGCGGCAGTAGAAAAGGAAAGCGAGGCCATCAAGGCGCGCTACACCAAGATCTTCCGCATTTGACCGGGATGGCCTCCGGACTGCCCAGGATTTCGGTCGCCGAAACGCTTGCCGAAAGGATCGCCGCACTGAGGTCCGGCGCGTTACCGGCTGAAACCGTCCGCAAATGCGAGGACCTGCTGATCGACGTGGTCGGCCTGTGCGTTACCGCGCGCAACGAGGACTACATCGGAAGTGCGCTGGCCGGTTGCGACGATGATGGTCCCTGCACGGCGATCGGGCACGAGCGCACGCTGAGCGCGGCCGGCGCCGCCTTCGTCAACGGCACCGCCACGCATGGCGAGGACTCCGACGACACTTTTGAGGGTGGTCCGGTGCATGCCGGCGCCGTGATTGTCCCGGCAGTGCTTGCCGCCTGCGAGCGACACAACCCGGATTGCCGCATGGCGCTGATCGGGATTGCGGTCGACACCGAAGTGCTGTGTCGGTTGAGTCTCGTGTTACCCAAGCGGTTCACGAGGCGGGCTTTCACCCGACTGCGGTCTTCGGCGCGATGGGCGCTGCCGCCGGAGTCGGTGCAGCGCTTGGCCTCAACGCCAGGCAGATCGTCGATGCGCTCGGTATCGCCGGCAGCATGGCCGGCGGCATCATCGAATACCTCGCCGAAGGCGCCTGGACCAAGCGGCTGCACGCTGGATGGGCGGCGCAATCCGGCATCCGAGCGGCGCTGTTGGCGCGGGGAGGGTTCGTCGGGCCGCGCACCGTATTCGAGGGTGTGCACGGCTTGTTTCATGCCTTCGCACACACCACCGATGGCGACTATGGCGCGCTGACCGGCGATTTCGGTACGCGCTGGGTCACGGACACACTGGCGTTCAAGCCCTATCCATGCGGAACGATGGCGCAGCCCTATATCGATTGCGCGCGCCGATTGGCCGCACGTGGCGTAAGACTGGAGGATGTCGCCGAGATCGTCTGCGAGGTGGCAGAGGGAACGGTGCATCGGCTATGCGAGCCGCTGGCCGACAAGCAGCATCCGCGCAACGGCTATGCGGCAAAATTCGCCGTGCCTTATCTGTTGGCCACCGGCTTCGTGCATGGCGGGGTGGGGCTTGCCGCGTTCACCGAAAGCGCGATCCGCGATCCGCAAGTGCTGGCGCTCGCCGCCAAGGTGAAATTCGTGATCGACCCGGACAATCCCTATCCGAATAATTACACCGGCCACATCCGCGCCACGCTCCGCGACGGCAGCGTGGTGGAAGAGCGGCAGCCGTATCTGCGCGGCGGTGCGCAGGAGCCGTTGACGCGGCAGGACGTGACCGACAAGTTCCTGCTCAACGCCGAGCATGGCGGCTGGAGCGCCGCGCAAAGCGACGCGGCGTTGAAGCTGATAGCGGGGCTGTATGATGGCCAGATCGATCTTTCCTCATTGCGCGGATAGCGGCTCATGACCAAAGAACTCGCCGGCAAAGTCGCTATTGTCACCGGCGCAGGCCGCAATATCGGCCGCGCGATCGCGCTGACCGTGGCGGAAGGCGGCGCGTTCGTCGTGGTGAACGCGCGCAGCAACCGCGCCGAAGCGGAGGCAGTCGCCCAGGAGATCGAGGCCACCGGCAGTAACGCGGTGGTTCATATCGGCGACGTCGCTGATGCTAACGCAGTGCAGGCCATGGTGGATGCCGCCGTGCAGCAATTCGGCCGTATCGATATCCTCATCAACAACGCCGCGCTGCGGCGCGAAAAGCCGTTCGCCGAGATGGACTATGCGGCGTGGCGCGAAATCCTCGACGTGACCCTCGATGGCGCTTTTCACTGCGTGAAGGCCTGCCTGCCGGCGGTGCGAAAATCCGGCGCGGGGACCATCGTCAATATCGGCGGCCTCAGCGCGCACACGGGGGCAAAAAATCGCGCGCATGTGGTGACGGCGAAGGCCGGCATCATCGGCTTGACCCGCGCGCTGGCGCACGACGTCCTGATGACGGCATCACCGTGAACTGCGTGGTTCCCGGCCTGATCGGTACGCCGCGGCCGAAGGATAAGCCGGAGCCGGCGCATCACTTGACCCGTCCGGCCATCAGTGGCAATCGGGGAGTGCCGGAAGACGTCGCCGCAACCGTGCATTTCCTGTGCGGGCCTAGCACGCGCTACATCAACGGGCAGGCGATCCATACCAATGGCGGCGCCTATTTGGGCGCCTGATGCATGGCTAAAGGCCGTTTTTGCAGACGTACTGTCGGACAAACCCTCTCGGCGACCGCGGTGTTTGATGTTACCTAGAAACGCATGAACCAGCATGCCAAGATCGATATCCGCCACTCCACCTGTCCGCACGATTGCCCGTCGGCCTGTGCGCTCGATATCGAAGTGATCGACGGGCGCTCGATCGGCCGGGTCCGCGGCTCCAAGCAGCAGACCTATACGGCGGGCGTGGTCTGCGCCAAGGTGGCGCGCTACGCCGAGCGCATTCATCATCCCGACCGGCTGCTCTACCCGATGCGCCGCACCGGACCGAAAGGCTCCGGTCAGTTTGCGCGGATTTCCTGGGATGAGGCGCTGGACGAAGTCGCGGCGCGGTTCGATCAGGCCGAGCGTGAATTCGGTGCTGAGTCGGTCTGGCCCTATTACTATGCCGGTACCATGGGGCTCGTCATGCGCGACGGCATCAATCGCCTGGCGCATGTAAAGAAGTATTCGCGCTTCTACTCGACGATCTGCGCCAACATCGCGCGTGTCGGTTTCGCCATCGGCACTGGCAAAATCGCCGGCGTCGATCCGCGCGAGATGGGCGTCTCCGATCTCGTCGTGATCTGGGGCACCAATCCGGTGAATACGCAGGTCAACGTGATGACGCATGCCTCGCGCGCCCGCAAGGAGCGCGGCGCGAAAATCGCGGCGATCGACGTCTACAACAACGACACCATGAAGCAGGCCGATATCAAGATATTGCTTCGGCCGGGGACCGACGGCGCGTTCGCCTGCGGCGTCATGCACGTGCTGTTCCGCGAAGGGTACGCGGATCGCGCCTATATGGATCGTTATACTGACTGCCCTGACGAACTCGAGGCGCATCTGGCGACGCGCACGCCGGAATGGGCTTCGAACATCTCGGGCGTACCGGTCGAGGAGATCGAGGCGTTTGCGCGCATTGTCGGCCAGACCAAGCGTGCGTTCTTCCGCCTCGGCTATGGCTTCACTCGCAGCCGCAACGGTGCCACGCAGATGCATGCGGCGCTGTGCATCCCGGCGGTGACGGGTGCCTGGCAATACGAAGGCGGCGGCGCATTCTTCAACAATGCTTCGATCTGGCAGTTCAACGAATCCATCATCGAGGGCCACGATGCGATCGATCCGACGACCCGCTGGCTCGACCAATCAAAAATCGGACGCATTCTGACCGGCGATGCCGACGCCTTGAAAGGCGGCGGTCCCGTCAAGGCAATGTTGATTCAGAACACCAATCCCGTGACGGTCGCCCCCGAACAGGCGCTGGTGCGCCGGGGCTTTGCGCGCGAGGACCTGTTCGTCGCGGTGCATGAGCAGTTCATGACCGAGACGGCGGTCATGGCCGACATCGTGCTTCCAGCCACAATGTTCATGGAACATGATGACCTCTATTACGGCGGCGGCCACCAGCATATTTCGGTGGGCGCGAAGCTGATCGATCCGCCCGGCGAGTGCCGTTCCAACCATGAGGTGCTGCAGGGCCTCGGCCGCCGCCTCAATGCCGTGCATCCCGGATTTGAGATGACGCCGCGCGAACTGATCGACACGACGCTGAAGAGGAGCGGTCACGGCGATATCGAGACGCTGGAGGCGGATATTTGGCGCGATATCCAGCCGGATTTTCGAACCTCCCATTATCTCGACGGTTTTGCGCACCAGGACAAGAAGTTCCACTTCAAGGCCGATTGGGCGAATCCTCCGTCCGGTAAGCCTGGCCTCGGTCCGTGGGAGCAGATGCCGTCGCTGCCGGACCACTGGACGGTCATCGAGGAAGCCGATGAGGCTCATCCGTTCCGGCTCGCCACCAGTCCGTCGCGCAGCTTCCTCAATACCAGCTTCAACGAAACCCCGTCGTCGATCGCGCGCGAGGGCAGTCCGACCGTCATGATCCATCCCGAGGATGCGGTGTCACTCGGGATTGCTGACGGCGATTCCGTCACGCTTGGCAACACGCGCGGCGAAACGACGTTGACCGCGCGGCTATTCGACGGCCTGCGCCGTGGCGTGCTGGTCGCGGAATCCATTCATCCCAACAAGGCTCATATCGGTGGTCACGGCATCAACATGCTGACCGGAGCCGAAGCCGTCGCGCCGGTCGGCGGCGCGGCGTTTCATGACAACAAGGTCTGGGTGAAAAAGGCGACGTCAGCCAGTGGGCGCAAGAGTTAGATCGCTCTTGCAGTCCATCGTCATCCTGCCGCAAATGCTTGCCAGCATTTGACGAAAAGGCGAGCGGGACCATGACCGACCACAAAAGCGTAATCTGCGAAAAGCGCGGGCAGGCGTTCTGGATCACCATCAACCGCCCGGACAAGCGTAACGCCATCAATGCCGATGTGGTCGCCGGCATCGCCCGCGGCTATCGCGACGCGCATGACGACAAGGACGTGCGCGTCATCGTGCTGACGGGGGCAGGCGACAAGGCGTTTTGCGCCGGCGCCGATCTGCAGAACAGCGGTGCCGCCTTCGCGATGGATTATTCGCGACCGAATGTCGACTACGCCGATCTGCTGCGGCTGTCGCAAAACGCCACCAAGCCGGCGATTGCGCGGGTGGGGGGCGTCTGCATGGCCGGCGGTATGGGGCTGTTGTGCATGACCGACATGGCGGTCGCCGCCGATCACGTCATCTTCGGTTTGCCCGAGGTGAAGGTGGGCGTGTTCCCGATGCAGGTGCTGAGCCTGCTGCAGTCGATCGCGCCGAAGCGGCTGGTCAGCGAGTGGTCACTGACCGGTGAGCCGTTTGATGCGGGCGCGGCACAGGCTGCCGGGCTCCTGAACTACGTGGTACCGGCGGCCGAGCTCGACGCCAAGGTCGACTGGCTGGTCAGCCGCATCGTCGACAAGTCGCCGACGGCGATCCGCCGCGGCAAATATGCGATGCGCGCCATCGCCTCGATGTCGTTCGACGAAAGCATCGCCTATACCGAAAGCCAGATCGCGCTGTTGGCGATGACGGAGGACGCCAAGGAAGGCCTCAAAGCGTTCAGTGAGAAGCGCAAGCCGTCCTGGCCGGGCCGGTAATCAGCCCACGCTGGCCTTCAGTCCGGCAGCCTCGATGCCGGCGACGGCGCAGATTTCGTCATTGTCGGAGGTGTCGCCGCTGACGCCGACGGCGCCGAGCAGGCCGCCGTCACCCTGGATCAGCACGCCGCCCGGCACTGGCACCAGGCGACCTTGCGCCAGCGCGTTCACCGCGCTGACAAAGTAGGCCTGTTCTTGCGCGCGCTGGAACAACGCCCGCGATCCCATGCCCATCGCAAGTGCGCCATAGGCCTTGCCGTGTGCAATCTCGGCCCGCATCAGGCTGGTGCCGTCCTGCGCCGCCGTGACCTTCACGCAGCCGCGGGCGTCCAGAATGGTGATGACCAGCGGCTTCAGCTTCTTCTCGACGCCTTTGGCAAGCGCGGCATCGAGAATCTTGCGGGCGACGTCGAGAGTGAGCTCAGCCATAAATGAATTCCTTTGCGATTAGGCGGGATTAACGGTTGGATTGCGCGCTGTCGAGGCTCATCGCCAGTACGCGGGAGACGTGAAGCGGTGCACGGTTCGTGCCATCCTTGATCTGATGGCGGCATGAGGTGCCGTCGGCAACGATCAGCGTGGCGGTATCGGCGCGGCGCACCGCCGGTAGCAGCGACAGTTCAGCCATCCCCATCGAGGCCTGATAGGTGTCGGCGCCGTAGCCGAAGGCGCCAGCCATGCCGCAGCAGCTCGACTCGATAGTTTCGACACCGAGCTCGGGAATGAGACGCAGCACCTTCTCGACAGGCTTGAGTGCGCCGAATGATTTTTGGTGGCAGTGCCCATGCACCAACGCTTTCGTCGGCATGGCGCCAAGCGGCAGCTTGAGGCGGCCGGCTTCGGCCTCGCGTACCAGGAATTCCTCGAACAGCAATGCGTGCGCGCTGACGCTCTTGGCATCATTGTCCGATCGCAGCGAGAGCAATTCGTCGCGCAGCGTCAGGAGACAGCTCGGCTCCAGTCCGACGATTGGCACGCCGCGTGCAGCGAATGGCGCATAGGTGACGACCAGCCGGTTCAATTCGCTGCGCGCCTGATCGACCAGACCCGCCGAAAGGAAGGTTCGCCCGCAGCACAGCGGGCGGTCGCCCTCCGTGGGCCCTGGAATGTGCACGCGGTATCCGCCCTCAACCAGCACACGCAAGGCGGCATCGAGATTCTCGCGCTCATAGATGCGATTAAACGTGTCGGCGAACAGCACGACCTCGCGGCCATCTGCCGGACCGAAGACCTCGGCTTCCGGCTTGAATACGTCGCGGCGGAACGCGGGCAGGGCGCGCTTCGCGCTGATGCCGGCAAATTTCTCGAACAATTTGCGCAATAGCGGACTGCTGTTGCGGCAGTTGGCGATCGAAGCGAAGCGGGACGCCAGGTCCGCGTAGCGCGGCAGATAGCCGACCAGCCGGTCGCGCAACGAAAGACCATGTTTTGCCGCGCGTGCAGCCAGCACCTCGATCTTCATCTTGGCCATGTCGACGCCCGTCGGGCATTCATGACGACAAGCCTTGCAGGACACGCAGAGTTTCAGCGTCTCCATCATTTCATCCGAAGCCAGCGCGTCAGGACCCAACTGTCCCGAGATCGCCAGCCGCAGCGTATTGGCGCGGCCTCGCGTGACGTCCTTCTCATTGCGGGTCGCGCGATAGGACGGGCACATCACACCACCCTCGAGCTTCCGGCAGGCGCCGTTGTTGTTGCACATCTCGACTGCGCCCTGAAAGCCGCCGCCGGCGCCGGGATAAGCCGACCAGTCGAGCGCGGTCTTTAGTTCGGCGACGCGATAGTCCGGCCGATAACGGAACAGCGAACGGTCGTCCATCTTCGGCGGATCGACGATCTTGCCGGGATTGAGCAAATTGTCCGGGTCGAAGCGCTGCTTGACCTCCCTGAAATCGGCAACAATGCGCGAGCCGAACATCGCTTCGTGAAATTCGGAGCGAACCAGTCCGTCGCCATGCTCGCCGGAGTGCGAGCCCTTGTACTCGCGCACCATCTCGAATGTCTCTTCGGCGATGGCGCGCATCGCCTTGACGTCCTTCTCAAGCTTCAAATTGAGGACGGGCCGCACATGCAGGCAGCCTTCGGAGGCATGCGCATACATGGTGCCGCGCGTGCCGTGCTTGGCGAAGATGGCGTTGAGCCGCTCGGTGTAGTCGGCGAGGTGCGGCAGTGGCACGGCGCAATCCTCGACGAAGGAGACAGGCTTGCCCTCCTGCTTCATCGACATCATCACGTTAAGGCCGGCGGCGCGGAAATCGGCGATGCCAGTCTGCAAGCTTGGCTCCGTGATCTCGACCACGCCGCCCCATTTGCGCTGCGGCCTGTCCCAGCCAAAGCCGAGATCGGCCATCAATTCGCCGAGCTGTTTCAGGCGATGCAAATTCTCGGCCTGATCTTCCTCGGCGAATTCGACGACCAGCACCGCATCGGGATCGCCGCGCACCGCCGTGGCGATGATCGGCTGGAACATCGCGATCTCGCGGCCGAGCGCAATCATGGTGCGGTCGACCAGTTCCACCGCGATCGGCCGCAGCTTCACCAGATGCTGGGCTGCATCCATCGCCTCGTAGAAGCTGCCGAAATGGCAGACGCCGAGCACCTTGTTGCCGATCACAGGCCACAGCTTGAGCTCGACCTGCGTTGTGAAGGCAAGCGTGCCCTCGGAGCCGACCAACAGATGAGCCATGTTGTTCGGCGCATTGCTCGGCACCAGCGCATCGAGATTGTAGCCGCCGACGCGGCGCTGCACCTTTGGAAACCGCTCGGATATCTTGGCGGCCTCGCGCTCGCCGAGATCGAGCATGTCGCGGAACAGCGCAAGCCCGCTCTGGGGCGAATTCACCCGCGCGAGATCCCGCGGCACCTCGCCGAAATGCAAAAGCGTGCCGTCGGCCAGCGCCGCATCCATCGACAGCGTGTTGTCGCGCGTGGTGCCGTAACGCAGCGAACGGCCGCCGCAGGAATTGTTGCCGGCCATCCCGCCGATGGTGGCGCGGGAGGCGGTCGAGACGTCGACCGGAAACCACAGCCCGTGCTTCTTGAGCTGGCGGTTGAGATCATCGAGCACGATGCCGGGCTCGACCACACAGGTACGGCTCTCCACATCGAGCGAGAGGATGCGGTTCAGGTGTTTGGAGAAGTCGACAACGATCCCGTCGTTGACCGTCTGGCCGCACTGCGACGTCCCGCCGCCACGCGGGGTGACGATCCGGCCCTCATCCTTCGCGATGGCAAGTGCCCGCAGCGCCTCATCCATAGTCCGGGGAACCACCACGCCGAGCGGCAGGATTTGATAGAAGGAGGCGTCAGTCGCGTAGCGGCCGCGGTTGAACGCGTCGAACAGGACGTCGCCCGCCATGTTTGACCGCAAACGTCGCTCAAGCGTTGAGGCGTTCTTCATCCCAAATCCAAAGTGATCCAAGAGGGGTTACCCCTTCGACACGGTTATGCACTTTTTCATCGAATGAACTAGCTTATGAATTCATAATCGGCAAGGTTAACCCTCCGCAGCCGTGGCTGCGGTGGCGTCCCGTGCTTCAGCCAAGTGCTCGATAGCGGCGGTCCGCTTGTTACGCAAATGCTGGAACAGGATGTCGCTCAACTCGCTTCCGGCGCGGCGCCGCAGCGCATCCAGGATCGCTTCGTGCTCGCGCATGGCCTCTGCCCAGCGCTGCCGCTTGCGGGCAAAGTTAGCGGAGTAGCGGACACGGCGAATCCGGCCGGCGAAGTTGGCGTAGGCCGTGCGCAGGGTCTCGTTGCGCGCGGCGGTGACGATGCTCTCGTGGATGCGCTGGTTGATCTGAAAATAGCCCTGCATGTCGCGGTGCAGGTAGTGGCCGTACATTTTGTAGTGCAGCCGCTCGATTTCCACGATTTCCTCGTCGGTGATGGCTTCGCAGGCAAGGCGCCCGGCCAGGCTTTCCAGACCGGCCATCACGTCGAAAAGCTCCTCCAGGTCGCGCTGGCTAAGCTGGCGTATCCGCGCGCCGCGGTTGGGCAGGAGTTCGATCAGGCCCTCTGCGGCCAGAACTTTCAGCGCCTCGCGCAGCGGCGTTCTTGAAATGCCGAGCATTTGGCAGAGCTGCCGTTCCGGAACCCGCGCGCCTTCCGGGATGTTGCCTTCAACCACATAGTCGCGAAGGCGCAGCAAAGTTTCCCCGTGCAGTGACGCTTCCTGCCGGTCTATGCCGTTGCCGGACGCGGATTGGGCGATCGGCGCCCCAGCTTCGGGAATCGTGGATTTCATTTGCATAACAGTAGTTTGCGAAATTTACGGCGTCGACGCTCTAAATCGAATTCCAAATTAGCATTGAAAATATAAAAAATGAATGCAAAATGAGGCTGGCATTACCAAGAAGTGGACCTGGTGGGAGGTTTTCATGCAGCAAGGACGGCACTTTCTTCAGATTCCGGGGCCGAGTCCGGTTCCGGACCGCGTTCTTCGCGCGATGGACATGCCCGTGATCGACCACCGCAGCGCCCAGTTCGCCGAACTCGGGCGGGCCGTGCTCGACGGCAGCCAGAAGATTTTCCAGACTTCGGGCCCGGTGGTGATCTTCCCGTCGTCGGGGACAGGGGCCTGGGAAGCCGCCATCGTCAACACCCTGTCGCCTGGCGACAAGGTTCTGATGGTGGAGACCGGCCATTTCGCGACCCTGTGGCGCCAGATGGCGGGACGCTGGGGAATTGACGTCGACTTCTTGCCCGGCGACTGGCGCCGTGGCGCAGACCCTGCGGTCATCGAGGAACGGCTGGCGCGCGACACATCGCATGCGCTCAAGGCCGTGATGGTCGTCCACAACGAAACGTCGACCGGTGCGACCAGCCGGATCGGCGAAATCCGCGCCGCGATGGACCGGGTCGGTCATCCGGCCTTGCTGATGGTTGACACCATCTCTTCGCTGGGATCGGTCGAGTACCGGCACGACGAATGGAAGGTCGACGTCAGCGTAAGCTGCTCGCAGAAAGGGTTCATGTTGCCGCCCGGTTTGGGCTTCAACGCAATCTCGGACAAAGCCCGCGCTGCAGCCAAGACCAGCAAAATGCCGCGGTCGTATTGGGATTGGGAGGAAATGCTGAAGCCGAATGCGAATGGCTTCTTTCCCTATACCCCGGCGACCAACCTGCTCTACGGCCTGCGCGAGGCGATCGCGATGCTACTTGAGGAGGGGCTCGACAAGGTGTTCGCGCGCCATCAGCGGCTTGCCGCTGCTACGCGTGCCGCCGTCAATCACTGGGGACTGGAGGTGCTTTGCCAGGAGCCAAAGGACTTTTCCCCGGTGCTCACCGCCGTGCTGATGCCGCCGGGGCATGACGCGGACCAGTTCCGCAAGGTGGTGCTCGACAACTTCAACATGTCGCTCGGCTCCGGACTGTCAAAGGTGGCAGGCAAGGTATTCCGCATCGGTCATCTCGGCGAATGCAACGAACTGACCTTGCTCGCTGCGCTGACGGGCGTGGAGATGGGATTGTCGGTCGCCGGCATTCCGTACCGGGCTGGCGGCGTCGATGCCGCGATGAAATATCTGGAGCAGCGCCCGCAAGGCAATTCCCCGGCGCATCTCAAGGTCGTCGGCAGCTAGCTGGCGGCTGCCGCCTGCCCTGGGGCGCTGCTCCAGCCCGGCTCCTTATGCATTGACGTGCTGTGTCCGGCGGGCGACAAGCCCGCCAAATGGTGTTATTCGAGCGCCTCGAAACGCCTAGGCTAGACCGGGAAGGACGCCCATGACTGTGCATACTGGAAGGCATTTTCTGCAGATTCCGGGACCGACCAACGTGCCGGACCGGGTGCTGCGCGCCATGGACATGCCGACCATGGACCACCGGGGTCCCGAGTTCGCCGAGGTTGGTCATGCCGTGCTGGCGGCCATGCAGCGGGTGTTTCGCACCAAGCAGCCGGTAATCATCTATCCGTCGTCCGGCACGGGCGCATGGGAGGCGGCACTCGTCAATACGCTGCAGCCGGGCGACAAGGTGCTTATGGCGGAGACCGGGCAGTTTGCCGTGCTGTGGCACGGCATTGCCGACAAGTTCAAGCTTGAGGTGGACTTCATTCCTGGTGACTGGCGACGTGGCGCCGACCTTGAGCAGATCGAGGCGCGGCTGTCGGCCGACAAGGCGCACAAGATCAAGGCCGTGTGCGTGGTCCACAACGAGACCTCGACCGGCTGCGTCACCCATCCGCAGGACGTCCGCAAGATTCTCGACCGCGTCAACCATCCCGCGCTGCTGATGGTCGACACCATCTCTGGCCTGGGCTCGCTGGAATATGAGCACGACGGCTGGGGCATCGACGTGTCGGTCGCCGGATCGCAAAAGGGCCTGATGCTGCCGCCGGGTCTCGGCTTCAACGCCATCTCGGAAAAGGCGCTAGCGGTGGCGAAGGCCAATCCCGCGATGCGCTCTTATTGGGACTGGCAGGAAGTCATCGCGATCAACAAGGCGGGCACCTGGCCCTACACGCCGGCAACGAACCTGCTGTTCGGGCTGCGCGAAGCGGTCAAGATGCTCGAAGAGGAGGGCCTCGAGAACGTCTTCGCCCGCCACAAGCGCCACAGTGCCGCTACGCGCGCGGCCATCAAGGTATGGGGGCTGGAAACGCAATGTCAGGAGCAGGGCGCACATTCGCCCGCGCTGACCGGCGTCGTCATGCCGGAAGGCCATGACGCCGACAACTTCCGCAAGGTCGTGCTGGAAAACTTCGACATGTCGCTCGGCACCGGCCTGAACAAGATCAAGGGCAAGGTGTTCCGGATCGGCCATATCGGACACTTCAACGACCTGATGCTGATGGGCACGCTGTCGGGTGTCGAGATGGGTCTCGATCTCGCCAAGGTGCCGCATCGCGGCGGTGGCGTGTTGGCGGCGATGGAAGTGCTCAAGGGACGCGATGTCGTGGAGATGGCCGCCGTCGCCTGAGCCTGTTTGACCGAAACAAAAATAGAGAGAGCTGCGATGAACGCTCCGGTAGCTTCGACCGAAGACCTGATCTATTCCGTCGAGGACGGCATCGCCCGGCTGACGTTCAACCGTCCGCAGGCGCGCAACGCGCTGACCTTTGCCATGTACGAGCAGATGGCGGCGATCTGCGAGACCATCAACAATGATCGCTCGATCAAGGCGATGATCTTGACCGGCGCCGGCGACAAGGCGTTCGCATCGGGCACCGACATTTCGCAGTTCCGCGCCTTCAAGACCGCACAGGACGCGCTTGACTATGAGGCGCGGATCGACCGCGTGCTTGGTGCGCTGGAAGCCTGCCGGGTGCCGACGATCGCGGCGATTGCCGGCGCCTGCACTGGCGGCGGGGCTGGGATTGCGGCGTGCTGCGACATCCGCATCGGTACCGAAACAACGCGGATGGGTTTTCCGATCGCGCGTACCCTCGGCAATTGCCTGTCGATGTCCAATATCTCCAGGCTCGTTTCGCTGGTCGGTCCGGCGCGCACAAAGGACCTGATCTTCAAGGCGCGGCTGGTCGAGGCGCCGGAAGCGCTGGCGCTCGGGCTGCTCAATGAGGTGGTGCCCGATGTCGCAACGTTGCAGCGCCGCGCCGACGAGACTGCGAAACTCGTTGCGAGCCATGCGCCAATCACGCTCGAAGTGACCAAGGAAGCAGTGCGCCGCATCCGGCGGACATTGACGCGTGACGAGGGCGAGGACCTGATCCTGCGCGCCTATATGAGCGAAGACTTCCGCGAGGGAATGGACGCGTTCCTCAACAAGCGCTCGCCGAACTGGAAGGGCAAATAGGGTACCCAAGCGTTCAGAACCGCTCACTATGGCTTGGCGGCCTTTTTGGCCAATTCCATACTGAGGTCGAGCGCCGCGATACCTATTCTGTCTGAGGGCGTGGTGAGGCAACGTTGATCCATCCACGCGATGATCGCATCGAAGTCGCCGCCACCCACCATGTCCCGCTCGCCGCTGATGTTCAGGCCGCTGATAAATCCAACCAGCCAGGATTCAAAGCTTCCTTTGACGACCGCATTCTTCTTGCGGTTGGTCCAAGCCGTGCAGGTTTGAGAGCCCGCACCAATTATTGAGGAGCCGGCGTCCGCGGTGGTGGCAAGACAAGCCAGGAGAAAACCAATCGCGAACGCTTTCATGTTTTTTCGCCGACCATTATTCGTCGGATCGCAGCGCAACCGGGCGGCTACTTCTTGAGGCAAAGACCGACGGCCGGACCGGTGCCGCACTTGGCGCCATCGGGAGCACCGCCGGACGGACAGAACACCGACACCAGGTTTTCATTTGCATCGCAGCCGACCTCGCCGCTGGCCTGAACCGACCTGATGGAAGTGCCAGCCGGTCCGGGATCGCCTTTCGGACCGGGCACACCCTGCGGTCCCTGTGGCCCTTGGGGACCCTGTTGCCCTTGAGGGCCGGGCACGCCTTGCAAGCCCTGTACGCCCTGCGGCCCGGCCGGTCCCTGTGGGCCGGTATCCCCTTTCGGTCCTGGATCCCGTCCGCACCCCGCGAGGGTCAGCGCCGCACCCATGAGGGCGGTCATCAAAATCCTTCTCATTCAGTCTCTCCTCCCGATGTTTCTGTAGCGTGCATTAAATGGGCTCACTCGCCGCCGCACAACGGAAAAGCGGCGAGATTGAATTCGGCTGTTCGTAGTAGCCGCGGCGCTCCTGCTGGAAGGATTTGCACCTGATGCGAAAGTCATGATGCGAAAGTCATGGGCGGCGCATTGCGGTGCAGCTTGAACTCTGATCGGTTCGCTCGCAAGATGTGGCAACCAGACAGATCTGATTTTCCAGGTCTTGCAAAATACATAGGGAAGAAACCCGTGGGACAGATCCTCAAAGCCGCGGCCGTCTTGACGGCCCTGATCGCAACCACCCCTGCGTTCGCCGCTTGGGAGCCAACCAAGCCGGTGGAAATCGTGGTCGCAGCCGGCGCCGGCGGTGCCTCCGACCAGATGGCGCGTATGATGCAGGCGGCGATCCAAAAGAACAACCTGATGAAGCAGCCAATGGTTGTGTCGCTCAAGGGCGGGGCGTCCGGCGCCGAGGCGCTGATGTACATGAAATCCAGCGACGGCGATCCCAACAAGGTGCTGGTCGCCTATTCCCTGATCTACATGCTGCCGCTGTCGGCCAAGATCCCGTTCAACTGGCGTGACCTGACGCCGGTGTCGGTGGTCGCGCTCGACCAGTTCGTACTGTGGGACAATGCCGACGGCCCCAAGACGGTGAAGGATTTCATCGCGGCCGCCAAGGCGGCGAGCTCGCCGTTCAAGATGGGCGGCACCGGCTCCAAGCGCGAGGACCATGTATTGACGGTTTTCATGGAGCAGAAGACCGGCGCGAAGTTCTCCTATCTGCCCTACAAGTCCGGCGGCGAGGCGGCGACGCAGCTCGTTGGCAAGCACACCGAAGCCAATGTCAATAACCCGTCTGAAAACCTCGAAGTCTGGCGCGCCGGTCAGGTCCGCGCGCTGTGCGTGTTCGACAAGGAGCGCATTTCCTACAAAACCAAGGTCACGGGGACGCAATCCTGGAACGACGTCCCGACCTGCAAGGAGGAAGGGCTCGACGTGCAGTACCTGATGCTGCGCGCGATGTTCCTGCCCGGCAAGGTGACGCCGGAGCAGCAGGCGTTCTATGTCGACCTTTTCCAGAAGGTGACGCAGACGCCGGAATACAAGGACTACATGGAGAAGCAGGCGCTCAAGCCGATCTTCCTCACCGGCAAGGACATGCTGAAATTCCTCGAAGAGGACGACAAGCTGAATGCCTCGCTGATGAAGGAAGCGGGCTTCGTCGCGAAGTAGCGCGCTTGATCGTTTTGACGCGTTTTCTTCACGCGAACCGGTGTCCACCCCCGGATCAGGTCCGAGGGCATGCTTCGCTCGAAACGCTATGGCAACCGTTACTCCTCCGCGTGGCCGTAGCCGGCCATGCGGAGGCGGACTTTTTCGATTTCCGCACTTGACAGCAATGGCGGCGTGCCGATCTGCAGGCAGCCGTGATACTGCCGCGCCAGCGTTTCGACCTCGACCGCAAGCCACATCGCCTTCGACAGCGACGGCCCGATCGCGATCATGCCGTGATGTTCGAGCAGGCAGGCCAGCCGTCCCTCCAGCGCGCGGACGGCGTGTTCGGAGAGCTCCTGGGTGCCGAAGGTCGCATATGGCGCGCAGCGGATGGTGTCGCCACCGGCGACGGCCACCATGTAGTGCACCGACGGAATCTCCATGCCCATGATCGCCAGCATGGTCGAGTAGGGCGGATGGGCGTGGACGATCGCCTGCACCTCGGGACGGGCCTTGAGGATGTCGCGGTGAAACCGCCACTCGCTCGAAGGGCGCTGGGCGGGATCGTGGTTACCATCGAGGTGCATATAGACGATCTGCTCGGGCTTCATCGCCTCGTAGGGCGTGCTGGTCGGGGTGATCAGCATGCCGTCGCCATGGCGCAGGCTGATATTGCCCGACGTCCCCTGGTTGATGCCGAGCGCATTCATGCGCTGGCAGGCATCTATGATGGATTGACGTTTTTCCCGGTCGTTCCTGGTCGGCATTTTGAGGCCTCTTGCAACCGTGCGACAATGCTTGATTATTGCGGCGCAGTATAGTCGAACATCTTCCGTGTAATCGTAAGTGGGAGAAGTCATGACGCGTGCCGTGCTTGGCATCATCGGCGGATCGGGCATCTACGACCTGCCGGGGCTGGAGGATGTCCGCGAGGAAACCATCAACAGCCCGTGGGGCGAGCCGTCCGCGCCGCTGATGCGCGGCATCATCGCCGGGCTGCCGGTCGCGTTCCTGCCGCGCCATGGCAAGGGACATGTGCTCGCGCCCTCCGACATCAACTACCGCGCCAATATCGACGTGCTGAAACGGGCAGGCGTTACCGACCTGGTTTCGCTGTCGGCCTGCGGCTCCTTCAAGGAGGAACTGCCGCCCGGCACGTTTGTGCTGGTCGATCAGTTCGTCGACCGCACCTACCGCCGTGAATGCTCGTTCTTCGGCAAGGGTTGCGTCGCCCATGTCTCGATGGCCCATCCGGTGTCGCCGCGGCTGCACGTGCATCTGGCGGCAGCGGCCGAGGCTGAGGGGATCGCGGCGGTGCGGGGCGGTACCTATGTCTGCATGGAAGGGCCGCAGTTCTCCAGCCTCGCGGAGAGCCAGATTTTCAAGGCGCAGGGTCATTCGGTGATTGGCATGACCAACATGCCCGAGGCAAAACTCGCCCGCGAGGCCGAGATCTGTTACGCCAGCGTGGCGATGGTCACCGATTATGATTGCTGGCATCCTCACCATGAGGCGGTCACCGTACAGGACATTATTCGCGTGCTGAACTCGAATGCCGGCAAGGCCAAGGCGCTGGTTGCGCGCCTCGCCCGGGATTTCCCGCGCGAGCATGAGCCGTGCCCGATCGGCTCGGACAAGGCGCTGGACACAGCCCTGATCACGGCGCCGGAAGCGCGCGATGCAGAATTGCTCGCCAAGCTCGATGCGGTGGCGGGGAGGGTGTTGAACTCATGAAGGTCGATGGCCGGCATTTTCGCAGCATCTGGCTTGAGGACGACGGCTGGACGGTCGGTGCGATCGACCAGCGGCGATTGCCGCATGAATTCGTGGTGGCGCGTATCGCGAGCGCCGCGGATGCAACCGAGGCTATCCGCTCCATGCTGGTGCGCGGCGCGCCGCTGATCGGCGCGACTGCGGCTTACGGCATGGCGCTCGCCATGCGCACTGACGCTTCCGATGCGGCGCTCGATCGTGCGTATGCCATGCTGCTGGCGGCACGGCCGACGGCAATCAACCTGAAATGGGCGCTCGAGGAGATGGCGCGCTTGCTTCGGCCGCTGACGGCGTCGGAACGCGTCGCGGCAGCCTACCAGCGCGCCGGCGAAATCGCCGATGAGGACGTCGCGATCAACCAGGGGATCGGCCGGCATGGTCTGGCGTTGATCGAACAGATCGCGGCAACAAAGCAGCCGGGCGAGCCGATCAACATCCTGACCCATTGCAATGCCGGCTGGCTCGCGACGGTGGACTGGGGCACGGCCACGGCGCCGATCTACCTTGCCCATGATAGCGGCCTGAAGGTCCATGTCTGGGTCGACGAGACCCGGCCGCGCAATCAGGGCGCTTCGCTGACTGCCTGGGAACTCGGGCACCACGGCGTGCCGCATACGGTGATCGCCGACAACACCGGCGGCCATCTGATGCAGCATCACATGGTCGATCTCGCGATCGTCGGCACCGATCGGGTGACGGCCAGTGGCGATGTCTGCAACAAGATCGGCACCTATCTGAAGGCGCTCGCCGCCCACGACAACGGCGTGCCGTTCTATGTTGCACTGCCGTCGCCCACCATCGATTTCAGCATCGACGACGGCATCAGGCAGATTCCGATCGAGCAGCGCAGCACCGAGGAGGTGGCGACCATGACCGGCCGCACCGCGGACGGGCGCGTCGAGACCGTGCGCGTGGTTCCGGACGGCTCGCCGGTTGCCAATTACGGCTTTGACGTCACGCCGGCGCGGCTGGTGACGGGCTTGATCACCGAACGCGGCCTGCTGCGGCCCGATCGTGCTGCACTTGCGAGCGCATTCCCCGAGCGCAGCGCCGGACATTGACGCCGGCGACGTCGGCACGTATCCCCGTTTAGGACTGTCGTATCGGGGGTCACCATCTCCATGTCCAATACCGACATCGAAATCGTCGTCGAGGATCCGACCGCGCCGGAGGCGGACTCGCCTCAGATGGCGAGCGTTCGGGTGGTCGACGTGGTCGTCTGCCTTCTGCTTCTCGCGCTTGCGCTGACACTCGGGTACGATAACTGGCGAACGGGTGCCGGCTGGGAATCCACCGGTCCGCAGCCCGGCTATTTTCCGTTCTATCTGTCGATTATCCTCGGTGGCGCCAGCCTCTACGGCCTGGTTGCGGCGTTCCTGTCGCGCCGGGAAGCCTCCGAATCCTTCGTGACGCAAGCGCAGCTTCGCCGCGTGATGGCGGTGTTCGTGCCGACGGTTCTGTTCTGCCTCGCCACACAATTCCTCGGGCTCTATGTCGCGAGCTTCCTTTTGATCTCCTGCTTTATGCGACTGGTCGGCAAGATCGCATTGTGGAAGTCGCTGCTCACCGCCTTCGTGTTCACCGCTGCGATGTTCGTGACCTTCGACGTCGCCTTCGACGTCATCATGCCAAAGGGCCCGCTCGAAGCGGCGCTCGGCCGCTAACCGGTCGGTGGGACACACGCCATGGAAGCCCCGTAAATGGAAGCTTTGGGCCTCTTGATGCACGGCTTCGCCGTGCTGCTGACCTGGAAGACGCTGCTCCTGATGATGACCGGGCTGGTGCTGGGCATTTTCGTCGGCGTGCTGCCCGGCCTCGGCGGTCCGAACGGGGTTGCGATCCTGCTGCCGCTGACGTTCACGATGGACCCGACCTCGGCGATCGTGATGCTGTCCTGCATCTACTGGGGTGCGCTGTTCGGCGGCGCCATCACCTCGATCCTGTTCAACATTCCAGGCGAAGCCTGGTCGGTCGCGACCACCTTCGACGGTTACCCGATGGCGCAGCAGGGCAGGGCGGCGGAAGCGCTGACCGCGGCCTTCACTTCGTCGTTCATCGGCTCGCTGGTCGCGGTGATGCTGATCACGTTCCTGGCGCCGATGATCTCGTCGTTCGCACTGAGGTTCGGGCCACCCGAATTTTTCGCGGTGTATCTGCTCACCTTCTGCTCCTTTGTCGGGCTCGGCCGTGAGGCCAAGCACAAGACCGTCATTTCGATGTCGCTCGGTCTCTTGCTGGCAGGCATCGGCATGGACACCGTGTCCGGCCAGTTGCGCATGACCTTCGATTCGGCGGAGCTGCTGCGCGGCGTCAACTTCCTGGTCGCGGTGATCGGCCTGTTCGGCATCAGCGAGATCCTGCTCACGATGGAGGAGCGCCTGGCGCTGCGCGGCCACGCCGCCGGCATCTCCTTGCGCGTGGTGCTGTCGGTCTGGAAGGACCTGCCGAAATACTGGGTGACGCTGTTCCGCTCGTCCTTCATCGGCTGCTGGCTCGGTATTACGCCGGGCGGCGCGATTGCCGCGTCCTTCATGGGCTACAACCTCGCCAAACGCTTTTCCAAGGACCGGGACAGCTTTGGCAAGGGCCGCATCGAGGGCGTGTTCGCGCCGGAGACCGCGGCGCACGCCTCCGGCACGGCGGCGCTGCTGCCGATGCTCGCGCTCGGCATCCCGGGCTCCGGCACCGCGGCGATCCTGCTCGGCGGCTTGATGGTGTGGGGGCTCAATCCCGGGCCGCTGCTGTTCGTCGAGCACAAGGATTTCGTCTGGGGGCTGATTGCGTCGATGTATCTCGGCAACGTCGTCGGCCTCGTGCTGGTGTTGACGACAGTGCCGATCTTCGCATCCGTCCTGCGCGTGCCGTTCGCCGCCATCGCGCCGATGATCGTGGTGTCCTGCGCGATCGGTGCCTACGCGATCCAGAACGCGATCTTCGACATCTGGCTGATGCTGGGCTTTGGCGTCGTCGGCTACGTCTTCAAGAAGATCGGCATCCCGCTCGCGCCGTTCACGCTGGCGCTGGTGCTCGGCAACCGCGCCGAGGATGCGTTTCGCCTGTCGATGATCGGCGCCGGCGGCGATTTGAAGGTGTTCTGGTCGAACGGTCTGGTCGGCTCGATCACGACGCTGGCGATCGTGCTGCTGTTCTGGCCCGTTATCGACAAGGCGGTCGGCAGTGTCACGCGCATGGTGCGGCCGGCGAAGGCGTGATGGGTCTGCAGACGTTTCGCCGTCATTGCGAGCCGCCCGGTCGGCGCGAAGCGCCGCCGGATGACAGGCTCCGCGAAGCAATACATAGTGCCGCAAGTGGAGAAGTGGATTGCGTCGCTTCGCTCGCAATGACGGCTGGACATACATTATCGATCTCGCGGCGCACAGCGTCCGAGCTTTGCTGAAAACTTCCCGCGCGCTTGGATAGAGGGCGCAGGGAAGACCGGGTGCACGCCGCACCCGCGGTCTCGTGTGCAATTTGCGCATAAGAACGCGCACACGAGCATACAGGTACAGCGGGAGCATCCCGGCCTTCCCTGCGCAATGGCTTTACGGCTTACTTCGAGCTCTCCCCGGCGAACGGCTCTTTTGCCGCCGTCGCTGCGCGAGAAGACCCACGCAACTTAATGCCAGCACCGCGACATCAGGACCACACGACTTCGCCGTACGCTTCAGGCACCTACGTCTTGCGCCGTCCGCGTCCATCGCATCTCACCGCACGTTCGTGACGATCGCGAGCGCCCCTCAATGGGTGAGACGGGCAGAGTTATGCGACTGATTTGCCTCTTGCGTTAAGCGAAATATTTTTTAATCACAGGCTTGACATGATTTCGGAAAATCCGAATTGATTTGCCCCGTCGCGTTGTCTTGTCGCAGACCGCTGCATGAAATTGCGCTTGCGCGTGCGGCAAATCAGTCTGCGGTTTGTCAGCTTGTTGCGTCATCTTCTTCAACCCGGCAGGAGCCGCTTCGGCAGGCTGAACGCCAGCCGGTAGAGCGGCAGGCTGTCGATTGCACCGTGATCCTCGGCCGGAAGCGTCTTGCGAAGGTGATGAAGGGCGTCGCGAACGGCGGCCTCGTCCAGTCCCTCGATCAGCAGCAGGGCGACGAAGGAGCCGTCATTGCTTCGCATGCCTTTCTCACGGGTCTTGATCGAGGTCTGCGCGATGTCGGTGAGCAGGAGCCGCGCGGCGATGATGCGGTCGAGGCGAGCGAGCTCGGCGACAAGCGTGGCGGCATCCCAGGATGGCGCGGTGTCGAGGCGCAGCGGCGCGACGATGCCGCCCTGGCCGGTGCCTGCAGACGCCGCGACACGGCCGCCGCCGCGCGCGAAATTGCCGAGCCGGGGCATGATGCGCTGCGACCATGGCGTCGGCGCGTTCAGCCGCGCCAGATAGTCCGGCCCGCCGACGACGCGCTCGTCCTTGAGTTCGTAGACAATGAAGTAGCGGTTCACCGACGCACCCAGTGCGCGGAAGATGCGGCAGGCCAGAAAACCGTTGATGCCCACGCGCTCGGCGGCGTGTTCGCGGGTGATCCAGTGCGCCCAGTCGGTTTCGTCCTGTGGTGCAAGATCGCTCCAGATCGCGAGATAGCCGGATCCCTGCATGTCGGGCTTCCCTTACTCTGGTCCGATGCGCATGGCGGCCGGAAGGGCCGCGGGCAGTTGGCCGGCCCCCTGCAGTGCAGCCTGCATCGCGATGATGTAGCCATAGGGGCCGAGGCCCGCGATCACGCCTTTCACGGCTGCCGAAAGCTTGGAATGACGATGCAGCTCGTCGCGGGCATGAATGTTGGAGATGTGCACCTCGTAGATCGGACCCTCGAAGATCTTCATTGCGTCAAACATCGCAATCGAGGTGAAGGAGTAGGCGGCGGGATTGATGATGAGGGCGTCGGCTGAGTTTCGCGCGGACTGGATCAGATCGACCAGCTCGCCCTCGTGGTTGGACTGGTGAAACGCGAGCTCCGCGCCCGTGAAGGCGGCGAACTCCTCGCAGGAGGCCTTGATGGCATCGAGCGTGGTCGAGCCGTAGATATGCGGCTCGCGGATGCCGAGCATGTTCAGGTTCGGGCCATTGAGGATCATGATGCGCATGGAATGCCTTTCACGGGATAATGAAAGGGCAGTGTAGCCGATCGCGGCAACATGTCAGCCGCCGAACGCTAAAGCGTGATGCCGAAGCTGCAGGGCGGATTAGCGTCAGCGTAGTCTGCCATTCACGGCAAGTTCGGAGGATTACGCTTCGCTAGTTCGCCCTGCGAATCCAGGAATCAAACCACCTTGCGCTGGCGCAATTCGGCGATCTCGTCCCTGGCAAAACCGAACTCCGCCAACACCTCTTCCGTCTGCTCGCCGAATTCCGGCGGGCGCGCGGCCATCCTGCTTGGCGTGCGCGACAGCGTCACCGGCTGGCTGACGAGCTGGATGTGGCGGTTCTCGTCGTTCGGCACGTGTTGCGCGATGCCGAGGTGCTTGACCTGTGCGTCCTCGAACATCTGGTCGATCGAATAGATCGGGCCGCAGGGCACGCCGGCTTCGTTCAATTCCTTGACCCAGGCTTCCGTCGACTTCTTTTCGGTGAGCTTGCCGATCGCTTCGTTCAGCGCGTCGCGGTTCTTGGAGCGCGCGGGCGCAGTGGCGTAATCGGGATTGGTGATCAGTTCCGGGGCGCCGATCGCCTGCGCGCAGCGTTCCCAGATCCGCCCGCCTGTGGTCGCGATGTTGATATAGCCGTCGGAGGTCTTGAAGACGCCGGTCGGGATCGAGGTCGGATGGTTGTTGCCGGCCTGCTTGGCGACTTCCTTCTCCATCAGCCAACGCGAGGCCTGGAAATCCAGCATGAAGATCTGGGCCTGCAACAGCGAGGTCTGCACCCACTGACCCTCGCCGGAAACATCGCGCTCCAGCAGCGCCGTGAGGATACCGAGGGCACAGAACAGCCCGGCGGTGAGGTCGGCGACGGGGATGCCGACCCGCATCGGGCCCTGGCCCGGCGCGCCGGTGACCGACATCAGCCCGCCCATGCCTTGCGCGATCTGATCGAAGCCCGGCCGCTTGTGGTAGGGGCCGTCCTGGCCGAAGCCGGATATGCTGCCATAGACCAGGCGTGGGTTGACCTGGCGCAGGCTCTCATAATCGATGCCGAGCTTTGCCTTCACGTCGGGGCGGAAATTTTCGACCACCACGTCGGCCTTGGCGGCGAGACGCTTGAACACTTCGAGGCCCTTCGGGTCCTTCAGGTTCAGCGTCATGGCCCGCTTGTTGCGGTGCAGATTCTGAAAATCCGAGCCATGGCGCGGGCCGCCCGGCTGCTCGCCGCCGCCATCTTCCAGGAGCGCGTCGATCTTGATGACGTTGGCGCCCCAGTCCGCCAACTGCCGCACGCAGGTCGGCCCGGACCGGACGCGGGTCAGATCGAGCACGGTGAAGCGGGAAAGGGCCTGCGAAGCGCGTGGGAAAGGCATTGAGAAACCTTGCTTTTTGGATTTCGCGTTGGGAGGGAGCAGCCCGATCCGACTTAAACAAATCTGGTGCCGATTTCCAACTGCTTGTTCGGCGCCCGGCGGAGGCCAATCGTTGGGAGCAGCAAGGTTCCTTTATTGGATCGGCGGGACGGCTAGCGCGGAGCCGGAATCCGACCCCGCAAGACTACGGATGGGTGCCTGAGATTCTGCTTTTCGCCGTAATGCACCGTAAAGCAGGCGTGCACGACAAAGCCCGCCGGTAAACAAGCGTTAATGAAGGCGATTCTAGCCTTCCGCGTGCCTTTGCGATTCTCGCGAATCCGAACGACCTGCTGACAGGCCTGATCGATGAAGAAGAATGACCTGCTTTCCGATGAGATCTGGGCCTTCCAGCGGTTCGCGTCGGGGGCGGGCGAGGGCGCGCTTCAGCATGATGGGGCGCAGGACAATGAGTTTGGCGACGACGGCGAGCCTTACCCGCTGGCGCTAGACGCCGCCAGCGTGTCCAGCGGCGAGGTATATGCCGCGAAGCCGGTCGCGTCGATCGCGACGCTCGCCAACTACCTCGTCAACGGCTTTTGGCAAGACAACAACAACGTCGCCCATCACTGGGCTTCCAACACCATCACCTTCAATATCAACGGCCTGAATTCGGCGGAGCAGTTCCTCGCGCTATCGGCGCTGCAGGCATGGTCTGACGTTGCCAACATCAGCTTCGTCCAGACCTCCGGCTCCGCGAACCTCACGTTCACCCACAACGGCACGATGCAGGCCTATAGCAGTGGCCAGTGGTCCGGGAACGGCGCGATCTCTTACCAGATCATCAACATCAGCACCGACTGGGTCACCACCGACGGCGGCGCCAACGACGGCAAGACCGGCATCGATAGCTACGCCTACCAGACCTACATCCACGAAATCGGCCATGCGCTCGGGCTTGGCCACCAGGGGCCCTACAACGGCAGCGCGTCGTATTCGACCAATGCGATCTATGCCAACGACACCTGGCAATATTCGATCATGTCGTATTTCGGCGAGCACAATTATTCCGGGAGCTCGTACCGCTACGTGGTCACGCCGCAGATGGCTGACATCTACGCCATGGCTTCGATCTACGGGGCGGCGACCTCGACCAGAACCGGCGACACCGTCTATGGCTTCAGCAGCAATGCGGGCGCGGTCTTCAACTTCGGCAACTACACTTCGGCGCCGGCGCTGACGATCTATGACAGCGGCGGCAACGACACGCTCGATTGCTCCGGCTATTCGTCGGCCCAGACCATCGACCTGCACTCCGGCGCCTTCTCCTCGATAGGCGGCCTCGTCAACAACATCGGGATCGCGCTCAGCGCAGTCATCGAGAAGGCCATCGGCGGCAGCGGCAACGACAGGCTGACGGCAAGCGACACGGGCTGTACGCTGTCGGGCAGCGGCGGCAACGATACGCTGATCGGCGGCGCCGGCAATGACAGGCTGATCGGCGGTGTCGGCGTCGACACCTTGATCGGTGGTGCCGGCTTTGACACCGTCGTGTTTTCTGGATTGCTGTCAGACTATCTGATCAGCTTTAGTTTAAGTGCTGAGATGTTTACGATATCGGATCGACGTGCCGGCACTCTCGATGGCATCGATACGGCGGTTGCAGTCGAGAGTTTCGCTTTTGCAGACGGCATATTCGCGAGTTCGATGTTTCTCAATGAGGCGCCTGTTGTAGCGGCTGCCGACTTCACGGCGATGCATAACCAGAATATTGCCGTGACAGGTCTGTTCAGCGTGACCGATGCCGACGGCGATGCCATTACAAAATATCAATTCTGGGATTCGACCAGCGATCCCTCGAGCGGGCATTTTGTGGTTGGTGGCGTCGCTCAGGGCACTAACCAGAACATTGACGTAACATCAGCGCAATTGTCCGCGACCAGCTTCCAGAGCGGCTCGGGTTCGGACGATCTATGGGTGCGTGCTTTTGACGGCACCAGCTGGAGCGCCTGGAAGGAATTCCACGTCAACGCACCGATCAATCAGGCGCCTGTTGTAACGGCTGCCGACTTCACGGCGACGCATAACCAGAATATTGCCGTGACCGGTCTGTTCAGCGTGACCGATGCCGACGGCGATGCCATTACAAAATATCAATTCTGGGATTCGACCAGCGATCCCTCGAGCGGGCATTTTGTGGTTGGTGGCGTCGCTCAGGGCACTAACCAGAACATTGACGTAACAGCAGCGCAATTGTCCGCGACCAGCTTCCAGAGCGGCTCGGGTTCGGACGATCTGTGGGTGCGTGCTTTTGACGGCACCAGCTGGAGCGCCTGGAAGGAATTCCACGTCAACGCACCGATCAATCAGGCGCCTGTTGTAACGGCTGCCGACTTCACGGCGACGCATAACCAGAATATTGCCGTGACCGGTCTGTTCAGCGTGACCGATGCCGACGGCGATGCCATTACGAAATATCAATTCTGGGATTCGACCAGCGACCCTTCGAGCGGGCATTTTGTGGTTGGTGGCGTCGCGCAGGGCACGAACCAGAACATTGACGTGGCAGCAGCGCAGTTGTCCGCGACCAGCTTCCAGAGCGGCTCTGGTTCGGACGATCTGTGGGTGCGTGCTTTTGACGGCACCAACTGGAGCGCCTGGAAGGAATTCCACGTCAACGCACCGATCAATCAGGCGCCTGTTGTGACGGCTGCCGACTTCACGGCGATGCATAACCAGAATATTGCCGTGACCGGTCTGTTCAGCGTGACCGATGCCGACGGCGATGCCATTACGAAATATCAATTCTGGGATTCGACCAGCGACCCTTCGAGCGGACATTTTGTGGTTGGTGGCGTCGCGCAGGGCACGAACCAGAACATTGACGTAACCGCGGCGCAATTATCCGCACCAGCTTCCAGAGCGGCTCGGGTCCGGACGATCTGTGGGTGCGTGCTTTTGACGGCACCAACTGGGGCGCCTGGCACGAGTTTCATGTTCTTGTCTGACTGCATTTGCAGAGCAGTCCGCCCCACATCTCGGTTGGAATTGGTGCTATTCCGCGTGAGCACTTGCGACGCAAGTTCGACTATTCTTTGGTTGCGATTGGTTGATCTGGCGCGCGCTTCTGGCCATATATGCTAGGCATCGAGCCGGCGGAGAAGAATCGATGTCTGCCGGGTAAACGGCCAACGCTAAGTCCATTGAGCATCGTTGATGCTATGGTCACACCTGCCCAAGACCGGGGCGCACGATGACACCGGCTGAAGAGCCTGCAACGAATGATGGAGGAGCGGCGCACGCGGACCGCAGCGGCGACACCGAAGCAGCCTTCACATCGCGGGCCATCGGCGCAAACGATCGGATCATCTACAATGTCGATACCGGCGCACTATCTTACGATGCCGACGGCAGTGGCCCACGGCAATTGTTCGCTTCTGGCTACACATTTGAACTTGACCAACGGCAACTTCCTGATCGAGTGAGTCAGGGGTCGGGTTTCGCGACAAATCTCCTAGGATGCTCCGAGACTGCTAGAAGTCCGCCGGTGCCGCTAAGGACCGAGATATCAAGGTCGGTTCTAAATGCGTGCCGATTTCGATTGCTGGAGTGAGTGTACTCGCCGCAGAGTAGTTCTGCAGACTCGTCCCGCGCTTTCGTCGACCCTGGTGCGGGGCGGTATTAACTTGCGCGCGCGTCTCCTTGACAGAATCTCATACATTAACCTTGGTATTTCAATTACTTGCGAGGCGCGCATTGCGGCTCTCTAGCCGCTCCTGTAGATAGTCAAGGTGGCGCAAATCAAACAATCAGCGGACGACTCGGGTTTTGGCCAAGCCGGCAGTGAGAGCTTCACGGCATGTTCCTTGGCCTCGGGCGGCTGAGCCACGCGCCTCAAGGAGGTTGCGGCTCTCCACTGGCGAGCAAGTCAAGCAATGCGTGGTGGCCTGAAGCCGATATGCGATTGAAAAAAAATCCGACCGACTTGCTGGGTAATTCTGCCTGGAACGCAATCGCCTTTGCGGTCGCCGTGGCGCTCAACCTCCTGGTTCTTCCGTTCGTGGTGTTTCGCCTCGGTGTCGCTGCGTTCGGCGTCGCTGGGCTCGTCACGGCATGTGTTGCGCCCGCGCTGGCATTCAGCAACGCTCTTGCATTGTCGACGACCCGGGAGCTCGCCCTGCGGCTGGAGCCGTCGGAGCGCCACGATGCGCGACGAATGTTCGCGACGGCGGCAATGCTGGCATTGGCAACCGGCGGCGCGATTGTGACGATCTTGGCCTTGGCCGGCGCACCGCTTGCGCGCATCGGATTCCATTTGAGCGGACCGTCCGCGGATGATCTGGGACTCGCATTTGTGCTGGCCAGTGCCGGGTGGCTGTGCCAGTGCCTGTCCGCTGTCTTCCTGGCCTTGTTCACGGCGCGCCAGGACTATCGAAGGGTTGCTTCGATCAGCATCATCAGTACCGTGGTTGCAACAAGTTCCATGCTGTTGTTGATTCCGCGCTGGCCTCAAGCCTCGACGTTTCTCGGCTGTCAATCGTTGGGTTTTGCAACGAGCCTTGTTCTGGCCTTCGCATGGTCCCGACGTGTCATAGGCGAGTGGCTCGCGCGCCCGACGATCGATCGCGGGTCGCTCGGCAACCTCGTCAAGCTGGGTGGCTGGCAACTGGCCGCACAGAGTGGCGCGCTCATTGCCGCACAGGCGGATCGTTACTTGCTCGGAGCTTTGCTGCAGCCGCAATTTGTCGGCTTTTATACGATTGCGCAGCGGCTGGAGGAGGCGGTGTATATCGGCGTCCTGAAGGTCGGCGAAATTCTCTTCCCGTTCTTCAGCGCTCTGCAGAAGGAGACTGACGATCGCAAAGCCGATCTCCTGTTCCGCTCGTCCTGGATACTCAATGTGCTCGCCGCGAGTGCGCTTGGCGGCCTTATCCCCGTCGCCGGCCCGTTGCTTCATCTGTGGACCGGCGCCGAAGTGGCTGCCGAGGCCCAGCGTGTGCTGGTGATACTGTCGATCGCCGGCATCCTTGGGTCGAGCTCGAATGTCTTTGCTTTCTATCTTCTGGCGCAAGGGCGATCGAGTTCGAATGCCGTGATCTCATTGCTCACGGGCGTGTTCACGGTAGCGACCAGTGCGATCGCTTTGCCGTATTTCGGATGGCAGGCGGCAGGCTGGAGCGCCTGCATCGGCATGATCACTCAAATGGTCACCGTCGTGATCTTGCTGCGCCGGCATTTCGGCCTCGCCGGTATGCGGTTGCGTCTGACCCACTTCGTGTTGATGCCGATTGGTGTCGGCATCGCAATCGCGCTGGCGTTGCGATATGGCTTCCGTAATGCGCAACTCGACCAGGCAATTGGCTGGTGGTACGTGGGGAGCTGTTATCTGCTGGCGGCTGGCATCATCTTCGTCGTCGCGGTCGCGGTCTCACGGGCCGGTCCCTACGGCGCGGCCTGCTGGCGTGATCTTCGCCTTGTCGCCAGTCGCTTTCTGCCGCTAAAGGCGACCTGAGAAATGTGCGGAATTGCGGGCATCATAAACCTCCGCGGCAACGCGGTCGAACCGTCGGAAATCTCGCGACTGACGAATCTCCTCGCGCATCGCGGACCCTTTGGCGAGGGAAGCTGGTTCAGCGCGAACCGCAATTTGGCGTTCGGCCACCGCAGGCTGGCCATCATCGATCCTGGCGAGGGAGGCTTTCAGCCGATGGTCTCCGCCGACGGCCGCTATGTAATCGTGTTCAACGGCGAGGTCTACAACTTCCTCGAACTGCGGCGCGAGCTTGAGGCGCAGGGGGCAATCTTCCGCAGCCAGTCCGATACCGAGGTCATTCTGGCCGCATGGCAAGCGTGGCGGGAAGGCATGCTGACGCGCTTCAACGGAATGTGGGCGCTGGCGATCTACGACACCAAGACCGAAGAACTGTTCCTGGCGCGCGACCGCTTCGGCATCAAGCCGCTGTTGTATGCGCTCACATCCGAGCGCTTTGTCTTCGCATCCGAACAGCGCGCATTGGCGGGAAGCGGCCTGATCAACGTGTCGTTGGATATCGACGTGGCGCGGCGGCTTATGCTTGATGCCTTCGGAATCGAAGGAAGCGAACGGACCCTTTGCCGGGAGGTGCGCCGCCTTCAGGGCGGACATTGCATGTGGCTGCGCCAGGGCAAATTGGAGGTCCGGCGTTGGTGGCGGACGGTGGATCACCTGCCGGTGGTCCCGAACTCCGAAGCCCAACAGGTGGAACGCTTTCGCGAACTGTTCCAGGACGCGGTCGCGCTTCGGATGCGCAGCGACGTACCGATCGGGACCTGTCTATCGGGAGGGTTCGATTCGTCGGCTGTGATCTGCACCATGGCCGCGCACGAAAAGGCCGGCATGGGTCCGCGGGACAGCACCTCGTGGCGCCACGCTTTTGTGGCGACGTTTCCCGGCGCCTCAAATGACGAGCGGCCGATGGCGGAGGAGGCGGCGGCGTGGGCCGATGTCGTGCCGACCTTCCTCGAGATTGGGCGGGCCGACGCGCTGACCGAACTCGACCAGATCCTGGACGACAATGATGACGTCTATATCGGACTTCCAAGCGCGGCATGGTTGATCTATCGAGAACTCAGGCGTCACAACGTGACAGTGTCGCTGGACGGCCATGGCGCGGACGAGTTGATGGGGGCCTATCTTCAGGAGGGCCAAGCGGGAGCGTTCTGGATACGAAACCTGCTCGCTGGATTTGCTTCCAGTTCGGCACCGGCGCGGCGAGGCACCGATCTGTTGCGGGCGCTGATGATCCGGCGTCAGGGAAACTATTTCCTGCGTGGCGGTCTGCGCGATATCCCGGCGGAGCTTTCGCTGGTCGGAGAAGACGACGTGCTGCCGCGGGACTGGGGTGCATTGAACCGACGGCTCTACCGGATGTTTCACAGCACCGTGCTGCCGACCATCCTGCGAAACTTCGACCGCCTGTCAATGGCCCACGGCATTGAGGTCCGCATGCCGTTCATGGACTGGCGTCTGGTCACCTATGCGATGGCGTTGCCGGAATCCAGCAAGTCATCGAATGGCTATACCAAGGTCATTGCACGAAAGGCGATGGCTAACCTGATGCCGGAGTCCATTCGGATGGGACGCCGAAAGGTCGGATTCAATTCGCCGATGCCCGAATGGTTGAACGGGCCTCTGGCCGGCTGGACCGCGGGTTTGCTCGACCAGAAGGTGCCGGCGTTTGCCGAAATGGTGGATGAGGAACGCTTGCGCCGGACCGTTGGCCATCTGACCTCCTCGAAACAGTGGGATTGGGAATCGGTCGGCCGCATCTGGCCGTATCTCAACATGAAATGGATGCTGATGAGGTCTGCGTGAGCGATGCGCTTGTTTCAAAACAGTGGGCTATACCCGTCCTATCTCGCGCACCTGAACCAGCTCGCGGCGAAAGCTTCGAGTTTCGCAGAGCGTCGTCGCATCTTCATGGACGACCGCTTTGGCGCGCTGCATTTTCTAAAGCCGGTGCTCGAGCAGGAACCCGAGGCGTTCTTCACCAATGGCGACGATGAAATCCTGCAGCGTCACTGGGCGCGGGAGCAGGGACTTCCGGGCAAGCCGACGCTCGAGACCATATTACTTGCCCAGATCGAACATCACCGGACCGAGGTTTTCTACAATCTTGATCCCGTGCGCTATCCCAGCGCGTTCGTCAGCAAGCTGCCCGGCTGTGTCAGAAAGACATTTTGCTGGCGTGCCGCGCCATCAGGAAACGCCGATCTGACGGCCTATGGCGCGGTGCTCGGAAACTTTCCCTCAATCCTTGAATCTTGGCGTCAGAGAGGTTGCCGGGCAGAACTGTTTTTTCCGGCACTGGACCCTTTGATGGATGAGTATGGTCACGGCGAGCGTACGATCGACGTACTTTTTGTGGGCGGCTATTCACGACACCACACCGCGCGTGCCAAGACGCTCGAACAGGTGGCGAGCCTAGCGGGCACGCGCCGGGTCGTCTATCGTCTCGACGCTTCGCGGCTGACCAGGCTCGCCGAAAGCTCCATCGGCGCTTGGCTGCCGTTGCAAAAGCACCGGCGCCCCGATGCCATCGCCAGGATTGCAGAGCCGCCGGTGTTCGGCAGGCAGTTTTACGAACTGATCGGATCGTCGAAGATCGTGCTCAACGGCGCCATCGACATGGCGGGCACCGATAGGGGAAATATGCGCTGCTTCGAGGCCATGGGGTGCGGCGCACTGCTGGTATCCGACGTCGGCGGTTATCCGGATGCAATGGAACCAGGAGTGACGATGGAGACGTACGGCTCGCCGCGGGAGGTGACCGAAGTCATTTCAAGGTGCCTGCGAGATTGGCCGGAATCGGCCGAAATGGCGGGGCGGGGAAGGACCCGGGTTGCGGAGACCTACAGCAAGGCTTCGCAGTGGAAACAGTTTGGCGATCTCGTCGCCGGGGTCTAGCCGTGCTAGAGCGGCTGCATAGCGGGCGGACGGAGCGGTTGATTGGGCGTCGATGATGCGTACGGACAGGCTTATTTATGGGGTAAAGTGGCTGCTCGATGGAGCAGCCGCGCCCGTGTTCAAGATGCGGCCGCGGCCCTTCGGTCCAGGCTATCAGACGGTGAAGCGCGGGATCATCATGTCGGCGATCGACAGCGGCCTGCTTCGCGACGGGAAAGAGCTGCCGCGCGGCTATGGCCTCGCCATGGACGAAAGGGTGGTGGAGTATCCCTGGCTGTTCTCGCGATTGTCCAAAGTCGGCACCATGCTCGATGCCGGCTCGACCTTCAATCACGACTTTCTCCTGCGTCGCCCTCCGTTGCGGGGCGCCGATCTCACCATCATGACCCTGGCGCCGGAAAAGCGCTGTTATTGGCATGAGGGGTATTCGTACGTGTTCGGCGATCTCAGGAATACGATGTTTGCCGATCGTGTGTTCGACACGATCGCCAGCATCTCGACGATCGAACATATTGGCCTGGATAACAGGATGCTCTATACGGGAAAACCGGAGGATGCGGAATCCGATCAAGATGGCTTTGTCCCGGCCGTCAAGGAGTTCAAGCGCATTCTCAAGCCCGGTGGCAATTGCCTTATCTCGGTGCCATTTGGCAAGCGCGATAACCTCGGCTGGTATCAGGTTTTCGACCGAGCCATGGTCGAAAAGATCGTGGAGACCTTTGGTCCATCGTCGCACCAGATCGACTATTTCGGATATTCGCGCGATGGCTGGTCCCGGCAATCGGCCGCAGCGCTTGGGAACGCAACAGTATATGACGTCCATACGGGCAAGGGATGGGGCGATGACCTGGCGGCATCGTCACGCGCTGTGGCGTGCCTACAGTTAACAGCATGAACGTCGATTACCTGATTCAGCGGCTGATCGGGCGAGCGACCTGCCGGTTGCAGCGCGACGCCGTGCTCGGCTCTCGGGCAAGGATCAGAAACATCCGGGGCGATACGGACAAGATCGTCGTCGGCCAACATAGTCGTATCCTGGGAGAGCTCTTGACGTTCGCGCACGGCGGAGAGATCAAGATCGGCGAGTGGTGTTATGTCGGAGAAGATAGTCGGATCTGGTCGGGCGCTTCCATCGTCATCGGCAATCGCGTTCTGATCTCGCACTCTGTCAATATATTCGACAACCTCACCCATCCACTTCGGGCGGCGAAACGGCACGAACAGATCAGGCAAATCTTCACCCGCGGCCATCCGCGCGAAATCTCGCTCGACGAGAGCCCGGTGACGATCTGCGACGATGCCTGGATCGGCGCCGGCGCAATGGTCCTGCGCGGGGTGACGGTGGGTAAGGGCGGCGTTGTGGCAGCCGGCGCCGTCGTCACCAAGGATGTCCCGGCCTTTTCCATCGTGGCAGGAAATCCGGCGGAGCGCATCAGGGAGATTCCACCTGATGAAAGGTGAGCAGAAATTCACGACGTGGGAAGATGCCGTGGTTTGGCTGCGCAACCAACCGGACCAACGTCAGCTTGTGCTCGACGCGTTCTATGACGACCCTTTGATCGATGCGGCCAAGCGTTATTTTGCCAGTGCCGAATGGCAGGCGGTTTCGAAGTTTTTGGAGAATCGGACCGGCAAGGCGCTCGACGTCGGCGCCGGGCGCGGAATTGCGAGCTACGCGCTGGCGCGAAGCGGATTTGTGGTCACTGCGCTCGAGCCTGACCCCAGCGGCGTGGTCGGGACGGCGGCGATCCGCGGGCTTGCGGCCGAGGCTGGCTTGCCGATCGAGGTGGTCGAGGAGTTTTCCGAGCGTCTCCCGTTCGCTGACGGCGTGTTCGATGTCGTGTTCGCGCGGGCCGTGCTGCACCATATGCGCGATCTCGACAGCGCCTGCCGGGAAATGTTCCGCGTGCTTCGCCCCGGAGGAATGCTCATTGCCGCGCGCGAACACGTGATCAGCAGGGAATCCGATCTCGGAGCATTCCTCGATCAACATCCCCTGCATCACCTCTATGGCGGCGAGCACGCGTATCTTCTCGATCGATATATCGGCGCGTTGAGGAATGCGGGGTTTGCTGCGATCGAGGTGCTGTCGCCGCTCAAGAGCCCGATCAATCTGTTTCCCCATACAATCGAGACGCTGCGGGCGACCGTCGTGGAGAGATTGACGGACAAGGTTCCGGTCAGGCCCATTTGGCGCGCCGCGCTCGCTTCCAGGAGCGTCCTCACCTCGCTGCTTTCGATGGCAGAGCGCTTTGACAACCGGCCCGGCCGACTTTACTCGTTTGTCTGTCACAAGGCGCAGTCATGATCATCTGGGTTACCGGCGCCAATGGCTTCATTGGCCGGCATCTCGTTCGAGTGATGGCCGATCGGGGCTATCGCGTTCATGGCATCGGTCACGGCGCGATCGGCGACGCCGAAAGGCATCGCATCGGTCTCGGGCATTGGCTGAACGGCGAAATCGATGCGGCCAATCTCAACGCGCTTGCGGAGCACTCCGGACTGCCGTCGACGATTTTCCATCTGGCCGGCGGGTCGTCGGTCGGGTTGTCGATCGCGCAGCCGTTTGAGGATTTTTCGCGCACCGTTACGAGCACGGCCAGACTGCTGGAGTGGCTCCGCGGTGCCGCCAGGGATTGTCGCTTGATTGTCGCGTCGAGCGCGGCAGTCTATGGAGACGGTCATGGGGGAGCGATTGCGGTGGATGCCGCAACGCTTCCGATGTCGCCTTATGGGCAGCACAAGCTGATGATGGAGCAACTCTGCCGAAGCTATGCCGTCACCTTTGGCATACGCAGCACGGTGGCGCGGCTGTTCTCGGTCTACGGCCCAAGCTTGCGCAAGCAATTGCCATGGGACATCTGCTCCCGCTTGCAAGCTGGTGAGCGGAATCTGGTGTTGGGAGGAACAGGTGAGGAGGTGCGGGACTGGACCGATGTTCGCGACGTCGCCCGGCTGTTGGCCGTGATCGGCGGAACGCCGCAGACAGAGACCTTTCAAGTGATCAACGCTGGCTCCGGTCTTGGAACGACGGTGGCACGGGTTGCTACCATGCTTGCAGAATACTGGGGCGGAACCGTATCGGTACGATATTCGGGCATTGTACGCGCCGGCGATCCGTCAAGTCTGCTGGCGGACGACGCAACGCTCCGCGCTTTGCCCTTCGACTGGACGATCCCGGCTGAACAGGGCTTTGCGGACTATGTCTCGTGGTTCAAGGGTCAGAGCCGGTGAACGAGGGGGCGCCGCTGCGTCTCGCTTTTACGCATATTCCCCGCAGGCTCTGGGCCGGCGGTTACAACTATCAAAGCAATCTATTTCAGGCGCTGAGCAAGTTCCGCACCGGCGAGTTTGCGCCTATCCTGTTTGCCGGGTCCGGTGACGATGATGCCGAGCTTGCGCCGCTTGCCGCGATACCTGGTGTGGAGGTGGTGCGATCGGCGGCGTTCGACGGTCGTGCCGGTCTAGCTGCCGCGCTGGCGTGGGGATTGGACCGGGAGGCGGTGGCGGAATTCCGGACGCATCGCGTCGATGCCATCTTCGAAGCTGCCCGCTTCTTTGGCTGGCGACTGCCTTATCCCGCAGTAGCATGGTTTCCCGATTTTCAGCATCGACGATTGCCGCAGCTTTTTCCGGCGGCGGCGCGGTGGCGTCGCGAAGCCGGCTTCCGAATGCAGATCGCATCCGGGCGCACCGTCATGCTGAGCAGCGAAAGCTCGCATCGCGACTTCCGGAAGTTCTATCCCGGAGCGAAGAACGAGGTCTGTGTGGTTCGTTTCGCAACCGGGCCGTCGCCGGCGTTCCTGACCGCAAATCCTGCTGAGATCGTTGCGCAATATCAGTTGCCTGAAAAGTATTTCTACCTGCCAAATCAGTTCTACACGCACAAGAATCACCAGGTGGTCGTCGATGCGCTGGCCATCCTGGCGGAGCGAGGGTTCGACACGGTCGTGTGCGCCTCGGGCAGCACCGAAGATCGGCGCGAGCGAGGCTATTTCGATGAGGTCATGGCGGGCGTCCGAAGTCGCGGGCTCGAAAAGCGCTTCCGTCATCTGGGACTGATTCCGCTTTCGCATGTTTACGCATTGCTGCGGGCGTGCACCGCGCTGATAAATCCGTCCCGATCGGAGGGATGGAGCACAACCGTCGAGGAGGCGAAATCGTTTGGCGTGCCGATGATACTGTCTGATCTTGACGTCCACCGCGAACAGACCAACGATACGGCGAGCTATTTCGGGACGGATGATCCCGCGACCCTGGCCGATCACCTCGTAGGCGCGTCGCAGGATTCTCAAGTTTCAGTGGTTCGTAAGGTCGTCCCGCATCAGGAGTACCGAGTCGCAGCATTTGCGGCGGATTTTGCCAACACAATTCATCGAGCCATGCAGGTTTCGCCATCCTGAAAACTTCGCTGCAGGATCGGGGGCAGTCTTAGTCAAAAACCGGATTGAACATTCTTGGATTCCAACCGAAGTCTTCTCGCGCGGGGGTGGAATCGAACGCCATATCTTTCGTCATTCGGGTGCCCATTGCCGCGTTTGCGCCGGGAAAAAGTGGTTTTGCAATGATAAAGGCCGCCCTCCACCAGAAAGGCGATATTGAAACAGTACGCCGCGGCAGCCGCAGCCCGTCAAAAATTCGGCCGATCATTTCGCGGTAAGTAAGAGTTTCACCGCCAGGCAAGGAATAGACCTTTCTGGCTGCGGCCGGACTGGATGCGGCGGAAATGGCTCCGATCGCCAGATCCTCCGCGTGCACCGGTTGCCGCAAGCCTCGCCCTCCGCCGACAATAGGCATAAAGCCAAATCTACGGATAAGCTTCGACAACGGCGTAATATTGCGATCTCGACCTTCGGCATAAATGAGCGTCGGACGCAATATCGTCCAACCAACGTTGCTTTGATCACAAAGTGCGGCGATTTCTCGCTCTGCCTCAGCGAGTTTCTTTAGGGTCTCTCGCTCAGAGACGATTTCACTATCAATTTTTGTTATGATGCTGGTCGAACTGAAGACAACGACTCGCTTCAATAAGGGATTGAAAAGGTACGGAAGCGCCGTCGGCAACAGGATCGCGCTTGCTGTGCAGTATAGTGTCGCAAATGGGGGAAGCCGGAATGCCTCAGGATTCTTTAGATCCCCTTGGAACCAGTCAACGCCAGCTCTGGCTTGCCGGGATCTGGAGATAGCAAGCGGTCGCTGTCCGCCGCGGACGAGGTGCTCAACGATATAACCACCCGTGACCCCGGTGGCGCCTATCACCAGGCTTTTCGCCTGTTTCGAATCTGTTTTCGCGTCCACCTAGCCTACTCGCTCTCGAACCCCAAATAATTGGGCGCAGGATGAGTTCTCGCATTCATAAAGCATTAGCGCCAGTATTCAAAGCGATGCAAATCAGTCGAGTCTTTCTCCAACGGCTCAAGAACGACTTATCGATGGCCGGCGTCAGCAGGCTCGACGCCGCATGGCGAAAGTTTCGGTGAGGGAACGCCCTGACAGGGCTACTGATCCATCATGGACATACAAGATATTGAAAGTGATAGCAGCTTCGGCTATCTGGTGTGCCGGCCGTGGTTGCACAATTGTTGGGACAACGTACGATACTGGGATGGGTCGTCGGGCGCTCTTTGGCGCGAACCGCAAAGGGTGATGCGTGATCAAGTTTGGCTTGCTAGGCTGCGGGCGCATTGCGAAACGCCACTCCGATCTTCTTGGGGGCGGCCACATCTCAGGAGCCGAGCTCGTTGCGGTCTGCGACGAGGTGCGTGAGCGCGCTGACGCCATTGCCGCGAAGTTTAACGTGCCGGCATTCTACGATATCGATGATTTTCTTGGCCGAAAGGATATCCAGGCGGTTTCGGTGCTGACACCCAGCGGCATGCATCCCGCTCATGTCATTGCCGCGGCCAAAGCGGGCAAGCACGTTATCGTCGAAAAGCCGATGGCTCTTCGTCTTGACAAAGACGTAATTGAGAAGTTTTCCGTCAATCCGCCAAACGTCTACGGCTTTGGTCATCAGGCGTATTACGAGCACGTCATTAAATGCCTCAACAACCAGAGTTCCGCGCTCGTTGACGGTCTACAGGGTCGCAAAATTCTCGAACTGATATCCGCGTTGTACGAGTCGATTGAAACGGGCAAAGAAGTTTCGGTGAATTTCGTTCCGCAGTTGTGTCGCCTTGGGGAGCTGCCGTGAGTGAACCCACGATTCGACACGTATGTGTGCGTGATGTGCGATTCGGCGCCCGTGTAAGCATCGTGGAGCCCTGCAATCTCTACGGCTGCGAAATTGGAGATGACTGTTTCATCGGTCCCTTCACCGAGGTCCAGAAAGGTGTACGCATCGGCGCACGCACGCGAGTTCAGTCTCATGCCTTCGTATGCGAGCTTGTTGATATCGGCGATGACTGCTTTATCGGTCACGGAGTAACGTTCGTTAACGACACGTTTTCCACCGGGCGGCCGGCTGGTGGTCGCAAAGAGTTGTGGCGTTCTACAACTATCGGCAATCGCGTCTCCATTGGATCCGGCGCGACTATTCTTCCGGTCAGAATTTGCGACGACGTGGTAGTCGGTGCGGGTGCCGTCGTTACAAAGGACATCACAGCATCAGGATCTTACGTTGGAAATCCGGCGCGGCGTATTCAGGCGCTTCCGTAGCGCGTCACTATTGGATGTCTGAAAGAAAGTTCCTGCCGATGGCGGTACCCTACGCCGATCTTCATCTTCAGTACGAAAACATCAAGTCGGAAATCGACGCCGCCATCGCAGCCGTCATTCGTGACAGTTCGTTCATTCGCGGGCGTTATGTGGACGCGTTCGAGAGCGCATTTGCGAACGCCGTTGATGCTCCTTACTGCGTGTCTTGCGCCAACGGCACTGATGCACTCTATATCGCCATGGCTGCGCTGAAGGTAAATTCGGGTGACGAGGTCATCACGACCGCACATTCGTGGATCAGCACTTCGGCCATGATTACTCATTCCGGCGCCAACGTGGTGTTTTGTGACACAGAGGCTCAGACTTTTACTGTAGATCCCGCAGCAATTGAAAATGCCATCACTCCGCGTACGGTTGGAATCATTCCGGTCCATCTTTACGGTCAACCCGCCGACATGGGTGCCATCATGGCAATCGCTCGTAAGCACGGCTTATGGGTGATCGAGGATTGTGCACAAGCGCATTTAGCGCGGTACGAAGGCCAGCAGGTCGGCACATTTGGTGATGCCGGGACGTACTCCTTTTATCCAGGCAAGAATCTTGGAGCGATGGGTGATGCTGGTGCTATCGTCACCAGTCGCTCCGATCTCGCTGAAAGGATGGCGATGCTGGCGCGGCACGGCGGGCTGTTGAAGCATCAACATCGGATAGAGGGAATTAACAGCCGTTTGGACGGTCTGCAGGCCGCAATTCTATCCGCCAAGCTGCCGCATCTGCCGCGCTGGACACGAGCTCGGCAGGCTGCTGCTGCGGTCTATGACAGCAGTCTCGGTCAGATTGAGGATGTCGTCGTGCCGCAGATCGCTCCTGGTCGTACACACGTCTATCACCTCTACACCATTCAGCATCGGCAACGTGATGAGCTTGCCGCTCATTTGAAGGCAAACGGCGTGCAGACCGCCGTCAACTATCCCATTGCGCTTCCGTTTCTGGAAGCCTATCGGCGTTTGGGGCTTCGCCCCGAGCAGTTTCCGAATGCCTATCTGCACCAGAGCCGCATTCTGTCGTTGCCGATGTTCGCCGAAATCACGGCACAGCAGCAGAAGGCCGTAGTCGATCTCATCCGCGCCTTTGGTTAGTCATGCCCGTCTAGTTGGTTTTTGCTAAGCTTTTTTCACCGACTGAGCAATCTTATCATGCTTCTTCATCCGGTAGCAGGCTAGAATGACATACTTCTAGCGGACGGTAACGATGCTTATAGCCAGCTATGTCGTCACAGCGTTGGCCATATGTGGAGCGGCAGTCTATCTCTGCTTGAGGCTCCGGTTGTTTCTGACCGCAACAGTCATGCTGCTGGCGTCGTTGTTGCTGATCTATGGACCGGCTTATCTCAGCTTCATATTGTCATCAGGCGAAAAGGCGATGATGATCTACCGGCTGTCCGGCTCAATGGGAGGCAAGTCCGTTATTTTCAGCATCATTCAGGCCGCCTCTCCGGACTTTGATGCTATTCTTGTTGCGATGAATCTCTCGATGGCATTGATGTTCGCGGGTGTTATCGCGGGAATCGAGATTGTCGACCGCCTCACACCAAATCGGATCGCGGTCATGCAATCTGCCCTGACCGACTGGAATGCGCAGCCATTGAAAGATAGCGTCGGCGGCAGCCGAGTATTGTTGATTGTTGTCGGCGGTCTCACGCTATTCCTGACATGGATATCCATCAAAGAGAACCATATCGGGACCATCAAAGCGTTTCTGTCGATTGCCGGGGATGAAGCGGAAAGGGTCGCTTATCGACTAAATAGCGGCGGCAGTCCGAATTATCTCTACCGCCTGATCTTGGGAGCGGTAGCACCGATGTTGGTTGTTTGGGGGTTTCTTTCGGGTTGGGTCAACCGTTCCTGGATGCTGCTTGTAGCAGCGAGTTTGCTTTTCTTCGCTGTCTTGATCGGAAAGTGTGAAACTCTGAGCAAAGCCCCCCCCGCGCTCTTTCTTGTTCAATTGATCTTGGCAGGATTGCTTGTCTTTCGCAACAAACTGACTTGGCGCAGCGGAGCCGGTGTTTTGTTCGCGATCATTTTGATATTTTACGTGATCGTCAGACTCACGATATCGGCCTATGACAAGTTCGGTGCGCTGGGGTTCCTCTATTACCGGATATTTGAGGTGCCGAGTGAAGCGCTTCTGGAAACGTTCGGTACATTCCCCTCCCGATATCCTCACACATGGGGCGCCAATATTCGGCCGCTAGCGATGATAATGGGAGTCGATTACACACCCGCATATACAATCGTGTCGCAGCTCTGGCACAACAGCAAAGAGACGACCAGCAACGCGCTGTTTATTGCTGACGCTTGGATAGATTTCTCGTACGCTGGTGTCATCATCTTTAGCATGATCGCGGGCGCCATTTGCCGTTCGATCGATGCAATTTATCTGGTGCACGGAAAAACGGTGCTCGGCATCTCAATAATGGTGGCGGCGTTCGTCGGTATCTTTGGGCTGCTGGTGAGTGCACTGAGTACTGCTATCTTCTCGAGCGGATTACTGCTCGCCCCACTCTTGGCGGGCGCCTTGGTCAAAGTAGTTAGACTTCTCAATCGGAGTGCGCGGTCGTCAAGGCCGGTCGCCTGTAGTTGATTTAAGGACTTCGCTGTACCATCAGTGACCATCCGCGCAGCAGATCCAGCGCAACGTTCGTTAAGAGAATGCGAAGTATCCGATTTCACAGGGGCGTCTTGGCTGGACAGACGATGCCCTCACAATGGAGGGCGGGTTCCCTGGATGAAAAAATTGCCGCTAAGGCAGGAAATGCCTTTGTGGACGGTGATTGCGACACCAACACGGGTCGGCATTACGATATCAACTTGCTCGGACGCCGGCCTGCTTGCCGAGAAGGCGACCCATGAGCTCATTGTAAGATCTCAGCGCAATCTGCTTTGTATACCGCGGAGCCACTGCGGCGGCCCGTCTACCTTTCTCCGGGGTCTTGCCGGCAGTCGAGGCGGCAAGCGTCACGGCCTGTGCAATCGAAGCGGGCATTTCGGGTTCCACCACCCAACCAAGATCATGTTCCTGAACGAGGATAGCGGCCTCCGCTTCTGGTTCTGAGCAAATGATGACCGGCCTCCCCACCGCGAGCAAATTGTAGAGTCGGCTAGGGACAGACACACCGGTATTCTTTTTGCGATATGGGATCACCCAGACGTCAGCGGCCGACAGGAACGTTTCAAGTTCTGTTTCGGGGACACGTTCGATTAGCGTCACATTGGATAGCGGCGAAGCGGCTTGCTTTTCCTTCAGTTTGGTCCAGCCGACGCCTTCGCCAGAAAGCAAAAAATGAATGCCGACATTGTCTCTCAATATTCGAGCGGCCTCGAAGACGGATTCCGGATCGTGGGTAAATCCCGCGGTGCCCGACATAGCCACCAGGAATTTGCCTCCGCAACGGCGGCGATAGGGATTGTCAGCGTCGATCTCCCGATAGCGCACCGGAAGCGTCGCCCAATTCGGAATGAAACTAATCTTCTCTTCAGTCATGCGGGGGTAGGTCATCAGTATCGAATTCATATCGCGGCCGATTGTAACGATGGCATTGAGCCTCTGAAACATCACCTTGTTTGCCCATTGCATCGTTCTCGTCACCATCGAGGCCGGTCGTAAAAACCCTGCCATGACGAGTGAATCCGGATAAAAATCGTGAATAATGAGCGCTACAGAAGCCCTACGTAGTCGGGCCGCTAACGTTACGGCATACGGCAAGGTGAACGGCGTCGTGACGCAAAGAACGGCGTCGTCACGCCGGCTGTGCTTGATGACGGAAACAAACACTTGCACAGCGAACGTGAGAGCGGCGAGCGATCGTGAGACCAGCGCAGACTTCCTCGGCCACCAGCTTCTTAATTCGATGACAGTGGGTTCGTGTGGCCTCGGCGTCAACTTTGAGCCGGAGTTTGGAGTTCCCGACAGGACGATTACGTCGCTTTCCAGCGCAAGTGCTTTAGCAATGTCGGTCATGTAACCCGACGTGGCGCTGGGAAAGGGTGCGTAGTGTTGAGTGACGAGAAGAATGCGTCCAGCCCGCGCCGCCGCTTCTGCCTGAAATTTCGAGGTATCCGGTGCTCGATAAGTGCGATTGGAATGGTCTAGAACTCGCTGATCGTAGAGTGCGACAATGGCCTTACCGATAATTTTCGCTGACAGCTTGTTGACGACCACCTCTCTCGCAGCCTGCCCATAACGCGCTCGCAGTGGAAAGGAGGTCGCGAGGCGCAAAATGGCGCCGGCTAATGCTGACGGATCCTCGATCGGCACCAAGAGCCCTGTCTGTTCATTGAGTACGATTTCGCGACAGCCTGGCGCATCAGCTGCAATCATGGCCCGTCCGCAAGCGGCCGCTTCCAAAAGGCTCATTGGCAAGCCCTCTCGGTGCGAGGGCAGCACTGCAAAATGACAGCGTCGCCAGAGCGAAACGATATCGTCGATGTGCCCGAGCCAGGTAATTCCGGGTCGGCGACTCCATTCCCGCACTTCCTCTAGTCCAACGGAAGTCGGATTTGCTGGGTCAGGGTTACCGGCAATTATCAGATTTATGTCATGCCTCTGGTCACGCAAGATGCCATGAGCCGCTACCAGCGCCCTGATACCCTTGTCGCTCAAGAGGCGCCCTGCAAAACCTATTGTAATTGGGCCGTCGGGCTCCGGCAGCGGTTGTAGGACGTCAGTGTCGACGCCTGACCCGGGAATCAGAGTTATGCGCTGCCGATCTATTCCAAGAGACTCGAGGGATGACTGATCATCCGGGTTTTGAACGAGCACTAGGCTCTGCTCGCTATTTAGAAGCCTAGGCAGCAGCATTGCCATGCTCCGCTTAAGTAGCCGCGTTCTCCAAGTCATTGATGTAAAGATATAGCCTAGTCCGGTTATCGCGTTTACGATTGAGATCGCTGTCCCGTATGACGCGATCGAGCCATAGACGCAGCATTGGAGGCCGGAGTGGTGAACAATCAGCGGCTTGATCTTTTTTTCAACGCGTCGAAGCGCTGCGATGGTGGGAATTGCGGAAAATGGTGATAATCCGCCGCGTCGGAAGGGGATCTTGTGCAGGGTGAAGCCTTCCGCCTCAATAGCGTCTGCTCCCTTATCGACGCGTGTCGCTACATGCACCTCAAAGCCTGCTTCGCGCGCTGCTCGGGCCATCGGTAGCCGATTGAGCAAGAAGGCGAAGTCCTCGTTGACGACATATAGTATTCGTCGGCGCGGCGCAGCGGGTTCCAAAGTCATCCAATTCACATCGATTGATTTGCCCTGAGTAGTCCCGGGACTGTTTTGGTCAGGCGCCGCTTCAGGCGGCATCGACCCTTGAACAGGGGCTACACAGCTCGGAAATCTTCTATGAGTAATTCTTATTGTCTGCAAGCCACTCAGCTAAATGCCACACTCGCATCTGGCATTCGGAAGGGCTATCTTTGTCGTATATTCAGCTTCGGCAGCTTGGATCACACCCTCCGAACATGGGTGGCTTCAAAAGCGATGACCAAAGTAGTAGTGGGATGCGCAACGTTGGTCTTCGCCGCAATCTTCCGCGCCGAGTTGTCCCTCGCGGAAGGCCGCTCGAAAGCCTATTTGAACGATATGAGAATTATGGCTTGCGTTACAGTGAGCTGGTCCCGGTTGTCTGAACAGAATTTCCGCCTCGATAAGTGGAGCGTCTG
>NZ_LLYA01000159.1 GCF_001440415.1 Bradyrhizobium retamae
AACCCGCTGATTTGGGAATCCCAAATCGATTCAGCCTAAACTCATCCCGCTTTAGAGGATGATCCGCGCCTTCGCAGCGATCAGCTAAATTCGCGTACGCATTCAATCGTCATGGCCCGCCAACGGGTCGGCCGAATGGCCGCCCGATGACAGGCTCCGGCGAAGCGTCCGGTACTCCGGGACACTTGCAAGTGCGGAAGCCGCGCTGCGTTGCGCTCACGCGTACTTGCCGTGGCAGTGCTTGTACTTCTTGCCGCTTCCGCAAGGGCAATCCTCGTTACGGCCGACCTTGCCCCAGCTTACGGGGTTTTTCGGATCGCGATCGGCGGCCGGAGCCTGGGGCACCAGCGAGGCGTTGGCAAAGGCCATCTCGTCTTCGCCGGTATCGGGATCGAACTTGTGCGCTTCCATCGCCGGCAGCACCGGCTGCTGCTCTTCCGGCGGCACGATCTCGACGCGCATCAATTGCGCCGTCACCGCCTCGCGCAGATGCGCGGTCATTGCCTCATACAGGCCGAAGGCTTCCGACTTGTATTCCTGCAAGGGATCGCGCTGGCCATAGCCGCGCAGGCCGATCACCTGACGCAGATGATCGAGCATGATCAGGTGCTCGCGCCAGAGGTGATCGAGCGTCTGCAACAGGATGGTTTTCTCGACATAGCGCATCACGTCGGGACCCCATTGCGCGACCTTGGCCGCCATGTGCTCGTCGACGCGCTGCTCGATCCGCGTCAGCAGTTCCTCGTCGGCAATGCCTTCCTCCTTGGCCCATTCATCGACCGGCAGATCGATGTCGAGCACGCGCTTCAATTCCTCCTTGAGGCCGGCGACATCCCACTGCTCGGCATAGGCGTGTTCCGGCACATGCTTGACGACGATGTCGTCGATGAAGTCATGGCGCATGTCCGCAACCATTTCGGCCACGCTGTCGCTCTTCATCAAGTCGACGCGCTGGTCGAAGATCACCTTGCGCTGGTCGTTCTGGACGTTGTCGAACTTGAGCAAGTTCTTGCGGATATCGAAGTTGCGCGCCTCGACCTTCTGCTGCGCCTTCTCCAGCGCCTTGTTGATCCACGGATGGATGATGGCCTCGCCCTCCTTCAGGCCAAGCCGCTGCAGCATGGTATCGAGCCGGTCGGAGCCGAAGATCCGCATCAGATCGTCTTCCAGCGACAGGAAGAACTTTGAGCGGCCCGGATCGCCCTGGCGACCGGAACGGCCGCGGAGCTGGTTGTCGATGCGGCGGGATTCATGTCGCTCCGAGCCCATGATGTAGAGCCCGCCGGGCTTGGTCACGGTCTTGGCCGCCTTTGAGCCCTTGGCAGGCTCGAGCTCCACCACTTCCTCGGCCTTCAGCACGATCTCGCGGAAGCGCTCGATGTCGGCCTTGATCTGTTCGATCTTTTTGGCCTTCTCGGCCTCGTCGGTGATGTCGGCGGTCTCCTGAAGGATCCGCATCTCGAGCGAGCCGCCGAGTTTGATGTCGGTACCGCGGCCGGCCATGTTGGTCGCGATCGTGATCGCACCGGGCACGCCGGCCTCGGCAACGATATAGGCTTCCTGCTCGTGGAAGCGCGCGTTCAGCACCGCAAACAGTTTTGCCGGCTTGCCGGCGCGCGCCGCGGCATAGAGCTTTTCCAGCGCGACGTCGTTGCCGAAATCGATCTGCTTGTAGCCGTGCTTCTTCAGATAGTCGGCCAGCACTTCCGACTTTTCGATCGAGGCGGTGCCGACCAGCACCGGCTGCAGCCGTGCATTGGCGCGCTCGATCTCGGCCAGGATGGCGGCGTATTTCTCGGTCTGGGTGCGGTAGACCTCGTCGTCCTCGTCGAGACGCGCCACCGGCAGATTGGTCGGGATTTCCACGACCTCGAGCTTGTAGATGTCGAACAATTCGTCGGCTTCGGTCGCGGCCGTACCGGTCATGCCCGCGAGCTTTTCGTACATCCGGAAATAGTTCTGGAACGTGATCGAGGCCAGCGTCTGGTTTTCCGGCTGGACCTGAACGTGCTCCTTGGCTTCCAGCGCCTGGTGCAGGCCTTCCGAATAGCGCCGTCCCGGCATCATGCGGCCGGTGAACTCGTCGATGATGATGACTTCGCCGTCGCGGACGATGTAGTCCTTGTCGCGGGTGAACAGCGAATGCGCCCGCAGCGCCTGGTTGATGTGGTGCACGACCGAGACGTTCTCGACGTCGTAGAGCGACTCGCCCTTGAGCTGGCCGGCGTCGCGCAGCAGCGTCTCGATCTTCTCCATACCGGCTTCTGTCAGCGTCACCGTGCGCTGCTTCTCGTCGACCTCGTAGTCGGTCTTGTCGAGCTTGGGGAAGAAGGTGTCGATGGTGTTGTAGAAATCCGAGCGGTCGTCGAGCGGGCCGGAGATGATCAGCGGCGTGCGCGCCTCGTCGATCAGGATCGAGTCGACTTCGTCGACGATGGCGTAGAAATGACCGCGCTGGACCATGTCCTCCAGCCGGTACTTCATATTGTCGCGCAGATAATCGAAACCGTATTCGTTGTTGGTGCCGTAGGTGATGTCGCGCGAATAGGCTTCCTTGCGCTCGCCATCATCGAGACCATGGACAATGACGCCGACGGTCAAGCCGAGGAAATTGTAGATCTGGCCCATCCATTCGCTGTCGCGGCGGGCGAGATAGTCGTTGACGGTGACGACGTGGACGCCCCGGCTGGCCAGTGCGTTGAGATAGACCGCGAGCGTCGCCACCAGCGTCTTGCCTTCGCCGGTCTTCATCTCGGCGATGTCGCCCTCATGCAGCACCATGCCGCCGATCAACTGGACGTCGAAATGCCGCTGGCCGAGGGTGCGCTTGGCGGCCTCGCGGACGGTCGCGAAGGCTGGAACCAGAATGTCGTCGAGCGTCTTGCCGTCGGCGAGCTGCTGGCGGAATTCGGCGGTGCGGGCTTTCAGCGCCTCATCCGAGAGTTTCGCGAGCTCGGGCTCAAGCGCGTTGATGGCGTTGACGCGGGATTGATATCCCTTCACCCGCCGGTCGTTGGCGGAGCCGAAAAACTTGCGGGCGAGCGCGCCGATCATGCCAATTCCTGCCTTTGCCGTTACTTGCGTTGCAAGCCGTAATGGACCACCAAGTTGCCTATCAACTCACCGTGACGCACGTCGGCAAATACCCGTTCCGGGGCGTCATCCGCCTAATGAGTGGGAATTAAGCAATCCAAGGTTCAACGGCAAAAAACGCAGTAAAATAAGCGCTATCGCCGCTGTACGATCCGGCACAGATATGGCCGGGTTCGGGCCTTGTCAACGTGGGTCCATATGTCAAGGAATTCATCATTTTGACAGACTTTTCGCGTTGCCAAGGCCGCATGATTGGGCGAGTGTCCCGCCGCCTTTGGCGCCCCTCTTCAAGACAAGGATTTTCCATGACCACCTCGTTCCCGGAAACGAAAACCGGCCTGCGCTTCGGCACGGCCTGCTCACGGGGTTCTTTGGCCGTAATGGCCTGTCTGGCTGCGGTTCTTGCCGCCGGCCTGCCGGTTCGTGCCCAGGACAACCCCGTTCTCGCCAAGGTTAACGGTGCAGAGATCCGCCAGAGCGACGTCGCGCTCGCGGAAGAGGAACTCGGCCCCAGCCTCGCGCAAATGGACCCGGCGACCAAGAAGGATAACGTGCTGGCGTTCCTGATCGACCTGAAAATCGTCGCCAAGGCCGCCGAGGACAAGAAGGTCGAGAATTCCGAAGACTTCAAGAAGCGTCTGGCGTTCACGCGCAGCCGCCTTTTGATGGACAGCCTGCTGGCCACCGAGGGCAAGGCGGCGACCACCGACGCGGCCATGAAGCAGGTCTATGAGGAGGCCGCCAAGCAGATCACCGGCGAAATGGAGGTCCACGCCCGCCATATCCTGGTCGAGACGGAGGACGAGGCCAAGACGATCGCGGAAGAGCTGAAGAAGGGCGGCGACTTCGCCGAACTGGCGAAGAAGAAGTCCAAGGACCCCGGCGCCTCCGATGGCGGCGATCTCGGCTTCTTCACGAAGGAACAGATGGTGCCGGAATTCTCCGCCGTCGCCTTCACGCTCGAACCCGGCAAGATCTCCGATCCCGTCAAGTCGCAATTCGGCTGGCACCTGATCAAGGTCGAGGAAAAGCGCGCCCGCAAGGCGCCCGAGTTCGAGCAGGTCAAGGCCCAGATCGAGACCTATGTGACGCGCAAGGCGCAGGCCGAATACGTCGCCAAGCTGCGCGAAGCCGCCAAGGTCGAGCGCATGGATAAGCCGGCCGAGGCCACCAAGCCGGATGCCGCCAAGCCCGCGGACTCCAAGATGGCGCCGCCGAAGAAGTAAAAAATCGCTGTCACTTCTTCGAGACCGATAGTATCTACCATCGTCATGGCCGGGCCGAAGCGCCCGGCCGTTCCATGTCCGGGGACCGGTTGACAGGCCCTGAAGACGTCGATGCCGGCGTAGATCCGGCGATGGTTGATCTGGTCGAAGAGGTGCTCGCATGTCCACCACCGTTTCCCCCCTCGCCCCGACCGATGTCCCGGAGATGCCCGCGATCGCGGGTGTGAAGCTTGCCACCGCCGCCGCCGGCATCCGCTACAAGGGGCGCACCGATGTGCTGCTCGCCGTCATGGACAAGGGCACCACGGTCGCCGGCGTGTTCACCAAATCGAAATGCCCGTCCGCGCCGGTTGAATGGTGCCGCGCCAAGCTCGGCCGGGGACAAGCCCGCGCGCTGGTGGTGAATTCCGGCAATGCCAACGCATTCACCGGCAAGACCGGCAAGCAGTCGACGGCGCTGACCGCGCAAACCGCCGCAAAGGCGGTTGGCTGCACCACCGCCGACGTGTTCCTCGCCTCCACCGGAGTGATCGGCGAGCCGCTCGACGCCACCAAGTTCGACGGCGTGCTGGCAACGCTGGCGGATACCGCCACGCCCGACCATTGGATGGATGCGGCGAAGGCCATCATGACAACCGACACCTTTCCGAAGGTCGCAACCGCCACGGTGAAGCTCGGCAAGGCCAAGGTCACGATCAACGGCATGGCCAAGGGCGCCGGCATGATCGCGCCAGATATGGCGACCATGCTGTCCTTCGTGTTCACCGATGCGCCGCTGTCGTCCGCCGTGCTGCAGTCGCTGCTCAAGAGCGGCGTCGAGGACACTTTCAACGCCATCACCATCGACAGCGACACCTCGACCTCGGATACGCTGCTGGCCTTCGCCACCGGCGCGGCCGCCGACGATGGCGCGCCAAAGATCAGCCGCGCCAGCGATCCGCGGCTGAAGGCGTTTGCCAGGGCTTTCCAGAGTGTGCTGGCCGACCTTGCCGAACAGGTGGCCCGCGACGGCGAAGGCGCGCGCAAACTGGTCGAGGTTATCGTCGAAGGCGCGACCACCAAGAACTCCGCGCGCAAGATCGCCATGTCGATCGCGAATTCGCCGCTGGTGAAGACGGCGATTGCGGGTGAAGACGCCAATTGGGGCCGCGTGGTGATGGCGGTCGGCAAGGCTGGCGAGCCCGCCAACCGCGACAAGCTTTCGATCTCGTTCAACGGCATTCGCGTCGCCAAGAGCGGCGCGCGCGATCCGTCCTACAACGAGGCGGAGGTTTCCGAGGTGATGAAGAACCCGAAGATCCAGATCAAGGTTGCGCTTGGCCTCGGCAAGGGACGCGATCGCGTACTCACCTGCGACCTCACCAAGGAGTATGTCGCGATCAATGGTGACTACCGGTCATGAGCGAGACGGGGGCACATGGCTGATATCAAGCTCACCCTCGTGGTCGCCTGCGCCCTGGTCGATGCCGACAAGCGCGTGCTGATCGCGCAGCGCCCGGAAGGAAAGGCGCTCGCAGGCTTATGGGAATTTCCCGGCGGCAAGGTCGAGCCCGGCGAGCGGCCGGAGCAGACCCTGATCCGCGAACTGCATGAAGAGCTCGGCATCGACGTCAGCGAGCCATGCCTGGCGCCGCTGACGTTTGCGAGCCACGCCTATGAAAGCTTTCATCTGTTGATGCCGCTCTACATCTGCCGGCGCTGGGAAGGCATGGTGATGGCGCGCGAAGGCCAGCAACTGGCCTGGGTCCGCGCCAACAGGCTGCGCGAATACCCGATGCCGCCCGCGGACATTCCGCTGATCCCGCATCTGATCGATTTGCTGATGTAGCGGCTGCGTACTCGGCCGTCATGCCCGGTCCGGGCATCCATCGATCTTCAAAGAGCCTTCGAGCGCAGCGCCTCTTCGGCGGCACGCAGAGCCCAGACACAAAAACGCGAAAACAACCCCATGCAAAGTCGAATGGGGCCGGCTCGCCGCACGCGTGCTGCTTGCGTCCGGGGTACGAGAAGAAAAATGGTCCGTCGTCACGGCCTAACCTAATCTCATCCCGCTTCAGGTCGTCTATTTGGGAGCAGTTTTCTTCACGGCCGCTTCCAGGCTTGCTTTCGCCGAGCCGGGCTTCAACGGCTTCTGCTGGCTCTCATGCGGCGCCCAGCCTGACAGCCAGATCACATCGAAGGTCGCGCGGATACGGCCGTCCGCATCCGCAAAACGCTCGCTGTAAATCTGCGCCATCCGCAGCATGGTGGCGCGGCGGGTCGGCGTGCGCCGCCGCTCGATCAGGATATTGGTCGCACCCATCCGCCTGATATCAGCCATCAGCGCAAACGCGCTGTCGTAGCGCACCACGACGCGATCGACGTCGGTGACCGGCAGCGCAAGCCCTGCGCGCTGCAGCAGGCTGCCGATGTCGCGCAAATCCGCAAACGGCGCGACGCGCGGCGATACCCCGCCCTCGCATTCGGCTTCCGCCGCGGCAAAGCTCTGCCGAAGCTCCGTCAACGTATCGCCCCCGATCATCGCCGCCAGCAACAGCCCATCCGGCTTCAACGCGCGGCGGATCTGGGCCAGAACGCCGGGTAGATCGTTGACGAACTGGAATGCGAGCGCGGAAACCGCAAGATCGAGCGATTGCGGCGGCAAGCGCAGCGTTTCGGATTGATCGACATCGATGCGGGTGATGGATGAGAAGCGACCGGCCAATGGCTTCTGCAGGAGCTCGCCCGGCGTCCAGATCTCGGCCACATCGGCAAAACTTCGCGTCACCGCCTGCAGCCGCTCTTCGAAATCTTCCCTGATACGATCGAGCAGGAATGTCGCCGGCCCGCCGCGCCGCGCGCGGTCAAGCCGCGCGCGCAAGAGCGCACGGTCGAACAGGATGGGCGCGCTGGCCGGGTTCGAAGCCATGCCGGTTGGTACGCTGGCTGCCTATCTCTGGCAATGCCGTGCTTGAGCCGCGCACGGCACGGCGCTAGCCTCACGCCATGGACGCTGAGGCATCACCACCACGCTCCATTTCCAGCCAGCTTCGCGGCGCGCTGAGCGCCTGCCGCGACGCATTCGCGCATCTGCCGCGGCTCGCGCTCGACATCGCACTGCCGACGCAATGCGTTTCCTGCCGCGAACCGGTTCATGGCGAGGGCGTTTGCGCGGCATGCTGGGCCAAACTGTCGTTCATCGCACCACCATTCTGTCCGCGACTCGGCATCCCCTTCGTCTACGATCCCGGCCCCGAATTGCTGTCGATGGAGGCGATCGCTAATCCGCCGGCCTACCAGCGCGCCCGCGCCGCGGTGCGCTATGACGACGTCGCGCGAACCCTGGTTCATGCGCTGAAGTACCAGGATCGCACCGATCTGGCGCCCGCGATGGGCCGCTGGATGGCCCGGGCGGGCAAGGAATTACTTGATGAAGCTGACGTGCTGGTCCCAGTTCCCCTGCACTGGCGACGCGGCTGGAGCCGCCGCTACAACCAGTCCGGCGCGCTGGCGCGGGTGATTTCGCGCCAAACCGGCGTCAAACTGGCCTCTGAGGCGCTTCGTCGCATTCGCGCGACCGAGCAGCAGATCGGGCTGTCCCGACCACAGCGCGCCAGCAATGTGCAGGGCGCCTTCAAGGTCGCCGCCGACCGCGTGGCCGACATCCAGGGCCGCCGCGTCATCCTGATCGACGACGTGCTGACGTCAGGCGCCACGACCGACGCTTGCGCCCGGGCGTTACTGCGCGCCAAGGCCGCGCAGGTCGACGTGCTGGTATTCGCGCGGGTTGTGGACAGCCACCGGGCTCCCATATAATTCAAAGACTTGTAATTCAAAGACTTGCAAATCAGAGCGCGCTATGACTGCCATTGAAATCTATACCCGCCCGGGCTGCGGCTACTGCACCGCCGCCAAATCGCTGCTGACGCGCAAGAGCGCCGCGTTCACCGAACTGAACGTGGCCACCGACCCGGCCTATCGCGAGCAGATGTATGACCGCGCAGGCCACGGCTCGACCTTCCCTCAGATCTTCATCGGCACAACGCATGTCGGCGGCTGTGACGAGCTTTATGCACTGGACCGCGCGGGCAAGCTCGACGCCTTGCTGGCGGGAGAAAAGGCCCCCTCATGAGCGCTGGTTCCACCTTCACCGCTGCCATGGTGCAGATGCGCACCGGGCTGCTGCCCGAACCGAGCCTCGAACAGGGCGTCAACCTGATCCGCGAGGCCGCGGCGCAAGGTGCCGATTACGTGCTCACGCCCGAAGTAAGCAACATGATGCAACTGAATCGCAGAGCGCTGTTCGAGCATCTTGCATCGGAAGCAGACGACCTCTCGCTGAAAGCCTATCGCGCGCTGGCGGCGGAGCTGAAGATTTATCTTCACATCGGCTCGCTGGCGCTGCGCTTCTCGCCCGAGCGCGCCGTCAACCGCTCGTTCCTGATCGGGCCCGACGGCAACTTGCGCGCCAGCTATGACAAGATCCACATGTTCGATATCGACCTGCCCGGCGGCGAAAGCTATCGCGAATCCGCCAACTACCAGCCGGGCGAAACTGCCGTGATTTCCGATCTGCCGTGGGGGCGGATCGGACTGACGATCTGCTATGACGTGCGGTTTCCGGCGCTCTATCGCGCGCTGGCCGAGGCCGGCGCGTCGTTCCTCACCGTGCCCTCGGCCTTCACCAGGAAAACCGGCGAGGCACATTGGCACACGCTATTGCGCGCCCGCGCCATCGAGACCGGCTGCTTCGTTTTCGCCGCGGCGCAGGCTGGCATGCATGAGAACAAGCGCGAGACCTACGGGCATTCACTGATCATCGACCCCTGGGGCGAGATCCTCGCCGAGGGCGGCGTCGAGCCCGGCGTGTTCCTCGCCAAGATCGACACATCGAGGGTCGAGACGGCTCGGAGAGCCGTGCCGTCGCTGCAGCATGGCAGGCGCTTCGGCATTGCCGATCCCAAGGCCGGCCCCGAGCATCTGCACCTCGTCCGGGGCTCGGCATGATCCGCTACAACCTTCGCTGCGAGAAGGGCCATGCTTTCGAAAGCTGGTTTCAAAGCTCCGCGGCTTACGAGACCCAGGAAAAGCGCAGGCTGGTGAGCTGCCCGAATTGCGGCTCGGTCAAGGTCGAGCGCGCCATCATGGCTCCGCAGATCGTCAGCAGGAAAGGCCGCGAGCAAGCCGCGCCTACGCCGGCCGCGCCTGCGGAAGCAACCGGATCGGAATCGACGCCGCTGTTGATGGCGCAGGAGCGCGAGCTGCGCGCCAAGCTGAAGGAATTGCGCGATCACATCGTCAAGAATGCCGACAATGTCGGTGAGCGCTTTCCCAACGAAGCCCGCAAGATGCATTACGGCGACATCGAGCATCGCCCGATCTACGGCGAAGCCACGCCGGATGAGGCGCGCGCGCTGATCGACGAAGGCGTCGAGGTCTCCCCGCTGCCGGTACTGCCGGACGACCGGAATTGACGCGAGGCGTAATTTCGGGGCACGCGTCTTCGCGTGACCCCGGAATCTCGAGATTCCGGGTTCGATGCTTTCGCATCGCCCCGGAATGACTCCGTGAGCTACACCGCCACCAGCAGCGCCACGCCGATCACAATCAGCACGATGCCGAACAGCTCACGTGCCGACATCGGCTGCTTGAACGAGTAATACGACACGGCCTGCGCGAACAGCACTTCGACCAGCGCCAGCGTGCGCACGTTTGCCGCTGCCGTCAGTGCAAGTGCCAGAAACCAGAACTGCGAGGCGAACGCACCCATGAAACCCGCGAGCATCGAGGGCTTCCACAATCCCAAAATTGCCTTCAGCACGTCAGGCGCGCGGGCGAGCAGATAGATCGTCAGCACCAGTGTCTGCACGAACAGGCCGAACACCAGCGTGCAGGACGCTGCCGTTACGAACGTCACGCCGGGCACGGAAATAACGGCGCCGCGAAAGCCGACCGCCGACAATGCGAAGAAGCCTGCGGCGACGAGACCGACGATGGTCGGCCTGATCTCCGCAAAGCTCTTTTCGCCGCCAGGCCGCAGCGCCGTGATCACCACGCCCACCGTCGCGATGACGATCGCGATCACCTTGAGCCAAGTGAGGTGATCGCCAAGGAAGATGAAGCCGAAGATCGCGGCCTGGATCGCCTCGGTCTTGAGATACGCGGTGGTCACCACGAAGGAGCGGTCGTTCATCGCCACTAGCATCATGCCGGTGGCGACGATCTGGCTGAGCGCACCGAGCAGCAGCCACGGCCAGAACACGGGCGCCGGCCACGGCACCTTGTCGCCGGTCGCCGCCAGCACCACGGCCAGGAACAGAATCGAAAACGGAAAGCCGAACAGGAAGCGGATATTGGTCGCGCCCCAAGTCCCGAGCGGTCCCGTCAACGACCGCTGCATCGCATTGCGCGCGACCTGTCCCAGCGCAGCGATGATGGTGAAGGGAATCCAGAGCGTGGCGACGGAGAGCATGGGAAATACCGGCGGGATGCTGCTGCACCGTGCCGGGCGCAACGAAGGCGGTCAACCGGAGCGGCGTCATGACTGGAATGCGCGCGCCACAAACACGCTGTCGTCCCTGCGAAAAGCAGGGACCCCAAGCGTGAGCGCGTGCGCTCATCGCTACGCCGCGGCCTCTCAAGCTATTCCGCTGGCCGACGGCCTTCGTGCGACAACAAACCGATGTGGTTATGGGTCCCTGCGTTCGCATGCAGTTCGCAGGGACGACACTGGTTATGCGGTCAAGATTCCCGCATCAAACTCACACCCCTTCCGCCACCACCATGTAGTTCACGTCCATGTCGGACGAGATGCTCCATCGATCGGCGAGCGGGTTATAGACCACGCCGGCCTGCTCGGTGATGGTGAGGCGGTTGCTGGCGAGATGGCGGGCGAGTTCGTCCGGAGTGACAAACTTGTCCCATTGATGGGTGCCGCGCGGCAGCCAGCGCAGCACATATTCGGCGCCGACGATCGCTAGCGCAAAACTCTTCCAGTTGCGGTTCAGTGTCGAGACCACCATCATCCCGCCCGGCTTGACCATCGCCGCGCAGCGGGCGAGGAACGCGCTGACATCGGTGACATGCTCGATCACTTCCATCGCCAGCACGACGTCGAACCGCTCGCGATGGTCCATCTGCTCGACGGTAGTGCAGCGATAATCGATCGACAGATGCCCCTTGTCGGCGTGCAGCTTGGCAGCCGCAATATTGGTCGCGGACGGATCGATCCCGATCACCTGCGCGCCCAGCCGCGTCAACGGCTCGCACAACAGGCCAGCGCCGCAACCGATATCGAGGATGCGCAGGCCCGAGAGACAACTCAAGCTCCTGGCGTTACGCTCAAACTTGCGGCAGGCGGCGTCGCGGATATAGGCGAGCCGCAGCGGGTTGATCTTGTGCAGCGGGGCCATCTTGCCTTTGGGGTCCCACCACTCATCCGACAATTTCGAAAATTTCGCGACCTCGGCCGGATCGACGGTAGAGCCTGTGGCGGAAGCGTTTTGCTGCATGGCCATGACTTACGTACCGGCCGGTCGTGCCGTGATGGCATTGCGAAATGCCAGTGGCGAAGCAATGGTGTCGAGGGTCTTGCCACCCTCGCCGACCCCCGAGACCGTTACGTCGCCGTAGTTGAGGATGCGGCCGAGGATGCTCTGGTTGACGTCGACGCTCTCGACCTTGTCCACACTCATCTCGAACGTCTGCCGCTGAACAAAGCCGGTCTTGTGGACCACACGGAAATTGGTGACGTCGGTCTCGGTGGTCCATCGATGGAACCAGGCGGTGACCGTTTTGTACAACGCAGCGATGGCTGATATCCCCGCCAGCGACAGACAGATCAGTACGGATGGGCCCGCTGGCACCATACCCGAGATCACCAGGAATACGCCCGCCACAATCCAGCCGATGATCGCCGGCAAGAAAAATATCCAATGCGCATTGGTCGAATACAGCACCCTCTCGCCGGGCTGCAGAATATCATCGATATAACGCCCCATACGCTCGCCCTGAATTAACCCGCCACCACAGCAATTCCCGTCATTTTGGGTCGAAAACGGAACCGGGGGTGCTTGCCCCGGACCGCGTCGCTATGTATACGCCGCTTTCGGCCCGGGCGCTCCACTTTCCGTGCGGGTCACCTAACTTATCCTCACAGGGAATGCACGCGTCGTCATGGGCCGCCTCGTGATGAAATTCGGCGGCACGTCCGTCGCCAACATCGACCGAATCCGCAACGTCGCGCGCCACGTCAAGCGCGAAGTCGACGCCGGGCATGATGTCGCCGTCGTGGTGTCGGCCATGGCCGGCAAGACCAACGAGCTGGTCGACTGGTGCGGCGACGCCTCGCCGCTGCATGATGCGCGCGAATATGACGCCGTGGTGGCATCCGGCGAACAGGTGACCTCGGGCCTGCTCGCGATCGTGCTGCAGGGCATGGGCATCCAGGCCCGCTCATGGCAGGGCTGGCAGATCCCGATCAAGACCTCGGACGCCCACGCCTCGGCACGGATTCTCGAGATCGACGGCAGCGAGATCACCGCTCGCTTTAAGGATCGCCAGGAGGTCGCCGTCATTGCCGGCTTCCAGGGCATCAACCCGCAGACCAACCGGATCACCACGCTTGGGCGCGGCGGCTCAGATACTTCGGCGGTGGCGATCGCCGCCGCCATCCGGGCCGACCGCTGCGACATCTACACCGACGTCGATGGCGTCTACACCACCGATCCGCGGGCGGTTCCCAAGGCGCGGCGGCTCGACAAGATCGCCTTCGAGGACATGCTGGAACTGGCTTCGCAGGGCGCCAAGGTTCTGCAGGTGCGCTCGGTGGAACTCGGCATGGTGCACAACATGCCCGTGTTCGTTCGTTCCAGCTTCGACAAGCCAGAGGATATCGACCCGCACGGCACCCCGCCGGGCACGCTGATCTGCAGCGAGGAGGAAATCATGGAAAGCCACGTCGTCACCGGCATCGCCTTCTCCAAGGACGAAGCCCAGATTTCCGTGCGCCAGATCGAGGACAAGCCAGGCGTTGCGGCGGCGATCTTCGGCCCGCTCGCGGAAGCCAACATCAATGTCGACATGATCGTCCAGAACGTCTCCGAGGACGGCAAGACCACCGATCTCACCTTCACCGTGCCGGCCTCCGATTATACCCGCGCCCGCGACACCATCACTTCGGCCAAGGCCAAGATCGGCTATGCCCGGCTCGACACCGCCACCGACGTGGCCAAGGTTTCGGTGATCGGCAGCGGCATGCGCAGCCATGCCGGCGTCGCCGCGCAGGCGTTCACCGCGCTAGCCCTGCGCAACATCAACATCCGCGCCATCACCACCTCCGAGATCAAGTTTTCGGTGCTGATCGACGCCGCCTATACCGAACTTGCGGTGCGCACGCTGCACACGCTCTACGGGCTCGATCAGACTTAGAACGATTTTCTCTCAAATTTAGCGCATGGTCTGATCCCAGACCGGCTTGGTTTGCCGGATCAAGCGTTTCGCCGGCGCAACATCGGCCCTGACCCACACGTTATTGCTTCTGGCAGGCGTTTTGCTTGGCAAAGCAAGCCTCGATTGGCTATACGGCCTGTGAGGTGCGTTGCCGCAAACTGCACCACAGGCGATCTCGATTCGGCCTGGATAGGCGGCTAGCGGCGGCGCCGAATGAATATAATTGTACGGTTTCGTGCGTTTCACGCCAGCTGCCGGCCACCCGGCGGGCTGGCCTTGCGGGGGAGGATACCAGCACATGCGGAGCACGTCGGGAGGTCCCCGCGTCTTGTTGAGACGGCTCCGCGAAACCATGGCGGAGAAGGTCTCGGCGCAGGAACGCCTGGACAAGATCGTGGTGTTGATCGCGGCCAACATGGTGGCCGAGGTCTGCTCCTGTTACGTGCTGCGCATCGATAACACGCTCGAACTTTACGCCACCGAGGGTCTGAACCGCGACGCGGTGCACCGCACGGTGCTGAACGCGCACGAGGGTCTCGTCGGCCTCGTCGCCAGCGAGGCCAGCCCGCTCAACCTCTCGGACGCGCAGAGCCATCCGGCCTTCTCGTTCCGCCCGGAAACCGGCGAAGAAATCTACCATTCGTTCCTCGGCGTGCCGATCCTGCGCGCCGGCAACACGCTCGGCGTGCTGGTAGTGCAGAACCGCGCCAAGCGCACCTATGTCGAGGAAGAGGTCGAGGCGCTGCAGACCACCGCCATGGTGCTGGCGGAAATGATCGCCTCGGGCGAACTGGCGGCGCTGGCGCAGCCCGGCGCGGAACCGGCGGCGCGGCATTCGCTGCACAAAACCGGCGCGATCCTCTCCGACGGCATCGCGCTGGGCCATGTCGTGCTGCACGAGCCGCGTGTCGTCATCACCAACTACATCGCCGAAGACCTGCCGAAGGAAGTCAAGAAGCTGGATGCAGCGCTGACCAAGCTGCGCGCCGATCTCGACCGCATGCTGGAGCGCGGCGACGTCGCCGATGGCGGCGAGCACCGCGAGGTGCTGGAAGCCTACCGGATGTTTGCCAACGACCACGGCTGGTCGCACAAGCTGCATGAGGCGGTCGCTACCGGCCTCACCGCGGAAGCCGCGGTCGAGCGCGTGCAGTCCGACACTCGCGCGCGCATGCTGCGCTCGACCGATCCTTATCTGCGCGACCGCCTGCACGACCTGGAAGACCTCGGCCATCGCCTGATGCGGCAACTGGTCGGCCAGGATCACGCGCCCTCGCGCGAGCAGCTTCCCGAAAACGCCATTCTGATCGCGCGCGCGATGGGACCGGCGGCGCTGCTCGACTACGATCGTAAGCGGCTGCGCGGCCTGGTGCTGGAGGAAGGCACCGCGAATTCCCACGTCTCGATCGTGGCGCGCGCGCTCGGAATCCCTGCGGTCGGCGAAATCCCGAACGCGCCCGGCATTGCCGACCCCGGCGATCCCATCATCGTCGACGGCACCTCGGGCTCGATCTATGTCCGCCCCTCGGCCGAGATCGAATCGGCCTATGCCGAGCGGGTGCGGTTTCGCGCGCGGCGACAGGCACAGTATGCCGCGCTGCGCGACAAACCCTGTGTGACCAAGGACGGCCAGTCGGTCGAGCTGATGATCAACGCGGGCCTCGTCGTCGACCTGCCGCATATCGACGACACCGGCAGCGCGGGCATCGGGCTGTTCCGCACCGAGTTGCAGTTCATGGTCGGCCAGAGCCTGCCGCGCGCTTCCGACCAACTCGCGCTCTATCGCACCGTGCTGGACGCCGCCGGCTCCAAGCCGGTCACGTTCCGCACCCTCGATATTGGCGGCGACAAGGCGCTGCCCTATATGGAGACCGTGATCGAGGAAAACCCGGCGCTCGGTTGGCGCGCGATCCGGCTCGGGCTCGACCGGCCGGGACTGTTGCGCGGCCAGATTCGTGCGCTGCTGCGGGCCGGCGGCGGCCGCGCGCTGAAGATCATGTTTCCGATGATTTCGGAAGTCGCCGAATTCGACCAGGCCAAGGCCATCGTCGAACGCGAATTGACCTACCTGCGCCAGCATGGCCACGCGTTGCCGGAACGTATTGACGTCGGCACCATGGTGGAAGTGCCGGCGCTGCTCTACCAACTCGACGAACTCTTGAAGAAGGTCGATTTCGTTTCGGTCGGTTCGAACGACCTGTTCCAGTTCTTGTTTGCGGTCGACCGCGGCAACGCAAAAGTTTCCGAACGGTTCGACACCATGTCGGTGCCGATCCTGCGTGCGCTGCGCGATATCGTGCGGAGAGCGCAAGCTGCGAAGAAGATGGCCTCGCTATGCGGCGAGATGGCCTCAAAGCCGCTCGGCGCGCTGGCGCTGATCGCGCTCGGCTACCGCTCGCTGTCGCTGTCGGCCACCGCGCACGGCCCGGTCAAGGCCATGATCCTCGACCTCGACGCCAAAAAGGCGGAAGCTGTCCTGATGCCGCTGCTCGATGCGCCGTCCGGCAGCGTCTCGATCCGGCAGAAGCTGACGGAGTTCGCGGAAGCCGAGGGGCTGTCGTTGTAGCGAGGCTCTGTCCCGACAACGCCACCCTTCCGTATCCGCTGCCTGAGAAATACGCCATGTTGCCCGAAGCCAAACTCGATATCCTGCTCGCCCATCATGCCTCGCTCGAGGCCGCGCTGCTGGGCCAGGTCAATTCCGAAAAATACGTCCAGATCACGCGCGAGCTCGCCGAGCTCAATCCGCTGATCGATGCGGTCAAGGCGTATCGAACGGCGCGTGCCGAGATTGCGGGCGCCGAACAGCTCTTGGCTGATGCCGGCACCGATCCCGAAATCCGCAGCATGGCCGAAGCCGAGCTCGAAACGCTGCAGGCGCGCGTCGCTGACCTCGAGCAGAAGATTCGCGTGGCGCTGCTGCCCAAGGACGCCATGGACGACCGCAACGTAATGCTGGAAATCCGCGCCGGCACCGGCGGCGACGAGGCCTCGCTGTTCGCCGGCGACCTGTTCCGCATGTATGAGCGGTTTGCCGCCTTGCAGGGCTGGAAAGTCGAGGTGATCTCGGCCTCGGAAGGTACCGTGGGCGGCTACAAGGAAATCATCGCCGAGGTGCAGGGCCGCGGCGCGTTCGCCAAGCTGAAATTCGAATCCGGCGTGCACCGCGTGCAGCGCGTGCCCGACACGGAAACACAGGGGCGGATTCACACCTCGGCTGCAACGGTGGCGGTTCTGCCCGAGGTCGAGGATGTCGATGTCGACATCAAGAATGAAGATCTGCGGATCGAAACCATGCGCGCGCAAGGCGCCGGCGGCCAGCACGTCAACAAGACTGAATCCGCGATCCGTATCACGCACATTCCGACCGGCATCGTGGTGATGATGCAGGACAGCCGCTCGCAGCACAAAAACCGCGCTTCCGCGATGAACATCCTGCGCTCGCGCATCTACGACGCCGAGCGCCAGCGCGCCGATGCCGCGCGCTCCGCTGACCGCAAGGAGAAGGTCGGCTCCGGCGACCGAAGCGAGCGCATCCGCACCTATAATTTCCCGCAGGGCCGCGTCACCGATCACCGCATCAACTTGACGCTCTACAAATTGCCGCAGGTGATTTCGGGCGAAGCGCTGGGCGAACTGATCGACGCGTTGACGACCGAGCACCAGGCCGCCCAGCTCGCCGCACAGGGCGCGGCGGCGTGAGAGCGCCGACCGTCGAGGCCGCCCGACGCGCGCTCGCAGCGAGACTCAAAGCCGCCGCCATGGAATCCGCCGAGCTCGACGCACGGATTCTGACAGGCCATGCACTTGGCCTCGACCTGACCGGCTTGATATCGGCTGCACAGCGCGAGCTCACCTCGGACGAATCCGCCCGCCTCGAAGCTTTCATGCGCCGACGTCTCGCAGGCGAGCCGGTCGCCCGCATCATCGGCGAAAAGGAATTTTGGGGTCTGCCCTTGCGACTCTCAGCCGCAACGCTGGTGCCGCGGCCCGATACCGAGACGGTGGTCGAACTGGCGCTGGAACTGTTGCGCGCCGGCGGCGACCTCAATCGTCCCTTACGCATCGCGGACCTCGGCACCGGCTCCGGCGCGATCCTGCTGGCGCTCTTGTCGGAGCTGCCAGCGGCGCATGGATTCGGGACCGACATTTCGGAAGCCGCCCTGCAGACCGCCGCCGCCAACGCGGCGCGTTCAGCGCTATCTGATCGCGCGACGTTCGTCGCCTGCGATTATGCCGGCGGATTATCCGGCACGTTCGATCTGATTGTTTCGAATCCGCCCTACATTCGCTCGGCGGACATCGCTCACTTGGCCGAGGAGGTCAGGAACCACGACCCGCTCGCCGCGCTCGATGGTGGCGCCGACGGGCTGGACGCCTATCGCGCGTTGATCCCTCAGGCGGCCGGCCTCCTCGCCCCGGGGGCGGCTTTGGTCGTGGAGGCCGGAGAGGGCCAAAGCGGCCCAATCCAGGCCCTGATGACAAGCGCAGGGTTAACGCCCGCGACAGCCCCCAAGGCCGATCTGGCGGGCATTCCAAGGGCGGTCGCGGGCCACAAAATGGCCCGATAAAGTCCTTCTGGAACGCAAAAAAACCCCTTGGAATATTCCCCCGGAGCGACTACGTTCCGTTCACAACATCGGTCCAGGGCTGCTGGCCCCGTAAATCATACGGGTGAGGCCAGAGTTTCTCGAAACGAGAGCCCGCCGGGTGAAAGGTTCCAAACGCAGGTCGAATTGAGCGCAATAGCTGGAGCTGTGCTGCTCTCGACCGTAAAGCGAACGAAAGCCTGATATTGCGCTTGAATACTTACGCAACAGCCAGTCACGCGAAGCCGTCACGCAAGACGGTTAGACTGGTTTTGGCAGGCTGAATGATTTGATCCGGCGGGCAAATGTGCCGCCGATTGGGGAACGCGTCTTTGCTGAACGCGAGGGTTGGCGAAATCGACGACATGAATTTGAACGGCATCGTGATTCGGTGCGCCTGAGTGCGCGCCCGATCGGATCAGGCTACGACGGCAACTGCAAAACATCAGGGCTGGAATAAAGGCGAGACATGAGAAACGGTCAAAACAACAAGCGGATGCGTAACCGGAACCAAGGCAGTAACCGGAACGATGGCCGGCGCGGTCAGAACCCGATGACCCGGGTATTCGAATCCAACGGGCCTGACATCAAGATCCGCGGCACCGCTTCGCACGTTGCGGAAAAATACGTTCAGCTAGCGCGCGACGCGCGCTCTTCCGGCGACCCGGTCGCGGCCGAGAATTACTACCAGCACGCCGAGCATTATTTCCGCCTGATCGCTGCTGCGCAGGAGCAGTTCCGGCAGAACCAGCCGCAGCCGCGCATCGACACCGAAACGCAGCCGACGGAAGACGGTGACGACGACGGCGAGAGTTTTTCGCATTTCGGCCAGGAGCCGGGCTTCGTCCCTCAGCAGCCACAGCCATATATCCGCGACAACAATCCGCGCGAAAATCCGCGCGAACAGCGCGGCGACAACCAGCCCTACCAGCGCGACCAACAGCCGCGCGAACACCATCGCGAACGCGAGCACCGTCCGCAGCCGCAGTATCAGCCGCAAACCCAGCCGCAGCCGGTGATTGCCGACACCGGCGGCGTCGATCGCCTGCCCTCCTTCATCACCGGACCGCAGCCTCAGGTGAACGGTGCGCCCGGCGGATATGAAGAGGGCCGCGGCGAGCGTTTCCCGCGCCGGCGCCGCCGGCCGCACGGCCCGCGCCCCGACAGCATGGCCGCGCCCGCCGCGCCAAGCGAAGATTTCAATCCGGGGAATGAGTAGGCGTCCGATTTCGTAAGCGTGGGCAAAGCGCTAGCGTGCCCACCAACTTGCTTGAAAACTGCGCACGAAATGGTGGGCACGGCGCATGCGCGCCTTTGCCTACCTACGATTCGCCCAGCTTATCCCGCGTTGCCGTCGATGACGGCACCAGCGCCGGCTCCAGCGACGGAATCAGCCGCGTACGTTCGCGGCCCGCGGGGATCGCGCGATAGACCTGTTTGGTCGCTTCCACGATATGGACGCCGGCGAACGGCAGCGACAGCGCGGCGCCGACACGCTCCCACGCCATCGCCGAGCGCAGAAACCAGCCATTGCCGACCGGCGGCAGAAACAGCGCCTCGCCCCACGCCGCCGGCGTAAACCAGGTCTGCCGCAGCAATTGCGTGATCTGCGCGCGCGAATAGGGCCGGCCGTGACCGAACGGCGTATTGTCGGTGCGCGTCCACACGCCCCGCCGGTTCGGGATCACCGCAATCAGCCGGCCGGACGGCGCCAGCACCCGCCACACCTCGCGCAACAAGCGCTCCGGATCGTCCGACATCTCCAGCGCGTGAACCAGCAAGATTCGATCCATCGCGGCGTCCGGCAGCGGCATCGAGAATTCATCGATCAGAGATGCCAGCGCCGGCCGTCCCGTCGGCCATTTCAGGACGCCCTGCGCCGCCGGCATGAAAGCGATGCAGCGCTCCGAATCCTCGCGAAACAGCCCGAGATAGGGCGTCGGATAGCCGAGTCCGAGCACGCGCTGCCCCGCCGCATCGGACCAGCGCGCCCGAATGCCGCGGTTGATCAACTGCCGCGCCACGATGCCGAGGCGCTGCGAATAGAAATCCCGGAGATCGATGACGTCGATGGTCATGGGCACAATCTACCATACCGTGTTTCATTGCGGCGCGCCGAAAATGCCATTGCCGCGCAAGCGTTAACGCCATATTTCTTTCGGATTAGCGGGGCTGAAAGCCTTAACCACGGAGCTGTCATGGCCGCGGAAATTCGTACCTTCACCTGCCTCAACGACAATTTCGGCTATTTGATCCATGATCCCGCGACCAAGGCCACCGCGTCGGTCGACGCGCCCGAAGCCGCCCCGATCATCAAGGCGCTGGAGCGCGAAGGCTGGACGCTCACGGATATTCTCGTCACTCATCACCATCACGACCATGTTGGCGGCATTGCCGAGTTGAAGCAGAAATACAACTGCCGCGTCGTTGCACCGCACGACAAGTCCACCAAGATTGCCAATGTCGACCTGCGCACCGCCCATGGCGACGTAGTCAAGGTGGGAAGCCTGCTGGCGCGGGTGCTGGAAACACCGGGGCACACGCTCGATCATATCTCCTACGTATTCGACAACGAAAAGGCGGTGTTTGCCGCCGACACGCTGTTCTCGATCGGCTGCGGCCGGGTATTCGAGGGCAATTATCCGATGATGTGGGATTCCCTGTTGAAGCTCCGTGCGCTGCCGGATGATTTCAAGCTCTATTGCGGCCATGAATATACTGCCGCCAACATTAAATTCGCGCTCACCGTCGACGGCGACAATCCGGCGCTGAAAGCGCGCGCCGAGGAAGTCAGGCGGCTGCGCGCGGACAACAAGCCGACGATCCCGGTGCTGTTGGGCGAGGAGAAAAAAGCCAACGTGTTCCTGCGCGCCGACGAGCCGTCGGTGGCGGCCAAGCTGCACATGAAGGGCGCCAGCGCCGCCGAAGTGTTCGGCGAACTGCGCGAACGCAAGAACAAGTTCTGATGGCGCTGCCAAAACAAGCCGCCGAGATCATCGCGCGGCTCGACCTGAAGCCGCATCCCGAAGGCGGGCATTATCGCGAGACGTTTCGCGACGAAAGCGTGGACACCGCCGGGCGTTCGCGATCGACCGCGATCTATTTCCTGCTGGCACGCGGCGAACGCTCGCATTGGCATCGTATCGATGCGGTCGAGGTCTGGCATTATTACGCGGGCGCGGCGCTGACGCTGCAGATCGCAGATGACGGCGGCCGGCGCCGCGTCAAACTTGGGCCCGATCTCGCTGGCGGCGAGGTTCCGCAAGCCGTTGTGCCTCCGCACGCCTGGCAATCCGCTGAAAGCAGCGGCGACTGGACGCTGGTGGGATGCACCGTCGCCCCCGGATTCGAATTTGCGAAGTTTGAGCTGGCAAAACCGGACTGGTTCCCTGCGCGGTGAGGTGCCGGGGTCGCGCGCGAACAGCCACGCGGCCTCCCCAACCAGCAACCGCTGGAACGCCGGCCGGGCGACGATGTTGGTAGCGAAAGCCGCCCGCGGGCGAGCCGCGGCCCAATCCGGTATCTCGGCACGCCAGAGAACGGGCGCGCGCCGTCCTCGGTTGCACGACGGAAGCCGCTTCGATGATCATTCGATTCCTGGCGATTATTCTCACCGGCCTTGCCGTCATCGCTCCGGCCGCGCATCTGTTCGAACTGCGCCACAAGATGCAGATGTCGGAGCAGGACTACTTCGTGGTCCAGCGCATCTATGTCGGCTGGTGGGTGGTCGGCCTGTTCTTGCCGGCGTCGTTGATCGCCAATCTGGCTCTCGCGGTCCAAGTCAGAGCTGACAAACTGGCGCTTTGGCTTGCAGGCGCCGCAATTGCTCTCATCATTGTCAATCTGGCAATTTTCCTGACCTGGACCAACCCGGTCAACGTCGCCACCGACAACTGGACTGTGCGCCCTGAGGACTGGCAAACCTCGCGCCGGCACTGGGAGTATTCCCACGCCGTTAATGCGGGCGTGACGTTGCTGGCGTTTTGTGCCGCAACACTTGCTTCCTTGCGCATGAAAGCGTGACAGGCTAACGCACGCACTGAGCCCTTGCTTCCGCCACATCATATTCTTCGCCGCGATCAGTCTTCGTAGGATGGGTGGAGCGAAGCGATACCCATCAACCATAGCATGCCGAAGCATGATGGGTTTCGCTTCGCTCTACCCATCCTACAATCTTTTTCTCAGCACCATGTCCTTCGCCGCGATCAGGCCGCCGCCGGCGATCAGGATCGCGGCAATGGCGATCGTGGCAGTCGGCTGCGCGAAGCCGGCGAGGATCAGAAACAAGGTCGATAGGAGGGGCGTCGCGTAGGACGCCGCTCCTAGCACGCGGATATCGCCGCGTTTCATGCCGATGTCCCAGACGAAGAACGCCGCGCCGACAGGGCCGACGCCGAGCGCGATGACGGCAAGCCATTGCCCGATCGTCTCCGGCCACGCCGTCTTCTCCACCATGGCATGCACAAGCGCGGCCAACAGTGCGGTGGCAAGGCAGAAGCCGGCCACCGCATCGGTCGGCACCGCCTTGAGCTTGCGCGACATCACCGAATAGGCGGCCCACACAAAGGCGGCGACGAAGGCCGCAGCCAGCCCTGGGATCTGGCCTGCCGCAAAGCTGCCGGTATTGCCGGCAAACAGCAGCACCGTGCCGGCAAGCCCGAGCAACGCACCGATGATGTGATGTGGCGCCAGCCGTTCGCCCGGCAACAGCGACGAGAACAGCACGATCAGGAGCGGCCAGAGATAATTCAGCAAGCCGGCTTCGGCCGGCGGCGCAAACCGCAACGCGAGGAAATACAGCGCGTGATAGCCGAACAATCCGCCGACGCCGACGACCCAGGCGACCAGCGGCTGCTTCAAGGCGCCGAAAGCGGAGGGCCTGAACAGGAAACTTGCGAAAGCGACCAGGGCGCCGATCGCAAACGTCATGGCGGCGAGCTGGAACGCCGGAATTTTTCCGGTCGCAACGGTCAACACCGACAGCAGCGACCACATCAGGATCGCAGTCAGTCCGATCAGTGTGGCGCTACGGGCGGTCATTTATGCAGGTACTTTCCGTCATGGCCGGGCTTGTCCCGGCCATCCATTCTTCGTCGTCGGACGGCTTTAAAGACGTGGATGCCCGGGACATCTAGCGCGAAGACGCGCTTCGCGCTTTTGCCCGGGCATAAAGACGTTCTAACTACGACACGATCGTGACGCTCAGGTCACACCAAGTACTGGCCGCCGTTGATCGTCATGGTCGACCCGGTGATGCCGCTGGCCTCGTCGGCAGCCAGGAAAACCACTGCGCGGGCAATCTCTTCGGGCTCGCCGAGACGATTGATCGGGATCAGCGGCAGAATGCTCTTCTCAAGCACGTCCTTCGGCACCGCCTGCACCATCTCGGTGTTGATGTAGCCGGGGCAGATCGCGTTCACGGTCACGCCGGCCTTGGCATTCTCCAGCGCCAGCGCCTTGGTAAAGCCGATGTCGCCGGCCTTGGCGGCGGAATAGTTGACCTGGCCGAACTGTCCCTTCTGGCCGTTGATCGAGGAGATGTTGATGATGCGGCCGAATTTGCGGGCGCGCATGCCCTCGATCACCGGGCGCGTCATGTTGAACAGCGAGCCGAGATTGGTGTTGATCACCGCGTTCCATTGCTCGAGCGTCATCTTGTGGAAGGCGCCGTCCTTGGTGATGCCGGCATTGTTGACCAGTACGTCGATCGGCCCGAGGTCCGCCTCGACCTTCTTGATGCCGTCGGCGCAGGCGTCGAACGAAGAGACGTCCCATTTGTAGACGGGGATGCCGGTCTCGGATTTGAACTTCTCGGCGGCAGCGTCGTTGCCGGCGTAGCTCGCCGCAACCTTGTAGCCCGCGGCTTTCAGCGCCTTGCTGATCGCAGCGCCAATGCCCCGCGTACCTCCCGTAACCAATGCAACACGTGCCATGTCGTAGTCCTCCTTGGTAATTTCTTGGTACGCCGGAATTGTCCCGGTCTTTTGACGAGTTTCAATTTTCCGTTTTGCAGGCGCTCTTGGAAACGCCTGCACAAGATGAAAATGCCCGGCGCGAGACCGGGCATTTCATCTTTACCAATTCGAGCCGTGGTTGCGAGATGATCTTTTCATCATTCAACCGACCAGTCTGCCTTTAGTTCAGTCGCGTGCGACGCACATCGCAATGCCCATGCCGCCGCCGATGCACAGCGTGGCGAGGCCCTTCTTGGCATCGCGCTTCTGCATCTCGTGCAAGAGCGTCACTAGCACGCGCGCGCCCGACGCTCCGATCGGGTGACCGATCGCGATCGCGCCGCCATTGACGTTCACCTTGCTGGTGTCCCAGCCGAGATCCTTGTTCACCGCACAGGCCTGCGCCGCGAACGCCTCGTTGGCCTCGATCAGGTCGAGGTCGCCGACGTTCCAGCCGGCCTTCTTCAGCGCAGTGCGCGACGCGGGGATCGGGCCGGTGCCCATGATCTTGGGATCGACGCCGGCCTGGCCCCAGGAGACGATGCGGGCGATCGGCTTCTTGCCCTGTCTGGCCGCTTCCTTGGCGGTCATCAGCACCACGGCGGCCGCGCCGTCATTGATGCCCGACGCGCTGCCGGCGGTCACGGTGCCGTCCTTCTCGAAGGCGGGCTTCAGCTTGGCCATCGACTCCAGCGTCGCGCCGTGACGGGGATATTCGTCGGTATCGACCACCACATCGCCCTTGCGGGTCTTGATGGTGACGGCGGTGATCTCGTCCTTGAACTTGCCGGCCTTCTGCGCGGCTTCGGCCTTCTGCTGCGAGCTGACGGCGAACTCGTCCTGCTGGGCGCGGGTGATCTGCCACTGCTTGGCGACGTTCTCGGCAGTGTTACCCATGTGATAGCCGTTGAAGGCGTCCCACAGGCCGTCCTTGATCATGGTGTCGACCAGCTCCAGGCCGCCCATCTTCACGCCGCCACGCAGATATTGCGCATGCGGGGCCATGCTCATCGATTCCTGGCCGCCCGCGACCACGATCGAGGAATCGCCGTTCAGCAGCGCCTGATAGCCGAGCGCGACCGAGCGCAGGCCCGAGCCGCAGAGCTGGTTGACGCCCCAGGCCGGGCTCTCCACCGGAATGCCCGCGTTGATCGAGGCCTGACGGGCCGGGTTCTGGCCCTGCGCCGCGGTCAGGATCTGGCCCATGATGACTTCGGAGACCTGGCCCGGCTCGACACCCGCCCGCTCCAGCGCGGCCTTGATGGCGATGGCGCCGAGGTCATGGGCCGGGGTGGTGGCGAACGCGCCGTTGAAGCTGCCGACCGGAGTGCGGGCGGCGCTGACGATGACGACATCGTCTGACATGGACATCTCCTTATGGGGTTTCTTGGGCTTGAGGTTGTTGGACGGCGGGCGGCCGGGGTGGCGTGCCTGTCTCTCACCTTATGTTGTTAACCTCATTGACCCATGTCAATCGGCCGGTGCCCAAAATCCTGCCGCGGCGCATTCAAATTGCTCCCCAAGGGGTTTCCATAGCAGCGTCCATGCCTTGGAATTAACCGTGCCGCACAAAACGGTAGCCGAACCGCATTGAAAATGCTTACTTTGCTGCGTTTGCGTTGCTCGTCTGCCCGTCGGCGAAGCCGCCGGGTTCCCTGCTCTCGGTGTCGATGTGTGAGCTTATGGCAAAGTCAGACCAACCTACGACGATCAAGAAATACGCCAACCGGCGGCTCTATAATACCGGCACCAGCACCTATGTGACGCTCGAAGATCTCGCAGCGATGGTGAAGGAAGGCGAGGATTTTCTCGTCTACGACGCCAAGACCGGCGACGACATTACCCGCCAGGTGCTGGCGCAGATCATCTTCGAACAGGAAAACAAGGCGGGACAAAATCTGTTGCCCACCACTTTCCTGCGGCAGTTGATCCGCTTCTACGGCGACAGCATGCAATTGGTGGTGCCGAAATATCTGGAGCAGTCGATCGATACGCTGACGCGCGAGCAGGAAAAATTCCGCAAGCAACTCACCAATACCTTCAGCGGCACACCATTCGCGCCGCTCGAGGAACATGTCCGCCGCAACATGGAATTGTTTCAGCAGACGTTCTCGATGTTCAAGCCGTTCGTGCCGCCGCGCGCCGGATCGACTTCGCCCGAGCCGGAGAAGGTGCCGGAGCCCGCGCCCGACGGAGACAATATCGACGATCTTCGCCGCCAGATGAAGGAAATGCAGGAACGCCTCGAGCGCATGTCGAAAGAGCCGAAGAAGGAAGAGTAGTTCTTTCTCTTCGTTCCTAAGCCTCCGCTGTCATCCCTGCTTTCGCATGCGTTCGCAGGGACGACGCGCGGAGAGAGCTAACCCGCTGCTGGCAGCACCGCGTCCGTTGCCGCCATCCACGGCCGCTGCGGCGATGCCAGTCCGATCAGGCGGCCCTGGATGTAGTCGCAACCCCATTCGCGCAGCATCACGGCGGTTTCCTCGTCCTGCACCCATTCGGCTACCGTCTTGATCTGCAGGCGGTTGGCAAGATCGATCAGCGTGTGCACGAAGGCGCGATCGTCGGCGGAGCGGGCGATGTTCTGCACGAAGGCGCCGTCGATCTTCACGATATCGACGCCGAGCTTGCGCAGGTTGCGGAACGAGGTGTAGCCGGCGCCGAAATCATCGATCGCGATCTGGCTGCCGAAGCTTTTCAGTCGTGTGATGAAGCCCCTGATATCGTCGATGTCCTGGATCGCAACCGTTTCGGTGATCTCGACGATCAGCCGCTCGCCGGCGCCGGGATGCGCCTGCATCAGCGATTCGATTCCGGTCCACCAGTCCGGGTCCATGGTGGTATCGGGCGAGATGTTGAGGCTGAGCCGCACGTTCGGCGACGCCGCGAGTTCGGCGACCGCGAGTTCGAGCACGCGATGATCGACCAGCCGGATCAGGCCCAATCGTTCGGCGACAGGAACGATATCGGGCGCCAGCAGCGCCTGGCCGTCCGCCTGCTCCATTCGCACCAGGCACTCGTAGAACGCCGGCTGCCGCGAGCGCGCTTCGACCACGGGCTCAAAGGCGGTGACGATCCGCCGCTCGTTCAATGCAGTGACGATCTCGTCGGTGACGCGGATGTTGACGCGGCGCTGGGCGTCGCGCTCGACGTTCGGCTTCCACAGCGCGAACGATCCGGCGCGGCGGCGCTTGGCGCCATCGAGCGTTTCCTGGGCGCGGTTGACGGCCTCATCGGCATTGCGGGCGTAACGGGGGATGCTGATCGCTCCGATGGAGGCAGTCACCGAAACGGGACCGGATTTGGTCGGGATTACCTCGTCGCGGATCCCTGCCAGGAAACGCTCGGCCGCGATATTGGCGTCTTCGATGGTGCAGTTCCTCAAGATCAGCCCGAACTTGTTGCCGGAGAAGCGCCCGAGCACGTCGCCGCCGCGCAGCTTGGCACGGATGCGCTTTCCGACTTCGGCAATCACGGCGTCCGCGACATCGAAGCCAAAAGCATCGTTGACGCGCGCCAAATGATCGATGCCGATCAGCATGAAGGCGCAGGTCGATCGGAGACGCATGGCTTCCTCGATCGCTTCCGCCAGCGAGGCGATGAGATGCGTGCGATTGAGTTCACCGGTCAGCGGATCGTGCATCGAGAGCTTCAGCAATTGCTCGTCGCGGGCACGGCGCTCATTGTTGATGCGGACAATGCCTTGCGCGCGCACTGGCTTGCCGTCGGACCCTGCGAACCAGCAACCGGTTTCCTCGATCCAGAGTACCGGCGCGGAGCTTGAGGCTCGCACGCCATATTCGATCCGGTAGGCGACGCCTTCGCCGCCCCGCGGCGGTGGCGCTCGAGTGAGGGCGTCCGTCCGGATCGAACCGGAGGGCTCGATCAACCGGGCGAATCCGGCGCCACTCGCCAGCGCTTCCGCCGGAATGTCGGTGAAAACCGCGCCGGCATTGTCGCTCCAGGCGATGGTGTCCGCTATCAGGTCCCAAACGAAAGCCGCCTGGCCTAGTGAGGCAAGAATGCTGGAGGCTTCCGGGACAGGGGGCATCAGATCGCCTCGATTCGGGACACCACCGGGTGATTCCCTTGGGCCTTAAGGATAGACGAGAGGCTAGGCAAAGTTGATAAATAATCCGGAAACCATGTTTCTCGGACTTTCCGGGTTGGCCGGGAACGAAGCGGAAGGGAGCGGCATAGGCCTTGCGAGGTCAGATCGCAGTGGGGCGTTTCGTCCCGAAACGTGACAGTTTTAGCCGGTTGCGGTGCGCAATGCTGGATATCGATCGATCAGACGAAATTTTGGACGGCGAGTTCGTCAACCTCGACGAGCCGGCCTGCGTCGCGTTGGTGCCGGTCGCGCAGTCCGTACACTGGTCACAGCGAGCAGCGATGCCGCGGCCCGATCCGACCTTCCTCGCGCAGTTGATTGCGGCCGCCGATCAGACACCGCAAACCCGCGGCCTGAGGCGGGCCTCGCTGGCGGATGCGCAGACGGCCTATGGCGCCAGCCAGATCCGGTGCTGCAACACCGGCTTCCGGACACGGCAAACCATCTAGATCAACGCTGGGACGTATCAGGCTTATCCGGCGGCGGAGAGCCTGGGCCCGGCTGCAGTCCCGGCGAGGGAATTTCGGGCGAAGCGGCCTCTTGTGCAGGCCCTTCCGGCGACGCCGCTGCGGACGAGGCCGCCTCAGGCGCTGTCGCGGGCTGCACCGGTTTCGGTTCGGGGCGATCTTTCAATACCGATTCGGCAACAGAAGCCGCCGGCGGCGCCGATGACGCAGCAGGCGAAGATGCCGGTGCCGGTGCCGTTATGGGCTCGGCTCGAGGCTCGGCTGCCGGCCGCGCCTCGGCTTTTTCGGCGTCTTTTGCTGGAGGCGCAGGCGCAGGCGCCGCTGCTGCGACGACGGCACGGCGTCGTGTCCGCAATGCGAGGCCGGAGACGAAATCCACCAGCGACAGTGTCGTCATCAGGAAATAGGTCGAGGTGCCGAACTTCGGCCACAGCAGGAATTCAGCCGCCGCCGCTCCGAACACGATCAGCGACAGCAGATGGTCGGTGAGATATTTCGCGCCGGGCCGCGCGCCTTTGATGACCTCGGCGAGCAGCAGCAAGATGCTGAGCGTGAGCAGCACGTCGCTCAGCGTCACGGTCCATTCCGCACCCGACATCAAGGTCAGCTTCACCAGCGGCTCGGTGAACGATACCTCCGGCATCAGGAAGACGATGATGTTGTAGATCGCGAGCGGAATCAGAAGCAGCGGAAAACCGACCATGGGTATCGCGCCTTACTAGGAAAACCGGAAATGTCCCCGGTCAAAGCATCGCTTCGCCCTGTGGAACCGTTGGCCCACTCGTTGGCCAAATTCGGGCAGGCGCCACTGGGAGCGGCGCCCTATCCCCTTATCCGGTCAGGATTCCTTCTTCTTCAGCACCTGCCGGCCCTTGTACATGCCGGTCTTCAGGTCGAGATGGTGCGGACGGCGCAGCTCGCCCGAATCCTTGTCCTCGGCATAGGTCGGCTTCTTCAGCGCATCCGCCGAGCGGCGCATGCCACGCCGTGAGGGCGATGTTTTTCTTCTGGGAACGGCCATAACAGTCCTCTAGGGGTGTTGTCGGAGGCATCCGTCCGAAACCAGACCGCCCAGCGCTTCGCGCACGGGCTGCGATGCCGATAAGGCCGCGCTTATAGAGGATGGGCCGGCGTAAAGCTAGGGCAGGTTGCGGTAAAAGCGGCCGAAAATTGGCTCAAAAAGCGCGATTCTCGCTCCAGCAGCGCTGTAGCGCCGCGGCATTGGCCCGCGCCATGTAGGTGGCGGCCAGCCGGCGCACCCCGGGGCCAGGATTGCGGGCGCTGCGCCTGACAGGGTTGGGCAGGATCGCCGCCAGCAAGGCGGCCTCGCGCGGCGACAGGGTCGCGGCCGACCGGCCAAAGGCGTAGAGGGAACCGGCCTCCGCCCCGAACTGCCCGGACGGGCCGAGTTCAGCGATGTTGAGATAGATTTCCAGGATCCGTTGCTTGGGCAGCACCAGATCGATCCACATCGCGAGCGGTAGTTCCAGCACCTTGCGGACCACGCTGCGGCCCGGCCACAGGAACAGGTTTTTCGCCACCTGCTGGGTAATTGTCGACCCGCCGCGGGTGGGCTCGCCGTCCTCGGCGTCGTCGATTGCGTCCTGCAGCGCACCCCAATCGACCCCGCGATGGCTGCAGAATCTGGCGTCTTCGGAGCCGACCACCGAGCGCGGCAGGTAGGGCGAAATCGCTTTGAAATCGATCCATTGCCGCGACACCGGCGCGCCCTTGAGCCAGCGCCAGGCCATCAGGGCCGAGACCGGATGCCCGGTGCGGTAGAACGGCGTCACCAGATAGGGCAGCAACAGCACCGCCAGCAGGATCAGCACTAAAATTCGGACAATGCGCAAATTGGATGCTTCCGGTTCAGCCCCGGGCCCTCCGGGACCGCTGAACAGGCCCCACCCACGTGACATCTCCATGATATTTCGAGCGTTTTCCAGCGCTTTTGTGACCTGCGTCATGGAATTGACGAAGCCTCTGCCATCAACGATTGTCCGGGCCAAATTGATCTGGAGCTATTCTTAATGACGACCGCCACTGCCGATTTCGCCAAACGACTGGACCAGACCGCGGAGGACACCGAAGCACTGCTGGCGAAGCTATTGTCCGATACCCTGCTGCCCGACGAGATCGCGCGGCCGAAGCGGCTGATGGACGCGATGCGCTATTCCAGCCTTGGCGGCGGAAAGCGGCTGCGGCCCTTTCTGGTGGTTGAAAGCTCGGCGGTGTTCGGCGTCCCGCGCGAGGCCGCGCTGCTGGTCGGCGCGGCGCTGGAATGCATCCATTGCTATTCCCTGATCCATGACGATTTGCCGGCGATGGACAACAGCGATTTGCGCCGCGGCCGGCCCACGCTGCACAAGAAGACCGACGACGCCACCGCGATCCTCGCCGGCGACGGGCTATTGACGTTGGCGTTCGACATCGTCACCCGCGACGAGATCCACAAGGACGCCAATGTGCGCCTGCTATTGACGCGGGCGCTGGCGCGCGCTTCCGGCATCGGCGGCATGGTCGGCGGCCAGATCCTCGACCTCGCCGGCGAAGGCCGCTTCGGCGACCGCGAGCCGGTCGACGTGGCGCGGCTGCAGCAGATGAAGACCGGCGCGCTGTTGCGCTATGGCTGCATCGCCGGCGCGATCCTCGGCCGGTCCACGCCGAAGGAATACCAGGCGCTCGACGATTACGGCCGCGCGCTCGGCGAGGCGTTCCAGATCGCCGACGACCTGCTCGACGTCGAGGGCGACGCCGCAGCGCTCGGCAAGCAGACCGGCCAGGATGCGGCGCTGGGCAAGACGACCTTCGTTACCCAGCTCGGCATCGACGGCGCCAAGCAGCGCGTGCGCGATCTCCTGGCGCGCGCCGATTCCGCGCTGTCGATCTTCGGCGCGAAGGGCAACATATTGCGGGCAGCCGCGCGATTTGTCGCGGAGCGCAGGAACTAGCGCGTATCGAAGGCCAGCGGATGGACAAGGAATTCGAGAAACACCTTGTTCGCTTCCAGAACCTGCCGATGCCGGTCCGCGTCGTCTACGGAAGGCCGCGGACCTTTATCGCGCTCGCGGTTGGCGTGGCCGTATTCTTCCTTGCGCCCGACACGCTTCGGCTGGCGACACGTCTCATCATCGGCTGGGATGTCTTCGCCGCGCTGTACCTCGTACTCGCTTACATTATGATGCTGCGCTGCAACGTCGGCCATATTAGGCGCAGCGCGGTGTTGCAGGATGACGGGCGTTTCCTGATCCTGTTAGTGACCGCGTTCGGCGCCCTCGCAAGCCTTGGCGCGATCGTGTTCGAGCTCGGCGCCTCGAAAGGCAATCCGGCCGGGCTCATCCTGGCGACGGCGACGATCGCATTGTCATGGGCGCTTGTGCATACCGCCTTTGCACTGCACTACGCCCATGATTTCTATCGCGGCAAAAAGCCCGGCGGCCTGCAGTTTCCAAGCGGCGACGCACACAAGGATGCGGATTACTGGGATTTCGTCTACTTTTCGTTCGTGATCGGCATGACCGCGCAGGTTTCTGACGTCGGCATTACCGACAGGATTATCCGCCGCACCGCGACCGTGCACGGCATCATTTCGTTCGTGTTCAACACCGCGCTGCTGGCCTTGATGGTGAATATCGCGGCGAGCGTGATCTGAAAAGCAATTGGCCCCGCTGTCGCGGCGCCAATGTGGACTTGATCTGATGCTGGCCGCCGTTACGGGCACACCCCCGACATGATGGCCTGGTAGCTATTGCAGCCCTGCTGGCGTTCGAGGCCGGTGAGCGGGCGCCCACTGGCCCCGATGCTCGGATCCCGTCCCTGATAACGCCCGGCGGTGGCCTGCCTGGCCCGCGGCGCCTGATACGGCCTGGCTTCCAGCGCCTGCCGCGGTTCGGGCTTCCCGCGCTTGGCGACCGGCTTCCTGGCGCTACGCTTCTCGCATTCGTTGTCGTCGTTGAGGTACGAGCCCTCCGCGCAGGTGATCTTGGTGCAGCGCTCGCCCTCGGCCTTGAAGCCGTGCTCGCAGACCAGCGGGCACACGCGCGCCGATTTCAGCTTGATCGTATCGAGCGTATCGACGCTGGCGACCTTGGTGTCGAGCTTGGTTCCGGCGTAGCGGTTGAACAGGGTCAGCGACCGCTGCGAGGCGCGATTCCAGTTGCCATCGGCGTTGCCGGTCAGGCAGCCGACGCGTTGCAGTTCGGCCTGTACCGACTTGGTGACGTCGGCCTGCGGCGGCCCTGACGTGAGGGCAGCAACGTTCACGGTCTTGTCCTTGTCAGCGGATGCCGGGGCGGACGCCTTGTCGGCGGCAGCGCTTTCGGCGGCGACGCGCTTCTGCTCGGCCGCGGCCGCCTGCTCCTGCGCCACCTGCTTGGCCTTTTCAGCCGCGACGCGCGCCTGCTCGGCGGCTTTGGCTTCCGCTTCGGCCTTTGCCTGCTGCGACTTCTGGGCGCCCTCGGCGGCGAGCCGCGCCCGCTCCTGCTCGGCCAGCCGCGCCTTCTCGGTCGCGGCGACCCGCGCCTCCTCGGCGGCGATCTTGTCGAGCTGAAGTTTTGCGAGGCTCGAATAGAAGCCGTCGGGATATTGCGCGAGGAAGGCGTTGAGCGCGCTCTTGTTGCCGATCTGCAGCGCGAGTTCGTAATCGCGGCGAGCTTCGGCCTGCGCGCTCAGAGCTGGCGCAGCGGCCGCCGGCGCCGCGCGCGGTGCCGGCACCAGCGGCACGTCTTCACCGCCGAGCGAACCATACACAAAGGGTTCCTGCCGATTATTGGTGGTCTTGAGCACCTCGTCGCGGACAAAGCCGAACGCGCGGCGGACGTCGAGCCCGGGCTTGGTCAAATGATTCGACAGCGCCGCCGTGAACGGGCTGTTCTGGCCATCACCATCGGCCGCCGTCGAACCGGCCTTGGCCGAATAGGCGATCAGGACGTTGGGGCTGGTCGGCTCGACCTTGGCCAGGCCTTGCCCGATCGCGCGCGACGCGACGGTGCGCTTCATGGTGCGGGCAAACGGATTGTCGCGGCAGGCGTCGAGAATCACGAGCCGCAGCTTCTTGGCGGGCTCGATTGCGATCAGGATGCGATCGAGCGAAAGGCCCTCGTCATAAATGTCGGTATCGCGTTCCAGCCGCGCATCGACGGGAATCAGGTAATTCGCGCCGTCAACTTCGATCCCGTGGCCGGCGTAATAGACCACGGCGATATCGGCATCGCGCGCACGATCGGCGAAGTCGCGCAGCGCGCGACGGGTTTCGGCCGCCGGCAAGTCACGGCGGGAATCGACGACGTCAAAACCGGCGTTCTTCAGCGTGGCCGCCATTTTGGAACTGTCGTTGACCGGGTTGCTGAGCGGTGCGACATTCTGGTAGGCGGAATTGCCGAGGATCAGCGCGACGCGCTTCTCGGCAAAGGCCGGCTCGCTCACCAGCAGGAAGGCGGCGGCTGCAAGTGCCCATCGGCACAATTTTAGCGATCCAGACATCATCATGACTCCTCCGGAGCCTTGTACCTTTTTACCACACCGGTCTGCCTATCAGAAGGATCAGGCCGGCTTTGTGAGTTAGGTCACGAACCACGCAGACGTGAATCGCACCCTCTCCATCCTTAGTCTGGCCAGTGTCCCGCTGGTTCGGCCATCGCCAATCACCTTTTCCGCCGGATCCGGCCGGGTATGGCGGCGAACGTGTCCGCCCGCGCGATCACCGCGGCACGACATGTTCCTGAAATTGCGGCAGGTCATCCGTGATCAAAAACCAGGGCGCCTTGAAGCCGACGAAGATGTGGGCCGTTGGACGGATCGAGGGATCGTCAATCAGCGTGCCCATGGCAACATGGACGAAGGCGCCGTCGCGCACCACGGAATAGAGCAACGAACCGCATTCGGGGCAATGCGCGTTGTGGTTCGCCGCATCGCCATAGATCATGATGTTGTCTTTGCCTTTGGTGACATCAAACTTGTCCCGTGCGATGCCGGCAAACGGCTTGAATGCCGAACCGGTGGTGCGCCGGCAATCCGAGCAGTGGCAATTCAAGGCATATTCGAATTCGTCCGCCACCGCATAGCGCGTCGCGCGACAGAAGCATTCTCCGGCAAGAATGCGAGCATTCGATTTTGCTGAACCCGCCACCCGCAATCCCTCGCACCTGTGATGAACTCACCATAGCGCAATGCGCCGGTTCGTGGCTTAATTCAACTCGAACAAATTTCCAATGCCGGGGAGGAATAGCTGTGAGTCATGACCGATCGACCGTCGAAGCCGTGGTGCAGAACTATTTCGATGGCCTTTATGAGGGCGATGCCGACAAGCTGGGCGCGATCTTCGACCCCTCCGCCGATTTGCGCTGGCTGGAGAAAGGCGAGTTGCAGGTGCTGAGCGTTCCGGACTGGCTCGATCGCGTGCGAAAGCGGCCGTCGGCGAAGGCTGAAGGAAAGCCGCGCGAGGATTTCATCGTCACGATAGACCGCTCGGACGAATCCACCGCCTTCATCAAGGTGCGCTGCCAGTTGCCGCCGCGCTATTTCACCGATTATCTGGTGGCAATGAAACTGCGCGACGGCTGGAAGATCGTCTCGAAATCCTACCGCTACGATCTGCGCGAGTAATATTTACTCAAGCCCGCACGCCCGTGAACATCGACAGCAATGACGATGGATCGAGCCTGCCCCTACTCCGCCGCCGCGTTCCTGCCGGGACCGCCAACATAGCCGGCCGCATCGCCGAACCGCTCGATCATGACAGCGGCGAGGTCCTTGGCTTTGCTGGTGACGCAAGCGCCCGATCGCACGGCGTAGCGGTCCTGATGCTTCAGATGCGGCGGAGCCTCGCCCTTCTGCAGCGCGCGGGCGGCGTCCATCACGAGCTTGCGAAAATGCATGATGCCGAGATCGGTCGGGCCGAGATGTTCGCGCGTGCGGTCGGCGATCGGGCCCTGGCTGTCCTGCACGGCGGCGTCCTGCTCGGACACGCCCTTGATGCCGGTGTAGCTTTGGGTCTTCTGCAGCTTGCGATCGATCAGGTAATCGTTCGACTTGTTGCGCAGCGGCACATAATTTTCATCGACTTCCGAAATGACGCCGTTGCCGCGATCGTAGGCCTCACGCTCGGCGTCCGTAATCGGCCGTTCCGGATTCCAGGCATAAGTATAGATCCAGCAATTGGTATCGGTGACCGGCACAAAGCTCTGACCAAAAATGTTCTCGCCCGGCATCGCGCTCGGCGCATAGGCATGCACCGGCATCAGGAACTGGGCGATGCGCCAGTAGATGTTATCGCTGCCGGTGAGACGCCCGCCGGCGATCGTGAGCCCGGCGTCATGCGGGTTGATCTTGATGACGGGGCGCGGATCTTCCGCAATCCAGCGCATGTGATCGGTGGCCACGCGCACAAGCGGATTCACAAAGTGCTTCTTGATATCGAGGATCTCATTCTCTTCCTTTTCGAAGGAGAGATGCGCGAAGGTAAAATGCGCGGTGTCGATCGAGCCTTCCAGTGCCTGCACCCAGTTGCAGTCCTGCCATTTCTTCGAAACGTAGCGATGCGAGGGCGGCACCAGCGCCATTTCCAGATCGGGCAGCTCGGGCACCTGATCGGCGGGACCCATATAGGCCCAGATCATCTCGCCCCACTCGCGCACCGGATAGGACTTGATGCGGATCAGGTTCTTGGCATTGAGATCGGGATAGGAGGTCGGCATGTCGACGCAAGCGCCCGAGGTATCGAACTTCCAGCCGTGATAGACGCAGCGAATGCCGCACTCCTCGTTGCGGCCAAGCCAGAGATTGGCGCCGCGATGCGGGCAATATTGATCGATGACGCCGACGATGCCGCGCGTATCGCGGAAGGCGAGCAGTTCCTCGCCCATGACGACGATCTTCTTCGGCGGACCGTCGGCCTCAGGCAACTCCTCCGACAGCAGCACCGGAATCCAGAAGCGGCGTAGCAATTCGCCCATGCCGGTGCCTGCGCCGCTCTCGGTGAGGAATTTGTTGTCTTCGGCGCGGAGCATGGGGCGTCCTCCGGATTTGTTATTGCTTTTGGCCAAGCTTGGCGCAGGGGGCGCGATAGGTCAACGCGTCTCTAAACCGGCCGCTCGCCCTTCACCGTCACCCGCGTGCCTGACCGCGTATGCGGCCAGTAGTCCCACATCGCTCGGTGCTGGGCGCAGCGGTTGTCCCAGAACGCGATGGCGTTTTCCGTCCAGCGGAAGCGGCATTGGAACAGCGGGTTCTCCGCGTGCTGGTAGAGATAGGCGAGCATCGCATCACTCTCGTCGCGCGGGACTCCCATGATATAACGGGTGAAGCCGCGATTGACGTAGAGCGCCTTCTTGCCGGTGACGGGATGCGTGCGCACCACGGGGTGTTCCGCACGCGGATATTCCGGGCGATCGGCGACGCCATAGTTGGCGTAGAGCCCGCGATAGGTCTGCTCGCCGTCGTGCAATGCGGTTAGCCCGTCGAGATAGGTCTTCATCCGGTCCGACAGCGCCTCATAGGCGGCGTACATGTTGGCAAACAGCGTATCGCCGCCGCGCGGCGGGCATTGCTTGATGTAGAGGATCGATCCCATCGGCGGCTCGACGTCGCAGGACACATCGGTGTGCCAGCCCTCGCCATTGGCGCGCGGCGAATCCTTATCGGCATAGATCTTCATCAGCGCCGGGTCACCCTCGTTGGGCGCAGCCGGATGCACATGCAGTTCACCGAACTTGCGCCCGAAAGCGAGATGTTGCTGCGGGGTGATATGCTGGTCGCGAAAGAAGATGACGAGGTTTTCGGCAAGCGCGCGATGGATTTCGTCCATCTGCCGGTTGGAGCGCGCGTCGTCCGAGACGAGCTTGCCGATATCGACGCCGGAAATTTCCGCGCCGATGATGGGCGTCAGCTTCTCGACCGCAATGGTCTTGTAAGGTTCAGCTTCGTCGGCGACGTGCCGGTAGCGCGGTCCCTGCTTGCCGGACAGCGATGACATGGGCGTTCTCCGATGGCTTGTAGTTTTCAGCCATCGTAGCCCGCATGCGGCAACGCGCAATGCAGGTGGACGTATAGTCTGCTATGCAGGCACACGAGCTGGCGGAGACACAAACCAATGGACCAGGATGATCAGTCAAACGACCCTTCGATCCGTGCAACACCAAGCCGACGCGGACGTCATCCGCTGTTCAGCGCGTTGGAGGGTCTTACGTCCGTTCCGCCCGCGGTTGATTTGACCGCGCCGGCAGATCCCGAGTGGTGCAAGGTCTACGAGCAGCCCGATCGAAATTGACCGATCACTCCGCCGCGGTCACCGGCGTCTTGCTGCCCTTGCCATAGCGCTGGTCGATATAGTCGATCACCAGCGCCTTGAAATCGGCGGCAATGGTCGGACCGCGCAGGGTGCGGAACTTCTTGCCGTCGACGAACACGGGCGCGGCCGGCGCTTCGCCGGTGCCGGGCAGGGAGATGCCGATATTGGCGTGCTTGGATTCGCCCGGGCCGTTGACAATGCAGCCCATCACCGCGACGTTAAGCTGCTCGACGCCGGGATATTGCGTTTTCCAGGCCGGCATTTCCTCGCGGATGAAATCCTGGATCGAGCGCGCCAGTTCCTGGAATGTGGTCGAGGTGGTGCGGCCGCAGCCCGGGCATGCCGCGACCAGCGGCACAAAGGTGCGGAAACCCATGGTCTGCAGCAATTCCTGCGCGACCTGAACTTCCAGCGTGCGGTCGCCGCCGGGCTCGGGCGTGAGCGAAATGCGGATGGTGTCGCCGATGCCGTCCTGCAGCAGGATGCCGAGCGCGGCGGATGAAGCCACGATGCCCTTCGATCCCATGCCGGCCTCGGTCAGGCCGAGGTGGATGGCGTAATCCGAGCGGCGCGCCAGCTCCTGATAGACCGCAATCAGATCCTGCACGGCGGAAACCTTTGCCGACAAAATCATTCGGTTCTTGGCCATGCCGAGCTCTTGGGCGCGGGCGGCCGACAGCAAGGCCGACTGCACCATGGCCTCGCGCGTCACCGCGCGCGCATCGCGCGGGTTGGCCGAGGCCGTATTCTCGTCCATCAGCTTGGTCAGCAGCTCCTGATCCAGCGAGCCCCAATTGGCGCCGATACGCACCGGCTTGTTGTTCTTGTTGGCGATCTCGATGATATCGGCGAACTGCGTGTCGCGCTTGTTCTTGAAGCCGACATTGCCGGGATTGATGCGATACTTGTCCAGCGCCTCGGCACAGGCCGGATATTCGGCGAGCAGCTTGTGGCCGATATAATGAAAGTCACCGATCAGGGGCGTGGTGATGCCGCGCTTGCGCAGCCCATCGCGGATGTGCGGAACGGCGGCAGCAGCTTCCTCGCGGTCGACCGTGATGCGCACCATCTCCGATCCGGCGCGCGACAGTGCCGCGACCTGCGCGATTGTGCCTTCGACATCGGCAGTATCGGTATTGGTCATCGACTGCACGACGATCGGCGCCCCTCCACCGACGGCAACATTGCCGACCATGACCTGGGTGGTTTTGTGCCGGGCCTTCGGGCCGGCGACGTCGTCTTGCGGGATTATTTCGGGCTTGTTCATGGGGCCTCGAATATCAGGTTTTGGTGACATGTACCAAGGGGGCGGCGAAGGCAGTGTGCGCCCTGTCACATAGCGGATTTTTATCTTGTGTGTTCAACAGCTTAGGCCAGTCGCAGCGGCCGAAAGCAGGGCAAAAGACCTCAGTCTTCGTTAACCGCTATATTGGACAGGAATCGCCGAATTGAAAGGGCGAGCATGCGTTGGGCCGCCTTTTCATAGGCCGATGCGAGCCCTAGCATTGCCGAAACATAAATAATGGGAGGCGGGCATGCCGGCGCGAAACGAGCTGATCACGACCGCGGAACTCACTGACATTCTCAGCCAACCCGATCTGCGCCTGTTCGATTGCACCACCTACCTCGAACCCGCCCCTGAAGGCTCCAGTCTGCCCTATCTCACCGTGCCCGGCCGGCACAGCTTCGAAGCCGGCCATATTCCGGGCGCAGATTTTCTCGACCTGCAGGGCGAGTTCTCCGATCCCGATACCGAACTTCGCTTCATGATGCCTGATGTGGCGCGGCTCGAACTGGCGTTCGGTGATCACGGCGTGTCCATTAGCAGCCGCGTGGTGCTGTACAGCATCGGCACGCCGATGTGGGCGACTCGGTTCTGGTGGATGCTCAAATCGCTCGGATTCGAGAAGGTCGCGTTGCTCGATGGCGGCCTCGACAAATGGAAGTTCGAAGGACGCCCGCTCGAAACCGGGCCGGCGAAAGGATACGAGCCGGCAACATTCACGGCCAATCCGAGGCCAGGTTTCTTCGTCGACAAGCACGAAACGCTTGCCGCCACGTCCGAGCGAGGCACCGTCATCGTCAACGCGCTCGGCCCGCAATTTCACAAGGGCCTCGAGCCCAGCCGCTATGGCCGGCCCGGCCGCGTTCCCGGCAGTTGCAACGTCTCGGCGGCCACACTGCTCGACCCCAAGACCAAGGCCTTCGTCCCGCTTGGCGAGGCGGAAGCAAAATTCAAGGCGCAGGGCATCACCAAGGATAAGCGCGTCGTCGCCTATTGCGGCGGCGGCATCTCGGCGACGGTTGACCTATTCCTGCTGCACCGTCTCGGCTACGACAATCTCGCCCTTTATGATGGGTCGATGGGCGAATGGGCCAAGGATGCGTCTTTGCCGATCGAGACGGGGTAGACCCTCTGCCCGTCATTGCGAGAATGAGGAGATATGGATTGCTTCGCCGCTATCGCTCCTCGCAATGATGGGAAGATAGCGAAACCATCACGCCGGCACGTTCGGATCCGGCACCACCTTCGGGTCGGGCTTGTTGACGAGATAGAGCCCGGCGATGACAAGCAGCGCTGCAATACCGAAGGCAAGGGTCAGCGTATCGTGCAGGATGAAATAGGCGGCTACGACGCCGAACAATGGCGTGACGAAGGTGAACGACGACAGTTTGCTCGGTGAATAGGTCTTCACCAGCGCGAACCACAGCACAAAGGTGCAGCCCACCACCCAGATCGCCTGATAAGCCAACAGCGAGATCGACAGCGCGCTCGGCATGTGGGTGATCTTCTCGCCGAACAGCAGGGATGCACAGCCCAGGATCGGAATCGACACGGCCACCTGATAGCCGAGCGCCTTTTCTGGCGCCGCGTTACGAAGTTTCGTGCCCTTGGCGATCAGCGTGGTCGCGCCCCACAGCGCGCCGCCGCCGACCACCAGCAGGTCGCCCAGCAACACTTTCGCGTCGACATTTGCCTGCGGCACGCCGATTGCCAGCGCCACACCGGCGAAGCTGAGGCCCAGTCCGCCCCATTGCATCATGCTCAGGCGCTCGCCGAGAAACTGGTAGGAGCCGAGCGCGACGAAGAACGGTGCGGTGTAGAGGAACACGGCGGCGCGCGACGCCGATGTGAACACCAGCCCGCTAAAGATCAGCACGAATTCGATACCGAACAACGTGCCCGCCAACAGGCCGGGACCGAGCGAGCCATCGCGCTCGAAGAATTTCACGCCGCGCAGCCAACCGGCCAGCAGCATTACCGGCAACGCGCCGGCCGAGCGGATCAAGGCCTGCAGCATTGGCGGCACATCGGGCAGCGTTAGCTTGACCGCAATCTGGTTGAAGCCCCAGCTCAGGCACAGCATCAGCATCAAGGCGATGGCGCCCGGGGTGAGCGCACGCCCGGCGGAAGGTTCTACTGGCTTGGACGACATCTATCCTCGTGGCCGGCTTGGCGCCGTGTTCTCGTTATTTCTGGCAATGCGCGCAGATGCCGGCGATCTCGACGACGGAGAGTTTTGGCGCGAATCCGGAGGCGCGCGCCGCCGCATTGAGGCTTTGCGCCACGGGGGCTGCGGGGATTTCGCCGACGGAACCGCAGAGCTCGCAGATCAAGAACGCCACCATCGAGGTCTCGTCATGGTCATGTGCGCAGGCAAGGAACGCATTGCGGCTCTCGATGCGGTGGACGAGGCCGTTTTCCATCAGGAAATCGAGCGCGCGGTAGACCGTGATCGGCGCCGGCCGCGGCATCGATTTGGCGAGCTCGTCGATCACCTCATAGGCGCCGAGCGGGCGGTGGCTCGACAGTAGCGCCTGCAGCACCTGACGCCGGATCGGGGTAAATTTCTGCGCCCGCCGCGCGCAAACCTGTTCGGCATGCGCGATCGCGTCCGCAGTGCAGCGGCCGTGATCATGATCGGGCGCAGGAAATGTCGGCTTTGTCAGGCTCATCAGGCCTTTGTACCAGTTTGAGGGCCAATCCTAAAGCCCGCGTGCGCATTGATTCGCAGCCATGTGCAGGAAGCGGATCAGGCCATTATTAACTGGGCGTGCAGAATTCATAAGCAAGCTTATTGTATTGCAGGCTTATGGAGGTTTTGGGCATGCGCAGTCCCGTGGACATGAACTTCCTGTTTACGCTTGGCGAGGTGCAACGGATGGTGCGCGCCTATGCCGACCGGCAGGCGGCGCGCTATGGCATCACCCGTGCGCAATGGGCGGTGCTGGCCAAGGTCGAGCGCGCCGAGGGCCTCAAGCAGTCGGAACTTGCCGAACAGATGGAGATGCAGCCGATCACGCTGACGCGACTGATCGACAAGCTCTGCGACAATGGCTGGATCGAACGCCGCGGCGACGAGAATGACCGCCGCGTCAACCGCCTCTATCTGCGCAAGGCCGCGCGGCCGCTGCTCGGCAAGCTCGCCGGGCTTCGCTCCGAACTGACGGCGACCGCGCTCGACGGCATCAATCCCGCCGATGCCCACCGCCTGCTCGACCAACTCGATCTGATCAAGGAAAACGTTCGCAACGCGATCCAGAATCCGGCCGGCGAACCTCCCAGAAAGGAGCAGCGCTATGGCTGATCCCATCCTCAAATTCCCGCCGGAGCAGAAGGGCGCCCCCGCGCCGCCGTCACGGCCGAAACTCGCGGCCGAGCCGCGCCGCCGGCTGATGGCCGGCATGCGTCGCTACCGGCGCTTTCTGCTGTTGGTGGTGTTTCCGTTGGCTGCGCTGGTCGCCGGCGTAACGTTCTATCTCAACGGCGGCCGATACGTGACCACCGACGACGCCTATGTCGGCGCGCAGAAGGTTCTGATCACGCCCGACATCTCCGGCAAGATCGAGAAAGTCGTGGTGAAGGAGGGCCAGCAGGTCAATCCAGGCGACGTGCTGTTCGAAATCGATCCGGTGCCGTTCCGCCTCGCCGTGGCGCAGGCCAAGGCCAATCTCGCGCAAACCAAGGTCACCTACGACAATCTGATCGCCGACCTTAAGATATATGGCCAGATGAGCGAACTCTCGCAGCAGGGCATGAACCTGAAGCGGCGAGACGTGGAGCGCAAGTCGGCGCTGGTGAAGAACAATTTCGGCTCGCAGCTCGATCTCGATAACGCGTCGACCGCCCTCGTCACCGCGAGCGCGCAGTATCAGTTGCTGCTGCAGAAGATCGCGACCGCAAAGGCCCAACTGCTCGGCAATTCCGATCTGCCGCTCGAGGAATTCCCGCCCTACGCCCAGGCCAAGGCAGCGCTCGACCAGGCCCAACGCAATCTCGACCACACCGTGATGCGCGCGCCGATGGCCGGCATCGCCACGCAGGTCGAGCAGATCCAGCTCGGCCGCTTCGTCACGGCTGGTACGCCGGTGTTCAGTATCATCGACACCTCGAACCCGTGGGTCGACGCCAACCCGAAGGAATCCGATTTTACCTATGTTGCGGTCGGCCAGTCCGTCACGCTCGAAGTCGATGCCTTCCCCAACCACCCGTTCAAGGGCACGGTCGGCTCGCTCTCGCCCGGCACCGGCGCGCAGTTTGCGATCCTGCCGCCGCAGAACGCGTCGGGCAATTTCGTCAAGGTGGTGCAGCGCGTGCCGGTGCGGATCTATTTCGACAGGAACGACAAATTCGTCCGCAAGCTGAAGGCCGGCATGAGCGTCTACGCCACCATCGACACCAACCATCGGCGCTCGCTCTCAGCCCTGCTCGGCCTGTCGCCGGCGACGGCGAACCAGGACCACGATTAGCACCATGGCGACGCCGGGCCAGCCATCGGCATCCGTTCCCGGCCTGCGCCGGAACATGGTGACGATCTGCGCCATGACGGCGACCATCATGCAGGCGCTGGACACGACGATCGCCAACGTCGCGCTGCCCTACATGCAGGGCAGTTTGTCCGCGTCGCAGGACCAGATCAACTGGGTGCTGACCTCCTATATCGTCGCCGCCGCAATCATGACCGCGCCGGTCGGGTGGATCGCCAACCGCTTCGGCAGCAAGCGCGTCTTCATCATCTGCTCGGCCGGCTTCACGATCGCCTCGGTGTTATGCGGATTGGCGCAGGACATCGGCCAGATGGTGGTGTTTCGCCTGCTGCAAGGCGTGTTCGGCGCGGCGCTGGTGCCGCTGTCGCAGGCCGTGATGCTCGATTCCTACGCGCTGCACGAGCGCGCGAAGGCGATGGCGATCTGGGGCATGGGGGTGATGATGGGGCCGATCATGGGCCCGTCGCTCGGCGCCTGGCTGACGGAAACCTATTCCTGGCACTGGGTGTTCTTCGTCAACCTGCCGTTCGGCATTATTACCGTGCTTGGCCTCGTCATCTTCATGGACGAGACCAAGAAAGACCTCGAGCTGCGGTTCGACTGGTTCGGCTTCACCGCGCTCGCAATCGCGATCGGTTCGCTGCAGCTCGCGCTCGACCGCGGCGAGCAGCTCGGCTGGCTGGAATCCAACGAGATCATTGCAGAGTTCGTCATATCAGCGGTCGGCTTCTATTATTTCCTGGCGCATTCGCTAACCACGTCGCATCCGTTCATCCAGTTCGCGCTGTTCAAGGACAAGAATTTCGTCGGCGGCTGCGTATTCATGGCCGTGATGGGGCTGGTGCTGTTCTCGACCATGGCGCTGTCATCACCGTTCCTGCAGAACGTGATCGGCTATCCGATCATTACCGCGGGCCTTCTGCTGGCAAGCCGCGGCTGCGGCACGTTCGTGGCGATGATGCTGGTCGGCCGCATGATGCGCCATATCGAGGCGCGGACGCTGATCGTCTCGGGGCTCGGCATCACCTGCCTGTCGCTGTTCTACATGACCGGCTGGACCGACCAGACCGGCGTGACCGAGATCGTGATCATCAGCGTGGTCCAGGGCTTTGGCTTCGGCCTGGTATTCGTGCCGCTCTCCACGGTGGCGTTCCTGACGCTACCCAATCATCTGCGCACCGACGGCACCGCGATGCTGACCTTGATGCGCAATGTCGCCAGCTCGATCGGGATCTCGCTCGTGATCTCGCAACTGACGCAAGGTACGCGCTACACCTACGCGGTCCTGTCGGAGCATATCAACCCCTTCAATCACGCCCTGCAGATGCCCGCGGTGAGCGGCATGATCGATCTCGCCACCGACAGGGGCCGCGCCATGGCGGATATGATGGTCAAGATACAGGCGCAGATCATCGCGTTCTCGTATGACTACCAGCTCGTGATGATCTTCACCGCCTGCGCCATCCCTCTCGCCATCATGATCGGCTCGACCAAGGCGACGCTGCGCGCGCAGTCGACCGCGCCGGATCACGCGGTGATCGAGTAGGGCTGCCATTCGGAGCCCGCGTTACGGCCGCTCCGACACTGACAGCGCGTCGAGCCGGGCGTAGCTCGCTTCCATTCCCTGCTCCATGCCGGTCGCCAGCATCGTGGTCCGCGTCGCAGCATCTGGCAGCGTCATTCGCATGGTCATCAGGGTGCCGGCTCCGTCCGGCGCGAAGTTGGTTTCGACATGATTATCCGGTGTCGGGTCCGGCAGATGCATCCGTTCGACATGTACGAGGCGGCTGAACGGTACCACCTCGATAAATTCACCGGTCAGGTGGAAACCACCGCCCTTGCCGTCGCTCCATTCGTACCGGATCTTGCCGCCCCGGCGTGCCTCGTTGACGCAGACCGGCATCGTCCAGCCTTCCGGACCAAGCAGCCACTTCTGGATCAGCGCCGGCTCGGTGTGCGCGCGAAACACCGCCTCCGGCGTGGCGGCAAACCGCCTGGTAACCACGACGTGGGTGTCGCCTTCGGTCTTCAGCGTCAACTTGCTCATGGGATTGCCTTTCACTCTTTGGTTTTCATTTCGGCCAGCACGTCGTCCAACCGGTTGTAGTTTGCCGCGAGCGTCTGCCGCAGCATCGCAAGCCATTGGTCGATCTCGGCGACGGCCGCGGGCGCTAGCCGGCATGGCCGTTTCGTGCCTTCGACGCGGCGCAGAATAAGGCCGGCGCCTTCGAGGACCTTGAGGTGACGGGAGATGGCGGGCTGCGTCATCTCGAACGGCTCAGCCAATTCCATGACGGTGGCCTCGCCTAGCGCAAGGCGCGCCACGATCGCCCGGCGAGTCGGGTCGGCCAGTGCGGAAAAGGCAGCGTCGAGGTTCAGCATGGAATATCTCCGACCAGTTATATAACGAACTTATTATATAACAATCCTTTTATGTCAAGTCGGAAAATCGTGAAGGTTGGCTGCAACTGAGGAACCGGGGGCTGCCCGGCATGCCGTACGCTCGTGGCGGATTCGGAGCGGCTAATCAGCTCGATATCAGCAGACCGAGGCGGTCGAGTTCTTCAGAACCGAGGAAGCGACGCCGCCAAACTGAGAATTCGCAGCCGCTCAGGCCCGTGGCTTGGTGAACGGCCGGGATTCCCGGGTCTGGGCGGCGAGCCTGATCGCGGCGTTGGCAGCGCCGAAGCCGTGATAGTCGCGCCGCTCGACGATCTCGAAGAAAAACCGCTCGTCGAAGGCATGGGTATAGGCCTGGAAGAATTCGCCCTCGCCTTCGCCGTCGTAGAGAATCTGATTGTCGCGGAGCGCCACCATCGTCGTGACGTCGAGGCCGTATTTGGCCTCGATATCGTCGTAGTAATTGTCAGGAATCTTCAGGAAATCCGCACCCCGCGCGCGCATGTCGGCCACGGCTGCAAAGATATCGCGGCAGGAGAACGCGACGTGCTGGACACCGGAGCCGAAGAATTCGTGGATGAAGCGGGCCGACAGCGTGCGGCTCGCCGCCGGGATTTCAAGCTCGCCCGGCCCTACCGGCTGATAGAAGGTGCGCGCCTGCAGCGCTTCCGCGCGTGCCATGGTGCTGGCGTCATCGACATCAACAGCGATACGTTCAGAAGTCTCGCAGCTCCGCCGATCGTGCCGGTCACCATCACCGCGCGGATCACCTCGACCTGGCGAAGCGTCATCATGTGCGAAGTCTCGCCTGTCGCGCCGCCCCTGCGATGCAGTCGCGGCTACACGTCGAAGAACACCGTCTCGTTGTCGCCCTGCAGATGTACGTCGAAACGATAGACCGCATTGCCGCCGCCCGGCTGGCGCGTCGCGATCAGCGTGGAGCGGCGCTCGGCCGGCACCAGCGCCAGCACCGGATCGGAGGCATTGGCGGCCTCGCCGTCGAAATAAATTCGCGAGTAATTATGCAGGAGCATGCCGCGTGCGAACACCGCAAGCACGATATGTGGCGCCTGCGGCTTGCCGTCGGGATCGGGCACCACGCCTGGCTTGATTGTATCGAACGCGTAGCCGCCTTTCGCATCGGTGCCGATGCGGCCGAATCCTTTCAACGACGTATTCGGCAGCGCGCGCTTGTCCTGCGGATCGCTGAACCTGCCCTGCGTGTCCGCCTGCCAGATCTCCAGCATGCAATCCGGCACCGGCACGCCGTCGCCATCGAACACCGTGCCCTCGACGCGAATGCGCTCGCCCGAGGTGTCCGAGGTCACCAGATTGTTGTTGAACGCATCGTTCCAGTCGTATTTGCCGTTCGGCGTCAGGCCATAGGCGAAATACGGACCGACGGTTTGCGACGGGGTGATGCCGTCCGGTTTGTTCTCGGGCACTTAACGGTTCTCCATCGGCGTGGCGTTGCGCCCGCGCAGCACAATGTTGAAGCGGTAGCACAGCGCCCAATCCGGCTTTGTGTTCTCCAGATCGAACGACGAGATCATCCGGTTGCGTGCCTTCTTGTCGGTGACCGAATTGAAGATCGGATCGAACGGAAACAGCGGATCGCCGGGGAAATACATCTGCGTCACCAGGCGCGAGACGAAGGAGTGGCCGAACACCGAGAAGTGGATATGGGCCGGCCGCCAGGCGTTGTGATGATTGCCCCAGGGATAGGCGCCGGGCTTGATGGTGACGAAGCGATAATAACCTTGCGCGTCGGATTGCGCGCGGCCGGCGCCGGTGAAGTTCGGATCGAGCGGCGCGGGATGCTGGTCGACGACATGGACGTAGCGGCCGCAGGAATTGGCCTGCCACAGCTCGACCAGCGCGTTCGGCACACCGCGGCCGTCTTCATCGAGCACATGGCCGTGCACGATGATGCGCTCGCCGATCGGCTCGCCCTTGCCATGAACGGTGAGGTCGTGATCGTTCGCGCGCACGGTCTCGTGGCCATAGACCGGCCCGGTCAATTCCGACAGCGTATGACGCATCGGAATCAGCGGCTTGGAGGGCGAACGCTTGACCGTGCTCTTGTAGGCGGGAGACAGCCGCGGCGGATGCGCCGCGAGACTTTGCACTGGATAGACCAATGTCATGACGAATTCCTCCCTCGCATCGCACTCGCGCCGCAAATTGCTTTGCAATTTTGTCGCTGAGCCGCGCCGCCGGATCACTATATGACATAACTAATTTGGGAAAGGGCGATTTATTGCCTTCCCAAACCATTGTCTTAATTCACCTTTTCGATCGCGACCGCGACGCCCTGGCCGACGCCGACGCACATGGTTGCCAAGGCAAGCTTCCCGCCCCGCGTCTCCATGCCGTGCACCGCCGTCAGCGCCAGCCGCGCGCCGCTCATGCCGAGCGGATGACCGAGCGCGATCGCGCCGCCATGCGGGTTGACGAAGTCGGCGTCGTCCTTGACGCCCAGTTGCCGCAGGCAGGCTATGCCCTGGGAAGCGAAGGCTTCATTGAGCTCGATCAAATCGAAGTCAGAGATCTTGATGCCGAGCCGCTCCATCAGCTTCTTCGTCGCCGGCACCGGGCCGATGCCCATGATGCGCGGCGGCACCGCCGCCGAGGCTAACCCTAGGATGCGCGCCCGCGGCGTCAGCCCGTGCTTCTTCACAGCTAGCTCAGAGGCAAGGATCATTGCCGCCGCGCCGTCATTGACGCCGGATGCATTACCCGCCGTCACCGTGCCGGGATTGCGCACGATCGGCTTCAGTTTTGCCAAGCCTTCGAGCGTCGTTTCGGGACGCGGATGCTCATCCTTGTCAACGGTGATGGGACCTGCCTTGCCACCGGGCACCTGGATCGGCGTAATTTCCTCGGCGAAATAGCCCGAGGCGATCGCCGCGCCGGCGCGCTGCTGCGAGCGGATCGCCATCGCATCCTGGTCGGCGCGCGATACCTGGAATTCTTCGGCGACGTTCTCGCCGGTCTCCGGCATCGCATCGACGCCATACTGCGCCTTCAACAGGGGATTGATGAAGCGCCAGCCGATCGTGGTGTCGTAAATCTCGGCCGAGCGCGCAAACGCTTCCGGCGCCTTGCCCATCACGAAGGGCGCCCGCGTCATCGATTCGACGCCGCCGGCAATCGCGAAATCGATTTCGCCAGCGCGGATCGCCCGGCCCGCGGCGCCGACTGCATCAAGGCCGGATGCGCAGAGGCGATTCAGGGTCTGCCCGGGAACCTGCTCCGGCATGCCCGCGAGCAACAGCGCCATGCGCGCGACGTTGCGGTTGTCCTCACCGGCCTGATTGGCGCAGCCGAAAAATACTTCGTCGACCTGCGACCAGTCGAGATTGGGATGCTTCGCCATCAGCGCCTTGATCGGGGCTGCGGCCAGATCGTCGGCACGTACCTTGGCGAGCGATCCGCCGAAACGGCCGATCGGGGTCCGGACGGCATCGCAAATGAATACATCACGCATAGAATCTCTCCCTGAATGCCGTGCTTTAGGCGTTGACCCAGATTGATGGCGAGTTTTAGGAGCGCTCCCGCGGCAGGTCAATTGAGGCATCGGTCCCGGGCGGCGCTTTCGCGGGAGGTCCGTCATGCCCTCACCGCTGGCGTGATGCGTGGAAAACTCTGACAACGCGGGTATGGGAATAGGACCGCGCGGCGAAATTTTGTAGTTTGCCGCCCGTAATGACGATCCAGCAGTCCATCCCCGCCCCCGCACCGCCCGAGGCCACGCCGGCACCTGATGCAACTTCACGCGTCACGCCGATGATGGAACAATATTTGGAGATCAAGGCCGCCCATCCCGGGCTCTTGCTGTTCTACCGGATGGGCGATTTCTACGAGCTGTTCTTCGAGGACGCCGAGATCGCCTCGAAGGCGCTCGGCATCGTACTGACCAAGCGCGGCAAACATCAGGGCGCGGATATCCCGATGTGCGGCGTGCCGGTGGAACGATCCGAGGATTATCTGCATCGCCTGATCAATGCCGGCCATCGCGTTGCCGTATGCGAGCAGACCGAGAATCCGGCCGCCGCGCGCGCCCGCGGCAACAAGAGCGTGGTGGCGCGCGGCGTGGTGCGGCTGGTGACGCCGGGGACGCTGACCGAAGACACACTCCTGGATGCCCGCACCAACAATTATCTGCTGGCGATCGCGCGCGCCCGCGCCTCCTCGGGCGGCGACCGCATTGGCCTCGCCTGGATCGATATCTCGACCTCGGAGTTCATGGTCACGGAATGCTCGACCGCGGAACTGGCGGCGACGCTGGCGCGGATCAATCCGAATGAAGCGATCGTTACCGACGCGCTCTATGGCGATCCTGATCTGGGCGCGCTGCTGCGCGAACTGCCCTCAGTGACGCCTTTGACCCGCGACGTCTTCGACGGCGCCACCGCCGAGCGGCGATTGTGCGACTATTTCGCGGTGGCGACGATGGACGGGCTCTCCGCGATGACGCGGCTGGAGGCGACCGCTGCGGCCGCGGCCGTCACCTATATCGACCGCACCCAGGTCGGCAAACGTCCGCCGCTGTCGCCGCCCTCGCGCGAGGCCGCGGGCACGACGATGGCGATCGATCCCGCCACCCGCGCCAATCTCGAACTGACCCGGACTCTCGCTGGCGAGCGGCGCGGATCGCTGCTGGATGCGATTGACTGCACAGTTACCGCCGCAGGCTCCCGGCTACTGGCGCAACGGCTCGCCGCGCCTCTCACCGACAGCGCCGCGATTGCACGGCGGCTGGATGCGATTGCGACATTTGTTGCCGATAGCCGCGCACGTGACGATATCAGGACCACGCTGCGCGCCGCGCCCGACATGTCGCGCGCGCTGGCGCGGCTGTCGGTCGGTCGCGGCGGCCCGCGCGACCTTGCAGCTTTGCGCGACGGCATCCTCGCGGCAGACCAGGCGCTGGCTCACCTCGCGCAACTCGAAGCCGCACCGGCTGAGATCATCGCCGTGATGGAGGCGCTGCGCCGCCCCTCGCGCGATCTGGCGCGCGAATTCGAACGCGCGCTCGCCGAGCAACTGCCGCTGATCAAGCGCGACGGCGGCTTCATCCGCGAGGGCTATGAGCCCGCGCTCGACGAGAGCCGAAACTTACGCGACGCCTCCCGCCTCGTGGTCGCCGCGATGCAGGCGCGCTACGCCGACGACACCGGCATCAAGGCCCTCAAGATCCGGCACAACAACGTCCTCGGCTATTTCGTCGAGGTCACCGCGCAGCACGGTGACAGACTGATGGCGCCGCCGTTGAATGCGACTTTCATCCACCGCCAGACGCTGGCGGGGCAGGTTCGTTTCACCACGTCCGAACTCGGCGAGATCGAAGCCAAGATCGCCAATGCCGGCGACCGCGCCCTCAATCTCGAACTGGAAATCTTCGAGCGGCTCTCTGCGATGGCGCTCGCCGCCAGCGACGATCTGCGCGCCGCGGCGCATGCGTTCGCGCTGCTCGATGTCGCGACCGCGCTGGCGAAGCTTGCGATAGATGACAATTACGTGCGGCCAGAGGTCGACGGCTCGCTCGGCTTTGCCGTTGAGGGCGGCCGGCACCCCGTCGTGGAACAGGCGCTGAAGCGCGACGGCCAGCCGTTCATTGCCAATGCCTGCGACCTCTCGCCGGGGCCGGGCCAGAAGTCGGGTCAGATCTGGTTGATCACCGGCCCGAACATGGCCGGTAAGTCGACGTTCCTGCGCCAGAACGCCTTGATCGCGCTGATGGCGCAGATCGGCTCCTACGTGCCGGCGTCGCGTGCCCGGATCGGCGTCGTCGACCGGCTGTTCAGCCGCGTCGGCGCGGCCGACGATCTCGCGCGGGGACGATCGACCTTCATGGTCGAGATGGTCGAGACCGCCGTCATCCTCAACCAGGCCAGCGAGCGCTCGCTGGTCATCCTCGACGAGATCGGCCGCGGCACCGCCACCTTCGACGGCCTCTCGATCGCGTGGGCCGCGATCGAGCACCTGCACGAGGCCAATCGCTGCCGCGCGCTGTTCGCCACGCATTATCACGAGCTGACCGCGCTTTCCGTCAAGCTGCCGCGGATGTTCAACGCCACCGTGCGCGTCAAGGAGTGGCAGGGCGATGTCGTATTCCTGCACGAGGTGCTGCCGGGTTCGGCCGATCGGTCCTACGGCATCCAGGTCGCCAAGCTCGCCGGCCTGCCGCCGGCCGTGATCGCACGCGCCAAGTCGGTGCTGGCGAAGCTCGAGGCGCAGGACCGCGGCCAGACCGCGCGCGCGCTCGCCGATGATCTTCCGCTGTTCGCCGTCCCCTCCCGCGCTGCCGCCGAAGCGTCGCAGCCGAGCGAGGCGGAGCAGTTGATGGCAGCGGTGAAGGCCTTGCATCCCGACGAGATGTCGCCGCGCGAGGCGCTGGAGGCGTTGTATGCGCTGAAGGCGAAACTGCCGAAGGGCTGACGCTCCCTGCCCGTCATCGCGAGCGCAGCGAAGCAATCCATCTCTCCTCGCGTGCGGAGCGATGGATTGCTTCGTCGCTCTCGCTCCTCGCAATGACGGTTAAGGCGCCGCCTTCCTTCGCCCGAGCAACCACAGACTCAGATTCCACCCCACGCACGTCGCCAGCGCCAGGCTCAGCCCGATCGCCGAGCCGAATTGCAGTGCCGCCACATGTAGCACTGCGATGGCGATGCCCAATCCGATCAAGCCCCAGGCGCTGTTGGCGAGCACGGCCGCGGTCGGCGGGCCGCCGATGCGCGGATGCAGGATCAGCATCATCGACGTGAACACGATCGGGAATAGCGCGATCATGCCGCTGATTTTGGGGCCGACCCAGCTAGATGTCGTGACAACCGTCGCTACCAGCGTCGCGACCAGCGATGCCCGCAGCGGAACGTCGTACCAGCGCCGCCGGATCGGCGGCATTTTGGCGTGGCGGTAGCGGGCGAGCAGCGGCACGCAGATGGCAAACGCAATGGCGTTCGCGATCAGGCCGCCGGTCAGCGACCATTGCACCGAGCGGATGATCGCGGCGAACGCGAGCCATACGGCGACCGCCACGAGGCAACTGAGCAGGGCGCCGTGGCGCTGCGCCAACACGACGTAGGTCAGACCGAGGAAGATCGTTGCGGCATTGATCGGCAGGCTCGCCAGCGCGCCTTCGGCGATGAAGGCTGCGTCATGATCGAGCGCGAGAAATACGTAGGACGGCCCCGCCGAGATCGGCAGCGTCGCGATCAGCGCACCGATGACGGGGCCTGAGCGTTCGGTGACGATGGAAGCCGTCACCACGAATGCGGCAGTGATCGCCATGCGCAGGCCGAGCGTCAGGATGAAGGCGAGTTCGGGGGACATGCTCTATCCGTCGCCCCTGCGAACGCAGGGATCCATACGCCGCGGCTGATCGATTTTGGGAGATGCGGGCTGATACTTCCCGCACCAATGGACTTCGGAGGTTATGGGTCCTGCGTTCGCAGGGACGACGCCGAAGATTGCTTCACACCCGCTTCATCGACACCGAGACTTTCGGGCCGTTCTTGATGGTCTGATAGACCACGCAATAACGCTCCGTCAGCTTGAGCAGCAGATCGAGCTTGTCCTGCGGCGCGTCGGTTGCGACCTCGAAGCGCAGGCGGATCTCCTCGAAGCCGACAGCGGCTTCCTTGTCGACGCCGAGCGTGCCGCGGAAATCCAGATCGCCCTCGGCGATGACGTTGCCGGTCTTCAGGGGAATATCGGTGGCGGTGGCGACCGACTTCAGCGTCACGCCGGCGCAAGCGACCAGGGCTTCGAGCAGCATGTCGCCGGAGCAGAGCTCCAGGCCGGAGCCGCCGGTAGCGGGGTGCAGCCCCGCAACCGCCAGCGCGCGGCCGGTCTCGACCTTGCAGGCGATGCCTTCACGGTCGATCGAGCCTTTGGCTTTGAGGGTAATGACCGCGGCCGAGGGATCGGACTTGTAGCGTTCCTTGATCGGGGCCTGCATCGCGCGGAGTTCGGCGGCGTCCATTTTCTACTCCCGGATTTTTTTGTGCATCGGATATAACGGGCTATCGATGCGCTGTCATCACACACCGTCGTGGCTGCCGGCATGCCCCATCCAAAATCCCCACTTTTCCAACGGGTTATGGCTGGCATTCGCCGAGGCGGCGGCATAGCTTTGCGTTGATCGTACAATCGCCCGTGACAGCCCCTGCGCCGTCCGATATCGGGGAGATCATGGACAGCATCGTGACAGAGGACCGCTCCGGGGCGGATGACCGTTTCGATACCGCGCGGATCACCGCAGCGGTCGATGCGCTGGCCGAAAAACATGCCGGCCGCGAGGACGTGTTCCGCTCGGCGCTGGCGCAATTGCTCAAGGCCGAGATGATCGCCGCGCGCGCCACCGCGCAGGCCGTGCTCTTGAAGGATCGCCATGGCCGCCGCTGTGCGGAGCGGCTCTGCTTCATGCAGGACGAAATCATCCGCATTCTCTATGCGGCCGCGACGCGGCACCTCTATCGCTCGCATGTGCCGTCCGGTGCTGAGCGCATGGCGGTCGTCGCCACCGGCGGCTACGGCCGCGGCCTGATGGCGCCGGAATCCGACATCGATCTGCTGTTCATCCTGCCCTACAAGCAGACCGCCTGGGGGGAGCAGGTCGCCGAAGCCATTCTCTATTGCCTGTGGGACATGGGATTGAAGGTCGGCCACGCCACGCGCTCGGTCGATGAGTGTATCCGCCAGGCGCGCGGCGACATGACGATCCGCACCGCGATCCTGGAGACGCGGTTCTTGACCGGCGACCGGCCGCTCTATGACGAGCTGGTGGCCCGGTTCGATAAGAACGTCGTGCAGGGCACGGCTGCCGAATTCGTCACCGCCAAGCTCGCCGAGCGCGAGGAGCGCCACCGCCGCGCCGGGCAATCGCGCTATCTGGTCGAGCCCAACGTCAAGGACGGCAAGGGCGGACTGCGCGACCTGCACACGCTGTTCTGGATCGCCAAATACGTCTACCGCGTGCGCGAGACCGGGGAGTTGGTCGAGCGCGGCGTGTTCGACGCGCAGGAATACCGCACCTTCCGCCGCTGCGCCGATTTCCTGTGGTCGGTGCGCTGCAATTTGCATTTTGTTTCCGGTCGCGCCGAGGAGCGATTGTCGTTCGACATGCAGCGCGAGATCGCAGTCCGCCTCGGCTACACCTCGCACCCCGGCATGCAGGATGTCGAACGCTTCATGAAGCACTACTTCCTGGTCGCCAAGGACGTCGGTGACCTCACCGCGATCCTGTGCGCCAAGCTGGAAGAGGAGCAGGCCAAGCCCGCGCCGGTCTTGAGCCGGATGGTGGCGCGGCTGCGGCCGGCCGCCAAGCGGCGGCGGGTGCCCGACAGCGACGACTTCATCATCGACAACAACCGCATCAACCTCGCCGCGCCCGACGTCTTCAAGCACGACCCGGTCAACCTGATCCGCATCTTCCATCTGGCGCAGAAGAACAACCTCGCCTTCCACCCCGACGCGATGCGGACGGTGACGCGCTCGCTGAAACTGGTGAACAGCCAGCTCCGTGAAAACCCGGAAGCCAACCGGCTGTTCATGGAGATCCTGACGTCGAACGACGCCGAGACCGTGCTGCGGCGGATGAACGAGACTGGCGTGCTCGGTCACTTCATCCGCGCCTTCGGCAAGATCGTGTCGATGATGCAGTTCAACATGTACCATCATTATACCGTGGACGAGCACCTGATCCGCTGCATCGGCTTCCTGCAGGAGATCGAGCGCGGCGGCAATGACGAGTTCACGGTGGCCAGCGACCTGTTCCGCAAGATTCAGCCCGAACATCGCGCGGTGGTCTACATCGCCACGCTGCTGCACGACGTTGCCAAGGGCCGGCCGGAGGACCATTCGATCGCGGGCGCCAGGGTGGCGCGCCGGCTGTGCCCGCGGCTCGGCTTTTCCGCGGCCGACACTGAGCTGGTGGCGTGGCTGATCGAAGAGCATCTGACGATGTCGACGGTGGCGCAGTCGCGCGACCTCTCCGACCGCAAGACGATCGAAAATTTTGCCGCCGTCGTGCAATCCGTCGAACAGATGAAGCTTCTGACCATCCTGACCACCGCCGACATCCGGGGCGTTGGCCCCGGCGTGTGGAACGGCTGGAAGGCGCAGTTGCTGCGTACGCTGTATTACGAAACCGAACCCGTGCTAACCGGCGGCTTCTCGGAAGTGAACCGCGCGCAGCGCATCGCGGTGGCGCAATCGGAATTCCGCGCCGCCTTCACCGAATGGCCGGAGGAGGAGCTCAATGCCTACATTGCGCGGCATTATCCCGCCTACTGGCTCAAGGTCGATCTGCAGCGAAAAATCCGCCAGGCGCGCTTTATCCGCGCCAGCGAACAGGCCGGGCATCAGCTCGCGATCAATGTCGGCTTCGACGAGGCGCGCGGCGTCACCGAATTGACGATACTGGCCACCGACCATCCGTGGCTGCTGTCGATCATCGCCGGCGCCTGTGCTTCCGCCGGCGCCAACATCGTCGACGCGCAGATCTACACCACCACCGACGGCCGCGCGCTCGACACCATCGCGATCTCCAGGGAATACGACCGCGACGAGGACGAGGGACGGCGAGCGACCCGCATCGGCGAGATGATCGAGCACGTGCTCGAGGGTAAATTGCGGCTGCCCGAAGTAGTGGCGCGCAAGGCCGCCAACCGCGGCAAGGTGCGCGCTTTCGTGGTCGAACCGGAGGTGACCATCAACAACCAGTGGTCGGACCGCTACACCGTGATCGAGGTCTCCGGCCTCGACCGCCCCGGCCTGTTGTATCAGCTCACCACCGCGATCTCGAAGCTCAACCTCAACATCGCCTCCGCCCATGTCGCGACGTTCGGCGAACGCGCCCGCGACGTGTTCTACGTCACCGATTTGCTCGGCGCCCAGATCAACGCGCCGACCCGGCAGGCCGCGATCAAGAGCGCGCTGCTTCATCTGCTCTCTGCCGAGGACAACGTCGCCAAGCCGGCGGCGTGATGGACTATCGTCGCCCGCTGCGCCAGTGTCATTGCGAGCCGACAGTCGCGGCACATCGGAGGTCAGCTCCCTCCCCCAGCGGCGCTCTACCCATCCGACAGGTCCCCTGCGCACTGCTGCGTGACCAGCCGGCGTTTCCGATTCAAGTCGGCCCGTTCGGCGGTGGCCGCGAAGGACCAGCCAATTTTGCCCTCCGGGCCTGCGAAAAGCTGCTAATATCCAGCCCGTTAGGAGGGCGACGTTGTCGCCGCCGATGGTCGCGAACACCTGGCGACGCAGCGCCGCTCGCGATGGCCGAGTGTCAGTGCTGATGATGCGTAAGCCGACGATAAAGTCCCTGAGCTCGGCCGAGCAATGGTTGCTCGGCAGCATGGCGCTGGCGTTGGGAGCGGTGGCCGGAATCTGGCTGCTGCTCGGCCCGGCACCGATGGCCGCGCCTCATTTCATTGCGACCGCGCTGCTCATCGCTTCGATTGCCGCCGCATTGGTCATGATCGGCCTGGTGGGGCGTACCCGACGGCAGATGGAAGCCGTGCTTGAGGGCCGACTGAGCGCCGAAGCGCGCGCGATCGAGACGCTGCGCCACAGCGAGGCGCAATGGAAGGAGGTATTCGAGCATAACCCGGTGATGTACTTCATGGTCGATGCGACCGGAACCGTACTGTCCGTCAACACATTCGGCGCCGCACAACTTGGCTACTCCGTCAGCGAATTGCTCGGGAAATCCGTGCTGAAAGTCTTTCCTGCCGAAGAGCAACGCGCCGCCCAGAGCAACGTCGCCATATGCCTGGAGAATATCGGCCAGACCCACAATTGGGAGATATGCAAAGTTCGCAAGGACGGCTCAACCCTCTGGGTTCGCGAGAACGCCAAAGCCGTGCGGCGGCTGGACGGCCGATTGATCGTCCTGATCGCGTGCGAGGACATCACGGAGCGCAAGCAAGCTGAAAATGCGCTGCGGCAGAGCGAAATGTATTTGGCCGAAGCCCAGCGATTGAGCCACACCGGCAGCTTCGGCTTGCGCGTCGCCAGCGGCGAAATCATCTGGTCGGAAGAGACTTTCAGAATATTTGGATTCAAAAAGGCCCCCTCCATCAAGTTCGCCACCGTCATTCAACGCATTCATCCGGACGATCGCGGCCGCGTGCAACGGACCATCGACCGCGCGTCGAGAGAGGGCAAGGACTTCGCGCATAGCTATCGATTGCTGATGCCCGACGGCTCGATCAAGCATGTCCACGCCACCGCGCATGCGGTGAAGGATGCATCTGATAGCATCGAATTCGTTGGGGCGGTAACCGATATCACGGTGCGCAAGCGAGCCGAGATGGAATTGCATGAAGCGCAGGCGACGCTTGCGCATGTCACGCGCGTGACTGCGCTTGGCGAACTTGCCGCCTCGATCGCCCACGAGGTGAACCAGCCGCTCGCCGCCGTCGTCACCAATGCCGCCGCATGCCGGCGTTGGCTCGACCGCGAGCCTCCCGATCTGAAGGAAGCGCGCGGGACAGTGGAAGCGATCATCAAGGACGGCAATCGCGCCGGCGAAGTGATCCAGCGGGTCCGCGCGCTCGTGAGCAAGGCGACCGATCAGAAGGCAGCGCTTCACATCAACGATGTCATCAACGAGGTCATCAGCCTGGTGCAGCATGAGCTGCTCAACCACCAGGTATCGTTGCGGCTGGAGCTCTCCCCCGACCTGCCGCTGGTCATCGCCGATCGGGTCCAGTTGCAGCAGGTCATTCTCAACCTGGTCATCAACGGCATCGAGGCGATGCAGCCGGTCACGGACCGGCCGCGGGAACTGGTGATCAGGACAGGCCAGGACGAAGACGGGCAGATCATGGTGACGGTGAAGGATTGCGGCGTTGGCCTCGCAGCCGAGAATGCTGGCCGGATGTTCGACGCCTTCTTCACCACCAAATCCAGCGGCATGGGCATGGGCCTGTCGATCTGCCGCTCCATCATCGGCGCTCATGGCGGGCGGCTGTCCGCGTCTGGAAATGCCGGCCCTGGCGCGACATTCCAGTTCACCTTGCCGTTAACTCAGGAGGATGCAGCGTGAACGCGCGGCCGGCATCGCCTTCCAGCCTCGCAAGCGTCGAGGAACCAGTCGTCTTCGTCATCGACGACGACGCATCGGTACGTGAGGCGCTGAGCAATCTCTTCCGGTCCGTGGGATTGCGGGTCGAGGCGTTCGGTTCGGCTCACGAGTTTCTGAAGTACAAGCTTCCGAATGCCCCCAGTTGCCTGATTCTTGACATCAGGCTGCCCCGGCTGAGCGGCCTCGACTTTCAGGCCGAACTGGCCAAGGCCGACATTCACATTCCGATCATCTTCATGACCGGTCATGGCGATATTCCGATGACGGTCCGCGCAATGAAGGCCGGCGCCGTCGATTTTCTGACCAAGCCATTCCGCGATCAGGACATGCTGGATGCCGTAACCGCGGCAATCGAGCGCGACCGCAACAGCCGCGGCGAAGCGATGGTTCTCTCAGAGCTGCACGCGCTTTTCGCGACGCTAACTCCCCGGGAGCGGCAGGTGATGGCGCTGGTGACGTCGGGGCTCATGAACAAGCAGATCGCAGCCGAAATCGGCCTGGCGGAGATCACCGTGAAGATACATCGCGGGCATATCATGCGGAAAATGGGAGCGAAGTCGCTGCCCGATCTGGTACGAATGGCCGAGCTACTCGGGATCGGGCCTGCATCCGGCCGGTCGCAAACCTAAGTATGATTTTCCCTCGCTGATTTGCAGCGCACTCTCCCCAAACGCGGCGGCACAGCAAAAGACATCCTCTGGTCGTCTCCAGAAAGTATCGCCTTGTCCAATCGAGCCATATCAATCATCGACGACGACGGGTCGGTTCGAGCCGCGACCCATAATCTCGTCAGGTCGCTTGGTTACGTTGTCCATTCATTTGCGTCGGCCGAGGAGTTCCTGCAATCGCCGCATCTGAATGACACCTCGTGCGTGATAACGGATGTCAGAATGCCCGCCATGAGCGGGCTCGACCTGCAAGCTCATCTACTCGCCACCGGGCGTCGCTTTCCTTTCATTTTCGTCACGGCCTTTTCAGTCGAAAGCGACCGCGCGCGAGCCATGAAGGCGGGAGCAACCTGCTTTTTGAGCAAGCCGTGCGATGGCGAAACGCTGATCAAATGCCTCGAAGCGGCGCTGGCGCCAAATGGCGCGGCAGCAACCAAATGAGCCGATCCAGCCCTAGAGCCTTTCGGTTCTGATTGAATCAGAACCGGGCTCTTAGATTCTTGCTTTGACGCGTTTTCTTGACGAGAACCGGTGTCCACCCCGGATCGAGTCCGGGGCAAGCTTTCGCTGGAAAACGCTCTAGGGCGAGCCAGCATACGTAAGGATGATCTCGCCAAACATCTGGACGAATTGAAGATAGGCCCCGACCGCGCCAGACTTCGCATCGTCCTTCGAGAAGCGAAGGGCGAAAAGCATCACACATTTTGACCAGCAAGTGGCAATTCCTCGGAAAGGAGGTCGCCATGCGTACAGAACTGCGTTGCGCCGAGTGTGGCAGCGAAGGCCCCAGAATAATCTCTCTGCGAAATCCAGCGCGCGAACGCTATTGCGGTCGCTTCTGTCTCGACAAGGGCCACGAGAGTTTCATTCGCTGGATACGGCGCGCCAATGTGGAGGTCGCGTCATGAAAAATTGTTGCGGAAATCCGGAATGCAGCCGTCCCTTCGGGCTGGTCCGGCGTAGCTATTACTTCCAGCAGTTTTGTTCGGCGAAGTGCCGCGAGATCTACAAGCGTCAACTGGAGCGCAACCGGACATATTGGAAGTGGCTCTACCAGGTGCCGGAAACTGCGGCGCGCAGAGACCATCTATCGTGCCGGTGATCGCGGAGAAGCCAGCATGGCAACAGTGAATGCGATGCTGGTGGGCGCGTTACTGGCGTGGGGACCTCTGCTGATTGTATTCATCTATATCCTTCGCGACATGCAAAACGCGCCCCGTGACCCCGATTGACTTGAAACGGGTGACGGCGCCGAGCGCAACGCGCCCGGCCGATCCGCCTCTCCTGTGCCCGGGCCTGTAATCTCGACGCCCTCGTGCCTGAGCAGCCAGCGCTTGCGCTGCAGCCCGCCGCCGTACTTCACCAGCGAACCATTGGCGCCGATCAGGCGGTGGCAGGGCAGGACCACGCTGATCGGATTCGAACCGTTGGCATGGCCGACGGCGCGGACGGCGCGCGGCATCCGAAGTTTTGCAGCGAGCGCGCCATAGCTCATCGTCGTCCCTGCCGCGATCTTCGGCAGCGCGTTCCAGACCTTCTGCTGGAACGGCGTGCCGGCGACGCGCCATTCGATTGCTGCGAGGCGGTCGAGGTCGCCCTTGAAATAGCCGGTCAAGGCGGCGCGCAAACCACGCGGCGCCCGCCCATTGTTCAAATTCACCGCGCCATAGTGCAGGCGCAGCAATTGCTTCATGCGCGGCTCATAGTCTTCCCAGTCCAGCGCGCGGAGCAGGCCGTCCGCATCGGTGACCAGTAGCGCCGTGCCGATCGGCGTTGGCAGGCGGTCGAGGTTGAAGTTCTCCGGCATCGTCGTCCCTACAAAGATATCGGCAAGCGACCCGCACTTTTCACCAGCAGCGCGCGAGCGTCCACCCGAATTCCGATGCCGGTTGACCGGATCCCCTGCGTGCAGGCGGCGCCCGTGGCGCTCGCCTTGATGCTGCTCTGGCTGGCGTAACGGCCTCCCCGTACCGCCTTGCATTGGCAAAACCGTTCCGCCACACTCGCTCGCAACGATGACGTCCGGCCTTCCGAACGGATGACCGGAACAGGATCATTGGTCGAGATCAAGGGAAGGGAGCAGCTATATGAGAAGTGGCGTTCTTCATCTGATCGCAGGCACGGCGGTCGTGATCGCGCTGGCGTCACCCGCCAACGCGCAGAAGAAATACGATACCGGCGCGAGCGATACCGAGATCAAGATCGGCCAGACCGTTCCGTTCTCGGGACCGGCCTCCGCCTATGCCGGCATCGGCAAGACGCAGGCCGCCTATTTCAGGATGATCAACGAAAAAGGCGGCATCAACGGCCGCAAGATCAACCTGATCCAGTATGACGACGCCTACTCGCCGCCGAAAGCCGTCGAGCAGGTGCGCAAGCTGGTCGAGAGCGACGAGGTGCTGTTCACCTTCCAGATCATCGGCACGCCCTCGAACGCCGCCGTGCAGAAATATCTCAACGCCAAGAAAGTGCCGCAGCTCCTCGCCGCGACCGGCGCCTCGAAATTCACCGATCCCAAGAACTTCCCCTGGACCATGGGATACAATCCAAATTACCAGTCCGAGGGGCGCATCTACGCCAAATACATTCTGCAAAATCATCCCAACGCCAAGATCGGCATTCTCTACCAGAACGACGATCTCGGCCGCGACTACGTTACGGGCCTGAAGGAAGGGCTCGGCTCCAAGGCCGCGTCAATGATCGTCGCCGAGGTCTCATACGAGCTGACCGATCCGACCATCGACTCGCAGATCGTTAAATTGAAAGCAGCCGGCGCCGACCTGCTCTACGACGCCTCGACGCCGAAATTTGCGGCACAAGCGATCAAGAAAGTTGCCGACCTCGGCTGGAAGCCGATCCATATCCTCGACATCAATGCGAGCCCGGTCTCGGCGACGCTGAAGCCGGCGGGTCTCGACATCTCCAAGGACATCATCTCGACCAACTACGGCAAGGATCCGGGCGATCCGCAGTGGAAGGACGATCCCGGCATCCAGGCCTATTTCGCCTTCATGGACAAATATTACCCGGAGGGCGACAAGCTCAACACCGTCAACACGTACGGTTATGCGACGGCGGAATTGCTGGTGAAGATCCTGCAGCAATGCGGCGACAATCTCACCCGCGAAAACATCATGAAGCAGGCGGCCAATCTGAAGAACGTCACCGGCAGCCTGTCGCTACCCGGCATGGTCACCAACACCTCGCCGACCGACTACCGCATCAACAAGCAGATGCAGATGATGAAGTTCAACGGCGAGCGCTGGGAACTGTTCGGCCCGATCATCGAGGATACCGGACCGAGCGGTTAAATAGAGCACGTCCGATCCAATCTGAAACAACCGCCGGCGCCGTGTCTTCTCGGCGCCGGCAGTTTCGTTTCCACCGGGGTTCCACACCTGCCTCGCGCACGCGGCGGCACAGCAATACCGATGAGGTGTTTTTGTGCAATCGTCAGCCGATGCCCTTGCTTTGAGCTTGCGACCGTCAAGACGAAGTTGCGCGCTCGGAACGGCTCGCCTTGCAATGCAACATGGCTTCCGCCAGTATCGGCGCAGCGATGGCGTCCGCCTGGGCTGATTACAGCCACGGCTAGATCATCGGCTCAATCATAAACACATGAGGAATGCATCAATATGCGGAAGGGTATTTTCCATCTGGTCACCGGCACGGCGCTCGCGCTTGCGCTGTCGGTATCGACGGCGTCAGCGCAGAAGAAATACGACACCGGCGCAACCGATACCGAGATCAAGATCGGCCAGACCAATCCATTCAGCGGACCGGCCTCCTCCTATGCCACGATCGGCAAGACCCAGGCGGCCTACATCAAGATGATCAACGATCAGGGCGGCGTAAACGGCCGCAAGATCAATCTGATCCAGTATGACGATGCCTACTCGCCGCCGAAAGCGGTCGAGCAGGTGCGCAAGCTGGTCGAGAGCGACGAGGTGCTGCTGACCTTCCAGGTTCTCGGAACGCCCTCGAATGCAGCGGTCCAGAAATATCTCAACTCGAAGAAGGTGCCGCAGCTATTCGCCGCCACCGGCGCGTCGAAGTTCACCGACCCGAAGAATTTTCCCTGGACGATGGGCTTCAACCCCAACTACTTCGTGGAGGGGCGAATTTACGGCCAGTACATCCTGAAGGAACATCCGAACGCCAAGATCGGCATCCTCTATCAGAACGATGACCTCGGTAAGGACTATCTGAACGGCATCAAGGCGGGCCTCGGCGACAAGGCTGCGAAGATGGTGGTGGCGGAAGCTTCCTACGAAGTCTCCGATCCGACCATCGATTCGCAGATCCTCAAGATCAAGGATGCCGGCGCGGACCTGTTCTTCTCGGCGACGACGCCCAAGCAGGCAGCACAGGCGATCAAGAAGATCGCCGAACTCAACTGGAAGCCGGTGCACATCCTCGACATCAACGCCACCTCGGTCGGCGCGGTGATGAAGCCGGCGGGGCTCGAAGCCTCCAAGGGCGTGATCAGCGTCAACTACGGTAAGGATCCGCTCGATCCGACCTGGAAGGACGACCCCGGCATGAAGAAGTATTTCGAGTTCATGGCGAAGTACTATCCCGAGGGCGACAAGGACTCGAGCTTCAACTCCTATGGCTACATGACCACGCAATTGCTGATCCATGTGCTCAAGGCGTGCGGCGACAATCTGACCCGCGAGAACGTGTTGAAACAGGCCACCAACCTGAAGAACGTTCAGCTCGACCTGCTGCTGCCGGGCATCTCGGTGAACACCACGCCGACCGATTATCGCGTCAACAAGCAGTTGCAGATGATGAAGTTCAACGGCGAGCGTTGGGAAATGTTCGGCCCGATCCTCGAGGACAAGGGCGCGGCGGGCTAGTCGCGGCGATCCAATCGAAACGATCGGCGGAAAGAAGCGGATCGGCGGCCCCTCGGGGCCGCCGATTTTTGAACCCTACTTCGGAATTTCCCCGAACGTCTTGCCGGCCGGCAGCACGGCATGGCGGATCAGGCGGGAATCCTCGACCGCGGCCTGGCGATGCTTCACCGCCTCGCGGTAGACGGGATCGCGGATCATTTCCGCGAACGCTGCGACGCTCGGGTATTCGGCGATGAAGCAATGGTCCCAGCGCTCATCTTGCGGCCCGATCAGCATCAGCTCGAACCTGCCCTGCCATACGATCCGTCCACCGAGCCGTTCGAACACCGGTCCGCTTTCGCGCCCATAGGCCGCATAGGCTTCCGCGCCGGTCGCCTTGCGGCCGTCGGGATAGGCCGCCTCGGCGCGCAGCCGGACGAGGTTGAGCATGTGGATCGGACCCGGCCGGTCATTGGCTTTGAATTGCGCGAAAACTTCCTTGGTGGGATCGATGTGGCCCATGCCGCTTTCTCCTTAAGAACGCTGTCGTTTGCGTCAATCCTAATACGGCCCCGCCGCACCTCCTAATCCCGCATTAACCTTTCCGTAACCGCCCCTTAAACAGCGGCCGTTAGCCTGCAGCGGGACGGGTGTGAACGGCGTTTGGCATGGCGTGGGGACGGAAAAAGAGCGGCGGACGCAAGGAGCCGCTGTTCGGGCTTCCGGCAGCGCTCGCGGAGCTGCGTCTCTCGCCCGAGGATCGCATTCCGGCTGCCACCGACGACGACAAACCGAAAAAGCCAGTGCCGAAGCGCAAGCACGAAGACGACGAGCACGAGCCGCCGCGCGAGCGCAAGCCGCGTGGCGCCAAAAGCGGCGCGAAGCGGCGCTCGAAACGCCGCTTCAGGATTGGCCGTCTCGTTTATTGGGGCGCGGTACTCGGCCTGTGGGCCGCGATCGCGATCATCGGCGTCGTGGTCTGGGTCGGCGCGCATCTGCCGGCAATCCAGTCGCTGGAAATTCCCAAGCGCCCGCCGACCATCCAGATTGTCGGCATCGACGGCAGCGTGCTGGCCTCGCGCGGCGAAGCGCCGGGCGCCAATGTCGCGCTGAAGGATCTGCCGCCCTATCTGCCGAAGGCGTTCATCGCCATCGAGGACCGCCGCTTCTATTCGCATTACGGTATCGATCCGATCGGCATTGCACGCGCGGCGGTCGCCAACATCCTGCATCGCGGCGTTTCGCAGGGTGGCTCGACGCTGACGCAGCAGCTCGCGAAGAACCTGTTCCTGACCCAGGAACGGACGATCGCGCGCAAGCTGCAGGAAGTGGAGCTCGCGCTCTGGCTGGAGCGCAAGCATTCCAAGAACCAAATTCTCGAGCTTTACCTGAACCGCGTCTATTTCGGCTCCGGCGCCTATGGCGTCGAGGCGGCGGCGCAGCGCTATTTCGGCAAGTCGGCGAAGAACGTCACGGTCGCGGAGGCCGCGATGCTGGCCGGCCTCGTCAAGTCGCCGTCGCGGCTGGCGCCGAACCGCAACCCCGAGGGCGCGGAAGCGCGCGCCGGAATCGTGCTCGCGGCGATGGCGGACGCCAAGTTCATCAGCGACGCCCAGGCCAAGGCCTCGATCGGACATCCCTCCTACAACGTGAAGCCGGCCGGCGCCGGCACCATCAACTACGTCGCCGACTGGATCGGCGAGGTGCTCGACGATCTCGTCGGCCAGATCGACCAGAGCATCGTGGTCGAGACCACGATCGATCCGAAGCTGCAGGGCGTGGCGGAAGCCGCGATCATCGACGAGCTGGCGGCCAAGAGCGTGAAGTTCCATGTCACGCAAGGCGCGTTGGTGGCGATGACGCCCGACGGCGCGGTGCGCGCCATGGTCGGCGGGCGGAACTACGCCGAGAGCCAGTATAACCGCGCAGTCACCGCCAAACGCCAGCCCGGCTCGGCGTTCAAGCCGTTCGTCTACCTGACTGCGATCGAGGGCGGGCTTTCGCCGGAAACGATCCGGCAGGACGCGCCGCTCGACCTCAAAGGTTGGCGGCCGGAGAACTATACGCATGAATATTTCGGCTCGGTGACGCTGACGCAGGCGCTGGCGATGTCGCTCAACACGGTCGCGGTGCGGCTCGGCCTGGAAGTGGGGCCGAAGAACGTGGTGCGGACCGCACACCGGCTCGGGATTTCATCAAAACTCGAGGCCAATCCCTCGATTGCGCTCGGCACCTCTGAAGTCTCGGTCGTTGAGCTGGTCGGCGCCTACGCGCCGTTTGCCAATGGCGGGCTCGGCGTCTCCCCGTATGTGGTGACGAAGATTCGCACCAACGAAGGCAAGGTGCTGTACAGGCGCACGGCCGATCCGCTCGGCCAGGTGATCGAGCCGCGCCATGTCGCGATGATGAACACGATGATGCAGGAGACGTTGCTCTCGGGCACCGCGCGGAAAGCAGAGATTCCGGGCTGGATGGCCGCCGGCAAGACCGGCACCAGCCAGGATTTCCGCGACGCCTGGTTCATCGGCTACACGGCCAACCTCGTCACCGGCGTCTGGCTCGGCAATGACGACAACTCGCCGACCAAGAAGGCGACCGGCGGCGGCCTGCCGGTGGAAGTATGGACCCGCTTCATGCGCACGGCGCATCAGGGCGTGCCGGTGGCGAGCCTGCCGAACGCGCAGCGCGGCGGATTTCTGTCGAACATGTTCCAGACCGCGTCGCAGGTTAGTGCACAGCCGAGCCCCTCGGCACCGGTCCCATCAGGCGGCGGATATCGGCCTGCGCCGGCGCGAACTTCCGCGCCGCCACCCAATCCAAATGCTCGCCCCGAGGCGGCTGCAGGACTCGATGGCTGGCTGGTGGATCGGCTGTTTGGAAGGTAGCGATACGCGCGCCAATCCGCCGTCCCTGCGAACGCAACCGCGGCCTGTCGGGTAGGCGATGGGGTAGACGCCTTTACGCGCACCAAGCTGCGGTGGTTATGGGCCCCTGCGTTCCGCAGGGGCGACGGGAAAACCTAATCCTCGACCCCATAACGATGCAGGTCGTTGCCGTGGGTGTCGAGCCAGCGCTTGGCGCGTTCGACATGAACGCAGATGCGGTCGACGATCCTCCAGAACCTGGCTGAATGGTTCATCTCGACGAGATGCGCCACCTCATGGGCGGCGAGATAGTCGAGCACGTAGGGCGGCGCGAGGATCAATCGCCAGGAATACGACAACGACCCGGCCGAGGTGCATGAACCCCAGCGGCTCGACTGGTCGCGGATCGACACCCGCTTGACCCGCACGCCGAGTTCCGCGGCATAGGCGAGCGATGCCTTGTGCAGATCCTTGCGCGCTTCGCGCTTGAGAAAGTCATGCACACGTCGGTCCATGTGATCGTAGCCGCCGGCCACGCACAAAATCTTCTCGCCGCTGTCGCGGGTTTCGGTCCACACCGTGCCGCGTTCGCCGGCGCGATGCACTAGACGATGCGGCACGCCGCGCAACGGTACGATCGTGCCGGATTGAAAGGGCGCAGCCTTCGGCAAACGGCCGAGACGGGCGGCGATCCAGCCGCCGTGAAGCTGCGCAAAGTCCTTGGCTTCCGCGAGCGTGCCGCGCGGCGGCATCGTCAGGATGGCTTCGCGATCGGTTGGATGAATGCGTAAGGTGTAGCGCCGCGCCCGCCGATGTCGGCGCAGCCTGATCGCAAAGACTTGCGAGCAGTGTTTGACCAAAAGAGTCGCGGGTTCGGCAGGCCGCCGATAAAGGAGGGCGCGAGTAGCCATTTCTTGGAGTCCGGGGAGCAGGAGTTCGCCCGGATTCTGCCATATCCGCCGCCAAGGAAATTGCATCTAAATCGCTCGGCGCAAAAACAAATCATTTGCCCAATATACAGGGGCTAGGCGACGAATCGCCCCTAGGGGCAGGGGCTGGAACCCAAAATTTCTGACGGAACCGGGACTCAAAAGCAGTCTCAAGGAGTGAGTCTGAACTCATCCCTTGATTCGATCGGAATCCGGATTGTTTGAATCTTGTCAGCAACTTATCGGCGACCCGGAATCGGTGCCGCGAGCGCACTATTCGGCCGCCCGGACCAATGTTGGCTTGATCTTAACCGCTGATTCATTGGTCGTCGTCGCCGACATCATGAAATCGGAGATGCGCGGCACGATTTCGGAACGGAATCGCGATCCGTTGAACACGCCGTAATGTCCGACGCCCTTTTGCACGTAATGCACGCGGCGATGATCGGGAATATGGGGGCACAAAGCGTGTGTCGCTTCGGTCTGGCCGAGCCCGGAGATGTCGTCGTTCTCGCCTTCCACCGTCATCAGCGCCACGCGCCGGATCTTTGACGGATCGACCGGCTTGCCACGATGAGTCATCTCGCCCTTGGGCAGCGCGTGCTTGACGAACACGAGATCGACGGTCTGCAGGTAATACTCCGCCGTCAGATCCATGACCGCGAGGTACTCATCATAGAACTCGCGGTGCTTGTCGACCATGTCACCGTCGCCCTTCACCAGATTGTTGAACAGCGCCTTGTGCGCGTCGGTGTGGCGGTCGAGGTTCATGCTGATGAAGCCCGAGAGCTGCAAAAAGCCCGGATAGACGTCGCGCATCACGCCGGGATGCGGGAACGGCACTTTGGTAATGACATGGTTGCGGAACCAGTCGATGCCGCGCTCGGCCGCGAGGTTGTTCACCGAGGTCGGATTGCGGCGGGTATCGATCGGGCCGCCCATCAAGGTCATCGACAGCGGCACGAAGGGGTCGCGCACGGCTTCCATCACGGAGACTGCCGCCACGACGGGCACCGAAGGCTGACACACCGCGATCACGTGCATGTTGCCGCCGAGTACATGCAGCATCTCGATAACGTAATCGACGTAGTCATCGAGATCGAAGCGGCCCTCGGTGAGGGGAACCATGCGCGCGTCGGACCAGTCGGTGATGTAGACTTCATGCGTCGGCAGGAACGCCTCGACCGTGCCGCGCAGCAGCGTCGCGTAGTGGCCGGACATCGGCGCCACGATCAAGACGCGCGGATGGGGCGCGCGCAGCGGCCGGGTCAGCTTGCGATCGAAGTGCAGCAAACGACAGAACGGCTTTTCCCAGATCGAGCGGACCTCGACGGGCGTCTGGATGCCGTTAACCTCGGTGAAGTCGAGCCCCCATTCGGGTTTGCCGTAGCGGCGCGTGGTGCGCTCGAACAATTCGCAGGCCGCCGCGATCGATTTGCCGAATTGCGTGTGCGACCACGGATTAAGCGGGTTTTGAAACAGGATCTTGGCGGCGTCGGTCACTGCGCGTGCCGGATTGAGCGACGCGTGGCCCATTTCATACATCCAGTACATCGGCGTCGTGAGCGCCGGACTGCCTTCGGCCACCAGCGGCGGTGCGCCGCCAAACTCACCAATCGGCATTTTATTTCTGACCTTCTGTTTGCGCCGCAGCATAGTGCAGAATGCAAAATAATGCGTCAATGCACCGAACGGGCCTGTCCACGCGCCAAAAGGCGTAGAAACCCCGGGAAACCACGGGTATCTGTGACTTATTCGCCACCCCCGAGCAAAGATCCGTGATGTTTGGCACTGCGCAAAAGGGCAAGGAAGATCGCAAAGGAGGCGGCAAAGACCACCGCGTTGATGGCCAGTGACCAGACCATCAGGTCGGCCCTGAACACGTGATCGATCAGGAGCGCGCGCATGCCCTCAAATACATAGGTCGGCGGCAGCATCCACGCAATCCATTGCAGCCAGGCGGGCAGCACCGCGACCGGATAGTAGACGCAGGCGAGCGGCATCAGGCCGAACATCATCGTCCAGACGATGCTCTCGGCGCCGAGCCCGTTGCGCAGCACCAGGCCAGAAACAAATATCCCGATCGACCAGCTCGTGAAGATCAGATTGCAGAAGAACGCGATCAGCGGCAGGCCGATCGCGAAGAAATTGAAATCGAAGAAGAACAGCGCCAGCAGCGTCATCGGAATCACGCCGATCGCGAGCCGGATCAGGCTCATGATCATCAGCGAGATCAGGAACTCGATCGGCTTCAGCGGGCTCATCATGAGGTTGCCGAGGTTGCGCGCCCACATCTCCTCGAGAAACGAGATCGAAAAGCCAAGCTGCCCGCGGAACAGGATGTCCCACAGGATCACCGCGCCGATCAGCGTGCCGCCGGCGCGCGCGAAGAAATTGTCGTGCTGCGCGATGTAGTTCTGCAGAAAGCCCCAAGTGATGATCTGCAGCGCCGGCCAGTAGATCAGCTCCAACAGCCGCGGCCACGACGACATCAGAAGATACCAGTAGCGCAGCACCATCGCCTGGATGCGGTGCGCGGAAATCCCGTGATGGGTGGCGGCAGCGCTCATGGCGCGGTCTCCGCCACCCGGCCGCGCGCGACGTCGAGGAACACATCTTCCAGCGTGGTGCGGTTGTAGCGCGCCATGATCTGGTCGGGACTGTCGTCATCCTCGATGCGGCCGCGCTTCATGATGATGACGCGGTCGCACAGCCGCTCCACTTCCAGCATGTTGTGCGAGGCCAGCAGGATCGTGGCGTCATGGGTCCTGCGATAGTTCTGCAAATGCTGCCGCACCCAGTCGGCGGTATCCGGATCGAGCGAGGCCGTCGGCTCATCGAGCAACAGCAGCTCTGGCTGGTTGATCAGCGCCTTCGCCAGCGCGACGCGGGTCTTCTGTCCGGCCGACAGCTTGCCATTGGCGCGATCGAGAAAATCTTTCAGGTCGAGGTCGGAGGCGAGCTGCTCGATGCGCTCGGCGAGATTCTCCACCGCATAAAGCCGGCCGAATATGGTGAGGTTCTGCCGCACCGTGAGCCGCATCGGCATGTCGACATACGGGCTCTCGAAATTCATCCGCCCGAGCACCTCGGCACTCTGCTCCGGCATCGCGTGTCCCAGCACCTGGACGCGGCCCGAGGTCGGCAGCACCAGCCCCATGATCATGGCAATGGTCGTGGTCTTGCCGGCGCCATTGCCGCCGAGCAGCCCGGTGACGCTGCCACACGCGATCCGGAACGAGATATCGTCGACGGCGCGGGTGGTCTTGTAGAGTTTTATCAGATGCGCAACCGCGATCGCGGCGGGACCTTGCGGCCCGGCCGCGGGCGATTGCGCTGGTACTGTCTCGCTATCGGCCATTACGGGGACGTTCATTGAGCCATTGCGGGGGTGAGCGCAAGGCTTTGCAATCCTGGGCGGCGGGCGGGGCCTGCACCACACGAAATCCAGCAAATTTGTGATCGCGCGCTGCGGCAGTTAAACTCCAGCAATGTCCGACGTCGCAGCCTCTGATTTCCGCCATCCGCACCGCTATGTCCGTCTCGACACGATCCTTCGGCTGCGCTGGCTGGCGGCGCTCGGCCAGCTCACCGCGATCTTCATCGTGGCGCATGGGCTGGAGTTCGACTTTCCCGTTGTTGCCTGCGTGGCCGTCGTCGGGATCTCGGCGCTGCTCAATCTTGCGCTGCAGGTTGCCTTCGACCCGATGCAACGGCTGGAACCGGTCTATGCGGCAACGCTGCTCGCGCTCAACATCGTCGAATTGGCCGCGCTGTTGTTCCTGACCGGCGGCTTGCAGAACCCGTTTTCATTTCTGTTCCTCGGCCCCGTCCTGATCTCGGCGACGGTGCTGCCGATCCGGATGACGGTTGGCCTTGGGCTGCTGGCGGTCGCCTGCTCCTCGGCGCTGGTGTTCTTCCATCTGCCGCTCCCCTGGGACAGCGAAGACCCGCTGGTGCTGCCGCCGATCTATCTGTTCGGCGTCTGGCTCTCGATCGTGCTCGCGATCGGCGTCACATCGCTCTATGCGTTCCAGGCGACCGAGGAGGCGCGCAAACTTTCCGACGCGCTGGCCGCAACCGAACTGGTGCTGACGCGTGAGCAGCATTTGACCCAGCTCGACGGGCTGGCCGCCGCCGCCGCGCATGAACTCGGCACGCCGCTGTCGACGATCTTTCTGATTTCACGGGAGCTGGAAAAGACCGTCGAGGGCAATGACCAGTTGGCCTCTGATCTGAAGACCCTGCGCGAGCAGGCGCAGCGCTGCCGCGACATCCTCGCCAAGCTCACCCAGCTTTCCTCGTCCGGGGCACCGTTCGATCTGATGCCGCTGTCTACGCTGATCGAGGAAGTGGTGGCGCCGCACCGCGATTTTGGCGTCGCGATCAGGGTGCGGCTTGCTGTCGCAGCCACCCGGGAGCCTGTCGGCGCCAGGAACCCGGCGATTCTGTATGGCGTCGGCAACATCCTGGAGAACGCCGTCGATTTCGCGCGGACGACGGTAGAGGTTAACGCCTGGTGGAACGCGGATACGGTCGAAATCGTCATCTCCGATGACGGCCCCGGAATCGCCCCCGACATGCTGAAAAGGATCGGCGAGCCCTATTTATCAAGGCGTCGCAGCGCCGATGAAACCCACCGCGAACGCGCCGGCCTCGGCCTTGGTGTGTTCATCGCCCGAACGCTCCTGGAACGCACCGGCGCAAAGGTCTCGTTCTCCAACCGGACTTTTCCTGATCACGGTGCCGTGGTGCGGATCGCGTGGCCGCGCGTCCGCTTCGAAGCCGAGGAAAGTGCTGCGGGGCCAGTGGATTAAAAGGCGTTAAGGATTGGGGAAACCGGGGCTGCTCGACGCTGGGGCCCTTGGCAGTGCAAAATTACCGCGCCATATGGTCTTAAGTGCTCCGCATCCGCAACCGGGATACCTTGCCTTGAACGACATCGCCGAACTGAACGATCTCGCCGACCGCTCGCTGCTGATCGTCGAGGACGACAAGCCGTTTCTGGAGCGCCTGTCGCGAGCGATGGAAACCCGCGGTTTCGCGGTGACATCCTGTGACAGCGTGTCCGACGGGCTGGCGCAGATCAACAAGTCAGCACCGGCCTTTGCGGTTGTGGACCTGCGGCTCGGCGACGGCAACGGGCTCGATGTAGTGTCGGCGCTCAAGCGCAAGCGCCCCGACGCGCGCACTATCGTGCTGACCGGCTACGGCAACATCGCAACCGCCGTCACGGCGGTGAAAATGGGCGCGGTGGACTACCTCTCGAAGCCTGCTGACGCCGACGACGTGGTCGCGGCGCTGCTTGCCAGCGGCACCGAGAAATCCGAGCTGCCGTCCAATCCGATGTCGGCGGATCGCGTGCGCTGGGAACACATCCAGCGCATCTATGAAATGTGCAACCGCAACGTCTCCGAAACCGCGCGGCGGCTCAACATGCACCGCCGCACCTTGCAGCGCATTCTGGCGAAACGCGCGCCGCGGTGATCCACGAACGCCGAATCGTAAGGGTGGGCAAAGCGCAGCGTGCCCACCAATCACGACAACGATAGTGGATAGACTGTGGGCACGGCGCGAACGCGCCTTTGCCCACCCCACAGCATCAAAACTCGCCATGCCTTGCGGATCGACCAGGCAGTTGACCCGCTGCGCAGCCGCCATCGCAAAGCGCACCGTCATCGACTTGCGCGTTTCCGCCGGCAGACGATGCTCCGGCGTCTAACAGTGCCGATGCGCGCCAAAGGCATCGGCTTTGATCAATCCGGTGTTTTAAGGGTATCACGACATCACGAGATATCCGGATGCACGCGAGATCCCTGGGCTGGTTCTGTTCCGGTGGGATGCGCCTCTGCTTTTCGCCAATGCTGAATTCTTCAAGGAGCGCGCTTTGGCCGCGGTTGCGAAATCGCCGACGCCCGCACGCTGGCTGGTCGTTGCGGCGGAGCCGGTCACCAGTGTGGACGTCGCCGCCGGCGATACGCTCGCCGAATTGGACGAGGCGTTGCACGCGCAGGGTATCGAGCTTTGTTTTGCCGAACTCAAGGATCCCGTAAAGGACAGGCTGAAGAAATTCGGATTATTGGCGCAGCTTGGCGAGAATTGCTTTTTCCCAACCATCGGCGCAGCCGTTTCCGGCTACCTGGAAGTCCATGATGTAGGGTGGGAAGACTGGGAGGACCGAGCCAAACGTTAGCATGGACCCCTCTCATCCCGAACTAGAACTCCCCATGCCCTTGCGGATCGACCAGACGGTTAATGCGCTGCGCGGCCGCCATGGCAAAGCGCACCGTCATCGATTTACGCGTGGCCGCCGGCAGGCGATGCTCGGGCGCTTCGCAATGCAGATGGGCGCCATAGGCGTCGGCGATGATCAGGCCGGTATCTTCAGGAAAAATCTCGCACGGCAAATCCTGCGTGAAGGCGAAGAACAGCCGGTCGCAATGCATCCGGTAATCCTGCCATTTCTGGTCGGAACGCAGATCTTCCACCGACGACTTGATCTCGACGATCCAGATCTCGCCCTTCTCGTTCAGCGCCACCAAATCGGCACGCCGGCCCGACGGCAGCGGCAATTCGCTGACGCACGAAAAGCCCAGCGACCGTAGCAGCCGCGCGGTGCCGCGCGCGATCGCCAGCGCCGTCTCCGACTGACGACGATCGGGCAGAGGCACGAGGTTGATGTGGCGCGCGGGTGATTCCATGACGCTCGAACCATAGCCGATTTCGGGCCGTCCAACAGGCGGTCCCGCGCCGCGTCGGCCGCAAATTTGTTCCCCGGGCCCCCCGCTCGGCGCTCGCGGAGCCTGTCATCACTCCGCGAGCGCACTTGCGCTCGTCGCTGGGCGCGCGTTCGCGCGACCCGTTGCTCGATTGGCCGGGACGACAAAGCTCAGGGGTGCCGACCCATGGCGAGTTGATAGATCGTCACCAGAACCTCGAACAGGATCAGGAGCACGATGATCATTTCGAGCCGAAGCGAGCGACGCGTGTCGATGATATCGGTCAACACCTGCGCGCTCTCGGCAATCACGGCGAGCTTGTGATTCAGCGATTCCGCGCGCTCATTGAGCTCGTACTCGTCCTCCAGCCGGGCATACAGCCGCTCCAAATGCGGCTTATCCCAGAGCACGTCGGGTTTCTCTGCCACCTCGACCGGCCCCGACACCCGATGCCGCACCAGAAGCGCGCCGCCGATATTTTTCAGGATCGAGCGACGGCTGCCGCGCATACGCCCGCTCAGCGCCAGTTCCCGCGCGAAGGGTTCGGTCGTGTCAAAGACGCTGGCAACCTCGCGTTCATGCCGGGCCAGGACGACGCTCTTCGCCAGCGCCTCGCAAATCAGGATCAGTCGGTCAGGCGACAGGCTTTGCAGGCAGATCGGGCCGCCGGGTGGAATCTGGTCCTCCTTTTCCGGGGCCAGCTCTATGATTGCGATTTCCTCGTCGCGCCGCGCAAACTTGCCGGTCATGCGGTGATCCAGGCCGCGGAGAAATTCCTCCTCTTCCAGCGCATTCAGCCCGATCAGAACCACCACGCCATAGCGAAACAGGACCGCGACACCGTTTTCATTGACGCGAAATGCCAGTGGCGTCGTTGCCAGCACGTCGCCGCGCTCGAGCCCCGATGTATTGAGGCGATCGCTGACAAAGAATGCCCGCGCCGTCGTTCGGGCCCCGCCGAGCGGCGATTTGGAGGCTTGGTTTATGACCTGCGCATCCCCGCCGAAATCACGATGGGCGCCGATGCGATTTCCGTCTTTCGTCACTAAATATTCCCTCCGTGCAAACCCTACCACGGACTGAAACGGACCCCATACCGGTTCCCGTCCGTGTTGACCCCTTTTCAAGGTAGAATATGGTACCTGCCATGGATGATAAAACCGACACCCAGGCGAAGGCCGGCGCGACGATCGTGCCGGTGACGCTGTTCGAGCAGAACTGCACCATCATCTGGCACGAGCCTTCCAAGAAGGCCGTGGTGATCGATCCCGGCGGGGACGTTCCAAAAATTCTGGAGGCGATCAAGCAGACCGGCGTCACGGTCGAGAAAATCTGGCTGACGCACGGCCATATCGATCATGTCGGCGGCGCCGCCGATTTGCGTGACGCGCTGCAGGTCAAGATCGAGGGTCCGCATATCGCCGATAAATTTCTGCTCGACAACGTCGTGTCGAGCGGCGAGCGCTTCGGCATCACCGGGGTGCGCAATTTCGTGCCCGACCGCTGGCTCGACGAAGGCGATTCTGTCTCGATCGGCGAGCTTGCCTTCGACATCCTGCACTGCCCCGGCCACTCACCCGGCAGCGTCGTGTTCTTCAACAAGGAATTGCGCTTCGCCCATGTCGGCGACGTGCTGTTCAACGGATCTGTCGGGCGCACCGACCTGCCGGGCGGCAGCCACGCCACGCTGATCAATTCGATCAAGGAAAAGCTATTGCCGCTTGGCGACGACGTCGGCTTCATCTGCGGCCATGGCGCCGGCTCCAGCCTCGGTCAGGAGCGGCTGACCAATCCGTTCCTTACCGACGAGATGTGAGTTGAAATTGTGCGGCTGACGCTGTGATGTCCGGCTACTTCATCAAGCCTGCGGCCGTCAGGGCGCGGGTGATGACGCTGCCGACATCGATGCCGCGGCGCTTCGTTTCGCGCGGCGCCGGCTTGTGTTCGCGAACCGGCTTGTGGGTCCTGGACCAGAGTCTTGCGGCGATATCGGACGACTGCAGGGATTCGGTAGCAGCCGACGGAACGATCTTTGGCGCCTGCGCCGGCCTGGCCGCTTCGCTGGCCGGACTGACGCGCTCGGTCAGGCCGAAAAAATTGGCAATGTGATACGACGAGGAAATTCCCGCCTCGATCAGGAACGCTCCTTCCGCGCCGTAGCGCTCGTCATTGCCGGCAAGCCCCAGCGGCGTACCGTGCGCCATATCGGTGATGGTATAGGACTCCACGACGGTCTCGCCGTCTTCATTCCACCAGACCTCGCGCGGATGGCCGTCGACGTCTCCCGTCGACATCGGCGCCGCCGGCAGGCCGTGGACGTCGAGCCACTGCTTGACGATCTCATTGGCGTTGCCCGGGTTGACGGTGCGGTCAGCGCTGCCGTGCCAAACCGATACTTTCGGCCATGGTCCCCTATGCTTTGAAGCCTTGCGCACGAGATCGCCCAGCTTGCCGGCGGGGCGTGATGTCGACTGCATCATGCCGCCGAGCGCTTCGCGGACATTGCTGGCGATACCGTAGGGCAGACCGGCGATGATGGCACCGCCCGCAAACACGTCCGGATAGGTCGCCAGCATCACCGACGTCATCGCGCCACCGGCGGAAAGCCCGGTGATGAAGATGCGGCGCGAATCGAGTTTGTGATCGGCGACCATCCGCGCGACCATCTGACGGATCGAAGCGGCCTCGCCGCGGCCGCGCGCGATGTCGCCCGGATTGAACCAGTTGAAGCAGGTGTTGGCGTTGTTCGACGCCTGCTGCTCCGGCATCAGCAACGCAAACCCGTAGCGGTTGGCAAGCGTCGACCAGCCGGTGCCGAAATCGTAACCGGCTGCGGTCTGGCCGCAGCCATGCAGGACGACAACAAGGGCCGACGCGCGCGGAAGCTGTTCGGGCACATATGCGAACATCTTGAGCGCGCCGGGATTGGTACCGAATCCGTCGATTTCTACCGATGGACTGCGGGTCTCCGGCGATGAACTTCGGCCATAGATTCCCAAGCCATTGAAGCCGTTCAGCTTCGGAAAATGGCGCAGGAATTCGACGTTCTTGGCGAGAGACAATTGCAGCTCCTGGGGCGAGTCGTTCCTATGAACGCTACCAAGAACAGATAGTTGCCGCACTGCAAACTAAAAAGACCGTGCACTGTCATTCCCCACAATCAAATTTTGGCAACTGACGTTAATGTGTCATCCCGTGATCCGACGCATCCATGACAGGAATGCGGCGCAGACGATGACGACAACGCAAACAGCGCGCACGCGACGAGCAGCACGGGCCGCGCCGATTGGGCTGGTGCGATCGCGAAGAACAATAGAAGCGACCTGAAATAGGGTGAAGGCGTGCCCGACGTGCTGGAGTCCACCACATCACCGGCGCCTGAATTATCTCCTGAAAGTACGCGTCGGCATCACGCGCGATCTCGAAAAATTTCTCACCGAGCGATCAAGACCGCGTAATTCCGGGCGGCGGCAAGTCAGCCAACTACGCGCGACAACCATGCCGGCTGCCCGGCTCCGAGGATTGCCTTGCTCCGGTCCACCCCGTAGGTTTCATGCCAAGCAATTCCAAAGAACAATAGACCCGGAGAGAACCACCCATGGCACGCCTGAAATTCGGAGCCTTTCTCGCCCCGCATCATCCGATTGGCGAGCATCCGCTGCTGCAATTCCGCCGCGACCTCGACTTCGTCGAGCAGATCGATGAGCTCGGCTTCGACGAATTCTGGTGCGGCGAGCACCATTCCTCGGGCTGGGAAATGATCGCCTCGCCGGAAATGTTTCTGGCCGCCGCCGGCGAGCGCACCAAGCGCATCAAGCTCGGCACCGGCGTGATCTCGCTGCCCTATCACCACCCTTACAATGTCGCGCAGCGTATGGTGCAGCTCGACTGGATGACCGGCGGCCGCGCCATTTTCGGCTCAGGTCCGGGCGCGCTGGCCTCCGACGCGCACACGCTCGGCATCGATCCGATGACGCAGCGCGACCGCCAGGACGAGGCGATCGCAATCATCCGCCGGCTGTTTAGGGGCGAGCGCGTCACCGCCAGGAGCGACTGGTTCACCATGCAGGATGCCGCGCTGCAATTGCTGCCGCAGCAGGAAGACATGCCGTTCGTGGTGGCGTCGCAGATTTCACCGTCAGGCATGACGCTTGCCGGCAAATACGGCATCGGCATCATCTCGCTCGGCTCGATGTCGACGCAGGGCCTCATGGCGCTGCCGACGCAATGGGGCTTTGCCGAGGATGCCGCCAAGAAGGCCGGCACCACCGTGAGCCGATCGGACTGGCGCGTGCTGCTAAGCTGGCACATCGCCGAGACGCGCGAACAGGCGCAACGCGAGGCCGGCCCCGGCCTGATGCGCTGGCACAACGAATATAATGTGCGCACGCTGCAGCGGCCGGGCCTCGAGCCATTCACCTCGCCGGAGGACGCGATCGAGAAAACCGCCGGCGGCGAGAATGCCGCCTCCACCATCGGCACGCCGGATGATCTGGTCAAAACCATCAAGAACCTGATGCAGGTCTCGGGCGGCGTCGGCGCCATCATCGGCTTCGTGCACGACTGGGCCAACCCGGAAAACACCCGCCGAAGCTGGGACATGGTCGCGCGCTACGTGGTTCCGGAGATCAACGGCTATGTCGCAAAACTGCGCGAGTCGCAAAAATTCCTGGTCGAGAACCGCGCGGTGTTCGAGCGCGCGGGCCAGGCCGTGATGGCCAAGATCATGGAAAATGAAAAGGCCGCCGCCGCCTTGCAGCACACCGGCCCCGGCCGCGTCGCGATTCCCGCCGTGAATGCGCCCGACCTGCAGAAGGAAGCGGCGAAGCGCAAGGCGTAATGGCTCTCGTCAGGATCGACGAGATCCCTCCTCCGTCGTTGCGAGCCACCCGGTCGGCGCGCATTTGCGCGACCCGTTGGCTCCTCATAATGACGGGGCTGGCGGCATTTTGCTTGGCGGGGGCGCCTACTTCCCGTAATTCAGGCCGCGACAAAGCCGCTGACACGGGCGATAATACTCGCAATCCGAGGCTCAACCGGAGCAATCGCCATGTCGATGCAGAGTGTGGCTTCCCCCGTCAATATCCCGGTGCCGCCGAACCCCAAGGCGTTACGGCACATTCCCGGTAACGAGGGGTGGCCGTTCATCGGCAACACGCTGGCGGTGCTGGCCGACCCCAAAGGACAGATTGAGAAGTCGGCCGCCAAATACGGTCTGATCTACCGCACCCATCTGTTCGGCGAGACCAGCGTGACGATGCTCGGGCCCGAGGCTAACGAGCTCGTGCTGTTCGACCAGGCGCGTCTGTTCTCCTCCACCCACGGCTGGGGGCCGATCCTCGGCCTCTTGTTTCCGCGCGGGCTGATGCTGCTGGATTTTGAAGAGCACCGCCTGCACCGCCGCGCGCTGTCGGTCGCGTTCAAGTCGGGACCGATGAAGTCCTACCTCGTCGATCTCGACCGCGGCATTGCCGCGCGGGTCAAGCAGTGGAAGGCGCAGCCAGGCGAGATGCTGGTGTATCCGGCGATGAAGCAGCTCACGCTCGATCTGGCGGCGACGTCGTTCCTCGGCGCCGATCTCGGGCCTGAGGTCGACGATATCACCCGCGCCTTCATCGACATGGTGGCCGCAGCCGTGGCGCCGATCCGGCGGCCGCTGCCGTTCACGCAGATGGGCCGCGGCGTTGCGGGCCGCAAGCGGATCGTTGCCTACTTCTCCGAGCAGATTCCGATCCGCCGCGCGCGTGGCGGCGGCGATGATCTATTCTCGCAGCTATGCCAGGCGACGCACGAGAACGGCGCGCTGCTGTCGACCCAGGACATCATCGATCATATGAGTTTTCTGATGATGGCGGCGCATGACACGCTGACATCGTCGCTGACCTCCTTTGTCGGCGAGCTTGCAGCCCACCCCGAATGGCAGCAGCAGTTGCGCGAGGAAGTCAAAGGCCTCGGTAGCGAGGCCAACGATCCCTCCAGCATCGACAATCTCGAAAAGATGCCGTTGTCGGAAATGGCGTTCAAGGAGGCGCTGCGGCTGAAGCCGCCGGTACCGTCGATGCCGCGCCGCGCGGTGCGCGGCTTTTCGTTTAAGGGGTACGACATTCCCGCCGGCACGCTGGTCGGCGTCAACCCGCTGTTCACGCACCATATGCCGGATATCTGGCCCGAGCCGGACAAATTCGATCCGATGCGTTTCTCCGACGAAGCGCAGCGCACCCGCCACCGCTTCGCCTGGGTGCCGTTCGGCGGCGGCGCGCATATGTGCCTCGGCCTGCACTTCGCCTACATGCAGGCGAAGACCTTTGCGCGGCATTTCCTGCAGAATCTCGAAGTGTCGCTGGAGCCCGGTTACAAGGCGGACTGGCAGATGTGGCCGATCCCGAAACCGCGGGACGGGCTGCGGGTGATGGTGAAGGCGGTCTGAAGTTAAAGGCTGCGTCCCTACGATCTGCCCTTACTTCACCAGCGTCGTGAGTTGCGCGCCTTCGTCGGCCACAAACACCGCGATCAATTCCGCAGGCTCCGTCATGCTGGCATTGGCCGAGACCAGGTGGGTTGAGCCGGGCGGCTCGAAGAACGACTGGCCTACCCCAAACGTCTCGATCGGGCCGCCGGCAAGCTGCGAGCGGATCTCGCCCTTGGTGACGTAGGCGGTGACGGAGCCGGCATGCTGGTGCGCAGGCGTGAAGCCGCCCGGGCCGTAAAATACGCGCACGATGGTGACGCGCTTGCCCGGCACGTTCGGAAGTGCATGCGAGCTGATCGGCTCGACGACCTCCTGCGTCGAACCGGTTACGCTGTTGGCGCAGAGCGGCTCGATGATCGCTGAAACCGCGTCCATGGTCGACGGCAGCGTCTTGCTGATGACGAAGGCACAGGCGAGCCCGGCGATGATGGCGAGATAGAACGGCCGAGAGTTGGCTGGTTGTGACAGCCGAAATGTTGTGGACATTTGTTTCTAACCTCCCAAGGACCGAGCTCTACCTTCGTCATTCCGGGATGGTGCGTCAGCACCAGATCCGGAATGACAACCGTCCATTACGCACCCTGATCGAACGCCTTCCTCAGCGTAACGTAGCCCTGCTGCTGCTGGCTCCAGTTGCGGCCGCCGGTCATGGCGCCGTCGACCACCAGATCGTGACCGTTGATGAAGGAGGATTCGTCGCTGGCCAGAAACACCGCGGCGTGCGCGATATCGTCGGGTAGACCGGCCCGCGGAATCGGCTGCGCGGCCTTGTAGACCTCGCGCATCACGGCCGAGGTCTTTTCGGCAGCCTCCACTGACAGGCCGAGCGCTTTACCGAAAATGCCGGTCGCGATCGCGCCGGGCGAAATCGAATTGACGCGGATGTTGGCTTCGCCGAGCTCCATTGCCACGCATTTGGTAAGATGGATGACGGCTGCCTTTGCCGCGCTATAGACCATCGACGACGAAAAGCCGGCGAGGCGACCGGCAATGCTGCCGTTGTTGATGATGCTGCCGGAGCCTTGCTTGCGCATATGCGGCGCCGCATGTTTCATGCCGAGCATCACGCTGCGCACCAGCGTCGCCATCGCGGCATCAAACCGCTCGACCTCAAGCCCCTCAATGCCGCCGGTCTGCGCCGGGCCGCCGGCATTGTTGAACAGACAATCGATGCGGCCGAACTTTTCCACCGAAAGCCCAATCAGCGCGCTCATCTGTTCTTCCACCGTGACGTCGGTCTGGCGGAAGATGCAGTTGGCTCCGAGCTTCTTGGCCAGCGCCTCGCCCTCCGGCACGCGGCGCCCGGCGATGACGATTTTTGCGCCCTCGGCGACGAATAGCTCGGCGGTGTGCAACCCGATGCCGCTGGTCGCGCCGGTGATCACCGCAATCTTGCCGTTCAGCCGTCCCATGTTGTTACCCCGTCGAAATTCGTTGATGCCAATATTCCCGTCCCTCGCGGACAAGGCAAGCGAGCTTGTTCCATCGCGAGCGCCCGGCGCTCGGCTGGCCTTGCTGCCCTGCGCGCCACGAAATCCCCGATATTCGATATGATCGGCCATATTTTGGATGCGCTGATCACGTGAAGTGACAACCCGATGAAGAAATTGATCGACGAACTCAGGCACGGCTGGCTGGGAATCTCCCAGCCCTCCTTGCTTTCCAGCACGGTGTTCGCGGCCGGCTGTCTCGCCTTGTCGACGATCGCCCGGTGGGGTATCGCCCAGATTCGTCCGGACGTATTCTTCACGCCTTATTTTCCAGCCGTGTTCCTGGCCGCCGCCGTCGGCGGCGCCCGGGTCGGGATCGCGACGGCAATCGCGGGAGGCGCGCTCGGCGTCCTCGTCAATTTCAGCAGTGCCACGGCCGATTCCGCACGGTTTGCGCTGCTAGTGATGTTCTGGGCCGTTTGCGGCTTTGCCATTTGGGGCGTCGACCATTACCGGAGGATCGTCGCGCAACAACGGGAAGATTCCAAACGCCTGGTCCAGGAAGAGGGGTATCGCAAGCTCCTCGTCGAGGAGTTGCAGCACCGACTCAAAAACAAGACGTCGACGATCCACGCTGTGCTGCACCAGGTCCTGCAGGACCAGCCGGAGGTCTGGGGCAGCATCGATCGCCGCCTCCGCGCATTGTCGGCGACCGACGATTTGATCGCGCGGCTGGACGGCAGCGGCTGCGACATCAAGGACATGCTGCGTTCCGAGCTCGGGCCCTACGGCCACGTCCGGTTCAATTTGAACGGCGATGCGCTGTTTCTGCCGGCCAAACTGGCGGTCAGCCTGGCGTTGGTCTTCCACGAGCTGGCCACCAATGCGGGCAAGTACGGCGCGTTTTCTTCGGCCCGCGGGCTGCTACAGGTGTCATGGTCGGTGTCGGACGATCGCCTCAATCTCACCTGGGATGAAACCGAAGGCCCCGTGATCGAAAGCGTCGGCCCGCCGGGCTTCGGCACCAAGCTGTTGCAATCGGCGCTGCGCGCGTTCGACGGCAAGACCGAGATCAGCTTCCTGAAGACCGGCGTGCATTGCACGATGCAATGCAAGATCCCGGCGAGCTAGGCCCGACAACGCCCCGCCATTCTCGTTTTGAAGCATCTTTTCGATACAGATCTCCGCCGCTTTGAGCGACCTTCTCGTTTCGCGTTGACACTCTGTTAATGACGATCGAGCCCGGGGACGTTCGAAATCGCCACCTCCTACGGTTGTTGCGGTCTTTCGGAAGTCCGCTTAACCAATACTACAACGGACTTTGCCAAGCTCCCCGGCATGCATAGTCCCTACAAGAACGACTTTCAGGCGGCGGCGACGCAGGCCGCCAATGAAAGCGCATTTGAATCCGAACTGAATATCCTGAAAGATATCTTCAGGCTGCTTCCGACCAGCGTGACGGTTCAGGACGAGAACGGCGAGTTCGTGCTGGTGAACGACGCCGCGGCAGCCGCGCTGCGGATGGCCACCGCCGCGCCGGAGGCCTCGCACCTGAACGATCGCCGCGAAACCTGCCTCGAATTGCTACGTTCCGGCCGCCCGGCGGTGCTTGAAGAATCCATTGCCGGTGGCCAAACCAAGCAGGTATTTCTGACCTCCCACCGGCCGGTTCGGATCGCCGAGCGCAATCTGCTGATCTCGAGCTCGACCGACATTTCCGAACAGAAGGCGTTCGAGGAACATCTGTTCCGCTCCGCCTATTACGACGAGTTGACCGGGCTGCCGACGCGGCGCGTGATCGAACATCGCGTCAACAGTCTCTTGAAGTACGACAACGGACAGAGCCTTTTCGCGCTGGCCTTTCTCGACGTCGATAATTTCAAGCACATCAACGATTACTACGGACATTCGGTCGGCGACGCGCTGCTGGCGGAGATCGCCAAGCGGGTGGGACTTGATTTGCGCGACACGGACATTCTGTCGCGGATCAGCGGCGACGAATTCGTTCTGCTGCTCAACCCGGTCGAGAGCGAGAGCGAGGTCGCCGAATTCATCCGCTTCATTCTGCAGCGGCTGAAGACACCGTTCTTCATCGACCAGTCTGAAATCTTCGCCTCGACCTCGATCGGCGTCAGCCTCTACCCCGAGCACGGGCGCAGCTATGAGGAGTTGCGTCAGAACGCCGATATCGCGATGTACCGCGTCAAGAACGGCAGCAAGGGCGCCGCCGCGTTCTTCGACGCCAGCATGGAACGCGAAGCCCTGGCGCGGATGAAGGTCGAGCAGGCGCTGCGGGTGGCGATCCTGGAAAAGCGCTTTTGCTGCGCTTTCCAGCCCAAGGTCGATATCCGGACCCAGGAGCTCATGGGCGTCGAGGCGCTGGTGCGACTGCGCGACGACGAGGGGGTGATCCAAGCCCCCAGCACCTTCATCAATCTTGCCACCGAACTCGGCCTGATCGACGAATTGACTCACCTGGTGCTGGCCGAGATCGTCAAATCGATCGACCTGATCAACGAAAACTTCGGCCCCGACACCACGATCAGCATGAACGTTGCGGCCAAACAGGCCGGCAATCTCGAATTCATGCGCTCGTTCGCCCAGGCGATCGAAGCCACCGGATTTCCAAAGCGCTTCATGATCGAGGTGACGGAAGACGCCTTCGTAACCAAGACGCATTTCCAGGACGAGATTCTGCCGATCTTCCGCAAGCTCGGCGTCAAGATCTCGATCGACGATTTCGGCATCGGCTATTCATCGCTGTCGGCGCTGGCCGACATTACCGCCGACGAGATCAAGATCGACCGCTCCTTCATCACCGATATCCATAAGCGTCCGCGTAGCCAGGGCATCTTGCGGGCAATCGAATCCCTGAGCGAAGCGCTCGGCATGACCGTGATCGCCGAAGGCATCGAAACTTTCGAGGAACTGGCCTACCTGCAGGCAGCGACCAAGATCCGCTACGCCCAAGGTTACTATTTCTCAAAGCCGATCTTCCTGGAAGACCTCAAACTGACGACCCCGCGCGCCAGCGAGGCGCGCGCCAGCCAGATTAGCCGGCCGGCACAGGAAAACCGCCCCACCTATTCACGCGCCGGCGGCTATCGCCGTTAGAGCGTTTTCCAGCGAAGTGGACACCGGTTCGCGTCAAGAAAACGCGTCAAACAAAGACCTGAACTTGGCGATTTCGCCCGAAGGACACTCGATCAAGGCTTAGGTAACCGGATTTCCTAACGGCTTATGACATGCGCGCATTGTATGCATGTTCCCGGGGAGAAGGGAGAATGCGCGACCTGTTTCACCACCTGCGAGGCATGAAGGCCCGAACCGCGGCCGCCGGACGGCACCTTGCCGCAACGATCCGGGGCCCGGTGTTGTGGCTGACCCTTTGCGGCGGCTTGCTGGTCGCAGCGATTTTCGTCGGTACCATCATGATGGCCGGCGAATTTCGTGAGCGCGCGCTCGTCAACAGCGAGCGCGAGCTGCAGAATACCGTTCTTCTGCTCACCCGCCATTTCGACCAGCAGTTCGAGGACTCCGACACGCTCGCCGACGACGTGATCTCCCGGCTGCAGATTTCCGGCATCGGCTCGGAGGAGGAATTCCGGCAACGCGTCGCGAGCGCAGAAGCGCACGAGATCCTGAGATCGAAGGCGGGCGTGCTGTCCTATCTCGGCGACATCTCGATCTTCGATTCCAATGGAGACATGATCAACTGGTCGCGGCCGCTGCCGGCGCCCAAGCTCAACATTTCCGAGCGGGCCTATTTCAAGAGCTTCAAGTTCGATTCGCGATCACCTTCCATTCTGGCCGAGTCGGTTCGCAGCTATCTGATGGGCAACCTGAACTCCGTCATTGCCCATCGATTGAAGGGCGAAGACGGCATCTTCCTCGGCGTGATGACGCGGCGCATCAACCCCGCCAACTACGAAAAATTCTTCGCTTCCGTTGCTCTCGGAACCGGCGCTGCCATTTCGATGTTTCATGCCGACGGCACCCTGCTGGCCCGCTATCCGCGCGTAGACGCACTGATCGGCCAGAATTTTTCGAACGCGCCGCTGCTGCAGCGCGTGCGGGAAAGCGGCAGCGCGCAGACGCTGCGCGTGCAAAGCCCGATCGACCAGACTGCCAGGCTGGGATCTGCGGCTCCGCTCGCGCATTACTCGGGCGTGGTGGTCGCGACCAACACGGTTGCCGCCGCACTCGCCGACTGGCGGGAGCAAACCAGATTCCTGCTCGGCGCGGCGACGCTGTCCGCGGTGGTGATCGCCCTGATCCTGTTCCTGATCATCCGGCAGATCACCCGGCAGAGCCGCGAAGCGCAGCAGCGGCTGGAAACGGAGCGGGGCCGGCTCGATACCGCCCTGAACAACATGATTCAGGGCTTGGCGACGTTCGACGCCTCGGCTCGCCTCGTCACCTTCAACCAGCGCTACATCGACATGCACAATCTGTCGGCCGACGTGGTCAAGCCCGGCTGTCATCTTCGCGACCTGATGCAGCATCGCAAGGATCGCGGCTCGTTCGATGGCGACATCGATGAGTTCTGCGATTCGGTCGTGCAGAACATCGCGCGCGGCCAGGCGGGTCACAGCGTCATCCAATGCGCCGACGGGCGCACATTCTTGACGGTGAGAAAGCCGCTGGCGGATGGCGGGTGGGTCGCTACCATGGAAGACATCACCGAGCGGCGCAACCTCGAGCGGGAGCGCGACCGCAACTACGCCTTCCTGAGCCAGATCATCGATCACATCCCCTCCCAGATCACCGTGAAGGACGTGCACGACCGGCGCTATCTGCTGGTCAACCGCGTGGCGGAAGCCCATTTCGGCATTTCGCGCGACCTGATCATCGGCAGGACGGCCTCCGACATCTTTCCGCAAGCCGCCGCCGAGATCATTGCGGCCGACGAAGAGAAAACGCTGCAATCTCCCGACGGCCTGTTCAAGGACGAGCATGTCTGGGAAACCCAGGGAATGGGCCCGCGCTACGTCACCTCCAAACGGCTCGGAATCCGCAACGCGGCGGGCCAGGCGCATTACATCATCAACGTCGTCGACGACGTTACCGAGCGCCGGTTTGCCAACGATAAGATCGCGCATCTGGCGCATTACGATGCGCTGACCGACCTTCCGAACCGGGTGCTGTTCCGCGAGCAGATCGGCCGCGAGCTTCGCAAGGCCGCAGGCGGCGACCGATTCGCACTGCTCTATATCGACATCGACGAATTCAAGGGCATCAACGACTCGCTCGGACACCATGTCGGCGACGAGCTTCTGAAGGCGGTTGCAGCCTGCCTCAAGGACTGCATCAAGCCGGGCGATCTGATTGCCCGTCTCGGCGGCGACGAGTTCGCAGTGATCCAGACCGCGATCGGCGGCCGCGCGGAGGTCGAGGAATTTGTGGCCCGCATTTACGAGGCGATACGGCAGCCCTATCGATGCCTCGGCCATCATCTCTCGACTGATGCGAGCATCGGCATCGCGCTCGCGCCGGAGGACGGCATCGAACTCGACCAGTTGATCAAGCACGCCGACCTTGCCATGTACGCCGCCAAGGCCGAGGGACGCCGCACCCATCGCTTCTTCGAGCCGGCGATGGATGCGCGCGCCCAGGCGCGGCTCACCATGGAGCAGGATCTGCGACAGGCATTGGCCGACGGCGGCTTCGAAATTCACTACCAGCCGCTGCTCGATCTCGCGAGCGGCGAGGTGACGGGCTGCGAGGCGCTGTTGCGCTGGCGGCATCCCGAACGCGGCATGGTCTCACCGGCCGAATTCATTCCGATTGCCGAAGACACCGGCCTGATTAACGAACTCGGCGATTGGGTCATGCAGACCGCCTGCACCGAGGCGGCCGGCTGGCCGTCCCGGGTCCGGCTCGCCGTCAACGTTTCTCCGATCCAGTTGAAGTCGCCGACGCTGGCGCTGCGGATCACTGGCGCGCTGGCCGCCTCCGGCCTGCCGCCCGACCGGCTCGAGATCGAAATCACGGAGGCGGTGCTGATCCATGACGACGAAACGGCTCTCGCCATCCTGCATCAGCTTCGCGCCATCGGTGTGCGCATCGCGCTTGACGATTTCGGCACCGGCTTCTCCTCGCTGAGCTATCTGAAACGATTCCCGTTCGACAAGATCAAGATCGACCGCTGCTTCGTCAGCGACATCGAGGTCGACGGCTCGGCGGCGATCGTGCAGGCGGTGGTGAACATCGCAGCCGCCCGCAACATGACCACGACGGCAGAAGGCGTCGAGACCGAGCAGCAGCGCAAGATACTGCGCCAGCTCGGCTGCACCCAGATGCAGGGCTACCTGTTCAGCGCGCCGAAGCCGGCGGCCGAGGCGAGACGATTGCTGGGTGGGGGATTGGAGGCCGCAACGGCCGTCGCCTGACGCCGTTCCAGTGCGCCGGCGTCGAGGATGGCTGCGATGGCCGAACTGCCTCCCGCCTCCAGCGCCGCGATGGCCTCCCTGGCCCAGAGGTAAGAAGCTTCAAAGATTTCCGTGTGGCGATCGAAATCCGTCACATCGATATCGAGCGGAAGCGGCGGCCGCATCACCGTATCGAACGGTCCGACCGGCAACGTATCGTAGCGCTGATGCGCCACGAGGCTTCGCCACAGCACGTTCACGGCGCTCGGGGCCGCGGGCAATAGCTTCTTGCGGAACGGCGTCAGCATCGCGGCGATCAATTCCAGCCGTCCCGGTAGCGAAGCATAATCGACGTCGAACATCTCCGCCGCGGGCTCGCCGAAATGCACGACCAAATTGGGGCCGCTCTTGAGCTGGTGCATCGACGCCAGCGGCACATTGTCGATCAGACATCCATCGACCAGCATCGCGCCCTCAGCCGTGTAGAACGGCGGCAACAGCCCTGGGATCGCGCTCGATGCGCGGACCGCCTGCCAAAGCGGCCCCGTGCGGATCAGTTCGAGATTGTGCGTCGAAAGATTGGTGGCGACGGCCGCAAACGGCCGCCAGCAATCCTCGATCCGGCAGTCAGCGCCGTATTGGCTGGCAAGCGCCCGATCGAACGCCTTGTGGTCCAACAGCGCATAGCGCGGCCAGGTCGGCCGCCGAAAGCTTCGGCTCCTGACGAAGATTTCATGCGTGCCGTGCTCGAGATGCTCGGCTTCGAGATTTTTGGCAAAGCCGGCCACCATGGCCGAGCCGACGCTGGTGCCGACAAAGATATCGAACATCGCACCGCGCTCGCGAAAGGCCTTGTAGATTCCGACATGCGCGGTTCCAAAACTGCCGCCGCCGGCGGCGACGAAGCCGACGGCGCGGCCGCATAGAAACCGAATCAGGCTGTCGATATCGACCTGATCTTCGAGCGCGACATGGTGATGCATGAAGGCCGGCAGCCGAGCGAGCCAAGCCGCGGTGCCTGAGACCTCGCCGCTTCGCCGGTCATGGATGCGGACGAGACGGCGGGCCGAAATCGAATGAACCTCGCAGGCGAAAGTCTCGATTTCCGTCAATGGGGCCGCAGGCGTATCCCCGCGACAGGCGAACACGACCATGTCGGCCTGACGGATGGCCTTGCGCGCCCAGTGCTGGGCCTCGCGGCCGCCGAGATAGACCACCAGCGGCGCGGTGTGTTCGAGCCTGTTGAGCCATTCGGTGACTTCATGTGCATCGAGCGCGCGCCCGGGAAACATCGCATGCAAGCGGGCGGCGTCGACGATCTCGGCATGGGTCGCGGTCAAGCCGTCGCGCATCCGGCGATCGAAAGCGCCCGGCAGCGGCTCCAATCCACCGTCGATCAGCGCCACCGTTCGTGCTTTGGGCGAGGTGCGGAACGGCGCGATGCGCGCGGTCTCCTTGGCGAACCGCCGCGCCAGCGCCGCGAGCAGCGCCTCGACGATGGCGGGGGCCTCCTCGACGAGCTTCTGATAGGCCGGACGCGTCAAGGCCAGCACGCTGGTGTCGCGGATGGCGATCACATCGGCGGTGCGCGGGACATCGGCGAAGAAGCCGATTTCGCCGACCAGTTCGCCGGCGCGAAGCTCGGCGATCGGTTCGAGATAGCCGGTCTTGCGCACCGCCAGCGCGCCGTGCAGCACCAGGAAGAGCGAGTCCGACGGCCCGCCTTGCGCGACCAGCATTTGCCCGCGCACCAGATCCTGGCGGACCATGGCGTTGAGGGCCTTTAGCCGCTGTTCGGCACTGAGCGTTCGAAACAGCGCGAAGTCCTCCAACGCGGAGCTCCACGCAAGTACCGAGCTCGATCCACTCATTTGGCGGTACCCTGTTGAATTCGCGGCCGACTTTAGCGCCGCCCACACACGACCGCGAGCGATATAAAGAGTGCGCCTCGGCGCAGCGCGGCAATGCGCCCGGCGTCATCTGGCACTCGGCTGCACTGCAGCATGACGACCTTATCCGCCGGCCGCTCTACGCCGCCCACCGGCTGCGATTGTTCTCGGCGAGAATGGGCCGGATCAGCCGGCCAAAACGCTCGGCCTCCTCGTCATGCAGATAGCCGGACAGGCAGAACGAGTGGCAGCCGACATCGATGAATTGCTGCAGCGTCTCGGCGCACTGGACGGGATTGCCGACGACGGCAATGCCGGCGCCGGGGCGGACTTTTGTGATGCCGGTCCACAGATGCGGCAGCAGGAGATCGCCATGCTCGCGGGCGAGCTGCTGCACCCGCTGGTTCGCTTCCGATTTGGTGTAAAGCGTTTTCATTTCCTGCTTCTGCCGCTCGGTCGCATGCCGTACCAGTTGATCGGCGGCCTCCCAGGCGTCCGCCTCGTTCTCGCGGCAGATCACTTGAAGGCGCATGCCGAAGCCGATGTCATTCTCGCGGTCATGCGCGCGCGCCATCTCCCTGATCTCGGCGATGTTCGAGGCGATCTTTTCCGGCAAATCGCCCCAGAACAGATGCACGTCGGAATGTTTGGCCGACAGTTCCCAGGCTTGGCGCGAGCCGCCGCCGAGATAGAACTTTGGAAACGGCTGCTGGTGCGGGCGCGGGCGGATGTGCGCAGCCGATAGCTTGTGAAAGTTGCCTTCGAAATTCACCGGCCCCCGCGTCGTCCACAGCGCCTTCAGGATCGAGACTTCCTCTTCCATCAATTCGTAGCGTGCTTCCTTCGGATAACGGACGCCCTCGCCCTCGACCTCGCTTTCGTTCTGGCCGGCGATCAGATTGATGCAGATCCGCCCGCCCGACATCTGGTCGAAGGTCGAGATCATTTTCGCCAGCAGCACCGGATTGATGTACCCAGGCCGCGCCGCAATCAGCGGCTTAATCGACGACGAACGCGCCGCCATGAACGCACCCGTGATCCAGGCTTCCCAGCATACGGAACCGACCGGGATCAGGAGATATTCGAAGCCGGCCTTCTCCGCCGCCTGCACCACGCGGTCGCACAGTTCAGGAGACCCCGGAATCTGAGCGTCCATCAGGCCATAGGCGGTGGTGTCGCCATGCGTGGGCAGATACCAGCCGAATTCGAGCGGACGCATGAACGCTTCTCCCTTGACGTGCTCTTTGGCGCGCTTGTTGCTTGATCGTCGTGGGAATCAGTCTAGCGTCTGCCGGGCCTGGGGCAATCGGGTTCGCCCGCAGCGCGGTTTCGTCAGCATTGCGTCAACATAGGAATAGCATCCATGTCACCGGTCTCACTGCTCCTCAATGTGATCTGGGTCGTTCTCGGCGGCGCGTGGATGGCGTTCGGCTGGCTGGTCGCGTCCGTCGTCATGGCGATCACGATCATCGGCATTCCCTGGGCGCGGGCCGCGTTCAATATCGCGGCGTACACCTTGTTCCCGTTCGGCTTCACGGCGGTCTCGCGCGACGCATATACGGGTCAGGAAGATATCGGCACCGGACCGCTCGGGGTGATCGGCAACATCATCTGGCTGGTGCTGGCGGGATGGTGGCTGGCGCTCGGGCATGTCGTCACGGCCGTGCTGCTGGCCGTAACAATCATCGGCATTCCCTTTGCCTGGGCCCACTTAAAACTTGCCGGCATCGCGCTGTGGCCGATCGGCAAGATCATCGTTCCCGCGAACTAGGTTCAGCCTCTGATTATCCCGAGGCCACCGTTTCCGCCGGTTTCAACCGCTCGAATTCGGCGTCGCTGATTTCGGTCTGGGCCACCAGCACGCTGCAGCGCAGCCGCTTGACCAGGTAGCTGCCGATCGAGCCGAACCAGCGCGCCAGCGCCCCCTGCGGGCGGTGTCCGACGACAACCAGATGCGCGCCGATTTCTTCGGCGACCTCGGCTATTTTCTGCCCGGCATCGCCGACTTCCAGCCGCACTGTCGGCGTAAATCCCAGCGCCTTCAGCCGCTCGGCGCCTTCGTTCAGGATAGCCTTGTAATCCTCGGTCTGCAGTTCGATCGGGATCGTAAGCCCGGCCTCGGGCGTCATGATCGAGGAGACCTCGACGACGGCGAGCAAAAAGACCTCGGAACGGCAGAGTTGTGCGAGCTTTGCGCCCTCCCGCAACGCGCGCCGCCCCTCGACCGAACCGTCATAGGCGAGAAGAACCTTCTTATACATCGGACGTCCCCATCCATGGTCTAGAAGATCAACGCGTCAAGACTAGCACCCAATTGAGAGGAACGGATCGGAATTTTGCATGGCAAACGCGGCCGGCGTCGTGCCACCTTCGTCTCAGCACCCCAGAAGGGCCGGTTGCCCCTGCCCGGCCAATCGGCTAAATGAAGCACCGAAGCACCCGTAGCTCAGCTGGATAGAGCGTTGCCCTCCGAAGGCAAAGGTCACACGTTCGAATCGTGTCGGGTGCGCCAGTTCGTGTCCTGGGCGCGCAATATCCTGCCGAACAAATCCACACAAAACTCAGTCAGCGTGCGAGCTCTGCTCTAACCTCACCGAGCAGCGCCATGCCAGCTAACCGACCCAATTCGTCCGAACATTTCGCGCTCTTGCCGTAGCAGCCGAATGCAACCGCTACGCGCTCCGAAAGCGGTCCGATGCTGGGCAGGCCCTTGTCGCTAAAGGTGGTCATGCAAGGCACGACGCGGCGTTCTTCGAATTTGAGGTCGCGAATACGGTCAAGGATCTGCTTTTGAAGCCCATCGGCAACGTGAATCGATCCGCCCGATTGGAACCAGTCCTTGATATCCGCCTCGCTCTCGAGCGGAAGATCGACGGGATCACCGCCGAGCTTTAACCAGGTTTGGCCGTCCGGATAGGGGATTGGCGGCAGAATGTAGGGATTCTCGCCCTTGGGCCCGACACAACGCATCGACGGCATTCCGGCTAAGCGTTCAACCTCCGCCGCACCAAGCCGAAACATCGCCGCGGTGCGCGCATAGACCGTAAAACCCAATGATTGGCCGAGCAGTGATTGGGTATGCCCGCCGGCCGCAACGAGAACACGCTCGGCCTCGACACTGCCCGATCTCGTCCGGATCGTCACACCAGAGCCGCTTTCCGAAATCCCCAGAGCAGGCTCGTCGATGATCCGAGCCCCGGCGCGCTCCGCCGCGATCGTCTGCGCCCGGACCAAGCGGCGCGGGCTGATGTATCCGGCATTCCGCGGCTCGAAATACCCCTGCATTCCCGCCGTTGATCTCAGAAACGGAAATCGCTCGGCGAGCGCCGTGTCATCATATGCTTCACAAAGAATCCCGGCCTCAACGGCGATTTTGCCAACCGAAGCGACGTCCCTGTTTTCGCCAGGGCCAACGTGAAGCACGCCGACTTCCCGGTAGAATTCCATACCGCTTTCCGCTGAAATCTCGCCGTAGCGCGAAATCGCAGCGCAGTTCACGTGCCTCCAAAATGGGTCCGAATCGAAACTCCGCGTGATACGGCCCTCATCGTAGTGGCTTCCAAAGACGCCGTTATGGCGCGAATAATCTGCCGGCTCATTGGGCCCGATCAGTGCAACATCATGGCCCATTTTGCTCAAATGTCGCGCAGCCGCCGCCCCGATCAGACCGCGTCCGATCACCACAAGTTTGATCGCTTTATTGACGCTCACGATTAACTCCTACGCCCCGCTTGCATAAGCAGCATGAAGTCAGCTCTCCGACGACGGAGTCGATCTGGCATTGGCTTGCATCGGCGCGCGCGCATAGGCCTCCGGGATAATAATCGAGGGATCGGTCGGGTCCAGCGCATCGTGCGTGACCACCGTGCCCACGAGTGCTGTCGCGGCAAGATCGAAGTCGGTCTTCTGTGGCGAAGCGAGCGAGACCTGCACCTGCGTCCGATACAAAACGTAGGCCGCAAGCAACGCCTGAACCATTGCGGTGAACAGGAACAAGGCGCGTGGCCCTTCCGCCGACATGAGGGAAGCGGCAATGAGCGGCCCGACCACCGAACCGAGGCCGTTGGTGAGCAGGATTGTGGCGGCGATCGGTACGACATCACTCGCTGGGGTCTTGTCATAGGCATGAGCCGCGGCAAGCGAATAGCCGGGCAGCGCGAGCGCCCCGAAGAGAATGCCGAATAGCAGCAGCATCATTCCGGATGCGGAGATCAGCCACGAGGCAACGCCCGCAGCGGCGGCTCCGATCAAGAGAACGAGCAGCACCAGGCGGCGATCGAAGCGGTCGGACAGACGGCCTACCGGCCACTGGACGATCGCTCCTGCCAGCACCGCCGTACTCATGAACAGCGCCACCTGATCGATGCTGAGGCCGCTGCCGGCGGCCGACAGCGGCGCAAGGCCCCAGAATGCACCGTTAGCTGCGCCAATCATGAAACTTGCGACCAGCGCGACGGGTGCCGCGCAGTATAGCTGTCCGACGCGAAAGCTGACGGTGGTAATCGGTGCTGGTTGCGCCGCACGCGTCAGGGCCACCGGAACGATGGCCAGCGAGGAAAGCATGGCAGCCACCATGAAGTTCCCGGCCTCAGCGATCGGATAAAGCGTTACCAGTGCCTGACCAAACGTGATGGCGCCATAATTGACCACCACGTAAGCCGACAGCACGAGCCCGCGATTCTCGTTGGAGGCGCGATCGTTGAGCCAGCTCTCGACCACCAGGTAGAGACCGGCGAGGCAGAGGCCGGTTACGCCGCGGAAAACTATCCAGGCCACGACCACCGGCGCGAGCGCGTAGGCAAGCGCCACGGCGGCCGCCACCGCCACCATCGCTGTAAAAGCGCGAATGTGTCCCGCGCGCTGGATCAGATAAGGCGCGAGCAGACAGCCGCTGACGAAGCCGACGTAATAGGCCGAGCTGATGACACCGAGCGCAAGATCGTCAAAACCTTCCGCGCTGCCGCGCAACGGCAGCAACGTGAATTGCAGACCGCTGCCCGCCAGCAGGAACGCCAGCCCCAGAAGCAACGACACGATCGGGCGCAAGGTCTTCGGCATCCGGATCGACCCAACAGTCATCAGAGTCCAGATTCTCTGAATCCACAATGTGTTGATAAGGCAGCAGACCATAAGAAGTTTCGCGCCCGGCAGCGGCCCGATCCTGGCAAACTCACGGACGAAATCTGGGCGATCATGGCCTGCGCCTGCCGCCAGGCTCCGCGTCGAAAAGGCGGCCGTGAACGTTCGACAACCACTCGCCAAACATCGACAGAGGTGACATGGCCGTATCCGACCCGCGCGACTTTCACGCTCCGCAATCGTCCTACACCCGTGAAGAGCTGCTCAAGTCGAGCGAAGGCGGCTATTTCGGACCGGGCAATGCTCAGCTCCCGGCACCGCCCATACTGATGATGGATCGTATCAGCGAGATCAGCGTGGACGGCGGCGAATTCGGCAAGGGCCATGTCATCGGCGAGCTCGATATCACGCCGGACCTTTGGTTCTTCGACTGCTACTTTGCCGGTGATCCGGTAATGCCGGGCTGCCTCGGTCTCGACGCCATGTGGCAGGTCATTGGCTATTGGCTTGGCTGGTCGGGCTCCCCAGGCAAAGGGCGCGCGGTCGGCGTTGGCGAGGTCAGGTTACAAGGCGGTGTCAAGCCGGACACAAGGCGCGTGCGATACGAGGTCAGCATGCGCCACGTCAGGCGCGGCAAACTGGCGGTTGCAATTGCGAATGGCCGTGTGTTTGCCGACGACACATGCGTCTATATCGCCAAGGATATGCGGGTCGGACTGATAGCGCCGGCGACCTGATGTGCAATCCCAAGCCGGCTACCGTAAATTTCGATCGTATCACAGTCGAGGATGGCAGTTGGATCGATCGAGTTACCCATGTGGGGCGGCTGAAGTAAATGGATCTTACCCACGCCGTCTGAATTCGTTAACTCCGGAGCCCCGCCGTCAGTTCACCGCGCAGCTTGCGGAGTGGGTGGGCGTGTTGCCGGAAGCCGCCTGACAGAAAGCCTCAAAATAAGCTTCCAGCTCCGCTACGGCGCGATGCTCCCATTCCCTGGCTTGCGCCAGCAGGGAACCGCTATGAAGCGGCCGGAAGGCCGCGGTCTGGCGGTACAACGATGCGATTGTGCGGTAGCGGCGAACGTTTTCCATTATGGCCAGCCCGTTCATTGTTTGGATCTCCCCATTCCCTTTCCCGGACACGAATTTGCGGCAGAACGATTTTCGATTAGTTAGCGGGACTGGAAGAGAGCGCGTGTGGTTTCTGAACTGTTGACGGCGGATGCGCAGGGGATGGACGCGGCTTGCCACGGCAATGCCGCCAGCACCGGCGCCCTGAGGACATGCGCACGGCCGCGCGCGATAACGCGCAAACTATTTCGATGCCCAGACAAGTTGGGCCATGCTCGACCGATTCACTCATTGGTGCGAGTTCTCTGCAGCGAATTGCCGCTTGAGCAGATCACACCTTGCGAACGATCGTCGGCCGAAGAAAAGGACGCGCTGCTCCCATGCCCTGCCGCTGGCATCAGCAATATGCAGGCACAGTAGGCCAGTCCGATACCGAGAAGCGATGCCGACAAGACCGCGGCGGCGGACCGCCAGGCAGCCTGCGTTCTCTGCGGTGACGGCGGTGGCCTACCGATGGTGACGAGCGACACTTGGCTCGAGCCGGACACGGCTCAGGATCCTGGCACTGCGCGACTGCGCTAATGGTGCTTGTGCGCGACACTATTGACACCACTGACGGCGGCCCCGACGTTCTCCTCGACGTTGTAGATGATATTGACAGGCCCGGCCTTCTCGAACACCAGCGTGCCCTTCACCTTCTGGCCGATCACGAACGGCTCCTTGAGGCCCATCAGCAGGATGCGATAGGCGCCGGGCTTGAGCTCCACGGTCTTGCCGGGCTTGATCTCGAGACCGTTCGCGAGCGGACGCGTCTTCGCCATGCCGTCCACATCGACCACCTCGTGCACCTCGATCTGGCTTGCTGCGGGCGACGTGCCGCCGATCAGACGATCCGCCGTCTTTCCCTTGTTGGTGATGGTGAGATAGCCGCCCGCGATGTTGGCGTCCTTCGGGGTCGGACGCGACCAGGGATGGCCAATGTCAAGCGCCCCGGCCTTGTACTCGTGCGCGCCGGCGCTGGCCGCAATGAGCAAACTCGCTGCGACAAAAATAGCCGCGGTGACAAACACAAAGATATCTCTGACGATACTTGTCATAACTGTCCTACTCCGATACGCGCGCTGGACCGTGAAGCGTGTAGAGAATCAATCAGACGCGATTACGGCTGGCGCTCGCCGTGATTACGGCCGCTGCCAGACGTGATTGCGGCCACTGCGTTGCGACGCGAGCGACCTCGGACATACAACCAAGCAACTGATTGCACCTCTTTAGCCATTCGCCCAACACGCGACAGCCACACTGACGCCGCGCGCGCGATGGCGCGTTCGCTTTTCCGCTTCGCTTCGGTCGCTAGCCAGCCGCGCTTCTCGCAAGATCCAGTCAATCTCGCGCCAGATTGCGATGGCTAATCGCCGGACAGTGAGTACAGGGGGCGTATGTGTGTGCGTATCTTAGACGGCCTGCGGCCGGCATCTTTTCATCCATGATACTTTTACTCGCTGCTCCCGCCGAGGCGCATCACCCTGGCGGCGGCGGCAACACAGGTAGCGGCGGGCCCATCAACACCATCTCGGCCGACACGCTTTCCGAAGGACTGATCGCCGCATCGATCCGCTACGAGTTCATCCGACTGGGCCAGCTCAGCGATGCCGATCTGCTAGCCGCGGCGAGCCGGGGTACGCACGCGCATTCGATCCGCTCGATCGACAGCGTCTCGCTTTCGGTCGCCTACGGCATCACCAACGACCTGACAGTTGCCGTTCGCGCGGCCGGCGTGCGGCGCTCGGATATCCGTGAGCCCGGGCACGACATGCTGAGCGGCGGCCATATGGGCATGATGGATGCGAGCGACATGGGCAGCCTCATGAGCCCCGATGGCATCAACCGGCGCGGCAACTCCGCAGGCTTCGGCGACGTCACCATGCTCGGGCAATATCGTTTCCACAGCAACGCGCAGAGCGGGACGTCGGCCGCCGTGCTGTTCGGGTTCAAGGCGCCGACCGGCAGCACCGACCAGCGTGACGCCGCCGGCCAACTCTTCCAAGCCCAATTTCAGCCGGGCTCCGGCTCGTGGGATGGCCTGTTCGGCGCCGCCGTCACCAAGCGCGCCGGCCGCTGGTCGTTCGACGTGAGCGGCCTCTATTACCTGATCAGCACGGGCACACAGGACACCAATCTCGGCGACCGCTTCCTGTTCGGGACCGCCGTGTCGTATCGCCTGGTCGGGCCGACCGGCTCGGCGAAAGAGGTGGAGCTGCACGAATACTGCATGCAGCCGCGCAACCAGCTACAAGAGCATTGTCTCTATCATGCCAATCACGACCACAGCGACATGAAGAAGACGCCCTACACGCTGGACCTCGTCCTCGAACTCAATGGTGAGTGGCATGACAAGCAGCGCATCGCCGGCATTCCGGATCCCAATTCGGGCGGCACCACGGTCTACCTCACGCCGGGCGTGCGGGTGGGCTTCGATCGCTTCTCCGGCTTCGTCTCCGTCGGCGTGCCGGTCATCAACCAGCACAACGGCATTCAGTCCAAGCCGGACTATCGCGTGCTCACGGGGATCGGCGCGCGGCTGAACTGAAGCTGACGCCGCTGGTCGATTGAGGCGAGTGGCTCGGGCGCGAGCTCAATTTGCGGCTCGGCGACTGATTATCGCAAGTCCCTTCCAACGCGGAAGGGCTGGCGCGAGATGTCACGCCGCCCGGATGTTGCCGAGGAATTTGCCGGTTTCAGTTTTGAGCTGCTCGGATTGCGACGTCAGTTGACCGGCGGCATTGAGCACGAGGTTCGCGGCAGCATCGACTTTGCTCGAAGCTTCGCGCACGCCCGTGATGTTTTGCATCACCTCTTCGGCGCCTTGCGCCGCCTGCTGCACGCTGCGGGCGATCTCGTTGGTCGCAGCGCCCTGCTCTTCGACCGCGGCCGCAATGGAGCCTGCGATCTCGTTCATCTGCCCGATCGTGGTGCCGATCTCACGGATTGCGTTGACCGTCGAACCGGTCGCATCGCGAATTTCCTGGATCTGGCTGGTGATTTCGTCGGTAGCTTTGGCGGTCTGCGACGACAGCGCCTTCACCTCGTTGGCGACGACGGCGAAGCCTCTGCCGGCCTCTCCGGCCCGCGCAGCTTCGATGGTGGCGTTCAACGCCAGCAAATTCGTCTGTCCTGCGATGGTCTGGATCAGCGCCATGACCTCGCCGATCTTTTGCGAGGCCTCGACCAGGCGGCCGACCATGGCCTCCGTTCGGTTGGCCTGCCCAACCGCATTCTGGGCAATTGAGGAAGATTGGGTGACCTGCCGCGCGATCTCCTGGATCGAGGACGACAACTCCTCCGCCGACGCCGCAACGGTCTGCACGTTCGACGCCGTCTGCTCGGCGGCAGCCGCGACCTTCGCGCTCTGATCTGTCGTTCCCACCGCAATCGTGGACATCGACGAAGCGGAATTCTGCAATTCGTCGGCGGCCGTTGCGGTGCCGCGGATCACCCCGCCGATGCTGCGCTCGAATTCGTCGGCGATGCGGGACAAAACCGCTTGCCGCTCCTCGGCGGAACGCGTCTTCATCGCTTCCTGTTCGGTGCGCAGCCGCGTGGTTTCCACCAGATGATCCTTGAAGACCTGGAGGCTTCGCGCAATCCGGCCGATCTCGTTGGTCCGGTCGACGAACGGAATCTCGGCAGCAAGGTTGCCCTTGACCAGTTCGTCCATCGCCGAGCAGGTTCTATTGAGCGGAACGACCATGCCGCGGCCGAGCCAAAATGCAGAGAAAGCCGCTATTGCCAGTCCGGCCAACCCGGCGATCCCGGCCCAGATCATCCGACTGAAGACCACCGCGTCGATGTCGTCGACATAAACGCCGGCCTGGATGGCGAGAAGCTTGTCGCCTGCGCCAAACGCCCCGACATAGGCGAGCTTACGAAGTTCGGCTCCGCCGGCCGAGCGGGGCGCCAGATACTCGACAAAGCCGCCGCCGGCGCGCGCGGCCCGCACGATATCCTGGATCAACAGCTTGCCGCTCTTGTCCTTGAACTCCCAGCGGTTGACGTTGATGTATTTCGGATTGACGTGCACATAGGTGACGCCGGCGTCGGCGCTTCCCGTGCCGTACACGCCGATGTAGTCGGCGTGTTCACCCCAGCGCATGGCGCCGATCGAAGCAAAGGCCATCTGGCGCGCCCGGTCAGGCTCGATCTTGCCGGCCTTGGCCTCAGCCTCGTACTGGGCGAGGATCTTCGTCGCGGCCTCGACAAGATTGCGGACCGTGGTGCGGCGCTCGGCCAGGACCGCATCGCGCAGCACCAGGATCTGCAAGGCGGAGACGGCCAGCAGCACGATCGTCAGCGCCGCAATGACCATCGCAAAGCGCTGATAGACGGTGAGGTTACGCATCCGCTTGCCCTTCCTGTTGGTTGCGAATGCGTAGCAACACAACGTTAACCGACGGTTATCGGCGGATCCTTTCGACATGACGCCCGGCTTGGTGCGTCAGCTTCAAGGTTGAGCAAGCCGTCACGCCGCACCGCTGCCAAATCCCGCTTGAAATCATCACGCCAGGGCGACACAATGCTGCCTGTTCCTTCATTAACCGTAATGCGCCAGTGTATCAGCGCACCCTGACCGGGGCATGGTGCGGCAAGAGTGACTCATAATGGTTGAAGCCGATCTCGACGTCGTCATCCGGCAAATCGCAAAAGCGCAGAACAAGAGCCTGATGGCAGCCGTGAAGAAACGGCGCGACCAGATCATGGCCCGCGCGGCCAAGGCAAAGGACAAGGAGACGCGGAACCAATTCCGGCTGATTGCCAAGAGCACGATGGAGCTCGGTACGGCCGCAGCCAAGCGGCTGCAAAACTCTGCGCAAAATACCGCCGATAGTTACGCGCGGGCGATCAGGAACGCGGCCGAGGAAGCGGCGGCGGCGAAGGCGGCGAAAAAGCCTTCGAAAAAGGCTTCGAAGAAAGACTCCTAGGTGCGATCAGCGGCCAGCATCGCCTTCCGATGCGCCTCGTCGCACCAGCCACAATAGCAACCGTGTCAGCAAAGACGCTCACGGATCTGCTTGCTGTTCGAGCTGCCCACCGGGAAATATCTAACCGATCGCGCGGTAGGTACTCGGCGTTGTGCCGATCAATCGGCGAAATCGCCGGTTAAAGGTGGCGAGATCGTCGAAACCAGCCTTGAAAGCGATCCTGGAAATCGGATCCGAGCTCTCGCGGAGCCGCCTCGCAGCACGGTGGAGCCGCATATGCAGAACGTACTGATGCGGCGTCATTCCGGTGACTTGCCGGAACGTGCGCAGAAAATGATAGGGGCTCATTGCAGCGTCGCGGGCAAGCGCGTTGAGCCGTACCCCTCCATCTGGTTGTGCATCGATACGGCGGACGACCCGGGTGATCCGCCGCTGGTCATGCGCGCTTGGAGACCGGATGGTTGCGACTTCGTCGGCCGTCATCATCAGAACGGCGCCGGCAAGCCGGGTGGCGATTTCCTCGAGAGCTGCTCCGTCGCGCTGGTCGCGAGCGACTTCAGCATCGGCTAGTAGACCAATGAGCTCGTTTGTCGGAGGCAAGGCGGCATGGACGAATGCAGTCCTGCGTGCGCCGGGCACGCCTGCGGCAATGCTCTCGAAGAATGCCGGTGCGAAATGAAACGCGAGACACCGGTCGCCCTGCGCATGCTCATGTCCGCACTCGAAGTAACTGCCGGCGTTGCCGAGCAGAAGCGATCCTGGCACGAGCGTCGCGGCTCCAACCTGCGTCCGGTACTGAAAGCTTCCCTGCGCCACTGGCGAGATTGCCGTTTCGGCATGCTGCTCGACGAAAGAATGGTCGTGCGGCCCGTAGTCGCAGAGCACGTCACGCACGCTCCAACCCGGGCCGGACGCCAATACCTCAATCTTGAGTGCCATAACGCCAGAACGAACAATTCGGTCTCAGGTTCTCCAACAGAGCGGGCAACGGGCTGTTCCGGCCAGCCAGATCGGATTTAGCAATTTTTCCCAAGCGAAAACCGGCGCCGCGCCACATCTTCGGGGGCGATCCGGATCCCGCCCCAGGCATGCACTTTAGTTTCGCGGCACCGGATCGCGACAGTGAGCAAGTTCCATGCGGCGACCTTTGTGCTTGATCCCGACGGATTATCGGATCGAGGCCCACTGCGAAGCCGATCGTTAGAGTCAGAGGAGCCTATGATGACATCTGCGCATACCACAAATGCTCAAGCGCCAAGCTCGCTTACCACGTCATTTCCTCGCGTGCTTCACGCCGATGGCCCGGATCCAGAGCGCAAGGCCAAGCTGGAACTGTATTCGTGGCTCGTCGGTCAGTGGGAGATAGACGTCACCACAATCCTCGAGGACGGGTCCACCCACGCCGGTCGCGGCGAGATTCACGCCGGCTGGATACTGCACGGCCGCGCCATACAAGACGTTTGGATGATCCCGCGCCTCAACCAACGGCGCCCGGGTATTGAACAGCTCCCCGGGGCAGGAAATTGGTACGGAACGACGCTGCGCATCTACGATCCGAATCTCGATGCTTGGCGCATTCTATGGAATGACCCTGCGACCGATTTTTTCACGCAACAGACCGGCCGCGCACGGGGACGAGATATCGTGCAGGAAGGACCGGATCCAGGAGGCGGTTCGATGCGCTGGACTTTTGCCGAAATTGAACCGGCGTCTTTTCATTGGACGGCAGAGCGGAGTTTGGACAACAAAAACTGGCGGAAGCAAGTCGATATTCGTGCGCGCCGCATGTGAGCGGCTGCAGGCGTGTCCAGCGAGCAAATCATCAGCCGACCGCATCCGAAGCTTACATGAGGTCGTGTGCGCAGAACCCAATCCACGGCAGCTCTTGCATTCGGCTACTTCGTTGTGGGGGTCGGCGCTTTCGCGGTGACTGGTCTGCTCAACGAGATCGCGCAGGAGCTTGGGACGTCAGTCGCAGGCGCGGGACAGTTGATGTCCGCCTATTCGCTTTCGCTCGCGGTCGGGGCGCCGCTGCTTGTGTCTCTCACGAGGCGATTTGGACGGCGAGACTTGATTGCGGCGGGACTTGTCCTGTTTGGAGTCCTGCAGTTTGCCGCGGCGGTGGCGCCGACCTACAGCACGCTTGCGGCGGCGCGCATATTTGCAGGCCTCGCTGCCGCGATCGTCACTCCACACTCGATCGCTGCCGCCGGACTTGCAGCTCCGCCCGGACAGAGCGGCAGAGCCATCGCCACGATGTTTCTTGGGTTCACGCTCTCGATCGTCATTGGGATACCTGCAGGAAACGCGCTCGGAGCGGTTCTTGGCTGGCGCGTAACACTCGGCCTTGTCGGCGCAATGTCGTTCGCAAGCGCGGTGTGGGTCGCGCTCACGGTTTCAGCCAGAATGCCGAATACGCCGGTAGACTGGAACGCATGGCGGCCTTTGGCAAGCAATGTAGTCATTCTATGGTTGTTGCTGACCACGGTTCTCCAGTGTGCAGGTCAATTTACACTCTATACCTACCTTGCTCCCGGCCTCAGGGACAGCCTGGGCATTGATGCGGGGGGAATCGGCCTTCTGTTTGGCTGGTTCGGGGTAGCGGGGCTTGCTGGCAATTACTTCGCGAGCCGCGTGATTGATCGCATTGGCGCTGGACGTGTGGTTGGCGCTTGCCTTGTCCTCATGATTGCAGCATTTGCCATGTGGCCCATGGCATACGGCTCGCTGGTGACAACGATGCTGGCGATCGCGATCTGGGGGCTTGGCGGCTTCGCTATTCATCCGTCTCAGCAGGCACGGCTGGTGCTCCTGTCGCCGGAAATGGCTTCAGCCTCCGCAGCATTGAATCTGTCCGCCACGTATCTCGGGCAAATGTTCGGCAGCGCCTTCGGTGGCGGCCTGATCATTTGGTTCGGCCCGAATGCGCTCGCTTGGGGAGGAGCTGCTCTGCTTGTTGCTGCGGTTGGAGCAGCATTTGCCGCTGGCCTACGGCCCGCGGCTAGAGATAACGTTGAGCAAGCCTAGCCGAAAAGACGCCAACGAGGAAAGAAGCCTAGGTTCGGTCCACGCCGAGCATCTTCATCAGCTTCAGCACCGCGCTGTCGGGCGTGGTCAGCACCGGCCGTCCCGTCGCCTCGGCGACCGCGTCGGCCGCTGGCGCCAGGCTGTACTGGGCGAGCGCAATCAGGTCGCAGTCGCGCAAGCTCCTCGCTGCTTCCACCACCAGCCTGTCATGGGTCGCGCGATCGCCGCGATCGAGCGCGGCTAACGCGCCTTCCGCCAATTTGGGCACCAGCTCGATCCGCGACGGAAACTCCGGCGGCATCGAGGCGAGCGTCGGCGGGAACGTCGATAACAGCCCGATCTTGCGCCCCTTAGCGACCGCCTGCTCGATCATCGCTTCATTGGGCTTGAGCACCGGCATCGGAGCGTGGACCCGTGCGACGGCTTCGATGCAGGGGCCGAACGCCGAGCAGGTGAACAGGATCGCATCCGATCCGGTGCCGACGGCGTAGCGTCCAAGCCCGAGGAATCGCTCGGTCATCGCGTCGGTGAGCCCGCCGTCACGCGCCAGATCGGCCGACAGGCTGTCGTCGAGCAGATTCATCAGGCGGGCGTCCGGCCAAAGCCTGGCGAAGGAGGCTTCGATCGGCACAATCGAATGCTTCAGGGCGTGGATCAGGGTAATGCGCATGTGGGTCAGTCTGGCTGCGGCGCGACTTGTGTCAACCGCCGCAACGTCTCACTACTTGAACGGCAGAGCGTACATCAGGCCGCCCTTGGCCCAGGTCGCGTTGAGGCCGCGATCGAGCTTTAACGGGCTCGCCTTGCCCACATTGCGCTCAAAAATCTCGCCGTAATTGCCGCTCGCCTTGATCGCCTGCAGCATCCATTTGTTGTCGAGGCCCAATCGCGAGCCGAGCTCGCCCGAAGCACCGAGCAGCCGCTGGACGGCCGGCACATTGGATTTGGCCATTTGATCGGCGTTGGCTGCGGTGACACCAAGCTCTTCCGCCTCGATCAGGCCATAGTGCAGCCAGGCGATGATGTCGGTCCAGACGTCGTCGCCGTTGCGGGTGAACGGCCCGAGCGGCTCCTTGCTGATGGTCTGCGGCAGCACGGTGTAATCGGCCGGATTGGAAGCCGCAGTGGTGATCGCGCCAGCAAGCGCCGAAGCGTCTTGGGTCATGGCATCGCAGCGCCCGCCAAAGAACGTCTGGTACATGGTATCGGTACGGTCGAACACCAGTGGCTTCCACTCAATGCCGTTGGCACGGCCGTAGTCGCCGAGCGTCACTTCATGGGTCGTGCCCTGCGCGACGCAGACGGTGGCGCCATTGAGGCCCTTGAGGTCCTTTACGCCGGCGTCGGCCCTTACGACAAAACCCTGGCCATCGTAGAAATTGACCGGGCCCTGCCGCAGCCCCAGCGTCGCGCCGCGCAGATAGGTCTGCGTCGAATTGCGGTAGAGCACGTCGATCTCGCCCGACTGCAAAGCCGTGAAGCGGTTCTGCGCGGTGAGCGCGACATAGCGCACCTTGCTGGCGTCGCCGAGCACTCCGGCCGCCAAGGCGCGGCAATAGTCGACGTCGAGCCCTTTGTAATTGCCCTGCGAGTCCGGCGTGGAGAAGCCGGCGAAGCCGATGCTGACGCCGCACACCAGCGTGCCGCGCTGCTTGACCGTATCGAGCGTTGCGGCTTGCGCCATCAGGCCCGACGCGGCGAGCAAGCCTGTAGCGATGATGATTCTCTTCATTCTGCTCCTCCTAATGACCAACACTCTTCAAGGCCAAGTCGACGGCGTGACCCAGCCGGTCGACGATCATGTCGATATCGTCGGACGTAGCGATATAGGGCGGCGCCAGCAGGACGTGGTCGCCGCTGCGGCCATCCGCCGTTCCACCCGAGGGATAGCAGGCAAGGCCGCCTTCGAACGCGGCGGCCTTGATCCGCTGGTGGAGCTTGAGCGCGGGATCGAACGGCGCGCGGGTGGGGCGATCGGCGACGAGCTCAATGGCCTGGAACAGGCCCCGCCCCCTGATATCGCCGACGTGGCGGTGATTGCCGAAACGCTCGGTCAGGCGCCGTTCGAACTGGCGGCCGAGATCCTTGATCCTGTCGAGCAGTTGCTCGTCATCGATCACCCGCTGCACCTCGAGCGCCGCGGCACAGGCGAGCGGATGCGCCAGATAGGTGTGGCCGTGCTTGAATACGCCCGAGCCGTCCCGGATCGCATCGACGATGCGCCCGCCGGCGAGCATGGCGCCGATCGGTTGATAGCCGCCGCCAAGCCCCTTGGCGATCGTCTGGATATCGGGCGCGATGCCCTCCTGCTCCCAGGCATGGCGCGTGCCGGTGCGGCCCATGCCGCACATCACCTCGTCCAGGATCAAGAGCGCGCCATGCCGGTTGCAGATCTCACGGACGGCGCGGAAGTATCCCTCCGGTGCCGGCACGCATCCGGCCGTAGCGCCCACCACCGGCTCGGCGATGAATGCCGCCACCGTATCCGGACCAAGGCGCTGGAATTCGGCTTCGAGCTCGGCCGCCAGTCGCGCCACGAAATCGCTCTCGGATTCGCTGTCGCGTTTTTCGTGATAGGCGAACGCCGGCGTCACGTGGCTGAAGGCCGACGACAATAGCGGCGCGTAGGGCTCGCGCCGCCAGGCGTTACCGCCGGCGGCGAGCGCGCCCAGCGTATTGCCGTGATAGCTTTGGCGGCGCGCGATGAAGCGCTGGCGTTGCGGCTGGCCGGTTTCGACAAAGTATTGCCGCGCCAGTTTGATGCTGGCCTCGATCGCTTCCGACCCGCCGCTGACGAGATAGGCGTAGGCCAGACCGCCGGGCTCGTCGCCAACGAGCGCCTCAGCCAGCGCTTCGGCGGGCTCCGACGAGAAGAAGCCGGTATGGGCAAAGGCCAGCTTCGATGCCTGCCGCGTTATGGCCTCGAGCACGCGAGGGTGCTGGTGGCCGAGGCAGGAGACGGCCGCGCCGCCGGAAGCATCCAGAATCCGTCTGCCATCCTCGGCGATCAGCCAGACGCCATCGCCCCCGATGGCCTTCGGCGGCGTTTCACGCAGGCTTCGGTGCAGCAACCGGCTTTTGCTGGCTCCCATGACGATCAACCTTTCTCCGCGACATATTGCGACAGCGCGGCCAACCGGCCTTCGGTCTCTTCGAGGCGCCGCTTGGCGCCGGCGCCGCCCAGCACGAAGGTCACGGCGGCCAGCGACTGCGCGATGGCGATGGCGCCGGTGAGGCTTGGAAAGAATCCCGGCGATGCCGCAGCCTCATAGAGCAACAGATGATCGGCCCCCTCCGCCATCGGCGCCGTAATCGTATCGGCAATCGCAACCAGCGTGGCGCCGGAATCATGGGCCGCCCGCGCCGACAAAACGCTTGCCCTCGAATAGGGCGCAAACCCGATAACGACGACGGCATCGCCGCTATGGAACGCGCCCAGATCGAGATCTTCGGGACCCGAGCCGCCGACCAGATGCACTGCGTCGGGCCGGAACAAGCGGAGCTCATAATTGAGCAACTCCGCAACACTGCGGCAGCTCCGAAAGCCGGCGATCCAGATGCGCCGCGCGGCGTGCAGAGCCTTGGCGGCGTTGGCCACCGAGCCGGCCGAAATGCGCGCAAGACCTGCCGCCTCGGCTTCCAGCTTGTCGGAGACCAGCGATATCTCGGCGTTGGGCCCTTTCCGGCCGCCCCTGGCGCGACCCGAAAACGGCGAAGATTGCGCGGGCCGCCGGGCCTCGGTCAGCGCGGCACGCAATTCGTCCCACCCGGAATAGCCGAGCGCTTTTGCGAGCCGGGTGAAGGCGGCGGGATCGGCGCCGGCCTCGGCGGCAAGATCACGCATCGAGCGCGTGGTGGCGTCATAGTCATTGGCGGCAACGAACCGGCCGACTTGCTGCAGCCGCATCGGCAACGATGGCAGCGCACTGCACAAATCGTTCAGCGGCGAGGATTTCGGCCGGGGCTGCGTCATGAAACATATGTTGCACAGAATACGTTTTGGTGCAACATTTGAAATGCGCCTTTGCGGGCGCATCGCCGAAGATCGCTGCTGGAAGACCGCTGCTGCAAGACATCGTTGCATGAAGTCATCGCCGCATAAGTCGAGGATCCTTGTGCCGACATCCGCGCCCGAATTCCCTCGTCGTCGGCGGATGCGCCTCCGCCTGAATCGCCAGCAGATCAACGGCCTCGTCTGGCAGATCGTGGTGGTCGCCATCGCGGTCGCGATCATTGGCTGGCTCTGGTCCAACGCCCTGCACAATTTGTCGGTACGCCGGATTTCGACGGGCTTTGCCTTTCTCGGCCGCGAGGCCGGGATGCCGATCGCGGATAGCTGGCTTGCCTACAGCCCCAGGGATCCTTACGCCCGCGCCTTCATCGTCGGCATCGTCAATACGCTCCGCGTCGCGGTCGTCGGCATCGTGCTCGCGACCGTGCTTGGCACGCTGATCGGTATCGCGCGGCTGTCGTCGAACTGGCTGTTGTCGCGGCTGGCTGCGGTCTACGTCGAGGTGCTCCGCGACGTTCCGCTGCTGCTGCAGTTGTTGTTCTGGTACGTGCTGATGCAGGGACTTCCGGCGGCACGCGCGGCCTGGAAGCCGATCGAAGGCGTCTTTCTGTCGAACAGAGGCCTGGTGTTGCCAGCGATTCCGATCGAGGAAGCAAATCTGTGGGTGATCGCCGCAGTGCTGGCCGGGTTGAGCGCACTGTATCTATTGCGGCGGCAGTTGGTGGCGCGGCAGATGGCGGACGGCAAAGCGCGCCCGCTCTGGCCCTATGCGCTGGCCCTGCTCGTCGGCCTGCCGGCGCTGGTGTCGTTCGGTCTCGGCGCGTCATGGACTATCACGTTGCCCGAGCTGCGCGGCTTCAATTTTGTCGGCGGACTGACACTCGCACCGGAATACTTTGCGCTGCTGATCGCGCTCGTCACCTACACCTCGGCGTTTATCGCCGAAATCGTACGCAGCGGTATTCAGGCTGTTCCAAAGGGCCAATGGGACGCCGCGAACGCGCTTGGCCTGCGCCGTAGTTTTGTGCTTCAGCGCATCGTGCTGCCGCAGGCGCTCCGCGTCATCATTCCGCCGATGACCAGCCAATATCTCAACCTGACCAAGAACTCCTCGCTTGCGGTTGCGGTCGGGTATCAGGACGTGGTGTCGATCGCGAATACTACGCTGAACCAGACCGGACAGGCGATCGAAGCCATCGCGCTCATCATGGCCGTGTTCCTCACCATCAGCCTCAGCATCAGCCTGTTCATGAACTGGTACAATGCGCGCATCGCGCTGGTGGAGCGCTGACGCCATGATATCGATCACGGACGCTCCGCAAAATCCGCTTCCCTTCGACGCGCGATCCCGCGGGACTCCGGCCGGCCGCGCGGTCCGGTGGCTGCGCACGAATCTGTTCGCCTCCGTCACATCAAGCATCATCTCCGTGCTCCTGATCGCGCTGCTCGCCAAGGCGTTCGTCAGCCTGGTGCAGTGGGGCTACTGGAATGCAATCTGGATCGTTTCCGGCAACCAGAGCGGCCCCTGCCGGTCGATCCGTGGGCACGGCGCCTGCTGGGCCGTGATCCCTGAAAAATATCGCTTCATCCTGTTCGGCACTTACCCCTTCAATGAGCAGTGGCGGCCGGCGCTGGTGTGCCTCACTTTCATTGCGCTGTTCTGGGTGTCGAGCCGGCGCAATTGGTGGCGCAAGGAACTGGTGCTGGTGTGGGCGGCGGCGTTGGTCCTGATCGGCGTCTTGATGTGGGGCGGCGTCTTCAGGCTGTCCTACGTTTCACAGGATCGCTGGGGCGGGCTGCCGGTGACGCTGATCCTGGCGACGTTCGGGCTGGCGTTCGGCTTCCCGCTCGGGATCGTGGTCGCGCTGGGACGCCGTTCAAAATTGCCCGCGATCCAGTCGCTTTGCGTGCTCTATGTCGAGTTGATCCGCGGCGTTCCCCTGATCAGCCTGTTGTTCATGGCGAGCGTGATGTTTCCGCTGTTCCTGCCCGACGGCGTCAACATCGACAAACTGCTCCGGGCGCAGATCGCGTTCATACTGTACGCCGGCGCCTATCTTGCCGAAGTCATCCGCGGCGGCCTGCAGGCCATTCCGAGAGGACAGCACGATGCCGCCGACGCGCTCGGGCTCACCTACTGGAAGAAGAACGGCCTGATCATCCTGCCGCAGGCGATTCGTCATGTGATCCCGCCGCTGGTGAATACGTTCATCGCCTTCTTCAAGGACACCAGCCTGGTGCTGATCATCGGTATCTTCGATCTGCTGACGACGGCGAAGACCTCCATCATCGATCCCGCCTGGCAGCAGTTCAGCGTTGAAGTCTACGTGTTCGTCGGGCTGATCTATTTCGTGTTCTGCTTTGCGATGTCGCGCTACAGCCGGCAATTGGAAGCGCAGTCCCGGCCGGGCTGACGGCCTATCGCGGCGCGCCTGACGTTAGCCGCGTTATCGGTCGGTCCATTCGATTGCGGCGCGGTCCTGCAACGAAAACAGCGGTCCATCGTAGAGGAACGAGCATTGGTGAATCACCACCTGCCCGGCGCTGACGGTCACGTGCGAATAGTCCGGCAGTTCGTGCGATCCGGGAATGTGATCCGCCGTATCGAGGTCGAAGGCCACCTGATGGGATAGCGCGCGCTGGATGTGGAAGGGGATGCCGCGCCAGATGCCCGAGATCGGCCGGTGCAGATGGCCCATGAATAGATAGTCCGGCTTGCGCGTGCGTGCGATCACATCCCATTCGGCCTCGGGATTGGCGAGCTTGATATCGTCCATGTAGCGCAGCCCGGTGTCGAACGGCGGATGGTGCTGAAACAACAGAAGCGGGCGATCGGCCGGTGCCGAGCCGAGCGCGTGTTCGAGGAAGGCGAGCCGCGCCTCGCACAGCAATCCGGCGTGGTCAGGCGCGGCCTCATTCAGCGTATCGAGCGTGACGATCGTGGCAGCATCGAACAAATGAATGGACTGCACAAAGCCGGATTCGTCGCGCGGCACGCCGGGGAAGAAATGGCCAAACGGACCGCGCTTGTCGTGGTTGCCCATCAAGAGGATGGTCGGCGCCTTCAGTCGCGCCAGGACCGAGGCGAGATTTTCGTAAGCGGCGTCCTCGCCCCAATGGGCAAGGTCGCCAGTCACGATCACGAAGGAAATATCCGGATGATCGCGATTGATCCGCTCGACCGCCGCGCCAAGCCGCTCGGTGGGATCCAGCCCGTAGAGCTTACGGCCACGGGCGACGAAATGAGTATCGGTGAGGATGACGAATTTCATAGAACCATGTCTCCCTGTTAGCGACCGCCGCGGCGTGGCGTGCTAGCCGCAGCGGTTCTTGGTAAGGCAGTTGTCGTCAACGCACCGAACCCACCGTCTTCGGCAGCAGCTTCTGCACGTCGCTCGTCATGTCGGCGAGCACGGCTTCCGGTTCCTTGGTGCGTGCACCCGTCACGATGGAGTTGAGATGATCCTTGATCACGTCGGTGATCTTGAGGCCGTTGTCGCCGGGGAAGGCGTACCATTTGGTCAGCAGCGCGAGCTGGCTGACCGCGGTGTAGTTGTTCGGATTCTTGACGTAGAAGTCCTTCAGGTGGACGTCGTTGGCGACCTTGTTCGGCGGCATATAGCCGGTGGTCTCCGCCATGATGGCCGCGCCCTTCGGGCCGGTCCAGAACTTCACGACCTCCCAGGCCGCGTCACGCTTGGCCTTGTCCTTGGCCAGGATCATCACGACGTTCCCGCCGGCCGGCAACCGGCCGTTCGGCGACACCACGTCCGGGAAGGTGTGGGTCTTCAGCTCGAACTTGCCGCCGATCATCTGCGTGGTCTTGTTGAGGTCGGAGGTCGAGGTGACGTGAATGCCGGTCTTGCCGGCGGCAAAGGTCGCGCGCATCGCCGGCTGGTCGAGATTGGGCATGCCGGCTTCACTGACAAGGCGCGCCAGCGTCCTGATCGCGAACTGGCCTTCCGGCCCGTTGAACGCCACCTTGTTTTCCTCGGCGTTCAACATGGTGCCGCCGCGCGAAAACACCGGCGCCTGCCACAGCCAGTTGCCGGTGATGTCCCAGGCATAGGTGATGCCGTTGATGTCGGGACCGAGCGCCTTGATCTTCTTGGCGAGATCGATCAGCCCGTCCCATGTCTGCGGCAGATTGGCCGGATCGGCGCCGGCCTTCTTCGCCAGATCGAGATTGACGTAGACGATCGGCAGCGAAATCGCGAACGGCAGCGCATAGACCTTGCCGCTCGCCGTGCCGATATCGAACATCGCCTGATGGAAGCCCTGCTTGTCGAAATCCTTCTCGGCCGCGATATAGCCGTCGAGTTCGGCCGGAATGTTCTTGTCGACCAGCACGCGGATGCGGTTGAGACCCTGGAAGCTCACGTCGGGCATCTGGTTGGTCACCGCCTCGCGCAGCACTTTCTGGGTGCCTTCCTCGTAGGATTCATAGGGCGCACGCAGCGTGACCTTGATGTCCGGCCGCACCTTGGCGAACTCCTCGCTGATGCGCTTGTGCGTGCCTTCGAACAATTCGGCATACGGGTATTGAACGACGACTTCGGTCTGCGCATGCGCGAGGCCGGCGGCGAGCGAAAGAGCGGCTGCGGCAATCCATGTTCTGAACATTGTCGTCTCCTGAGGGTTTAAAGAAACTCGGTTACTTGATGCCGGTGAGCGTGATGCCTTCGATGAAGCGTCGCTGGGCGAACAGGAAGGCGATGACGAGCGGAGCGATGATGACCATCGCCGCCGCCATCAGAGGGCCGTAATTGGTGCCGGCCTCATTGTTGCGAAAGTGCGCGACCGCAAGCGGCGGCGTCTGCAAATGCTCGCTGTTCAGCACGATCAGCGGCCAGAAATAGTCGTTCCAGTGCGCGACCACCGAGAAGATGCCGAACGCGGTCACCGCGGGAATCGCGGTCGGAAGCATCACGCGCCAGACGATGCCGAACTCGGAAATCCCGTCCATTCGCGCGGCGTCGATCAGGTCGTCGGGCACGGTCTTGAAAAACTGGCGCATCAGGAAAATGCCGAACACCGAGATCGTGAACGGCAGCACCAGCGCCGCATAACTATCGAGGACACCCAGTTTATGCAGCAGCAGGAATACCGGGATCGCGGTCGCCTGCGGCGGAATTAGGATGCAGAAAACGACGAGCGCGAACAGCACGTCACGGCCGAGAAAGCGCAATTTGGCAAGGGCATAGGCGGCAGGCAGGGCAACCAGCACCTGAAGACCGAAGATCGAGGTCGTGACGATCAAGCCGTTGAGCAGATAGCGCCATAGATCGGCCTTGGCGAAAGCTATCCGGAGATTGTCCCACAGCGCGAAGTGGTAGGGGATCAGGTGCAGATCGGACGAGAAAATCTCGGTTTGAGGTTTTGACGCGGTCGACACCATCCAGATGAACGGCGTCAGCATCACCAGCGCTCCCGCCAGCAGCACGATGTGCCGGATCGCAGACCACAGAAGCATGCGGGCCTGCGGCGTCATGCGTAGTGCACTTCCCGGTTGCCGAGCGCCGATTTGAGCACGGTGAGCAGCAGCACGAAGGCCAGGAACACGACGGTAACGGCCGCGCCGTAACCGGAGCGGAAGAACTCGAAGCCTTCGGTGTACATCGTGTAGATCAGCACTTCCGACGATTTCGAGGGGCCGCCCTTGGTCAAGACCTGAACGGTGTCGAACACCTGGAAAGAGCGGATTGCCGAGATCGCCACCACGAACAGGGTGACCGGCCCGAGCATCGGCCACGTCACCAGGCGGAAACGCGACCACGCGCCTTCGGCGCCGTCGATCTCGGCCGCGTCGTAGAGATGCTTCGGGATCGAGACGAGGCCGGCGAGAAACAGCACCATGTTGAAGCCAGTGGCCTGCCAGATACCGATTACGCACAGCGAATAAAGCGCGGTGCCGCGATCCTGCAGCCAGCTATGGCCCTGCAGGCCGGCAGCACGCAAAAGCCCGTTCACCAGGCCGAACTGCGGGTGCAGCATGAATTCCCAGACGATCGCCATCGCAATCAACGTCGCCATGACAGGAAGGAAGTACACGGTGCGATACCAGCTCTTGAGCCCGGCGCCGCTCTGGATCAGGAGCGCAACGCCGAGCCCGAGCGCCACCGCGCCGGGCACTACGATCGCGACATAGGTCAGCGTGTTCTTCAGCGAAATCCAGAACACCCGGTCGGCGAACATCTCCCGGTAGTTCGAGAGGCCGATCCAGGAGAACGCCGGCGCGCCGAGTTGATAGTCCGTAAACGAGAGCGCGATCACGCCGGCGAGCGGGCCGATCAGCATCAGCAGCATCAGCATGAAGGCCGGCGCGGCAAGCGCATAGGCTGCCTGCGATCGCCCTGCCCGGCGGAAACCGGCAAACACCCGCGCAGGGACGCGTGGCGCCATCGCCATTCCCTGCAGCGCGGTGGCGGCGTCAGACAACGGCCATCTCCCGCGGCCGCTCGACGCGCGACGGGAGCGAAGTCACGATGCGCTTGCCATCAGCGTCGAAGGCGCGAACCGCCTCCGGCGCAAAGCCGTAACCGATTGTGGCCCCGATCGCCGGCAACTGGCTCGGGTCGTTGACGCGCGCCACCACGGGCGCGTCCGTACCCGCGCAGCCGATATGGACGAAGGCTTCCGATCCCAGATTTTCCAGATGCACGACGGTGCCGGAAAGCAGTCCGTGCGAAGCCAGCTCGATCCGCTCCGGCCTGACGCAGATGCGGCACTCTCCTTCCAGCGCCGGTGTTGCCATATGGAGAACATGTCCGAGCATCTCCAGCCGGCCATCGCTGCGGATCCGACCGGGAAATGCGTTTATCTTCGGCGTGCCGACGAATTCGGCAACGCGGATATCGCAGGGGTCGTCATAGACGGCGGCGGGCGCGCCGACCTGAATGAGCTCGCCGCCGATCATGACGGCAATCCGGCCCGACATGGTCATGGCCTCGGCCTGGTCGTGGGTGACGTAGATGAAGGTCGTCTTGAGCTGACGGTGCAACTGGGCGATCTCGGCGCGCATGTGCACGCGAAGCTTGGCGTCGAGATTGGATAGCGGCTCGTCGAATAGAAATGCGCGCGGTTGACGCACGATGGCGCGGCCGACGGCAACGCGCTGGCGCTGGCCGCCGGACAATTGCCCAGGCTTGCGCTTCAGCAGCGGCGAAATTTCGAGCTGCTCGGCTACCCTTTCGACATCGTCGCGAATGACGCGTTCGGCGCGGCGGCGACCAGGCATCAGCCGGCCCACGAACGGCGCCCGCTCCAGCGCGGACAGGCGCTTCATCCGCAGCGGGACGGCAATATTGTCAAACACGCTCAGGTGCGGATAAAGCGCGTAGGACTGGAACACCATCGCCAGATTGCGCGCGCTCGGCCTGACGCCGTCGGCACTGACACCGTCAATCCGGACTTCGCCGGAGGACTGCGGTTCGAGACCGGCGATGACGCGCAGAAGCGTGGATTTGCCACACCCGGATGGGCCGACGAGGGAGATGAACTCCCCGTCTTGAATCGTGAGATCGACGCCTTTCAGAACCTCGGCGCCGTCAAAAGCCTTGCGAAGCGCCCGAATCTCGATTTCGGCCATTTCAATCCGGTATCCGTGCCTGCGGTACCGGATGTCCTAAAGGGCTTGTTTGACAGTTATATCACAATGGAACGAACCGCCGAGCTTGGCCCCAGCTTTCCACCGGCGGCCCCCGAAACATGGCTGATGCACAGGGGAAGCTCCGCCTACACCCTCACCAGGCTCTCGAATCCGCCATAGATCATCCGCTTGCCGTCGAACGGCGGCTTCGATTTCGGATCCATCATTTCGTTGAGCCGCGGGTCCGCCATCACTTTGGCGTTGATCTTGTCGCGCTGTGCGCGCGACTTGTAGGTGATCCAGGCGAACACGACGGTCTCGCCCGGCTTGAGCTTCACGGCGCGCGGAAACGACGTGACCTTGCCGACCTTGACGTCCTCAGCAACCCATTCGCGATAGTCGAGCGCGCCATATTCGCGCCAGATCTTGCCGCACTTCTTCGACAGGCGGGAGTAGGCTTCGAGATTCTTCTTCGGCACGGCGACGATGAAGCCATCGACGTAAGGCATGCGTACTTTCTCCGTTATTTTCCTTGAGTGGCAGGAGCAAAATCGCCGTCGTCATTCCGGGATGGTGCGTTAGCAACAGACCCGGAACCTCCAGATTCTCAGGTGCGCAATTGCGCACCATAGCTCGATGCTGGCGCATCGCCCCGGAATGACGGCAACTGATTAAGCCATGACAACAGGATGCCTGAACCTGTGACGGCTGGTATTGGTCACGTAGTCGCACCCTTCGCGCGAAACAACGCGTGCGCGTGCGATGGCATTGGTGGCTGTCTAGGCAAGATAGGCTTCGAGTTTGACAAGGAACTCCGTCCACCCGCGCTCGTGATTGTCACGCGCGGCGGCATCGACGAATTGCGCGTGGTTGAAGACGAGCAGCGAACCGCTTCCTTCCGGCCTGATCGAAATGGTCACCAGCGATTCACGCTCCGGCGTCGAATGCCATGCCCAGCTAAACACCAACCGCTCGTTTGGAACGACCTCGCGATAGACGCCGCCGACCTCGTTATAATTGCCGTCGGCGTTGAAGCTGATGCGATAACGGCCGCCGACGCGAAGATCGATGTCGGCCTTGACCGAGCCCTCCTCTACGGAGGTCGGCCCGAACCATTGCACTAGTTTTTGCGGGTCGGCCCATGCGGCGTAGACTTTTTCGGGCGCCGCGCTGAACCGGCGCGTGAGCGTGAGGCTGGGCCGCGCGGCGAGTTCGCCATCGCGGGCAGTATCGTGCTTGGCAAGGCTTGACTGGGTGGCCATGGATCTTCCTCCACAAAAGCGGCAAGGCGGTCGAGATTGTCGGACCAGAAGCGCTGGTAGCGATTGAGCCAGTCCATCGCCTGCTCCATCGGGCTGGCGGTCAGCCGGCACGTAACCGTGCGGCCGGTCTTTTCGCGGGCGATCAGGCCGGCGTCCGATAGCACATCGAGATGCTTGATGATCGCGGGCAGCGACATCGAAAACGGTTGCGCCAGTTCGCTGACCGACAGGCTTTCGCGGTCGCCGAGCCGCGCCAGCAGCGCGCGCCGGGTTGGGTCGGACAGCGCGGCAAAGGTGCGGTCCAGAACATCCTCTTGATACTTAACCATATAGTTTAGTATAGACGCAAACAAAACGCCGTCAAGCCGACGTTTGCATCACGAAGTCGGGAGTGGCGGACGGGCGAGACACCGATGGCCGGATCGCTCAGCGCGAACAGCGCTCTCGTCCGGCCATCATGCGGAAGGGTTGCGAGGCGCGATCAATAGTCTCGATAAACCCGCATCCGCCGCTGCTGTTGTCCAAAGGCGAAGCGCGGATTGACGTTGCAGTAGAGCCCGCGACCCGACGCCGATGCCATGCACTGACCATAGCTGCTGTAGGAGCAGTCGCCAGGAATGCCGATGGTCCGGCCCTGGAGGCAATAGGGATAGTCATACGCCGCCGCGGGTGAACTGCCCGCGACGGTGGCGACCGTCGCCACCGTCAGCGCCAATGTCGCTATTATTGCACTGCGCATCTTCGATCTCCTTCACATGAGGCAAGCCGCGTCGCCTTTTGCCATAAAACACCGCGGCTGCGCCTATGTTCCGTGACGAAGATCACTGCACCTTTGCGACCTTGGCCTCCTCGATCACCTTCTTCCACTTTTCGGTTTCGGCCACGATCATCTTGCCGAATGCCTCCGGCGGTCCGATCAGCGGCTCGCCGCCAAGCTCAGTCAGGCGGGCCTTGATCGCCGGCTCGGCGAGGATCTCGTTGATCTCCTTGTTCAACTTGGCGATGACTTCCTTCGGCGTGTTCTTCGGTGCCCCCACGCCGAACAGCGCGCTTGCCTCATAGCCCGGAATGGTGTCGGCAAGCACCGGCACATCAGGCAACAGCGGCGACTTTGTCGTGCTGGTGACGGCCAGCGCCCGCACCGAGCCGGCACGAACATGCTGGAGGATGGAAGGCATGTTGTCGAAGATCAGTTGGACCTGGCCGCCGAGCAGGTCGGTGATCGCGGGCGCGGCGCCGCGATAGGGCACGTGCTGCATCTTGGCGCCGGACATTGCCATGAACATTTCGCCCGATAGATGCACGGACGTTCCGTTGCCGGACGAGGCCAGGTTCACCTTGCCGGGATTGGCCTTCACATAGGCGATGAACTCGGCGACCGTCTTGGCGGGTGCGTCCTTGTTGACCGTCATCACGTTCGGCACGCGATTGAACGCCGCAATCGGCGCGAGATCGCGCACAAGGTTGAATTTCAGATTAGCGTAGAGCGTGGCGTTGATGTAGTTCGCGGGATTAACCAGCAGCAGTGTGTAGCCATCCGGCTCGGCGTTGATGACGGATTCGGTCGCGATATTGTTGCCGGCGCCGGGCTTGTTCTCAATCACGAATTGCTGGCCGAGCCGTTCGGAAAGCCGCTGCCCGATCAGCCGCGCAATGATGTCGGTCGCGCCACCCGGCGGATATCCGACGACCCATTTCACCGGCCGGGTCGGATAATCCGCCGCCGAAACGCTGCCGATCGAAGCGGCAGTGGAAAGGCCGATGACGGCCAGGCAAATCGCGGTACGGCGTGAAATCATAAAACTTCTCCTTGGAGGCCGGGGTTCAGGCCCGGTCCGTTTCTATTGAGGCGCGGTTCTATTGAACCGAACGCGGCGCGCGTTGTAACAAACAAACCCGGGTGCGGCCAGTGGGACGCAGCGTCTCCGACCGCGACGAAAGGATAAGGCATGTCTGTCAGGGTTAACGCTCTCGATCATCTCGTCATCAATGTGTCGGACGTGGCGCGTTCCGCCGAGTGGTACCGGAAGATCCTCGGCATGGAGGTCAAGGTGTTCGATCCCGGTCCGGGCAAAACGCCGCGGACGTCGCTGGTGTTTGGTAACCAGAAGATCAACGTGCGGCCGCGCGACGCCGACAAGGTCGAGTGGTTCACGGCCGATCACGAAGCCGCCGGCAGCGACGATCTGTGTTTCCTGACGTCGAGCACGCCGGACGAAGTCGTGGCGCACCTGAAGGCCCACGGCGTCGCGATCGAGCAAGGCCCGGTCGCGAAGCAAGGCGCCCGCGGCGCGCTGCGCTCGGTCTATTGCCGGGATCCGGACGGGAGCTTGATCGAGATTTCGTCGTATGAAGGGGATGGGGGAAAGTAACGCGCCGCTCCCTCCCCGTCATTGCGAGGAGCGTAGCGACGAAGCAATCTATACCGTCCGCGGGACAGCATGGACTGCTTCGCTTCGCTCGCAATGACGGGGAGAGAGCCCCGCACACTCCCTATTTGCTCACCGCACCTTCCGATGGCAGAAATACTCCCAAGCAAGAACCAAAGCCGCCATAACGCGGCACGGGAGGAATCATGTCACTTTCGCAAGCCGCACCAGGTATTGTCGGACCATTCGCAGGGCTCGACGTGCCATGGCTGCTGCGGATGCGCGCCGAGAGTCGCCGCAACCATCCATTCCTGATCTGGGCGCCGTTCGAGGGGCCGGCGCGGAGTTGGTCTTACGGGGAGTTCCACGAGCGCGTCGGCGCGCTTTCCGCTGGCCTCGCCAAGCGCGGCGTCAAGCCCGGCGAATACGTCCTGATCCATCTCGACAATTGCGTCGAGGCCATGCTGGCCTGGTTCGCCTGCGTCGAACTCGGCGCGATCGCCGTCACCACCAACACCCGCTCGGCGGCAGCCGAGATGGAGTATTTCGCCGGCCATTGCGGCGCGGTCGCCGCCATCACCCAGCCCGCCTATGCCGAACTGATCTCGGCCAATTGCCGCGGCCTGCGCTGGATCGCCGTGACCTCGCACGACGCTGGCAGTACGCCGGCGCAAGTCGCGCCGCGCGGCGACAGTTTTGAGCAGCTCTTCGCCGACAGCGCCGACCGGCCACGCCGCGCCACCGATCCGTTCGCGCCGTGCAGCGTTCAATATACCTCCGGCACCACGTCGCGGCCAAAGGCGGTGCTGTGGACGCATGCCAACGCATTGTGGGGCGCCAAGATCAACGCCGCGCATGAGGACCTGCATGCTGGCGACGTGCACCAGACCTATCTGCCGCTGTTTCACACCAACGCGCTGGCCTATTCGATGCTGGCCTCATTGTGGGTCGGCGCGACCTGCGTGATCCAGCCGCGTTTTTCGGCGAGCCGCTTCTGGAGCGTGGCGCTTGAGCACAACTGCACCTGGACGTCGACGATTCCCTTCTGCATGAAGGCGCTGCTGGAACACGAGATTCCGAAGAGCCACAAATTCCGGCTGTGGGGCACCGCGGTATCCGAGCCGCCGCCGTTTGCCGCCTTCGGTGTCAAGACGATCGGCTGGTGGGGCATGACGGAAACCATCACCCACGGCATCGTCGGCGAGGTCGACCAGCCCAACACGCCGATGTCGATCGGCCGCGCGGCGCCGGAATATCAGATCCGCATCGTCGAGGACGACGGCACGCCGACACCAGTCGGCGGCACCGGCAATCTCCTGATCAAGGGCATTGCCGGCCTGTCGCTGTTTTCAGAGTATCTCCACAACGAAAAAGCCACGCGCGAGAGTTTCGACGAGCACGGCTATTTCATCACCGGCGACCGCGTCACGCTGCTCGAGAACGGCTTCATCCGGTTCGGCGATCGCACCAAGGACATGCTGAAGGTCGGCGGCGAGAACGTCGCGGCCTCCGAGATCGAACAGGTGATCGCTGTCGTGCCCGGCGTGCGCGAGGCAGCCGTGGTGGCGAAGAAACACCCGATGCTGGATGAAGTGCCTGTGGTCTTCATCATTCCGCAGGCCGGTGTCGCGGGCGCGCCTCGCGATCTGCACGACACCGTGATGGCCGCCTGCAGAACCGCCCTCGCCGACTTCAAGGTGCCGCGCGAAATTCATTTCGTCGACGACATGCCGCGCTCGACGCTGGAGAAGGTGGCAAAGGCGGAATTGCGGAAGATGCTGGGGTGAAGGTGATCATGTCATTCCGGGATGGTGCGTTAGTACCAGACCTCAGATGCGCAATTGCGCATCGGGGAATCGAGATTCCGGGTCTGGTCCTTCGGACCATCCCGGAATGACGATGGAGGGGAATCAATAATACCCGAACGCCACCGGGCGGAAGGCGTGCAGCAGATGCTGGTCGAGCTTCTCGCTCATTTCTTCCATCATGCCGAAGGCCCGGGCGTGGGTGAACTGCAGCCGATAGGCGCGCTTCTCGACGAGGGCCGCGTAGATGTCCACGATCGTGATCAGCCTCACGATGTCGCTGATCTCCTTTCCGCTCAGGCCGTTGGGATAGCCGGTGCCATCGAGAAATTCGTGGTGGTGCAGCACCACGTCGAGCATTTCCGGCGGGAAGCCGCCTTGCGCGGACAGCGCGTCATAGCCGCGGCGCGGATGCTGGCGCATCTCTTCCATCTCTTCCAGCGTCAACGGGCCCGGCTTGTCCAGGATCGCCACCGGAATGAACGCCTTGCCGACGTCGTGCAGCAGCGCTGCGCGGGCGAGACGGCGCTGGTCATCGTCGCGCATGCCGAGATGCTGCGCATACGCCACGGCAAAGCCGGTGACGAAGAGACAATGGCGATAGCTGCCGGTGTGGTGGCAGCCGACCGTCGTCAGCCATTCCCGCAAGGATGAATGCTTGATCGCCTTGAGAATCTTGCTCTCGGCCTCGATGATGTCGCTGAACTTCAAGGGAATGCCGGCCGGAAGCTTTTCGAAGACCTTGACCATCACGGCATGCGCCGCCTCGACGCCCCTGTTGAGGGCCTTGCCGCGATCGGTCTCGTCATATCCGTCGCTGTCCGGAAACGCGGCGCGGATCCGCTGCAGGATGCCTTGCGCGTCGAACGGCCGCGCGATCGTGTCGGTGGCGCCGAGGGCCCAGGCCTGCATCGATCCGTGGTGCAGCGCGTCCGCCAGCACGAACAGCCGCGGCATCTCGCGATAGGCCTCGGCCCGCAGCTTGTTCCGCACCAGTTGTACGCTCTCGGCGGAACGCAGGTTGATGTCGACCACAATGCCCGCGAGATCGCGCTCCGGCAGATCGGGAATGTCAGAAGTTGCGATGGTGTCGACCTGACCGACCGATCGCAAAATGCTGGCGAGTTCGCTGCTCTGATCGCTCCGATCCGAAGCGAGCAGCAGCCGGCGCCTGGTCGAAGTCTTGTTGGTTGCGGATGTCATGAAACCCCGGCCCCTAGCGATGATGACTTGCAACCGAGGCTAGCGGACAAGGAGTTCCCCGGGGCTTAAGAGGCATCGTGAATATAGGCTACCGTGAGCGCTAAAATTCTAGCGATCTCGTTCGTGATGCGCCGCACCCACACCAATCCCACGACTGTCATCATCCGCGAAAGCGGATTGATCCAGTGCGCCGTGACGGCTGTGGAGACGGCACGGCCGCGGTCCGCATGCGCGGGACATGACGAGAGGAGGCAAAGAGATCGCGAGCCGATGCGCGTCGCTTTTGCTCATCGTTCGCGATTGCGCAATGCGGGCTGCCGTCAACAAGCGGTCTGGTCCTGTCAATGCGCTGATACCACCCTCGCTTTCCGCATTTCCCAATCGCGATCAGATCGCGCTAGGATGGGGCGAAAGTTGCATGGAAACTCCCAGGGAGCCGCAATGCCGACAATCGATCGCGACGGGGTCCGCATCTATTACGAGGTTCACGGCTCCGGCCCACCGTTGCTCTTGACCCACGGCTATTCATCGACCAGTGGGATGTGGCAGGGCCAGATCGCTGCCATGTCGAAGCATCACAAGCTCGTGTTGTGGGACATGCGCGGCCACGGCCAGTCCGATTATCCCAGTGATCCCGCAGCCTATAGCGAAGCGCTGACGGTTGGCGACATGGCGGCGCTGCTTGACGCCGCCGGCACCGAGAACGCAATCGTCGGCGGGCTCTCGCTGGGCGGCTACATGTCGCTGGCGTTCTACCGCGCCCATCCAAACCGCGTCCGCGCGCTGCTGATCATCGATACCGGCCCGGGCTTCAAGAAGGACGAGGCCCGCGAGGTCTGGAACAAGCGCGCGTACGATACCGGCGATCGCTTCGAGCGCGAGGGCCTGGAGGTTTTGAAATCGGCCAGCCGCGAACGCTCCAGCGTCACCCATCGCGATGCGTCAGGACTGGCGCGCGCCGCGCGCGGCATGCTGACCCAGCGCGACGCCCGCGTGATTGAATCACTGCCCCATATCATGGTGCCGTCGCTGATCGTGGTCGGCGCCGACGACACCCCGTTCCTCGCCGCTTCCGACTACATGGCGGCCAAGATTCCGGGCGCGCAGAAGGTGGTGATCCCTGCTGCCGGCCACGCCGTCAACATCGACCAGCCGCAGGCCTTCATCGACGCGGTGCTGCCGTTCCTCGGCAGTCTTGATGCCAAGGCACCACGGAAGGCCGCGTCATGAAGGCAGCCGCGGTGGCCCTCGCCCTTATCGCAAGCAGCTTCACGCAAGCTGCCGCGCAGCACTTGCCGCCGATCGGCGGCCCCTACCCGCCACCGTTCACCGAGACGCTGTCGAACAACATCCCGCTGGCGTTCGGCATGGAGGCCGATGAAGCCGCACGCGCGCTCGGCGTCCCGCTCAATTACATCAGGGGCCGTCCGGGCGATGAAATCTTTCTTGCGTTCCGCAACGTCGGCGGCAGCGGGCTGTTTTACAAAAAGGACCGGCTCTATCTGCAATTTCGCAAGGGCAGGCTGGCCGGCTGGAAAGGCGACTGGGGTCACAACTGGATGTGGCAGTAGCCGCCCTCTCAGAACATCGATCTCGTGCAACTCAAACGCAAATGGATGACCCGTGGGACAAGATATCGAACTGACGGCTTCGGACGGTTTCAAACTGGGCGGCTATCGCGCCGATCCCGCAGGTCGGCCGAAAGCGGCCATCGTGGTGATCCAGGAGATTTTTGGCGTCAACCACCACATCCGCTCGGTGTGCGACCGATTGGCGGGCGAAGGCTATGTCGCGATTGCGCCGTCGATCTTCGATCGCACGCAACCGAACTTCCAGTGCGGCTATTCGCCTGACGAGATTGCAAACGCACGAAAGTTCATCGCCAATCCGGATTGGGCCGCGATGCTGCGCGACACCCAGGCCGCGATCGACGCCGTGAAAGATGTCGGCCCGGTCGGCATCATCGGCTTCTGCCTCGGCGGCAGCATCGCCTATGCGGCAGCGACCAAGCTGTCGGGATTGTCTGCGGCGGTCGGCTATTACGGCGGCGCCGTCGTCCGCTTTGCCGACGACAAGCCGCAAGTGCCGACGCAATTGCATTTCGGCGAAAAGGACACTGGCATTCCGCTAACCGACGTCGAAGCCATCAAGGCCAAGCGGCCGGACGTCGAAGTCCATCTCTATCCCGGCGCGCAGCACGGCTTTCACTGCGACGAACGCGCCAGCTATGACAAGGCCAGCGCCGATATCGCTTGGCCGCGCAGCCTGGCGTTTTTCGCCAAGCATTTGAAGTGACGCCCGGAGGGCGTCATTCCGGGATGGTCCGCAGGACCAGACCTCAGGTGCGCAATTGCGCACCATAGTTCGATGATGCGCATCGCCCCGGAATGACGGCGTGAGATAGCTCGACGAGTGTCCTGCCCGGACGCCTCACTCACCCTTGACGCCGGTTGCCTTCACGACATCGGCCCACCGCTCGTAGTCGCGGCGCAGGACTTTCTCGAAGGTTTCCGCCGATCCGCCCACCGGTATGAGGCTGAGCGTCTCGATCCCGGCGACGCCCTCGGGCGAGGCGATGATGCGGGCGAGTTCGTCCGAAAGCTTCTTCACGATCTCCTTGGGCGTTGCGGCAGGCACGAACACGCCAAGCCAGCCTTCGATCTCAAAACCGGGGTAACCGAGTTCGGCCATCGTCGGCACGTCGGGCAACGCTTTCCTGCGCTTCTCGCCGCCAACCGCCAGCGCCCTGAGCTTGCCCGCCTTGATTTGCGAGCTCGCCGTGGTCAGGTCCTGGAACGCCGAGGTAACCGTGTTGGCGAGCAAGTCGTTCGTCAGAGGAGCCGAGCCGCGATAGGGGACATGGGTCATGTCGATATTGGCGGTCTTCTTGAGCAATTCGCCGTAGAGGTGGGACGTCGTGGCGTTGCCGAACGTGCCGTAGGGCTTGCCGGGGTTCGCCTTGGCATAATCGATCAGCTCCTTGACGGACTTGATCGGCTGCTGCTCGGGAACCACCAGAACGATGGTCGACAGCGCGATCTGGGTGACCGGCGCGAGATCCTTGAAGACATCGTAGGGCAGCTTCGTAACGAGGCTCGGCGCCTGAATGATCTGCGTGATGCCGACCAGCACGGTGTAACCATCTGGCTGTGCCTTGGCCACGTAGTCGTTGCCGACCACGCCGCCGCCGCCCGACTTGTTCTCCACGAGGACGGTCTGCTTCCACGACTCCGACAGCTTGTTGGCAAGCAGACGGGCGAGCACGTCGGTGGCGCCGCCCGCGGGATACGGCACGACGAAGGTGATGCGGCGGCTCGGATAAGGATCCGCCGCCGACACCGGATGCGAAGAGGCGCACAGGGCCGTCACAGCGATGGAAGCGAGCAACGCTGCCGCAGTCGCCGCGCGCACCACGCGGACCGGCAAGTGATAGTTCATGGTCATACTCCGGATTGCAGGCACTCAACCGACAAACCGGAGCGCCTCGATTCAATGACGCGGGTTTCTACATCGCTGCAGCGCAAGATGGAACATGCTTTCGAACGCATTCGGCGCATAGCGCCAATTCATCGCACGCGAACATCCGGAATACGTGCGAAGCCGCAGTTCCGCCACTGCTGGTTAGAACTGCTCGCCGAAGTGGACCGCCTATATAAGGCAACACACAAAGTCTGCATCGATGCGAAACAAATGATGAGTTTTCCTGGTCAAATGCGAGGCATTTGCCTGACGCAAATGCTCAGGAAAGCAGCCCGATCGTGATGACGATTCAATGAAAGGGCGGCGGGTTCTAGAACCAGCGCTCGCTGACCAGCACGGTATCGCCGGGGCTGACCGGGCTGCCGGGCGGAACGACGAAGCGTGACGTGCCGGACGCATCGGTGTGGGTGACCGTGACGCTGTCGCGGCGGGCGCGCGGCGAAAAGCCGCCGGCGATCGCCACCGCGCTCTCGACCGTCATGTTGGGGACGTAGGGATATTGCCCGGGTGCTGCGACCTCGCCGAGGATGAAGAATGGCCGATAGGCTTCGATCTCGACGGCGACCGATGGTTCCCTGATAAAGCCGGCGCGCAGTTTCGCTGAAATTTCCGCCGCCAGTCCCGCCGTGGTTCGGCCGCGCGCCCGCACCGACCCAATCAGCGGCATCGTGATCGCGCCGCCGGCGTCGATCGCGTAGGTGTTGGTCAGGCCCTCCTGGCCATAGACGACGACGCGCAGCTTGTCGCCGGCATCGAGATGATAGGCCGCGTCGTATCGCACGGGCGCGGGTTCGGCATAGGCGGCAGGCGCGGCAACGACGGCGGGCGCCGGTGCCGTGCGTGGCGCCGCGGCAAAGGCGGCGCGAAGCGCGCCAATGGCGCCGCCACCGGAATCGACCGCGACCGTTCGCGGCGGCGGACTGTTGGGCTGGCCATAGGCCATCTGGTCGAGATCGCCTTGCGGCGCGACCGCAACCGGCCCGGTCGTGCGCATGCAGCCCGACAGCGCGAGCGCGGTGATGATCGCAGTGATCGGTATTCGAAACGCGCGCACAACCCGCACCTAGGCCATCCCTCAAAGCGAGACAGCGCTAGTCTTGCATCGGGTATGGTTAATAAACGGTTTTTTGGAAGGTGGAGTGAGCAAAGGGAGGGGATGACTCCCTCTCCCCGTTCTTCACGGGGAGAGGGAGAGAGAAGCAAGAATCAAGCACTCACGCCGACACCGATCGGGCAGGACACGCCGGTGCCGCCTAGCCCGCAATAGCCCGCCGGATTCTTGGCGAGATATTGCTGATGATAGTCCTCGGCGAAATAGAATTCGCCCGCCGGCGTGATCTCGGTGGTGATGGAGCCAAGGCCCTCCGCCGCCAGCGCCTTCTGGTACGTAGTCTTCGACGCGTCGGCGGCTTGGCGCTGCGCGTCCTCAAACGTGTAGATCGCCGAGCGATACTGTGTACCGACATCGTTGCCCTGGCGCATGCCCTGCGTCGGGTTGTGATTTTCCCAGAACGTCTTCAGGAGCTGCTCGTAGGTGATCTTCTTCGGATCGAACACGACCAGCACCACTTCGGTGTGACCAGTGCGGCCCGAGCAAACCTCTTCATAGGTCGGGTTGGGCGTATGCCCGCCAGCATAACCGACGGCGGTCGCATAGATGCCGTCGCCGAGCTCCCAGAACTTGCGCTCTGCGCCCCAGAAGCAGCCCAATCCAAAAACTGCTTGTTCGAGGCCCGCGGGATAGGGTGGCTGAAGCTTGCGGCCGTTGACGAAATGCGTGGTTGCGGTCGGTATCGGGGTGGCACGGCCCGGCAGCGCTTCGGCTGCGCTCGGCAACGCGGTGGTCTTGCGCATGAACAACATGGAGCACCTCCAGGCGGGACATCGGCGGACGCGATGGCATCGGCCGATCGGACTTCTATATATGTCTTTACGCCTGTTACCGCAGCCCTGTTACCCGACCCCGGGGCGGGCGCCGGCCGGGTTAGTCCCGCGAATAGCCGATCAACGGCTTGCGGGGCCGGAACAGGATCATGAGCAGAATGCCGACCACGCCCAGCACGGCGAAAACCGGCTGGTCCAGCAGGACCTTCATGACACTGTTCCAGAGCCAGGGTGCGTTACCCTCGATCCAGGTCCGGAACGCAAGCTGGCTGGACTGATGGACGTCGTTCCAAAACTGGCCGAACCGGGTAAATCGCAGGGTCTGGTCGGCAACGAAACGGGCCCCGTCATAGACCATGAAGATGAATCCGCCGGCCAGAAGGAGCAGGCCTATAAGCCGGAAAAAACCGCGGATCATGCGTCACCTTATATCTGTCGCCCCCAAAAGGCCGTCAGCCAATACCGGGAGCCCCCCGGAAATTCAACCTCGTCAGCACCTTACGCGCCCCGTTCCGCCGCCTTTTCTGGCCTTTCGGGGAGGCCGGAAAGCGTTGACGGTGCAGGATGCGCCCTCTATAAGACCCCCAATGGCGGCGGGCGCAATCCCGCCGCCGCTGTTCTTTGAGCAGCGCCGCTTGCGGGAGCACTTTGGCTTCCGTCCATGGCATCCTCAAGAACGGCTTAGGTTACGAACACCCTGGAAAATACAACCAGCGATCACGCAATTTGAACGGCCGGCGCGCTCAAGGGCCGACCACCCGAGCGATGACAGCCGAAGGATAGTTGAGAACATGGCCAATACGACTTCTGCCAAAAAGGCGACCCGCAAGATTGCCCGCCGCACCATCGTCAACAAGTCGCGTCGCACCCAGATGCGCGGCGCGGTCCGGACCGTCGAGGAAGCGATCAAGAGCGGCGACCGCAATGCGGCGCTGGAAGCGATGAAGAGCGCGGAACCAGAACTGATGCAGGCGGCGCAGCGCAACATCATTCACAAGAACAATGCGAGCCGGAAGGTGTCGCGCCTGACGCATGCGATCGCCAAGCTCGCGAAGTGAACTGACAGAAATAGATATTCGTCAAAAGCCCGGCGTCGCCGGGCTTTTCTTTTTCTGCCACGCCGGCGCATGAGCACGAGCCCGAAATTCATTTTCGTTACAGACGTGCATCCTGTTGGATTTCGGACACACACCAAAGGCCGCGCGCCGGATCGACCGTGACAATTCAATTGCGTCGTTGCTGAGCGCCGGCTTGCGTGTCATATTTCGGGCACCCGTAGTTCTACGAGGTGCAGCTTAGCACCAGCGTTGTCATGCGCCTTTGCGAGAAACGCGATCGCGGCGGCTGACCTGATCAGACAACACCCGCCTCCTCCGCCGGCATCGCTCGCGTGAGTTACCCTGCAAAAGCAATTCCGAAAAGCTTCGTCTCGCTAATCACTTATCCACATAGCGAGGAGAAGCGTTTTGAAAGTTGGTCTCGGTAACCAAGATTGTAACGGTTTCTTAAAATATTTTGCGCGTGCGGCGAAAATTGTCACGCTCGTTCGCACCGCGGGATTCTCTGCGCTGATTCAAAAACTTGGTGTGGAGTGTCGCATTTGCAGTGTTGCAACACAGCCGAAGAGTCACGCGACATCGTCGAATCACGGATTGTCAGAAATCACGCTTGGTGTATTTGTTACTCGTTCGCGACGCTCAAGGCTCTCCTGACCAGCGCGGTTTGAGACCCAAGAGCGACGTGCAAATCGGCGGCGGTGTGCGCGTTAGCGACGCTTTCCAAGCGAAGCTGAGTTGGTAACTCATAGCAATATGGGGACGGTTGTTCTGTGTCTAAATTTCCTGGCGTGGCGCTAACGTTTGAAGCGCGCTCTGGACAAGGGGAATAAGATGCTTGCCGACCATGCAGCGATTGGGAACGCGGAGCTCGTGAACGTGTTGAAGACGACAGACTGAGATACGCGGCGGACGCAGCGGTCGAGCAAGCGGATGTTCGGTAGCGGCAGACTGGCTTTGAAACACTGGTGATCTGGTTACTCGTCGCGCGCTCTCGCGGCGAGAGGGGGAGGTACTATGCTTTACGGAATCAACGCGACATTCAGCACGCTTATTTCCATCGAGACCGCTTCAGAATTCCTGAACAACGTTTTTGGCAGTCCCCCTACGCGAGCTCCGCACCGAGCGTCGAGTACGCGCTGACCTCCCGGTAGCCTTCCACTCCATCCAGCCTTTGATCTGTGCAACGGCGATTCCGCCGAACGTTAGATCTGTGCCTGGTGGTTGAAGCGCCGCGCCGAGGTCACGTCTGGCAGGAAATCCGCAAGGGTACCGTCAGCCGATTTCACAAGACACCATTACTCATTCAGAAAAGTTCTCAAGCAATGACAAATATGGAACAGGATCGCTGGTCGCGCGTGAAGGGGCGGTTGCGGACGAGTGTGGGCGAGGACGTCTACACGAGCTGGTTTGCGCGCATGGACCTCGAAGGCGTGCAGGACGAAAGCGTCCATTTGTCGGTGCCGACCCGCTTCCTCAAGAGCTGGATCCAGGCGCATTACGCCGACCGTGTCCTGACCTGCTGGCAGGCCGAGATGCCGGAAGTGCACCGGATCGACCTCACCGTGCGCACCGCGATGCGATCCGCTGCGCCCGTTAAGGAACCGACCGCGCCGGCCGACCAACGCCGTATCGAGCAGGCCAATGGCCGGCCCGCGCCTGAATTGCGTGCGACCGCCACTGCGCCGGTGTCCGCCAGCCATGATGCGCTCGGCGGCTCGCCGCTCGACCCGCGCCTGACCTTTGCAAGTTTTGTCATCGGTCGCTCGAATACCCTCGCCCATGCGGCGGCGCGCCAGGTTGCAGAAGGCCGCCGCGGCGATGCCGTGATGTTCAACCCGCTCTACATTCACGCCGGCGTCGGCCTCGGCAAAACCCATTTGCTGCAGGCCGTGACATGGGCCGGCAATTCGGGGAACGAGCGCAAGGTGCTTTATCTCACCGCTGAAAAATTCATGTACGGGTTTGTCGCTGCGTTGAAGACGCAGACGGCGCTGGCGTTCAAGGAGGCGCTGCGCGGCATCGACGTGCTCGTGATCGACGACCTGCAGTTCCTGCAGGGCAAATCGACCCAGGCCGAGTTCTGCCACACGCTGAACGCGCTGATCGATGCCGGACGACAGGTGGTGATCGCCGCCGACCGCCCGCCGTCCGATCTCGAAAGCCTCGACGACCGCGTGCGCTCGCGGCTGGCCGGCGGTCTCGTTGTCGAGATGGGCTCGCTCGGCGAGGAGCTGCGGCTCGGCATCCTGAAATCGCGCGTGGCGGCTGCGCGCGCGCATCATGCGAGCTTCGATGTGCCGGAGCCAGTGTTGGATTATCTGGCGCGCACCATCACCCACAACGGCCGCGACCTCGAAGGCGCCATCAACCGCCTGCTCGCCCATTCCAAGCTCAACGCCCAGCCGGTGACGTTGGAAATGGCAGAGCGCGAAGTGCGCGATTTGATCCGTCCGCAGGAACCGAAGCGGATCAAGATCGAGGACATCCAGCGGGTGGTTGCCCGGCAATACAATGTCAGCCGTTCGGATCTCTTGTCGTCGCGGCGGACCGCGAATGTGGTCCGGCCACGCCAGGTGGCGATGTATCTGGCGAAGACGCTGACGCTGCGCTCGCTGCCCGAGATCGGGCGCCGGTTCGGCGGACGCGACCACACCACGGTGCTGCACGCCGTGCGCAAGATCGAGGCACTGGTGGCCCGGGACATCGCGCTGTCCGATGAGGTCGAGTCGCTGAAGCGGCAATTGCAGGAATAGCGGCAGCAGGAATAGGAACCCCTTAAGGACCTAGCTCCTCCCCCGGCTCTCCCGCCCCTGTTCTCGGGAGCGGGAGAATTTTTTCCTACCACCATTTTTCGCCGCAAAAGTGGGGGAACGGCGGTCTGCTCCCTTGCACCGGCGCCCCATCCGCGCCACCTTGCGGTCCCCCCGGGGGTTTGATCAAATCCGGTCGTGATCCGGCTTTTCGGGTTTCCAATGCCGCGGCGCTGCCTTGACGGGCCGCCCGGCTTTTCCATCTCTGGCGGATATTGCAATGAAGGTCACCGTCGAACGCGCGCAACTGCTGAAATCGCTGGGTCACGTCCATCGCGTGGTCGAGCGCCGCAACACCATCCCGATCCTCGGCAACGTGCTGGTCCGCGCCGAAAACGCCAGGCTGTCGCTGAAGGCGACGGACCTCGATCTCGAGGTGACCGAAACGCTGGCGGCGGAGACCGGAACCGCCGGCTCCACCACCGTGCCGGCACATATGTTCTATGACATCGTCCGCAAACTGCCCGACGGCGCGCAGATCGTGCTGGAGGCCGACGGCGACCGCTCGGTAATGGCCATCCGCGCCGGCCGCTCGCGCTTCACCCTGCAGACCCTGCCCGAAAGCGATTTCCCCGATCTCACCGCCGGCGACATGACGCATTCGTTCTCGCTCACGGCTGCCGACGTCAAGCGCCTGATCGACCGTACGCAGTTTGCGATCTCGACCGAAGAGACCCGCTATTACCTCAACGGCATCTACCTGCACACGGCCGGCAGCGCCAAGGCCGCGACGCTGCGCGGGGTTGCGACCGACGGACATCGGCTGGCGCAGGTCGATCTGGCGCTGCCCTCCGGCGCCACCGGCATGCCCGGCGTGATCGTGCCGCGTAAGACGGTGGGCGAAGTGCTGCGGCTGATCGAGGACAGTGAAGCCGAAGTCAAAATCGAACTGTCGCAGGGCAAAATCCGCTTCACCCTCGGCAATGTCGTGCTGACCTCGAAGCTGATCGATGGAACCTTCCCGGATTATGGCCGCGTCATCCCGCAGAACAACGAAAAGGAACTTATCGTCGACAAGAAGGATTTCGAGGCGGCGGTAGATCGCGTGTCGACCATTTCGAGCGAGCGCGGCCGCGCCGTAAAGCTGGCGCTGTCCGCCGGCAAACTCGTGCTGTCGGTGACCAATCCGGATTCCGGCAGCGCCACCGAAGAGCTCGAAGTCGAATACGCCTCCGATGCGCTCGATATTGGCTTCAACTCGCGCTACCTGCTCGACATCGCCGCCCAGATCGAAGGCGAAGTCGCCGTGCTCCGCCTCGCCGACCCCGGCTCGCCGACCCTGGTGCAGGACAAGGACAATAAGGGCGCACTTTACGTGCTGATGCCGATGCGGGTTTAAGGCGCTTTCTGTTCGCTCGCACAGTCACTAGATTGCGTCATGGCCGGGCTTGTCCCGGCCATCCACGTCTTGCGACCAGCAAGGACGTGGATGCCCGGGACAAGCCCGGGCATGACGAAGGATAATGATGACCCCCTCCCGCATCCATCGCCTGTCGCTCACACACTTCCGCAATTATCGCGCGGCGAGCGTGCAGGTGCGCGGCGATATGGTGGTGCTGGTGGGGCCGAATGGCGCTGGCAAGACCAATTGCCTGGAGGCGATCTCGTTTCTGTCGCCGGGACGCGGCCTGCGGCGCGCGACGCTGGAGGATGTCGCCGACAATCAGGGCGACGGCTCCTGGGCGGTGTCGGCCGAGGTCGAGGGCGCGCTTGGCCTGGCTACGCTCGGCACCGGCATCGATGCGCCGGCCGCGGACGCCGCCTCCAGCCGGCGCTGCCGGATCGACCGCGAGCCGGTGGGTTCGGCGGCCGCGTTTGGCGATCATTTGCGCATGGTGTGGCTGACGCCGGCGATGGACGGCCTGTTCCTTGGCGCTGCCTCGGAGCGCCGGCGCTTCTTCGACCGCCTGGTGCTGGCGATCGACAGCGAGCATTCCAGCCGCGTTTCCGCGCTGGAGCGCTCGCTGCGTTCGCGCAACCGTCTGCTCGAAGTGCGCAATTATGATGACCATTGGTGTGACGCGATCGAGCGCGAAACTGCCGAACTGGCGGTTGCGGTTGCCGCCACGCGCGGCCAGACGGTGACGAGACTGGCGGCGATGCTGCGTGAACGCGGCGCGGCTTCGGCCTTTCCGTCGGCGCAGATCATGCTCGACGGCTGGATGGAGAATGCGCTGGTCAATGAATCCGCAACCGCCGTGGAAGATCGCTACCGCGAGATGCTGCGCGCCGGCCGCGCCCGCGACGCCGCCGCCGGCCGCACGCTGGACGGCCCCCATCTCACGGACTTGCAGGTGATCTACGCGCCAAAAAACATACCGGCGCGCGACGCCTCCACCGGCGAGCAGAAGGCGCTGCTGATCGGACTGGTGCTGGCCCATGCCACGCTGGTCGCCGAGATGACCGGGATCGTGCCGCTGCTGCTGCTCGACGAAGTCGTCGCGCATCTTGATCCCGTCAGACGCAAGGCGCTGTTCGATGAACTCGCAAAGCTCGGCGCGCAGGTCTGGATGACCGGCGCAGATCCGGCGGCTTTCGTCGATATCGGCGCGGCCGGCGAGATTTTTGATGTCGAGTCTGGCCAGGTGAGCCGCCGCGCCTGAGGCCTGCGAACCGGCCTTGCTTGAACCAAATCCTGCATCGCAACGACTAGCGTTCGGAAGCGGCGTGACCACGGCGCAGCCCTCGTGGCCGCGCGGCCGAAAATGGCCAATCAGTACCGGAGATGAAAATGCCCAACACCAAGCGCCGGATCATCCCGGCCCGAAGACACCTGTTGCCGCTGATCTTCGCGATCGCCGCCGCGGCGCCGCTTACAGCCAGAGCCGACAGCGGCATCGTCGACGTCCGCACGCTGCCGCGCCTGGAAGGCGCCGTCGAAGATACATCTCGTATCCAGTCCTATGGCCTCAGCTACAGCGTTGGCACCGCCGTCGCGATCACGACCGAAGCCACCAAAAAACTGCTCGCTGACGACGACTGGTTGCAGTTTTTGCGGCCGCTGGACGAGAAGAGCACCATCCTCACTTTCAAGAAAGCCCGGCAAGGGCTGAGCGTACGTTTCACCCAGGGCCTCGGCCATCCCGATCAATCCGTCGTGCACTACAACTCTGACCGGATCACCTCGAACGTACCATTCCCGCCCGAGGCCACCGGCATCGTGTTTGACCAGCACCGGCCCTATCTCGGCTGCATCGCGCCTGCCGCCGTCGACGCGACGCTCGATTTCTTCCGCAAGGAGATGGCTGCGATCGGCTGGAAACAGCTGACCGCCGCCGATGCCGCGGCGCGATGGCCAAACGCGGAGTTCAGCGAGACCATCGAGAACGGCATCCGCGCCTACTACACCCATGATGATGCCGACGGTTTCTATCGGCAACGTCCGATCATGCTGACGCTGCAGCGGCGGAGCGACGGCCGGACCGGGGTTGAGATCCGGGTTGCGCCGTTCGCACTACCCCAGACACTGGAAGCCGATTCCGAAATGGCGGGCCTGCCCAAGCCGAAGCCGACCAAAACCGCGAAGAGCTTAGGCGGTCCCGATTCCGTCCGCCGCCAGCTTGAGGTCGCGGTCATCGCCGAGCTTCCCGCAACGCTTGCCTTCTATCGCCGCGAACTCGCAAACCGTAACTGGAGCGAAGAGGCGAAGGGCGCGGTCGTTACGCCTGACAACGTCACGCTGAATTTCTCCTCCGCCGAGCAGACTGCAACGCTGACGCTCGGGCGCAAGTACGACCTGACCGTCGTCAGTTTCGTCACGCAGATGACGGAAGCGGCGATAGCCGCACGTGCGAGGGCGAAGAAGGAAGCCGACGAGAAGTTCATGAAGGACGCCGCTGCTATGGCGAAGCAGGTGATCGCCGCCGACGAGGCGCGGCGGGTTGCGCAAGCCGCCAATCTGTCGGATGCGCCGCTGCGTGCGCTTGCCGACAGTTCGACACCGGTGCCCTTGCCGGAGAATGCGGTGAACGTGAAATTCGACGGCGCCGACGGCAGGCTCGAGTTCAATTCCGCTTCCAGCGTGAAGGCGGTCGCAGCCTTTTATCGCAGCTCCCTGCAGCCGCAGGGCTGGAAGGAGAAGCCCTCTGTCATCAACCAACCCAATATGGCGCTGATGGAATTTTCCAAAGGCCGCAAGGCGCTGTCGCTGACCGTCATACAGATGGGCCCCAAGGTCCGCGTCAGCGCCAACGGATCGGCGCTCGTGATGGCAAACGTCGCATCGGAAGGCGCGAAGACGCCGGGCGGCTCGTCCGGCAAGGCCGTGGCAGAAGCGCTCGATCCCGATCCTAATTCCGCCTTGCCGGTGCCGAAGCAGCGCACCATGACTTCGATGGGTACCGGCAAAATGCCCGGCAGCGATGTCCCGTTCCGCAGGGAGCTGGAGGCCAGTATCCCAGCCGAACTCAACACGGTGCTCGCCTTCTATCGTAGCGAACTCGGCAAGCGCGGCTGGCAAGAGACCGAAGGTGCCATTGTGAAGCCGGACCAGGCGCAACTGGCGTTCACCTCTCCCGATGGTCCGGCCACCCTGAAGCTCGGCCGCAGGAACGGCGAGATTACGGTCAATCTCGCACAAAAATATCCGGCGGCTGCCGCCAAGGCCGACGTCGTGCCGAAGCCGGGCCAATCAAAGCTGATATTCGGCAATATCGGCAAGCACGACGCCACAGTTTCGATCAACAAGCAGACGATCAAGATCGCCGCCGGCGCCGGCGGACCGCAATCGGCAAGGCCGCCAATGATCGATCTGCTGCCGGGCAAATACCAGTATGCGCTGAAAATCGCGGGCGGGCCGGCGCGCAATAACCAGATCAAGATCGGGGCCGGCGACACCTGGGGCGTGATGATCGGGCTCGGCGGCGACGTGCTGCCGCTGCAGATGTACTGAGCGCGCTATCGCGGCTTGCTCGCAGACGCCTCGCTGCCGAGCAAGCGGTCGATGATCGCCTCGATCAGGAATATCGATCCCCTCTCGGTCAGGTGTACCTGATCGCTCGCGGTGAGGTCGCCTGCTGCATCGCCAATGCGCGTCAGGCAACCCTGCGCGTTGCAAAGGACGTCCGACGCCGAGATGAATTCCGCTCCGAGCGGCTCGAGCCTGCCGCGCATGATGGCATCGTAGGCGGTGGGCGGGATGCCGTTGGGCGAACGCTGCGGGATCAGCGTGCGATGGAGCATGAAATATCGGAGCACTTCGGACGGAAGCCCGCGCCGCCACATCGGCACCCCACCCAGAACAACGACGCGGGCATTTGTCTCCCTCTTCAGCGCGGCCACCGTCTCGGCCACATTGTCGAGATGCTTTTCCCAGGTTCCGTGCAGCAATACGACGTCGGGCTTGATCTGCCGAACCAGCGACAAGACCTTGTCATTCATCGCCCGGCAATTGGGCATCCTCGCAATATCTGCGTTCAGCGCCGGAATGCAGGAACTGGAGGTGAGCTGCGCAATGCCGAAGCCTCGCTCCTCCTGCGCTTTGCGCAGGCCCGGTAGCAGCGCGCCGGCGGTCGAATCGCCCCATATCAGAACCAGCGGACGCCGATCGCGCTCGACGCAGGTGTCGGCAAACGTCATTTCGCGGCTGAGATCGAGCAGGCATTCGCGAAACCGCCACTTGAAGCTCTCGGTCGTCACATTGGCCATCGCGCGGATTTCCGGCGGCAGCCGGAAGTCGAAGCCGCGCCCCCAGACGACCGCGCCACCTGCGACCGCGATCATCGCCATGGCTGCCCCAAGCCCGAGCATCTTGCGCCGGCTTGGGACGCCGAACCGGATCGGCATCTCGACAAACCGGTGAGTCGCCCAGGCCAGCAGCGCGCTCGCAAGCAATATCAATTCGCGTTCCGGCAAGGTCAGCGGACCGAATTTGATCATCCCGCCGAACACCAATAGCGGCCAGTGCCAGAGATAGAGCGGGTAGCTGATCAGCCCGATCCACACCATTGGCGGGCTTGCAAGTAAGGCGCGGTTCACCCAGGCCGCAGGCGATGACAGCAGAAGTGCGGTGCCTGCGACCGGCAACACCGCCCACCAGCCCGGAAAGGCGCGATGGCTGTCGAGGATCACGGCCGCCGCCGCGATCAGCGCCACGCCGATCCAGGCGCGCCTATCACTCGCTTTGACGCTGTGGCCGACCCTGTTCCAGCCGTACGCCAACGCCGCCCCGGTGAGCAATTCGAAGGCGCGCGTAAACGGCAGATAGAAGGTCGCAACGGGATTCGAGCCGATCAGCGCGACGTTGAGCAGGAAAGACCCGATGCCGAGCACCACGGCCATCGCCATGATGCTCATCCGCAGCCGGGCTGCGAGCATCAGCAGCAGCGGCCAGAACAGATAAAACTGCTCCTCGATGCCGAGCGACCACAGGTGCAGCAGCGGCTTCTTGGCGGATTCGACGTCGAAATACCCGGACTGCAGCAACAGCGCGATATTGGCCAAAAACGCTGCGCTGGCGAAACTGTCGCCGCCAAGCTGCGCGAAGGCTGACGGCAGCATCCAGAACCAGCCCATCACCAATGTCGCAGAGAGCACCACGATCAGTGCCGGGAAGATGCGCCGGATCCGCCGGTTGTAGAATTCGATCAGACTGAAGCGACCGAGTTCCAGTTCGCGCGCGACGATTCCCGTGATCAGGAAGCCCGAGATCACGAAGAACACGTCGACGCCGATGAAGCCGCCCGGCATGGCGTCCGGGAACGCATGGAAATTCAGGACCAGCATCACGGCGATGGCCCGGAGGCCGTCGACATCCGGCCGATATTTTGGGGAAGGCGAGGTCAATTGGAGGGCTAGCCCGGGATCGCTGTGGACGGCGGACAACGACTACAAGCTGCCGCGCCGCCTTCTCTAGCAGGTCCGCAGCAGACTGCCATTTCCCATCGCGCGGCGTCCACGAATCCGGCGATCGAGGGCACAGAAGCAGCCCTCGAATCGCGCTTTTCGGGGCCACCAGAATCGGTCCTTGGAGACCTTGAAAAAGTGTAAAAAACCATCATTTATTCAATAACTTGCATACGGAGAGTTTGCGCTAGGCGCGGTGCCCGTTTCATGGCACAAATAGATCAATCAGCGCCTCATATTGCGCAGCTGATTCGGGACACCCTCGAAGGCCTCACATGACAGAACCTGCCCGGCGGACCCCTGCCGACACTGAGCATCCCATTCCCGTTGAGTATGGTGCGGAATCGATCCGGGTGTTGAAGGGCCTCGATGCCGTTCGCAAGCGGCCGGGCATGTATATCGGCGACACCGATGACGGTTCCGGCCTGCACCACATGGTCTACGAGGTCGTCGACAACGCCATCGACGAGGCGCTCGCGGGGCATGCCACGCGTGTCGACGTGATCCTCAATGCGGACAATTCCGTAACCGTGCGCGACGACGGCCGCGGCATTCCGGTCGACATCCACAAGGGCGAAGGCATCTCGGCCGCCGAGGTCATCATGACCCAGCTTCACGCCGGCGGTAAGTTCGACCAGAACTCCTACAAGGTTTCCGGCGGCCTGCACGGCGTCGGCGTCTCCGTCGTCAACGCGCTGTCGAGCTCGCTGAAGCTCAGGGTCTGGCGCGACGACAAGGAGCATTTCGTCGAGTTCGCCCACGGCGACACGCTGGCACCTTTGAAGGTGGTCGGCGAGGCCGAAGGCAAGCGCGGCACCGAGGTGACCTTTCTCGCCTCGGGCGAGACCTTCAAGAACATCGAGTATGATTTCGCGACGCTGGAGCACAGGCTGCGCGAGCTCGCCTTCCTCAACTCCGGCGTTCACATCATCCTCTCCGACATGCGTCACGCGGTCGAGAAGCGCGAGGAGATGCGCTACGACGGTGGCGTTGAGGAGTTCGTCAAATATCTCGACCGCAACAAGAAGGCGATCGTGCCTGTCCCGATCATGGTACGGTCGGAATCCAACGGCATCGGCGTCGAGGCGGCGCTGTGGTGGAACGACAGCTACCATGAGAACGTGTTGTGCTTCACCAACAACATCCCGCAGCGTGACGGCGGCACCCATCTCGCCGGTTTCCGCGGCGCGCTGACACGCCAGGTCAACGGCTATGCCGACGCCAACGCGAAGAAGGAAAAGATCGCTCTGACCGGCGACGATTGCCGCGAAGGCCTCACCGCCGTGCTGTCGGTGAAGGTGCCGGACCCGAAGTTTTCGTCGCAGACCAAGGACAAGCTGGTGTCCTCGGAAGTGCGCCCGGTGGTCGAGAACGTAATCAACGAGGCGCTGGCGGCGTGGTTCGAGGAGCACCCGTCTGAGGCCAAGGTCATCGTCGGCAAGGTGATCCAGGCGGCGGCCGCGCGCGAAGCCGCCCGCAAAGCGCGCGAACTGACGCGCAAGAGCCCGCTCAGCGTTTCCTCGCTGCCCGGCAAGCTCGCCGACTGCCAGGAGAAGGATCCAGCCAAGTCCGAACTGTTCATCGTCGAGGGCGACTCGGCCGGGGGCAGCGCCAAGCAGGGCCGCAACCGCGAATTCCAGGCGGTGCTACCGCTGCGCGGCAAGATCCTCAATGTCGAGCGCGTCCGCACCGACAAGATGCTGTCGAGCGAGCAGATCGGCACGCTGATCACCGCGCTCGGCACCGGCATCAGCGACGACTTCTCCGCCGACAAGCTGCGCTATCACAAGATCATCGTGATGACGGACGCCGACGTCGACGGCGCCCACATCCGCACGCTGCTCTTGACATTCTTCTACCGGCAGATGCGTGAATTGATCGACCGCGGCCACCTCTATATCGCGCAGCCGCCGCTCTACAAGGTGACGCGCGGCAAATCCGAGCAGTACCTGAAGGACGAGCGCGCGCTGGAAGATTATCTGATCGCGACCGGCCTCGATGACTGCGTGTTCAAGCCGGCGTCGGGTTCGGAACGTGGCGGCCGAGACCTGCTGTCGCTGGTGGAAGACGCGCGCGTCATCCGCGGCATCCTGAACAATCTGCACAGTCGCTATAACCGCAAGGTGGTCGAGCAAGCCGCGATCGCGGGCGTGCTCAACCCGAAGATCACCGGCGACATCGCGACCGCCAATGCCGCCGCCGACTATATCGCCAAGCGTCTCGATGCGCTGGCCGATGAGGTCGAGCGCGGCTGGAGCGGCCGTTTCGCCGAAGGCGAAGGCTTCTTCTTCGAGCGCACGATCCGCGGCGTCAAGGATGTCGCCATCATCGACGACGCCCTGCTCGGCTCCGCCGACGCCCGCAAACTCGACGACTACGCCGCCAAACTTCAGGAGGCCTATCCGAAGCCCGGCATATTGCGCCGCAGGGATGCCGAGACCGCCATCCACGGTCCGGTCAGCCTGTTCGAGGCGGTGACCGACGCCGGCCGCAAGGGCGTCGCGTTGCAGCGTTATAAAGGCCTCGGCGAGATGAATCCTGAGCAACTCTGGGAAACCACGCTCGATACCAACGAACGTTCGCTGCTGCAGGTGAAGATCAAGGAGGTCGACGAGGCCGACGACATCTTCACCAAGCTGATGGGTGACGTCGTCGAACCGCGCCGCGAATTCATCCAGGATAATTCGCTCAGCGCCAACGTTGACGTGTGAGGCAGGACGCGCCCGCCCATGCCGCCCATTCAGTACATCGTTGAAGGCGGCCACCGGCTGGCGGGAACAATCGAGCCATCCGGCAACAAGAATTCTGCGCTGCCGGTTATCGCGGCCGCCCTGCTCACCGAGCATCCGGTCACGCTGGAAAACGTGCCGCGGATCCGCGACACCGAAACGCTGGTCGAATTGATCCGCTCGGTCGGCGCTTCCGCCGAGTGGCAGGCGCGCAATACGCTTGCGATCCACGCCAAGGAGGTCCGCGCCGCCGATCTCGATCCTGAACTCTGCGCGCGGATCCGCGCCTCGATCCTGCTGGCCGGGCCGCTATTGGCCCGCTGCGGCGAGGTGGCGCTGCCGCCGCCCGGCGGCGACGTCATCGGACGCCGTCGTCTCGATACGCATTTTCTCGCCTTCGAGCAGTTAGGTGCCACCGTCACCGCCACCCACCGGCTGGAATTCCGCGCCTCCCGCCTCGTGGGTGCCGACGTCTTTCTCGACGAGCCGAGCGTTACGGCCACCGAGAACGCGCTGGTCGCAGCGGTCGCCGCTCACGGCACCACATTCTTGCGCAACGCGGCCTCCGAGCCGCATGTGCAGGACCTCGCGCACTTCCTGGTCGCGCTCGGCGCCAAGATCGAGGGCATCGGCACCAACACCATCATCGTGCACGGCCCGGCGACGCTTGGCGGCGCAAGCTATTCGATCCAGCCCGACCATATCGAAGTCGGCTCGCTGATCGGACTTGCCGCGGTGACGCGCTCGCCGCTGCGCATCGCCAAGGCCGGCGTCGAGCATCTGCGCTCCATCCGGATGGGATTTGAACGGCTCGGCATCGTCTGCGGCGTCGAGGGTGACGATCTCGTGGTGCCCTCGGGGCAAACCATGAAGATCCATGACGATTTCGGCGGCCATGTGCCGAAACTCGAGGACCAGCCGTGGCCGGCCTTCCCGGCCGACCTGATGTCGATTGCGATCGTGACCGCGACGCAATGCGACGGCGTCATCCTGATGTTCGAAAAGATGTTCGAGTCGCGGATGTTCTTCGTCGACAAGCTGATCTCGATGGGCGCCCGCATCGTGCTGTGCGACCCGCATCGCGCGATCGTGGCCGGCCCGAGCCGGCTGCGCGGCGCGCCGATGACTTCGCCCGACATCCGCGCCGGCATGGCGATGCTGCTGGCAGCGGTCGCGGCCGAAGGCACATCAACGATCAACAACGCCGACCAGATCGAGCGCGGCTACGAGCGCATCGAGCAACGGCTCAACGCGCTGGGCGCGCGGATTACCCGAGTTCCGGCACGCGACGGCCATTAGAGCCTTTCGGTTCTGATTGAATCAGAACCGAGCTCTAGATTCTTGTTTTGACGCGTTTTCTTGACGCGAACCGGTGTCCACCCCGGATCAAGTCCGGGGCAAGCTTTCGCTGGAAAACACTCTGGGCTGCGGACGCCGGCGTCACTTTTTCGACCTTCGCCGGTGTTAGTCTGTTGCAATGACTTCGCTCGATAAAATTGAACGCGCAGCGATTGCGCCGCCCGCCTCTGCGGCCGTGCCCGGCCGTCACCTCGCGATTGAGTTTGCCGAGACGCTCAAACTCGCGGTGCCGATCGCGCTGACCCAACTCGGGCAGATCGCGATGATGACGACCGACATTGCCCTGATCGGCCGTCTCGGCAGCGAGGCCATGGCTGCGGCCGCGCTGGCGCATACCGTCTTCTTTGTCAGCTTCACCTTCGGCATGGGACTGGTATCTGCCGTAGCACCCCTGGCGGCGCAGGCATTTGGCGCACGCAATCCGCATTTGATCCGGCGGTCGCTCCGCGTCGGCATGTGGGCTGCATTCCTGATGTCGCTGCCGATGATGGCGCTGTCGTTCTACGGCGAGCCGATCCTGTTGAGGCTGGGCCAGGCGCCGACGGCTGCACGCCTCGCGCAAGAATATCTGCTCGGCCTGACCTGGAGCGTCTTGCCCGCGCTGTGGTTCATGGCGATTCGCGGCTTCATGAGCGCGGTCAACCGACCCGAGCCGATCCTGTGGATCACGCTCGCCGCGATCCCGGCCAATGCGCTACTGGTCTATCTCTTGCTGTATGGCGCCTTCGGCCTGCCGCAGCTTGGCCTGTTCGGCGCGGGATTGGCGACCTCGATCGTCAATTTTGGCACATTCTTGGCGGGCCTCTGGTTTGCAGCACGGCGCCGCCCATTCCGAAAATTTCAGATACTCGGCCATTTCTGGCGCGTCGACTGGAAGCTGATGCGGCAGCTCGTTGTGATCGGAGCGCCGATCTCGCTCTCCTTCCTGCTCGAATACGGCCTGTTCGGCGCCGCGGGTCTGCTGATGGGCATCATCAGCACCACCGCGCTGGCGGCGCATCAGATCGCGCTGCAGGTCGCCGCCATCCTGTTCATGGTGCCGTTCGGCATCGGCATGGCCGCCACCGTGCGGGTGGGACACGCCATCGGCCGCGGCGACGCCGGCGCGGTGCGGCGTGCCGGCTACGTCGCAACCTGGCTCGGCATCGTACTGGCGGCGATTCTGACGCTCGCGGTGGTGATCAGCCGCTTCGGCATTGCGGAGATTTTTCTCGGCGAGAACACCGACGCGACGGCCGAGCTCTCGGCAACGCTGCTGCTGGTCGGATCGACCTTCTTCATCGCCGACGCCATCCAGACGATTGCCGCCGGCTCGTTGCGCGGCATGAACGACACGCGCGTGCCGCTATTGTTCGCGATCCTCAGCTATTGGCTGATCGGGTTCGCATGCGCCTACTGGCTCGGCTTCTGGACGTCGCTGGGCGCCGTCGGCGTTTGGAGCGGGCTCTCGGTCGGGACCGCTGTCTATGCCGTGCTTCTGGTGTTGCGCTTCCGGCTACTGGCGAGCAAGCCGCGGCGATGGCGAGCCTGACCGCGAGCGCCAGTTGCGTATTGCGGCTGCGAAGTGATCCAAGCATGCGTTTTGCGAAGGCCATCATGCGCCGCACTCCGGATCTGCACAGCGCGCCTGTGCTAGACGACGTCAAGCACGGCTGGTGCCCGCGACGGGAGGCGGCTTGAAAGGTCAAGTTGGCCCGCCTACCCTGCCCGGCAGAACGAGGAAACACGATGGCCCACGAAACCGAAACGCTCGCAGCCTATGTCGCCGACCTGAAATTTGCGGATATTCCGCCTGAGGTGCTGGAGCGCGCCAAGGTGCTGACGCTGGATTTCCTCGGCAGCACGATCCGGGCGCGGCGCGATGCGGAATCCACGCCCTCGCTGCTGAAGATGCTGGAAGCGCTGGCGCTGGACGGCAAGGGCGAGGCCACTGTATTCGGCGATGCGAAGACCTGGACGCCCGCGGTCGCCGCGCTGCTTAACGGCGCGCTCGGCCATTCCCTCGATTTCGACGACACGCATGCCGACTCCTCGCTGCATCCGAGCGCACCCGTGGTGCCGGCGGCGTTTGCGGTCGGCGAAATGGTCGGCGCATCCGGGCGCGACGTGCTGACCGCGATCGTGGCCGGCTATGAAGTGTGCTGCCGGCTCGGCAACGCGCTTGATCCGACCTCGCATTATGCGCGCGGCTTTCATCCGACCGCGACGGCGGGAACCTATGGCGCGGCAGCCGCGGCGGGGAAGCTGTTCGGCCTCTCAAAGCATCAGATCATCTCAGCCTTCGGCGTTTCTGGCAGCCAGGCCGCCGGCTCGCTGCAGTTTCTGGTCAACGGCGCGTGGAACAAGCGCTATCAGGTCGGTGCCGCCGCGATGAACGGCGTCATCGCCGCCACGCTGGCACGCAACAATTTTGTCGGCTCGACCGAGTCGGTCGAGGGCAAGCATGGCCTCCTCGTCGGCTACAGCGACGACGCTCATCCCGGCAAGGCGACAGCCGGCCTCGGCAAGACCTACGAGACGCTGCGGATCGGCGTGAAGCCTTATCCAAGCTGCCGCTATACCCATGCCGCGCTCGATGCGCTGATCGCGATGCGCAGGGAGCACAATCTGACGCCGGACCAGATCAAGCGTGTCGAGATTGGCCTCCACCGCAACGGCATCACGCTGACCGGCGATGCCGCAACCAAGCGGCATCCGACCTCGATCGTCGGCGGGCAATTCTCGATGTTCTTCACCGGCGCGCTGGCGCTCGACCAGGGCCGTTTTGGTTGGGACGATTACGAGCGGCTCGGCGATGCCGCCGTCAATGCGCTCGCGGATAAATTTGACGTGGTGCAGGACGATCGCCTGGAAATCGGCCGCACCCATCCCTTCGGTGCGCGCGTCTCGATCACCACCGACGACGGCGTCCATGAGCGGCTCTACGCCGATCCCTCCGGCGAGCCGGATACGTTTCCCGACGCGCAGGCGATGCAGCAAAAATTTCTCACGCTCGCCCGCCCCGTGCTGAACGGCCGCGCCGACCAGCTCGCCGACGCGATCCTGTCGCTGGAGCGGTTCGACCGCGTCGAGAAGGCCACGCAATTGGGGCGGCAGTAGCCGCAGCATGCACCGATCAGCCTCGTCCCGCTTGCGCGGCGAGGTCAGCGCGTAGCGCCGGGTAAGCGGGTATAGGTCTCCCCACGTTCTATGCTCGCGATGAGAGCCCCTCACCCCGACCCTCGCCACGCAAGGCGATGTCGAAGGTGGATAGCAGCATCGGATGGTCCGTTCACGCGGATTATCTCCGCCCGTCAATCTTGAATCGTTTCGTGGTTCAATTTCTGCCGATCAGCGCTTCCAGCGATCGCGCGACGTCACCCAACGTTCATTGATCTTGCCGAAGAGATCGACCTCGCCATCCCTCCTCGCTCCCAATCGCCGCGCAACCGCTTGCGACGGTGCATTGATGGCTTCGATGCAATGAATGATCTCGTCGATCTCGAAGGTCGCGAACCCCAGTCGATCGACGCCCGCGCCGCTTCCACCGCGTAGCCCTTGCCGCGGTATTCGCGGTCGATGCCCCAGCCGACCTCAAAGCCCGGCCAGCCCGGCGGGCACCACGGCCCGACGCGGCCGATATAGCGGCGGCTCGATTTTTCCTCGATGGCGAACATGCCGAAACCGTGCAGCGCCCAATGCCCCGATATCACCGCAGCGTTGCGCCATCCGCCGATTTCGGTCGTGATCGCCTTGCCGTCGGGCGTGATGAAGCGCGCGGTATCGGGATCAGACAGCATCGCCGTATTCGCAGCAACGTCGCCGCCGCGCCATGGCCGCAGGACCAGGCGCGCGGTCTCGATGACGGGACCATCGACCTTCAGGAGCTTGGCGCCGGGCTTGAGCAGAGGGATCATTGGTTCATTATCCTACGTCGTCCCTGCGAACGCAGGACCCATAACCACCGTTGTCGATTGTTGGAGACGATATCCGCCTTTGCTGCCAAACGATAGGACTCGGGGTATGGGTCCCTGCGCTCGCAGCGCGACGACATGCGGAGGCATTTGAACGCAATCCCGCGATTCCTGCTATAATCGTCGCAAACATCAAGGAGTGCCCCATGAGCTGGCAACCGTCCAACGATCCCGTGCTCGGCGATCCCAAAAGCTGCGACGCGCTCGACCTCATCATCGTGCCGCGCACCCGCGATCTCGGCGACGGATTTGCGGTGCGACGCGCGCTGCCGCATGGCAAGCGGCAGATGGTCGGGCCGTTCATCTTCTTCGACCATTTCGGCCCGGTGCAGTTTATGGCAGGCCGCGGCATGGACGTTCGACCGCATCCGCATATCGGACTTGCCACCGTCACCTATCTGTTCGACGGCTCGATCATGCACCGCGACAGCGAGGGCAACATTCAGGAGATCCAGCCCGGCGCGATGAACCTGATGACGGCAGGCCGCGGTATCGCGCATTCCGAGCGCACGCCCGATGTGCAGCGCCGCGATGGCCAGAAGATGCTCGGCCTGCAAAGCTGGATCGCGCTGCCGGCGGGCTCCGAAGAAATCGCGCCGTCGTTCCAGCATTACGCGGCCGAAGCGCTGCCGACCGTGAAGGAAAGCGGGTTCACCTCGCGCATTATCGCGGGAAGCGGCTTTGGCGTGAAATCGCCGGTCAGCATGGTCTCGCCCTGGTTCTACGCCGAAGTGACGGCGCAGGCCGGGACCAGCGTGCCGCTCGACCCTGACCATGAGGAGCGCGCGATCTACCTCGTCGACGGCGAAGTCGAGATTGCGAACGAGCGCTACGAGGGGCCGCGGCTCCTGATCTTCCGGCCCGGCGACCGCATCACGGTAAAGGCGGTCACGCCGGTGCGGATGATGTTTCTCGGCGGCGACGCGCTGGAAGGCCCGCGGCACATCTGGTGGAATTTCGTTTCCTCAAGCAAGGAGCGGATCGAGCAGGCCAAACAGGATTGGAAAACCGGCCGGTTTGCAGCCGTTCCGCAAGAACATGAGTTCATTCCGCTGCCGGAGTGAGCTATTGCTCCGCTTTCTCATTTGCCGCCTCGCGCTTGCACGAGGCCGCCTGTTCGAAAGCCTGACCAGATGAACGCGATGCTCGCCAGCGAATTGCCCCTGCCCCAGATCGGCCGCGGCAAGGTGCGCGATATCTACGCCGTCGGCAGCGACTGCGTGCTGCTGCTGACCACCGATCGCATCAGCGCCTTTGACGTGGTGATGGCGGAAACCATCCCGATGAAGGGCGCGGTGTTGACGCAGATCAGCGCGTGGTGGTTCCGCCAGCTCGAAGGCGTGGTGCCGCATCACATGATCAGCGCCGACGCTGACGAAATCATCCGCAAGGTGCCTGGCCTGAAGGACCATCGCGCCGACATTCTCGGGCGCGCGATGCTGTGCCGGCGCACCACCGTGTTTCCGGTCGAATGCGTGATCCGCGGCTATATCTCCGGCTCCGCCTGGAAGGAGTACGCGGCCTCCGGCACGCTTGCGGGCGAGGAGCTGGCGGAAGGCCTGCTCGAAAGCGGCAAGCTCGAGCCGCCGATCTTCAGCCCGGCGACCAAGGCCGAGACCGGCCATGACGAGAACATCACTATCGCGCGCATGCGCGAGATCGTCGGCGGCGACGTCGCCGAAAAACTCGAGAGCATGGCGCGCACGGTCTATAATTTCGGCGAGCGGATCGCCCGCCATCAGGGCATCATCATCGCCGACACCAAGTTCGAATTCGGCCGCGCGGCGGACGGCCGCATCATCCTGATCGACGAGGTGATGACGCCGGATAGCTCGCGGTTCTGGGCGGCCGACGTCTACAGGCCCGGCCGGCCGCAGCCCTCCTTCGACAAGCAGCCGCTGCGCGACTATCTCGACGCCGAGCGCCATGCCGGCCGCTGGAACGGCGACGCCCCGCCGCCTCCGCTGCCCGACAGCGTGGTGGAGGCGACGAGCAAGCGCTATCTCGAAGCCTACCGGCGCGTGACGGGGGATGAGTTGAATATCTAGCCGCGTCATTGCTGACGGCCTTGGGATTGCGTCACCCTCGCGTCTGATGCCAAGCTTCCGGGAAACAACATCCAGGGAGCGCCTCAATGACCGAAGTCGATTCCGTGCTCGTCGAGCGTGATGGTCCGGTGACCATCGTTTCCATCAACCGTCCGCATTGCCGCAACGCCGTCGATGGCGCGACCGCGCGGAAACTCTACGACGCGTTTCTTGCTTTCGATGCCGACGAGAGCGCGTCGGTTGCGGTGTTCACCGGCACCGGCGGCTATTTCTGCGCCGGCGCCGATCTCAAGGCGGTGGCGGCGGGTGATCCCAATAAGCGGCGCGAGCTCGGCGGCCACGATTCGATTGCGCCGATGGGGCCGAGCCGGCTGCGGCTGTCGAAACCGGTGATCGCGGCTGTGGAAGGCTTTGCGGTGGCCGGCGGCATGGAGCTTGCGCTATGGGCCGACATGCGCGTGGTTGCGGAAGACGCGACCTTCGGCATCTTCTGCCGGCGTTTCGGCGTGCCATTGATCGATCTCGGAACCATCCGGCTGCCGCGGCTGATCGGCCATTCGCAGGCCATCGACTTGATCCTCACCGGCCGGCCGGTCGGCGCGCCGGAGGCGCTACGGATGGGGCTCGCCAATCGCGTGGTTGGCCGCGGCGAGGCTGCCGCACAGGCGATTGCGCTGGCGCGGGAGATCGCGCGCTTCCCACAAAAATGCCTGCGCGCCGATCGGCTGTCGGCGCTGCGGCAATGGGATCTTGCGGAGGAGGAAGCGATTAGCAACGAAATGCGCGGCGGGCTGGAGGTGATCGGCTCAGGCGAAACGCTGTCGGGCGCGACGCAGTTTGCTTCCGGCGTGGGACGTCACGGCGCGTTTGCGAGTGACGCGAGCGATTGATGCAACTGTCGTCCCTGCGAACGCATGCGAACGCAGGGACGACGAGAGAGTTTGGGCTATACCCCCGCCATCATCACGTATTTGATCTCGACATATTCCTCCATGCCGTGATGCGAGCCTTCGCGCCCCAAGCCCGATTCCTTGACGCCGCCGAACGGCGCCACTTCCGTCGTGATCAGCCCGGTGTTGACGCCGACCATGCCGGCTTCCAACGCTTCGGCGACGCGCCAGACGCGACCGAGATCGCGCGCGTAGAAGTACGATGCCAGGCCGAACGGCGAGTTATTGCACATCGCGATCACGTCGGCCTCATCCTTGAAGCGGAACACCGGCGCCAAGGGCCCGAAGGTCTCTTCACGCGCGACCAGCGCGTCGGACTTCACATTCGACAGCACGGTCGGCTCGAAGAAGCTGCCGCCGAGCGCATGGCGCTTGCCGCCGGTGACGACCTTCGCGCCGCCTTTGACGGCGTCATCGATATGCTTCTCAACCTTGAGCACCGCGTCCATGTTGATCAGGGGACCCTGCACCACGCCCTGCTCCGTGCCGTCGCCGATCTTCATCGCCGCGACCTTCTTGGAAAGCTTCTCGACGAACGCGTCGTAGATTTTGTCCTGAGCGTAGATGCGGTTGGCGCAGACGCAGGTCTGACCCATGTTGCGGTACTTCGAGATGATCGCGCCCTCGACCGCGGCATCGATATCGGCGTCATCGAACACCACGAACGGCGCGTTGCCGCCGAGCTCGAGGCCGAGCTTCTTCACGCCAACGGCGGCCTGCTGGTAGAGGATCTTTCCGACCTCGGTCGAGCCGGTGAAACCGATAAAGCGCACGGCCGGATGCTCGCACAGCACCTTACCGATCGCGGACGAATTGCCAGTGAGGATGTTGAACACGCCCTTCGGCACGCCGGCCTTTTCGGCGAGCGCGACCAGCGCCAGCGCGGTCAGCGGCGTTTCATTGGCGGGCTTGAGCACCACGGTGCAGCCGGCGGCCAGCGCCGGCGAGACTTTCCGCGTGATCATCGAGCACGGGAAATTCCACGGCGTGATCGCGCCGCAGACGCCGATCGGCTGCTTGATGGCGAGCAGACGTGCATCCGGCCGCTGGGTCGGAATGGTCTCGCCATAGACGCGGCGGGCTTCTTCGGCGAAGAATTCGACATAGGCGCCACCGATATCGACTTCGCCGAGCGCTTCCGCCAGCGGCTTGCCTTGTTCTGACGTGAGGATCAGGGCGAGATCCTCGCGGTTTGCCGCGATCAGCTCGAACCACTTTCGCAAAATGTTGGAGCGCTGTTTTGCGGTGAGCTTGGCCCAGGCGGGGAATGCGCGCTCGGCGGCTTCGACGGCTTGCGTCGCTTCGGCCGTGCTGAACGCCGGGACTTTTGCGAGTTCGACACCGTTGACCGGATTGGTGACCGGGCGCGACGGCGTGCCGACCCAGGCGCCGTCGATGTAGCAGCGGTCGCGCAGCAGCGAGGAATCTTTCAGGCGGTCATGCAGCGAGGGCGTGGAGGTTTTTGAAGCGCGTGCGGCGACGGGCGGGTTCATGGCGTACTCCTCGGATTTTCTTGAAGGATTGGCCCGAGTATAGGCCCGAACCGGCGGCGATGCATCGGCCGCAAACGCGGGTCTGCTTCAAGCTATCTTGAGGGTGACGGGGTCGTGTTACGCCGCGCCGCTCATATAGGTTTCGCGGCGGCCGATCATGCGCTGCGCGGCCGCCTTGGCGTCGGCTTTCGAGGAGGCTGCGCAGGTCCGGTACTCGAGATCGGGCAATTTGGCCGTGTCGCGGCGGCCGAACCAGGATCTGGAGCCGACCGCAAGTTGCGCCAGCGCCTGGGCGACGTTGTCGACCGCCTCGAAGGAGTGCAGCGCACCGGTGCCGGCGTAGCGGACTTCATAGAGCCCGGGGGTAATCGGCGCCTCGATGTTCTCGCCCCGTCCGGGACGGGGATACCGCTTCCATTCACTCCAGGTCGAGATCATCGCGCCCCTCGCAATTTCCAAAACTACAACGATTTTCATCAAATCAATGCTGCAACCAGCATCGTTTGTGCTGGAATCTGAACGCTTTACTGCAGAAAATCGGCGCCGGGAATCGCCGCGGAATCACGTTATCGTGGCTGCCCAAGGCGGTCACTGGCCGAGCTCTTCATCCACCGCGAATTGTGGCGAGGTGTTGCAGTTTTGTGCCGCCAGCCCGGCGCGCCTGCTGCCCACCCTCCTTGCTTATCACGAGATCGCGACATCGGCGGCGGCATCCGCCGAGCGCTTGCGGGATCACGCGGCCGGGAGGAAGATCGTTCCACTCCATAAAAACAAACGGGAGGTGACCCATGCGAGGCAAGGCCGAGATCGATCAGATTCTGCGTCAGAAATGCGAGGCGAAGGAAATTCCCGGCGTGGTCGCGATGGCGGCTACCGGGGGTGAGGTGATCTACCAGGGCGCGTTCGGCCAGCGCGACCTTTCCAAGGACGATGCCATTACCGCCGACAGCGTGTTCTGGATCGCCTCGATGACCAAGGCGATTACGACCGCGGCCGGCATGCAGCTCGTGGAGCAAGGCAAGCTCTCGCTCGACGAGCCGATCGGAAAAGTGCTGCCCGACCTCGCCAGCCCGCAGGTGCTGGAAGGTTTCGACGCCAATGGCGAGCCGAAGCTGCGTCCCGCGACGAAGCCGATTACGCTGCGTCATCTCATGACCCACACCGCCGGCTTCGCTTACAACATGTGGAGCGAGGTGTGCGCGCAGTATCTCGACAAGACCGGAACCCCGGCCATCACCACCTGCCAGAACGCCGCGCTGAAGACGCCGATCATGAGCGAGCCCGGCACGCGCTGGGAATACGGCACCAATATCGATTTCGTCGGCAAGGCGGTGGAAGCGGTGAGCGGCAAGCGGCTCGATGCCTATTTGCGCGACCACATGTTCACGCCGCTCGGCATGAACGACACCGCTTTCAAGATCACCGACTCGATGCGCCAGCGGCTGGTCGGCATGCATGCCCGCGGCGCGGACGGCTCGCTGGCGCCGATCCCGTTCGAGCTGGAACAGGAGCCGGAATTCCACATGGGCGGCGGCGGCCTCTACGGCACGGCGGCCGACTACATCAAGTTCACCCAGATGATCCTCAGCAAGGGCCGCGGCAACGGCAACGAGGTGCTGAAGCCCGAGACGGTCGCGCTGATGAGCCAGAACCACATCGGCGATCTCACGATGGGCAAGATGGTGACGGTGGCGCCGATCTACACCAACGACGTCGATCTCTATCCCGACATCGTCAAGAAGTGGGGGCTCTCGTTCCTCATCACCACCGCCCAGACGGCCGAGGGGCGCAGCGCCGGCAGCCTGGCCTGGGCCGGTCTCGCCAACACCTATTTCTGGATCGACCCGGCGCGCGACGTCGCCGGCGTCATCCTGATGCAGTTGTTGCCGTTCGCCGATGCAAAATGCCTGGAGGCCTTTGCGGGGTTTGAGCGCGGGGTGTATGCCGGGCTCGATGCCGGCAGCGGCCAACGGGCGGCGTAAAAAGCAAGGAGGGCGGCGACGCTTCGTCGCGTGGTACGCCCTCACCTCCCCCACGCGTGTCATGCCCCGCGAAGGCGGGACATCCAGTACGCCGCGGCTTCTCGGCTCGATCATTTCTGCCACCGCAACGTCATTGCGAGCGAAGCGAAGCAATCCATCGTGCCGCATATGCGGAAAGGTGGATTGCTTCGTCGCTGTCGCTCCTCGCAATGACGGCTGAGATCGATTCGCATTCATCTACTGACATGCTTTCGCGATCTCGCGGCGCGTTCCGCCCGAGCTTTGCCCTTATCTTTCGCGCCCCAGAAAACAGAGGGCGCAGGGAAGACCGGGTGCGCGCTGCACCCGCGGTCTCGTGTGCAATTGCGCAAAAAGAACGCGCACACGAGCATACAGGTCCAGCGGAGAGCATCCGGCCTTCCCTGCGCAATGGTTTTACGGCGTACTTCGCGCTCTCCCTGGTGTGCGAATTCCTTTAGCCACCATCATCCGCGGATTGATGGATGGAGCTGGCCCGGTCGGGCCGGCACATCCTCCGCGGACTTGACACCAGCCACGGGTGCCAGGACCACACGACTTGGCCGTACGCGACACGCTCTTGCCAGAGGCCTCGACGGGCTTGGTACCCATCCGCCGAAGTCCGGCGAGAAGCGCTTTAGCATCGGTCGTCTGCGTGCCGTCCCTTCGCTCACGGACTCACAAGAGCCCGCCCTGCGACGACGTTTGCGCGCCCGACGCTGCCGCGTCCACCGCACCCCGCCCCGCGTTTAGTGACGATCGCGAAACGCCCCTCTGAAGTGGGACGGGATGGCGCAAGTTGTAGGACTGATTTGGGTCAATCGTGAAGCGAATTATTTTTGCGGGAGGGGCGACTTTTGATTTGCGCGAGAGGGCAAATCAGTGCTGAGGCGATGTTGCCGCGAGCCGGCGCACAGGCCCGAACGCATTCACCGCTCGTTGGCCTCGCCCCGATCGAACTTGTAGTCGGCAGGAAGAATCCAATTGAGGGAGGCCAAGCGCTCTGCGCTTGATCGGAAGCCCGCGGACCAGCTCGTCGGGGCGATATCCGTACCGGCTAGGTCTTGCAGACATCCACGACTTGCACGCCCTCACTGAAGAAAGACGTGGACGGCGGGTCAAGCCCGGCCATGACGGGTGGAGCGGCCGTGGCCTACACCCCCAACCCGTTCTGCCCCGCCAGCTCCTTCAGCGACACCTGCGGCCGTGCCCCGATATGCTGGATCACCTCGGCTGCTGCCAGCGCGCCCAGCCGGCCGCACGTTTCATGGCTCGCCTCACGCACAAGCCCGAACAGGAAACCGGCAGCGAACAGGTCGCCGGCGCCGGTGGTGTCGACGAGCTTTTCGATCGGGAACGCCGGCGCCGCAACCATACCATCGGACGACACCACGACGCAGCCCTTCTCGCTGCGGGTGACGACGGCGAGTTTTGTGTCGGTGCGGAGCTGCTTCAGTGCGCCGTCGAAATCGGAGGTCTGGTACAGCGAATGCAGTTCGGCCTCGTTGGCGAACACGAGATCGACCGTGCGCTTACGCATCAGGTCGAGAAACTCGTCACGGTAGCGATCGACGCAGAACGAGTCCGACAGCGTCAGCGCCACCTGTCGGCCGGCGCCATGGGCGATGCCCGCGGCCTTGACGAAGGCTTCCTTGGCGTTTTGGGGATCCCAGAGATAGCCTTCGAGATAGACGATGCGGGAGGCCGCAATCTGCGCCTCGTCGATGTCGGATGGATTAAGGGCCTGCGCGGCGCCGAGATAGGTGTTCATGGTGCGCTCGCCGTCCGGCGTCACCAGAATGTAGGAGCAGCCAGTCGCGGGGCCGTCGGACGCGGCTTTGGTTTCGAAGGCGACGCCAGCGGCACGGATGTCGTGGGTGTAGAGGCCGCCGATCTGGTCGCTCTTGACCTTGCCGACATAGGCGGCACGGGCGCCGAAATTGGCGATGCCGACAATGGTGTTGGCGGCCGATCCGCCCGACACCTCCGTCGCCGGCCCCATGTCGCGGTAGATCGAGGTGGCGCGGGCCTCGTCGATCAGCGCCATGCCGCCTTTGGTCATGCCGTGGTCGGCCAGGAATTTCTCATCGGTTTGTGCGAAGACGTCGAAAATCGCATTGCCGATAGCGAGAACGTCGTATTTTGCGTCAGTCATCCATCCGTCCTGTTTACGGCGTTGCGATGAGGCTCGGGCTACCAGATCGGCGTAGCGCCAGCAAGTGAAGCGGCTCCGGCAACTCGCCCCGCTTGCGGGGAGAGGTCGGAATTCAAGCGCAGCTTGAATTCCGGGTGAGGGGGTACAGGTCCATCGATAGAGCTCTTTTCGCGGATGGAGCCCCTCACCCCAACCCTCTCCCCGTGAAAGGACGGGGAGAGGGAGAACCAAGCGCCAGCATGATGGCTGGTAGTGTTTCCTTGCTTCTCGCTGCTATACACGCCTCCCATGATCCGCTCTTTCCTCACGGTATCCTCGGGAACGCTGGCCTCGCGGCTGCTCGGATTCGTGCGTGATTCGGCGCTCGCCGCGCTGCTTGGCGCGGGGTCTGTGGCGGATGCGTTCCTGGCGGCGTTTCAGCTCGTCAATGTGGTGCGAAGGCTGCTGACCGAGGGCGGACTGAACGCAGCGCTGGTGCCTTCATGGCTGCGCGTCCGAGAGGCCGGCGGCGTGGCGGCTGCGGCGGCATATGCCGGCCGCGTGCTCGGCACGATCACGGCTGTGTTGATCGTTGCCACGGCGCTGCTGGCGCTCGTCATGCCGCTCGTCATCACCGTGCTGGCGCCGGGATTTACGGGGCGCGAGAGCTTGCGGCTCGCCGTCGACAATGCGCGGCTGATGCTGCCCTATCTCGCCTTTGCCGGTCCGGTGACGGTGATGATGGCGCTGCTGAACGCACAGGGGAGATTTGCGCTGACCGCGTTTTCGCCGCTGCTGTTCAACATCGCGCTGATCGCAGTGATGGCCGTGCTGCTGGTCGTGCAGCCGGATGCCACGCGGTCCGCGCAGATCATCGCCGCAACCGTCGGCATCGCCGGGCTGTTGCAGCTCTCCGTGCTGGTGCTGCGCCGTGGCGAGAACATCGCGACACCCTTCCGCGTCTCGTTCGACAAGGAGATCCGCGGCTTTCTCGGCAAGGCTGTGCCGGGCATGATGGCATCGAGCGCGCCGCAATTGCTTGTCGTGGCCGGCGCGATCATCGCGTCCTCGTCGCCGTCGGCGGTGTCGTGGCTCTATTTCGCCAACCGGCTGGTCGAACTGCCGCTCGGCATTGTCGGTGTCGCGATGGGCACGGTGTTGATCCCGGAACTGACGCGCGCGGTGCGGGCTGAGGACCGCGCTGCCGTTGCTCACGCCGAATCCCGCGGCCTCGAGCTCGCGGTTGGCCTCGCGCTGCCCGCAACGCTCGGCCTGATCGTGCTGAGCGAGCCGATCGTTCGGCTGTTGTTCGAGCATGGCGCGTTCACCGCCGATGACACCACAGCCACCGCCCGCGCGCTGATGTGGCTGACGCTGGCGTTGCCGGCGCATGTGCTGGTCAAGGCGCTGTCGCCGGCGTTCTTTGCACGCGAGGATACGATGACGCCGCTGACCGCCGCGCTGAAAGGCGTGGTGCTGGCGATCGCTTCTGCCTTCCTGTTCAGCCATTGGTACGGCACTGAGGGCATCGCGGCGGCCATTGCTGTTGGCGCCTGGAGCATGGCATTCAGCCTGATCCGCGGCGGCGCGAAAGTCTTCGGGTTTTCGATCGATAGGGAAGCAAAACGGCGGTTGCCGCGCATCGCGCTGGCGGCGCTCGCCATGGGCGCGTTGCTGTGGCTTGCGACGCGGTCGCTGCCTTCCCTCACCTCGAGCGCACACGGCCTCGTGCAGGCCATCCTGCTGCTGGTCGTGATCTTGGCAGGAATTGCGATTTACGGCCTGCTCTTAAGGCTTTTCGGCGTCATCGGCTGGCGCGACGCGGTTAACGCCGTCAGGCAAACAAAGGGTAGCGGCTTGCGCTGATAGCCCCTGCGTGGCAAACGACGGCGCGAAACAGGCATCCGAAACAGGATCCTTGGGGAAGCTGACAAATGGCTTTTGTTGAACGGGTTTTTTCGGGCGTCCAGCCGACCGGCAATCTGCATCTCGGCAATTACCTCGGCGCGATCGTCAACTTCGTGAAGATGCAGGAAACCCATAACTGCATCTATTGCGTCGTCGACATGCACGCGATCACGATGGGCATGGACGTCTGGGGCGGCCCGGCGGAGCTGGCCCGCAACACCCGCGAGGTCACGGCGGCCTTCATCGCTGCCGGCATCGATCCGAACAAGCACATCGTGTTCAACCAGAGCCAGGTCGCCGGCCACGCCGAGCTGACCTGGATCTTCAATTGCGTGGCGCGGATCGGCTGGCTCAGCCGCATGACGCAGTTCAAGGAGAAGGCCGGCAAGGACCGCGAGAACGCCTCCGTGGGTCTCTACGATTATCCGGTGCTGATGGCGGCCGACATTCTGCTGTACCGCGCCACCCATGTGCCGGTCGGCGAGGACCAGAAGCAGCATCTGGAGCTCTCGCGGGACATCGCGCAGAAGTTCAACAATGATTTCGGCGAGTCTATACGCGGCCACGGCTTCAACGACGGCCTGTTCTTTCCGCAGCCCGAGCCCTTTATCACCGGCCCGGCAACGCGCGTGATGTCGCTTCGCGACGGCACCAAGAAAATGTCGAAGTCGGACGCCTCGGACAATTCGCGCATCAACCTGACCGACGACGCCGACCTGATCGCGCAAAAGATCCGGAAAGCCAAGACCGATCCGGAACCGTTGCCGTCGGAGGAAAAGGGGCTGGAGAACCGGCCCGAGGCCGACAATCTCGTCGGCATCTATGCGGCGCTGGCCGAGCGCAGCAAATCCGACGTGCTGCGTGAATTCGGCGGCGGGCAGTTCTCCAGCTTCAAGAATGCGCTGGTGGAACTTTGCGTGGCAAAACTCTCGCCGATCGCCTCTGAGATGAAGCGGCTGGTCGCCGATCCCGGCCATGTCGACAAGATCCTGGTCGACGGCGCCGACCGCGCGCGCGTCCTCGCCGACGAAACCATGCGGGCGACGCGGGACATCGTTGGTTTCATCCGAAAGAGCTAGAGATTCTCGTTTTGATGCGTTTTCTTCACGTGAACCGGTACCCACGTCGCTCGAAAACGCTATGGCCATTGCGTTGCAACAGCGTCGCCGCTTGTCGAGAGCGGCTGCGCCGTGGCAGCATGCGTCGGTTTGGCGCAGCACCGGGAAATGCATGACCACCCAGCGACGAAGCTACGAGACGGGTCACAAACCGAAATGCCTTGTCATCGTTGACGACACCGCGGAATGGGACCGCGCGGTGTATTACGCCAGCCGCTGGGCGGTGCGCGTCGGCGGCGGCGTGGTGATGCTGCGAATCATCGCGATCGAAGACCAGAACCAGCAATGGCTGGGTGTCGCCGACCTGATGCGCGCCGAGGCCGAGGACGCCGCCAATGAGGCGCTCGACCGCGCCTCCGGCCGCGCCAACGGCATCGCCGCGATCACGCCCGAACGGGTGATTCGCGAGGGCGATCCCACCACCCAGATTCTCGACGTGATCGACAAGGACGTCGATATCTCGATGCTGGTGCTGGCGGCCAATCCGGGTCCCGAGGGGCCGGGGCCGCTGATCAGCATGATGGCCCAGGCCGCCGGCTCGTTCCCGATTCCTGTCGTCATCGTCCCCGGCGATCTCAGCGATTCCGAGATCGACGGGCTGTCTTAGGGCTTGATCTGGTTAGAGAATTTCTGATTTCTCCTCTTGACCGTGCGCCGGCGGTCGCCATCTGCTATGGGACACCCACGCGCCGGCCTTGAACCGGCGACGCCGGAGAAAACCAATGTTCATTCAGACCGAAGCCACGCCCAATCCCGCCACCCTGAAATTCATACCTGGCCGCACCGTGCTCGACACCGGCACGATGGAATTTTCCAGCCGCGAAGCCGCCGCCCGGTCGCCGCTTGCGGAGCGACTGTTCGGCGTATCAGGCGTGTCCGGCGTGTTTTACGGCTACGATTTCGTCACCGTGACCAAGTCGGACGGCGATTGGCAGCACCTCAAGCCCGCGATCCTCGGCGCCATCATGGAGCATTACATGTCCGGCGCGCCGCTGCTCGCCGACGGCACCGCCGGCAATGACGAGGCGGCGGACGAGGACGGCGAGTTCTTCAACGAGGCCGATGCCGATACGGTCGCGACCATCAAGGACCTCATCGAGACGCGGGTGCGGCCGGCAGTGGCCAATGACGGCGGCGACATCACCTTCCGCGGCTTCAAGGATGGCGTCGTATATCTCAACATGAAGGGCTCCTGCGCCGGCTGCCCGTCCTCGACGGCGACGTTGCAGCACGGCATCCAGAATCTGTTGAGGCATTTCGTGCCTGACGTGGTCGAAGTCCGGCCGATGTAAGGGGACGCGAATGGCGAGTAGCGAGTGGCGAATAGAGACGGATATCGATAGTCTATTCGCCACTCACCATTCGCTATTCGCCCCCTCATGCTGATCCTTTCCATCGATACCGCGCTCGATGCCTGCGCCGCGGCCGTGCTCGACACCGGCGCGGGCGGTGTGATTGCCCGGGAATCGCAGGCGATGAAGCGCGGTCATGCAGAGGCGCTGATGCCGCTGATCGCGCGCGTCATGAAGGCGTCCGGCGTTGCCTTTGCCGCGCTCGACCGCGTCGCCGCGACGACCGGTCCGGGCAGCTTTACCGGATTGCGTGTCGGCCTGTCCGCCGCCCGCGGCATTGCCCTCGCCGCCGGCAAACCGGTGGTGGGCGTAACGACATTGACCGTGTTTGCCGCCCCCATCGTCAGCGAGAGCAGCGAACATCCCGTCATCGCCGCGATCGATGCGCGGCATGATCACGTCTATTTCCAGGTGCTGGGCGGCGACGGCAGTTCGCTGGTCAAGCCGAAGGTGGCGCCGATCGCCGAAGCGCTCGATGTGGCGCGCTTCGGCACGCCGCATCTGGTCGGCAATGCGGCCAACATTCTGGCCGAGCGCTGGCCGACCGATGCGTCGCAGCCTTTCAAAATCAATCAGCAGGCCGCGCCCGACATCGCTTGGGTGGCGTGGCTGGGCGCCGCGGTCAATCCCGAGAGCTCACCGGCACGGCCCTATTATCTGCGCGCGCCTGACGCCAAGCCGCCGAAAAGTCCGCTGACCGACGCATCGCAGCCGCCGGCATCATGATGACATGGTTGACCGAATGGTGGGGCGGCGGCACTTCGGTGATCGAACCGGCCATTCCACGCGACGCGGCACGTTTGGCGCAACTGCACGGCGCATCGTTTCACCGCGGCTGGGGCGAAGGCGAATTCGAGGTGATGCTGACCGAGCGCAACACGCTCGTGCATCGTCTCAGGCTCGGACGCAAGATCATCGGCTTTGCGGTGTCGCGCATGGCGGCCGACGAGGCGGAGCTATTGTCGATCGCCATCGACGCGACTGAGCGTGGCCGTGGTCTGTCACGCAACCTGTTGCTGACGCATCTCGGCCATCTCGCCGGCCGCGGCGTGCGCAAGGTGTTCCTCGAGGTCGAAGAAAATAATCAGCCGGCGCGACGGCTGTACGAATGGGCCGGCTTCGAGGTCGTCGGCCGCCGGGAACGCTACTATCAGCAGCCGGGCGGGGAGCAATTGAATGCGCTTCTGATGCGGCGTGACTTGTCGTAATATGCGCAGGGTGGCACAACAGCCCAGACCTGCTCTTCAAGGCCCCAAAGTCATGCCCGTACTGAAATCCCCGTCTGCGCAAAAAAATACCGGCATCGAGGCTCGCTGCGCCGCCACCGGCATGCGCATGACCGAACAGCGCCGGGTGATCGCGCGTGTGCTTGCGGAATCGGCCGACCATCCGGATGTCGAGGAGCTTTACCGGCGCTGTGTCGCGGTCGACGACAAGATCTCGATCTCGACGGTATATCGCACCGTCAAGCTGTTCGAGGATGCCGGCATTATCGAGCGGCACGATTTCCGCGAGGGCCGCGCGCGCTACGAGCAGATGCCTGACAGTCACCACGATCACCTGATCAATCTGCGCGACGGCAAGGTGATCGAGTTCACCTCCGAGGAGATCGAGAAATTGCAGGCCGAGATCGCCCGCAAGCTCGGCTACAAACTGGTCGACCACCGGCTGGAGCTTTATTGCGTGCCGCTCGACGACGACAAATCCTGATCGCGTGCCAACGTGAACCCGAACTTCGATCTGGTCATCTTCGACTGCGACGGCGTGCTGGTCGACAGCGAGGTCATTTCGTGCCGTGCGCATGCGGAAATTCTCAGCCGCCACGGCTATCCGATCACGTCGGAGCAGGTGTTTCACCGATTCCTCGGCCGCTCGGCACGTCAAGCCAACCTCGAAGTTGAGGCCGAACTCGGCCGCGCTCTGCCCGACGATTTTCATCTGCAATTGCGGGATGAGCTGTACCGGACGTTCGAAGCCGATCTGGAAGCGATACCGCACATTCATACCGCGCTCGATGCCATCACCCAGCCGGTCTGTGTGGCATCGAGCGGCTCGCATCAACGCATGCAAATTAGCCTAGGCCGCACCAGGCTCTATGATCGGTTTGCGCCGAATATTTTTTCGGCCTCGCAGGTCTCTAACGGCAAACCCGCACCGGACCTGTTTCTGTTCGCGGCCGAACAGATGAACGTCGCGCCGGAACGCTGCGTCGTGATCGAGGACAGTGTTCCCGGCGTCACTGGCGGCCGCGCCGCTGGCATGACCGTGCTCGGTTTTCACGGCGGCAGCCATTGCCGCCCCGGCTATGGGGACAGGCTGCGCGATGCCGGAGTCGTCGCTGTTTTCGACGATATGCGGCAATTACCCGGGCTTATTGAGAAGATCGGGATTAAGGCAACACCGAACCGGGCTGTGTAATGAGAATCGGTCAATGTCTGCTTTGCTTCATAAAGCAGGATCTTCACCGACACCTTCGGTATGTAAGGAACCACTGAATATCTGCGGACGTTTTCCTGTATCCCTCATTTTGAGCGAGAGACAACCTCAAGCAGGAGGTTCAGATGTCTACACGCATAGTGACCGCAGCATTCGCCCTTATCCTCGCGTCGCCGGCGTTTGCTGATTGTAACCAGGAACTGAAGGCGCTCGAACCGAACATCGTTGCCGCGGGAACGGGCGCGAGCGAATCGGGAATGCCGGGGACCAAGCACCAAGAGGAGGTTCTGGCCGGTAAACAAAAGAGCGCTGAGCCTGAAACCACGGGATCAACGGCAGCGGCCGTGCAGCCCACTTCACCGCATCAGGAGCAAGTCACTAGAAAGAGCAGCACCCAGAGCGCCGAACATGCCAACCAACTGATGGCCGAAGCCCGCAAGATGTCAGTGGCTGGCGACGAACAAGGGTGCATGAAGAAAGCGGCAGAACTCAAGGACGTCCTGGGAATCAAGTGAGCATCAGTTTGCCTGGTGCGCAAAACTTGCAATTCCCGGATCACTACTCTCGATTCGTTGGCTTTCGTGGTGGCGCGTAAGCCGGGCGAGCACCGCCGCTTTTGCTTCGACGGTAATCGGGCTGGCCATACCAGCGTGGGTGGTGGGTTTGCCGGCCCTCCTTGCCCCGAAATTGCCGCCTATCACGCTGGATTTCCGGCCCTTTAGCCTATACTTAAGCCCCGCGCCCGGATTTGGCGCCCATTCAAGCCCAACACCCAAGGTTCCATGAAGCCGTCGCGCAAGCTGCACATCAAGTCCTATGGCTGCCAGATGAACGTCTACGATGCACAACGCATGGTGGATACGCTGGCGGGCGAGGGCTTTGTCGAGACTGAAAGCGCTGACGATGCGGATCTGGTGATCCTCAACACCTGCCACATCAGGGAAAAGGCGTCCGAAAAGGTCTACTCCGAACTCGGCCGGCTGCGCGTCGCCAAGGACGAGGCGGCACGCAACGGGCGCGAGATGCGCATTGCGGTTGCCGGCTGCGTCGCGCAAGCCGAGGGCGAAGAGATCATCCGCCGCGCGCCGACGGTTGACGTCGTGGTCGGGCCGCAAAGCTACCACCACTTGCCGCAGCTACTGGCGCGCGCGAAGAGCGAAGGTCGCGCGCTGGAAACCGAATTTCCAGTCGAGGACAAATTCGGTTTTCTCCCCGCCCCAAAACCGGATGCGATCCGCGCGCGCGGCATCTCCGCTTTCGTCACCGTGCAGGAAGGGTGCGACAAGTTCTGCACCTTCTGCGTGGTGCCCTATACGCGCGGCGCGGAAGTCTCGCGCCCGGTCGCAAAGATTGTCGACGACGTGAAGCGGCTGGCCGATAATGGGGTGCGCGAGATCACCCTGATCGGGCAGAACGTCAACGCCTATCACGGCGAGGGCCCCGATGGCCGGACCTGGCCGCTCGGCAGATTGTTGCATCGCCTGGCGGAAATCGAGGGCATCGTGCGGCTGCGCTATTCGACCAGCCACCCCCGCGACGTCGACGATTCGCTCATTGCAGCGCATCGCGATCTCGTAGGCCTGATGCCGTTCGTCCATCTTCCGGTGCAGTCCGGCTCCGACCGGATTCTTGCCGCCATGAACCGCAGGCATACCGCCGATGACTACCGCCGCGTCATCGACCGTTTTCGCTCAGCGCGCCAAGATATTGCATTTTCATCGGATTTTATCGTCGGTTTTCCGGGCGAAACCGAGGGAGAATTTGCCGCGACCCTCGCGCTTGTCGCACAAATCGGATACGCTGCGGCTTATTCGTTCAAATATTCGCCGCGGCCCGGCACGCCGGCGGCGGACATGCGGGAGACGGTGTCAGCGGCTGAAATGGACGAGCGATTGGTGCGGCTCCAGGAATTGATCGACAGTCAGCAATCGGCCTTCAACAGGGCCATGATTGGCAACACCGTCGATGTGCTGTTCGAACGCGCGGCCCGCAATCCTGGCCAGATCGTCGGCCGCACCGCCTATCTTCAGCCCGCGCATGTGTTTGCCTCGTCCGACATCATCGGACAGGTGCTGCCGGTCAGGATCGAGAGCCTGGAGCGTTACAGCCTGCTCGGCGAACTCGCTGGCCGCTCCACGCGGGCCGGAGCCTCAGTGCTTTCATACATGACCAGATCTTCTCAAGAAATTCGGGGAGCCTGAACCCTTGCCAAAAAGCGCATCGGATTCATCTTCGCTCGCTCCCAGCCGCAAATTTGATCGCGACATGCAAATTCCGCCCGAGACCCAGGTCGTCATCGATTTCGACGACAACCGCGCCGCTTCTGCCCTCGTCGGCCCTTACGGCCAGAACCTGGCGCTGGTCGAACGGCGGCTCAGCGTTGTGGTCGATTCCCGCGGCAACCATATCACCATCGCCGGCTCGCGTGACGGCTGCGACGCCGCACGGCGCGTGCTGGAGACGCTCTATTCACAGGCCGTGCAAGGCCACGACCTCTCGCAGGGCGAAGTCGAAGGCGCGATCCGCGCCGTCCTCTCGCAGGGCTCGCTGTTCGAGTTCGACGCCAAGACCGCAAAGCCCTCGTTCGAGACCATCAACCTGCGCAAGCGTCCGGTGCGCGCCCGCACCGCGGCGCAGGATTCCTACATCCGCGCGCTGAAACGCCACGAATTGGTGTTCGGCATCGGCCCGGCGGGCACAGGCAAGACCTGGCTTGCGGTGGCGCATGCCGCGCAATTGTTCGAACGCAAGGAAGTCGATCGCATCATCCTTTCGCGGCCTGCGGTCGAGGCCGGCGAGCGGCTCGGCTTTCTGCCCGGAGACTTGCGCGAAAAAGTCGATCCTTACTTGAGGCCGATCTACGACGCGCTGTACGACCTGATGGACGCGCGAGTGGTGGAACGTGCATTGCAGGGCGGAGAAATCGAGATCGCGCCGCTGGCCTTCATGCGCGGCCGCACCCTGACCAACGCCGTGATCATCCTCGACGAAGCGCAGAACACCACGTCGATGCAGATGAAGATGTTCTTGACCCGGCTCGGCGAGAACAGCCGGATGATCGTCACCGGCGATCCATCGCAGGTCGACCTGCCGAACGGACAGGCTTCGGGGCTTGCCGAGGCCTGCAAGCTGCTCGACAACGTCGAAGGCATTGCGCAGGTGAAATTCACCGCGGAAGACGTCATCCGCCATGAACTCGTGGCGCGGATCGTCGCCGCCTATGAGGGATTGCCGCAAAAACCGGCAACCGGAAAATCTTGACCGCAAACTCTTCGCGCCCGGACCTGCCGCCGGCAGGCCGGGGCCGCAACCCCAACATTGCAATGCAAACCGCTGGAACGCTCGTGTCCTCCGTCCTTCCCCTCACCGAAGTTCTCGTCGTCGCCGATTGCTGGCAGACCGAGCCGGAGGCCGAGGCGGTGATCCATCGCGCCATTAATGCGGCGGCCGAAATCGCCGATGCCGACGTCGGCGATACGGAACTTGCGGTCATGCTGACCGACGATGCCGGAATCCGCACGCTGAACAGCAACTGGCGCGGCATCGACAATCCCACCAACGTGCTGTCGTTTCCGGCGCTGCAGCCGGCCGCGGGTGCGCCTGCGGACGCGCCGCGTATGCTCGGTGATATCGCCATCGCCTATGAGACCACCCGGAAAGAGGCCGATGAGGAAGAAAAGCCGTTCGATCATCACCTCAGCCATCTTGCGGTTCACGGGTTCCTGCATTTGATCGGGTACGACCACGAGAAGGACGACGACGCCGAAGCCATGGAGGGTCTCGAACGGGAGATTCTCGCGCAGCTCGGCATTCCCGATCCGTATGCGGACCGGGAGCGGATGGACTGAAATGCCGGACTCCGACCCTATACAGGATAACCCGCGCGACATGCGCAACTTGCCGGTGGTGGTGCAGGAAGGCGAGGTGCTGCGTCCGAGCGCCGAGAGCTGGCTGATACGGGCAATCCGCACGCTGTTCGGCTGGAGGGGAGGATCGGTGCGCGCCGATCTTCAGGTCGTGCTCGATACGTCCACCCCCGACGATGCCGGCTTCTCCGCCATCGAGCGCACCATGCTGCGCAACATCCTCGGCCTCAACGAGCGGCGCATCGCCGACGTGATGGTGCATCGCGCCGACATCATCGCGGTCAAGCGAGATATTCCGCTCGGCGAATTAATGAGCCTGTTCGAGAGCGCGGCGCATTCGCGGCTCGTGGTCTACAACGAAACACTCGACGACCCCGAAGGCATTGTTCACATCCGCGACCTGCTGGCGTTCATGACCGCGAAAGCGCGCCTCGGCGATACCGCCAAGCCCAAGCGCAAGAAGCCGTTCCCGGCGGGGCTCGACCTGCGGGCGGTCGACCTCGCAATGCCGCTGGCCGAGGCCAACATCATCCGCAAGCTCCTGTACGTGCCGCCGTCAATGCGGGCGATCGATCTGCTGGCGCAGATGCAGGCCTCGCGCATCCACTTGGCGCTGGTGGTGGACGAATATGGCGGCACCGACGGGCTGGTCTCGATCGAGGACATCGTCGAGCAGATCGTCGGCGAAATCGACGACGAGCACGACAGCGATGAGCCGCCATCGATCGTCCGCCAGGGAGATAACGCCTTCATCGCGGATGCCCGCGCCAGCCTCGAGGATGCGCGCAAGATGATCGGCGAGGAATTCGTGACCGGCGAGGCGAGCGAGGAAGTCGCTACCCTCGGCGGCTATCTGGTGTCCCAGGTCGGCCGGCTGCCCGTGCGCGGCGAGGTCATTGCCGGTCCGGGCAATTTCGAGATCGAGGTACTCGATGCCGATCCGCGGCGGGTCAAGCGGCTGCGGATCGGGATCCGGAAAGAACGCCCCGTGGCGCGCGCGACGCGCGAGCGAAGCCGCCGCGAGGCCGCGCCCGACGCCAGCGCGCCGCCGACCAATGACAATACGCCGCCGGCCTCCGGCGATGGAGCCGGCTCGCAGTGATCCCAACCAGCAAATTCCGCGTCGCGGGACTTTCGATCATCCTGGCCTGGGGCTGGAAGCGCGCAGCGATCGCGCTCGTCGCCGGCGCAATGTCGGCTCTTTCGATGGCGCCGTTCAACGCCTGGCCGGTGCTGTTTGTGACGTTTCCGGTCGTGGTCTGGCTGATCGACGGCGCGGCGGCCGGAAAATGGCGCGGGGTGCCAGCGGCGGCGATGGCGGGCTTCTGGTTCGGGCTCGGCTATTTCGTCCCCGGGCTCTACTGGATCGGCAACGCCTTCCTGGTCGACGCGCCGACCTTTGCCTGGTTGATGCCGTTCGCGGTGCTCGGCCTGCCGGCCTATCTCGCCTTGTTTCCGGCGCTCGGCTTTGCGCTGGCGCGGCTGATCTGGACGCGGGATGCGTCGCGGGTTCTGGCGCTCGCGATCGGGCTCACGGTCAGCGAATGGCTGCGCAGTTATCTGCTATCGGGATTTCCCTGGAATGCCTTCGGCTACGCGCTGTCGGAGCCCTTGGCGCTGGCGCAGGCGGCGTCGCTGATCGGGCTGTGGGGCATGACCTTCCTCAGCGTCGCGATCTTTGCCAGCCCGGCGGCGCTGATCGACGGTTCATCGCGCGGCCGCAAGCCCTGGATCGCGCCGGTGGCGGCGCTCTTGCTGCTCGCGGCGATGGGAATTTACGGCGCCGTGCGGCTGTCGCTGCAGCCGACGGCCCTGACCAAGGTCAAGCTACGTATCATGCAGCCGAACCTGCAGCAGGACGTCAAATTCAACTACGGCGCCAAAGCGGAGGTGATGCAGAAATACCTTGCTCTGTCCGACCGCGCTTCAGGCCCGCAGTCCACCGGCGTGCGCGACGTGCAGATCCTGATTTGGCCGGAATCGGCTTTCCCGTTTTTCCTGACGCGCGAAGCCGACGCGATGGCACAGATCGCCGAGCTCCTGCCCAAGGGTACGGTGCTGATAACCGGCTCGGTGCGCGCTCCGGACACCCCGCCCGGCGTGCGCGTCTCCCGTGCCTATAACTCGATCTATGTGATCGACCATGACGGTGGTGTGCTGTCGGTCTACGACAAGCTGCATCTGGTGCCGTTCGGCGAGTATCTGCCGTTTCAGGAATGGATGGAGAAGCTCGGCTTCGTGCAGCTTACAAAAGTCCACGGCGGCTTCATTCCGGGCACGCGCCGCCGCGCGATGGAGATACCGAATGCGCCGCGCGCGCTACCGTTGATTTGTTATGAGGCGATTTTTCCCGGAAATGTTGCAGCGCGTGACGACCGCCCCGGCTGGATCGTCAACCTGACCAATGACGGCTGGTTTGGAAATTCAACCGGCCCCTACCAGCACCTGCAGCAGGCGCGGCTGCGTGCGATCGAGGAAGGTCTGCCGATGGTGCGCGCCGCCAACACCGGCATCTCGGCGGTGATCGATCCCTCGGGACGAATTGTGGCGCAGCTCGGCCTCGGCATCGAAGGCGTGCTGGATGCCAGCCTGCCGTTCGCGCTGTCGCCGACGGTTTATGCTCGCCTTGGAGATATCCCGGCGGCCGTGATTGTGGCCGCAGCCTTGTTGGTCGTCGTCAGACGCCGCGTTGCGAAGCACGCTGCCTGAGATTTGCACATGACCGAGTTGTCACTGGTTTACTAAAAACGCTGCGTGCGCGGTTCCACCAGTTGACAGACAGCCTGCGATTCGCTTTCTGCGCTTGCAAGCCAAAAACGACAACCAGTCACTTCCGTTGCTCAGATCGTCCGCAATTCTACCCGATCTTCCGAGCAGGATATGACGGTACCGGCGCGCCTGAGGCATAGAATTTCCACTGCCTCATTCCCGGCGCGCAATCCTAGGAGTGATGCAGATGTCCACCAAAGCGCCCAATCCGGTCGACAAATATGTCGGCAGCCGCGTCCGGATGCGCCGCATCATGCTGGGCATGAGTCAGGAAAAGCTCGGCGAAGCGCTCGGCCTCACGTTCCAGCAGGTTCAGAAATACGAAAAAGGCACCAACCGGGTCGGCGCCAGCCGCCTGCAGCAGATCTCCGAGATTTTGCAGGTGCCGGTGTCGTTTCTGTTCGATGGCGGGCCGAGCGGTATAGCGAATACGGATGGGTTTGGTGACGGCGCCTCTCCGGCCTACGTGTCCGATTTCCTCGCGACGTCAGAGGGTCTGGCGCTGACACGCGCGTTCACGCGCATCACCGATTCCAAAATGCGCCGCTCCATCGTCGACTTGGTCGAGCAGATCGCGTTGCGGGACGGCCCGGACCCGCGCTGATTTTTATCCCGCACCGGTTTGAGAATTTCGTATTCCGGAATATGCAGTCATTTCGCGCCTGCATTGGCGCGGGCCCACGATGTGCAATTGCGCATCTGGGCATGACGCCGTATCGGATACGCCATGACGACAACCAATCCCTTCGATTCCGCGCCAATCCTCGAGGGCATTCGCCGCTGGGTCGAAATCGAGAGCCCGAGCGAAGCGCCTGAGCACGTCAACAAGCTCGCCGACCTCGTCGCTCAAGGCTATCGCGGCCTGCCCGCGACGGTAGAGCGGATCGCCGGCCACTCCGGCTGCGGCGATCACCTGGTGGCGCGCTCGTCATGGGGGCAGGACGCACCGGGAATCCTGGTGCTGAGCCATCTCGACACGGTGCATCCGCTTGGATTCATCGAGCGGCTGCCATTCCGGATCGAGGGCGACAGCGCATTCGGCCCGGGCATCTACGACATGAAGGGCGGCGCCTATCTCGCCTACCATGCGTTTCGGCAAGTCTGCGCCGACGGTGCGCGGCCGCCGCTCGGTATCACCCAACTCTATGTCTCCGACGAAGAGATCGGCAGCCCGACCTCGCGCGCGCTGATCGAGGCCGAGGGACGGAAGGCGAAATATGTGCTGGTTACCGAACCGGCGCGTGACGATGGAAAGGTCGTCACCGGACGCAAGGGCGTTGGTCGCTTCGAGGTCTTCATCAACGGCGTGCCCTCGCATGCCGGCACCCGGCCGGAGGACGGCCGGAGCGCCATCCGCGAACTCGGCCATGTCATTCAAACGCTGGAGGCGATGAACGACCTTGCACGCGGTATCACCGTCAATGTCGGCGTGGTCCGCGGCGGCACTAGGCCGAACGTGATCGCGGAAGAGGCATATGCCGAGGTCGATTTGCGTGTGCCGACGATGGCCGATTCCGACGAGCTCGTTGCCAGAATCCTCAATCTGAAATCGCGCAGCGATGGCGTCACGATCAAGGTGATCGGCGAGCTGAATCGGCCGCCTTACGAAAAGAGCAATGCCGGCGCTGCACTTTACGAGCATGCCAGGACGATTGCGGCGGAGATCGGCTTTGATCTGGTCGACACCTCGACCGGCGGCGGCTCCGACGGCAATTTCACCGCGCGGCATACCGCGACCCTCGATGGCCTTGGCGTCGACGGCCGGGGCGCGCATACCCACTACGAGCAGATGTACGTCTCCTCGATCGAGCCGAGGGCGCGGCTGCTGTTCCGGCTGTACCAGACGCTGCGATGATATCCGCCCCGAACGATACGGAAGATCGCGGCACCCCGCCCGATGACGGCGCGGCTACGCATGCGCGCGGCTCATTCTTCGGCCGCCGCAAGGGCCACAAGCTCCGCATCCACCAGGCCGACCTGATCGACAAACTGCTGCCGCATCTCGCGCTCGACATTGCAACGCCTGCGCCGGAGCGGCTTGCCGATCTGTTCGATGGCCAACCTACGGATGTCAGGCTCGAGATCGGATTCGGCGGCGGCGAACATCTGATCGCGGAAGCGCGGGCCTATCCAAACATCGGGTTCATCGGCTGCGAGCCTTATGTGAACGGCATGGCCAAGATCCTGACGCAGATCGAGGCACACAACATCGGCAATATCAGGCTCTATGCCGGCGACGCTGCGGAATTGCTGGCCTGGCTGCCGCCGCGGTCGCTGACGCGGGTCGACCTGATCCATCCCGATCCCTGGCCGAAGCGGCGGCACTGGAAGCGGCGCTTCGTGCAGGACGCAACGGTGAGGGCGATGGCGCGCATTCTCAAGTACGGCGGTGAATTCCGTTTCGTCAGCGACATCGACGATTACTGCGCCTGGACGCTGGCGCATCTGATGCGTTCGCCGGATTTTGTCTGGACCGCCGAGCGCGCCGCCGACTGGCAAAAGCCCTGGGACGGCTACACCATGACGCGCTACGGCCGCAAAGCCGAACGCGAGGGAAGAGTGGCGGCGTATCTGCGGTTTCGGCGGGTCGGCTAGCGGGAACCTTTTTGAGCCTGGATGCTTGAGTCCACCGCTTGCGGGGCGACGAATTTGAGAGGCGGTAATGGTCCTGATGGGACTTGGCGCGCTCCTCGTTATCGGCGGACTCCTGTATATGGCGCGCACCACTATTTGGCGGGGACCGCTTAGCGGCCGGGATTCCGCCGGACCGGTTCGCCAGACGTTGGAGCCGCCACAGCGCAGCGTGCGATTCTTGGGGCTTGGCGAGAATTGGCCGGGCATCCTCCTTATGGCCCTCGGTGGAGTTCTGTTGGTGTCGGGGGCCAGTTTCTAGCCCTGATGAGCAAGCTTGAATCAATGTGCTCCGTCACCCCGGTATGAACGCGATCGCGTTCACCCTGGGGTGGCCGCGCGCAGCGCGGCCCCCGACGGGCGACGGCCACTCGGCGGCCCGATCCCCCGTTCTATTTCACCGTTACGCGCTAGCGCTCGCGGCTCCACGGGAAGAGATTGGCCGGGAAGTCCGCGGCGTAGCGGTGTCCTTTCCGCAGGCGGGGTTCTTGCTGCGGAGGGTTGGTATCCGGCTCCACCACTTTCCGGTACAGATGCCAGGTGGCATGACCGAGCACCGGCAGAACGACGGCGAGACCGACGAAGACCGGCAACGAACCGGCAACCAGCAGCGCCGCGACGATCAGCCCCCACCCGGCCATGGCAACCGGATTCATCATGACCGCCCGCAGCGACGTGCGGATGGCGTCGATTGCAGTCGCATGGCGGTCGAGCATCAACGGAAACGACACAACACTGACGCACAGCGCCACGACCGCGAACAGGAAGCCGACGCCGCAACCAATGATGATGAGCGACCATCCGTCCGATGTCGTTAGCACGCGCGTTGCAAAGTCAGGGATGCTCGCGGCCGGAGCGTGGCCGAAGATCTCAACGTAGATTGCGTTCGCTGCGCCGATCCAGGCCCCGAACAGAACTAGCAGGAGCACGCCGAGTTCGATCATGGCGCCGAAAGCCGGAGCGCGCAGCACGGAAAACGCATCCCACGCGCCGACTTCCTCGCCGCGCTCGCGGCGGCGGCTGAGCTCGTAGAGACCAATCGCGGCAAAGGGTCCGATCAATGCAAACCCGGCTGCCAGCGGAAACAGTAGCGGCAATACTGAATAGCCAAGGACCAGCCTGAACAGAAAGATACCGAGAACGGGATAAATCACACACAGGACAACCGCGTGACTTGGCATTGCACTGAAGTCTTCCCAGCCCAGGCGCAGCGCCTCGCGCAGGTCGGACAGATTGATTTTGCGAACGGGATATGTGGCGGCATCGCCGAATACGTGCCGTGCAACTTTTGAGATATTGTCGGAATACACAGTGGCCATGGACGCACCCTCCCGTGCTGAAAGTCGCGGCAGCGAAACGACGCGCTTTCCAGGCACGCGTGTCCGCCCTCTGCGAGAAGCGCGACCGAGCCGAGTACGGCAAACCCTGGTCCAACGAAGGAGCTTAGCCGGACGAAACTTGTCGCGACCTGCCCAACAAGCTTAGCGCTATGGGACCCAGACAGCGCTCACGGTTCGGTGAACTGTGCACGTTCACGGGCATTTCGCACTGCGTCATCAACCGATTGTGCTGGCCGACGCTCGGCAGCTCGCGGCATCCGCGCAGCGCGCTTGACGCTCAAGTGATCTATTGACGCAAGCGCCGACGCGTACCATCCTCCTCTCTGACGCCCAAGGATCTGAATGGAACCGGTCGTAACGTGTGCTCGGTGCCACGTTTGGATATCGCGACCGGTCAAAGTGGGCGAGGCAAGACGCACGGCGATGGCGCATGTGAAGTCAGCCATCGAGAGGGATGCGGGCTCCGCCCTTTGATTCGTCTCCGTTGCCTTTGATGGCAAGGAGGAATGAGGGATGGCTGTCGCTATCGTACTGCTTCTGGTCGCCGTCGGCTCGGTGCTGTTTCACATCTACAGCCCGTGGTGGTGGACGCCGATCGCCACCAACTGGCGCTACATTGACGACACGATCAATATAACCTTCTGGATTACCGGGGCGGTCTTCTTCGCGGTCATCGCGTTCATGGCCTATTGCGTCTTCCGCTTCCATCACAAGGAGGGAAGGCAGGCAGCCTACAATCCCGAAAACAAAAGGCTCGAATGGTGGCTCACAGTAGGGACCGCCATCGGCGTTGGCGCCATGTTGGCGCCCGGCCTGGTGGTCTGGCACCAGTTCGTCACGGTTCCTGCAGACGCCACCGAAATCGAAGTCATGGGCCAGCAATGGAACTGGAGCTTCCGCCTCCCCGGCAAGGACGGCCGGATGGGTACAACCGATGTTCGCTACGTCAGCTCCGACAACCCGATGGGCTTGAACCCCGACGATAAGCATGGGCAGGACGACGTTGTCATCGCAAGTGACGACTTGCACCTGCCCGTCGGGAAGCCGGTCAAGGTTTTGCTTCGCTCCCTTGATGTGCTGCACGATTTCTATGTGCCCGAGTTCCGCGCCAAGATGGACATGGTCCCGGGCATGGTCACCTATTTCTGGATGACCCCGATCCGAACCGGAACGTTTGATGTTCTCTGCGCCGAATTATGCGGCACTGCCCACGCGCAGATGCGCGCCAAAGTCATCGTCGACGAAGAGAGCGACTATCGGGCCTGGCTCGAGAAGCAGAAGACGTTTGCGGAATTGTCGGGCCGAAGCGCCGTTAAAAGGGCAACGTACGAATCCGGCGGCAAATAAGAAAGGCTGCTTCGAAGAAGATAGATTGGGCGCGCAAGACTCTCTGATCGCGCCCTGATGGAAGAAGCGACCGGGAGGTAAGTCGATGGTCGATGTCCCGTATGACAGAATCGCAGACGTTCCGCCTGCCGAAGTGCCGGAGGTTGAGCTCTATCACCCCAAAAGCTGGTGGACGCAGTACGTCTTTTCGCAGGACGCCAAAGTCATCGCCATCCAGTACTCGCTGACGGCGACGGCAATCGGGCTAGTGGCTTTGGTGCTGTCGTGGCTGATGCGGCTGCAATTGGGATTTCCTGGCACATTCTCCTTCATTGATGCGAACCAATACCTCCAGTTCATCACCATGCACGGCATGATCATGGTGATCTACCTGCTCACGGCGTTGTTCCTTGGAGGCTTCGGCAACTACCTGATCCCGCTGATGGTCGGCGCCCGGGACATGGTCTTCCCCTATGTGAACATGCTGAGCTACTGGGTCTATCTGCTTGCAGTCCTAGTGCTGGCCTCGACGTTTTTCGTGCCCGGCGGGCCGACCGGCGCCGGCTGGACGCTGTACCCACCGCAGGCGATTCTCTCCGGCACTCCAGGACAGGATTGGGGCATCATTCTCATGTTGACCTCCCTGATCCTGTTCATCATCGGCTTCACCATGGGTGGGCTGAACTACGTGGTGACCGTGCTGCAGGCGCGCACGCGCGGCATGACGTTGATGCGCATGCCCCTGACGGTGTGGGGCATCTTCACGGCAACCGTCATGGCGCTGCTGGCCTTCCCGGCGCTGTTCGTCGCCTCCGTCATGATGCTGTTCGACCGTCTCCTCGGAACCAGTTTCTTCATGCCGGCGCTCGTCGAGATGGGTCAGCAGTTGAAGTATGGCGGCGGCAGCCCGATCCTGTTCCAGCACCTGTTCTGGTTCTTCGGTCATCCTGAAGTCTATATCGTCGCCCTGCCCGCCTTCGGCATCGTTTCCGATCTGATCAGCACGCATGCGCGAAAGAACATCTTCGGCTATCGCATGATGGTTTGGGCGATCGTGGCGATCGGCGCGCTCAGCTTCATCGTATGGGCGCACCACATGTATGTGAGCGGCATGCACCCGACTTTCGGGTTCTTCTTCGCCACGACGACGCTCATCATCGCCATCCCGACCGCCATCAAGGTCTACAACTGGGTGCTGACCCTGTGGCGCGGTGACATTCATCTCACGGTCCCGATGCTGTTCGCCCTCGGCTTCATCATCACGTTCGTGAACGGCGGGCTCACCGGTCTCTTCCTCGGCAACGTCGTCGTCGACGTCCCGCTTTCAGATACCATGTTCGTCGTCGCGCATTTCCACATGGTGATGGGCGTGGCGCCTATCATGGTTGTGCTGGGCGCGATCTATCATTGGTACCCCAAGGTAACGGGACGGATGCTGGATGATTGGATGGGCAAGTTTCATTTCTGGGTCACGTTCCTCGGTGCCTATCTGATCTTCTTCCCCATGCATTATCTCGGGCTGCAGGGAGTCCCGCGCCGTTATCACGACCTTGGCGAAGCGGCGTTCATCACGCCGTCGGTCCATACGCTCAACGCCTTTATCACCGTTGTGGCTTTGATCGTGGGCTTCGCCCAGATGGTGTTCCTGTTCAATCTTGTCTGGAGCTATTTCAAGGGCCGTCCGTCCGGAGGCAATCCATGGCGGGCGACAACACTGGAGTGGCAGACGCCGGAGACCCCGCCCGGGCACGGCAACTGGGGCAAGGAGCTCCCGGTGGTCTATCGCTGGGCGTATGATTACAGCGTGCCAGGTGCCAAGGAAGATTTCATTCCGCAGAACCAGCCGCCGGCGACACGGGCCGTCCAGGGAGCCGCGACGTGAGCGCCATCATCCTGTTCATGGCGGTGATAGCGGTCATCATCGGATGGTGGCTGTCGCAGCAACGGCTGACAGCCAAACCCTGGCTGGAAGAAGGTTCGATCGATCACTTCCCGGGCACGGGAGCAATGACCCTGCCGGCGGCGAAGATCGGACTGGGAGTGTTTCTCGCGGTCGCCAGTTCGTTGTTCGCCCTTTTCATGAGCGCTTATTCCATGCGCATGAACATGGTCGACTGGCGGGCGCTACCCGTGCCGGGGCTGCTGTGGTTCAACACCGGCGTGCTGGTCGTGAGCAGCGTCGCGCTGCAATGGGCATACGTGGCCGCGCGCAGAAACAATATGGACGGTGTAATCGTCGGCCTTTGCGCAGGGGGAGCATCTGCCGTAACATTCCTGGTTGGGCAACTGCTGGCGTGGCAACAGCTAAGGGCCGCGGGCTATTTCATCGCGTCCAATCCAGCCAATTCCTTCTTTTACATGATCACCGCGGCGCACGGGCTGCACCTGATGGGCGGTCTGGTGGCGCTCGGCAGAACCACTGCCAAGGTTTGGCGCGGCGCTGAGATGCCCCAGGTGCGCCTGAGTGTGGAGCTCTGCACGATCTACTGGCATTTCCTGCTGTTGGTCTGGCTGGTCTTGCTTGGTCTGTTGACGGGCTGGACCGATGAATTCGTCGACATCTGTCGCCGGCTGCTCAGCTAGGGAGAGACCAGATGGCAGAGACGGTGCTGACAAACCCCGGAAAAACGCCGGCGCAGACTGCCGGCTGGAAGGGTATCGCCGCCGACTGGTCGTCGGATCAGCGCGCCTTCAAGAATGTCTCTTGGGGGAAGGCCATGATGTGGATCTTCCTCCTGAGCGACACCTTCATCTTTAGCTGCTTCCTGCTGTCGTACATGACGGCGCGAATGTCCACGACCGTGCCGTGGCCGAATCCGAGTGAGGTGTTCGCCCTCACGATTGGCGGACACCATATCCCCCTTATCCTGATCGCCATCATGACCTTCGTCCTGATCAGCAGCAGCGGGACGATGGCGATGGCCGTCAATTTCGGCTACCGACGCGATCGCGTCAAAACCGCAGTCTTGATGCTGGTCACAGCGGCACTTGGCGCAACGTTCGTCGGAATGCAGGCCTTCGAATGGACCAAGCTGATCACGGAAGGCGTGCGGCCCTGGGAAAATCCCTGGGGCGCACCGCAGTTTGGCGCAAGCTTTTTCATGATCACCGGATTCCACGGCACTCACGTGACGTTCGGCGTGATTTTCCTGATCGCCATCGCGCGAAAGGTCTGGCGGGGAGACTTCGACGTCGCAAGGCGCGGCTTCTTCACGAGCAGAAAGGGACACTACGAGATCGTCGAAATCATGGGCCTCTACTGGCACTTTGTCGATCTCGTGTGGGTGTTCATCTTTGCCTTCTTTTATCTTTGGTGAGGTCGGCGCATGACAAACGTGGCAGTACATCTGGAAGCAGAACAACCTTCGCTGCAAACCCATGCGCATGATGCAATCGCAGCTCCAGCCGCGCACGAAAAGGGCCAGCAGCATCCGATCAAGCTCTATCTCGTGGTCTGGGGCTGGTTGTTCGTCCTCAGCGCCTGCTCGTATCTCGTCGACTACTTCGGCTTACACGGCTATCTCAGGTGGTCACTGATCCTGTTGTTCATGATGTTGAAGGCGGGCCTGATCGTCGCCGTCTTCATGCATATGGCCTGGGAGCGGCTGGCCCTGGTCTACGCCATCATGCTGCCGCCGGTGTTGGTGCTGGTGTTCGTGGCCATCATGGTGTTCGAATCCGACTACACGCACCTCATCCGGGTCCTGTTCTTCGCCTCCCCGACGTAATCAGCTTTGCTTCGTATCGGAGGTGCTTCAACACGTCGCCAGTTCGCTTGCAACAAGGGGGCATCAGTCTCATGCAAACCAATCGTTCAATTCTCCTTCGCGGGAGGTATGCCACGGTCGGGGATTATGTCGCGCTGACAAAGCCGCGCGTCATGTCGCTCGTCGTCTTTACGGCACTCGTCGGTCTCATGGTCGCGCCCGGCGACATCGATCCATTCGCCGGTATGGCTGCCATTCTTTGCATAGCTGCCGGAGCTGGCGCCGCAGGTGCTCTCAATATGTGGTACGACGCCGACATCGATGCGGTGATGGCGCGTACCGCCATGCGTCCCATTCCTGGCGGCCGCGTATCTCGCTCGGAAGCATTGGTTTTTGGACTGACGCTCGGCGTGTGTGCCGTTCTGGCTCTCGGCACTTTGCTGAACTTGGCCGCGGCTGCGCTGCTTGCTTTCACAATTTTCTTTTATGTCGTCGTCTACACGATGTGGCTCAAGCGCCGAACACCGCAGAACATTGTCATTGGCGGTGCTGCTGGCGCACTCCCTCCGGTGATCGGCTGGGTTGCTGCCACCGGAAATGGCGGGATCGAACCGCTCATCCTGTTCCTGATCATCTTCCTTTGGACGCCACCTCACTTCTGGGCACTGTCGCTCAATCTTGCCGGAGAATATACCCGGGCCGGCGTGCCGATGCTGCCGGTCGTAGCCGGCAGGGCGGAGACAGGACGCCAGATTCTTCTCTACAGCGTTTTTCTCGCTCTGATCTCACTGCTGCCTTGGGCGCTGGGGTTCGCCGGAGCGATTTATGGCGCGGCTGCGGCGATCCTTGGGGCGATCATGGTTTTTCTTTCATCGCAGGTACATCGAAGCGACGATAAGCAACGGCGGCCTGCTCGTCGGCTGTTTGCGTTCTCTATACTCTATCTGGTTCTTCTGTTTGGCGTGCTGCTGATGAATGCTACACCCTACGCTCAGCCCCGCTAGAACGAAGTCCGCCGCTACACGCAATGACGCCGGCGGCCGGCGAGGCCGTTACCGCGTTTTCCAGAACTCGACGACGCGCTGGGCGGTCATGGGCATCAGGCGCACGTAGTTCACACGCGCGCTTTCGATGTCGGCAGGTGATGCCGTCCGGTTCGGACCGAGCCGAAGGATGATCAGCGCGCGCACCGTCGCCCATTCGAGATCGATGGCCTTGCCGGCGATCAGGATCGGATCGTAGCGATCGCCGCTGATCAGGCGGTCGAGGGTTTCGATCTTGACGCCGGTCAATGCCGACAGCGCGGCGATCGATTCCTCGTATTTGAAGGCCCTGGCAAAGTTGAGCAATGCGCCTTCGCCGAGTGCGCCTTCGCGATGAAGTTTCAGCACCGTGCGCTGCGCCGGCACAAAGTCGCGTCGCTCCTCACGTTCGGACGGGCCGGTGATGGCAGTCATTGCCTGCTTGATATCGGCCTGCCGCTCGGGCTTGACGACTTGGAACAGGCGGCGACGGATGACGTCAATGGAGCCGGAGAGCAACTCCTTCAATTGCGTAGGTGACAGATCGTCGCGCTGGCCGAGCCTGATCGTCAGCACGCCGTCCTGGCCGGCGCGCTTGATCAGCGTCGAATAGCCCTCCGATGAAAAGGCCGCGCCCGCATTGCCGGCGGCGAGCCTGACCACCGCTCGGTCGCCGCGGGCGACCATGACGTCGGTGAGATCGGCCGAAAGCGTCGGCCGCTCCGCCATCGCCAGCAGATGACCCTGGCCCTTCATGGACGCAATTTCGAGCAGCATCTTTTCGTCGATGACCGGCGAGCGGCGCAGCAACGGGCCTGCAATGGCGATTTCATCCTCATGAGCGAGTTGGCCGACCAAGCCACGGGGCGCATTCGCCAGCGTCGACAAGCGCTCGGCCAACTCGGCGCGCGCCTCGATCTCGGCATGTGGAACGAGGCTGGTCAGAACGCCGTCGAAAAAATCGACGTGATCGGGGCGGAAGCTTGCCGCCCCCTGCAGGAAAAGCTCGCTGATACGACGCGCGGCGTCGGCGCGGCGCTTGGGGTCGCCACGACTGACAATGTCGTCGAGTTCCGGGATCAGCGATGTTGAAACAATCATAAACCCACCTAAACCGGCCAAAATTGGCGGGTTTTCGGGAAATCTAGGCAGCGTTCATGAATGAAGGGTTAGACTTTACCCCGCTCTCAAAGCTTGGCAAAATCGGCCTTAACGGGATTGCGGGCCTTGTCGGATTGCGGAAAAACCGCTATATCTGCGGCAACTTATGGTTCTCATACGATCGCGTATTGAGAGTGGGCCCCCCGGGACCCGCTCTTTTTTATTACCTGAACCCCCTTGCCCAGAACGGGGCCTCAAGGGCGGTTCGGGGAACCGGCCGGACCTCCGGTTAGGCCTGGCCTAAACCCATGCAAGTAAGACGCTTTTGACCCTGGACATGACCGATCCAACTGCTGTTCCCGAGGATGCCGACCTCTTGGCCGAGCCCCGTCTCGTCGTCGAGCCGGGCGTGGCGGCGCGGGTGTCGGCCGTTGCCGGCCCGGTTTTGCAGGGAATGGGCTACCGGCTGGTCCGGATCAAGATTTCCGGCGAGGCCGGATGCACCGTCCAGATCATGGCGGAGCGGCCCGACGGCTCGATGCAGATCGAGGATTGCGAGGCGATCTCGCGGGCGCTGTCGCCGGTGCTCGACGTCGCCGATCCGATCGAGCGCGCCTACCGTCTGGAGATTTCATCGCCCGGCATCGACCGCCCGCTGGTGCGCCGCTCCGATTTCGAACGCTACGCCGGTCATCTCGTGAAGATCGAAATGGCGGTCGCCCATCAGGGCCGCAAGCGCTTCCGTGGTACGCTCGCCGGTGTCGAAGGCAATGCCGTGCGGCTACATCGGGATGACACACGCGCGGACGAAAATGGCGACGTGCTCCTGGTGATGGAAGACATCTCCGACGCCCGGCTGGTTCTGACCGACGAGTTGATTGCTGAATCGATGCGGCGCGGCAAGCAAGCCGAGCGCGAGTTGAAGCAGAATCTCGGGCTGACGCCGCCGCCTCCGCCGCACGCAAAGAAGAGTGATCCGGCCAAAAGCAACAAACCGAAGCCGAAGCCCGGCAAAAAGCTGGAGCCGACGAATACCAAGAAACACCGCCTCGCCGCAGAAAGACTGCGCAGAGGCGAGATCGATCCTACCGAAGGAGACTAGGTCATGGCAGTCAGTGCCAACAAACTCGAGTTGCTGCAGATCGCAGACGCGGTCGCCCGCGAAAAGTCGATCGACCGCGGCATCGTGATCGCCGCGATGGAAGACGCCATCGCCAAGGCGGCCCGCGCCCGTTACGGCAGCGAGACCGACGTTCACGCCGAGATCGACGCCAAGAAGGGCGAACTGCGGCTGTCCCGCCACATGCTGGTGGTCGATCACGTCGAGAACTCGGCGAACCAGATTTCGTTGGCGGACGCGCAGCGCGCCAATCCGGGCGCCCAGGTCGGCGACACCATCGCCGACACCCTGCCGCCGCTGGAATATGGCCGCATCGCCGCGCAATCCGCCAAGCAGGTGATCGTGCAGAAGGTGCGCGAGGCCGAACGCGACCGGCAATACCAGGAATTCAAGGACCGCATCGGCGACATCGTCAACGGCGTCGTCAAGCGCGTCGAATATGGCAGCGTCATCGTCGATCTCGGCCGCGGTGAAGCCATCATCCGCCGCGACGAAATGCTGCCCCGCGAGGTGTTCCGCAACGGCGACCGCGTCCGCGCCTATATCTTCGATGTCCGCCGCGAAACCCGCGGACCGCAGATCTTCCTCTCCCGCACCCATCCGCAGTTCATGGCCAAGCTGTTCGCGCAGGAAGTGCCGGAAATCTACGACGGCATCGTCGAGATCAAGGCGGTGGCCCGCGATCCCGGCTCGCGCGCGAAAATCGGCGTGATTTCCCGGGATTCCTCGGTGGATCCGGTCGGCGCCTGCGTCGGCATGCGCGGCTCGCGCGTGCAGGCGGTGGTGAACGAACTGCAGGGCGAAAAGATCGACATCATTCCGTGGTCGCCCGACATCGCGACCTTCGTCGTCAACGCGCTGGCGCCCGCCGAAGTCGCCAAGGTCGTGATCGACGAGGACCGCGAGCGGATCGAGGTCGTGGTTCCCGACACCAACAACCAGCTCTCGCTGGCGATCGGCCGGCGCGGACAGAACGTGCGCCTCGCTTCGCAGCTCACCGGCTGGGATATCGACATCCTCACCGAGCAGGAAGAATCCGAGCGCCGTCAGGCCGATTTCGAGAACTCGACCCGCGTTTTCATGGAAGCGCTGAACGTCGACGAAGTGGTGGGTCAGTTGCTGGCATCCGAAGGCTTCACCTCGGTCGAGGAACTGGCGCTGGTCGATGCCAAGGAATTGGCCGGCATCGAGGGTTTCGATGAGGAAACCGCCAACGAGCTGCAGAGCCGGGCGAGAGAATATCTGGAGCAGCTCGAAACCGAGCTGGAAAACAAGCGCAAGGAACTCGGCGTGGAAGATGCAATGAAGAAGGTCCCTGGCGTGACCTCGAAGATGCTGGTGAAGTTCGGCGAAAACGACATCAAGACGGTCGAGGATCTGGCGGGCTGCGCCACCGACGATCTGGTCGGCTGGACCGAGCGCAAGGAAGGCGGCGAGCCGACCAAGCATCCCGGCATTCTCGACGCCAACGAGATCTCGCGCGAAGATGCGGAAGCCATGATCATGCAGGCTCGCGTCATTGCCGGCTGGATCACCGAGGCCGAACTCGCCAAGCAATCCGAGACGGCTGAAGCCACCGAAGACCAGACGGCGTAATGCGGGTGTTCCGCAAAACCGAAACTCTTTTCTGCGCGCAGACCGTGCGCAGATGACTGGAGCCATCAAACAGGCATGCTCGCTTTGGCTGACCCCGATCTCGACCATGGGCCGCGGACCGACAAGTCCGCGACCATGCGGATGTGCGCGGTCAGTCGCGAGGTCCGTCCGGTCGACGAGCTGATCCGGTTCGTTGTCGCCCCCTCGGGCGAGGTGATCCCCGATTTGAAACGCAAGCTGCCCGGCCGCGGCCTCTGGGTTTCGGCCTCGCGCCGGACGGTTGCGGAAGCGGTACGGCGTCACCAATTTAACAGAGGGTTCAAGCGCGACGTCCGGGTCGCGGCGACCCTTCCCGCCGATACCGAGGCACTGCTGGAACGAAGCTGCACCGAGGCACTGGCCATGGCGGCCAAGGCCGGTCAGGTGGTTTCCGGCTTTGCCAAGGTCGAGGGCCTGCTCGAACAGGGCAAGGCCGCAGTCCTGATCCACGCTTCCGACGGCGCGGCCGACGGAATCCGCAAATTGGACGCGATCGCCGGGCAAAGGGGCCGAAATATCGGTGAATCGCGAGATTTGCCGATTGTTACTGCTTTAACCTCGGCACAATTGGATTTGGCACTGGGCCGGTCAAATGTGATACATGCTGCGCTGCTCGCGGGCCCGGCGAGCAAGACGTTCCTGTCGCGCTGCCAGATCCTGGTTCGATACCGGACGGACGACGACGACAAGACCGGGATGGCGGCCAGAAATTCTGACTGACGAAGATTGGTTCCGAAGACCTGCTTTAATGACGGTGCGGAAACCGCACAACGCTAACGAGATTAGGACTGCTGAATGGTTGATACCAAAACGCCTGGCGACAAGACTTTGAGTGTTCCGACCAAGACCTTGACGCTGAAGCCGCGGGTCGAGACGGGCACCGTGCGCCAGAGCTTCAGCCATGGCCGGACCAAGCAGGTCGTGGTCGAAAAGCGTGGCAAGCGCCGCGTCGGCGGCGACGCGCCCCCCACTGAGACGCAAGCGCCCGAGCCGGCCGCCGCCAAGGCGGCGCCCGCTGCGAAAGCCCCCCTCTCCCGCCCTGCAGCAACGCCGGGTGCCGCGCGCGGCGGTTCGGGCGTGGTGCTGCGAACGCTGACGGAAGACGAGCGTTCCGCGCGCGCCAGCGCGCTGGCCGACGCCAAGATGCGCGAAATCGAAGAGCGCCGCCTGGCCGAGGAAGAGGCCAAGCGCCGCGCTAGCCGTGAAGGCATCGAACAGGCCGAACGCGAGGCCGCCGAAGCCCGCCGCAAGGCTGAGGAAGAACGGCACCGCCTGGAAGAGGAAGCCAAGCGCAAGGCCGAAGTCGAGGCCAAGAAGCGATTTGGCGAGACCGAGGCCAAGCCCGCGGCGACACCGGCACCCGCCGCAGCGCGACCCGCCGCAGCCCGCCCGGCCGGCGCCCGTCCGGCGGCAGTGCCGCCCGCGCGCGCCCCGGGCGTTGCCGCCGACGGTTCCGATGAAGACGAAGGTCCGCGTCTCGTTCGGCGTGGGCCCGGCGGCGCCATGCGCCCCGCAACCCCTCCCAAGACCACCCACAAGCCCGGCCCACAGAAGGAACGCGGCCGCCTGACGGTGGTCACCGCGCTCAATGACGACGTGCGCGAGCGTTCGATCGCCTCGTTCCGCCGCCGCACCCAGCGTCTGAAGGGCCACGCCTCCAATGAGCCAAAGGAAAAGCTGATCCGCGAGGTCACGATCCCGGAAGCGATCACCATCCAGGAACTCGCCAACCGCATGTCGGAGCGCGCCGTCGACGTCATCCGCCTGCTGATGAAGCAGGGCGCGATGCACAAGATCACCGACGTGATCGATGCCGACACCGCGCAGCTGATCACCGAGGAAATGGGCCACTCCGTCAAGCGCGTCGCCGCCTCTGACGTGGAAGAGGGCCTGTTCGACGTCGTCGATGATTCCACCGATACCGAACCGCGCTCGCCGGTCGTCACCGTGATGGGCCATGTCGACCACGGCAAGACCTCGCTGCTCGACGCGCTTCGTCACGCCAATGTGGTGTCGGGCGAAGCCGGCGGCATCACCCAGCATATCGGCGCCTACCAGGTGACCTCGCCGGAAAGCGGCAAGAAGATCACCTTCATCGATACGCCCGGCCACGCCGCGTTCACCGCGATGCGTGCGCGCGGCGCCAAGGTCACCGATATCGTGATCCTGGTGGTGGCGGCCGATGACGGCGTCATGCCGCAGACGGTGGAGGCGATCAACCACGCCAAGGCGGCGAAGGTGCCGATGATCGTGGCGATCAACAAGATCGACAAGCCGGACGCCAAGCCGGAACGCGTGCGCACCGAACTCTTGCAGCACGAGGTTCAGGTCGAATCGTTCGGCGGTGAAGTCGTCGACGTCGAGGTCTCCGCCAAGAACAAGACCAATCTCGACAAGCTGCTCGAAATGATCGCGCTGCAGGCCGAGCTTCTCGACCTCAAGACCAATTCGGAGCGGCCTGCCGAAGGCACCGTGATCGAAGCCAAGCTCGATCGTGGCCGCGGCCCGGTTGCGACCGTGCTGGTCCAGCGCGGCACGCTCAAGGTTGGCGACATCATCGTGGCCGGCGCCGAAATGGGCCGTGTCCGCGCGCTGATTTCCGACCAGGGCGAGAACATCGACGAAGCCGGCCCCTCGGTGCCGGTCGAGGTGCTCGGCTTCAACGGCCCGCCGGAAGCCGGCGACCGCCTTGCGGTGGTCGAGAACGAAGCCCGCGCCCGCCAGGTGACGAGCTATCGCGCCCACCAGAAGCGCGAGAACGCCGCTGCCTCGATTTCCGGCATGCGCGGCTCGCTCGAGCAAATGATGTCGCAGCTCAAGACCGCGGGCCGCAAGGAATTCCCGCTGATCGTCAAAGCCGACGTGCAGGGCTCGCTCGAAGCCATTTTGGGTTCGCTGGAAAAACTCGGCACCGACGAAGTCGCCGCGCGCATCCTGCACGCGGGCGTCGGCGGCATCTCCGAATCCGACGTCACGCTGGCGGAAGGCTTCAATGCCGCGATCATCGGCTTCTCGGTGCGTGCCAACAAGGAGGCCGCGGCTGCCGCCAAGCGCAACGGCATCGAGATCCGCTACTACAACATCATCTACGATCTCGTCGACGACATCAAAAAGGCGATGTCCGGCCTGCTCGCGCCGACGCTGCGCGAAACCATGCTGGGCAATGCGCAGATCCTGGAAGTGTTCAACATTTCCAAGGTCGGCAAGGTCGCCGGCTGCCGCGTCACCGACGGCACCGTGGAGCGCGGCGCCAATGTTCGCCTGATCCGCGACAACGTCGTCGTGCACGAAGGCAAGCTTTCTACGCTGAAACGCTTCAAGGACGAAGTGAAGGAAGTGCAGTCCGGCCAGGAATGCGGCATGGCGTTCGAGAATTACGGCGACATGCGTGTCGGCGACGTCATCGAATGCTATCGCGTGGAGACGATCCAGCGCTCTCTGTAAGTCCAAGTCTTACGGAGAGCTTGGAATTTTGAACTAAACCGTCATGCCCCGCCTTGTGCGCAATTGCGCACTGGGGTGGGGCATCCAGTAGCCATCGCAATTAGCAGCACGGAATACTGGATCACCCGCTGTCGCGGGTGATGACGACAATTGGGATTTCGACAAATGCCCCGCCACCACAATAAGGGTTCCGCTCCCGGCGGCTCGCAACGACAATTGCGCGTCGGCGAAACGGTGCGCCATGCGGTCGCCGACATTCTATCGCACGGTAACGTGCACGACCCCGACCTCGAAGGCCACATCATCACCGTTCCCGAGGTGCGAATGTCGCCGGACCTGAAACTCGCGACGATTTACGTGATGCCGCTCGGTGGACGCGACACCGACGTCGTGATTGCGGCGCTCGAACGCAACAAGAAGTTCCTGCGCGGCGAGATCGCGCATCGCGTTAACTTAAAATTTGCTCCCGACCTTCGCTTTCGCGTCGACGAACGATTCGACGAAGCGGAACGGATCGAGAAATTACTGCGAACACCTGCGGTGCAAAGAGACCTTGCACCCGATTCGGACGACGAGTGATGGTTACGACCGCTGCCAACCGCGCGATCGAGCAGCAAACTGCCGATTCGCACGACGCTGAAAAAAATGATTGTTCCGATTCACGCAACGATGGTGAACGCCGCATCGACAACGGTGAACGCCGCACCAACAACGATCCGCGCCACACCAAACAGCCGCGCCAGAACAACCAGCCGCGACGCGACAAGCGCGACGTTCATGGCTGGGTGATCCTGGACAAGCCGATCGGCATGACCTCGACGCATGCGGTCGCCATTCTCAAGCGCCTGTTCCAGGCCAAGCGCGCCGGCCATGCCGGCACGCTCGATCCGTTGGCGTCCGGCGGACTTCCGATCGCGCTCGGCGAGGCAACCAAGACGGTTCCGTTCGTGATGGATGGCCGCAAGCGCTACCGCTTCACGGTCGCCTGGGGCGAGGAGCGCGACACCGACGATACCGAGGGGCGGGTGACCCGGAGCAGCGAACTCCGCCCGTCAGCGGACGCGATCCGGGCCCTGCTGCCCCAGTTTACCGGGCTGATCGAGCAGATCCCGCCGCAATATTCGGCGATCAAGGTCCAGGGCGAACGCGCCTATGACCTGGCGCGGGACGGCGAAACCGTCGAATTGAAGCCACGGCCTGTCGAGATTCACGAATTAACCATTATAGAACATGGAGATAACCGCCAATCCGTGTTCGAGGCGGAGTGTGGCAAGGGCACCTATGTCCGGGCACTGGCCCGCGATATCGGCCGGATTCTGGGCTGTTTCGGCCATATCTGCGCGTTGCGGCGGACGTTGGTCGGCCCGTTCCGCGAGACAGACATGATTCCGCTGGAAGAGTTGGAGGCTTTATGCAATAGAGCCGCGTCTGGCGAGGGAAGCCTCGCCGATGCGCTTTTGCCCGTTGAGACCGCGCTGGACGACATCCCGGCACTGGCCGTCACACGGGCTGATGCGGCAAGGCTCCACAGGGGCCAGGCCGTTTTGTTGCGCGGACGGGATGCGCCCAATAGTAGCGGCACAGTCTATGTCACGGTGGCAGGCCGTCTTTTGGCGCTTGCTGAAATTGGCAATGGCGAACTCATCCCCAAGCGCGTGTTCAACCTGACCGGGCTGACTGCCAGTCCCGGTCGCAGCAACGAGAGAGTTTGACGATGTCGATTACCGCCGAACGCAAAGCGGAAGTCATCAAGACGAATGCCACCAAAGCCGGCGACACCGGCTCGCCCGAGGTCCAGGTTGCGATCCTGTCGGAACGCATCAACAATCTCACGGGCCACTTCAAGACCCACGTGAAGGACAATCATTCACGCCGCGGCCTCCTGAAGCTCGTGTCGACGCGCCGCTCGCTTCTCGACTACATCAAGAAGAAGGACGAGGCGCGTTACAAGGCGTTGCTCGAAAAGCATAACATTCGCCGTTGATTTGAGTGTACGCGCGCGCAGTTTGCGCGCGGTTTCGCATGATTTTCCGCAGAAGCGGCCTCCAGCTTTTGGAGACGATCATGCGCAAGGAGCATCATCCGACAAGGATCGTGCTCGACAAACGTCCAGCAGCAATCCGGCCGCTGGACAGGGCAAGGTGCCCATGACTGCCGGGAGGATGGACGCCATCCGAAAGATGAAGACCATGGCAGGATCGCCGGATGCTGATCTCATGTTGCGATCAGCGTCCCGCCATCTTGCGCATGGTCTTTGTGTTTTTGGGCTCCGCTCTCTCGTGAACCCATGAAAGAAGACCACTATGTTCAATAAGCATTCCGTCGAGATCGACTGGGGTGGACGTCCCCTCAAGCTGGAAACCGGCAAGATCGCCCGTCAGGCCGACGGCGCCGTGATGGCGACCTACGGCGAGACCATCGTGCTTGCCACCGTCGTTGCCGCCAAAGCGCCGCGCGAAGGCGTCGACTTCCTGCCGCTGACCGTGGACTACCAGGAAAAGACCTACGCCGCGGGCCGCATTCCCGGCGGCTATTTCAAGCGCGAGGGACGTCCGACCGAAAAGGAGACGCTGGTCTCCCGCCTGATCGACCGCCCGATCCGTCCGCTGTTTGCCGACGGCTGGCGCAACGAGACGCAAGTCATCGTGACCGTGCTCTCGCACGACATGGAGAACGATCCCGATGTGGTTGCGATGGTCGCCGCCTCGGCCGCGCTGACGCTGTCGGGCGTGCCGTTCAAGGGGCCGATCGGCGCCGCGCGCGTTGCCTTCAGCAACGACGAATACATCCTCAACCCGACGCTCGATGAAATGACCGACACGCAGCTCGACCTCGTCGTCGCCGGCACGTCGGACGCGGTGCTGATGGTCGAATCCGAAGCCAAGGAGCTCTCGGAAGAGATCATGCTCGGCGCGGTCATGTTCGGTCACCGCCATTTCCAGCCGGTGATCAAGGCGATCATCGAGCTGGCCGAGAAAGCCGCCAAGGACCCGCGCGAAGTCACCACCATCGACAACAGCGAGATCGAGAAGGAAATGCTCGGCCTGGTCGAGCAGGACCTGCGCTCGGCCTACGCGATTCCGATCAAGCAGGAGCGCTATGCGGCAGTCGGCAAGGCCAAGGAAAAGGTGATCGCGCACTATTTCCCGGAAGGCCAGGAGCCGAAATACGACAAGCTGCGCATCGCCGGCGTGTTCAAGGAGCTCGAAGCCAAGATCGTTCGCTGGAACATCCTCGATACCGGCAAGCGCATCGACGGCCGCGACGTCAAGACCGTGCGCAACATCATCGCCGAAGTCGGCGTGCTGCCGCGCGCCCATGGTTCGGCGCTGTTCACCCGCGGCGAGACCCAGGCGATGGTCGTGACCACGCTCGGCACCGGCGAGGACGAGCAGTACATCGACGCGCTGGCAGGAACGTATAAGGAGACGTTCCTGCTGCATTACAACTTCCCGCCCTACTCGGTCGGTGAAACCGGACGCCTCGGCGGCACCAAGCGCCGCGAGATAGGCCACGGCAAGCTCGCCTGGCGCGCGATCCATCCGGTGCTGCCGCCGCACCACGAATTCCCTTACACGGTGCGCGTGGTCTCCGAGATCACCGAATCCAACGGCTCGTCGTCGATGGCCTCGGTGTGCGGCGCCTCGCTCGCGCTGATGGATGCGGGCGTTCCCTTGAAGCGGCCGACCGCAGGCATCGCGATGGGCCTGATCCTGGAAGGCTCCCGCTTTGCGGTCCTGTCCGACATTCTCGGCGACGAGGATCATCTCGGCGACATGGACTTCAAGGTGGCGGGCACCGACCAGGGCATCACCTCGCTGCAGATGGACATCAAGATCGAGGGCATCACCGAGGAGATCATGAAGGTGGCGCTCGGCCAGGCGAGGGAAGGACGTGTCCACATCCTCGGCGAAATGGCCAAGGCGCTGACCAACGCCCGCGCCGAGCTCGGCGAATACGCGCCGCGCATCGAGACCTTCAAGATCGCGACCGATAAGATCCGTGAAGTGATCGGCACCGGCGGCAAGGTGATCCGCGAGATCGTCGAAAAGACCGGCGCCAAGGTCAACATCGAGGACGACGGCACCGTCAAGGTCGCCTCCAACGACGGCGAGGCGATGAAGGCCGCGATCAAGTGGATCAAGTCGATCGCCTCCGATCCGGAGATTGGCCAGATCTATGAGGGCACCGTGGTTAAGGTGATGGAGTTCGGCGCGTTCGTGAACTTCTTCGGCGCCAAGGACGGCCTGGTCCACATCAGCCAGCTCGCCGCCAACCGCGTGCAGAAGACCTCCGACGTCGTCAAGGAAGGCGACAAGGTCAAGGTCAAGCTGCTCGGCTTCGACGACCGCGGCAAGACCCGGCTGTCGATGAAGGTGGTCGATCAGGTAACCGGCGAGGACCTCGAGGCCAAACAGAAGGCGGAAGGCCAGGCGCCGCGTGAAGCCGCCGGCGAGTAAGGCATCGCTAAAATGTGAACAAAAGGGCGGCCGAGCGGCCGCCCTTTTTTGTTGGCGGCCTGAGTTACATTGTCGGGACGGCAGCACCTGTGCGATTACGTCGCAGGCTTACGAGGACAGAAAACGAAACCCGATCCTGCCCATCATCCGTACCTTGCCGCGCGCAGCGGCCTACGGCGTTCCGTCCAACGGATATTCACTCAGTTCACTTACAGGAGAAGTCGATGTCATCCATGTCCCGACGCCACTTGATGTTTGCTGCAACCGGTATAGCGGCCATGGCTACAGCCCCACGTCTCGTCTTTGCGCAGGCGGCTGCTCCCGCCCCGGCCGCCGCCCCAACCGGGCCGTTCACGCTGCCGCCGCTGACCTATCCGACCAACGCGTTCGAACCCCACATCGACGCCAAGACGATGGAAATTCACCACGGCAAGCACCATGCAGCCTATGTCGCCAACCTCAACAACGTCGCCAAGACCAATGCGCAATTGGGCACGGCGAAGATCGAGGACGTGCTCGGCAACCTGAATGCGCTCGACGACAGCATCAAATTCACCGTCCGCAACAATCTCGGCGGCCATGCCAACCACACCATGTTCTGGGAGATCATGGGCCCGAACGGCGGCAAGCCGGAGGGCGAGGTGCTGGCGGCGATCGATCGCGATCTCGGCGGCATGGAAAAATTCCAGAACGATTTTAATGCTGCCGGCGGACGCCAGTTCGGCTCGGGCTGGGTGTTCGTGACGGTGGGCAAGGACGGCAAGCTTGCGATCGAGACCCGCCCGAACCAGGACAATCCTATGATGGACGGCAAGCGCGCCCTGATGGGCAACGACGTCTGGGAGCACGCATATTACCTGAACTACCAGAACCGCCGCGCGGATTATCTGAAAGCGTGGTGGAATACGGTGAACTGGGCCAAGATCGCGGAGCGTTATGCCGCGGCGAAGGCCGGTACGCTCGGCGTTTGAGCGCATCCCATATGAAAGGGCGGCCTCTCGGCCGCCCTTTTTTGCTTTCCGGATAGTTCTTGTCAGGATCAGGCGACGTCGAATCGATCGAGGTTCATCACCTTGGTCCACGCCGCCACGAAATCCTTCGCAAACTTCGCCTTCGAGTCCGCGCACGCATAGACTTCCGCGAAGGCGCGGAGCTGCGAGTGCGAACCGAAGATCAGGTCGACGCGGGTGCCGGTCCACTTGACGGCATTCGTCTTGCGGTCTCGGCTCTCGTATACGCCATCGGAGCCGGCGGGCTGCCATTGCGTGCCCATGTCGAGCAGGTTGACGAAGAAATCGTTCGTCAGCGTGCCGGGCTTTTGGGTGAACACGCCGTGCTTCGACCCGCCGCAATTGGCGCCGAGGACGCGCAGGCCGCCGACGAGCACCGTCATCTCGGGTCCCGTCAGCCGCAGCAACTGCGCCCGGTCCACCAATGCTTCCTCAGGCTGCATGAACTGGTGCTTCTTAGCACTGACGAAGTTGCGGAAGCCGTCGGCACGCGGTTCGAGCGGGGCGAAGGATTCGACGTCGGTCTGCTCCTGCGAGGCGTCCATGCGACCCGGCGTGAACGGCACCTTGACGTCTAGTCCGGCGTCCTTGGCGGCTTTTTCGACCGCCGCGCAGCCGCCGAGAACGATCAGGTCGGCAAGCGAAACCTTCTTGCCGAACTCCTTCTGGATCGCTTCGAGCTTCTGCAGCACGGTGTTGAGCTCGGCCGGCTGGTTGACCTCCCAGTTTTTCTGCGGGCTGAGGCGAATCCGCGCACCGTTCGCGCCACCGCGCTTGTCGGAGCCGCGGAACGTCGAGGCCGACGCCCATGCGGTCGAAACGAGCTGGGACACCGACAGGCCGGAGGCGAGAATCTTCGCCTTCAGCGCGGCGATGTCCGCCTCGCCGATCAGCGGATGATCGACCGCCGGAATCGGGTCCTGCCAGATCAGCGTTTCCTTCGGCACCAGCGGGCCGAGGTAACGCGCGATCGGGCCCATGTCGCGGTGCGTGAGCTTGAACCAGGCACGCGCGAACGCATCCGCGAACTGATCCGGATGCTCGTAGAAGCGCCGCGAGATCTTCTCGTAGGCCGGGTCGAGGCGCAGCGACAGGTCGGTGGTCAGCATGGTCGGCACATGCTTCTTGGACTTGTCGTAGGCGTCCGGGATCGTGGCTTCCGCGCCTTTCGCCTTCCACTGCTTCGCGCCAGCCGGGCTCTGCGTCAGTTCCCATTCGTTTTCGAACAGGTTCTTGAAGAACAGATTGCTCCACTTGGTCGGCGTCTGCGTCCACGTGACTTCAGGGCCGCCGGTGATGGCGTCGGCGCCGACGCCCGTGCCATGCTTGCTCTTCCAGCCAAGGCCCTGATCCTCCAGCGCACCGCTTTCCGGGTCAGCTCCGACCAGCGACGGATCGCCGGCACCATGGGTCTTGCCGAAGGAGTGGCCGCCGGCAATCAGGGCGACAGTTTCCTCGTCGTTCATCGCCATGCGGAAGAAGGTCTCGCGGATATCCTTGGCCGCCGCGATCGGGTCCGGATTGCCGTTCGGCCCTTCCGGGTTGACGTAGATGAGGCCCATCTGCACGGCGCCGAGCGGCTCGGCGAGCTGACGCTCGCCGCTGTAGCGTTCGTCGCCGAGCCAGGTGCCTTCGGGACCCCAGAACAGCTCTTCGGGCTCCCAGACGTCGGCGCGGCCGCCGGCGAAGCCGAACGTTTTGAAGCCCATCGATTCCAGCGCGACGTTGCCGGCCAGAATCATCAGGTCGGCCCATGAGATTTTCTGGCCGTATTTCTGCTTGATCGGCCACAACAGCCGGCGCGCCTTGTCGAGGTTGGCGTTGTCAGGCCAGCTATTCAGCGGCGCGAAGCGCTGCTGACCCGCGCCGGCGCCGCCGCGGCCATCCGTGATGCGGTAGGTGCCCGCGCTGTGCCACGCCATGCGGATCATCAGGCCGCCATAGTGACCGAAGTCGGCCGGCCACCATTCCTGCGAGTCCGTCATCAACGCGTGCAGGTCCTTGATCACGGCATTGAGGTCGAGCGTCTTGAATTCCTTGGCGTAGTCGAACGCCTCGCCCATCGGGTCGGAGAGGTTGGAATTGCGGTGAAGAACCGACACGTCGAGCGCGTCCGGCCACCAGTCGCGGTTCGTGCGTGCGCGATTGCCGCCCGAGAACGGGCATTTGGTTTTGTCATCCATGATTGTCTCCTGAGGTCGCTTCCTGTTCGGATTGGAAGCACTCTAAGCAGTGCCTTCCATCAGGTGAAGTTGATTTTAATGATCGGACTGATAAGATATTCTGATGATCCAGATGACGCTCAGACAGCTTCGCTATTTCGATGCGCTGGCACGTCACGGCCATTTCGGACGCGCAGCAGAGGCATGTTCGATCTCGCAGCCGGCGCTGTCGATGCAAATCAAGGAAATGGAAGAGGTCCTAGGCGGCGTGCTGCTGGAACGAAGCGCACGACAAGTGACGCTGACGAAATTCGGCGAAGAGATCGTCCAGCGTGTCCGCGACATCCTGCGCTCGGTGGATGAACTCGGAGATTTTGCCCGTGCCTCGCGGGACCGGCTCGCAGGGCGCTTACGCATCGGCATGATTCCTACGATTGCGCCTTATCTTTTGCCGAAGGTGATCGAGCATCTCGCGCGCCTGCATCCGGAGCTCGACATTCACGTGCGTGAGACGCTAACGCCGAAGCTGATCAAGGAAGTCGTCGAGGGCCGGCTCGATACCGCGATCGTTGCGCTGCCGGTGTCGGAGCCTTCCCTGACCGAGGTCGCGTGTTTTTCTGAGAATTTTCTGCTCGTGCGGCCGGGCGAGGATGAAGGAACGCCGGTACCAAGTCACGAGACGCTGCGCGAAATGCGGCTCTTGCTGCTTGAGGAGGGCCACTGCTTCCGCGATCAGGCGCTGTCGTTCTGCAACATGCAGTCCTCGCCGCCGCGGGAAGTCCTGGACGCAAGCTCACTGTCGACGCTCGTGCAAATGGTCGGCGCCGGTATCGGCGTCACCCTGATCCCGGAAATGGCGGTCGCGGTGGAAACCCGCTCGGCGCCGGTCTCCGTCGCCCGCTTCAGGAATCCGCAGCCGTCGCGAACCATCGGCATGGTCTGGCGCAAGACGAGCCCGCTCGCCGGGCAGCTCCAGCAGATCTCCGAAGTGGTTTGCCTCGCAGCCGACGCATTGCGCGAACAGCGCAAGACGGGATCGTCATCACGAAAATCGCGCGCCTGACAAGCCGGGCATCTTGGGAGATAGCGACCTTGTCACAACCGATCATCCGCCTCGCCCGCGCAGACGAGTACGACGAGGTCGCCCGGGTCTGGATGGACAGTTGGGTCTCGACCGGATTGGAAGATGCCAGCGACGCCCTGCTGGCAAAATTGCGCGCACGCGTCCCGATGGAGGTGGAGAAGGGCTGGAGGCTTTACGTCGCCGACGATAACGGGAAATTGGCGGCGATGCTCGCGTTGCATCTTTCAGCTCGTTATCTCGACCAGTTGTTCGTCGCGCCGGAATATCAGGGTAATGGCGTCGGACGCCAACTACTCGCCTTTACGCGCAAACATCTGCCGGACGAAATCTGGCTGCGTTGCGTGCGAGAGAACGAAAAGGCCTGGCGCTGGTACGAGCGCGAGGGCTTTGTGTTCGAGAAGGAAGAGGTCGAACCGGCGATCAGCCGCTTCATGAAATATTATCGCTGGCGAAAATCGGCGTGAAGGCCATCGCTCGGCTTGCGGAAGGGGGCTGCACCCTCTAGTTTATTTCCTCATTGTCATCAACTCTGGTTCTTCAGGCCATGTTCCGTAGCTTCGCTGCCGCCATCCTCGTGTCATGCTTCGCGGCAGCAGGATGGGCCCAATCCCCTTCAACAGCGAACGCCCCGGCGGCATCGACACCCGCAAAAGCCGTCACAAAGAAAGCGGCGCCAAAGGCCAAGGCGGCCGCGAAACAACCGGTTGCTGCGGAAACGGGTCCTTGCCGACTTGGCGTCATTTCGGCGCTCGAGGACCGCTTTGCTGTGCAAAAATTTGGCCTCACGATATTTGAGACCGAGGAGAGCGCGGTCACGGTCGAGGGATGGGGACTCGATGATCTCGTAGTCGCGCGGATACGCGCGGCGACCGGCACTGATCCAGCCGTGCGGAGGATCACCTATCCGAGGGGCGCGTTTGAGCCCTTCTATAATCCGACGTCACGATTCTTGCCCGATCCCCGCGAGGGCCTGCCGGCGATCGTCAGGAGTATCACGCCGGCTGCGAACTGCGAGCGCTACCTTGTTGTAACCCGATTCAAGGGGCAGGTGCCGGGCACCAATCTGATGCTTGACGGCGTCGGCGCATATAGTCGCGGGCTAGGATCAGTCGTCAGGCACTCACACCTGTTCGCCAATATTGGGATGACCCTGCTCGACGGCGGCAGCTACGAGACTATTGGCCGTCCGTTCGCTGGTTTAGGTACGCGACTGACCGAAGGCTTGCGACTGACCGAAGATCCGCTCACCAAACTCGACAACTCGCTGTTTCCCGAACCGGCGACAGCCGTTCCGGGTAATGCGATGCTTCGTGAGAGAACCCGTGCGCTAGTTGCGGCAAGGCTCGATCAGACGCTGCCTGACTATCTCAAGAACGATTGAGCACTCCCGCATAGCAAGGCCACAGTGGTTCGAGACTCTGGAAATCGCCAACCGATCTGCTGCGCGAAATGAAGTTGACCAATATATCGTTGGAGCACGGCTCGTTGGTTCCAGGCGTAGTGTGTTGCCAATTCACGTCAGACGCGCAATGAACAAGCGCTATTCGTCCACGCCGAAGAACGGTTCATCCCATGATCCAACTCTACTGGTCGCCGCGCTCCCGCTCCTTCTCCGCGATCTGGCTGCTGGAAGAAGCCGGGCTGCCTTATGAGCGCGTGCTCACCGACATCACCACGGGCGCGCAGAAGGCGCCGGAATATCTAGCGATCAATCCGATGGGCAAGGTGCCGGGATTGAAGGACGGCGACGCCGCGCTCGGGGAGGCGGCAGCGATCTGCGCCTACGTCGCCGACCGCTATCCCGAAACCAACCTTGCGCCGGCCGCCACCGATCCGCTGCGCGCAAGATACCTGCAGTGGCTGTTCTTCTCGCCGAGCTGCATCGAACCCGCGCTGATCCAGCTCTTCACGAAGTTGGAGGTGCCGTCGAGCACAGCGTCATGGGGCAGTGCGGCCCAGACGTTCGACGTGCTGGATGCCGCCCTGGAGAAGGGCCCCTGGATTCTCGGCGAGAAGTTCTCGGCCGCCGACATCATGCTCGGCTCGGGGCTGAATTTTGCGGTGCGGATGTTCAAGATGGTGCCGCCACGGCCGTCATTCGACGCTTATATCGACCGCTGTGCGGCGCGTCCGGCATTCCAGCGCGCGGAGAAGATCACGGCGGGATGATCGAGGAGGGCAAAGCGCAGCGTGCCCACCGCTCAAAATGCAATCTGGGGATAGGTGGTGGGCACGGCGCTAATGCGCCTTTGCCCACCCTAAGAATCTGCCGTGCATTGGCAGCCCTACTCGCCCTTCAGCTCTTCCGGCCGCGGCATCGAGATCACGTTGTAACCGGAATCGACGTAGTGGATTTCGCCAGTGACGCCGCCCGACAGGTCAGACAACAGATAGAGCGCGGAGCCGCCGAGTTCTTCCAGCGTCACGCCGCGGCCGAGCGGCGAGTGTTTCTGCTGGAAGGCGAACATCGCGCGCGCATCGCCGATGCCGGAGCCCGCCAGCGTGCGCACCGGGCCGGCCGAGATCGAATTGATGCGGATCTTGCGCGGGCCGAAGTCGGCAGCGAGATAGCGTACCGACGCTTCCAGCGCCGCTTTCGCCACACCCATTACATTGTAATTCGGCATCACGCGCACCGACCCGCCGAAGGTCAGCGTAATCATGGAGCCACCGGTCTCGGGCATAAGCTCGGCGGCGCGCTTGGCAATTTCGGTGAACGAAAAGCAGGAGATCAGCATGGTACGCGAAAAGTTCTCGCGCGTGGTATCGGCATAGCGCCCCTTCAACTCGTTCTTGTCGGAGAACGCAATCGCGTGGACGAGGAAGTCGAGCCCGCCCCATTTGGCCTTCAGCGCCGCGAAAGCCGAATCGACGCTGGCAAGGTCTTCGACGTCGCACGACAGCACCGTATCGGCGCCGAGCGATTGCGCCAGCGGCTTGACGCGCTTGCCGAGCGCCTCGCCCTGATAGGTGAAGGCGAGCTCGGCGCCCTGCGCTTGAAGCGCCTTGGCGATGCCCCAGGCGATCGAATGATCATTGGCGACGCCCATAATCAGCCCGCGCTTTCCCTTCATCAGGTCTTGCATTCGCCTACACTCCACTCATTTCGTTGATGACATCGCCCGCGAATGCGAGTGATCCAGTATTCCAGAGACATTGACGATTGGCTCGAGGGGCCGCAGCGTACTGGATGCCCCGACGGGGCCTATCATCGGGCTCGCCGAAGGCGAGACCGGGTGGCGGAGCATGACGGCCAGTATCTCACGCATCCAGCCGCTTGAACACCAGCGTGGCGTTGGTGCCGCCGAAGCCGAAGGAGTTCGACAGCACGGTGCCGAGCTTGGCGTTGTCGATGCGCTTGCGCACGATCGGCATGTCGGCAAACACCGGATCGAGTTCGGTGATATGGGCACTCTCGCAGACGAAGCCGTTGTTCAGCATCAGGAGCGAATAGATCGCCTCCTGCACGCCGGTAGCGCCGAGCGAATGGCCGGTCAACGCCTTGGTCGCCGAGATCGGAGGGCACTTGTCGCCGGTGCCGAACACCTTTCGGATCGCCTCGATCTCCGGCGGATCGCCGGCCGGCGTCGAGGTGGCGTGCGGATTGATATAGTCGATCGGCGTCTTCACCGTCGAAATCGCCATGCGCATGCACCGCTCGGCGCCTTCGCCCGACGGCGCCACCATGTCGTAACCGTCCGACGTTGCGCCATAGCCGACCAGTTCGCCGTAAATGCGCGCGCCGCGCGCCTTGGCACGTTCGAGCTCTTCCAGCACCAGCACGCCGGCGCCACCGGCAATGACAAAACCATCACGGCTGATGTCGTAGGGCCGCGAGGCCGTAGCGGGCGTGTCATTGTATTTGGACGACATTGCGCCCATGGCGTCGAACAGCACCGACAGGGTCCAGTCGAGCTCCTCGCAACCGCCGGCGAAGATCACATCCTGCTTGCCGATCTGGATCGTCTCATAGGCGTTGCCGATGCAATGGTTGGAGGTCGCGCAGGCCGACGAGATCGAATAATTCACGCCCTTGATCTTGAACCAGGTTGCCAACGTCGCCGAGGCCGTTGATGACATGCCCTTCGGCACCGCGAACGGGCCGATCCGCTTCGGACCCTTGGTGCGCGCGATGTCGGCTGCTTCCACCAGCGTCCGCGTCGACGGTCCGCCCGACCCCATGATGATGCCGGTGCGCTCATTGGAGACTTCGTTGGCTTCAAGGCCGGAATCGCGGATCGCCTGCTCCATCGCGACGTGATTCCAAGCCGCTCCTTCGGCGAGGAATCGCATGGCGCGGCGATCGATGACGTCAGCGGGATTGAGCGTTGGCGCGCCCTGCACCTGCGAGCGAAAACCGAGCTCGGCGTGCTTTTCCGCACGCGTGATGCCGGACTTTGCCTCGCGAAGGCTCGCAAGCACTTCCTGGGTGTTGTTTCCGATGGATGAGACGATACCCATCCCCGTGATGACAACCCGCCTCATGATCGCCTCGCCTCGCCGTTTACGTTGTTCTGTGAAGGTGTGCTGCTGCTTGATCGCGTTGCTCAGCCGCCCGGCGCGGAGCCCTGCTTGAACAGCCCGACCTTCAGATCCTTGGCGCGATAGATAATCTCGCCATCCATGGAAAGCCAGCCGTCGCCAACGCCGAGCACCAGCTTTGAACGCATCACGCGTTTCATGTCGATGTTGTACACAACCTTGCGGGCGTTCGGCAGCACCTGGCCGGAGAACTTCAATTCCCCGAGCCCCAGCGCCCGGCCGCGTCCCTCGCCGCCGATCCAGCCGAGGTAAAATCCGACCATCTGCCACATCGCGTCCAGGCCAAGGCAGCCCGGCATGACCGGGTCATTCTTGAAATGGCAGCCGAAAAACCACAGGTCCGGCTTCACATCGAGTTCGGCACGGATCAGACCCTTGCCGAACTCGCCGCCCTTGTCGGTGATCTCGGTGATGCGGTCGAACATCAGCATCGGCGGCAGCGGTAACTGCGCATTTCCGGGACCGAACATCTCGCCGCGGCCGCAGGCGAGCAAATCCTCATATTCATAACCGCTGCGCCGATCCAGCATCGTGTTCAGCCTCACCTTAGATGTCCCGATGGAGCGCTTTTGAGCGAACCGGACCCGTTTCCCCGCGGGAGAACGCTTGTTTTCCCGCAATTTGGCGCTACTTAGGGTGCTATCGGCGTCAGTCTCTGCCGAAATCGCATATGTGGTCCGCGCGCTCTGTAACATAGGCATTACGGCCCGGCAAAGCGCTGGAACGGGCTAAAACGCCCCATAGTCACGCCGGTTCCTCTTAACCTTGGGCCGGTTCTAGTTGCGAAAAACTTGCATCTACCTGATTTCCTTTTATATTGGGCAAGAATATTGCCCAAGTTAAGCGTGTGGTACCCGAAGTGGACATGAACGACCAAGCCTCGCCCCTGAACGACGACGGTATTGATCCGGCCGCCCGCGCCGCCGGACACCAGCCGGCGTTGACCGGCTGTCCTTGGCACGACGTCAACGAAATGCTGCAGGCCGCAGGTCTGCGGCCCACCCGCCAGCGCATGGCGCTGGGCTGGCTACTGTTCGGCAAGGGGGCCCGCCATCTGACCGCGGAAATGCTCTACGAGGAGGCGACGCTCGCCAAGGTTCCGGTGTCGCTGGCCACCGTCTACAACACGCTTAATCAGCTCACCGACGCTGGCCTGTTGCGCCAGGTCTCGGTCGACGGCACCAAGACCTATTTCGACACCAACGTCACCGCGCATCACCACTTCTATCTCGAGAACAACCACGAGCTGGTCGACATTCCCGATCCGCATCTGGTGTTGTCGAAGATGCCCGACGTGCCCGAGGGCTACGAGATCGCCCGCGTCGACATGGTCGTGCGGCTGCGCAAGAAGCGCTGACTGCAAAGGCGCGTTTGCGCCGTGCCCACCATCTATCCAACGCTGCTGAAGAAATGGTGGGCACGCTTCGCTTCGCCCATCCTACAGTTCTGCGCACGACGCGCTGGCGGCCTCAATCCACCCTCTCATCTGCATACACGCCCCATAGGCGCTGCTGCTCGATCCAGCCGTCGAAGCCGTTGCCGACAACGCGGCACCAGCCATTGGCGCATTTTTTTACTTGCGCGACCACGCCGGCCTGCAGGCGGGCGGCGACCGCGCTGGTCGGATCGGGACTATCGTACAGCGGCGCCAACTCGTCCTTGCTCTTCATGGTGACGACCGCAGTGCGGCGGCCGGACAGCAGCGAATGATAGACCCAGCCCTCGGCGCCTTCGGAATCGCGCACGCGCCGCCAGTTCTCGAACTCGGCGGTGATTTCGACCGGCAAGCCCGAGCGGGTATAGACCCAGGCGACGTCGTTGTCCTTGGTAGGACCGGCCCGCACATTCACATGATCGGATTTGAGGCTGACATATCGCGGCACCGGCAGGCCGCTCGTGGTGGTGGCCGAATCCTTGGCCGAAAACCCTGTGCTGACGGAAGCGACAAGCCAGCCCGCCGCCAGCACCGCTACCGAACAGAAACGCCCCAACGCCATCAACCCGTCTCCTGCCGAGCCTCGCCCAACTCGAATGCTCCGAGTTGAAACCGCCCGCTAGCGCCCGAAACCCCAGACCCCGTGCCCCGCTTTGGCCGCGCCCGGCTTGCGACGGCCGAGGGTTCTTGTCTTGGCCCGGTCTTCTGATAGAGAGGACGGAACGCCTAGAACCAGAACGCCCGGATTTTCTGCCGAAAATCCGAGGCAAGTATTGGGGAACCCAAGGGACTTAACCTCAGCAAACAGCCGGATACCGAGACCGCGTGGCCATCGCAGTGTCGAACAACCGGGTTAATGAGGTCTGAACGGCGCGCCTCTGCGCACCTCCCTCATGAGAGCAGGACATGTCGATCAAGAAAAAACCTCTCGTCGTCGTCACTCGCAAATTGCCGGACTCGATCGAGACCCGGATGCGCGAGCTGTTCGACGCGAGGTTGAATCTCGACGACACGCCGATGACGCCGCAGCAGATTGCCGAAGCCAGCCGCTCCGCCGACGTGCTGGTGCCGACCGTCACCGACATGATCAGTGAGGAGATGCTCAAGCACCCTGACTGCAAGCTGCGCATGATCGCCAATTTCGGCAACGGCGTCGACAATATCGACGTCACGGCGGCACATGCGCGCGGCATCACGGTGACCAACACGCCGAAAGTCCTGACCGAAGACACTGCCGACATGACCATGGCGCTGATTCTCGCCGTGCCGCGGCGACTGATCGAAGGCGCAACCATCCTCCCCGACGGCAAGAACTGGCCCGGCTGGTCGCCGACCTGGATGCTCGGCCATCGCATCGGCGGCAAGCGCCTTGGTATCATCGGCATGGGCCGCATCGGCCAGGCGGTGGCTCGCCGCGCGCGCGCCTTCGGCCTGCAGATCCACTATCACAACCGCCGCCCGGTGGCGCCTGTTATCGCCGAGGAACTCGGCGCGACCTATTGGGAAAGCCTCGACCAGATGCTGGCGCGGATGGACATCATCTCGGTGAACTGTCCGCATACGCCGGCAACCTATCACCTGTTGTCGGCCAGGCGGCTCAAGCTGATCCGCAAAGACGCCTACATCGTCAACACCGCGCGCGGCGGCGTGATCGACGAGGACACGCTGATCAAGCTGCTCGAAGCCGGTGACATCGGAGGCGCCGGCCTCGACGTCTACGAGCATGAGCCCGCGGTCAATCCGAAACTGGTTCGGCTGGCGAAAGCCGGCAAGGTGACGCTGCTGCCGCATATGGGCTCGGCCACCATCGAAGGCCGCGTCGAGATGGGCGAGAAGGTGATCATCAACATCCGGACCTTCCTCGACAACCACAAACCGCCGGATCGCGTGCTGCCCAGTATGCTGTGAGGCGGTCGGATTGGCCCTGCGCTACCCTCCCCCTGGAGGTAACAGCTACGGCGTCTTGCTTTTCCGCCGCTCCCGCTTCCGCCATTCCGCGACGAAAGCCACGAACGCGGCAAGCGCCGGCGGCGGCTGGCGACGGCTCGGATAATACAGAAACGGTCCCGGAAAACGGGGGGCACCAGTCGTCGAGCACGCTGACCAGCGCGCCCGACTTGATGCCGTACCGAACATAACCTTCGAACGTCAGCCAGAAGCCCACCCCGTCATGGACGGCGCGCAACGCCAGCCCCAGATGGGTCGCGACCAGCTTGGCCGGCGGTGAAACCTTTACGAGACGGCCCGCTTTCTCAAACTCCCAATCCAGCATCGCGCCGCTGCCGAAACGGGTGCGGATACAGGCATGGTCGAGCAGATCCTTCGGCACTTCCGGGCGACCATGCTGAGCAACATATTCCTTCGACGCCACCACTGCGTAACGCTGCGGCGCCCCGAGCGAGACCGCGATCATGTCCTGCGCCAAATGTTCGCCATAGCGCACGCCGGCGTCGAACCCGCCGGCGACGATATCGACAAACGAACTCTCGCCGACGATCTCCAGCTCGATCTTGGGATGCTTCTCGAGAAACGGCGCGACCATCGGCGCCATCACCAGGTCGATTGCCGGCGGCGGCGCATTGATGCGCAGACGCCCCGACGGCACGGCCCGCAGGCCGCGCACCTGATCGAGCGCCGCGCCGACATCCGATAGCGCCGGGCCGACACGCCCCAGCAACAACTCGCCGGCTTCGGTGAGGGCTACGCTGCGCGTGGTGCGATTCATCAGGCGCACGCCGAGCCGCTCCTCCATGTCGCGCAGCCGCTGGCTGAGACTTGAGACGGAGACGCCTTGCTCGATCGCGGCACGGCGGAAATTCCGCGTGCGCGCCACGGCAACAAAAACGTCGAGGTCGCGGAGGTCGATATTCTTCATTGTTCGGTATAGTGAACAAGCTGTTTGAAATTGTCCACCTTACCGGTTCAGTCGAGAAGGTTCATATCAGCCTCGTCAACACGGCGCCGATCCGGCGCCACTACGAGGAGAACCACCATGGAAAGACGCAAACTCGGCTCTACCGGCCCAACCGTTTCTGCCATCGGCCTCGGCTGCATGGGCATGTCAGACTTCTACGGCCCGGCCGACCGCAGCGAGAGCATCGCCACCATCCACGCCGCGCTCGATGCCGGCATCACCCTGCTCGACACCGGCGATTTCTACGGCATGGGTCACAATGAAATGCTGATCGGCGAAGCGCTCGCTGCGCGCGGCCGAGACAACGTCCAGATCAGCGTCAAGTTTGGCGCGCTGCGCGATCCCGCAAAGAACTGGTCCGGCTATGACAGCCGCCCGGCGGCGATCAAGAATTTCCTCGCTTATTCGCTGCAGCGGCTGCGCGTCGATACCGTCGACATCTATCGGCCGGCGCGGCTCGACCCGGACGTGCCGATCGAGGAGACGGTCGGTGCGATGGCCGACATGGTGAAGGCCGGCTGGATCAGGCATATCGGCCTGTCGGAAGTAGACGCGGAGACCATCCGGCGCGCCCATGCGGTGCACCCGATCAGCGACCTGCAGATCGAATACTCGCTGATCTCGCGCGGCATCGAGAACGACATCCTGCCGACCTGCCGCGAACTCGGCATCGGCATCACGGCCTATGGCGTGCTGTCGCGCGGGCTGATCAGCGGACACTGGACGGCCGATCGCGGGACCAAGGATTTTCGTGCCATGAGCCCGCGTTTCCAGGGAAGCAATCTCGACGCCAATCTGGCGCTGGTGGATTCATTGCGTGCGATTGCAAGCGAGCTCGGCGCCTCGACCGCACAGGTAGCGATTGCATGGGTCGCGGCGCAGGGCAACGACATCGTGCCGCTGGTCGGCGCCCGCCGCCGTGACCGTCTCGCTGAGGCCCTCGGCGCGCTCGATGTGAAACTGACGGAGGCTCACTTGTCTGCGCTGGTCGAGGCGTTTCCGCCCGGCGTGGCGGCCGGGGCGCGCTATCCGGAGTCGCAGCTTGCGCATATGGACAGCGAGAAGCGCGTCGGAACGTGAGTCGGGGTATATCCAAGGCTGGTGTATGCGGCGCCACCCCACCCCGCCCGCTACGCCGCGTGCCCGCTCAAATCAGTGATCGTGGGCGCATCACCGTTGAGCGGGTTTTGCGGATCGCGTGCGTAGCGCAATGTTTCAAACCGCATCGCGCGTGCATCGACCATCACCAGTCGGCCAACTAGGCTCTCGCCGAAGCCGACGATCTCGCGGATCGCTTCCAGCGCCATCATCGAGCCGAGCATGCCCGCCAGCGCGCCCATGACGCCGGCCTCGGCGCAGGCCGGTATGGTGCCGGGCGGCGGCGGTTCGGGAAACAGGCAGCGATAGGTCGGATTGAAGTGGCCGTCGCCGTCCCGTTCATGCGCCCGGATCGTGGTCAGCGATCCGTCGAACATCCCGAGCGCCGCCGTAATCAGCGGCTTGCCGGCAAAGAAGCAGGCATCGGACACCAGATAGCGGGTCTCGAAATTGTCGGAGCCGTCGAGCACGAGATCATAGTCGTCGATCAGCGACATCACGTTCCCAGCATCGAGACGCACCCCATGCGCCTCGAAACGAACATGGGGATTGAGCGCGTGAACGGTCTCCGCGGCGCTGTCGACCTTGGGCCGCCCGATGTCCGGCGTGGTGTGGATGATCTGCCGCTGCAGATTGGACAGCGAGACCACGTCGTCATCGACAGCGCCGAGCCTGCCGACACCGGCCGCCGCCAGGTACATCAGGACGGGTGCGCCGAGGCCGCCAGCGCCGATCACCAGCACGGATGCCGCTTTCAGGGCGGCCTGCCCGGGACCGCCGACTTCGCGCAGCACGATATGGCGGGCGTAGCGTTCGAGTTCGTCGGCGCTCAGCATGGTGGTGTGCTGTCCTTCCTTCGCTGGCAAACCTCGCTTCGCGGCTCCTCAGGGTGAGGGGATAATCCCCCTGAACCGTGGCGCGGTTGTTGCCGACTAAGCAGATGTGCTTAATTGGCCGGGCGTCAATGATCGCACTCTCGTTATTCTGCCGGGATTTGTCATGAGATTGGTGCTTTCAGCAACATTGATGATCGCAGCCTCGGCTTTTGTGATCTCCGGGGCCGCCGCGCAGGCGCAAATGACGCCGCCTTCCACGGCGGGCGCCAAGCCGAAGCAAGTCACAACGGTGCCGGTCCGTCCCGCGCTGCAGAAGCCGGAAGACACGGCGAAGGCGTTAGGCCAGGCCGAGCGGCTGGCGTTGCAGTCGGACCTCGCCTGGGTCGGGCAATATAACGGCGCGATCACCGGTGACGTCAGCGAGCGCATGGTTAATGCGATCAAGGAATTCCAGAAGTCGCGCGGGGCTAAATCAACTGGCGTGCTCAATCCGCAGGAGCGCGGCCTCCTCGCCGATACTGCCAGGAAAAAGCAGGAGAACGTCGGCTGGAAAATCGTCTTCGATCCCGGCACCGGCGCGCGACTCGGCATTCCCACCAAGCTGGTGCCGCAGCAGGCCAGCGACGCCAACGGCGCCAAATGGACGTCACCATCCGGCACGATCCAGATCCAGCTTTCGCGGCGCAAAGAAGCCAATCCGACCACGGCAAAACTCGCCGAGCGAGAGAAGAAAGAGCCGGGCCGCAACATCGATTACACCGTGGTCAAGCCGGATTTCTTCGTGCTGTCCGGCCTGCAGGGCCTGAAGAAGTTTTATCTGCGCGGCACCTTCAAGGGCGACGAGGTCCGCATCCTCACCATCATGTACGACCAGGCCACCGAGAACACCGTCGAGCCCGTGGTGATCGCGATGTCGAGCGCGTTCAACGCATTTCCGGCAGCCGCGCAGACGGCGGGGCCTCCCCCGCGCAAGAGCGTGGAATACGGCACCGGTGTCGTCGTCGGCGACGATGGCGCGATTCTGGCCGACCGCCAGATCACCGACGGCTGCCTCACGGTCGCTATCGCAGGGTTCGGCAATGCCGATCGTGTCGCCGAGGACAAGAAGCACGATCTGGCGCTCTTGCGCATCTATGGCGCGCGCGGGCTGAAGGCGCTCAATCTCGCCAATGCCGCCACCAAACCGGTGCTCGACCTCACCGGCATTGCCGATCCGCAGAACCAGGGCGGCGGCGCGGCGGTGACCACCACCAAGGCCACGGTGGCCCAGCTAGGCGGCAGCAGCGATATCGCGCTGACGCCGGCGCCGGCGTTTGGCTTCTCCGGCGCGCCCGCGCAGGACGGCGACGGCAAATTCGCCGGCGTCGCGCTGTTGAAGCCGGTTCAAGTGGCGGGACCCAGCAATGGCGTGCCGGCAGCGCAAGCGATGCTGGTGACCGCCGAAACGGTGCGCGACTTCCTCAAGGCCAACGGCGTCAACGCAGCTGGCGGATCGACGGACGCCAAGCCGTCGGTGGTCCGCGTGATCTGCGTCAGGAAATAGTGCTCGCTCGTGTCCCGGACGCGGTGCATCGTCCGGACGATGCTGCGCGTCGCGAGGAGCGCGCTGCGCTGCGTCCGGGGCACCGGAACGTCAAGCAGCCTTGATGTTGCTGAGAAAGGCTTCAACCTCGCCGCGCATCGTCTCGGACTGCTTCGACAATTCGCTCGACGCCTGCAGCACCTGATGGGCGGCGGCGCCGGTATCGCCGGCGGCCTGCTGAACTCCGACGACGTTTGCCGATATTTCACCGGTGCCGAGTGCCGCCTGCTGCACGTTGCGAGCGATTTCCTGCGTGGCCGAGCCCTGCTCCTCGACGGCGCTGGCGATTGCGGACGCGATCTCGTTCATTTCGTTGATCGTGGACGTGATCCCTCGGATCGCGGTCACCGCCTCGCTCGATGAATTCTGGATCGCGGTGATCTGCGCGCCGATCTGTTCGGTTGCCTTGGCGGTCTGCTCGGCCAAGCTCTTGACTTCGGACGCCACCACGGCAAACCCGCGGCCCGCCTCGCCGGCACGCGCGGCCTCGATCGTGGCATTGAGCGCGAGCAGGTTGGTCTGCGAAGCAATGTCGTTGATGAGTTTGATGACATCGCCGATGCTGGCGGCGCCGTCATACAGGCCCTGTACCGTGGTGTTGGTGCGATCGGCCTCCTCGACCGCCTTCTGGGCGATCGCGGCGGATTGCGCCACCTGCCGGCCGATCTCTGTGACCGAGCTCGCCAGTTCTTCGGATGCGGCCGCGACGGTCTGCACGTTGGTGGAAGCCTCTTCGGTGGCGGCTGCGACCGCTGTCGCCTGGTTCGAAGTCTCCTCCGCCGTCGCCGTCATCGATGATGCCGTCGCCTGCAGCTCGGTCGAGGCCGAGGCTACCGACCGCAGCACGGTCGATATGCTGGAATCGAACGCCTGGGTGAGTTCGTTCACCCGAGCCGCCCGCGCAATACGCGTCTTGATCGCCTCGGCCTCCTTGTCGGCAAGCTCCTTGGCCTTGATCATGTTCTCCTTGAAGATCAGGACCGCCCGCGCCATCAGGCCAATCTCGTCCTTCTTGTCGGTCGCGGGAATGACGACCGAGTGGTCGCCGCCGGCGAGCTGACCCATGGCGCCAACCATCTTGAGGATCGGCGGCACGATCGAGCGATTGGTGAGATAGACGACCGTCGCCGCGACGCCGATGCCGACACCCAGCAAAACCCAGAGCAGCGTCATCAGGAAGTTGGTTTCGGCCAGCATCGCATCGCCGTCCCGTTTCAGATTATTCTGCTGCCGCGAGACCATTCCGCCCGCGCGCGAGCCGGTCGCGTCTTTGGGGCCGGCAAAGATGTCGAGCAGCTTGTTGGCGCGCGGCGCGGCTTCGTTGGTCAAGAACCACTGCGCCATGTTCCAACGGTCGGAAGCGCGGATTTCGAACATTTTCTGTGGCAGCGGCGAGAATTTGGCGCGGGCTGCCACCAGCGCGTCGAAGGCGCTCTGCTGGGCGGCCGTCATTTCTGCGCGGCGCTTTGCGAGCGCCTCGAACTTTTTCTGGTTGAGCGCCCAAAGCTCCTCGAACTCGGTCTTGAAGGCCTTGTCCGCGGTCAGAAGATAGGCGCGGATTGCGCCGATTGCGGATGCCATGCTACCGCGCATGTCGGCAAAGTCGATCAGCAGGCTCTTGCGCGCGTCGGTCGAGCCAATGCCGCCCTCCTCGTCGATGATCGAGGTCGCCTTTTGCAGCATGAGCTTGGCCAGCGGCGCGGCTTCGGTAGCGAGGATCTTGGCCGCCGGCTGCTCGTCGATGGTGTGGGCGATTGCTTCTGCCTTTTCCTGCGCGCTGCGTAGCTCTTCAAGCAGCGGCTTGGCCTGCTTCCAGTCCGCCTTGTTTTGCTCGGACGTCCATTGGGTTGAGATATCGTCCATCCTGGCGCCGTAGCGCTGCATTTCCCTCCAGAGAGTCGCGCGCTCGGCCTTGAACGTATCCTCGCCGGTGATCAGCCAACCGCGCAGCGAGGCGAGCGAAGCGTACACGCCGGCCACTACATCGCTTGCGGTCATCGCCGTCGGCACACGAAGATTCACGGTGCGACTGGTGGATTCGTTCACCGCGCTAACCTTGACGATGGTGGTACCGACCACGACGGCCAGCAACGCGCAGAGCACGCTGAAGCCTAAAATCAAGCGGCCCCGGATATTCAGATTCAGGAATGCCATGGCGAGATCCCCCGATGCGAGTTGGCACATAATCGGCAGCTCGTCACCGTGGGCGCTAACCATGAACAATGGACCAACGCCGCGGCCGTACTAGTACGCAATCGCGCTGCAGCAAGCGCGCGATTCCCCCGCAAAAGAACGGAGTTATGACCGCAATGTAGAACAAGGAGCTGCGAACGCGGCCGACGAGCGCTGCGCTTCAACCATGCGAGTCCTAACCTCACGCCAGCGCGTGCTAACCCGCCGGCGATGCCGACGGGTGTGCCGTCCGCACGCCAGCAGGCTGCATGACGTGGGCAAGCGGCGTGGTGGCTGACATCGGCCAGCCGGATATAGGCCATGCCGCCGCCGATGATCGGGCGCCGATGTGCCGCACGGCAGTATTTGCCCGGATGACCACACTTCCATAATCGGGCATCATTGCTAGCTGACTGATTCGGACTACCGCGATCCCCTGACCTTTGGATCGGGCTGGGCACGTCTGAACGAGCGCGTAACTCGGCGTCGCAGAATGCGACGCGGCTCGTGTGCCGTAACCAAAAGCCTGAAAGCCATCCAAAGGATCTGAAATGCAGACGATCGTATTGGCCACCCAGAAGGGTGGCTCCGGCAAAAGCACGCTCGCCATCAGCCTTGCGCTTGCCGCCATCCGGGCCGGGCACAATGTCCGCCTGATCGAGACGGACTCACAGGGCACCCTTTCGAACTGGAAGCGCCGCCGCCCTTATGCCGCGCCGGTCGTCGAGCCGGTCTACGCCGCCAGGGAGGTCGAACAACGCCTGCAATCGCTCGACCGCGAGGGCGTGACGGTAGCGATCGTGGATACCGCCGGCGGCGTCAGCGCCGCGACCAATTCAGCGATTCGTTATGCGGATTTCTGCCTGATCCCGACGCGCCCCAGCATCGCGGACATTGAGGCGACCGCCCCGACGCTCAGCGTCGTCAGGGCCTGGCACAAGCCGTTCGCCTATGTCCTGAACCAGACGCCGATCCGGGGCACGCGCCTTGCCAGCGCGGAGCACGCGCTGAGCGACGAGGCAGCGCTCGACATCGGCGATATCCTTGCCAAACCCTTCATCGTGATGCGCAACGATCATCAGGATGCGCTCAGCGCCGGACTTGCGGTCTGCGAATACGCGCCGTGCGGCAAATCTGCCGAGGAAATCCGCGCTCTCTGGCAGTGGATCGAAGTGCGGCTCGGCAATATGGCAACGGCCGGCGACGAACCGCTCATCGAGGAGTTGGTGGAAACGCCTGCGATACTTCCGGCAATGGCTGCGCTGCCGGTCATCGCGAACGACAGCGCTCGCATCCTGAGAGCGCCGGCTCGAGCCTGACATTCCCGCTTCGCGCAGCGTCATTGCGCGAGGCGAAGACGAACGCAATCCAGCCAACCAGCCCCGCTGGACTGCTTCGCTCCGCCTACCTGTTCCGGCGCAGCCACTGTTCCCGCGTCACACGCCATCGTTCCGCCAGCGTCTGACCGTTGTGATGGGCAAGCTCGATGTAGCCGACCAATTCGGCGCCGGTCTTTTGCTTGACCCGGCGCGATGCCTCATTGGTTACGGCGTTACAGACGTAGAAAGCCTCGAGGCCCAGTACGCCGAAGACGAAATTGTTCACCTCCGCAACGGCTTCGCTCATCAGCCCTTGATTCCAATAGCGCTCCGCGAGCCAGAAGCCTCGGTTGCCCTTTGTATTGTCCGACCTCGGGCGAAAGCGAATATTCCCGATCGCCTCGCCATCACCGCCGCGCAGCACCAGCATCCAATTATAGATCTCTTCCCCCGCGGCGACCCTCTCCAACTCCCTCGTGATGAAAGTCGTCGCGCCGTCCTCCGGATATGGCCAGGGGACAACCGATGCGAGATGCTGAATGATATTCCAGTTGTTGAAATGACGTTGGATCGCCGGCGCATCGGATAGCGCCAGCGGCCGCAAGATCAGTCGCTTCGTTTCGAGCGTCGGCGTGATGGTCATTTCTGACATTTCGGACACCAGAAGGTTGAACGGCCGTTCTGTACAAAGCGTCGCACGACACCGCCGCAGCCTTTAGTTTGGCACTTCTCGCCCTCGCGATCATAGACCTGGAACGAGTGCTGGAAATAGCCGAGTTCGCCCGAGGTCAGCCGATGATCGTTGATCGAGGAGCCTCCGGCTTTGATCGCCTGATTCAGCACCGAATGAATTGCATTCACCAGCCGCCCGGCGTGATCGGTCGGCTCGCCCTTCTTGGTTGCCAGCGTCGCCGCTAACCGGCGCGGCGAGAGGTGTGAGCGGTACAGCGCCTCGCAGACGTAAATATTGCCGAGGCCGGCAACCACGCGCTGGTCGAGCAGCGCGGCCTTCAGGCTGGTCTTCTTGTTGAAGCAGGACCGCGCCAACATCGCGGCGTCGAATTCGTTGCCGAGCGGCTCCGGACCGAGACCCTTCAATAGCGGTTCATCCTCCAGCACGTTGCGGGCAATAATCTTCATGTAACCGAAGCGGCGCGGATCGTTGAACACGACGGATCTGCCCGACGACATGTGAAACACCACGTGATCATGCGCGCGGTCCTCGCTGCGCGGATGGTGGAATTGGCCGGGCGTACTGCCAGTGCCGCCATCGAGCACCCGGAACGAGCCGGACATGCCCAGATGCATCAACAGCACGTCGCCGGAGGTCAGGTCCGCCATCAGGTATTTGGCGCGGCGGCCGAGACCGGTCACCGTCTGGCCCTCCAGCCGAGCGATAAAGTCTTTTTGAAAGGGAAACCGCAAATCCTTGCGCCGGGCTTCCGCTTTGAGGATTTTCGACCCCTCCATGGCGGGTTGCAGGCCGCGGCGGACGGTCTCAACTTCGGGCAATTCAGGCATCCAGGCATTCACCTTATGGAGGTGACGTGATAGCGCCAATGCGACGGGCGCGCTATGGTCCGGTAGTGGAGTACATCTAATGGATCGGCCGGATCAAACCACCCATTTTGGCTTCAGGGACGTGCCCTTAGGGGACAAGCAGACGCTGGTGAACGACGTGTTTCACAGCGTGGCAAGGCGCTATGACCTGATGAACGACCTGATGTCGGCGGGCCTGCACCGGGTCTGGAAAGACATCATGATCACGGCGCTCAACCCGCCGAAAAGTGATGCGCCGTTTGCGCTGCTTGATGTCGCCGGCGGCACCGGCGACATCGCGTTCCGCGCGGCCAAGGCCGCAGGCTTTGGCTTCCGCGCCACCGTCTGCGACATCAATACGGATATGCTCGAGGTCGGCCACAACCGCGCGCTGGCGCAGCATCTCGACCATCAGGTGTCTTTCGTCGAAGGCAATGCGGAGACGCTGGCTTTCCCGGATCGTTCGTTCGACGCCTACACCATCGCCTTCGGTATTCGCAACGTACCGCGGATCGATGCGGCGCTGCGCGAGGCCTATCGCGTGCTGCGGCCGGGCAGCCGATTCCTCTGTCTGGAATTCTCCACCGTCGACGTTCCCGGACTGGACTGGCTGTACGACCAGTTCTCGTTCAGGGTGATCCCGCCGCTCGGCCGCGCCGTGACCGGCGATGCCGAATCCTATCAGTACCTCGTTGAATCGATCCGGAAATTCCCCCGGCCCAATGTATTTGCCGACATGATTCGCGGCGCCGGCTTTGCGCGGGTGAAGTGGGAAAGCCTTTCCGGCGGGATCGTGGCGCTGCATTCGGGCTGGCGCTTGTGATTTCTGCGGCGACCCACATCGCGCGGCTTGTCCGCGCCGCTTACGTGTTCGCGCGCGAGGGTGTGTTCGGCGTCGTCGATCCGAGCCTGGTGCCGGCGCCCGGGCAGCTCGCGCTGCGACTGGCGCGATTGATCGAACGGCCCGGTGCCAAATCCGGCCCGCGGCTATCCCGCGCACTGACGCGGCTGGGACCGGCCTACCTCAAGCTCGGGCAGTTTCTGGCGACCCGCCCCGACGTGGTCGGGGTTGCGATGGCGCGCGACCTGGAAAGCCTGCAGGACCGGCTGCCGCCGTTTTCGCAAAGTGAAGCGGAAGCGGTGATCGCGCTGTCGCTGGAACGCCCTCTGGCGAAGGCCTTTGTCAGCCTCGGCCCGCCGGTTGCCGCCGCGTCCATCGCGCAGGTGCACCGCGCTGAGATCGAGCGCGGCGGCGTGCGCCAGCCGGTTGCCGTAAAGGTGCTCCGGCCCAACGTCGCCTCGCGCTTTCGCCGCGACCTCTCCGACTTCTTCTTTGTCGCGCACAACGCGGAAGCGCATTCGGCCGAAGCGCGGCGGCTGCGGCTGATCGAGGTCATCAACACGATGTCGCGCTCGGTCGCGATGGAGATGGACCTGCGGCTTGAGGCTGCCGCCTTGTCCGAGATGGCGGAGAATACCCGCGACGATCCGGATTTCCGCGTGCCGGCCGTCGACTGGGACCGCACCACTCACAACGTGCTGACGATGGAGTGGATCGACGGCATCGCACTGAGCGACCACGCGCGCCTCGCAGCATCGCAGGTCGATTTGCCCGACCTCGGGCGCAAGGTGATCCAGAGTTTCCTGCGCCACGCGCTGCGCGACGGCTTCTTTCATGCCGATATGCATCCCGGCAATCTGTTTCTCGACAACGCCGGCCGGCTGGTGGCGGTCGATTTCGGCATCATGGGCCGGCTCGGCGTGAAGGAGCGGCGCTTCCTCGCCGAAATTCTCTTGGGCTTCATCACGCGCGACTACCGCCGCGTCGCGGAAGTCCATTTCGAGGCCGGCTACGTGCCGGGGCATCATTCGGTGGAGAATTTCGCGCAAGCCATCCGCGCCATCGGCGAGCCGATCCACAACCGCACCGCCGAAGAAATCTCGATGGCGAAGCTGTTGACCCTGCTGCTCGAGGTCACCGGCCTGTTCGACATGCAGACCCGGCCCGAACTGATCCTGCTGCAGAAGACCATGGTGGTGGTCGAAGGCGTCGCGCGCGGCTTCGACCCCAAGCTCGATATCTGGAAAGTGGCCGATCCCGTGGTGCGCGAATGGATCGAGCGCAATCTCGGCCCGCTCGGGCGGGTTCAGGGCGCCATGACCGGCGCCGGCGAACTCGGCCGCGTCATGACGGGCCTGCCGGCGATCGCTTCGCGGGCAGTTGCCGTGATCGAGAACATGGAAAAGATGTCCCGCGAGGGCCTGACATTGTCCCCGGAGACCATTGCTGCCCTCGGCAGGGCCGAAGGCCGCAAGAGCCGCTGGCGCACGGTGGCGCTCTGGATCATTGCAGCGACCTTTATAGGGGTTCTGTTTGCAGTGCTGCAGTTGTGATTGCAATGCTAGCATGGCGTGCTAGCATTGACTGCACAATTTTGCCGGAGGCTCCCTATGGCCAGCCTGACCATCCGAAAACTCGATGAAGCCGTTAAAGTCTACCTGCGGCTCCGGTCGGCCGGAAACGGTCGCTCCGTTGAAGAGGAAGTCCGGGTCATCTTGGGAGAACTCGTCCAAGGGCGCTCCGAACTATCAGGCGCCACACCACTCTCCGCAGTGGCCCACGCGGAGGCAGCGCCGTCGGTCAGCGCTTCCAGCGAACGGAGTGTCACCCTGATCATCGGCGGCGGCATCGCCGCTTTCAAGTCGCTGGAGCTGATCCGGCGGCTGAAGGAGCGACACATTCACATCCGCTGCGTGCTGACCAAGGCCGCCCAGCAATTCGTCACGCCACTTTCGGCCAGCGCGCTGTCGCATGAGCGCGTCTATACGGACCTGTTCAATCCCGAGAGCGAATTCGACGCCGGCCATATCCGGCTGGCGCGCGAATGCGATCTGATCATCGTGGCGCCGGCGACCGCCGACCTGATGGCTAAGATGGCGCACGGCCATGCCGACGATCTCGCTACCGCCATCCTGCTGGCGGCCAACCGGCCGATCCTGCTGGCGCCTGCGATGAACCCCCTGATGTGGAACAACGCCGCCACCCGCCGCAACGTGCTGCAGCTTCGCCGCGACGGCATTCACATGATCGGCCCCAACGCCGGGGAAATGGCTGAGTCCAATGAGGCCGGCATCGGGCGGATGTCGGAGGCGGTCGAGATTGCCGCTGCCGCCGTCGACATCCTGCGCCCGCCGCGACCGCGTCCGCTCGCGGGCAAGCGCGTGCTGATCACGGCAGGGCCGACACATGAGGCGATCGATCCCGTGCGCTATATCGCCAACCGCTCCTCCGGGAAGCAGGGTTTTGCCATCGCCGCCGCGGCACAGGCCGCGGGCGCGGACGTCACGCTGGTGTCCGGCCCGGTCGACTTGCGCGATCCCCCCGGCGTCACGGTGATCCGGGTCGAATCGGCGCGTGACATGCTGCATCGGGTGGAAGCCGCCTTGCCGGCGGACATCGCGATCTTCGCCGCCGCCGTTGCCGACTGGCGCGTTGCCAATGAAGGCGAGCAGAAACTGAAAAAGACGTCCGCCGGCATGCCGCAGCTCGCGTTGGTGGAAAATCCCGACATTCTGGCGACGATCTCGAAATTGAAGGAGAATCGTCCGCCGCTGGTGATCGGCTTTGCCGCCGAAACCGAACATCTGATCGACAACGCAAAAGCCAAGATCGCGCGCAAGGGCTGCGACTGGATCGTCGCCAATGACGTTTCGCCTGCCACCGGCGTGATGGGCGGCGACCGCAACACCGTTCACCTGCTGACGCGCGACGGCGAGAAGATCAACGTCGACAGCACTAAAGTGGAGTCTTGGCCGGTGATGACCAAGGAACAGGTCGCAGCCGAACTGGTGGCGAAGATTGCACAGACCATGGAGAAGAATTCGTGAGCGTGATGGTGAAGGTCGACGTCTGCCAATTGCCGCATGGCGAAGGCCTCGCCCTGCCGGCCTATCAGAGCGCCGATGCCGCCGGGCTCGACCTGCTCGCGGCCGTGCCGGCGGATACGCCGCTGATTCTCTCGCCCGGAAAATTCGCGATGGTGCCGACCGCGCTCACGATCGCGCTGCCTTCCGGATATGAGGCGCAGGTGCGGCCGCGCTCCGGGCTTGCCGCCAAACACGGCGTCACGGTGCTGAACTCGCCCGGCACGGTGGATGCCGATTACCGCGGCGAGATCAACGTGCTCCTGATCAACCACGGCGATATGCCCTTCCCAATCAAGCGCGGGGAGCGCATCGCGCAGATGGTGATCGCGCCTGTGGTGCAAGCGGAACTGGTTCCCGTCACTTCGCTGACGGCAACCGGCCGTGGCAGTGGCGGTTTTGGCTCGACCGGCCGCTGAATCGTTCCGTTTTGAACGGTTCGGAACGCTGCCGCCTTGATTTTTTCACAGGCCGTTTTGCGTTCACGGTCTGGACTCTTACCGGTCGACTTCCGAAGGGGCTACTCTCGACCCGATTCGTGTAGAGCGCGACCAGCAAAAGTGGGGTCCGGTTTTGTGTCCGGGCGCGCTCAATCCTTAGTCGGCGCATAATCTCAACGCAAACCGCTCACATTTTGGCGGATTATGCGCTGGGGGTGGTGCCTGCAGTCATGCGTTCTTGGGGCAAATAATGTCGGGCGTAGTCGCTGCGATGCGTCGAACCCTGCTGTCGTGCACCTCACTGGCGCGCCACGGCGTGATTGCGCTCGCCACCGCTCTCTCCGCACTGCCGGAGCCCGCGTTGGCCAACGAATTGACCATCACGCAGGCGATTTCCGCCTTGTTCGACCTCAATCACCAGGAATTCGCGGTGCTGACGACGGCGCTATCGCTGCTCGGCTTTACCGTGGTGGCCGCAATCCTGCTGATGCGCACGCGCATTCGGGCCACCCGGATCGAACTCGACCTCCGCTCCGACATCGCCGATCTGCAGGTGCAAGCCGACCGGCTGCGCGCGCTGTTGTTCGCCGAGCCCCAGATCCTGATCGCCTGGGCCGCGGGGGACAACCGGCCCCAGATCAGCGGCGACACTTCGCTTCTGATCTCGCAGGACGCACTGTCGAATTCGCCGCAACGCGTTCTTGCCTTTGGAACCTGGCTGCCGCCGGAACCGGCGCTGCGGATGGACCGTGCGGTCGACGCGCTGCGCGAGGCCGGCGAAGGCTTTCTGCTCAACCTCTCCACCTCGAACGGCCGCTCCATCGAAGCGATGGGCCGCGCCATTGGGGGGCAAGCCATTGTGCGGATTCGCGAACTTGGCGGCTTGCGCCGTGAACTCGCCGAAGCCAATCTCCGCTACAGGACGCTTTTGGAGGAGACCGAATTGTTGCGCGACTTCGCAGCCGCGGCGCCCTGGCCGATCTGGGCCAAGAGCGCCGAGGGCAATCTGCGTTACGCGAACACCGCCTATGTGCGGGCCACCGAAGGCGCAAGCGTCGCGGACACGATCTACCGCAACCTCGAGCTGCTGGAGAACGACCAGCGTTCCGAGATGGGTCGGGTGCTGAACTACAATTCCACCTACGCCGCGCGGCTGCCGATCGTGGTCGGCGGCGAGCGACGCACCTATGACGTTCAGGCGCTCAAGCTCGGCGGCGGCAGCGCCGGCATCGCCATCGACGCCAGCGAGGCGACCCAGTTGCGCGACGCCATGGAGCGGATGGCGGAAGCCCATCGCCGCACCCTCGACCAGTTGTCGTCGGGGGTCGCCGTATTCGATGGCCAGCGGCGGCTTGCCTTCTACAACGAATCCTACCGGCGGCTGTGGGGGCTCGATCAAGCCTTCCTCGATTCCAACCCCGACGATTCAAGCGTGCTCGACCGGCTGCGCGCGGCGCGCAAACTGCCCGAGCAACCGGATTTCCGCGCCTGGAAGGCCAAGCTCCACGAAGCCTACCGCGCCGTCGAGCCGGAGAACTACACCTGGTTTCTGCCCGACGGCCGCGCCGTCAGCGTCGTCACCACGCCAAATCTCGAAGGCGGCGTCACCTATCTGTTCGACAATGTCACCGAAAGCCTGGATCTCGCACGCCGCTACGACCGGCTGACCCGGGTCCAGCATGAAACGCTCGACAATCTGGCTGAAGCGGTCGCGGTGTTCGGCAGTAACGGCCGCGTGGAACTGTTCAATCCCGCTTTCCTGAAAATGTGGAAGCTCTCGGCGGAATCGCTCAAAGAGCAGCCCCATATCGAGACCGTGGAAGCGTGGTGCAAGCCGCTGTTCGACGATGCGTTGACCTGGCGGGCGCTGCGCGAGGCCATCACCGCGATCGAGAACCGGGCGCAGGTGGCGCAGAAACTCGAACGCAAGGACGGCAGCGTGCTGGATTGCATGACCATGCCGCTGCCCGACGGCGCGACCCTTCTGACATTCCAGGACATCAGCGACACCGAGAACGTCGAGCGCGCGCTGCGCGAGCGCAACGAGGCGCTGGAAGCCGCCGACCAGATGAAGGTGGATTTCGTCCACCACGTGTCCTACGAGCTGCGCGCACCGCTGACCACCATCATCGGCTTCGCACATTTCCTCAGCGATCCCTCGACCGGCCCGCTGACGCCAAAGCAGGCCGAGTATCTCGACTACGTCACCAAGTCGACCAACGCGCTGCTCGCGCTCACCAACAACATCCTCGATCTCGCCACCATCGATGCCGGCGCCATGAAGCTCGAGCTCGGCCCGGTCAATATTGAAAAAGCCATTCAGGCCGCCGCCGAAGGCATCCAGGACCGGCTGGCGACCGACCGCATCGAGCTCAAGGTCGATATCGATCCCGAGATCGGCAACTTCACCGGCGACGAGCGGCGCGTGGTGCAAGTGCTCTATAACCTGCTCGCCAACGCGGTGGGGTTCTCGCCGCACGATGCCGCGGTCACGATCAGCGCGCGGCGAACCGAGCATCGCGTGATCTTCACCGTCTCCGATTCCGGCCCCGGCATTCCCGCCGAGGTGAAGGACAAGGTATTCGACTGGTTCGAGAGCCACTCCCACGGCTCGCGCCACCGTGGCGCCGGCCTCGGCCTGTCACTGGTACGCTCGTTCGTCGAACTGCATGGCGGCAAGGTGCGCGTCGACTCGGTCGTCGGCAGAGGCACGACCGTCACCTGCGATTTCCCGATCGACCAGAACGCCCACCGAAACGCTGCCGAATGACTGCGCCTGCGACATTTACAGTGGCGTTGGCGAACGAGGCGGCAACGGCGCATCTGATGGCCGACGTTGCGCTGCTGGTCGGCCCCGGCGACGTCATCACGCTCTCGGGCGATCTCGGCGCGGGAAAGACCGCGGCGGCGCGCGCCATGATCCGCTATCTCGCCGACGATCCCGCGCTCGAAGTGCCGAGCCCGACATTCACGCTGGCCCAGAGCTACGAACTGCCGTTTCCGATTGTCCACGCCGATCTCTACCGCATCAACGATTCGAGCGAGCTGGAGGAAATCGGCTTGTCGCCGCTGCCGGAGGGCACGCTGGCGCTGATCGAGTGGCCGGAGCGCGCATCCGACGCACTGCCCGAAGATCGCATCGACATCGCCTTCAGCCATCGTCCCGCGCTCGGATCGAGCGCGCGTGCCGCCGAAATCACCGGCTATGGCAAGGCGGCGGCGCAGGTGGCGCGACTAAGCAGCTTGCGCAAATTTCTCACGGAGGCGGGCTTCCTGGATGCAGCGCGCGAGCGCATGCCCGGCGACGCCTCGACGCGCTCCTATGCGCGCCTGATCGGCGACGACGGCACATCCATCCTGATGAATTCGCCGCGCCGTCCGGATGGACCGGCGATCTATGCCGGAAAATCTTACAGCGCGGCCGTTCATCTCGCCGAGGATGTCAAGCCGTTCGTCGCCATCGACAATGGCCTGCGCGCGCACGGCTTCTCGGCGCCCGCGATCCGCCACGCCGATCTCGATTCCGGTTTTCTGATCACCGAGGATTTCGGCAGTGCCGGCATCGTCGAGGGCGACCCGCCGCGGCCGATCGCCGAGCGCTATGAGGCAGCAACCGACATGCTCGCGGCATTACACCGCGAAACCCTGCCCGAAACCGCGCCGCTCGGGCCGCAGGGCTCCTACGAAATTCCGCTCTACGATATCGATGCATGGCTGGTCGAGATCGGGCTGATGCTCGAATGGTATCTGCCGGTTCGCGGCGCTGAAGTCAGTCCGCAACAACGCGACGAATTCGTCGCGATGTGGCGAACGCTGTTGGAAAAGCCGGCGGCTGCACCGCGAACCTGGGTGCTGCGTGATTTTCATTCGCCCAACATCATCTGGCTCGACGACCGCACCGGGATTTTGCGTGTCGGCGTCATCGACTTCCAGGACGCGGCATTGGGCCCTGCCGCCTACGACTTGGTATCCCTGCTGCAGGACGCGCGGATCGACGTCCCCGAACCGCTCGAGTTGTCGCTCTTGACGCGCTACATCAAGGCGCGCCGCGCGGCAGATGGCCAGTTCGATCCGGCCAGCTTTGCCGAGCTCTATGCCATCATGTCGGCGCAGCGCAATACGCGCCTGCTCGGTACCTTCGCCCGGCTCAACGGGCGCGACGGCAAACCGCAATATCTGCGCCACCAGCCCCGCATCTGGACCTATCTGAACCGCTCGCTGGCGCATCCCGCGCTGGCGGCGTTTCGCGAATGGTATGCCGCCAACGTGCCACCGCCGCTGTCCTGATTTACCTCCTGTTAGCCACCCCGCATTTAATCTGGAACCGGCACGCTGCGCAGGCGTGGACCAGCATTTTCTGAAACGGAAGGACGGCCATGGCGGCGGCGGAACGGCGCAAGGGAGATCGAGTCGTATTCGAGCGCGGCTTTGCGGCGCACATGATGGGAATCGACGGCACCTGGCGGCGTGATTGCGTGATGGAAGACGTCTCCGAGACCGGCGCCAAGCTGACGGTCGAAGGCTCGGTCGAGGGCCTGCATCTGAAGGAATTCTTCCTGCTGTTGTCGTCGACGGGATTGGCCTATCGGCGCTGCGAGCTGGCCTGGGTCAATGGCGATCAGATCGGCGTCAATTTCCTGAAGCAGGGCGACAAGAAGAAGAAAATGGCCAAGCGCGGGGCCGAGGACGCCGAAGCCTGAAGTTGGGCAAGCGCCGGCGGCCGTCGTACGGCCGTCATGTGCGGCCACTAAGGCCTCATGGTTACTGGGTTCAAGCTAGTCGCCGTGGTATGATCCGCGGCGCGATTTGATGGTTCGAGAAAACTCCAAAATGTCCGTTACGCCCACCAAAGCCATGGTCCTTGCTGCCGGTCTCGGTTTACGCATGCGCCCACTGACCGACCATATGCCGAAGCCGCTGGTGAGTGTGGCCGGCCAACCGTTGCTTGATCACGTACTCGACAAGCTAGCCGGCGCCGGCGTCGGCGAGGCCGTGGTCAATGTGCATTACTTGCCTGACCAGATCATCCAGCACACCGCGAACCGTACCCAGCCCCGCATCATCATTTCCGACGAACGCGACCAGGTGCTCGGCACCGGTGGCGCAGTGGTCAAGGCGCTGCCGCTGCTCGGCGAGGAGCCGTTCTTTCACGTCAACGCCGACACGATGTGGATCGACGGCGTGCGGCCCAATCTGACGCGGCTTGCCGAAACCTTCGATCCGGATCGCATGGACATCCTGCTCTTGATGGCGCCGACCACGAATAGCATCGGCTATGCCGGCGGCGGCGACTACGCCATGCTGCCGGATGGCGCGCTGCGCAAGCGGCGCGAACACCAGGTGGTGCCGTTCGTCTATGCGGGGGCTGCAATCATGTCGCCGTCGCTGTTTGCCGACGCGCCGGCAGGCGAGTTTTCGCTGACCAAAATGTTCGACCGCGCCAACGAGCAGGAGCGACTGTTTGGCCTCAGGCTCGACGGCGTGTGGATGCATGTCGGAACCCCCGACGCGGTACAGGCCGCGGAGGAGGCGTTTTTGGAGAGTGTAGCCTGATCCTACGCTGGACCAGGGTCGAACCGATGCGCCGTCAGCGCGAAGCATCAGCGATTCGTGCCCGGAAGGCAGTGCAGATACTCTTCGACGGTCCGGCGCAGGGCTCAGACAAAAACCTCGAAAACAAGCCCATGCAAAGTAGAGGGGGCCCGGACTGCTTTGGCAGTGAGTAGCGGGGACGCCACCCTCACCCGCATGACCTCCCCCTCATTCCTCCCTATATTGCCCCTGATCTCGAATCAGGAAGCCCATGCGCGTTTTCAGCGTTCCCGTCTCCGCACCGTTCCTGCGCACCGTCATCGCGGCGCTGGTCGGCGGCCGCCTCGTCGAGGGATTCGAGGCGCGCAAAGATCCGCTGAATCTCGCAACGGCAACGCTCTATCTGCCGACCCGGCGCGCCGGGCGGCTGGCGCGGGAGATTTTTCTTGATGAGCTGAAGACCGATGCCGCGATCCTGCCGCGCATCGTAGCGCTTGGCGACATCGACGAGGACGAGCTGGCGTTTGCGGAAGGTTCCGAACAATTCAGCGGCGTCGCGCCGCTCGACGTTCCGCCTAAACTTGGTGAGCTGGAGCGTCGCCTGACGCTGGCGCATCTGGTTGCGGCATGGGCAAAAAGCCCGGTGTCGGCGCCGCTCGTGGTCGGCGGCCCGGCCTCGACGCTGGCGCTGGCCGGCGATCTGGCGCGGCTGATGGACGACATGGTGACGCGCGGCGTCGCCTGGGAAGCGCTCGACAAATTGGTGCCCGACCAATTCGACAAATATTGGCAGCACTCGCTGGAATTCCTGCGCATCGCGCGCAAGGCATGGCCGGAGCACTTAAAGGAAATCGGCCGGATCGAACCTGCCGAACGGCGCGACCGTCTGATCGAGGCGGAAGCCGCGCGGCTCACCGCACATCATGAGGGGCCGGTGGTCGCGGCAGGTTCGACCGGCTCGATGCCGGCAACCGCGAAATTCCTAACTGCCATAGCCCACCTGAAGCAGGGCGCGGTGGTGCTGCCGGGGCTCGACACTGATCTCGACGAGGAAGCCTGGCAGACGATTGGCGGCGTCAGAGACGCGCAGGGCAAATTCACCATGCAGCCTTCCTCGAACCACCCGCAATTCGCGATGCATGGATTGCTGGATCGCTTTGGCATCAAGCGATGCGACGTCGAAATTCTCGGCACGCCGGCACAGCAGGGCCGGGAAGTACTGGTATCGGAGACGATGCGGCCGTCTACGGCGACCGAGCAATGGCACGACCGGCTGGCGCAGCCGGAAGTGTCAGCGAGGATCGCGGCCGGTATGGCAAATCTCGCCGTCGTCGAAGCGCCCAACTCGGAGATGGAGGCGCTGGCGATTGCGGTGGCGATGCGCGAGGCGCGACACCTCGGTAAATCGGCCGCGCTGGTGACGCCGGACCGCGCGCTGGCGCGTCGGGTGATGGCGGCGCTGAGGCGCTGGAATCTCGAATTCGACGATTCCGGCGGCGACGCGCTGATGGATACGCCAAGCGGCATTTTTGCCCGCCTCGCCGCAGAAGCCGCCGCCCAGGGGCTGGAGCCCCCGACGCTGCTGGCGCTGCTGAAACATCCGCTGTTTCGGCTTGGCGGCGCCTCCGGCGGTTTCAAGCACGCCGTCGAGACCCTCGAACTGGCGCTGCTGCGCGGCACCCGGCCACAGGCAGGAACGGCCGGCCTGGCGCGCGACTTCGATCGTTTCCGCGTTGAGCTCGGAAAACTCCGGCGCAAGGAAACCTCCTCGCTTCATGCCTCGGAGCCACGCGCGAAAATAAGGGATGACGAACTCGATCAGGCCCAGGCGCTAATCGCAGCGTTGCAGAAGGCGCTGTCGCCGCTGGAAATCATGGGCTCATCAAAGCCGTACGATTTCGCCGAACTGGCGCTGCGCCATCGTGAAACGCTGATCGCGCTGTCCTCGGATCAAAACGGAATTGCGGTCGTCTTCGAGGAAGCCCAAGGCTCGGCCCTGTCAGCGGCGTTCGACGACCTGCTGGCCGAGCAAAAGCCGAGCGGCCTGATGGTTCAGCTCGGCGATTACCCCGATGTGTTCCAGACTGCCTATGCCGACCGCATGGTGCGGCGTCCGGAATCCGCCAACGCGCAGCTCCAGATCTACGGCCAGCTCGAAGCGCGGCTGACCGAATCCGACCGCGTTATTCTCGGCGGGCTGGTCGAAGGCGTGTGGCCGCCGGCTCCGCGGGTCGATCCGTGGCTCAGCCGGCCGATGCGCCATGAACTCGGCCTCGATCTGCCGGAGCGGCGCATCGGCCTCTCCGCGCACGACTTCGCGCAATTGCTAGGCACGCCAGATGTGATTCTCACCCATTCGGCCAAAGTCGGCGGCGCGCCGGCTGTTGCCTCGCGCTTTCTGCACCGATTGGAGGCGGTGGCCGGCGAACCGCGCTGGGAGGAAGCCAAACGTGCCGGAGAAAATTACGTCCGCTTCGCCACCGAACTGGATCAACCCGACGAGGTCAAGCCGATCGAGCAGCCCGCGCCGAAGCCGCCGGTCGAGACGCGGCCGCTCAAGCTGTCGGTCACGGCGATCGAGGACTGGCTGCGCGATCCCTATACGATCTACGCGAAATATATCTTGCGCCTCGATCCGCTCGATCCTGTCGACATGCCATTGTCGGCGGCCGACCGCGGCTCGGCGATCCACGACGCGCTCGGCGAATTCACGCAAGAATTCGCTGACGCGCTTCCGCCAGAGCCCGCGCTGGCGCTGCGCGGCATCGGCGAGAAATATTTCGCCCCGCTGATGGAGCGGCCGGAGGCGCGCGCCCTGTGGTGGCCGCGGTTTCAGCGCATCGCTGCCTGGTTTGCGGAATGGGAAAAGGCGCGGCGCGACGACATCGAGAAGATTGCCGCCGAGATCAGGGGCGAGATCAAAATTCCGCTCGACAACGAGCGCATCTTCACGCTGTCCGCGCGCGCCGACCGGATCGAGCAGCGCCATGACGGCAGCTTTGCGATCCTCGACTACAAGACCGGCCAGCCGCCGACCGGCAAGCAGGTGCGGATGGGCCTGTCGCCGCAACTGACACTGGAAGCTGCGATCCTGCGCGAGGGCGGGTTTGAGAATATCCACGCCGGCTCATCTGTCGGCGAACTCGTCTATGTCAGGCTCAGCGGCAACAATCCGCCCGGCGAACAGCGCTCGCTGGAACTGAAGATCAGGAACAACGATACGCCGCAGCGGCCGGACGAAGCGGCCGACTACGCCCGTGAGCAGCTCGAGGCGCTGATCCGTAAATTCGAGAACGTGGAAACCGCCTACACGTCGCTGAACCTGTCGATGTGGTCGAACCGCTATGGCGCCTATGACGATCTCGCCCGGATCAAGGAATGGTCGGCGGCCGGCGGGCTGGGGATCGAGGAATGGTGAAGGCTGCCCGCATCATTCCCGACGCCGTTCGTGCGACGCAGGCGCGCGCGTCAGATCCGGCCGCGTCCGCCTTCGTTTCGGCAAACGCCGGCTCGGGCAAGACGCATGTGCTGGTTCAGCGAGTGATTCGCCTGCTGCTCGATGGCGTGCCGCCGGAGAAAATTCTTTGCATCACCTTCACGAAAGCCGCCGCCGCCAACATGGCGGAGCGCGTGTTCACCACGCTGGGCCATTGGGTGACGCTCGACGATGACGCGCTGGATGCGGCGATCCGCGAGGCCGGCATTCCCCATCCCAGCGCACGCCTGCGCAAATCGGCGCGCAAACTGTTCGCCTGCGCGCTGGAGACGCCGGGCGGGCTCAAGGTACAGACCATTCACGCGCTGTGCACGCGGCTGCTGCAGCAGTTTCCGTTCGAGGCCAATGTGCCGGCGCGGTTCGCCGTGCTCGACGAGCGCGACCAGAACGAGATGATGGAGCGTGCCAATCTTGCCGTTTTCCTCGAGGCGTCGCGCAACCCTGACAGCGCGACCGGGCGCGCGCTGATGACGGCGATGGCGAGCGCTGCCGACGTTACCTTCAAGGACGTCGTGCGCGAGGCCTGTCTCAGCCGCGATCATTTCATGGCCTGGACGGATGCCGCCGGCAGCGCGCAGGCGGCCGCAGCGCAGATTTCAGCCGCACTTGGCGTCGGTCCCAATGATCGCATTGAAGACGTCGAGCGTGAGATCATCGACGGGCGGAATCTGCCGCGCGCGCGATGGCCGGAGATTGCGCTGGTGCTTGAAACCGGCGGCAAATCCGATCAGGATCAGGCAGCGCGGCTGCGCGCCGCGCTGGTGTTCAGCGACGCTGCGCAGGTCGACCAGTATCTCACCCTGTTCCTCACCGACACCGAGCGCACGTCGCGCAAATCGGTGGTGACGAAGAAATTATGTGACAGCAATCCGACCGTTGGCCGGCTGATGGAATCGGAAGCCCGTCGCGTCCTTCCCCTGATCGAACGTCGTCGCGCATTGGTGGCACGCGACCGTACCGAGGCGCTGCTATATATCGCAACCGCTGCAGCGGCGAACTACCGCCGTGAGAAGCAGGAGCGCGGCCTGCTCGACTACGACGATCTGATCGACAAGACGCTGGAAATGCTCGACCGCGTTTCCTCGGGCTGGGTGCATTACAAGCTCGATCGCGGCGTCGATCATGTGCTGATCGACGAGGCGCAGGACACCAGTCCGCGACAATGGGACATCGTCGCGCACATCATCTCCGAATTCACTTCGGGTGCCGGCGCGCGCGACGGCGTGGTGCGAACGGTGTTCGCGGTCGGCGACGAGAAACAGTCGATCTTTTCGTTCCAGGGCGCGGCCCCGCGCGAATTCGACCTGCGCCGCCGCGCCTTGCAGCGGAAGTTCGAGGGCGCCGGGCTGAAGTTCGATCCAGTATCCTTCACCTATTCGTTCCGCTCCGGACCGGAGATCCTTCACGCGGTCGATCAGGTGTTTCGCGAGCAGGATATCTACCGCAGCATTCACGCGGTCGATATCGGCAATCCGATCCATCACGCGCTGGCCGATGCTGGTCCGGGCCAGATCGATCTCTGGGAGCTGGCGGAAGCCGACGACCGGCAGGATATCGAGGGCTGGCGCGCGCCGTTCGACGGCGTCTCCGCGACCAGCCCCGAAGTGAAGCTGGCCCGGCGCATCCAGGCCGAGATCAAGGCGCTGGTCGGCAGCGGTGCGATGACCGGCAGCAAAAACGACCGCCGCCCGCTGCGCTATGGCGACATGCTGGTCTTGGTGCGCCGGCGCGGCAACGCGTTTGACGCCGTGATCCAGGCGCTGAAGCACGCCGGTATCCCGGTCGCCGGCGCCGACCGCCTCAAGCTGACCGAGCACATCGCGATCATCGACCTGATGAACCTTGCGGACGCACTGCTGCTGCCGCAGGATGATCTGGCGCTGGCGGTGGCGCTGAAGAGCCCGCTGTTCGGGCTCGACGATGACGACCTGTTCAAGATCGCTTGGCAGCGTAAGGGATCGTTGCGCACCGCATTGACCGCGCGCGCCGCGGCTGATGGCCGGCTGAGGGATGCGCGGTGGCGGCTCGAACAGTGCGAGCGCCGCTTTGCCTGCGAAACGCCGTTTGCGTTCTATGCCTGGCTGCTCGGCGGCGATGGTGGCCGCGCACGAATCCTGCGGCGGCTTGGGCACGAGGCGAACGACGCGCTGGATGAGTTTCTGGAGCTGGCGCTGAGCTATGAACGCAAGGCGCCGGCCTCGCTGCAGGGTTTCATGGCCTGGTTGCGCACCGCCGACCTCGAAGTGAAGCGCGACATGGAGATCTCGCGCGACGAGGTCCGCGTCATGACCGTGCACGGCGCCAAGGGCCTGGAAGCTTCCGTCGTGTTCCTGGTGGACACCACGACGTCGCCCTCGGATACGCAGCGGCTGAAGCTCATCAACTTGCCGCTGGGCAATGCCGATCCGCACGCGCCCGGTGTCGTGGTGTGGGCCGGCCGCAAGGCGGAGGACCCCCCGGCTGTCGCTGCCGCCCGCGCCGCGATGATCGACGATACCGAGGATGAATACCGCCGCCTGCTCTATGTCGCGATGACGCGCGCAGCGGACCGCCTGATCGTCGGCGGCTGCATGCCCGGCAACATGAAGAGTGTCCGGCCGCTGTCCTGGTACGACCTGATCACCAAGGGGCTCACGGGCTCCGCCTTGCAGCTTCAGGAGATCGAGACCGCCATAGGCCGGGTGAAGCGCTATACGCGGCCCGAGGAGTCCGCACCCTCGGCCGCTCCGGCTGCTGCGTCATCCCCGGCGGCGCCGATGGCGTTGCCCAACTGGTTGCTGACGCCAGCACAGCCCGAAATTTCCCCGGAAAGTCTGTTGCGGCCTTCGGACCCCGCTGACAGCGACAGCCACCCGGTCCGGACGGCGGAGTCGCTCACACAGCGTGCCCGCGCCCTGCAGCGCGGCACATTGGTGCACCGGCTTCTGCAGTCGCTGCCTGATGTCGCCGCCGAGCGCCGCCGCGAGGCCGCGCTGACCTATCTGGCCCGCAATGCCGATGGCTGGACCGAGGAGGAGCGGCAGGTACTGGCCGAAAGCACGCTCGCCTTGATCGCCGATGCACGGTTTGCGCACGCTTTCGCCCCCGGAAGCCGCGCCGAAGTCTCAATCGTCGGTCGGCTGGAGCGGTCGGGCGGGCGGCCGGCGCTGGTGTCCGGGCAGATCGACCGCCTCGTGGTGACCGAGCGCGAAGTCCTGATCGTCGATTTCAAGACCAACCACGCCCCGCCGGGCCGGCCCGAGGAAGCGCCGAGGGGCTATGTCCGCCAGCTCGCGCTGTACCGGGCGGTGTTGGCCAGGCTGTATCCCCAGCGGCCGATTCGAGCCGCGCTGCTCTGGACCGAAACCTCTGAATTAATGGAGATTTCAGCTCCAGCGCTGGAGGCCGAGCTGGCATCCATCATCTCGGCGTGACCGCGCTTGACCCGGCAGGGTCGCGTTCATAGGTTTGCCACATCATACGCGGGGCGCGATTCTTGACCGCGCCCCTTAATTTCTAACCAAACGAGGTAATTCCCATGGCCGTTGGCAAGGTTTCTGACGCCGATTTCGAAGCCGAAGTGCTCAAGGCGACCGGGCCGGTGGTCGTCGATTTCTGGGCCGAATGGTGCGGCCCCTGCCGCATGATCGCGCCTGCGCTCGACGAGATTTCCGGCGCCATGGGCGACAAGGTCAAGATCGTGAAGCTGAACGTCGACGAGAGCCCGAAGACGGCCTCCAAATACGGCGTGATGTCGATCCCGACCCTGATGATCTTCAAAGGCGGCGAGATGGCCTCCCGCCAGGTCGGCGCCGCGCCGAAGGCGAAGCTGCAGCAGTGGATCACCGCGGCAGTCTGATCGCCGTCTAGAGGCAATAATTTTTTGACGACGGCCGGCAAATTGCCGGCCGTTTGCGTTGAGACGGTATGTCTCGCGTTGAAGAATACCTCGGCCTGCCACCTGGAAAGGCTCGCCGGCGCCCCGCCCCGCTGGCGGCAATGGAGGCGCGCTCGGTCGATGTCATCCCGCGCGGCGCAGAATGGCAATACGAGCCGAAATGGGACGGCTTTCGCTGCCTGCTGTCGCGCCAGGGAGATCTGGTCGACCTTCGCTCCAAGTCCGGCGAGGATCTCGCCCGCTACTTTCCCGAACTGGTTCGCTCGGCGCTTGCGTTGAAGGCGACCAGTTTCCTGCTCGACGGCGAAATCGTCGTGCCGCATGGCAAGGCATTTTCATTCGACGATCTGCTGCAGCGGATTCATCCCGCCGCGAGCCGGGTCAAGAAGCTGTCGCAGGAGACGCCGGCGCTGTTTCTCGCGTTCGACCTGCTGAAGACGGCCGCGGACAAGAAGTTCGCCGCATCGCCGTTGCGGATACGCCGGCCGGCGCTGGAAGCGTTTGCGAAAGCGCAGTTCAAATCCAGCCCGACATTTCGTCTGTCGCCGGTCACCACGAGCTACACCACCGCCCATAAATGGCTGAAGCAAGCCGGCGGCGGTTCAGATGGCGTGATCGCCAAGCGCATCGACCTGCCCTATCAGGCCGGCAATCGCGACGGCATGCAGAAGATCAAGAAGTTCCGCAGCGCCGATTGCGTCGTCGGCGGCTTCCGTTACGCCACCAACAGAATCGCGAACCGGAAGGTTGTCGGCTCCCTGCTGCTCGGCCTCTATGACGACAAGGGGCTTCTGCATCATGTCGGATTCACCTCCGCGATCAAGCAGGCGGATAAGCCAGCGCTGACCTATCGGCTCGAGCCGCTGATCGCGCCTCCAGGGTTCACCGGCAATGCGCCGGGCGGTCCGAGCCGATGGTCGACCGAGCGATCGGCAAAGTGGTGCCCGCTGAAGCCAAAACTCGTGATCGAGGTCTGCTACGATCATTTCAGCGGCGAGCGATTCCGCCACGGCACCTCGATCCTGCGCTGGCGGCCCGACAAGGCGCCGCGGCAGTGCACCTTCGATCAACTCAAGCAGAAAGCCGCCGACCCGATGAGGCTGCTGAAGTGAAGCGGGCGCTATGTCGCGAAGCGGACGTTCCATGAGTTTTTGCGGGCGCACTTCGATCCTCTGCAGCATGGGCGTAGGAACCCGCGTTTCAACAGGCAGTTGAATGCCCATTGCCAATTCAGGAGGCATTCATGACCAATCCAAAATCCACGGCGCAAATTGCCGGCCACCCGATCCATCCCATGCTTATTCCGTTTCCGGTCGCCTGCTTCGTTCTCGCGTTCGTATCTGACGTCGCATTCTGGAGAACCTCGAACGAATTCTGGGCCAACGCCTCACTCTGGCTACTGGGAATAGGCCTGATCATGGCCGCACTCGCGGCGGTCGTGGGCGTGATCGACCTGATGGGGGACGATCGCATCCGCAATCTCAACGACGCCTGGCTGCATGCCGGCGGCAATGTCATCGCGGTCTTGATCGAGCTCTATAACTGGTATTCTCGCTACACTGAGGGAACGTCGGCCATTGTCCCGACGGGTCTGGTCCTATCGCTCATCGTCGTACTCATCCTGCTCTTCACCGGCTGGAAGGGCTGGGACATGGTTTACCGCAACCACGTCGGCGTATCCGATGTTGCCGATCAGCCTCGCTGAATAACGCGGGCTTGTAGATCCTATGGGTGGCAGGTGGTCAGGGGTAAGCTGAGTTCGCGACCACCCAACCACCCGGAGGATCTAGGCGGTCTCCGCGATGCGACAGACCATCGTCGCATGGTCCCACCACGAATTGACATTGACCGTGCTCTCTCGCTCCTCAAAGCCAGCGTCCATCAGCTCGCGACCAATATCCTCAGCGGCTTCAGCGTTCGGTACGCACAGCCGTCCTGCAGCAATTGACCGTTGACCGGGTCGAAGCGCGCCTTGGCCTCGTCGGATTTCGGCAAGCCGCACATGGTGCTGACGACGAAGACGCCATCGGATCGAAGGGTTCGATGAACTTCCTGAAGGCACCGGGTTCGATCGCATCCGATCAGACAATGCAGGCAACTGCCGTCCATCACGATGTCGAACGACGCGTCGGGAATGAACGGCATCTCGCAAACATTGCCTTCCCGAAAAGCGCCGGAAAGCCCGCGTTCGGCGAATTGCTCTGTTGCCCAGACGATGGCCGTTTCCGAAATGCCGACGCCGTGCACCTCGTAACCCTTTCCGGCCATCAGCAGTGACCACGACACGCCGTTGCCGCAGCCGAGCGCGAGAATTCTCGCCGGTGGCGAGGGCAGGAATTCCCGCTCGAGCCGATCGAGCGTATCGGTCATGCGCGCAAGATTCCGCTTCTGCGCCCGTCCTGACCACCCCCGGTGACCGGTTATCTTCAGGCGGCGGTATTCCGCGTCGTAGTCATGCATCGGCTGCACCGTTGCCGCTTTCGGAGCTACCTGATCCATCCTGTCGCTAGCGCGCTGGCGAGCTCGGCCTGACCGTTCCGTTGCGCGAGCGCGGCCATCGCCTCGTGATCATACGGCACATGCCGAAACGTGACGCGCCAGGCGGCGTCAGCAAGTTCGAGGATAGCATAGCGCGCATCCGGCGTGCCGGCTTCGACGACATGCGGAAAGGGATGCACGTCGCGATAGCCGGGCAAGCCGACGCTGCCGGGGTTGACGATCAATCGGTCATCGCGAAGCCTGACCGCGCGGGCAAGATGGGTGTGCGCGCAGAGGATCAGGGACTGCGTGACGCCCCGCGCGCGCTCCTCGATTTCATCCAGCGATGACATTCGCACGGTGCCGTCGGGCAACACCGTTTCCAGCCAGTAGACCTCGTCATGCTCAGGCGTTGCATGGCAGAGGAAGGCCCGATCGCGAAACACAGCCGTCTTCGGCACCGCGCGCAGCCAATCGAGATGGCGCTGTTCGAGCTGCGCGTGCGCCGGCCGGTCCCATGATCCCATCTTCTCCGGCGGCCGGTCGATCAGATAGCGATCATGATTGCCTAGTACATGAACGGCGTCGATCGCCATCAGCGCATCCATGGTGCGTCGAGCGTCGAGCGGTCCGCTCGCCATGTCGCCGAGATTGACGATTTCGCCAATGCCTAGCGCGCGGATGTCGGCCAGCACGGCTTCCAGCGCGAGGTAATTTCCATGCACATCAGCAATGGCGGCAAAACGCATGGGGATTCCAGCTTTGATGATTGTCGTACGGCCCTGCAAAAACGATGCTGCGCCATCTACCTCATTTGGGTGAAGCCAGCCTGCAACATTATCCTTACTTCCTATTGCGGAACGAAGGTTCCGACTCGCAGCTCTCAGGCGTCTTGGCTAGTCTTTGCAAAGACCGGGGCTGGCTAGTTTCATAAGCAATCGATATTTTTTCCCGGGCGGCCGCTGGAAGCGATTCCAGCGGTCATTTAATTTTGTGGAATACTATGCCGGCGGCGTGCCGTTGATGGCAAGCACATGGCCGACGAGATAGAGCGAGCCGGTGACCAGAATCCGCGGCGGCACTTCGTAGGCGAGACGCGAGAGCGCGTGCAGCGCGGCTTCGACGCCTGCAGCATTTTCCACGCGCATGCCGAGCGCGCGCGCCGCATCCGCCAGCCGGTCCGGCGGCATCGCATTGTCGCGTCCGGGGATCGGCACCGCCACGATGTGCCGCGTCAGTCCTGCGAAATTAGCGAGAAACGCGCTGGCATCCTTGTTCGCCATCATGCCCGCGATCACCACCAGGGGCCGCGACACCCGCTCTTCGAGATCGCCTAGCGCGGCAGCGGCGACGCGGCCGCCTTCCGCATTGTGTCCGCCATCGAGCCAGATCTCGCAGCCTTTCGGCCCCTGATCGACTAGTGCGCCCGAGACCAGCCGCTGCATCCGCGCCGGCCATTCTGCGCCAACGATGCCGGCCTCGAACGCCGCCATCCCGATCCTGAACGCCTCGATCGCACGCAGCGTGGCGATGGCAAGGCCGGCATTGTCGAATTGATGCCGCCCGAACAGCCTTGGCGCCGCAAGATCCATCAGGCCGCGTTCGTCCTGATAGACCAGCCGCCCGCGCTCGACACCGACATGCCATTGCTGCCCGGCCGCATGCAACGGGGCGCGCATGCGGTTGGCCTGCGCGTCGATCACCGCCATCGCCTCCGGCGCCTGTTCGGCGCAGATCACCGGCGCATCGCGCTTGAAGATGGCGGCCTTCTCGCCGGCGATCGCGGTCAGCGTGTTACCGAGAAATTCCGTATGATCCATGCTGACTGGCGTGATCACGGTCGCGACCGGCCGGTCGATGACGTTGGTGGCGTCGAGTCTTCCGCCGAGCCCGGTTTCCAGCAGCACGACATCGGCGTCATGCTCCGCGAACAGGCAGAACGCCGCCGCGGTCTCCATCTCGAAAATCGTGATCGGATCGCCCGCGTTGAACTGCTCGCAATGCTCCAGTACCCGGCGCAATTCGGCATCATCAGCCAGCCGTCCGCCGCCCTTCTCGCCCAGCCGGAAACATTCGTTGATCCTGACCAGATAGGGCGAGGTGTAGACGTGCACGCGCAGGCCTGCAGCCTCCAGGATCGCGCGCAGATAAGCGATGGTGGAGCCCTTGCCATTGGTGCCGGCGACATGGATCACCGGCGGCAACAGCCGCTCCGGATGATCGAGCCGCGCCAGCAGGCGGTGCATCCGATCAAGGCCGAGATCGATGCGCTTCGGATGCAAGGCAGACAGCCGCGCGATCAATTCACCGAGCGGCTGAGATCTGGCGGCAGGCAGGCTCACGCGTGGGGTGCAGCCGGCACCGCTTCCGGAGCCGAGACGATCTGGGCCGGGTCTGTGACCTGCGGCAAGGGCTTTGAGGCGACGTCAGGCGGCGGCGATTTGGTCAGGAGCCGGCACAGCCGCGCCAGCGTCGAACGCATCTCGTGGCGATGCACGACCATGTCGATCATGCCGTGGTCGAGCAGATATTCGGCGCGCTGGAACCCTTCCGGCAATTTTTCACGGATGGTCTGCTCGATCACGCGCGCGCCGGCAAAACCGATCAGCGCGCCGGGTTCGGCGATCTGCACGTCGCCCAGCATGGCGTAGGATGCGGTCACGCCGCCGGTGGTCGGATTGGTCAGCACCACGATGTAGGGCAGCTTTGCTTCCCGCAGCATCTGTACGCCGACGGTGGTGCGCGGCATCTGCATCAGCGACAGGATGCCTTCCTGCATGCGCGCGCCGCCGGAGGCCGCGAACACGATGAACGGCGACTTCTTCTCCACCGCAAGTTCGAGCCCGCGCACGATCGCTTCGCCCGCGGCCATGCCGAGCGAGCCGCCCATGAAATCGAAATCCTGCACCGCGATGACGACGCCGGCGCCCTCCAGCTTGCCGTAGCCAACCTTGATGGCGTCGTTGAGCCCGGTCTTGGCGCGGGCGTCCTTGATGCGGTCGGCGTATTTGCGTTCATCGCGGAACTTCAGCGGATCGGCCGTCACTTCAGGCAGCGCGATGTCGTACCAGGTCTCGTTGTCGAAGATCGACTTCAGCCGCGCCACCGCGCCCATGCGCATGTGGTAGTTCGAGCCGGGAATGACGAACTGGTTGGCCTCGACGTCCTTGTAGAACACGAGTTGCCCGGAATCCGGGCACTTGATCCACAAATTCTCCGGCGTCTCGCGGCGCAGGATGTTGCGGATTTTCGGCCGGACTACATTGGTGAGCCAATTCATGGTTCGCTCCGAAATGCGATTTGACGCATCAATTGGATTATATGGCTGCCCGGCCAAGACCGGGCAAGCCGCTGCTAACGCCTATTTCCACGCAAATTGTGGCTTATTCCGCAGCCTGCTTCGCGCCCCGGACGCCCTGCGCCAGCGACGCCACGACATCGGCCACCGCGGCCACGGTCTTGGTGGTCGCCCGCCCCTGGGCGTCGAGGCTGTCGCGCAACGCATCGACCAGGGCGGTGCCGACCACGGCGCCATTGGCCTTCTCGGCAATCGCGCGCGCCGCCTGCGGGGTGCGGATGCCGAAGCCGACGCACACCGGAAGCTTGGTGTGGCGCTTGATACGGGCCACCGCATCGCCTACCGCCTTCGAATCGGCCGCCGCAGCGCCGGTGATGCCGGTGATCGAGACGTAATAGACAAAACCGGAGGTGTTCGCGAGCACGGCGGGCAGGCGTTTGTCGTCGGTCGTAGGTGTCGCCAGGCGGATGAAGTTGAGCCCGGCCTTCAGCGCGGGAATGCAGAGCTCATCATCCTCCTCCGGCGGCAAGTCGACGATGATGAGGCCATCGACGCCGGCGGTCTTGGCATCGGCGAGGAACTTGTCGACCCCATAAATATAGATCGGATTGTAATAGCCCATCAGCACCAGCGGCGTGGTGTTGTCTTCCTCGCGGAAGCCGCGCACCATCTCGAGCGTCTTCCGCAGGGTCATGCCGCTCTTGAGCGCGCGCAGGCCGGCGGCCTGGATCGATGGCCCGTCCGCCATCGGATCGGTAAAGGGCATGCCGATCTCGATGATGTCGGCGCCCGCCTTTGGCAGCGCCTTGAGGATGTCGAGCGAAGTCGCGGGATCGGGATCGCCGGCCATCAGGAAGGTGACAAACGCCGAGCGGCCTTCTTTTGCGAGTTCGGCAAAGCGTGCGTCGATGCGGGTGGTCACTGCTTCCTGCCTTTCAAGATCTCCGTGATCTGCGGAATGTCCTTGTCGCCACGGCCGGAAAGATTGACCACCATCAGATGGTCCTTCGGCCGCTTCGGCGCGAGCTCCGTGACCTTGGCGATCGCGTGCGCAGATTCCAGCGCGGGTGGGATGCCTTCCAGTCGCGACAGCAGCATGAAGGCGGCGAGCGCTTCGTCGTCGGTCGCCGAAAGGTAAGTGACGCGGCCGCTCTCGTGCAGCCAGGAATGCTCCGGCCCGATGCCGGGATAATCGAGCCCCGCCGAGATCGAATGCGCATCCTGGATCTGACCGTCATCGTCCATCAAGAGATAAGTGCGGTTGCCATGGAGAACGCCGGGCCGGCCGCCGGCGATCGAGGCGGCATGCAGTTGTGTCAGCCCATGCCCGGCCGCCTCGACGCCGAAAATTTCGACGGAGGGGTCGTCGAGGAACGGATGAAACAGGCCCATCGCATTAGAGCCACCGCCGATGCAGGCGATCAGCGAGTTCGGCAAACGGCCTTCGGCCTCCTGCATCTGCTTGCGCGTTTCCTCGCCGATCACCGACTGGAAGTCGCGCACCATCATCGGATAGGGATGCGGCCCCGCCACCGTGCCGATGCAATAGAAAGTGTTGTGCACGTTGGTGACCCAGTCGCGCAGCGCCTCGTTCATCGCATCCTTCAGCGTGCGCGTGCCCGACTGCACCGGCACGACCTTGGCGCCCAACATCTCCATGCGGAACACGTTTGGCGCCTGACGGGCGACGTCCACCGCGCCCATATAGACCACGCATTCGAGACCAAAGCGCGCGCACAGCGTCGCGGTGGCGACGCCGTGCTGGCCGGCGCCGGTCTCGGCGATGATGCGCTTCTTGCCCATGCAACGCGCGACCATGATCTGGCCGAGCACGTTGTTCACCTTGTGCGAGCCGGTATGGTTCAGCTCTTCGCGCTTCAGGTAGATCTTGGCGCCGCCGAGATGCTGGGTGAGCCGCTCGGCGAAATAGAGCGGTGATGGCCGGCCGACGTAATCCTTGAGATAGCCGTTCATCTCGGCCTGGAACGACGGATCGGCCTTGGCTGCCGCATAGGCCTTTTCCAGGTCGAGGATCAGCGGCATCAGCGTTTCCGCGACGAAGCGGCCGCCGAAATTGCCAAAATGCCCGCGCTCGTCGGGACCGGTGCGGAAAGAGTTCGGAAGTCTAGAATTCATCGGACCATCAATTCTTCGGTTGCGCGCGCGGCGCGAATGAAATGGCGGATCAGCTCGGGAGCCTTGACACCGGGCGCACTTTCCACGCCGGAGGACACATCGACGCCACCGGCGCAGGTAACGCGAATGGCCTCCGCGACATTGTCGGCGCTGAGCCCGCCCGAGACCATAAAGGGCAATTGGAGATCGAGCTTTTCCAAAACGTGCCAGTCGAACACGTTCCCCAACCCCCCAGGACGGGTGGCGCCTTTGGGAGCGCGGGCATCGAACAGGATGCGATCGGCAATGCTCGCATAGCCCGGCAGCGCTGCAAGATCGGCCGAGGTTTCAACGGCGATCACCTTCATGACCGGCAATCCGAATTTTTGTTTGATGTCGCGCACCCGCGCGATGCTTTCCTTGCCGTGCAGTTGCAGCAGGTCCGGCTGCAGCGTCTCGGCGATATTTTCGAGCGTCGCGTCGTCGGCATCTACGGTCAATGCCACCTTGGTGGCGCGGCCCTTGGCCTGCCGGCCGAGCTCGCGCGCGGTCTCGAGGCTGAGATGGCGCGGCGACGGGGAGAAGAATACGAACCCCACCATGTCTGCACCCGCCTCAAGCGCTACCTCGAGCGTCTCGCGCGTGGACAGGCCGCAAATTTTGACGAGCAGGGACATGGTCTCTCGGGTACATATTTCGCCCCGTAACCGGCTGGAACAGGGGCTGACGGGCGGGTTCTACAACGTCGCGCCCTGCTTGTCTCGCCCGGGGGCCCCGTAGAAGCCATACGGGGACGGCGCCGGAAGCCGCTGCTGATGGCCCCGCGAAACCGCCGCCGCGGCCCGTAGATCGGCCGCTTCCGCCCTTGCCCGGCGGGCATCCGCCTCATGCTGGCGCGCCGCGCGGCGCCAGTGCCGTTGGCGGAACCAGGTCGCCATGCCACCCGCCGCCACCCCCAGAATGGCGACCATGATGATCACGGCAAACAGCGGCAAGCTCACCGCGACCGCCGGATCGGTCGAATTGAAGGGATCGAACGATACCGTCACGAAATGGCGGTTGGCGACGGCGAAAATAACGAAGATCAGCCCTAAGGGAATGACGACCAGCGCCGTGAAGAACTTTCGCATGACCATCTCTCTTAGGTGATGGAGAAAGGCGGGCACGGGACCCGCAACACGGCTACAGATCGCAAAAATCGGTTACGCGCCGGCCTCGGGCGAGCCGTTGTCGCGGTTCAGTCGCTCGCGCATTTCCTTGCCCGTCTTGAAGAACGGGACGCTCTTCTGGTCGACCGGCACATGGGCGCCGGTGCGCGGATTGCGCCCCGCTCGCGCCGGGCGATGCTTGACCGAAAAAGCGCCGAAGCCGCGCAACTCGACACGGTCGCCGCGCGCCAAGGCAGCGACGATCTCATCGAGGATCGCGTTCACAATGTTCTCCACATCCCGCTGATAGAGGTGCGGGTTGTGCTCGGCGATGCGCTGAACAAGTTCGGATTTGATCATCGAAGTTGGGGTCCGGGATCGTGCGGACTTCCATTTCCGTGAAAATGCCTTGCACTGTCAAGACGCTAATTCACTTTTGGGCATCGCGAAATGGCGTGACAAACCGCCCGGAAGGGAGTTGTGACAACACCCGCAATGCGGGAGAACATCACAAAGGGCAGCCGCCGCGGCTCAATTGGAGGCTGCGGGGCGCCACAAGGCCAGCATACCGTCGAGCGCGAGCTGATCGACCGCCTGGGCGACGCCGGCCTGTTCAATCTGGCGTGCGATGGAACTCAACCCGAGCGCATCGAACGCGAGGGAAGCCGCCGTTCGCAGAAACGTCAGGTCGCCAAGCTGCGGATTCAGCTTGTAATCGCGTACCGGCAGATCTTTCTTGATCTTCTTCTCGGCGACCAGCCATGCAACGGCTGCTTTTTCATCGCCGAGCTGATCGACCAGTTTCAGTTCGACCGCCTGGCGGCCGGTGAAAACCCGTCCGTCCGCGACTTTTTCCAGTAGCGCCTCATCCATGCCGCGCCGCTCCTTCACCAGGCCGCGGAACCAGGCATAAGAATCCTTCACCAGCGAATCGAGCGCAGCGCGCGCTTCAGGACTGGTCGGCTCGAAACCATTGGGCGCGGCCTTTAACGGCGAGGACTTCACCTCCTCGACCTTGACGCCCACGGTCTTCATCAGCTCGGTGAAATTCGGAAATTGAAACAGCACGCCGATCGAACCGACCAGAGAGCTCTGCCGGGCAACGATATGATCGGCGGCCATCGCCGTGATGTAACCACCCGACGCGGCCAGCCCCTCCACCACTACAACCAGCGGCTTCTTGGCCTTCAGGCGCACTAGCGAGTCGTAGAGCTGCTCGGAGCCGGCCGTGGTGCCACCCGGCGAGTTGATGTGCACGACAACAGCGGCATGGCTCGATTTCTCCAGCCGCTCCAGCGCCTCGACGCGCTGCTGGTCGCTGCGGATCAGCCCTTCGATATTGACGCGCGCGATCGACCCCGATGGGGTCAGGGCAGCCGGCCCGCTCGTTGTCGCGATTGCGCCGGCGGTGACGATCGCCGCGATCGTCACCAGGCCAGCCATGATACGCCAGAACGTCAGCTTCCGTCGGATCCTGCGGCGGTCGACGATCACGTCCGAATCGAACGACATCGAAATTCTCCTGAAAACATCAGCCCGTTTTGCAGTCGCAGCGTGAGCGAAGCGTTACCTGATTACATCAATTGCGATGCAATATGAAAAAAGCAAGGCCCGGCTTCTTCCCTTCTCCCGTTGTGGGGGAAGGTGTCGCGAAGCGCCGGAAGGGTCTGTCTCGGCGGATAGAACCCCTCATCCGCCTTCGCTGCGCGAAGGCACCTTCTCACACAATGGGAGAAGGAAAAGCAAAAGGCCCCGGTCGAAACCGGGGCCTGATGTCGCAGGCAATAAGCGAACGCTTACTTCTCGCGGTTCTTGAGCGCGGTGCCGAGAATATCGCCGAGCGTCGCGCCCGAATCGGAGGAGCCGTATTGCGCGATGGCTTCCTTTTCTTCGGCAACTTCCAGCGCCTTGATCGAGACCTGCACCTTGCGGGCCTTCTTGTCGAACTGGATCACGCGGGCATCGACCTTCTCGCCGACGGCGAAGCGTTCGGCGCGCTGATCGTTACGGTCACGGGCCAGTTCGGAGCGCTTGATGAAGGTGGTGAAGTCGGTGCCCGAGATCTTCACCTCGATGCCGGCTTCCTTCACTTCGAGCACTTCGCAGGTCACGACCGCGCCCTTCTTGACGTCGCCGGGTTCTGCGAAGGGGTCGCCTTCGAGCTGCTTGACGCCAAGCGAGATGCGTTCCTTCTCGACATCGACATCGAGCACCACGGCCTTGACCATGTCGCCCTTCTTGAAGTTGTCGATGACCTGCTCGCCCGGCAGCTTCCAGTCGAGGTCGGACAGATGGACCATGCCGTCGACGTCACCATCGAGACCGAGGAACAAGCCGAACTCGGTCTTGTTCTTGACCTCGCCCTCGACCACCGAACCGACCGGGAACTTCTCGACGAAGACTTCCCAGGGGTTGCGCATGGTCTGCTTGAGGCCGAGCGAGATGCGGCGCTTGACCGAATCGACTTCGAGCACCTGCACTTCGACTTCCTGCGAGGTCGAAACGATCTTGCCGGGGTGCATGTTCTTTTTGGTCCACGACATTTCCGAGACGTGGATCAGGCCTTCGATGCCCGGCTCCAGTTCGACGAAAGCGCCGTAGTCGGTGATGTTGGTGACGCGGCCGGTGAAGCGCGCGTTCAGTGGGTACTTCGCCTCGATGCCCTGCCACGGATCGTCCAGCAACTGCTTCATGCCGAGCGAAATGCGGTGGGTCTCGTGGTTGATCTTGATGATCTTGACCTTCACGGTCTGGCCGATGGTCAGCACTTCCGTCGGGTGATTGACCCGGCGCCAGGCGATATCGGTGACGTGGAGCAGGCCGTCGATGCCGCCGAGATCAACGAACGCACCGTAATCGGTGATGTTCTTGACCACGCCGTCGATCACCTGACCTTCTTCGAGGTTCTGCACCAACTCCTGGCGCTGCTCGGCGCGGGTCTCTTCCAGAACCGTGCGGCGCGACACCACGATGTTGCCGCGGCGACGATCCATCTTGAGGATCTGGAACGGCTGCGAGTTGTTCATCAAGGGAGCGACGTCGCGGATCGGGCGGATATCGACCTGCGAGCGCGGCAGGAAGGCGACAGCGCCGTCGAGGTCGACGGTGAAGCCGCCCTTGACCTGGTTGAAGATGACGCCGTGAACCTTCTCGTTGTTGTTGAAGGCCTTCTCGAGCTTGCCCCAGCTTTCCTCGCGGCGCGCCTTGTCGCGCGACAGCACGGCTTCGCCGAGCGCGTTCTCGATGCGGTCGAGGAACACCTCGACCTCGTCGCCGACCTTGAGATCGCTTTCGCGGCCGGGGCCGGCGAATTCGCGCAACGCAACGCGGCCCTCGGTCTTCAGGCCGACGTCGATGACGGCCATGTCCTTTTCAATTGCAACCACCTTGCCCTTGATGACGGAGCTTTCCTGCAGATTGCCGCCGGCAAAGGACTCGTCCAGCATCGCAGCGAAATCGTCGCGGGTCGGATTATAAGAAGCAGCAGTAGTCGAAGCCATTTGTTCTCCAATGCGGGATATTGCCGGCCGTTCGGGTTAAAGGGCGCATCGCGCGTGAAGTGTCAGGGGACCGCAAAACCCTGACGACCACATTTGCGGAGGGCGCAAAAGCGGGCCGGCAGCATGCCTGCACGTTCGATACGTTTGATGTCGCGCATTCCGCAAAAGCGGGTACCGGTTCAGCGGAAGAGTGCGCGTAGCGTCAGAAATCCGGAGCCTGAAACGAGCATATCGACTTCAAGAACCTGGAGCGGGCTTTCCTCCAATGACGGCGGGAGGTTCAAACCTCCGGCCGGCCCGCTCGGACAGCCCTGATCTCATCGATGGCGGCCCGGATGGGCGTGGATATAGCCCCACGAGCCATTTTCGGCAAGCCGGAAATGCCCGATTTACAGGCGGTTCGGGTCGCCGCGGCGGGTCAAATCCTGGCTATTTCCGCTGGGCGCGGACGGCCTCGACGATGGCAATTGCGGCGCGAACGCCGGCCTCGATGTCGAGATTGGAATTATCCAGGACGTGGGCGTCGTCGGCCGCTTTGAGCGGGGCGGCAGCGCGATTGCGGTCCCGCTCGTCGCGCTTGAGGATATCCGCCAGCACCAGCGCCTCATCGGCCTCCTCGCCCCGCGCGCGGGCTTCGAGCGTCCGGCGGCGAGCCCGCACCTGCGGATCGGCGACCACGAAGATCTTCACATCGGCGTTTGGGCAGATCACGGTTCCGATGTCGCGCCCGTCAAGCACGGCGCCCGGCGGACCGGCCGCGAACTGGCGCTGAAAATTGACCAGCGCTTCGCGCACGCTGGGGATCGCCGAGACCACCGAGGCGGCGTCCCCAATCCGTTGCGTCTTCAGCTCGGGATGTCCGAACTTCTCGGGATCAAGCTCCATCGCGACGGCGACGGCCCGCGCCTCGTCCGTCAGATCGAAACCCTCGTCCAGCAACGCCTTCGCCACCGCGCGATAGATCACGCCGGTATCGAGGTGGCGATAGCCGTAATGATGCGCGAGGCGTTTGCCGAGCGTACCCTTGCCGGATGCCGCCGGTCCGTCGATGGCGATAATCATGAAAACTCAGCTCCCAGCGATCGCATCATCGGAATGAAATCAGGAAAGCTGGTGGCGATGAAGGCGGTGTCGTCGACCTTGACCGGCTTGTCGGCCGCAAGCCCCATCACCAGTGCCGACATGGCGATCCGATGGTCCATGTGGGTGGCGACGAGACCGCCGCCGGGCACGTGGCCGCGGCCCTCGACGATCAAATCATCGCCCGCGATCTCGACCCTCACGCCGTTGACGCGCAGCATGTCGGCGGTCGCCTCCAGCCGGTCGGACTCCTTGACGCGCAGTTCCTGCAGGCCGCGCATGATGGTGGTACCTTCGGCAAAGGAGGCTGCGACCGCGAGCACCAGATATTCGTCGATCATCGAGGGCGCGCGCTCCGGCGGCACCTCGACGCCGCGCAGTTTTGATGCGCGCACGCGCAACCGGGCCATCGGCTCGCCGGCGTCGCCGCGAACCTCGCTTTCCTCGATGGCGGCGCCCATCTCGCGCAGCGTCGTGAGCAGGCCGGTGCGCAACGGGTTAGTCATGACGTCGGAGAAAGTTACGTCGGAGCCCTCGACGATCAGCGCCGCCACGATCGGAAATGCTGCCGAAGACGGATCGGCAGGCACCACGACCTCGGCGCCATGCAGTTCGGGCTGGCCGGTGAGCGCGATCTTGCGGCCGTGGCTGCCTTCCCTGACTGAGACGATATCGGCGCCGAAATGTTTCAGCATCAGTTCGGTATGGTCTCGGCTGGCTTCCTGTTCGATGACGGTCGTGACGCCAGGCGCGGCAAGTCCCGCCAGCAGCACCGCCGATTTGATCTGAGCCGAGGCTACCGGCGTGCGATACAGGATCGGCACGGGATCGCGGGCGCCATGCAGCGTCAGCGGCAGGCGGCCGCCTTCCTTGGTCTCCCCGGCTTTGGCCCCCATCAGCTCCAGGGGATCGAGGATCCGGCGCATCGGACGGGAGCGCAGCGAGGCGTCGCCGTCGAACACGGCCGTGATCGGACAGCCGGCCACAGCCCCCATCACCAGCCGGCACCCGGTACCGGAATTGCCGAAATCGAGCGGGGAGGCCGGCTGGGCGAAGCCTGCCACGCCCACGCCCCTTACCTGCCAGGCAAACGGCCCGGTTCGCTCGACCTGGGCGCCCAGCGCCTGCATCGATTTGGCGGTGTTGAGGACGTCCTCGCCCTCGAGCAGGCCGGAGATCCTGGTTTCGCCGACCGAAAGTGCCCCCAGAATGAGTGCGCGGTGCGAAATCGACTTGTCGCCGGGAACGCGGACTTTCCCGGCCAAGGGACCGCTGGCGCGGGATTCCAGCGGGGTCTGGGTGGTTGAATGGGTCAAGATGGCGGTCCTCTGCGGGGGCGGCAGTATCACATGGACCACACGGCGTCACGCGGCCCTCAAAAGCTTCAAAGCGCTATTGACACCGGCCCCTCAACTAGCCAAGTGAAGCACCGTTTTTCAGAATTTCCCAGGATCTACACGTGGCCAAATCCGATCTCGGAACCAAGCGTATTTGCCCGACGACGGGTAAAAAGTTCTATGACCTGAACAAGAGCCCGGTGATTTCGCCCTACACCGGCGAGGTCGTTCCGATTGCTCCGGTCGCGCCGCCGCGAGCGGCCCGTGGCGATGCCGCGCGCGCTGCAGCCGCCGCATCGGCTACCGCTGCTGCCGATATGCCGGAGGCCGCCGAGGCAGAAGAATTGGTCTCGCTCGAGGAGGCCGATGCCGAGGAGAACACCGGCAAGGTCAAGGCCGTGGTTCCCGAATCGGAAGACGATATCGAGATCGACGAGACCATCGAGGACGATGACGACGACGATTCTACCTTCATTCCCGACGAGGAAGAGGGCGATGAGGACGTTACCGACATCATCGGCGACGTCGGAGGTGACGAAGAGACTTGAGATCGGCCCTAAACTGTGGTTCAGGGTCGTTGCCCGCACGCCGAATTAAGGCGCGCGATTCTTAAGGGGCCATAGCTCAGCTGGGAGAGCGCTTGCATGGCATGCAAGAGGTCGGCGGTTCGATCCCGCCTGGCTCCACCAGCCTTCGCGTAGCGAAGGCTGCCCTGCCATAGCCCGAAGGGCGACGGCGGGCCTCGGCAAGCCCTGGTGCCCTTGCCTCCGAAAAGTATCTGACGTTGGCCTCCGGCCGCGCCTTCGCCAAAAAACGCCTCTGACTCCCTACTCTCCCAACACCGCATTCAACCGATCGCGAAGCGCGACGATCTCGTTCTTCATCGCCACCAGTTCGCCGACCGAGCAGGCTGACGCGGCGAGAATCGATTGCGGCACTGTCCGTGCTTTCTCCCGCAGCGCCTCGCCCTTGGGCGACAGCGCGATCAGCACCTGCCGCTCGTCCTCGGTGCTGCGTGTCCGCTTGATCAGTTCGGCGGCCTCCAGCCGCTTGAGCAGCGGCGTGAGCGTGCCGGAATCCAGGAATAGCCGCTCGCCGATGTCTTTCACCGGCACGCCGTCGCGCTCCCACAGTACCAACATGACCAGATATTGCGGATATGTCAGGCTGAGCCGGTCGAGCAGCGGCTTGTAGACGCGGTTGAAGGCGTGCGCGGTGGAATACACCGCAAAGCAGAGCTGATTATCGAGCTTCAGCGGCAGGTCGGCCGCGTGTTTTCTGGCCATCACAACCTCGTCAACGAGCGGCCCTGCCCCGATTCGGAGCCGTAAGCGCTTGATTTCAATTGCATACAATTAAATTGCAGCCTGCGCAATAATTTAGATTGTGCGAAATCTAATCGTGTGCAATACATATTCCATCAAAACGGCAAACCCAGAGGAGACCGACCATGTCCGTGAACGTGCTCTACAAGACCAGCGCCAAGGCAACCGGGGGCCGCGATGGCCACGCCGCCACCCTCGACGGCGCACTCGACGTCAAGCTCGCCACGCCGAAAGAACTCGGCGGCGGCGGTGGTGCCGGCAACAATCCCGAGCAACTGTTCGCGGCCGGCTATGCCGCCTGCTTCATCGGCGCGATGAAATTCGTGGCTTCGCAAGGCGGCCCGAAGGTGCCGGCGGACGCCTCGGTGACCTCGACCGTCGGCATCGGCCCGCGCTCGGCCGGCGGCTTCGGCCTCGATATCGAACTCGCCGTCTCACTGCCCGGCGTTCCCAAGGCGGATGCGGAAGCGCTGGTCGCGAAGGCCCACCAGGTGTGCCCCTATTCCAACGCCACGCGCGGCAATGTCGACGTGCGCCTGACCGTCATCTGACGACGGCCAGGATGGCCCGCCGCTGATATCGGCGGGCCATTCGCCCCCGCGGAATTCTCACCTCTTGCTACGGCGGCAGCGTCATGCGCCTGTGCGCGGGACGCCATTGCCGCCGCGCCTGAAGACCGCTAGCTCAAAGCCTCCATTTCTCATCCTGAGCGAAGGTCTTCTCCATGAGTTCTCCCGGCGCAATGACCGGCCTGCGCGTGATCGATCTGACGCGCGTGCTCGGCGGCCCCTATTGCACGCAAATCCTCGCCGACCACGGCGCCGACGTGATCAAGGTCGAGCCGCCGGCCGGCGATGAAGTGCGCGACTGGGGCCCTCCGTTCCACGAGGAGGACGCGGCCTATTTCGTCGGCATCAACCGCAACAAGCGCTCGATCGGCTTCGACCTCGCGTCCGAAGACGGGCGCGCGGTGCTGATGAAGCTATTGGAGACGGCCGACGTCCTGATCGAGAACTTCAAGCCGGGCACGCTCGACAAATGGGGCATCGGCAACGACGTCTTGCGCGCGAAGTTTCCAAGACTGGTGCACTGCCGGATTTCCGGCTTCGGCGCCGACGGTCCGCGCGGCGGCAATCCCGGCTATGACGCGATCATCCAGGCCATGACCGGCATGATCGCGGCGACCGGCTCGCCCGAAAGCGGCCCGATGCGGATCGGCGTTCCGCTGGTCGACATCACCACCGGGCTTTACGCGGCGATCGGCATCCTGATGGCGCTGTCGGAGCGGCAGCGTTCGGGTCTCGGCCAGTTTCTCGAAACCACGCTGTATGAAACCGGCCTTGCAATCATGCATCCGCACACCGCGAACTATTTCATGCACGGCAAGCCGCCGTCGCTCACCGGCAACGAGCACCCGAACCTCGTTCCCTACGCGATCTTCCCGACCAAGACCGACAACATTTTCATCGGCGTCGGCAATGACGGCACCTTCCGCAAGCTCGCCAGGGAAATCGGCAAACCCGAACTCGGCACCGATCCGCGCTTTGCCCGCAACAAGGACCGAATCGCCAACCGCGAGGCGCTGCGCGCCGAGCTCGCCGCCGTGTTCAGCCAGCACGAGGCCGAACCGCTCTGCAATCGGCTGCTGGCGGCCGGCCTGCCGGCGGGCCCGGTGCAGAAGATCGACCAGGCGCTGACCAATCCGCATACGCTGCATCGTGGCGATATCATCGAAAAGGACTGGTACAAGGGCGTCGCCTCCCCGATCCGACTGGAGCGGACCAAGCCCAGCCTGCGCCGCACGCCGCCGAAATTCAGCCAGCACACATCGGAGGTGCTGGGCGAGTTCGGCTATTCGAAGAGCGAGATCGAGGCGCTAGTCGCCAAGGGCGCGGTCTGCGGCTCCGAACGCAAGCGCTAAACGTCGTCGCCCCTGCGAAAAGCAGGGGTCCATACGCCGCGGCTTCGCTTTGGGAGCGGTGGCAGCCACCTTCGCAATCACGAACGGCTGTGGTTATGGGCCCCTGCAGTTCGCAGGGGCGACGGCTACCACTTGCTCCTTCGCCTATTTTCCGGCTTCCCCAGTCGCACGCTTTCCCACTAGCATCCTTTCGCTTATACGGTCATTTGCACGTCATCCGGCGCTGTTATCGCGCGAAACGAAGGTGACGACCCCAACCTGGAGGAATTACATGGCATTTCGACAATTCGGCCCAGCCGCGGCAGTCACTGCTGCGCTGGCGTTCGCAACACCTGCCCACGCTGTGACCGAGATCCAGTGGTGGCACGCCATGACCGGCGGCAACAACGACATCGTTAACAAGCTCGCCGAAGAGTTCAACGCCAGCCAGTCCGACTACAAGGTCGTGCCGTCCTACAAGGGCAGCTATCCCGACACCATGAACGCCGGCATCGCGGCGTTCCGCGCCGGCAACGCGCCGCACATCATGCAGGTGTTCGAGGTCGGCACCGCCACCATGATGAGCGCCACCGGCGCCATCAAGCCGGTTTACCAGCTCATGAAGGATGCCGGCGAGCCGTTCGATCCCAAGGCGTACCTGCCGACCATCACCGGCTACTACTCGACCTCGAAGGGCGAGATGCTGTCGTTCCCCTTCAACTCGTCGTCCATGGTGATGTGGATCAACAAGGATGAATTGAAGAAGGCCGGCGTCACCGAAATCCCGAAGACGTGGCCGGAAGTGTTCGACGCCGCCAAGAAGCTGAAGGCGGCGGGGCATGCGACCTGCGGCTTCTCCAACGCCTGGGCAAGCTGGGCCCATATCGAGCAGTTCTCGGCCTGGCACAACGTGCCGATCGGCACCAAGGCCAACGGCCTCGACGGTTTCGATACCGAGCTGAAGTTCAACTCGCCGCTGCACGTAAGGCATCTGCAGAACCTGGTGGATCTGCAGAAGGACAAGACCTACGACTATGGCGGACGCACCAGCACCAACGAGGCCCGCTTCGGCTCCGGCGAATGCGCGATCTTCTTGACCTCGTCGGGCTATTACGCAACCGCCAAAGGTACGGCCAAATTCGACTTCACCTCGGCGCCGATGCCCTATTACCCTGATGTCGCCGGCGCCCCGCAGAACTCGATCATCGGCGGCGCGTCGCTCTGGGTGATGGGCGGCAAGAAGCCGGAAGAGTACAAGGGCGTCGCAAAGTTCTTCACCTTCCTGTCTGACACCAACCGCCAGGCCAAGCTGCATCAGGAGTCCGGCTATCTGCCGATCACCAAGGCGGCCTACGAAAAGTCGATCAAGGACGGCTTCTATGAGAAGAACCCGACCCTGCAGACTCCCTTGAAGGAACTCACCAACAAGGAGCCGACCGAGAATTCGCGCGGCCTGCGCTTCGGCAACATGGTGCAGATGCGCGACCTCTGGTCCGAGGAGATCGAGGCGGCGCTGGGCGGCAAGAAGTCCGCGAAGGAAGCCCTCGATGCGGCCGTCTCTCGCGGCAATGCCATGTTGCGCACCTTCGAGAAGACTGCAAAGTAGGCGAAGCTGAACCAGACTACCGGCGCTCCCTCCCGAATTGCGGGAGGGAGCGCTTGCATCACCGGTAACCGCGACGCCTGAATGGAAAAGTCCATCGTCTTCAACAACCGCCTGCTGCCTTACATGCTGCTGCTGCCGCAGCTCGTCATCACGGTTGTCTTCTTCTATTGGCCGGCAAGCCAGGCGATCTGGCAGTCCTTCCTGCGCGAGGACGCGTTCGGCCTGGTCTCCGAATTCGTCGGGCTGGAGAATTATCAGGCCCTGTTCGCTCAGCCGGAATACTACCGGTCGATGCTGACGACGGTGATCTTCTCGACGCTGGTTGCGGCGCTGTCGCTCTCGATCGCGCTGTTGTTCGCAACCCAGGCCGACAAGAATCTGAAGGCCGCGCCCGCCTACAAGACGCTGATGATCTGGCCCTATGCGGTGGCGCCCGCGGTGGCCGGCGTGCTCTGGTTCTTCATGTTCCAGCCTTCGCTCGGCATGCTGGCGCGCCCGCTGCGCGGCATGGGTCTCGACTGGAATCCGCTGCTTAACGAGAACCACGCCATGATGCTGGTGGTGATGGCGTCCGTCTGGAAGCAGATCTCCTACAATTTCCTGTTCTTCCTGGCCGGCCTGCAATCGATCCCGAAAAGCGTGATCGAGGCCAGCGCCATCGACGGCGCCCGGCCGGTGCGCCGCTTCTGGACCATCATCTTCCCGTTGCTGTCGCCGACGACGTTCTTCCTGCTGGTGGTCAACGTCGTCTACGTCTTCTTCGACACGTTCGGCATCATCGACGCCGTCACCGGCGGCGGACCCGCCGGCGCCACCACCACCATGGTCTACAAGGTCTATGCCGACGGCCGTCTCGGTGGCGACCTCGGCGGCTCGGCGGCGCAGTCGGTGGTGCTGATGGTCATCGTGATCGCGCTGACCGCGATCCAGTTCCGCTATGTCGAGCGCAAGGTGCAGTACTGATGGTCGAGCATCGCCCGCTCACCGATTTCATCGCCTACGCCATCCTGACGCTTGGCATATTCATCGTCGCTTTCCCGGTTTATCTCGCGCTGGTCGCCTCGACCCATGACGCGGCGACGGTGGTCGGCGGCCACATGCCGGCGACGCCCGGCAGCCGCGCGCTGGAGAATTATTATCGCGCCATCTTCGTCGGCGGCACGCGCACCAGCCGCGAGCCGGTGGCCAACATGCTGATCAATTCCTTCGTCTCGGCGATCGGCATTGCGGTGGGCAAGATCTTCATCTCGATCCTGTCGGCCTATGCGGTGGTCTATTTCCGCTTTCCCTTCCGCAAGACAGCGTTCTGGATCATCTTCATCACGCTGATGCTGCCGGTCGAAGTGCGCATCTACCCGACCTACAAGGTGGTTGCGGATTTGCGGCTGCTCGACACCTATGCCGGCCTGATCCTGCCGCTGATTGCATCCGCCACCGGCACGCTGCTGTTCCGCCAGTTCTTCATGACGGTGCCGGATGAACTTCTGGAAGCCTCGCGGATCGACGGCGCCGGCCCCTTCCGCTTCTTTTGGGATACGCTCTTGCCGCTGTCGGTGACGACCATGGCGGCGCTGTTCGTCATCCAGTTCATCTATGGCTGGAATCAATATCTCTGGCCGCTTTTGATCACCACGCAGGACTCGATGCAGACCATCGTGATCGGCATCAAGAAGATGTTGGTGACGACCGACGAGCTGGCCGAATGGCAGCTCGCAATGGCGACTGCGGTCCTCGCCATGCTGCCGCCGGTCGCCGTGGTCATATTCATGCAGCGGCTGTTCGTCCGCGGCCTGGTCCAGACGGAAAAGTGAATATGGCGAATACTCGATGGCTAATGTAACGCTCCGCAACGTCCGCAAGACCTACCTTGGTGGCTTCGAGGCCATCAAGGGCATCGACTTCGAGGTCGGCGACGGCCAGTTCTGCGTGCTGGTCGGCCCGTCCGGCTGCGGCAAGTCCACGCTACTGCGGATGGTCGCGGGGCTGGAGACTATCACCGGCGGCGAGATCGATATCGGCGGGCGCGTCGTCAACCAGATCGAGCCGGCCGATCGCGACATCGCGATGGTGTTCCAGAACTACGCGCTCTATCCGCACATGAGCGTCTACAACAACATGGCCTACGGCCTGCGCAACCGCGGCATGGCGGAGGGCGAGATCAAGACGCGCGTCGGGGAAGCCGCGCGGATTCTCGAGCTCGGCGCAATGCTCGAACGCAAGCCGCGGCAATTGTCCGGCGGCCAGCGCCAGCGCGTGGCGATGGGCCGCGCCATCGTGCGGCAGCCAAAGGTGTTTCTGTTCGACGAGCCGCTGTCGAATCTCGATGCCAAACTGCGCATCGCCATGCGCGTCGAAATCCGCAAATTGCAGCGCCGGCTGTCCACGACATCAATCTACGTCACCCATGACCAGCTCGAGGCGATGACGCTGGCTGACATTCTCGTGGTGATGAATGGCGGCCAGGTCGAGCAGATCGGCAATCCCCTGGAAATTTACCAGAAGCCCGCCACCACCTTCGTCGCCTCCTTCATCGGCGCCCCGCCGATGAACCTGATGCCGCTGCGCTCCGAACTGAAATCGCAATTGGCCGGCGATGCCCGCGCTGGCGAAGCCGGCATCATCGGCATCCGGCCTGAGGACTTTGTGATCTCGAACCAAACGGTGTCCGGTGGCGTGGCGCTCGGCCTCACCGTTGAAGCGATCGAGCGCGTCGGCGCCGAGACCTTCATCTACGGGACGAGGCAGCAGGAAATGCAGGGGGTAGCCGCCACGCCGGGCGAGCTGCCGCCGGGGGAAATCATCGTGCGGATTCCCGGCGCCGTCGGCCCCTCCATCGGCGAGCGAATCAGGGCGGTCGCCGCGCCCGACAAGCTGCATCTCTTTACCGCCGATGGAAGGAAGCGCGTGGGCGGGTAATCCGTCATTTCCGGGATGGTCCGAAGGACCAGCCCCGGAATGACGGTGGAAAACCCCACCACCGCCGATTTACGTAGCGTTCAGAGGCGCTTGAACCTCCCCAAATCACCCCCATATTCCTTCTTGACCGGACGGCAAGTCGGCCGGCCGGTTGAATGGGGCGCCGCAAGGGCCCCTCAAAGTCGCTTCGAGAGGACTTTGTGATGTCTCGTGTTCCTTCGTTATCAAGTCCGTTCCTGCTTGGGTTCGACGAAATTGAGCGTGCGCTCGATCGCGTCGTCAAAGGCGCCGACGGCTATCCTCCCTACAACATCGAGCGGTGTGACCGCGCCAACGGCCAGCCCGAACGGTTGCGCATCACGCTGGCGGTGGCGGGTTTTACCCGTGACCAACTCGATGTGACCATTGAGGAAAACCAGCTCGTGATCCGGGGCCGCCAGCAGGACGATAAGGCTCGGCAGTACATCCATCGCGGCATCGCCGCGCGCCACTTCCAGCGCACCTTCGTGCTGGCGGAGGGGATGCAGGTGCTGGGCGCGGATTTGAAAAACGGGCTGTTGTCGATCGACCTTGCCAGGCCGGAGCCTGAAAGGGTCGTTAAGACAATCGCTATCAATGAGCACGAATAATAGTGGAACAAGGAGCGGACTCGACCGCTTAGTCTCCAGAGGAGTCGAGACCATGAGTGACATGAGTGTGACCTTCGAACCCGAAAAAGTTTCCGTTGAGGCGCTGGCCCATCTTGGCGAAGGCCATATCGCCTACGTGAAACAAGTCCGTTCCGAGGACGTGCCGGGACTGTTTCCGCAGGCGCCGAAAATCGCGCCAGGGCTGAAACTGTTCGCGCTGCATGCCGCCGACGGCACCCCGATCATGCTGACCGACAGCCGCGAAGCGGCGATCGCCAACGCATGGAGCAACGAGCTTCAGGCCGTCAGCGTGCACTGACGCAGCATTTGCTGCTGTCACTGACGAAGCTTCGCCGGCATCGACTGATCTGATGCCGAGTGAATGCGAGAAGAGAGTTTCGGATACGCGGGCATCGCCCGCGTATCTTCGTTAATAGCAAATTCCAATCCGCCTAGGCCGCACGCACGGTCGAGAGGAATTTCTCCACCTCGCCCTTGAGATGATTGCTCTGTCCCAGCAGCGAGCGGGCCAGACCGTGCACATGCGTCGATGCCGCGCCGGTGTCGGTCGCGCCGCGGTTGACGTCGGTGATGCTGCCCGCGACCTGCGTGGCGCCCTGCGCCGCCTGCTGCACATTGCGCGAGATCTCCTGCGTCGTGGCGCCCTGCTCTTCCACCGCTGCCGCGATTGCCTGCGAGATTTCCGCGATGCGGCCGATCGTGCCGCCGATTTCTTGGATCGCCGACACCGACTGATTGGTCGCCGATTGCATCTGGCCGATCTGCTCGCTGATTTCCTCGGTCGCTTTCGCGGTCTGCGCGGCAAGCGCCTTGACTTCGGAGGCGACGACGGCAAATCCACGTCCCGCCTCGCCGGCGCGCGCCGCCTCGATCGTGGCGTTCAGCGCCAGCAAGTTGGTCTGCTCGGCGACCGCGCTGATCATCTTGACCACTTCGCCGATCCGGCTGGCGGACTGCGCGAGATCGGCAATCCGCGCGTTAGTCTGCTCGACCTGGCTGACCGCCTCGCGGGATATCTTGTGCGAATCCTGGACCTGGCGGCTGATCTCCGACACCGAACAGGCCATCTCTTCCGCGGCCGTCGCGGCGGACTGCGCGTTGGCCGAGGATTGCTCCGATGCGGAGGCAACGGTTGCCGAGAGCATCTGGGTCACTTCGGCGGTCTTGGTTAGCTGTCCGGCCGATGATTCGAGTTCGGATGAGGCTGTCGATACGGTCTGGATGATCTTTCCAATCGCGGCATCGAAGCCATCGGCCATCTGCTGCATCGCGGCCTTGCGTTCGCCTTCGGCCTTCGACTTCAGACTTGCCTGCTCCTGTTCCATCGACTGAACGCGCAGCGCGTTGTCCTTGAACACCTGAACCGCGCGCGCCATGGCGCCGACTTCGTCGTCACGGCTGAGGGCCGGGACCGAGACAGAGAGATCGCCGCCGGCAAGGCCCTTCATCACGTCGGTCATCTCGGCGATGGGGCGTATGACGCCGAATGCCACACCGAAAATGCCGGCGCCGATGACCAGAAATACCGCGGCCGAAACGCCCCACAGCACCCACGTGAACGTGCTCACGCGCCCCGTCGCCGCGACCTCCGTCGCCGCGTTCTGGTCGTTGGTCTGCTTGACGATGTCGTCGATGATGGCGCGGTGCGCCGTATAACGCGCGGTGATCTCGGCGTAGGATTTCGCCGCCGCCGTGCCATCGCCCTTGGCGAGCGCGGGCAACAGGCCGTCCTGGATCGCGGTCCAGAAGCGTTTGACTTCGCCGTCGGATTTATCGACCAGCTTGCTCTTGAGCACCGGGTCGAGATCGGATTTGACCCAGAAGTCGCGTCGCTCGTCATATTCCTTCTTGAGCTGCGCGATACGGTCGCGATGCGCCGAAAGCTTCGCCGGATCGTGCAGCACGAGGGTGGCCTCGAGATAGGCTTCGATGACATATTCCGGCGGCGGCAGGATGTCGGCGATGAGGTCGTTGCCAAGCTTGATCTGGTTATAGAGCGGGCCGCCGACCTTGAGCTGCGACAGGCCGTAAACACTGGTAGCAATCACGGCACCGAGGCCCAATGCAGTGACCAATCCAAAAATCAATATCGCGCGCGAAATCGTCAGCCGCAGCATCATGGCAATGTTCTTCGGGCAGAGGAAAAATCCCAGCGAACCAAATAACTGCCATTTAGCTTAAAATTGCGTTTAGCCGCTCTACCACTGGGCGAGGAATGGCCGTTCCTCGCGAGGAACTACGCTGCGCTGGCCGGCGGCAGCGCCAGCACCGAATAGATCGCCTGGGCGTCGCGGGAGGCGCGGAGCTTCTTGGCAACGTCCTGGTCGCGCAACAGGCGCGCGATCCGCGCCAGTGCCTTCAAATGATCGGCGCCGGCGCCTTCCGGGGCCAGCAGCAGGAAGATCAGGTCGACCGGCTGGCCGTCCATCGCCTCGAAATCGATCGGGCGTTCCAGCCGGGCGAACAGCCCGAACAGCTTTTCCAGTTTCGGCAGTTTGCCGTGCGGAATGGCGACGCCATAGCCCACCGCGGTGGTGCCCAGTTTCTCCCGCTGCAACAGCACCTCGAACACCGAGCGTTCGTTCTGGCCGGTCAGGGCGGAAGCGCGCGCGGCCAGCTCCTGCAGCGCCTGCTTCTTGCTGATGACCTTCAAAGCGGGGAGAATCGCCTCGGGTGCGACCAGATCGGTAATCGTCATGGGGCGTTCCGAGGTGAATTAAACCGTCAGGTTGCGAGATAGGTTCGAGAACCGGGGCGTCAAGAAGATGAGGCTGGAGGCGGGGTTAACGCCCGCGTCCCGATTTGCACGGCTTCTACTCCAACGCAGGCGCGGTGCCAACTCCCGAAGGGGCCAGTTCGTGCACCCTATGCTTAAAGGGCGGCGGACCATAGGGAGGGCCAATGGGGGCGTCAATGCCATCGGGCATAGATCTCAGGGGGTAACAGAGGGAGGATCGATCCAGCCGACATTGCCGTCCGGCCGGCGGTAAATGATGTTCACCCGGCCGCTGGACCCGTGCTGAAACACGATGCAGGCGGCGCCCGTCAGATCGAGTTCCATGACCGCCTCGCTGACCGAAAGCCGCTTCAGCGACGTGGTCGCCTCCGCGATGATGACGGGGCTATAGGATGTGACCTCCTCCTCGCCTCCCCCCGGCGCCTCGATCACGTAGCTCGGCGCATCGAGCACCGGGGCATCGATCTCGGCCAGCGCCGCGGAGGCCGCATAGGCCTTGCGGGCCGAGCGGTCCTTCAGCCGGCTCTTGTAGCGGCGCAGGCGCTTCTCGATCATCAAGAGCGCCTGGTCGGCGCTGGCATAGGCATCGGGAGCATTGGAATCGGCCTCCAGCGTGATCCCGGAGTCCAGATGCAGCGCGCAATCGGTGCGGAAGCCGAAGCCGTCCTTGCTCAGCGTGATGTGGCCGGAATAATTGCCGTCGAAATACTTTCTTAAGACCTCATCGGTGCGCTCGCTGACGCGCGAACGAAGAGCCTCGCCGACACTGATGCTTTTCCCGGAGATTCGAAGGGTCATTTGATGCCTCGCTTGATGCCTCGACCACTCTGGTGTTGCCGGAGCATGGCCCATTCGGAAAGCCGGTGTCGCTTTCCGGGCCGCGCTCTGTCGGGGACCTGACACTATCGCGATCTGACGCGAACGCAATCAGGCCGGCGCCGTATCGCGGGACCGGTCGGAGGAAGTGGCGGGAGCGGAAAGGGCGTTACCGAGCATGCTCTGTTTGTCGCGGCGGCGCTGGACTGAAGAAGGAATGCGCATGGCTTCGCGGTACTTCGCGACCGTGCGGCGGGCAATATCAATGCCCGATTCGCGCAATCGTTCCACGATGGTATCGTCGGAGAGGATCGCACTCGGCGCTTCCGCATCGATCAATTGCTTGATGTGGTGGCGGACCGCTTCCGCCGAATGCGCCTCGCCGCCGTCGGCTGAAGCAATCGAGGCGGTAAAGAAATATTTCAGCTCAAAACTGCCGCGATTGGTCGCCATGTATTTGTTGGCGGTGACTCGCGACACCGTGGATTCATGCATCTGGATCGCGTCCGCCACCGCTTTCAAATTCAGCGGTCGCAGATGCGCGACACCATGGGTGAAGAACCCGTCCTGCTGGCGCACGATTTCGGTGGCGACCTTCAGGATGGTGCGGGCGCGCTGATCGAGCGCGCGCACCAGCCAGGTCGCGTTCTGCAGGCAGTCGCTGAAATAGGATTTGTCGCCGTCCTTGCGGATCGTCTTCGACAGCTCGGTGTAATAGACCTGATTGACCAGCACGCGCGGCAAGGTGTCGCTGTTGAGTTCGACATGCCATCCGCCGTCCGGGCCGGGCCGCACATAGACGTCGGGCACCATCGTCTGCGTGCGCGCCGAGCCGAACTTGAGGCCGGGCTTCGGATCGAGACGCCGGATCTCGCCGATCATGTCGGTGATGTCTTCGTCGTCGACGCCGCACAGTTTGCGCAACGACGCAATGTCGCGCCGCGCCAGCAGATCGAGATTTTCCACCAGCGCCTGCATGGCCGGGTCGTAACGGTTGAGTTCGCGGAGCTGGATCGCGAGGCATTCGCTCAGGTTCCGCGCGCAGACACCGGGCGGATCGAACGTCTGCAGCACTGCGACCACGGCATCGACGTCCGCCTGCGAGGCGCCCAGGCGCTCGGCAGCCTGCCCCAGATCCGGCGGCAGATAGCCGGCATCGTCGACCAGATCGATCAGGTACTGCCCGATCATGCGCTGCGATGGCGTGCTGAAGGCGACCGCGAGCTGTTCGGCGAGGTGGCCGGATAGCGTCACCTCGGCGGCGACGAAGGCTTCCAGATTGTATTCGTCGTCGTTGGAGGCGCCCCCGCCCCACTCGGTGTAGGCGGTCGGCGCCGCGTCCTGTGCGGCGCGCGCGGCAGCTTCGGCGGGCTCTTCGGAAAAGACGTTGTCGAGCCGAGTGTCGAGCGTCTGCTCGATCTCGGTCCGGCTGCCGAGATCGCGGTTCAGCCACTCCTCCTGGCCGGCCTCGAAGGTCTCGCTCCCTGGGCCGCTGCTCATATCGGAGGCATCGCCGCCGCCATCCTCGCCATAGCTGCCGGAATCGGCGAATTCAGCGCGTTCGGGTACCGGCTCGCCTGCAACCGGCGGTTCGGGGCTGTCGCTGGCCCGGTCCAGCAGCGGATTGCGCTCCAATTCCTCCTCGACGAAAGCCGAAAGGTCGAGATTCGACAGTTGCAGGAGCTTGATCGCCTGCATCAATTGCGGCGTCATCACCAGCGACTGCGACTGCCGGAACTCTAATCTCTGCGTCAGCGCCATGAGGCCAAGAGCCGATCCACTAAAAGTTGGTCCGATTCTTGCTTATCTTAGTCCAAAGCTCTTGTACACGCCTTGACGAGCGCGAAAATTGGGCTAGGGCGGCGATCCGCGGCAGTGGGAAGCCGAGCCGCTCCCGCGGCGTGCCAGAAAATCCTGATTGAGTGCAATATCTTATGACCGAACCGCCGATGTTTTGGCGGTCGTGCGCTATAGTCGGAATTCCTCGCCAAGGTAAAGACGGCGTACATCCGGATCGTTGACGATCTCTTCCGGACTGCCCTCGGTCAGGATCTGCCCGGCATAAACGATGTAGGCGCGGTCGGTGAGGCCGAGCGTCTCGCGCACATTGTGGTCGGTGATCAGGACGCCGATGCCGCGGTTGGTGAGGTGACGGACCAGGTCCTGAATGTCGCCGACCGCGATCGGATCGATGCCGGCAAAGGGCTCGTCCAGCAGCATGTAATTTGGACGCGTCGCCAGCGCGCGCGCAATTTCGACGCGGCGGCGCTCGCCGCCGGAGAGCGCGATTGATGGCGATTTGCGCAAGCGCGTGATGTTGAATTCATCGAGCAGCGAATTGAGTTCGGCCTCCCGCTTCTTGCGGTTGGGCTCCACGACTTCGAGCACGGCGCGAATATTCTGCTCGACGGTGAGGCCGCGAAAGATCGAGGCTTCCTGCGGCAGATAGCCGATGCCGAGCCGCGCGCGCTGATACATCGGCAGCTTCGTCACATCGTGGCCATCGAGTTCGATGGCGCCGCGATCCGCCTTGATCAGGCCGGTGATCATGTAGAACACGGTGGTCTTGCCGGCGCCGTTCGGGCCGAGCAGGCCTACCGCCTCGCCGCGGCGAACATAGATGCTGACGCCGCGCACCACTTGCCGCGTGCCAAAACTTTTTTCCACGCTATGCACAGCGAGAAAGCCGGGCCGCTTGATCAGGCGCGGCGCTTCGCCGCCATTGGACTTGGCGCGAGGCGCCTGTGCCCGTGAACGCGCTCTGTCCTGGCGCGGGGGTTCGACATGGGGCTCGGACTGCGGCAATTCCAGCCCGGGCAGCGAAGCCGAACGCGCCATCGGGGGCGCATCGCGCACCGGGCTCGCCAGCATGTCGCCGAAGGAATCGCCGAGCGCGGTGATGTCCTCGCGCGATCGCGCAAAGCCCACAGGGCCGCGTTTCGCGGGGCGTCGACGGAACATGCCGAATAAATCCACCATCCCGCTTCGCTCAAGCCTTTCACGGTGATTCCGCGACGCGCCCGCCGGCGAATCGCTTCGCTAGCGAACCATGAATGAGTGGATGTCCCTGCCCAGCGAAACACCCCGCCGTGCGCCCTGCCCCGTAGATACAGGCTCGCGCTACCGGCTTCAACCGTAACCGCCCCAAATAATCTTTAAGACGCTGATCTGGCTTATTTTTTACCGGGGATCAGCGAGGGTATCTGGACCGGAGCGGGCTTCGCCCCGCCCGATCCCGACCCGCAATTCTCTCCCTGGATGAACATGCCCTGCACCTTGCCGCTGTCGGATTCGACGCGCGACACGCCGGTCGTCATGTCGACCTTGAGGCGGTCGCCCTTGAGCACGTTCTTGCACTGGGTGAGCACGACCCCACCCACCATCGTGATGAGGTTGGCCCGCGTGTCGAAAATCGCAGTCTCGCCGGTCACGACCTGGTCCTTCTGCGTGACCACGACGGAGCCCTTGGCTTCCAGCCGGCGGATCGACGAGCTGCCGCCAGGCCCGGGGCTCGCGGACTGCATCGACGCGGATTTCGATCCCTTGGGTGCAGCGGGCGGCGCGTCCGATGCCGGACCGGAATCGTAAAACACCACCAGCGACTTCGAGGTCATGGTGGTATCGCCCTGCACGACCTTCACGTTGCCGGAAAAGGTCGCCTCCTTTTTCTTGTCGCGCATCTCGAGCGACGCCGCCTCGATCTGAATCGGCTGATCGCGGTTTTGCGAAAAGCCCTGCATCGCGTTCGGCACGCCCGACATGGCGCCTTGCGCGAAGGCGCCATCGGAGGCGGACAATGCGAGCACAAGCGCTGCGGCCGCAAACCTGCGCGAGAACAACTGCATCATAGATATCATTTCGTGTTGGCGGACTTGCCGCTGATGGACCGCGTCTTGGGCGCTGGCTGCGGCTCGGGCTCAGGCTCAGGTGCCGGAGCGCTTTCCATGATCAGGTTCATCACTACATTGCCTTCGAAGCGTACGATCTCGCCGCTGTTGATGATCCTGAGCCGATCGGCGGTGAGCGTACCGTTCAGCAATTTGACGTCGACATGCTCGTCCGACGTCACCGTGCCCTTGTTGATGTCGACGTAGGCCTGCGACAGTTTCGCCTCGTAGCCCGTGGAGGATTGCAGGAAGATGTCCTTTCGCAGGTCGAGCATCTGCTGCTTGCTGTCGAAAAATCCCGTGCGGGCATCCATCGTCACCGTGCTCTTGTCCTCCATCATGACCTTGGCCCGCAGCGTCTGGAGTTCGACGTGATCGGGATTGGCGAGATCCTGGATCGCCGCCTTGGCCCACAAATCGTATGGGCGCTGGTCGGTGGAGAAGCCGGCAAGGTGCGGCGTTTCCATGGTGATCTTGGTGCCTGACACCACGAGATTGCCGATGTCGACCGGCAGCTTCGAGAGCCCTGTGATTCGGAACGGGTTGAAGATCGAGATCGCGACGATCCCGGCCATGGCCAGCAGCACGGCTGCCGGAACCGCGACCCGCAGCACCCGCACCATCCGGCTGTGACGGGCGGCCGCAGCGAAGCGCGCCTCCATTCCGGTGGCAAAGGCTGGGTTCTGTATCGAGTTCACCGCGGCTCCAAAGGCGCCCAAGAGAGCGCCATCCTACCCGCAATCGCGGGATTATGCAGCCCGGACACTCGCGATGAGTGTGACCGAAACGGGGCGGCGGCGGGCAGCCCGGCGCTTCAAATGGCCCCCGGTCACGAATGCGCGAAGATGTCCTCGGCCTCCCAGCCGCCGAGATCGAGCTTGGCCCGGGTCGGCAGGAAGTCGAAACAGGCCTGCGCCATCGCCGTGCGCCCCTCGCGCGCCAGCATGGCATCGAGCCGCTCGCGAAGGCCATGCAGATGCAGCACGTCGGACGCGGCATAGGCGAGCTGCGCCTCGCTCAGACTCTCTGATCCCCAGTCGCTCGACTGCTGCTGCTTCGACAGATCGATGTTGAGCAGTTCGCGCACCAGGTCCTTCAGGCCGTGGCGGTCGGTGTAGGTGCGGCTCAGCCGCGAGGCGATCTTGGTGCAATAGACCGGCTGCGGCATCACGCCGAAGGTGCTGTAGAGCACGGCGACATCGAAACGGGCGAAGTGGAAGATCTTCGTGATGGCCGGATTGGCGAGCAGCGCCTTCAGGTTCGGCGCGTCGGTGTGGCCCTTGGGGATCTGGATGACATCAGCGCTGCCATCGCCGCTCGACATCTGCACCACGCAAAGCCGGTCACGATGCGGATTGAGCCCCATGGTCTCGGTATCGATCGCCACCGAATCCTTGTAGCGGGACAGATCGGGCAGGTCGCCACGATGCAGGCGGATGGTCATGACGGTAAGCCTCGTGTCTCAGGTCGATTCGACCGAAACACTACCGCCCGGAGCCGCCGGAGGCGAGCGGCCGACCATAGCTTTAGGGGGGAATAGCGGAGTTCGCCGTGATTTCCTCCGCTAATCAGGCCATCGCCCGCTCTGCGCGAGGCGAAGTTTTGCCGTCCCTGCAGCTTGCTGCCGGAAGTCAGGGCGGATTAGCCCGTCTTCCCGTCGAGTGATTTCGGCGGCTGAAGCTCCGGACTGTTGGCCCAGCGGTCGAGATTTTCAATGACGTCCGCATGGCTCGGCCGGCGCGGCGGCGGTTGTTCCCGCTCTTCGGACAACTTGCGTGGCAACTTGATGTTCTCGGTCATGGCCATTCTCCAAGACCAAACTATGCGCTCGCGCCGGCGCCAAATCAACCATAACACGTTGTTATTACTGGCGTATTTAGCTAAATTGACGCCTGAATCTCCATTGCTGGAACCTGCTCCGGTCATGCGCATTGAGTAGACTACTCAATCCGCACATTCTGGGTCGCAGCGATGTCTGATATCCGCGATGAACGATTGCAGGTCATGCTTTCGCCGGATGAACTGACCGCAATTGACGATTTCCGCTTCAAACACCGAATGCCGACGCGGGCAGCGGCCGTTCGTGAACTCCTGAAACTTGGACTGACGGCTCAGGCCGCCGATGGCGACGGGGCGAAGTCGAGCAATTACGGCGTGTTCAATCGTGGTCCGGACGGACACACGACGGCAGCCGATCCGGATCCGACGGCATAGGTCAGCAAATATTGCCACTGCAGGTGAGCATCCATCGCCCCGGGGTCTGGCGCCAGCCGGCATCTCAACTCGCTCGGGCAAGGGCAATGGTGCCCAGGAAAGGACTCGAACCTTCACGGCCGTGAAGCCACTGGCACCTGAAGCCAGCGCGTCTACCAATTCCGCCACCTGGGCCCGGGCGGGTTAGTAAGGATCGGTCACGCGCTTGTCAAATCGCTTCAATGCCATCCGAAATCCGCTGTACAGCGGAGCCGTGTTGGCGTATCGCGAATCCGCTAAATCCCACCGATATCTTCGAGTTTGACCGGCAGGAATTGACCCCGATGGCACTGCACGCGGCAGCGAACCTGGAAACGCTCATCACGGTGTTTGGTGGATCGGGCTTTCTGGGGCGAAACGTGGTCCGGGCGCTGGCCAAGCGTGGCTATCGGATTCGGGTGGCGGTACGGCGGCCCGAACTGGCGGGGCACCTGCAACCGCTCGGCCGGGTTGGCCAGATCCACCCCGTGCAGGCCAATCTGCGCTACCCGGCTTCGGTGGAGGCGGTGATGCGCGGTTCCGAAACCGTGGTCAACTTGGTCGGCACCCTGGCCGAGAGCGGCGCACAGACCTTCGACGCGGTGCAGACCAAAGGCGCCGAAACCATCGCCAAGGCCGCCACCGCCATCGGCGCGCAGATGGTGCATATATCGGCGATCGGCGCCGACGAGAATTCGCCGTCGGCCTACTTCCGCTCCAAGGCGGCTGGCGAGAAGGCCGTGATGGCGGCAGCGCCATCGGCCACGATCCTGCGGCCGTCGCTGCTGTTCGGACCCGAGGATCAATTCACCAACCGCTTTGCGTCGCTCGCCCGGATATCGCCGTTCCTGCCGCTGATCGGCGGCGGCGAGACGCGGGTGCAGCCGGCCTATGTCGCCGACGTCGCCGACGCGGTCGCCGACGCCGCCGAGGGCAAGACCAAGCCGGGCGCGACCTACGAGCTCGGCGGGCCTGATGTGCTGACCATGCGCGAGATCATGGAAATCATCCTCAAGATCACCGGCCGCAAGCGCATGCTGGTTTCGCTGCCGTGGGGACTGGCGAGGCTAAAGTCGCAATTCCTGCAATTCGCGCCGGGTCCGTTGAAGCTGACGCCGGACCAGGTGGCGATGCTGCAAGTCGACAATGTCGTGTCGGACGAAGCGAAGGCGGCTGGTCTGACGCTGCAGGGGCTCGGCATTACGCCGGAAGCGATGGAAGCGATCGCCCCGCAATATCTCTGGCGCTTCCGCGCCGCCGGGCAGTTTCAAAGGAAAAGCGCGTAGTTTTTCGCAGCGGATCCGTAAGGGTGGGCAAAGGCGCTCTTACGCCGTGCCCACCAATTCAAGACCTACTTCCCCAGCGCCAGCGCGATCAGGCCGAGCATGCCAATGACGACGCGCCACCACGCAAAGAACGTGAACCCGTGGCGGGTGACATAGGTGAGGAACGTCTTAACCACGATCGCCGCGGTGATGAACGAGACCACGAAGCCGATCGCGACGATACCGATGTGATCGGTCGTCATCTCGGCGCGGTTCTTGTAGAAATCATAGGCGAACGCGCCGATCATGGTCGGGATCGCGAGAAAGAACGAAAACTCCGCGGCCGATCGCTTGTCACCGCCGAGCAGCATCGCCGCCACGATGCTGGCGCCGGAGCGCGACACGCCGGGAATCATCGCCACGCATTGCGCAATGCCGATCCACAGATACATCAGCAGCGGATAGCGCGTGGCGTCATGCTGTGTCGGCTTGAGATAGAGTTGATCGACCCACAACAGAATTGCGCCGCCCACGATCAGGGTGAAGCACACCACCCACGGATTGAAGAGAAACTCCTTGATGTACTTGCCGGCAACCAGGCCGATGACCACCGCCGGCAGAAACGCCAGCAATACGCCGATCACGAAACGCCGGTCGTCCGGGTTGGTGAACATGCCGAGCGCGACGCGCGACAATTTGACGAAATAGAGCATGACGATGGCGAGGATCGCACCGAGTTGAATCAGCACGACAAAGCTCTGCCAGAACGCACCCTCACCAAGCCCGAAGAATCGTTGCGCGACCAGCATATGGCCGGTCGACGAAACCGGCAGGAATTCCGTGACGCCCTCGATGATGCCGAGAACCACCGCCTTCACTACATCCGACATCATGATGGGGGTCCGTTTTGGCTGGAAAAGTCGCGTCCTTCTCGCCTATTCATCCCGATGCCGCAATCGCAAAAAAACGCCAAAGACAGTTGCCTCTTGCGCCGGCTTGGCTATAGCGTTTTCGGGCGAACTGAATCCCGGTTCGCGCAAACAAAACGCGTCAAAACAAAGGCTGGGGCCGATTCGGTTCTGATTTCAGGCAGAACCGAATAGGCTCTGGTGTCGCGATTCGCATGACGCGGCTTGACCGCTCGGGTTCCTTGAGCGTCGCCGCGAATTGTTCAAGGATCTCATGTACACGCTCTTTCATCATCCGTTCTGTCCGCATTCGCGCTTCATTCGCCTGGTGCTGGGCGAAAACGGCCTCGACCTGCGGCTGGTGGAAGAGCGAGCCTGGGAACGGCGTGAAGGGTTTCTCGCGCTCAATCCCGCGTGCACCACGCCGGTGTTGATGGCTGACGGCTTTCCGCCGATTCCCGGCGCTGGCGTCATCGCCGAATATCTCGACGAGACGCACGGCCTGGAGGCCGGCGAGCGGCGGCTGTTGCCGGCGTCGATGGCGGAACGCGTCGAGGTGCGCCGGCTGATGGCGTGGTTCAACGAAAAATTCTTCGAGGAGGCATCGAACCCGCTGGTAACCGAGCGCATCTATAAGCGTTTCATGAGCGAGGAAAACGGCGGCGGCGCGCCGGCGGCCGACGTGATCCGCGCGGCCAAGGTCAATGTGCGCTATCATCTGGCCTATATCGGCTGGCTGGCGCAGACGCGGAATTTCCTCGCCGGCGACCGGCTGAGCTACGCGGATCTCGCCGCCGCGGCGCACCTTTCGGCGATCGATTATCTGGGCGATGTGCCATGGAGCGAGGACGAAGCGGCAAAGGCGTGGTACGCGCGGGTGAAATCCCGCCCGTCGTTCCGCCCGCTCTTGAGCGAGTGGCTGGCGGGCGTACCGGCGTCACGCACCTACGTGGACCTCGACTTCTGAACAAGGCCGTCAAGCTCTCCGCCAGCGATCTAAAGTCCGCGCTCGTGCGCGAAGCCGCGACGCTCGGTTTCGATTGCATCGGCGTCACCGATCCCGGCGCGCTCGGCAATGCCGGAAAATACTTCCGCGAGTTCCTCGATGCCGGCGCGCATGGTGACATGGACTGGCTCGCCACTCAGCCCGAGCGGCGGATGGATCCGCGCGTGCTGTGGCCGGGCGTGCGGTCGATCATCATGCTCGGCGTCAATTACGGACCCGATGAAAATCCGCTTGCGCTTCTCGAAAGGCGCACACGCGGCGCAATCTCCGCCTATGCCCAGGGCGACGACTATCACGACGTGATCAAGAAGCGCCTGAAGACACTGGCGCGGTGGCTGGTCGCGGCATCGGGCGAGGAAGTGAAAGTGTTCATCGATACCGCAGCGGTGATGGAAAAGCCGCTGGCGCAGGCGGCAGGGCTAGGCTGGCAAGGCAAGCACACCAATCTGGTCTCGCGCGAGTTCGGCTCATGGCTGTTTCTCGGCGCGATCTTCACCGCCGCCGAGCTGCCGCGCGACACCGCCGACACCGACCATTGCGGAACCTGCAACGCCTGCCAGGAGATCTGCCCGACTGCTGCGTTCCCCGCACCTTACAAGCTCGATGCGCGACGCTGCATTTCCTACCTGACGATCGAGAACAAGGGCCCGATCCCGCGTGAATTCCGCAAAAGCATCAGCAACCGCATCTATGGCTGCGACGATTGCCTCGCCGTGTGCCCGTGGAACAAATTCGCGCAAAAAGGCCGAGAAACCAAACTTGCCGCGCGCGCGGAATTGCGCGCGCCTTCGCTGGGAGAGTTGGCGCGGCTTGACGACGCCGCATTTCGCGCTCTGTTTTCGAAATCGCCGGTCAAGCGCATCGGCCGTGACCGATTTGTCCGCAACGTGCTGATCGCGCTCGGCAATGCAGGGGATGCGGCGCTGGCGATTGAAGCGGAGCGATTGCTTGGCGATGCAAGCCCGCTCGTGCGTGGCGCGGCGGTCTGGGCGCTGTCGCAATTGATGGAGCGGGAGAGATTCGACGCGCTGGCTGTGAGGGCTTCGAAGAGTGAAGCCGATGAAAGCGTTCGGCAGGAATGGCTGCAAGCTTCCTAGCCTGCGCCACAGTGCGCGTCGTCACTCCGCCAAATGCCGCCTCATCTCCGGCCGTGCCTTCAGAGCCGCGCCCTGCCTGGCAACGATCTTGGCGATCCGCTCGGGCGCAAATTTGAGATCGACGAACGCCGGGGCGGTGTTGGCGACCTCGTGGTACTCAGCGATTCTGCCGTCGCGCAGCCGCATGATCGCGACGCCCTCGAACATCGCCCGCGCGCCTTTCGCCTCCGGTAGCGTCGAGCGATAGCTGAAGGTATAGCGCGCATAGGCGTGTGGCCGTCAGTGACGGGATCATGCATGTCCCAGCGAAAATCGGTCGCGGTGCGATAGAACCAGTCGTCGATCAAGTCAGCGATTTTGGCCCGGCCTTCAAACGCGCCATAGAACACGTCGTGATAGACGCCGTCCTCCGTAAACAGTTCCGCGAACGCCTTGCCATTTCGCTGCTCGACGGCATCGCAGAAGGCGCGGAGCATGGGGATGTGTTCATGGCGTTGTCTCCCAGGATCGTCATACCCCGTCATCGGGCGCGCGTCGCGCGACCCGGTGGCGGATGATGACACTGAACCAAGTGGGCAGAGATCACCCCATCTCCTCCACCGCAGCGATGATCCGCGCGATGTCTTGCGGGCGGGACAGACGGTGGTCGCCGTCCTGGATCATGGTCAACACCACGTCCTCGGCCGGCAACCGGTGCGCCAGCGCGAAAGCGTGCTGCCAGGGCACGTCGGGATCCTGCGCACCCTGCAGGATGCGGACCGGGCACCCGACTTCAATGGCGCTGCCGAGCAGGAGATGGTTGCGGCCCTCCTCGATCAGTGCGCGCGTGATCTGATAGGGTGCGCCGTCGCCATACTCCGAAGGCCGCATCCACACGCCCTCGGTCCTAATCTCCTCGCGGACCTCGTCGGAAAAACTGTTCCACATCAATTGCTCGGTGAAATCAGGCGCCGGCGCGATTAGCACCAGCCCGGCGAGGTTCGCCTGCGTCGCCTCACGCTCGGCGATGGCGCGCGCTAGCAAGAGCGCCAGCCAGCCGCCCATCGATGAGCCGATCACGACCTGCGGGCCCCGGCAGAATTGCTCGAATACGGCAACGCTCTCTTCCAGCCAGCGTCCGATGGTGCCATCGATGAAAGCGCCGCCCGATTCGCCATGGCCGGAATAATCGAATCTAATACAGGTCCGGCCGTGTTCCGCAGCCCACGCGTCCAGCGCGAGCGCCTTGGTCCCCCGCATGTCGGAATTGAAGCCACCGAGCCAGAATAGTCCGGGGTCGCCGCCGGCGCGGGCGCGCACCGCGATCCGGCGGCGGGCGACACCCTCTCCCACCTCGACAAAGGTCGGTTCCTGGTCGATTGGCGCTGAATTTGTCGCTGAATCAGTCATGGATCTGTCACTCTCGCCTTGCCGCTTTGTCCGCGAGCGCGCTCTATCGGTCAAGCACGAGACCGCCCGGCGCTTGCGGATCAGGCCGCCGCGCTATATTTGCCGGACGTGACCGAAATGCCTCGCATTTGACGGTTTTCGGGTGCAGACCGCGAGTTCGCTTGCTGTCTTGAGCGTATTGCTTCAAACTACGGCCCTTCTTTCACAACTTTGGAGAGTTACCCATTCGCCGTCCCAACAGAGCCCCGCCCGCTGCAACCAAAGACGGGCCGCGCACCAATGATGATATCCGCAACGCGCAGATCCAGCTGATCGATCAGAACGGCACCAACCACGGAACGGTCGAGACCGTGGTCGCCATCAAGATGGCGCTCGAGGCGGGCATGGATCTTGTCGAGATTTCGCCGAACAACAATCCTCCCGTCTGTAAGATCATGGACTACGGGAAGTTCAAGTATTCGGCACAGAAGAAAGCCGCCGAGGCGCGCAAGAAGCAGAAGATCGTCGAGATCAAGGAGATCAAGCTGCGGCCGATGATCGACGATCACGACTACGACGTGAAAATGCGTGCCATGCAGCGGTTCTTTGAGGAAGGCGACAAGGTCAAGATCACCTTGCGCTACCGTGGCCGCGAAATGGCGCACCAGGAAATCGGCACCAAGCTCCTGGACAAGGTGAAGGCCGACGTCGCCGAATTCGCCAAGGTCGAGCAGGACGCCAGATTCGAGGGACGCCAGGTCGTGATGGTGCTGGCGCCGCGCTAAGTTGAGTTAGTGAAATCGAAGCGGCCCGTTGGACGATCCGGCGGGCCGTTTTCGTTGGTGCCGATTGCATTCCCCGGATGCTGCGCAACGCCGACAGCGCGTTCACGCGCGTCCGGGACACGAGCTAGATCTAGATCCGCGTGGCCTGCCAGGTGCCGCTGCAGCGGTCGCCGGTGATGATGCCGCTCCATGCGCCCGCGCCGCTGATGCCGGCGAGCCGGCCGCCGCCGCTAGCCTTGGAGGCGCCGACGGAAACCTTGACCGCAACCGCACCGGTACGATTGACCGAACCGGAAACCCGGCCACCGCCGGCCGACGACACGCGGTTACCGGCAACCGTGAAGGGGACACTGTATCCGGAACTGCAATTGCCCCGCGTCGTCGCGAAAACCACGTTCCAGGTGCCGTCATAGACGCCTGCGACCCTTCTGCTGGCTGCATCGGCGCCACCAGGCGTGGCCACGGCGGCAAGCGTGGCGAATACGGGAAGCCAGCGCAGGCAACGCAGGCCGGGAAACGCGTGACAACAGGCAATCGATCGCTGAAATCGGGTCATTCTTCCTGCTCCGCACCAAGGTAATTGACGACATCACGGCGTTGGTAACGGCACCGCCCCCCGCGGTTCATCGTTGCCATTTGGCGTTTCCTCTGCCATAAGCCCCACCTTCATCGCCCGGCTGATCAAGGGCTGCCGTGTCGATGTCCGTGCGGGTTGCCTCGTTTTTGGGAAAAACCTGAGCACTTTCAACGCTCTAACGAGCATTTTAAGCCGCAAAAGCGCCCCTCGGGCGCGTTTTTCTGCGGCCACAGGAGAGCCAAATGCCCAAGCTGAAGACCAAGTCAGGCGCTAAAAAGCGCTTCAAGGTGACTGCCGCCGGCAAAGTGATGCACGCCCAGCGCGGCAAGCGCCACGGCATGATCAAGCGGACGAAGAAGCAGATTCGTCAGCTCCGCGGCACCCGCGTGCTGTTCAAGACCGACGGCGACAACGTCAAGAAGTACTTCTTGCCGAACGCCTGATCGCGTTCACGCCACAGCAGCCGAGCCGCGCCCGCGCGGCGATCCCGTCATCTTATTTCTGATCAAGGATACCAGTCATGTCTCGCGTCAAACGCGGTGTGACCGCTCACGCCAAGCATAAGAAAGTCTACAAGGCCGCCAAGGGCTTTTACGGCCGCCGCAAGAACACCATCCGCGCCGCCAAGGCCGCGGTCGAGAAGGCCGGGCAATATGCGTTTCGCGACCGCAAGCGCAAGAAGCGCACCTTCCGCGCGCTCTGGATCCAGCGTCTGAACGCGGCTGTGCGTCCGTACGGCATGACCTACAGCGTCTTTATCAACGGCCTCTCGAAGTCGGGCATCACGGTGGATCGCAAGGTGCTGTCGGATCTCGCCATCAACGAGCCGGCGGCGTTCCAGGCGATTGCCGAGAAGGCCAAGGCCGCGCTGGCGGCCTAATTCGCAATCGCTGCGGCGTTCTTGCAATTCCGGTGTCATGCTCCGCCTTGTGCGCAATTGCGCACTGGGGCGGGGCATCCAGTAACCACCGACCGACATTTTGACTCCGGGGGTTACTGGGATCATCCGCCTTCGCGGATGACGGCGATCCCGTATGGACTGCGAGCGCGCGTTCCCCAAAGGTACCGTCGCCATGTCCGACCTAGCTCAACTCGAATCCCAAATTCTCAGCCAGATCGCCGCCGCCGGCGACGAAGCCGCGCTTGAAGCCGTGCGTGTCGCGGCTCTCGGCAAGAAGGGCTCGATCTCGGCGCTGCTCGCCACCCTCGGCAAGATGTCGCCGGACGAGCGCAAGACGCAAGGCGCCGCGATCAACCTTGCCAAGGACAAGGTTACACAGGCGCTCACGGCACGGCGCGACATCCTGAAATCGGCGGCGCTCGATGCCCGGCTTGCCTCCGAGACCATCGACGTCACGCTACCGCTGCGGGAAAGCCCGGCCGAACAGGGCCGTATCCATCCGCTGAGCCAGGTCTTCGAGGAGGTCAACACGATCTTCGCCGACATGGGATTTGCGATCGCCGAAGGTCCTGATATCGAGACCGACGATTACAATTTCACGAAATTGAACTTCCCCGAGGGCCATCCGGCGCGGGAGATGCATGACACCTTCTTCTTCAATCCGAAGGAAGACGGTTCGCGCATGCTGCTGCGGACCCACACCTCGCCGGTGCAGGTGCGCACAATGTTGTCGCAAAAGCCGCCGATCCGCGTGGTTTGCCCGGGCCGTACCTATCGCATCGATTCGGACGCGACCCATACGCCGCAATTCCATCAGGTCGAAGGCCTCGTCATCGACAGGGGCTCGCATCTCGGCCACCTCAAATGGATTTTGCACGAGTTCTGCAAGGCGTTCTTCGAGGTCGACCATATCAACATGCGGTTCCGCCCGTCGTTCTTCCCGTTCACCGAGCCCTCGCTCGAGGTCGACATCCAGTGTCGGCGCGACAAGGGCGAGATCCGTTTCGGCGAAGGCGAGGACTGGCTGGAGATTCTTGGCTGCGGCATGGTGCATCCGAACGTGCTGCGCGCCTGCGGCATCGACCCTGATGTCTATCAGGGCTTTGCCTGGGGCATGGGCATCGACCGCATCGCGATGCTGAAATACGGCATGTCCGATCTCCGGCAATTGTTCGAGAACGACGTGCGCTGGCTCTCGCATTACGGCTTCAAGCCGCTCGACGTCCCGACGCTGGCGGGGGGATTGAGCACGTGAGCCTCGTCGAGACCGCCATTGCGGAGAGAGCCTCCACCCTAGCCCTCCCCCGCGTCCGCCTTCGCCGAGGCTTCGGCGGACAAGCGCGGGAGAGGGGACAAGAGAAACCATCGTCATGAAATTCACGCTCTCCTGGCTGAAGGAACATCTCGACACCGACGAGCCGCTGGAAAAGCTTGCCGACAAGCTCACCATGATCGGGCTCGAGGTCGAGAGCATCGAGGACAAGGCGAAGGCGCTCGCGCCATTCTCCATCGCGCGGGTGATCTCGGCCGAGCAGCATCCCAATGCCGATCGTCTGCGGGTCTGCATGGTCGACACCGGCAATGGTGCTGCGCCGGTGCAGGTGGTCTGCGGCGCGCCGAATGCGCGCGCTGGGCTCGTCAGCGTGTTCTCGCCGCCCGGCACGTTCATCCCGGGCAAGAACATCACGCTCGGCGTCGGCACCATCCGGGGTGTCGAGAGCCGCGGCATGCTGTGCTCGGCGGCCGAGCTGCAGCTTTCCGAGGACCATGACGGCATAATGGAGCTGCCGGTCGATGCGCCGATCGGCAAGGGTTATGCCGAATGGGCCGGGCTTGGCGATCCCGTGCTCGAAATCAACCTCACGCCGAACCGCCAGGACTGCACCGGCGTACATGGCATCGCGCGAGACCTTTCCGCAGCCGATATGGGCAAGTTGATCGATCCCGGCATCAGGCCGGTCAAGGGCGAATTCCCTTGTCCGGTGAAAGTGACGGTGGAAGATGCGACGCTGTGTCCGGGCTTCGCGTTGCGGCTGGTGCGCGGGGTCAAGAACGGTCCCTCGCCGGAATGGCTGCAGAAGCGCCTGACCGCGATCGGGTTGCGGCCGATCAATGCGCTGGTCGACATCACCAACTTCATGACTTACGACCGCGCCCGGCCACTGCATGTGTTCGACGCCAGCAAGGTCACGGGCAATCTCACCGTGCGCCGCGCCAAGGAAGGCGAGAGCCTGCTGGCGCTCGACGGCCGCACCTACACGCTCGATCCCTCGATCTGCGTGATATCGGATGAGCATGGCGTCGAATCGCTTGCTGGCATCATGGGCGGCGAGACTTCCGGCTGCGACGAGAACACGACCGACGTACTGATCGAATCGGCGCTGTGGAATGAAATCAACATCGCGCAGACCGGGCGCAAGCTCGGCATCAATTCGGATGCGCGCTACCGCTTCGAGCGCGGCGTCGATCCGGCCTTCATGGTGCCGGGACTCGAGCTCGCCACCAAAATGGTGATGGAGCTCTGCGGCGGTACGCCGTCGGAGACCGTGGTCGTCGGTAATGCGTTCGGCGACGATCGCATCATCGATTTTCCACTGAGCGAGGTCAAACGCCTGGCAGGCATTGAGGTGCCGTTGGTCGAAATGCGGCGCATCCTCGGCCATCTCGGCTTCATGGTGGCCGGCAACGGCCCGGTCGTGAAGGTCGCCGTTCCCTCCTGGCGCACCGACGCGCACGGCAAGGCCGACATCGTCGAGGAAATCGTCCGCATCGTCGGCGTCGACAAGGTGCCGATGGCGCCGTTCGAGCGCGGTGACGAAGCGCGCAAGCCGGTGCTGACCACGATCCAGCTCCGCACCCGCCGCGCCAAGCGCGCACTCGCTGCGCGCGGCATGGTGGAAGCCGTGACATGGTCGTTCATTTCCAAGCCGCATGCTGAGATGTTCGGCGGCGGTCAGGCCGAGCTCGTGCTCGCCAACCCCATCGCTTCCGATCTCTCCGACATGCGGCCGAGCCTTTTGCCGGGTCTCGTCGCCGCGGCGCAGGCCAACGCCAACCGCGGTTGCTCCGACGTCGCGCTGTTCGAGGTCGGCCAGATCTTTAAGGGCGACAAGCCCGAGAACCAGTTCGTTGCAGCCTCAGGCGTGCGCCACGGCTTTGCGTCCTCAAACGGCATGGGCCGGCATTGGTCCGGCTCCGCTCAGACTGATGCGCTCGACGCCAAGGCCGATGCCTTCGCGGTGCTCGCGGCGGCCGGCGCGCCGATGCAGGCGTTGCAGATCGTGCCGGGTGGACCTGCGTGGCTGCATCCCGGCCGTTCCGGCACCATCCAGATCGGGCCGCAGAACGTGCTCGGCTATTTCGGCGAGCTGCATCCGCGCACACTGGAGGCGCTCGGCGCCGACGGCCCGATGATCGCGTTCGAGGTGATCCTTGACCGCATTCCCGATGCCAAGAAGAAGCCGACCCGCGCCAAGCCGCTGCTCGAACTCTCCGCGTTCCAGCCGGTATCGCGCGATTTTGCGTTCATCGTCGATCGCGCCGTCAAGGCCGGCGACATCGTACGCGCGGCGCAAGGCGCGGACCGGAAGCTGATCACGGACGTGGCCGTGTTCGACGTCTATGAAGGCAAGGGCATCGATCCGGCCAAAAAGTCGATCGCGATCGCCGTGACGATCCAGCCGCGCGAGAAGACGCTGACGGATCAGGAGATCGACGCCGTAGCGGCGAAGATCGTGGCCGAGGTGACGAAGAAGACCGGCGGCACGTTGCGGGGATGAGCCCTCTCGGTCTCATCCCTTCCGACATCAGCCTCAACGCCGCAATCGCGATTTGCGCCGTCGCCTTCATGTCGGGCACGGCGCGGGGCTTTTCCGGGTTCGGGGCGGCGCTGATCTTCATGCCGCTAGCCAGCTCGATCGCCGACCCGCGGCTGGTGGCCGCGCTGCTCCTGATCATCGATTTCGTCGCCGCCGCGCCGTTGCTGCCCAATGCGTGGGAGAAGGCTGACCGCAAGGCGACTGCGGTCATAGTGGTGGGTGCGCTGATCGGCGTGCCAATCGGCACCTATTTCCTGAGCCGGTTAGAGCCGGTGACGACGCGCTGGATCATTTCCGCCTTCGTGTTCGCATTGCTGTTGCTGCTGCTCTCGGGCTGGCGTTACCGCGGCAAGGACCACGTGGCGGTCTCGATCGGCATCGGCGGGCTGTCGGGCTTTTGCAGTGGCCTCGCCCAGACCGGCGGCCCACCGATCGTCGGCTACTGGCTCGGCCGCCCGATACCGTCAGTCATTGCCCGCGCCAATATCGTGCTGTTCTTCGGCGCCTCGGATTTCTTCTCCGCCGTGAGTTACGCCGCGACCGGACTGATCACGATGGATGCGATCAAATTCGCGCTGGTGGTCGGCCCCGTCTACGGAATCGGCGTCTGGTTCGGCGCATCGCTGTTCGGCAAAGCCAGCGAAACCGTATTCCGCTCGATCTGTTACGCGCTGATCGCGGCCGCGGTTGTCTTCGGCCTGCCGGCGCTGGATGGTGTTTTGCGCTGACGCCATCGTCCCTGCGAACGCAAGGGACCCACAAGCGTTTGACGTTCGAGTTGGATGTAGCCCCAGCGTGCTAGCACTAGCAACTGTGGTTATGGATTCCTGCTCGCGCTTCGTTTGGCCGGGACGACGGATTCATTATCCATCACCAGGTCGCAATACGCATACCCGTCACGCTCGATGCGCTCGCCGGTCATCGCTGCCACCCGCCCTGAAAACATCGGCCCTGCCACGACGCAGGTGTGAAACTCGCCGTTCTCGCCGCAGGGATCGATACCGTCCGGCAAGTCGGCGAGCAGCGTTGCGTCGAATTTGCGACCGGCAAATTCCGCCGGCAGCTTCTTCAGATCGACGGTCGCAATGTGGGCTTCCAGCCCGCTTGCGATCATTGCTCGCGCGAGCTCCGGCGTTGGCCGCTCCCAAAGCGGAAACACCGGCGTGATTCCGGTGCCCGCGAGCTTCTGTTCGCGATAGGCGCGGATGTCAGCCAGGAACAGATCACCGAAGATCATGTGCGTGACGCCGTCGGCAACCGCTTGCGCGACTGCCGCGCCCATCCGCGCCTCGTAGATCTCGTTCGGACAGGGATAGGGTATAGGCACGATCCGCTGCGGCAGGCCGGCGGCCTCGCATTGCGCCTGCAAGATTTCCTGCCGCACGCCATGGATCGAGACGCGGCCGAACGTCTCGGTCACGGTGGTCAGCGCGCCGACCACCTCGAATTCGCCCGCGCGCATCACTTCGTGCAGCGCAAAGGCTGAATCCTTGCCGCTCGACCAGGAGATCAGTGCTTTGGGACGGGCCATCAGTTGATCGGAGACGGTGCGCGCCGCCGCTGCTTCGCCGGTCGCGCCTCCGGCTCGGGACCCTTTAGAGCGCCGATCCGCCGCAATGCCGCCTCTGCGGCGCGCTCGCCACTCTCCCAAGCGCCGTCGACCGTCCCCCACAGCGTTTCATGGGTCGCCTCGCCGGCGAGATACATGCAGCCGATCGGCTCGGTGAGAACCTTTCGCGAGGACTGCCCGCCAGGATCGGCCGCCGACATCGCGCCGAGCGTGAACGGCGCGGCGTTCCAGCGCGTCGCGCTCGATTTCGTCACCGCGGCGGCCGCCTCGCTGCCGTACAGTTTCGTCAGCCATTCCACCGCAAACGCCACCATCGCGTTCTCGCCCTGCGAGGAAAGATCGCGGCCGAACGAGCCGCCGACATCGAGGGTGCAGAGCGATGAGCCACCGATATTGGCTGATATCAGCGCCGTCCTGGTCGAATTGCTCTGCTCGATGATGATGTCGTCACGCGCGAGGCCGAGCGGATTGCCCACCATCTGCAGGGCGATCCGGTCGTAGCTGCCGAGGCTGAGTTTCGAAGCCGCGTCGAGCATGCGCTTCGGAATGTCGGGCGCAAACTTGATATTGCCGGCCGCCAGCACGTTGCTTGACACCGTGACGACGGCAGCGCGGGCGACGACCTTTCCGGCACGCGTTTCCACGCTGACGTCGCGGTTGCTCCAGGAAATCCGGCTGGCGGGCGTCGACAGCGCCACCGGCACCTGCTCACCGAGTTTTGCGATCAGCGTGCCCAGTCCCTGGCGGCAGCCGATCGCGATGTTGCGGTCCTGCGCGCGCGACTTGTCGCCGACCGAGACGTCGTTCAGATCCTTGCCGGAGAAGCTGGCCCCCAGCACAAATTCCGCCGTGCCCGCCCAAACGCCGAGATCCTTCGGCAGCACGGAAGCACAGGAAACATCGAACCGCCGCGCGGCCTCGTCGATGGCGCGGTTGGCGCGTACCAGCGCTGCCAGAAACTCTTCGGTCTCGCCGGCGCGGGCGTTGCGGCGACCGATCCGGATCTTCTGGCCGGATGGCGCGCTCGTGATCTCGAGCCCGGCCGCCCGCGCCAGTTTGATCATCGGATTGGTCTCGGGATTGTGCATCCAGCGCGCGCCGCGGTCGAACGGTACGTCGAAAGTCGAAACGTCGGTCTGGCAGCGGCCGCCGATCTGGCTCGCCGCCTCCACCACAATCACCCTGCGGTTCGCCGCCATGATCCGTCGCGCCGCAGCAATGCCGGCCGCGCCTGCGCCGATCACCACGATGTCGGCATCCCGCGGCAAGGGCGCGGCCCCCGCACGCGCACCGAAAAGGCCCGGAACCGCCGCCAGGCCTGCAGACGCCGACAGAAAGGCGCGGCGGGTCAATGTCATGTCATGGTTTCCGGGACCTGAAGGACGCGAGAACAGCTAGCGAACTGTGCAGCATCTCACGTGACGCAGCAACACTCATGGTAAATCAATCATGATTGACCGGCATCCCGCATGAACTAAATTGAAACGGCTTGCGACCATGATAAGGAAACAAAAAAAGCGGAGGAAAAGCCGCTCTGGGGGAGTTTCATGGGCGTAATGCTCGACACCATCGGCCAATTGATCGCGGGCTACCTGCAGAAGGAAGTCCCGGGCTATGAGCCGTTCACGCCCAGCGACCCCGAACATCTGCGCGGCGTCATCGAGCCCGGCGATGTGCTGCTGGTCGAAGGCAACAACCGGATCTCCGGCATCATCAAATACCTCACGCAGTCGACCTGGTCGCATGGCGCGCTCTATGTCGGCCCGGTTGAAGGCGCCACCGAGCCCGACGGCGAGCCACATGTGCTGATCGAGGCCAATATCGGCGAGGGCGTCACCTCTGCGCCGCTGTCGAAATATTTTCCCTATCACACCCGCATCTGCCGTCCGGTCGGCCTGTCCTACGAGGACCGCACCACGGTGTGCCGCTACGCCATCAACCGGATCGGCTTCGGCTACGACACCAAGAACATCGTCGATTTAATGCGCTATCTGATTCCGTTGCCGATACCGCAGCGATGGCGGCGGCGCATGATCGCGTTCGGCTCCGGCGATCCCACCAAGATCATCTGCTCGGCGCTGATCGCGCAGGCATTCGACGCCGTGCGCTATCCGATCCTGCCCAAGATTACCCGCGCCGCCTCGCGAAAGGCTCGGCGCGAAATCCTGCATATCCGTGATTCCTCGCTCTACATGCCGCGCGATTTCGACATCTCGCCCTATTTCGAAGTCGTCAAACCCACCATCGTGCACGGCTTCGACTACACGGCCCTGCACTGGGCCGACAAGCAGAAGCCGCTCCCGGAGGTAGCGGGCCAATTCGGTGTGTTTCCAGAGATCAAATCGCCGCCGCTTGTTCCTGAAGAGATTGACCAAGAGACGCCGCTTCCGCCTGCGGCTGAAGAAGTGACTGTTGCGACGATGGTCGAACGCGTCACCGTGTCGGAACATTATCTCGCCGTCGAATATGTCCCGGTCCGCCAGCCCGAGCGCCGCATGAGGCCACGCAGGCCGGAGCCGGTGGCGTAAAAGCACGAACTTGTACGTAGGCAAAGCCAACGGGTCGCGCGAATGCGCGCCCCGCGACGAGCGCAAGTGCGCTCGCGGAGTGATGACAGGCTCCGCGTGCCTACCATTTGAAGCGACACTCCGGATGGATGGTGGGCACGGCGCGAAGCGCCTTTGCCCACCATCCAATCTAAAATCTTCCCGCCACCGTCAGCCGTACCGCGAGCGGCTCCGCCGGATGGACATGGCGATCCGCGATCCCACCCATCGGCTCGCCCGGCAATCGCGACAGATAGTAGTACTCGATCTGGTTGGTCTTCGCATTGAAGAGATTGAGTACGTCGAGCTGCAGCCGCAGGCCATTGTCGAATTTGTAGCCCGCGCGTGCATTGAAGATCAGCGCTGATTGCGAACGGATGCTGTCGTCCTCTATCAGCGGACGCGGGCCGAAATAGCGTCCACGCAGCGTGCCGAACCAGCCGGCCTCGCCGCCAAATGTCACGCCGCCGCTCCCGACCCACGCCGGCGCGCCCGGGATGAAATTGCCGGCGGGATCAACATCGGTAAAGCGGGCGCGGGTGTAGGCGACATCGAAGTCGAGCCGCATCCACGGCAGAATTTGATATTGGTTGGTCCATTCCACGCCGACGCGCCGGCTGGGCCGGCTCGGTTCGGTGGTGCCGGCATCGCCGACGAACAGCAGCTCGGAATCGAAATTCAGCACGAACACCGCAAGCGAGCTGCTAAAGCCTTCAATCGCCTTGCTGCGGATGCCGATCTCACTGCCCTTCGATCGCACCAGCAGCGGCACGCGATCCTGCGGCGTCACTTTGTCGATCGGATCGACGGTGATGGTTGCGCCTCTGATATCGTTAGAGTGCAGGCCGTAGCCCGCATTGCCGTAGAACTCGGTTCGATACCATGGCCCCAGCACGAATCCGGCCTTGGGGCTCGCCATCGACGCCTGCGCGTTGCCGGAATTTTGCGGCGTATCGCTCAGCACCCTTCCCGCAAAATAATCCTCGCGGATGCCGACCGTGGTGCGCAGCCAATCGGTCCAGCGCGCCGTCGTGTCGGCCCACAGGCCGACATTGCCTTCCCTCACGCTGTCTTCGCGAACAGTCGAAAGCGTCTCGCGCTGCAACGTCTTGAACAGGCCGACACGGATATCATCGCTGCGCGTCTGTAGTCCGATGCGGGTCTGCGTTTCGATCCCGCCCACGCGTACATCGAAGGCGTGGCTGGCGTTGAGGCCATAGACCGTGCGTCGGTCCATCTGGCTGAACTGATCGCCATTGACGGGATCGTCGAGAAAATAGGTGAAGTTGTTGTAGAGCCGCAGCGACGAGTTGATCACATAGGCGTTGACCTTGCTCTGCCCATACGCGCTCGACTGCGCCCAGTTGCTCGACAGCGAGAACCGGCTCGAGACGCCGCCATCGGTCGGATCGAGCGTCCCGAACCGGCCGATCACGCCCTGGTCGATCGCGCGCTGCGCCACCTGGTCGGTCGAAGTCCAGCCGTTGGAATAGGCCATCGCCGACAGCGTAAAGCCGTCGGTCGCGGTGCCCTGGCTGTAGCGCAGCACGCCGTTGAGCTTGCGCATATGGTCGGGCACGTCCCATGGACCGTTATAAGCGACGCCCTCGAACGCGCTGAGCAAGGTGCCTGCGCCGACCGCCGTCGACCCCGCCGCCAGCGCGCGGCGATGGCCAAAACTGCCGAAGGTCAGCTCAGTGATATTGTTCGGCAGCCGGTTGACATAGTCGATGGCGACAGCGCCTGCGGACGCGAAGTCGCCTTGGTCGGCGAAGTACGGTCCCTTGCGGACATTGACGGACTGCACCAGTTCCGGAATCAGAAAATTGATATCGGCATAGCCCTGGCCGTGACCATGGCTCGGCATGTTGACCGGCATGCCGTCAACGCTGATGGCGAGATCGGTGCCGTGATCGAGATTGAAGCCGCGCAGAAAATACTGGTTGGCTTTGCCCTCGCCGGAATGCTGGGTAACGATCAGCCCCGGCACCACCTCCAGCGCCTCGCCGGCGCGCGAAAAAGGCCGGGCGTTCAGCTCCGTGCCGCTGATCGTCGTGGCGCTGGCCGCGGTCGGTTGCAGGTATGCCGGCCCTGCCGTCGCGGACCCGGACGTCACGCCACCGGTGACGGGCAGCAGAACAGGCGCGCTCGGCTGAATGGCGGAGGAATTTCGGGCGGCTTGTTGAGCGCGCGGCAGCTTGGCCCGGTTGCGCGGCCGCGCTTCAGGAGGATCTATAGTCACAGCGGGAAGCCGGTCGGCCCCTGCGGCAGCGACGCTCTGCGCGTTCGCCGGCGACACCATCGCGAGCAGTAATGCGGCGGCGGAAAATGCCCCCCAAGCAGATCGACGCAACGCTCATGCCCCTGCATGATAACTGCTACAATCGGCGCGCGACCGCATCAGTTCGACTTAACCCGGCGCATCACGCTAGCAAGCGCAGTATGACGATACAATAGGAATATCATACTGGAGCCAGAACGGAATTTTCCATGCAACGGATTACGATCACGATCGAAGACGAGCTGCTCGCCGAGATCGACGCGGCGGCGGAAGCCCGCGGCTATCAGAACCGCTCCGAGATCATGCGCGATCTGGCCCGCGCTGGCCTGCAGCAAAGCGCCGAGAACGCCACGCCATCGGGCCAATGCGTCGCCGCACTGGTCTACGTCTACGATCACGCCGCGCGCGACCTCTCAAAACGGCTGGTACAGAATTTCCACGGCCACCACGATCTGTCGCTGGCGACGCTACATGTGCATCTTGACGACGATTCTTGCATGGAGGTGACGGCGCTAAAGGGTGCAAGCGGCGAGGTCCGGCAGCTTGCCGATCACATCATCGCCGAGCGCGGCGTGCGCTATGGCCGCGTGGTGATGATCCCGACGGTCTCGGGCAAGAAGCCCCGGGCGCGCAGGCACGACTGACACTGATCTGGATCAAGGCGCGCGACTGGCTCGCAAGCGATAATCGCCGACCATCTCACGAGACCATTGCCGCGATGCTACCGGTCGGAGCGCCCGATCACGTCCATAAGTTCAGCGATCTTTTCTCGCTGGTCGGCCTTGTTGCCGCTGGTGATGGCGTGCTCGACGCAGTGCGCCACGTGATCCCGCAACACCTCCTCCTCGACACGCCGCAACGCGGCCCGGACGGCGGAGATCTGGGTGACGATGTCGATGCAGTAACGGTCCTCATCAACCATTCGTGACAGGCCGCGGACCTGGCCCTCGATCCGGCTGAGACGTTTCTGACAGGATGCCTTGATGTCTTTTCGCATGCGGCCTATATACCCCTACAGGGTATAGGTTTCAAGTGCCGGAGATGATGATGAACAACAATGAAAACGCCGATCGAAACGGCGCTTCGAAGGGCGCATGCTGCGGCGCCAGTCACAGCCACCACGGTAATCAAGCCGCCGGTGCGGCAACCGTGCGCGATCCCGTTTGCGGCATGACCGTGAACCCCGCGACCAGCAAGCACCGCTTCGACCATCACGGCGAGACCTTTCATTTCTGCTCGGCCGGCTGCCGCACCAAATTCGCCGCCGATCCCGTCGCCTATCTCGAGAAGGACAAGAGGCCGAAGGCCGCCGTGCCGGAGGGCACGATCTACACCTGCCCGATGCACCCCGAGATCCGCCAGGTCGGTCCGGGAAGCTGCCCGATCTGCGGCATGGCGCTGGAGCCGGAGGTGGCAAGCCTCGATGCGCCGCCCAATCCGGAACTCGCGGACATGACGCGCCGCTTCTGGATCGGCCTCGTGCTTGCGCTGCCGGCCGTCATCCTCGAAATGGGCGGCCACCTCGTCGGCGGCCATGGCTGGGTCGACCAGACGCTGTCGAACTGGGTTCAGCTAGCGTTCGCCACCCCGGTCGTGCTCTGGGCCGGCTGGCCATTCTTCGTGCGGGGCTGGCAGTCGCTGGTAACGCGCAATCTCAATATGTTCACGCTGATCGCGATGGGCACCGGCGTGGCCTATGCCTACAGCGTGATCGGCACCGTTGCGCCCGGCATCTTCCCGGCCACCTTCCGCGGCCATGGCGGTGCGGTCGCGGTCTATTTCGAAGCGGCGGCGGTCATCACCGTGCTCGTGCTGCTCGGCCAGGTGCTCGAACTCCGCGCCCGCGAGGCGACGTCAGGCGCGATCAAGGCGCTGCTGCAGCTTGCGCCGAAGACCGCGCGCCGGATCGGCGACGACGGCACGGATCATGAGGTCGAAATCGACGCGTTGGCGGTGGGCGACAAGCTGCGGGTCCGACCGGGCGAGAAGGTGCCGGTCGACGGCGTCATCCTCGAAGGCCGCTCCTCGCTCGACGAAGCCCTGGTAACGGGCGAATCCATGCCGGTCACCAAGGAGCCCGGCAGCAAGGTGATCGCAGGCACGCTCAACCAGTCCGGCGGCTTCATCATGCGCGCCGACAAGGTTGGCCGCGACACGCTGCTGTCCCAGATCGTGAAAATGGTGGCGGATGCGCAGCGCTCGCGCGCGCCGATCCAGCGGCTGGCCGATCAAGTTTCCGGCTGGTTCGTGCCCGTTGTCATCGCCGTGGCGCTGATCGCATTCGGTGCCTGGGCCTGGTTCGGACCGGAGCCGCGCATGGCATTCGGCCTGGTCGCCGCCGTCAGCGTCCTCATCATCGCCTGCCCCTGCGCGCTCGGCCTCGCCACGCCGATGTCGATCATGGTCGGCGTCGGCCACGGCGCCCAGGCCGGCGTTCTGATCAAGAACGCCGAAGCGCTGGAGCGCATGGAGAAGGTCGACACGCTGGTGGTCGACAAAACGGGCACGCTGACCGAGGGCAAGCCGAAGGTGGTCACCATCGTGACGGCCGCGGGATTTGAAGAGGCAGAAATTCTGCGGCTGGCTGCGAGCGTCGAGCGGGCCAGCGAACACCCGCTGGCCGACGCCATCGTGCGGTCGGCCAAAGAGCGCAATCTCGACATCGGCAAGGTCGAGGCGTTCGATTCGCCGACCGGCAAGGGCGCCACCGGCAAGATCGACGGCAAGACCATCGTGCTCGGCAACGCGAACTTCCTGCAGTCCCTCGGCATCGATGCCAGCGCGTTGAACGAACAGGGCGAGCGTCTGCGCGGCGATGGCGCGACGGTGATCAACATGGCGGTTGATGGCAAGCTTGCGGGATTGTTCGCGATCGCCGACCCCGTGAAGGCATCGACACCTGACGCCCTGAAGGCACTGGCGGCGGAGGGCATCAAGGTCATCATGCTGACCGGCGACAACAGAACCACGGCGAACGCCGTCGCACGCGGCCTTGGTATCGCCGAGGTCGAGGCGGAAGTGCTGCCCGATCAGAAGAGCGCGGTGGTCGCAAAACTGCAGAAGGCCGGCAAGATCGTTGCGATGGCCGGCGACGGCGTCAACGACGCGCCGGCGCTCGCCGCGGCCGAAGTCGGCATCGCGATGGGCACGGGAACGGATGTTGCGATGGAAAGCGCTGGCGTCACTTTGCTGAAGGGCGATCTCGGCGGCATTGTCCGCGCCCGCCGGCTGTCGCAGGCGACCATGCGCAATATCAGGCAGAACCTGTTCTTCGCCTTCATCTACAACTCCGCCGGCATCCCGATCGCCGCCGGCATTCTCTATCCGACGTTCGGGCTATTGCTGTCACCGATCATCGCTGCGGCGGCCATGGCGCTATCCTCCGTCAGCGTCGTCGGCAACGCGCTGCGATTGCGGTTGACGCGGCTGTAGTTGCGTCATGCGTTCCGTGGCGCGCCGCGTTTGCGGCGTGATGCGCTGCCGTTCCGGTATCCTACTTGCGGCGGGTGGGTCCCGGCTCTGCGGCGCATCACCCAAGAGGCGCTGCACCGCCTCCGGGACACGGCCTACTCAGGCGGGCGTTGGATCACGCCGCTTTCCCGCGCGGCAATCCGGCGCGTGCCAGCCCGCCATACAGCGTCTCATCCGGCATTTCCGATTTCAGGATGCCGCGCACCGCGATCAGCTTCTCGACATCTATGCCTGTCGCAAATCCCTTGCTCTCGCACAGAAACACCAGATCCTCGAACACCACGTTGCCGGTCGCGCCCGGCGCGAACGGGCAGCCGCCGAGGCCGCCGAGCGATCCATCGAGAACGCGCGCGCCGGAGTCGAGCGCGGCGGAAGCGTTGGCGATCCCCATGCCGCGCGTGTCATGCAGGTGAATGCAGATCGGCTTTCCACTTGCGATCTTCACTGCGCCAGCGACCAGTTCGCCGACCTGTTTTGGCCCGGCATAGCCGACCGTGTCGGCGATCGCGACCATGTCGACGCCGGTCTCGAACAATTGCTCCGTCAGCCGCAGCACTTCCGCAGGGTCCACGGGACCTACGATCGAACAACCCAGCGCCATTGAGATCGCGGCGTTCACCACCGGTCTGTGCGCGCTGGCGTCGCGCAATTCGCAGAGCCGCCTGACGTTGCCGATCGCTGACACCCGCGACCGATTGGCGTTGGCCTGGCTGTGTTCCTCGGTTGCCGAGACCACGGTTGCCACTTCGGCCACGCCAGACGCCAGTGCCTCGTTGACGCCACGCTCGTTCAGCGTCAGCGCGATGCCGTAGGCGCCGGGCAGCGACGCCACGGTCCCGATGATGTCGCGCACATCGGCGAATTGCGGAAACGTCTTTTGCGGCAGGAACGAGCCAACCTCGAAATGCCGCACACCGGCGGCATACTCATCGCGAATCCAGCGCTGCTTGGCGGATGTGGATGGAAATGTCTTCACGAGCTGCAGGCCGTCGCGCAAGCCGACCTCGCGCAGCACGATCTTGTTGTCGGGATAGATCTCCTGGACACGGGTCATGGCAGCCTCATGCGGCATTGTTCTTGACGGCAGCCTCGCCTCCCCGGGGGGGGGCGGCTCTTGCCGAAGCCCTTGCGGCTATCTACCTCTCGCGAAGGCTTTTTCACAAGAGGCAGAACCGCCATGTTGGACGCCGCCGTCAAGGCGCTTTCGCAGATCCTGTCGCCGCCGATGCGCACCATCCTGTGGCGCTCGATCGGGCTGGCGCTGGTGCTGATTACGGTGCTGGCCGTCGGCTTGCAGCGTGCATTGAGCTGGTTCGCTGAGTACGGCGAAGTCTGGGCCGAGGCGATGCTCGGCCCGGGCTTCCACACGTCGCTTAATATCCTTTCCTGGGTCATCTCGATCGCGGCCGGCCTTGGCGTCGTGCTGGGCGGGATCTTCCTGATGCCGGCGGTTACCTCGCTGGTTGCGAGCGTGTTTGTCGATGACGTCGCCGAGCATGTCGAGCGCGAGCATTATCCAGCCGAGCGTCCCGGCGACGCGCTGCCGTTCGGCGTCGCCATCCCCGAGGGCCTCAAGACGGCGCTGCTCACCATTCTGGTCTATCTGATCGCCCTGCCCTTCGTGCTGTTCGCAGGCGCGGGCTTCCTGATCTTCTTCATCGCCACGGCGTGGCTTTTGGGCCGCGAATATTTCGAACTCGCCGCCATGCGCTTTCGCTCGCCGGCGGATGCCAAGGCTATGCGCAAGGACCACGCCGCGACCGTGTTCACCGCGGGCCTCTTCATCGCGGCGTTCGTGTCGATCCCGATCGTCAATCTGGCGACGCCGCTATTCGGCATGGCCTTCATGGTCCACATGCACAAGCGATTATCGGGCCCGCGGCCGGAGTTGATCGAGCCCGCGCGCAAGCCGGGCATGCCGGTGGGGTAATCTTCTCCCTCTCCCGCTCTTGGCGGGGAGAGGGAGAAGGGACTCACACCGTCTTTTCGGGCCACCGGCACAGATCGTTGATCAAGCACACCTCGCAGCGCGGCTTGCGGGCGAGGCAGGTATAGCGCCCGTGCAGGATCAGCCAGTGATGGGCGTGCCGCATGAATTCCGGCGGGATCACCTTTTCCAGCCCTAGCTCCACCGCGAGCGGCGAGTTGCCGGATGCGAGGCCGGTACGATTGCCGACGCGGAACACATGCGTGTCGACGGCCATGGTGTGTTCGCCATAGGCCATGTTGAGCACGACGTTGGCGGTCTTGCGGCCGGCTCCGGGCAGCGATTCGATTTCAGCGCGGGTGCGCGGCACCTCGCCGCCGAATTCATCAATCAGCTTTTGCGATAGCGCGATGACGTTTTTCGCCTTGTTGCGGTAGAGCCCGATGGTCCTGATGTAGTCGCGCACCTTGTCTTCGCCGAGCGCCAGCATCTTCTCCGGCGTATCGGCCACCGCAAACAGCGCGCGTGTCGCCTTGTTGACGCCGGCGTCGGTCGCCTGCGCCGACAGCACCACCGCCACCAGCAGCGTGTAGGGGTTGAGATGTTCGAGCTCGCCCTTCGGCTCCGGATTGGCCTTGCGAAATCGGCTGAAAGCCTCGTGGATCTCGGCCGGCGTCCAGGGTTTCGGCTTCGGTGCCCTTTTGGTCCGCGCCGGTAACGCCTTGACGGCCTTCTTCGCCGGTCTATTCGGCTTCGATGGAACACCGGCTTTTTTGGTGCTGAGAGAGCGGATGCTTTTGGCCATGATCGGGATATACTGACACGCGATGATCGCAAGCAACGACTTTGATCCGGAGCTTGATCAGCCGACGCTGTTTTCGGCGCGGGTGACGCCGCATCGCTCGCTGAACCGCACCGGCTTTTTGGTGCTGATGACATTCATCAGCGCCGTGAGCTTTGTTGCCGGCACCGCATTTTTGCTGATGGGCGCCTGGCCGGTGATCGGCTTTTTCGGCCTCGACGCAGTGGTGATCTACTGGGCGTTCCGGGTTAATTTCCGCAGCGCTGATGCCACCGAGGACATCATGGTGACGCCAACGGAGTTGCGCGTCCGGCGGATCAGCCATCGCGGCCATCTGATGGAATGGTCGTGCAATCCGGTCTGGGTGCAGTTGGAGCAGACCGGCGACCCGGAATTCGGCATCGAGCGGCTTTACCTGGTCACCCGCGGCCATCGGGTGTCGATAGGCCAAGTTCTCGGACCCGACGAAAAGGCTAGCTTTGCCAAAGCCTTATTGGCCGCGCTACAGGTCGCCAAGCGTGGGCCGACCTATAATCCGGTGGCTTGAGGTGCTTGTCAGAAATCGGGTGGTTTGGAGGCCGCGTGCGCCCTAAATCAGATCCCATGATGATATCAGCCATACATGACCAGCGCCTGGCCAAGCCGGGCCACCAGAGCGCCGCGCTGCGCGACTATGACTCGGTGCGCCGCGCCATCGCGTTCATCTCGGAACATTGGCGCACGCAGCCGACCATCGAGGCGATGGCGGTTGCCGCCGCCGTGACGCCGGACGAACTGCACCATCTATTCCGCCGCTGGGCCGGACTGACGCCGAAGGCGTTTATGCAGGCGCTCACTCTGGACCATGCGAAGAGCTTGCTGCGCGATTCCGCGAGCGTGCTCGATGCCGCGCTCGACTCGGGGCTGTCCGGCCCGGGCCGGCTGCATGATCTCTTCGTCACCCATGAAGCGATGTCGCCGGGCGAATGGAAGAATGGCGGCGCCGGCATGACGCTGAGTTACGGGTTCCATGCTTCGCCATTCGGCACGGCCATCGTGATCGCGAGCGAGCGAGGCCTTGCGGGGCTCGCCTTCGCCGACCCCGGCGACGAGCCGACAGCGTTCGCCGACATGAAGCGGCGCTGGCCGAATGCGACCTATGTCGAGGACCATGACGGCACCGTCGGCCTCGCGCAACGCATCTTTGATACGCGGCTGTGGCGGCCGGACCAGCCGCTGCGCGTGGTGCTGATCGGCACCGATTTCGAGGTGCGGGTGTGGGAGACGCTGTTGAAGATCCCGATGGGCCGCGCGGTCTGTTATTCCGACATCGCCACCAAGATCAAAAGCCCGAAAGCCTCGCGCGCGGTCGGCGCCGCGGTCGGCCGCAACCCGGTTTCCTTCGTGGTGCCCTGCCATCGCGCCCTCGGCAAAGGCGGCGCGCTAACCGGCTATCACTGGGGCATCACGCGCAAGCAGGCGATGCTCGGCTGGGAAGCGGGGCAGGTCGGATTGCATTGACGTCGTACGGTGGACAAAGCCAACGGGTCGCGCGAATGCGCGCCCGATGACAGGCTCCGCGTGCCACCCTTCAGGCTGATGATGCGGATAGATGGTAGGCACGGCGCGAGTGCGCCTTTGCTCACCCTATGCGATTGCGCGTTAACTCACGCCGCCAGATCGAGCTTAGACGCGACCGTCGAATCGGCATTGAGCCGGTAGATCACCGGCGCGCCGGTCGCGAGTTCGCGCTTCAAGATCTGCTCGGGCGTCAACTTCTCCAGCACCATGATCAGCGCGCGCAGCGAGTTGCCGTGGGCGGCGACCAGCGTGCGCTCGCCGCGCAGCACGCCAGGCAGGATCTCCTGCACGTAATACGGCAGCGCGCGCGCCAGCGTGTCCTTGAGGCTTTCGCCGCCGGGCGGCGGCACGTCATAGGAGCGGCGCCAGATCAAGACCTGCTCCTCACCCCATTTCTTGCGGGCGTCATCCTTGTTGAGTCCCGAGAGGTCGCCGTAATCGCGTTCGTTGAGCGCCAGATCGCATTTGGTCGGCAATCCGGTCTGGCCGATCTCCGCCAGCGCCAGGTCGAGCGTGCGCTGCGCCCGCTTCAGTACCGAGGTAAAGGCGACATCGAACGTTAATCCCTGCGCCTTGAGCGTGCGGCCGGCCTCTTTTGCTTCCGATACACCGAGTTCGGAGAGGTCGGGATCCTTCCAGCCGGTGAACAGGTTCTTCAAATTCCAGTCGCTCTGGCCGTGCCGCACGAGCACGAGAAGACGATCGCTCATTCCAAGATTCCGTTTTTCGATGGTTAGAAGTCGGCGAGCCCCAGCACGTCGGTCATCGTGTAGAAGCCGGGCGCCTTACCCCGCGCCCACAGCGCCGCCTTGATCGCGCCCTGCGCGAACATGGTCCGATCCTCGGCGCGGTGGGTCAGTTCGATCCGCTCCATCGGACCCGCGAAGATCACGGAGTGGTCGCCGGTGACGGTGCCGCCGCGAAGCGAAGCGAAGCCGATGTCGCCCGGCCGCCGCGCGCCGGTATGGCCGTCGCGGCCGCGCGCGGAGCGGGCGTGCAGGTCGACGCCGCGGCCGGCGGCGGCAGCTTCACCGAGCAGGAAGGCCGTGCCCGAGGGCGCGTCGATCTTGGCCTTGTGGTGCATCTCGACGATTTCGATGTCAAAACTTTCGTCCAGCGACTGCGCGACACGCTTGACCAGTGCGGCGAGCAGATTGACGCCGAGGCTCATATTGCCGGACTGCACCACCACCGCACGCGAGGTCACGCTCTTGATGACCGCCATGTCTGATACCGACAGGCCGGTGGTTCCGACGATGTGCACTAGGCCGCGTTCGGCAGCGATCGCGACATTGGCGATGGTGGCGGCGGGCACCGTGAAATCCAGAATGCCGTCGGCATTGGAGGACAATTTCCAGAGGTCCGCCGACAACTCGACGCCGTTGGCCGGCAGGCCGGCGAGCACGCCGGCATCCTTGCCCAGAAGTTCCGAGCCCGGCGCTTCAAGCGCGCCGGCCAGCACCGCACCCGGCGTTTCCGAAATGACGCGCACCAGCGCGCGGCCCATCCGGCCGCCGGCCCCCGCTACGATCAATCGCATATCGGCCATGGCTTTTACCTCTGCACGCCCTATAGCGGGATGAGGTCGTTCCGGCAACCAATCAGGCGCTTTTGCGGCTCCCGCCGGCGGCCAAGCGATCCGGCCGAGCGGAGGCAAAAGGGCAATCAGGGTAGCGATCCTGCCCTGCCCTGTTCGATCCTGCCATGATTGGGATGGGTCGGCATCGTGTCCGCCGACTCAAACCAGATGCCCCGAACACCAGTTGCTCTAGAGAGTGAGTTCCAGCTTCCTCTCCAGAACCATCCGGCCGTCGCGCTCCACGACATATGTGGCCTTGTAGGTGCCACGCTCCCAGCCCGTCGTCGGACGCTTCCTGCCGGTAAACAGCATGAACTGCGCCTTGTTGCTCTCAAGCCGCGCGGCTCGATTTTCGGCGATGGTTTTTCCGGTTGGATCCTCGATGACGAGCCGTTGCGCGTCGCCCGCCTTCAGGCCAATGACGCGAACGAAAGCGACAATTGCCGCCGCGCTGGCAGACAGCTTTTCCATGCCCGCGCTTCCATCCTCGACAAGCTCCATCGTCACCGGACCATTCGCGAAGCCGGCGTTCAGAATGGTTCGCTCCTGATAAGCAAGTTGCGCGTGAAGTGCCGGATGCCACAGCAGTTCGCCGCCCCCGCAGGAGCCGGAACTGGCACCATACGCGAAGGGATCTACGACCGCTCCCTTATGCCTGACCGTGAAATGCAGATGAGGATATTCGGTCAGCCCCGAGAGACCGACCCGGCCAAGCGGCTGCCCAACTTTGACTCTCTCTCCGGGCTTTACCACGAGGCTGCCGTGAGCCATGTGACAATATTGGGTTTCCCAGTGTTCCGGGTGTTCGATCACAACGCCGTTGCCACATTCGACGTCGCGAACAGCTTCGGGCGCAGACTTGCCAACGGCGCCGTCTGGCGCGCCGTCTCGCGTGCGAAGCACGCGGCCACTTGCGGAAGCCAGCACTTCCACGCCGGCCTTTTGCGACGCCAGCGACGGCAAGCGAAAGTCCGTCCCGTTATGGCGGTCATACGTCAGGGTGCCGCATTTATAGTCTCGCGCTGCCCCCGACGGATCGACATCGGTGTAGTTCTGGATGTAGCAGGTCCGGCCAGTTTCGCACGCGATTGGCATGCTCAATTGAATGCTGTCGGCGATCGCATTGGAAGAAAAGCCCAGTGCCGCGGCGATGGCAAAGGCTCGATAGGAAGTCACACGGCGCATGAAGTCCTGGACCTTCGCAAAAGCTGGCGCATCAGTTCGGTGGCCGCTTATCAGCCGCACAAAGCAACCGGCAATCCGGTGACGTCGGCGCGACGGCCTTTTCGCGCCTGCCGGCCCCGAATGGGGACTGCGTAAGATTATAGAGCAGAAAGAACTCGGCCTGTCGATTGATCCCCAACTTGAGCATGATGCGCTTGGTGTAGGTTCTTACAGTCGCCTCGGTCAATCGAAGATCGGCGCCGATGTCACGTGGACACTGGAACTGAAGAATCCGGGCGATGATTCTCTCTTCGGCCCAGTTCAAGCCGAAGGCGGTCGCAATACGGTGTGCCCCCAGCACTTCATCGAATTGCGGAACGATGATCAATGCTTTTCCCACGTCGCAATGCGTTGGCGCGGCCCCGATCTTGGCGAAGGCAAACTGCTGACGCTCCGTAGAGAGAGGCACAGTTGTGTTCAGCCAAACCTGACCGGGCCTGGGAATCAACGCCTCGCGGACTGCCACCCTCAAACGCTCGGTTACCAGTCTGCTGGACCCTGCGAGCCGGTCACCATCCAGCCTGAGCAGTTCGCCCTTTGCAAATAGCGCTCGACCACAGCGATTGACCTCGTGAATATGCAGGCCTTCGTCCACGATGAACGCAGGGAATGCCAGGTTTTCCAGCCAGATTTCTGCGTCCGGATATCGATTGGGTGAACGCTGCACGAGGGAATGAGCCGTCCCCCAAACCGCGCGCACGGCACGCGCGAGACACGGAATTTCGGCCCGAACGAGCGCAACCTGCCGCCATCCCGCGACAAACACTACGGTCGATCTGTCGCGAGAGGCAAATCTGCCGATGATGGAATGACCGTTTGTTCCTGGCTCGGAGCCGATCAGTTTCCGCACAAACGTGGTGCGTGCGTTGACAGGTTCGAGAAGGGCGCAATCTGCCCCGGCGCCCTTGCGGGCAATTCGGGCCACGGTCATGGTGCATGAGGGATCGATTGCGGCGTGTCCGATCCGGACCTCTTTAAGCTCCGACCGACCGGTGTGAGACATGGCCGCTACGTAGCAACTGCTGCACTCGAAAAGTTCGGCAACAGCCTTGCCGAAATATTCCATCGCGCGCTCGTCTGGGCCTTGCTCCGCAGGCCCCCCTATCTGATGATCTTCGGCGTACTGAAGAGGCTCGCCGCGCTCAGCGTCATTGAAGCGAAATCCACCCTGCCTGGAGGGTAGTGTTTTGCCATCCTCATGCACGGGCGCCTCCCGTAACAAGATGCCGTCGAATTCACGCCGACGGCTTAGTGCTCCTTAAACGCGCGGTTGATACGCAGTTCCATTGGCTGCAGTAAATATTCCGCAAAGGTTCTTTCTCCCGTCTCGATAAATATCTCAACGGGCATTCCCGGCAGTAACGAAGAGAAATACGAGGCGGTCGGGGCGTTGATGTCAAGTTCCAGTTCCGCCATGTAAGACGTGACGCCACTCTTGGCGTCGGTCAGTGCGTCTGCCGCTACAGCGACGACCTTTCCGTCGAGCATGGGCCGACGACGGATATTCAATGCGTGAACCCGCACGCGCGCGATCTGCCCGGCATAGACCTCTTCCCGATCGATTGGTTTCAATGCTGCCTCGATGACAAGCCGGTCCTCCGTCGGAACAATTTCGAGGAACGTTTCGCGGGGTGCAAGCACGGCTCTAAGATCCCGGCTGTTGAGGCCCACGATCTTTCCGGTCTCGGGGGCACGCAATTCAGACCGGCCAAGTTGATCGCGCAGAGCGGCAATTCGATGTCGGAGATCACCGATCTCCTCGCTCGCCGCATGACGCTGCTTCGCGATTTCCTGATTCTGGTTGAAGCCCAACTGTCGGCGCCTGTCCTCAAGTTCCGCCATTTTGCCTCGCTTCTCCGCAACCGACGCTGCGTTGCGGTCAATCTGTCCGCTCGACTCAGCCTCGGCTCGTTTCAAGGCTAACAGGCGCGGCTTTCGGGCGAGGCCCTTTGTAAGGAGGTAGCTTGTGTCTGCTATCTCCTCTCGCAATAGCGCAAGTTGTTGCTCGACACCCTTGGTGCTGCTTTCGAGGCCTCGGATAGAGTCCGTCAACTGCAGCATCTGCTGATCGATCATTTTGCGTTCATTCTCGATTGCGGCCAGTCGTGCGGCAAACTCGCCCTCCTGGGTTTGCATGGCAATGCGCGCGGACGCATGGCTCGCGCTTCTCTTCAGTTCGGCGGGAAAGCTGATGGATTTCGCGCCGGCCTCTTCGGCCGCCAGCCGCGCCTCCATCGCCAGAACTGCAAAGTATTTTGTCTCAAGCGAGCCGAGGGCTGCTTCGATCTGGGTGGTATCGAGCCGGGCGATCAGTTGGCCGGCCGTGACCTGATCGTTTTCCCTGACGTGAACTGACTTTACTATTCCTCCCTCAAGATGCTGGACTGCCTTGCGCTTCGAATGAACCTTTATGACACCTTGGGCCACAACCGCGCCACGAAGCGGAACTGTCATCGCCCACACGCCGAAGCAGCAAAATTGCAGAACCAGCAGCACGCATCCCCATCCGATAATCCGCCGCATATCGGATCGTGGTCGTTCCTTGCGGAAAACGGCGACTGCACGATCTCGACCTCCTTCCGTCATCGAGCGGTCCTCCCCACGGCCAATTTCTGAGATTCCGTACCTTGCCGGACGACATGCGGCTTCGCGACGGAGGTGACAGGCAGGCGAAGGACTTCAGCAGGCGATCCGAAAGCGAGCTGCGCGCCATCCCTCAAAAGCAGTACGGCATCTGCGATGGTCAGGAGTTGGGGCCGGTGGGTCACGATCACCAGTGTCGCGCCGCCCGCCTTCGCCCGCTGAATGGCGGAACACAGTGCATGCTCGCCGTCCGGGTCAAGATTGGCATTTGGTTCGTCCAGCAGGATCAGTTTGCGATCCCCGAAAAAGGCACGGGCGAGACCGATCCTCTGGCGCTGACCACCGGAAAGTCTGTTGCCGTCGCGCCCTATCTCGGTCTGATAGCCGGCTGGCAGCGACAGGATCATCTCATGCGCCTGTGCAAGTATGGCCGCGGCAACGATGTCCTCGTCGCACGCATGTTCGTCAAAGCCGGCGATTGCTTCGGCCACTGTGCCGCCCAGAAGCTGCACCTCCTGAGGAAGATAACCGACAAACTGCCCAAGCTGGTCAGGGTCCCAATTATTCAGGGCTGCGTCGTCCAACCGGATGGTGCCGCCGCTTGGTCGTTCCAACCCCGCCATCAGGCGCAGCAAGGTCGATTTTCCGGCGCCGGTCGGCCCGATCACGACGATGATCCCGGAAGGCGGGCATTCGAAATTTATGCCTACGAGTACCGGGCGCGGCGTCGTGGGTATCCGATATGACACCCGCTCGACTGCAATTCTGCCGGACGGGGACGGAAGCAGCGTGCGTTTCTCGCGAACAAGAACCGGCGCTGCGGCCGTCTGAACTTGCTTCCAGGCCTCGTGCGCGGAAGTAAGGGCGCGCCGCGCCGAGATCAGACCTTCCATCGGCTGCAGCGTACGGGCGATCAGGATCGAACTCGCAATCAGACTGCCCGCCAGCACCTCGCTCTGGAGCACGAGCCAGGCGCCTGCGCCGATCGCCGCAACCTGCAAAGTCGTTCTTACCATGCGCGCTGCGGCGCCGATCGCATAAACGCGCTCGCTGGCTCGAACCACGGGGGACAAGGCCTGGTCGTTGAGGTCCATGAATTCGCGGATGGCACCTCTGGTCCAGCCCATCGCACGCACCAGGGCGGAATGCCGGACGATTCCGTCAAGTGTAATCTGGGTTTTCTGCGCGGCCTCGGACGCCTGCGCGATTTCGGCGCGCGCGATCCAGCGGCTCACAATGCCCATGGCGAGGAGGACCGCCGTTCCGACCAGCGCAATCAGGCCGTACCAAGGGTGCAGAAAGAACAGGATGAAAATAAACGCCGGAAGAAAGGGAGCATCGAGCAGCGATGCAATCGTTGCGCTGGACAGGAACGTCCTCAGCTCGCGCACCTTTGCAAGATCTTGCGCCCTGTCACCCCGATTGGTGGCATCAACGATCATGCTTTCAAGCACGATGGGAGCGAGGGAGCGCTCAAATCTAACCGCAAAGCGACTGAGCAGCCGGCTGCGCAGGGTGTCGAACGCGGCGCTGAAAACAAGGGCAATTACGGCGATAATGGTGAGGCCAACGAGGGTTTCAACGCTACCGCTGCTGATGACCCGATCGAACACTTCGATGGCGTAGAAGGGAACGACAAGGAGAAGGATGTTCAATGACACGCTAAAGGCCACGACCCACACGAATGCGGATCGTCCCGGAATCAATCCAAGCAGCGATCGTGCAGCGGACGCTGGGATCTCACGACGGATACGCGAATACATGTTGGCCGGCACTACTACTGACTTACGTATTGCAGAGAGGCAGGAGCGGGGCGGCACGGAAGCCGCCCCGCTGAAGTCGTGGAGTTAAACGATCTCGATGGCCTCGTAACCCGCGGCAGCGTTGATGTCGTCGATCGACTCGAATTCCGTTCCGAGGCCGCCCGAAACGCCGGTGAGCGTGATGGTGCCGAAGCCGAAATCGAGCACCGTGTTGGTGCCATCGTCATCGACCACGATGGTGGCAGGATCAAACGCCGGATCGGCATCGACATTAACTTCATCGCCATCACCAAAGTTCAGGTCGGCGACTTCATCGTTGCCGAAGTTGGTGGCAGTATTGTCTCCGAAATTGTGGTCGTCGGAGCCTGCGCCGCCTGTCAGCATATCGTCGCCGACGCCACCGTCGAGGACATCGGCGCCATTGCCGCCGTTCAACTCATCGTCGCCCGCGCCGCCGTTGAGGGTGTCGTCGCCGGCGTTACCGAGGAGTATATCGTCTCCATCTCCGCCATTGAGCACATCGACATCGGCACCGCCGACAAGCATGTCATCTCCGGCGTCGCCGTCCAACGTATCGTCGCCAGCTCCGCCGCTGAGCTCGTCCGCGCCTTCGCCGCCGGACATCGTGTCGTTGCCAGCACCACCGGCCATGGTGTCGTCGCCGTCGTCGCCGGACATGGTATCGTCGCCGCCACCACCGGCCATGTCGTCCGCGTCGTCGCCGCCGCTCATCGTGTCATTGCCGCCTTGGCCATTGAGTGTATCGTTGCCGGCACCGCCGTTCAGCGTGTCGTCATCGGCCCCGCCATTCAGCGTGTCGTTCCCGAGACCGCCATTCAGCGTGTCCATGCCCGCATTGCCGTTCAGGATATCGTCGCCGAGCCCGCCGCTGAGCGTGTCATCGCCCGCGTTGCCCGACAGATCGTCATCACCGGCGCCGCCGTTGATGGTGTCATTGCCTTCACCGCCGGCGATCGTATCGTTGCCGGCATTGCCGTTCAACGTGTCGTTGCCGGCTCCGCCGTCGATATTGTCGTCGCCCGCACCGCCACTGACGAGGTCATCGCCTTCACCGCCGAGGATCATATCCATGCCGGCATTGCCGTTCAGCGTGTCGTTGCCGGCACCGCCATCGATATTGTCGTCGCCCGCACCGCCACTGACGAGGTCATCGCCTTCACCGCCGGCGATCATATCGTTGCCGGCATTGCCGTTCAACGTGTCATTGCCGGCTCCACCATCGATATCGTCATCGCCCGCACCGCCATTGACAAGGTCATCGCCTTCCAATCCGGTAATCGTATCGTCGCCGGCCAGACCGTTGATCTCATCAGGATCTGGCGTGCCAGGTAGTACATCATTGCCGGCTGTTCCATTGATGAGTGCCATGGTTTCTACTCCTTGCGTTCGCGATGCGGGTCGGCTCACGGCCCGTCATGCACTAGCGATTTTGTGTTGGCTCGATTTCCATCACGCTCGATGTGGAGTTCGATGGCGCGCAACTTGATGAAGGTGGAGCGGCATCACAATCCCCATATGGGGACAAAAAAAGAGATGTCCGATAGCTGACGTTTGGCCCGCAGACCCCGCGTTCGCTGTTGGAATGACGATCAGCTATTTGCTATTTTCGGCGGCAGCCGATCGGCCAAGCACGATCGGAAACATTCGCACACATTTCTTGATGGGATGGGTCCCGCGAAGCGGCGCGAAATAGCGGCTTCTACCGGAACCCCCCGCACGTGCGTTGTGCCTGAGGGGCGTAGATGTGGATTGCGAAATAATAGGCGCTCAGGGCTGCGGGCCGTCATAGCCCTCGATGACGATGAGGTCTGCGATCGAGTGCGGCTGACGAACCTTGATGTTGGCCTGGTATTCCGGCGAATTGTAGCAGGCCAGCGCTTTCTCATAGCTGTCGAATTCGATCACCACGTTGCGCGAGCGGCATTGGCCTTCGACCGCGGTGAACTGGCCGCCGCGCACGATGAAGCGCCCGCCGAATTTCTGGAAGATGGCCGGATTGGCCGCCATGTAGGGTTTGTAGCCCTCGTCATTGTGAACGTCGACGCGTCCGATCCAGTACCCTTTGGCCATCTCAATCTCCTTCTTGTTGTTACGTGATCGCCTGCTTGATTTCCGACTGAATGGCATCCGCAGCAAGCCTGGGATCGGCGGCTTCGGTGATGGGACGTCCGACCACCAGATAGTCGGCCCCTGCGGCAATCGCCCGCGTCGGCGTCATGATGCGCTTCTGGTCGCCGGTCGCAGCCCCTGCGGGGCGGATACCCGGCGTCACCAGACGCATCTGGTGGCCGACGATCCTGCGCAACGCGGCCGCCTCTTCCGCCGAGCTGACGAGGCCGTCGACGCCGAGCACCTGCGCCTGCTGGGCGCGCGCTTCCACCAGGTCGGAGACGTTGAGACGATAGCCGGCGGCATAGAGGTCCCCATCGTCATAAGAGGTCAGCACGGTGACAGCGAGAATTTTCAGACTCGAGCCTTGGCGCGCCTCGACCGCGGCCTTCATGGTCTGCGGATAGGCGTGCACGGTGAGGAAGGTCGCGCCGAGTTTGGCGACGCTCTCCACGCCGCGCGCCACCGTATTGCCGATGTCGTGCAGCTTGAGATCGATAAAAACCTTCTTGCCTGACTTCGCCAGTTGCTGCGCCAGCGGCAGGCCGCCGGCATAGGCGAGCTGATAGCCGATCTTGTAGAAGCTCACGCTGTCGCCGAGCCGCGCGATCAACGCTTCCGCCTCGGTCACTCCGGGCAGGTCGAGCGCAACGATCAGCCGATCCTTCGGCGCGATACTGGCTGGCTGCATGTCACCTCACATCATGCGTTGGGAAACGTCGATCAACTGCCGCACCAGCGCTTTCAGCCCCTCGGCATCAGCGGCATTCTTCAGGCGGTCCATCTCATCATAGGCATCGTCGGCGAACGCCAGCGCGAACTGGTTCGGTATCACGGTTGCATGACACGCCGACAGGATCAGCCGCAGCGCGGCCAGCGCGCGGGCGCCACCGAGCCGGTTGCCGGAGGCCGACGCAATCGCAAACACCCGATCGCGAAACACCTGGCCGCGGGTCTCGTGCGCGTCCTGCACCCGGCTGACCCAGTCGATGGTGTTTTTCACCAACGCCGGCACTGAGGCGTTGTATTCCGGCGTCACGATCAGCACGCCATGATGGGCCGCCATCATCCGCTTCAGGTTGACCGCGTGTTTCGGCACGCCGGATTTGGCCTGCAGGTCGCCGTCATAGATCGGCAGCGGGAAATCAACCAGCGAGATGCGGGTGACTTCGGCCCCGGCTTGCGCCAGTTCGTGCACGGCCACGGCCGCCAGCCTCACATTGAGCGAGCCGGTGCGGAGCGATCCCGGGATCACGAGGATTTTCAACGCGGGCATTTCTTAGAAATCGCACTCGGGGCTAACCGGCCGCGCGGGCGGACGGCTCAGCCCTTGCGATACACCCAGACCCGCGCGGGCGGAAGGTTCATCCAGATCCGCTCGGAGGCCTCTGTGGACACGCCCGGCAGCGATTTCGGAATCGGCGGCGCCACCGAATAGGTGAACTGCACGAAGGGCGCGCCCGGCGCCAGCGCCAGGAAGGCATCGCGGATCAGTCTTAGGCGGGTCAGCATCGGTTTTGTCACGAGCGGCAGGCCGGAGATCACGGCAGACGCCGGCGCATGCAACGCACCTCCGAGCGACGCGCGAAGCGTGTAGGCATCACCCTGTACGACCTTGGCCTGAGGATAGCGATCGCGCAGCAGGGCGCAGAAGCCCGGATTATATTCGACCAGCACGAGCCGCTTCTGATCTACGCCGTGTTCGATCAGCGCGTTGGTGATCGCGCCGGTGCCGGGCCCAAGTTCGACGACCGGCCCTTCGGAATCGACATCGACATATTGCGCCATGGTGCGGGCGAGCACCTTGCTCGACGGCATCACCGCGCCCATGTGCAGCGGCTTTTCAATCCATGAACGAAGGAAGCGCACCTCATCGTCGAGACGAGGCTTCTTCAACGCACGCACGGACGATTGCAAAGGCATGTCGCTACCAGGCGGGACCCGCTAACGGGCGGGAATGTCAAAAAACAGTCATGAACACGTATAGGTCGACGGGGGTATGGTCAAGCCAAACGGTAATGCGCCAGTGGCGCCAAGTGCCCACGATCCGGCGATAACACCCTGTGCAAGCTGAATGAATCATGACTGCCGGGCGAGAGCGGCGCTCGCCCGGGCGACGTGCATGCGGTTCAGGAGCCCGCGCGGCTGCCGAAGAAGTCCTTGACCTTGGTGAAGAAGCCCAACGCCTCCGGCTGGGTTGCCCCGGAGGAGAGCTTTTCGAACTCGGCGAGCAGTTCCTGCTGCTTCTTGGTCAGATTCTGCGGCGTTTCGACCATGACCTGGACATACATGTCGCCGGTCTGGCGCGAGCGGAGCACCGGCATGCCCTTTGATGCAATGCGGAAACGGCGGCCGGACTGCGTCCCGGCCGGCACCTTCACCTTGGTCTTGCCCTTGTCGATGGTGGGCACCTCGAATTCGCCGCCGAGCGCGGCCGCGACCATCGAGATCGGAACCCGGCAGTGCAAATCGGCGCCGTCGCGCTGGAAGAATTCGTGGGTGGCCAGTGACAGGAAAATGTAGAGATCGCCGGGCGGACCGCCGCGGACGCCGGCCTCGCCTTCGCCGGCCAGCCGGATACGCGTGCCGTCCTCGACACCCTGCGGAATGTTGACCGACAACGTCCGGTCGCGCGTCACCCGTCCCGTGCCTGAGCAATTGGGGCACGCGTCCTCGATCATCTGACCGCGGCCCTGACAGCCGGGGCAGGTCCGCTCCAGCGTGAAGAAGCCCTGAGCCTGGCGGACGCGGCCGGCACCGCCGCACATCGCGCAGGTCTTCGGCTTGGTGCCGGCCTTGGCGCCGGTGCCCGAACAGGGCTCGCAGGTGACCGAGACCGGAATTTCGATCTGCGCGGTCTTGCCGAAGTAGGCTTCCTCCAGCGTGATTTCCATGTTGTAGCGCAGATCGGCGCCGCGCTCGCGTCCGCCGCCGCGCCCGCGCTGCCCGGCCATGCCGAACAGGTCCTCGAAAATATCTGAAAACGACGAAGCGAAGCCGGCGCCGAAGCCAGGACCGCCGCCGCCCATGCCCTGCTCGAACGCGGCATGGCCATAGCGGTCATAGGCGGCCCGCTTGTCGCCGTCTTTCAGGACTTCGTAGGCCTCGTTGATTTCCTTGAACTTCATTTCGCTGGTGGCATCGCCCGGATTCCTGTCCGGATGCCATTTCATCGCCAGCTTGCGGAAGGCCGCCTTGAGCTTGGATTCGTCCGCGTTCCGCTCGACTTCCAGGGTTTCGTAATAGCAGCGCTTGGTGGACATCAGTCAAACCCGCCCGAAATTCGTCTTCATGCCGAAAGCACCTTCAATCGAAAATGCCGCCATCGGCTTAAAGAAAAATGACCCCCACCCATCGAACGCGAGCCGTGCGCTCTTTTGGATGAGGGTCATGATCGAAAGCCCGCTTATGCCGACTTCTTGTTGTTCTTGTCGTCGTCGACCTCGGTGAACTCCGCGTCGACCACGTCATCCTTGGCAGCATCCCGCTTGGCGTCCGCCTCGGCCTGCTGCTTGTACATTGCTTCGCCGAGCTTCATCGAAGCCTGTGCCAGCGTGTTGGTCTTGGCCTTGATGGCCTCGGCGTCGTCGCCCTTCAGCGCTTCCTTCAAATCGCTGACCGCGTCCTCGATGGCGCGGCGCTCTGAGTCTTCCACCTTCGAACCGTGTTCGGCCAGCGCCTTCTCAGTGGAATGCACCAGCGCGTCGGCATGGTTCTTGGCATCGACCGCCTCGCGTCGCTTCTTGTCCTCGGCCGCGTTGGCCTCGGCGTCCTTGACCATCTTCTGGATGTCGGCTTCGGAGAGGCCGCCCGATGCCTGAATCCGGATCTGCTGCTCCTTGCCGGTCGCCTTGTCCCTGGCCGAGACGTTGACGATGCCGTTGGCGTCGATGTCGAAGGTGACCTCGATCTGCGGCATGCCGCGCGGCGCCGGCGGAATGCCCATCAGGTCGAACTGGCCGAGCACCTTGTTATCGGCCGCCATTTCACGCTCGCCCTGGAAGACGCGGATGGTGACGGCATTCTGGTTGTCCTCGGCGGTCGAGAACACCTGGCTCTTCTTGGTCGGGATCGTGGTGTTGCGGTCGATGATGCGGGTGAACACGCCACCCAGCGTCTCGATGCCGAGCGACAGCGGCGTCACGTCGAGCAGCAGCACGTCCTTGACGTCGCCCTGCAGCACGCCCGCTTGAATGGCCGCACCGATGGCGACGACTTCGTCCGGGTTGACGCCCTTGTGCGGCTCCTTGCCGAACAACTGCTTCACGACCTCCTGGACCTTCGGCATGCGGGTCATGCCGCCGACCAGCACCACTTCGCCGATTTCGGCGGCGGTGAGCCCTGCGTCCTTCAGCGCCTTGCGGCAGGGCTCGATGGTCTTCTGAACGAGATCGTCGACGAGAGCCTCGAACTTGGCGCGCGTCAGCTTCATCGTCAGATGCTTCGGCCCGGTCTGGTCGGCCGTGATGAACGGCAGGTTGATTTCGGTCTGCGTCGTCGACGACAGCTCGATCTTGGCCTTTTCGGCCGCCTCCTTCAGGCGCTGCAGGGCGAGCTTGTCGCTGCGCAGGTTGATACCCTGCTCCTTCTGGAATTCGTCGGCGAGATAACCGACCAGGCGCATGTCGAAATCTTCACCGCCGAGGAAGGTATCGCCGTTGGTCGACTTCACCTCGAACACGCCGTCGCCGATTTCGAGAATCGAGACGTCGAAGGTGCCGCCGCCGAGGTCGTACACCGCGATGGTGCCGGATTTCGATTTGTCGAGACCGTAGGCGAGCGCTGCCGCCGTCGGCTCGTTGATGATGCGCAGCACTTCAAGACCAGCGATCTTGCCGGCATCCTTGGTGGCCTGACGCTGCGCGTCGTTGAAATAGGCGGGAACGGTGATGACGGCCTGCTCGACCTTCTGGCCGAGATGGGCTTCCGCGGTCTCCTTCATCTTCTGCAGTATGAAGGCGGAGACCTGCGAAGGCGAATAGGTCTTGCCGTCGGCCTCGACCCAGGCGTCGCCATTCGATGCCTTGACGATCTTGTAGGGAACGAGCTTCTTGTCCTTCTCGACCATCGGGTCGTCGTAGCGGCGGCCAATCAGGCGCTTCACCGCAAAGAACGTCCGCTCGGGATTGGTCACCGCCTGGCGCTTGGCAGGCTGGCCGACGAGGCGCTCGCCGTCATCGGTGACGGCAACGATCGAAGGCGTGGTGCGCATGCCCTCCGCGTTCTCGATGACTTTTGCAGTCTTGCCATCCATTACGGCGACACACGAATTCGTGGTGCCGAGATCGATCCCAATGACCTTTCCCATGGTCCTCATATCCTTCTTTTTGCGGCAGGTTGGCTGGGCCCTGGACGGCGCACCTAACCGAACCCCCAACGTTCAAATACTCGCGATATTGCGACGGTGAGCCTCATATAGGAGGGGGGGTTGTGCCTGCAAGGACCGAGCGCAAGCTTAGGGCCTGAAAAGGCTGGCGTTTGAAAGATTGTGCCGTCAAGGGCCGGGCCCCCGTACCGTGACCGGCGTTAAGAAATCGGCAATTCCTTTATCGCTCACACCCCGAAGCGTTGCACAGCGATACGTCAGCATCCTCACGGCGTGGACCGGCCGCCGGTTGAGGAGACGCGGTATTTGGCCGCTGGAAGCGCCCAAAAAAAGAGCTCGGAGACCGGGCAGAATGCCGCGAAATAGGAGCGAGGCGGGGGAACGGACGCCCGCCCTGCCCTGTTGCAGGGACACCAAAACCGCTAAAAGCGGGCCGAACGGAACGACCCAGTCGCGCGCCCCGAGCCCCAGATTCCACCAGCTCCACCGTCCGATCTTTGAACGGCCTCCATGCAAACCCGGTAGACCCTCCATGAAGCCACTTAGATATTTTGCTGCGGTTACCCTCCTCGTTGCCGCCACCTCCTCCGCGTCCGCCGCGGATCCAGTTTTCCCGCCGGGCGCCAGGGTCGGCATGACGCCGCTGGTCGGCCTCAACAAGGCCAGGGCGTTCACGGGATTCGAGACCGAAGACCAGGGCGTCAAGGTCCTGGTCGCCGACCTGCCCGCCGAGGCTTATGGCGAGGTCGCCAATGCCTTCAAAGCCAATCCCGGAGGCACTGGCGGCATCAAGCCGGAGAGCATCGAGACCAAAGCGGGGCTCGCCTATTACACCGTCGAAAACGCCAAGGACGGCGCCACCAACGTGCGCCGTTATTCCATGATCCTGCCCGGCCCTGCCTTCTCCGGCTACGTCGCCGTGCAGGTGCCGGAGAACGCCTCGAAGATCTATACCGACGATGCCGTGCGCCAGATGTTCGCATCTGCCGTGATCCGCGTTGAGGTTCCTGTCGAGGAACAGCTCGGGATGATGCCGTTCAAGATTGGCGAGCTCTCGAGCTTCAAGAACGTCCGTACGCTGGCGCCGGGCGCCGCCCTCATTCTCTCCGACAGCGACGAAAAGAAAGGTTTCGAGGTCGCCCCCTTCATGATCATCGGCCTGATCGGCTCGACGGCGGCGTCGCCTGATGATCGCGGCCGCTTTGCCCAGCAGATCGCGACCACCATTCCCGGCGTACGCGACGGGCGTATCACGACGTCCGAGCCGGTCCGCATCGATGGCCAGCCCGGCTACGAGACGCGGATCGACGCCATCAGCGGCAAGGACAATACGCCGGTGACGATCGTGCAATGGCTGCGGTTCGGCTCCCAGACCTCGATGCGCATCATCGGCTCTTCGCCGCGCGATGATTGGACCAAGGCCTTCCCACGCTTCCGCGCCGTGCGCGACGGAATCCGGCCGCGAGCCTGATCGCGAAATTGAAAAAGGCACGCGCCCTGATATTCAGGACGCGCTGAAATTTCGGGCTTTCGTTCGTACACCAATGGAACTAGCCTTCCCCTGTCGGGTTCACGGACAGGGGAGACGCGCTATGCTTTCTCGGAGGCTGGTTCTGACAGGCTTTGGCGCGGCATCCGTCCTCGCCCTCGTTCCAACGACGCCATGGGCTGCACCGATGAAACCCGACAACGCCTCCGCGCTCCTCGTCATCGACGTGCAAAACTGCTTCCTGCCGGGCGGCAGCCTCGCCGTCAAAGACGGCGATCAAGTGGTGCCCGTCATCAACCGCATCGCCAAGGGCTTTGCCAATGTGGTGATGACGCAGGACTGGCACACTGCGGGCCACGTCTCGTTCGCCTCCACCCATTCCGGCAAGAAGCCGTTCGAAAACATCAATCTCTCCTACGGCAAGCAGGTACTGTGGCCGGATCACTGCGTTCAGGGGACCGAGGGCGCGTCGCTGTCGAAGGACCTCGCGATCCCGCATGCCGGTCTCGTTATCCGCAAGGGTTTTCACAAGGACGTCGACAGCTATTCGGCCTTCACCGAGGCCGACGGCAAGACCACGACGGGGCTCGCGGCGTACCTGAAGGCGCGCAAGGTGAAGCGGGTTTTCCTCGCCGGCCTCGCGACAGACTTCTGCGTGGCATGGAGCGCGCTGGATGCGCGCAAGGCAGGCTTCGAGACTTACGTGATCGAGGACGCCTGCCGCGGCATCGACACCCAAGGCTCGCTCGCAAAAGCCTGGGCCGACATGACCAAGGCCGGCGTCAAGCGCATTCAGTCGAGCGATATCGCAGCTTAACGCGCGTCGTCTTCGGAGGCCAGGAATGTCCGGTCTGGCGGCCCCGTTCGCGTTCGAGATGATCCGTCGCGCGCCGTCACAACGCATGGCAGGCCTGATCTCGGGCATGACCGGGTATCGCGAAACGGCGCTCGGCCGGTTTTCCCAGCGCGAACCCGCATCGCTGGTGATACCGCTGATCATCAGCTTCGGCACACCGTTCCTGATCGCCCTCGGACGCGATCCTGACGCCGATGATCGGCAGCCGAGCTTCGTCGCCGGGCTTTATGCCGGTCCGGTTCATATCGAATCCGATGGCGGCGCCGAATGCGTGCAGGTGGATTTCACGCCGCTCGGCGCCTATCGCTTCTTTGGCGGGGCCGTCGCCGATCTCACCGCGCGCATGGTCGACATCGGCGGCGTACTGGGGCCTGAGGGACCGCACCTGCGCGAGCGGCTTGGCGCGATATCCTGCTGGCAGGATCGCTTCGATCTGGTCGAGGATTTTATTGCAGGGCGTGCCAGCCATCGGCCTTCGCCCGAAATCGCATTCGCCTATGGACGGCTCGCACGCAGCGCGGGCAGCATGCGCGTCACCGCGCTTGCAAGAGAGATCGGCTGGAGCCGCAAGCACTTGGTCGATCGCTTCCGAGCGGAAATTGGTCTGGCGCCGAAGCCGGTTGCCCGCATGATGCGCTTTCGTGAAGCCTGCCGACTGGCGCGGACGGGAGCGGGAAGCGGCTGGGCAGGGATTGCGGCCGAAAGCGGCTATGCCGACCAGGCGCATCTCGCCCGCGAATTTTCAACCCTTGCCGGCGAACCGCCAACGGCCTGGGCCCACCGGCTGGCGCTGACTGACAGCCGCCTGCGGCGCCCGCTGGACGCCTGACCACTCCGGTAACAAATCTTCAAGCCGACACTGCCGCGCGTGCGCATAATGACGCAGCAACAGTCAGCAAGGAGTTTTCCGTGACCCAGCGAAGCGAAATCGAAGCGCCGCGCATCTATCCGACGATGCGCTGTCGGAATGACGAGGCCATGATCGGCTGGCTGAAAGACGTGATCGGCTTCACCGAACGCGTCATCTACCGCAACGGCGACACGGTGCAACATGCCGAACTTGCCTACGGCTCTTCGCTCCTGATGCTCGGCCAATGCAGTGATGACGAATATGGCAAACTGGTCGGCGATATCAATGGCCGCCGCACCGACGCACTCTACGTCGCGGTCGACGATCCGGATGCGCTGCACGCCAGGGTGAAGGCTTCCGGAGTCAAGATCGAGATGGAACTGCACGACACGGATTATGGCAGCCGTAATTTCGCCTGCCGGGATCCGGAAGGCAATCTCTGGAATTTTGGTACGTACCGGCCGAAGGCGGACGAGAAGCCGCTATAGGCTGAGGGCTACGTTCCCCGGATGCTGCGCAGCGGCAACAGCGCGTTCACGCGCGTCTTCGGTGCAGCGTTTCACGCCGCACCGCGTCCGGGACACGCGATCCCTAGCTCTGCTCCGACGGCGCCGCCGCCGGCGCGGCCTTGGCGCCGCCCTTCGACACGCCGACCAGTGCCGGGCGCAGTATGCGTTCGCCGATCATGAAGCCGGCCTGCACGACCTGAACCACCGTCCCTGCCGGAACGGACGGATCGGGCACTTCGTACATCGCCTGCTGGAAATTGGGATCGAACTTCTCGCCCGATGGATCGAACTTCTTGACGCCGTTCTTCTCCAGCGTGTTCAGCAGCGAGCGCTCGGTCAGCTCGACGCCTTCGATGAAAGCCTTCAACGCCGGATCGGCGGTGGCCTTCGTCTCGGCCGGCATGGCATCGAGCGCGCGCTGCAGATTGTCGGCGATTTCGAGAATGTCGCGGGCGAAGCCGGTGATGCCGTAAGCGCGCGCGTCGGCGACCTCCCTGGCGGTGCGCTTGCGCAGGTTTTCCATCTCCGCCAGCGTGCGCAGCATCTTGTCGCGCGCTTCCGCCGCTTCCTTCGTCAACGCCTCGACCGAGCCTTCCTCGGGATCGTCGGGCATGATGTAGGGTTTTGAGACCACGGGCTCGCCGGTCTGGTTGGCGGGTTGTGCCCCGTCGTCACTCGGCCGGTTGGGATCGGTCATAAGACTGCCTTCTCAAAAAACGCATCTGGTTGGATGGGGATTTGCTGCCGGGGATATCGTGCTTTAGGGGCCGAAAATCAAGCGCAACCAGCCAGGATTGGGGGCGGATTAGCCGCCCAACATCCGGCTGACAATGCGGGCGGCGTAATCCACCGTCGGAATCACCCGCGCGTAGTTCAACCGGGTCGGCCCGATCACGCCGAGAACGCCGACGATGCGGCCCGAAGCGTCGCCATAGGGTGCGATGATGGTCGAGGAACCGGACAGCGAGAACAGCTTGTTCTCCGATCCGATGAAGATCCGCACGCCTTCGGCGCGCTCGGCCCGGCCCAACAGGTCGATCACGCCGCGCTTGGTTTCGAGATCGTCGAACAGCGACTTGACGCGTTCGAGATCTTCCAGCGCGTGCAAATCTTCCAGCAGGTTGGCATGCCCGCGCACGATCAACTGCCGGTCTTCGTTTTCGCCGCCCGACCAGCTCGCGATGCCCGCCTCGATCACCTTCTGCGTCAGTTGGTCGAGCTCGATGCGGCTCTGCGCCATCGCGGTTTCGAGCTCGAGCCGCGCTTCGGCGAGCGTACGGCCGCGAATCCGCGCATTGAGAAAATTGCTCGCTTCTATCAGTGCCGAGGAAGGCACGCCGGGCGGCAGCGTCAGCACGCGGTTTTCGACCTGGCCGTCTTCGCCGACCAGCACGACCAGCGCGCGCTCCGGCTCCAGCCGCACGAACTCGATGTGTTTCAGCCGCGAATTGGATTTGGCGGTCAGCACCACGGCGGCCGCACGGGTCAGGCCGGACAGCCGCGTCAGCGCCTCGCCGAGCGCCGCCTCGACCGACTGCGCCCGGCCGACGGAGGCAAGCTGGTTCTGGATCGATTCCCGTTCCGGCTCGGTGAGGTCGCCGACCTGCATCAGGGCGTCCACAAAGAAGCGCAGGCCGACTTCGGTGGGCAGGCGTCCGGCCGAGGTATGCGGCGCGTAGATCAGGCCGAGCGCTTCGAGGTCCGACATCACGTTGCGGACGGAAGCCGGCGACAGCGGCACCGCGATCAGGCGCGAGACGTTGCGCGAACCGACGGGTTCGCCGGTCGCGAGATAGCTCTCGACGATCTGACGAAAAATATCGCGCGAGCGCTCGTTGAGCTGGGCGAGCCCCGCATGCGGCGCGATCAAGCCAATCGGATCGTGGTGGGCCACTGCTAACTCCCTGATACCCCTAATTTGTCGATCCGGCGGGCCGATGACAAGCGCCGCTTTCACCATAGCGTTTCCGAGCGAAGCATGCCCTCGGACTTGATCAGGGGGTGGATGCCGGTTCGCGTAAAGAAAACGCGTCAAAACAAGAAGGTAGAGGTTCGGTTCTGATTGATACAGGACCGAACTCTACCCCGAAACAAGGCAAAAACCCTTGCCGCTGCCCGCTCCCCCTCCTACAAGCACCGCGAACGAACTTTCGCTCGATTTTGGAAGGATTCCCCATGCGGCCGAGCCGCCGTGCGCCCGATCAGTTGCGTCCCGTGTCGCTGGAACGCGGCGTGGTCAAATATGCCGAAGGTTCCTGCATGGTGAAGTTTGGCGACACCCAAGTGCTAGTCACGGCCACCCTGGAAGAACGGCTGCCGCCCTGGTTGAAGGGCCAGGGCCGCGGCTGGGTCACCGCCGAATACGGCATGCTGCCGCGCGCCACATTAGAGCGTACCCGCCGCGAGGCCGCGGCAGGCAAGCAGGGCGGCCGCACCGTCGAAATCCAGCGGCTAATCGGCCGCTCCTTGCGCGCAGCCGTCGATCTCGAAGCGCTCGGCGAGCGCCAGATTACGGTCGATTGCGACGTGATCCAGGCCGATGGTGGCACCCGCACGGCCTCGATCACCGGCGCCTGGGTGGCGCTGGCCGACTGCATCGGTTGGATGAAGAACCGCAATATGCTGAAAGCCAACGTGCTGCGCGACAATGTCGCCGCGATCTCCTGCGGCATCTATCAGGGCACGCCGGTGCTCGACCTCGACTATGCCGAGGATTCCGAGGCCGAGACCGACGCCAATTTCGTCATGACCGGCGATGGCCGCATCATCGAGGTGCAGGGCACCGCCGAGAAGACACCGTTTTCGCAAGACGAGTTCCTGGCGCTGATGGAACTGGCCCGCAAGGGTGTCGCGCGTCTGGTGGACTTGCAGAAGCTGGCCGTCGCGTAGTCTGATCGCACATGCACCGTCGAATCACCGGCCGGCTCGTGATCGCGACCCACAATCCCGGCAAGCTCGCCGAGATGCAGGAATTGCTCGCGCCGCACGGGGTCGAGGCGGTTTCCGCAGGCGAGCTGGGTCTCGGTGAGCCTGAGGAAACCGGCCAGACGTTTCGGGCCAATGCCGCGATCAAGGCGATCGCGGCGGCGAAAGTCGCGCAATTGCCGGCCTTTGCCGATGATTCCGGTCTCGTCGTCGATGCGCTCGACGGCGCGCCCGGAATCTATTCGGCGCGCTGGGCCGGCGATGGCAAGGATTTCATGGCGGCGATGACCAGGATAGAGCGCCTGTTGCAGGAGCGCGGCGCGACCACGCCCGACAAGCGAAGTGCGCATTTCGTCTCGGCCCTGTGCGTCGCCTGGCCCGATGGCCATCTCGAAGAGGTCGAGGCCCGCGCCGATGGAACCCTGGTCTGGCCGCCGCGCGGCACCGCCGGTTTTGGCTATGATCCGGTATTCCTGCCCGACGGGCACACGCGGACCTTTGGCGAGATGACTTCCATCGAAAAGCACGGCCTGCCGCCGCTCGGGCTTGGCATGTCGCACCGGGCACGGGCCTTCGTCAAACTGGCGGAGATCTGCCTTGGCTAGTCGCGAGCGACCCCGCCCCAAAGATGCCTTCGGCGTCTACGTGCACTGGCCGTTCTGCCTGTCGAAATGCCCCTATTGCGATTTCAACAGCCACGTCCGCCACGCACCGATCGACGAGAAACGTTTTGCGCGCGCGTTTGCGCGTGAGATCGAAACAACTGCGGCGCGCGCACCGGCGCGGACCGTCACATCCATCTTTCTCGGTGGCGGCACGCCTTCCTTGATGCAGCCGCAGACCGTCGGCGCGATTTTGGATGCGATCGGAAAGCACTGGCGCGTGGCCGGCAATGTCGAGGTCACACTCGAAGCCAATCCGACCAGCGTAGAAGCGACGCGGTTTCGCGGCTATCGCGCAGCCGGCGTCAACCGCGTCTCGCTCGGCGTGCAGGCGCTCGACGACGCCTCGCTGAAGGCGCTCGGACGGCTGCATACTGCGCGCGAGGCGCTCGATGCGGTCGCGATCGCGCGCACCGCGTTCGATCGCTATTCATTCGACCTGATCTACGCCCGCCCCGACCAGACGCCGCGGATGTGGGCGGATGAACTGAAGCTCGCAATCTCCGAAGCCGCCGAGCACCTCTCGCTCTACCAACTCACCATCGAGGAAGGCACGCCGTTCTTCGGCCTTCACGCCGCAGGCAAACTCAAGACGCCGGACGAGGCGGTGGCGCGTGCGCTGTACGACGTGACGCAGGAAGTCTGCGCGCATCATGGCTTGCCGGCCTACGAGATTTCCAATCACGCGCGCGAAGGCGCGGAGTGCCAGCACAATCTCGTCTACTGGCGCGGCGAGGAATATGCCGGCATCGGTCCCGGCGCGCATGGCCGCCTCGACATCGACGGCGCGCGACACGCGACCGCGACCGAGAAGCGCCCGGAGGCCTGGCTGATGCGCGTCGAGGCCAACGGCCACGGCGTCGTTACCGACGACCACCTCAACAGCGAAGAACGCGCCGACGAATTTTTGCTGATGGGCTTGCGGCTCGCCGAGGGCATAGACCCACGCCGCTATGCGGCATTGTCCGGTCGCGCGCTCGATCCGAGCCGCATCGCCATCCTGCGCGCGGAAGGCGCGATATCCGTCGACTCCGACGGCAGACTGCGCGTGACGAAGGACGGTTTTCCGGTGCTGGACGCTGTGGTGGCGGATCTCGCCGCGTAACAGCCGTCGTTCCTGCGAACTCGCAGGGGACGAAAGATCACGCCCCAAAACTCTTCGGCGAGCCGGCGACCGGCGTGCTGCCGCCGCTGGCGACTTTCATCACCGCAAGCCCGCGCTCGTTGGTGCCGTCGGAGCGGAATCGAAACAGCCCGTCGATGCCGGCAAAGCCCGACGGGTTGGTCAGCGTCTCCGGCGCAAAGCGTTGGCCGCCCTGCTGCTTCGACAGCGCAGCAACCAGCGCGACGGCATCATAAGCGAGCGTTGCGGTGCGCACGGGGTCCGTGCCGTATTTGGTGCGGTAGCGGCCGGAGAAAGCGCGGAAGCCCGACGGATCCGGCGCAGCATAAAGTCCGCCCTGCAGCGTCGCGCTGGCATAGACGCGCGGATTGTCCCATAGCCCGGTGCCGAGCAACTGGATATTGCGCAGATTGGCGCCCGCCGCGGTCAGGGAGTCCGCCGTCGCCACGACGGATTCGCCGTCGTCGGCGATGAACAGCGCGTCCGCCGAGCCGAGCGATTGCGCCACCGTGCGCGCCGCCCCGGCGCGATCGGCGGTATATTTTTCGAAGGCGACGATGCGTCCCTTGCGGCCAACCGCCTGCTTGAACGCCGCTTCCACCACATTGCCATAGGCATTGTCGGGCAACAGCGCCGCAAACGATCGCTTTCCGATGCTGGCCGAATAATCGACGATCCGGTTGACGTCTGATTCGGGCAGGAAGCTCAGCAGATAAACACCGCGTCCGGCGATGCTGGAATCAGTCGAGAACGCGATCACTGGAATGCTCCGCGCGCGTGTCAGTTGCGCGGTCGCCGGCACCGAGGCCGCAAACAGCGGGCCCAGAACGATTTCCACGCCTTCGCCGAGCGCCTCCTGGGTAACTTGCTGGGCGCCCTGCGGACTGCCGCCGTCGTCCTTGATCAGCAGCTGAATGTTCGGATTCTGGAATTCCGCCAGTGCCATCTCGGCAGCGTTCTTCATCGATTGCGCGGCGACGCCGGCATTGCCGGCGGCCGAAAGCGGCAGGATCAGGCCCACCTTGACCTGCCCGGTGCCGACGGCGAGCGGCTGCTGCTGCGGGCCTGGCGGCCCGTCGGGCGCTGACGGGCCGAACGGGTTGGAAATCTGTCCACCACCGGAGCAGGCACCGAGCAGGGGCGCGCCGAGGATAAGACCAAGCGCAGTCCGCCGGGTCGGACTTGACGGGCGCGGAACCGAGGATCCGGGCTTGGGATTGAACGGGCCTTCCATTCTGTCTCTTCTCTTGACCGACCGCCGTCGGTCAGGATTCCGGCTTTCTGGGCCGAGGCACCTGAACCGCTACTGAACCCTACATGCGGGATTCTGCATATTGTCTAGGATTAGTTAACCAAAACAAAAGGATTACGTCCCGTCGCACATTGACAGCCGCAGGGAACTTCGGCTTTGCCGTCAATCCAGCCGGATATAGCGCTTGCACCAAGACCCCTTTAGATTACCGTCATGCGCGCAAAGCCCAGTTCAAGCTACGGCTCCGATACCGAACCGGGTTCGGCCAACCGAACATTTTTGATTGGCGGCCACACTCTAAATGCCCCGAAGCCGGTTCCCGGCCTCTACCTGGTGGCAACCCCGATCGGCAATCTCGGCGACATCACTTTGCGCGCGCTGGAGACCCTGGCCGGCGTCGACATCATCGCCTGCGAGGACACCCGCATCACCCGCCGCCTGATCGAACGCTATGCGATCTCGGCGGAACTCAAGCCGTATCATGAGCACAACGCGGCGATGGCGCGGCCGAGAATTCTGGAGCGGCTGGCGCAGGGCGCGTCCATCGCGCTGGTGTCGGACGCCGGCACGCCCCTGATATCCGACCCCGGCTTCAAGCTGGTGCGCGAGGTCTCTGCCGCCGGCCATGCCGTGATCGCGGTGCCCGGTGCGTCCTCGGTGCTGACGGCGCTTTCGGTCGCAGCACTCCCGACCGACCGGTTTTACTTCGAGGGATTTTTGCCGTCCAGGCAAGTCTCGCGGCGGATGCGGCTGGCCGGATTGGCAAGGATCGATGCCACGCTGGTGATGTTCGAATCCGGCAACCGCGTGCAGGAAACGCTCGCCGACCTCGCCGAGATGATGGCCGGTCGCGACGCCGCGATCTGCCGCGAACTCACAAAGCTGCACGAGGACATCAAGCGCGCCCCCATCGCCGAGCTGGCAAGGACGGCCGACACGCTGGAAACCCGCGGCGAATTCGTGCTCGTGATCGGCCCGCCGCGCAAGGACGCCGATGTCATGACCCAGCATGACCTCGACGATTTGCTGCGATCGTCGCTGGCGCGCGAAAGCGTCAAGGACAGCGTCGCGCATGCGGTCGAGCTTTCGGGCCGCCCGCGCCGTGAGGTCTATGCCCGCGCGCTGGAGCTCGCCAAAGAAGTCAGGGGCGACGATGGCGAAGACTGACGGCACCACGCCGCCGGACGCGACCACGAAACTCGCTGCGCCCGAGCGGGTCGCTGCGTTTCGCACCGGGCTTTCCGCGGAAAGCCGCGCCGCGGCTTATCTGATGGCAAAGGGCTACCGCATTCTCGCAAAGCGCTTCCGCACCCCCTATGGCGAGATCGACCTGGTGGCGAGGAAGCGCAGCTTGATTGCCTTCATCGAGGTCAAGGCGCGCGCCAGCCTCGATGATGCTGCCTATGCCGTCACGCCGCGCCAGCAGGCCCGCATCATCGACGCTGCCCAAGCCTGGCTGATGGCGCATCCCGAGCATGCCGAATTCGAGCTCCGTTTTGACGCTGTCCTGATTGCGCCCAGGCGTCTGCCACGCCATCTGTTAGCGGCATTCGACGCCAGCACCTGAACCAATCCCTCCTGACCTGCGGACCCTCACTATGAAACTGAATATCGCCGTCCAGATGGACCCCATCGCGCGTATCAACATCCGCGGCGATTCGACCTTTGCCCTGATGCTGGAAGCGCAAAAGCGCGGGCACAGCCTTTCCTATTTCACGCCGGACCAGCTCTCGCTGCGCGGCGAGGAGCTGGTGGCGCCGGTGCAGCACCTCACCGTGCGCGACGAGGTCGGCGATCACTTTACCTTGGGAGAGCCGAAGCGCGAACCGCTCGAAGCCTTCGACGTCATCCTGTTGCGGCAGGAGCCGCCATTCGATATCGCCTACATCACTTCGACGCATTTGCTGGAACGAATCCATCCCAGGACGCTGGTCGTCAACGATCCCGCCAGCGTGCGTAACGCGCCGGAAAAGATGTTCGTGCTGAACTTTCCGCAGCTAATGCCGCCGACGCTGATCTCGCGCGACCTCGACGAAATCAATTCGTTCCGCGATGAGCACGGCGCGGTCGTCATGAAACCGCTGCACGGCCATGGCGGCGCGGCGGTGTTTCGCGTCATGCCGCAGGACATGAATTTCGGCTCGCTGTTCGACATGTTTTCCGTCACCTTCAGGGAGCCCTGGGTGATCCAGCGCTTCCTCCCCGAGGTGAAGCACGGCGACAAGCGCATCATCCTGGTCGACGGCGAGTTCGCCGGTGCCGTCAACCGCGTCCCCGCTCCCGACGACCTCCGCTCCAACATGGTGCGCGGCGGCGCAGCGCAGGCGACCGACCTTACCCCGCGCGAGCGCGAGATTTGCGACACGCTGGGCCCGGACTTGCGCGAACGCGGCCTGCTGTTCGTCGGCATCGATGTGATCGACGGCAACCTCACCGAGATCAACGTGACCTGCCCCACGGGCATCCGCGCGATCCAGCGTCTCAACGGCCCGGATGTCGCGGCAAAGATCTGGGATACCATCGAGAAGAAGCGCACCGGGAAATAATTTCTCCCTCGCGCGACCAACTCATTCGCAGCGCGCGCATACGCGCGACCGGACTTGATCCGGATGAATTGCGTGCCCTCCTGCCGGCCGATTGGAACCGACGAGGAGAGCCGCAGCAACGTTTTGCTGCGCCGCCGGGAGTGGCCCGCTGATTCCAGGACGCTATCGCCATCTGATCCCATATTCTACCATCATGCGGCCATTCTTTGGGCAAGACTGCACGGAGCGCTGCCGGATGCTCGGCCGGCCACCTTCGGATGACATTGGACGGAAAGGAAACGCCAATGAACTCCACACCGACACCGAAAGAAACTGAACCCCAGGATGCCCTGAACGCGCGCGCCGATGAGAGGCTCGTGCAGGCCCACGAACAGATCAAACGCGCGGACGAGCAACTCGCGCTGTTGACTGAACAGCTCGAAAAAATGGAGCGCGATACTGCGCATCCGCCATCGTCGCGACCTGCCCCGCAATCACCGGAAAAAAGGCCGGCGCTCCGCACCCTAGCCGCCTTGCCCCTGGCAGCGTGCATCATTGTCGCTGCGCTGGTTTTGCAGTCGTCCTATAGTGGCGGAGCCAAGCAGGTTGTCGCTTGGTGGGCGCCGCAGCCCGTTTCAACGCCATCATTGCCGCCAGAAGATCCGCCATCGCCCGCGCAGCCTGCTCCATCTACCGTTGAGGTGGCCGCGGCGGAGGCAGCACCGCCGCAAGCATCACCACCGCAAGTATCGCCACCGCAAGCATCGACCTTGGCTCAGGCCGCACCGCCGCAAGACGCCTCGCCGCCGACGACCGCCGCGCCCCCCGAACAGACACAGTTGCTGCAAACGATCGCGCGCGACCTCGCGAACCTGGAGCGAACCATCGAACAGCTCAAGGCGAACCAGCAACAAATGGCCAGCGACAATTCAAAAGCCATTACGGAGCTCAAGGCGAGCCAGGAAGAGATGAAACGCGCGCTGGCGAAGGTTTCCGAGCAGAACCCGCCCAAGGCGTCAGCGCCTCCGACGCGGCCGGCTCCAACCTTGCGCAAGCCCGAACGGCCGCCGCCGCAAGCAAGATCTCGGCCTCGATACCCAAGGGAGTGGATCTACGACGACTACGATTGGTAGCCGTCGATGCTGATCTTTCGAAATCTGTCCTGCAACATCGCTTCGACGCGATGCGGTGCGCCATCGTCATTTTCGCATCCCTGTCGTGCCTCCTCATCCCACTTGCCAATTTCGGGAAGCGGGAGCAGCCTGCCGGCACGGATGACTTCGTCCGGGCACGTACTGCAATCAATAAAATTATTGGAGGAAGACGCATGACGACGAATCTTTCGCGACGGTCTTTGCTTGCGCTCGGCGCCGGGTTCGGTGCGACAACGATGCTCGGCGGCAGCGCTCTGGCCAAGGCGCCAAAGCTCGGCACGCAGACGCCCTACTGGCACCGCTTCATGCTCGGCGACGCCGAAGTCACCGTCGTCTCGGACGGCCCGCTGCCGCTCGGAGATCCCTCCGGCACGTTTACCGGCGTGCCGAAGGAGGAAGTGAAGAAGATGCTGTCCGACAACTTCCTTAATCCGGACAACGTCGTGCTCGAACAGAACTCGCCGATCGTGAACACCGGCGACAAGCTGATCCTGTTCGATACCGGCATGGGCACGTCAAAAGCATTTGGCCCGACCACCGGCCAGCAGCAGAAGAACATGATGGCAGCCGGCATCAAGCCGAGCGACATCGACGCCGTGGTGTGCTCGCATGCCCATATCGATCACATCGGCGGCCTGGTCGGCGCCGACGACAAGCCGCTATTCCCGAACGCGCAGGTCTACATCGCCCAGAGCGATTTCGATTTCTGGACCGATGAAGGCAAGCTCGGCAGTCCGTTGAAGGATTTTATCATCCACGCCCGCAAGAACCTGATGCCGGTGCGCGACCGCATCGTCTTCATCAAGGACAACCAGGAATTCTTGCCCGGCGTCACTGCGCTCGCAGCGCCCGGCCACACCGTCGGCCACACCATCTTCATGGTCAGTTCGAAGGGCAAATCCTTCTGCTTCCTCGGCGACCTCTCGCATCACGCGGTGCTGCTGTTGGAGAAACCGCGGATGGAATTCTCCTACGACAGCGACCCAAAGCAGGCGGCCGCCTCGCGGGTGAAGATGCTGGACATGCTCGCCGCCCAGAAGATCCCGGTTATGTCCTATCACTTCGCATGGCCCGGCTACGGCCACGTCGCCAGGAACGGCGACGGTTTTAGATATTATCCCGAGCCGATGAACATGCAGCTCTGAGTCGGGAAGCATTCTCCGGGGCGGCGGGCCCGCCCCGGAAGTCGCCCAGCCAGCACGCGGCGCCAGGGATACGCTCCCGTTTGCGTAAGCCTTGATCAGCGAATCACGACGTAATGATCACGGAGTCTCCCATTGGCCAACCAACCGCCCGTCAAATCCGATCTCGTCTATGAGGACACTGGAGCCATGGCTCCGGTGGTCTATTTCGACATCGTTGGCGCCTACGGCACCATGAACGGCTCGATCGAGGTCGAACTGGCGACCCGCATCCTGGTGCCGAAGCCGGATGGTTCGACCGAGGTGAAGTTCATCTCCTCCGGCCGCATCCGCTGCAGCGCCAACGCGGCCGCCAATTTGCGCAACGGCCTGGATGCAGCGCTGAAGATGCTGGAGCAGCCACAGGGTAGCGCGGCGGCGATTGCGGCGGGGAAGCTGAATTGAGCTCCCCAAGCGTACCTTAGGAACCATCGCGCTTCGCCGAAATTGGTCTTTCCTCAGCGCTGGCAGCCAGTTTGGAGGCCCGGCAAATGACCAAGGATATAGTAGCTATCGGAGCCGGACTGCTCGTCGTCTGCCTCGCTGTGTGGAGCCTCCGGGGTAACCCCGAGAATGAGAGCCCTGCAAAGACAGAGGCAGTGCGCGTTCTCGCCGACGATCCGGCGCTGAAGCTGGTTTCTGAGCACAGCCCATACATGCGAACGGAGCGCTAGCTAGAGCGTTTTCCAGCGAAAGCCTGCCCCGGACTTGATCCGGGGTGGACACCGGTTCGCGTCAAGAAAACGCTTCGAAACAAGAATCTAGAGCCCGGGTTCTGATTCAATTAGAACCGAAAAGCGCTAAGCAGCGTGGATCGAAATGTCGACGATCGGTTGAGCACTGGTATGTCGATGCAAAATGTGCGCTGACAGGCCCTAGGCGCACAATGTTCTCTCAATGTTCTTGACTTACTCTCCGGTTCCCCGCTACCTTCGATTGCGTCGCGGGGGCAGCATGGTTGCGCGGGTATCTACCGTAGCTTTTGAGGGGATCGAGGCCCGCGCGGTCGACGTGCAGGTGCAGGTCGCGCCTGGGCTGCCGGCGTGCGAAGGTGTTGACTATTAACCCACCTTCTAATATCCGACGTTTCCGCCATTCAGGCGAAGGCGGACAACCCATTGAAACCTCAAGCGTATTCCTACCTAAGAATATCAACTGATTTACAGCTGAAGGGCCACGGCAGGCATCGCCAATTGGAGGCTTCTCGAGCCTATGCGGAAGCAAACGGTCTAGAGCTGGCCGAAGGCTCGGAGCTTGAGGACATCGGAGTCTCGGCTTTCAAGGGCGCGAACGTTCGCGAAGGGGCTCTAGGCCGGTTTTTGGAGGCCATCCGGGCCGGCTTGATCAAGCCGGGCTCCTACTTGATCGTGGAATCCCTCGATCGTCTCAGCCGGCAGCAGCTGCTCGCCGCGCAATCCCTGTTCCTCAGCATCATCCAGGCCGGCATCAATCTGGTCACATTGACCGATGGCCGCCTCTACCGGGCGGGAACGAACGACCTCGGGGACCTCATCGTCTCCCTCGTGATCATGAGTCGAGCCCACGAGGAGTCTCAAACCAAAAGCCTTCGTCTCTCCGCCGCATGGGAGAACAAGCGGGCGTCGGCCGCAGCCTTGAAGCCAATGACCAGATGGTGTCCGGCATGGCTCGAGCTAGCCCCAGATCGCAGCGGCTATGTGCCGATTCCCGACCGCGTCGAGGTAGTCCGGCGCATCTTCAACGATAGCGCTGATGGCATTGGCATCTACAAGATTGCTGTGCGCTTGAACGAAGCTAATACGCCAACGTTCAACGAATCAGATGGCTGGCACCAGTCGTACATCGCAAAGATCCTCTCGAACCGAGCCGTTATCGGCGAATTTCAGCCGGGGACCCGTCGAAATGGAAAGCGTGTCGACGAGGGCGGGCCGATCATAGACTACTTCCCAGCGATTATCGAAGAGCAGCTATTTTATCGAGCCCGGCACGCGAAGTCCCAGAGGCGGTTGAACGGTGCAGGTCGAAAAGGTGCTGGCTTCAGCAACTTGTTCTCTGGCTTAGCGACATGCGCATACTGTGGCGCCGCGATGACTTACGACAACAAGGGGAGGGGGCCGAAAGGCGGTCGATATCTAGTATGCAGCAAAGCCAAAAGAAGGCTTGGATGTCGAGGTAAACGCTGGCGATACACGGACTTCGAAGCATCCTTTTTGGCATTCGTGAGCGAGGTCGATATCGCGAGCATTGTCGACGCCGGAGATCGGGTCGATGAGTGCGGCCAAGCTGCGGCTGAAATCTCTGCCCTTGAAGGGGAGCTCGGAAGCGTCGGGGCGCTCATGGATAAAACTTACGCTTTGCTGGAGGCTGGTGGCCCGCCTGATTTCGTTGCCTCAAAGCTGCGCGACCTTGACCAACGTCAACGCGGACTTACCCAGGCCGTTACCGAGAAACGAACGAGGTTGGAGCAACTACAGTCCCGGCACCTCCGGATCAGCGAGAGCAAAGATCACATCCACGCGCTTTTAAAGCGTCTCCGAGGCTCAGATGGCTCCGATCTATTTGAGATTCGAGCTAAGGTAGCCGCTCACTTGAGATCGGTGCTCGAAACTCTCGTCGTCGCTCCCGAGGGAGAGCGGCCAAAGATCGCCAGGATCGTCGCGGATACCCGTAGCTCTTTCGGCGAAGAGGCTGAAGACGTCTCCGAATATATCGAACAGCGCGGTAAGCACCCAGATCAAGGCCGCCGCTATTTCGGTGTCGGATTTCGAGATAGCAGGGTTCGCATCGTGTTTCCGAACGACGATGACCCGCTGCAATACCAACAGCAGATTGTTGCCAAACACGGCTCCATAGAGCGTCTCGACGGGTGATCCGAATCGTTTCCAACAATTTCTCGCGGCAAACTCATCCAGAGTTAACGCTCCGCGTGTATCGATAGAGGATGCCGAGCAACATCTACAGATTTCGTCGAACGAAGTGGGCCGCCCCGGAGCGGTTCAAACTGATCGTTGACTTCAAATCGACGTGGTATGGTTCGCGTTACCTTTCTGGCCTCGTCGTTCTTTGCGTGCTTATTGGTTTCGTGGCAGTTCAGGCTTGGCCAAGGATACACCCTGAACTCAAACTTGAAACGGCGAATTCGACTGCTGTTCGCGCCACGATTTCGGTGCGCGTGATTGATGGAGATACTATCAGTCTTGACGACGGTCGGCCGAATGTTCGCCTGCTAGGATACAACGCACCAGAAACGGGAAGTCGAGCGCGGTGCGAAGCAGAGCGACAGAAGGGCGAAGCTGCCAAGCAACGGCTTCGCGAACTCGTTAGCAACGGCAGGTCAGACTTCAGTCAAGCTGCCTGTGCCTGTGTGCTGGGTACGGAAGGCACAGATGCTTGTAACTTCGGTCGCCGCTGCGGCACTCTCCGAGTTAACGGCGTGGACGTAGGGTCAACGTTGATTAACGAAGGCTTGGCCGTTCGCTTCGTATGCGGTGCAACAAGCTGTCCGCTACTCCCGCGTCCTTGGTGTACAAACGGGAAATAAAGATTCGCAAACAGGTCACTCAGAGACCTTATATTTCCCCATCGGGAAAACCGCGCTGCCGGGTCAGGTAACTCAAGACCGTTAGCGGATAGAACTTCCGCCCGGTCACGGTCGTGATCCCCGCATGGTTCAGATGTCGCGCAATATCGCTATAAGATCGCCGCGACAAATCCGCCATCGAACTTGACGCACACGACTTATCTGTCGGCTGACCGAATTTGGCGCATCCATAATCGTCCCGCTTGTTACCACATCGTGCCAGCGTCATTCACGAAGTTGATTGGCGGCGTTCTGCGGTCAGAAAATATTGCAGCAGTTAATGGGCCACCGAAGCATGCGCCGGTATCGATATTCAGGCGGTTTGGGCGTAGATCAGGAAGCCTCGATCTGGTCGGCGTGTGTCCGTGAACGATAAATGCACCGTGGTTTTCTTCAGAGGATAAGAACGGCTCCCGTATCCACAGCAAATCCCTTTCAGTCTGAGCTGCAATTGACACGCCGGGCCGAACTCCAGCGTGCACGAAAAGCCGTCGAGCATCACCAAATGTCGGGGGAAGCGTCTTTATCCAAGCAAGATGGTCGGCAGGAAGATCGCTTGGATCATTGACCCCATAACTGTCTAGCGTCTGCTCCCCACCATTTGCCCACCAGTTCATAAGATCTCGGTCCGTCCGATCTCTACAAGCAGCTCGGATTAGCAGTTCCTCATGGTTGCCGCGCAAGCATATGAAGCGGTCCTCCTCTTCGAGTTGCTTCTCGATCAAGAAGTCAACGACCTTGCTTGTGTCTGGTCCCCTATCAACATAGTCGCCTATGAAGACAAATTGGACAGTCTTTCCAGCGCCAACCGAATCGCACGCCGCCATCAGGGCAGTCAGTTTGTCAAAGCAGCCGTGGATGTCGCCAACTGCAAACGCGATCGAATCAGCCATTGACCAAACCCGGAAAGCGTGTGGCAGAGATCGCACGGACAGTACGCCCATCTCTAGAAATGAATATTTTCAAAATGTTCCATAATACGTAAACTTCTCAGGGCTTCATTTGAATCTTAGGGATGAACGCGGATCGCGTGCGATTGCAAAAGGAGCCTTCGTGACAGAGAGACCTCGACCCGGCGGACTGCTTCACGTAGAGGACCGCTCTAGTACCACGATCCCATCGCCTTCGGTGGGCATCTTGTGGCTCATTCACTCCGCTGGAAACAATGTGCTTCTTACACAACGAAGTGCACTGAAGGACGCTGAGCCATACGGCGATTGTCTGACCCACACTGTTGGTCACTATGAGCTATGGGAACATCTCCGGGCACTGCCATTTCATGCCTTGAAAAAACGTGGGCTGCCGGCCGAAATCAAATCTGCAGAGTACGAATGCTTTCCCCGCGGCCGCGTCGTCTACGAAAAACCTGTAAACATGTTCATCATTTATGCCGACGTCCGGCTTCATGTTTCGTACGTGATCTCGAGAATTATTGGCGCATTTCACCTGAGCGCACAGGCAACAAGCGTCAGATCAGATCCCCACTATCGGACGAGGTAGTGGCGGATTTCCGCCTAAAGCTCGACTTGTAGCCTTGCCAGACCTGCAATACCGTCGCGCTGCCTGTGTTGGACCTCCGTTGTTAAGGGAATTGAGTGCGAATAAGAATTCATCGAGGGACGCGAGAGATTGGCGGCACATGCATCGAGTTGGAAAGCGCGGGCTCCCGAATTTTGCTCGACCTAGGGCTGCCACTGAACGCGACGGATCTGGCCTCTACACTTCTCCCTGAGGTCGACGGACTTGACGGAGGCAGTGCCGATCTTCTGGCTATCATCTTATCGCATGGACACCGGGATCACTGGGGACTTGTGCCCAAGGCTAGTCGGAAAATCCCCCTCGTCATGGGGAAGGCGACGGAAAGCATCATGCGGGCTGCTGCTGATTTCGTTCCTGATGCGATTGCTTTGAATGCGGCCAGATACCTTGAGCATGGAAAGCTAATCCAGATCGGCCCTTTCGCAATCGTCCCACGTCTGGTGGATCATTCAGGGTTCGATGCGTACGCCATCGAAATTGAGGCAGCCGGCAAGCGCCTGTTCTACTCCGGCGATCTCCGGGCACATGGCCGGAAGGCTAAAATGTTTGAGGCACTTGTCCACACCCCACCGCGCGCCATCGATATCATGCTGATGGAAGGCTCGAGCCTTGGACGCTTGGCTGATGACGAAAGCTTTCCGACCGAGGAAGCGCTGGAGAACATTTTCGTCGATAGATTCAAGGATACTACGGGAATGGCTTTGGTTGCCTGTTCGGCTCAGAACATTGACCGAGTGGTAACCGTCTATCGCGCAGCGAAGCGGACCGGACGGACGCTCGTGGTAGATGCTTACGCGGCAGAGGTTTTAAAGGCGACAGGATATGACAACATCCCAAAGCCAGTCGCCGGCTGGTCTAATCTGGCGGTCTTCATTCCGCAGAGACAGCGCCTGCATTTGAAGAACAATGGCATAGCCCCTCTGGTGGACAGTTACCGAGAATTTCGGCTTTGGCCAGAACAGCTCGCACAGAAAGCTTCTCGCGCGGTCATGCTGTTTCGTCCTTGGATGATGCGTGATCTTGATCAGGCGAACGCCTTATCGGGGGCGAAGGTGTTCTGGTCCCAATGGGATGGCTATCTCCGCGCCGGCAGTCCAGGTGCAGCGCTCATGGCTGATTGTGAGAGCCGTGGCATCCCGTTTGAAACCATACACACTTCAGGGCATGCAGGTCCCGGTGATTTGAGGAGGCTCGCCGCAGCAGTCGCACCCAAAAAGCTCATCCCAATCCACACGTTTGAACGAGACAAATTCCCGAGCTTATTCGAAAAGGTCGTGCTCGCGAACGATGGCGACTGGGTTCTCGTGTAGCGAACCAGTATCTTTCTTTGGCTCTGAGCTACTTCAGTGAGAGATAACAATGCAGATGTCAAAATTGAACAAGTTCACCATGAAGCTGCCAGATGGCATGCCATCGCGTCTTGTTGACACTGACTGGGGCAAGCGCCTTCTAAGTTTTCGCGACGGCAAAGATCATCTGTTCATTGCGGTACGGGACAACTATTTGAGTGTCTACATCAATGGACGTGCCCTTTTCAAAAAGATCGAGGAGAAGAATGGAAAGTTGGTCGCGACCTTCGATCAACGTTACTTGCTTGGAAAGGATCAACCGAGCGGAGATCTCCATTTTGATGGCGAGAAGGTCTACCGCAAGAGCGGTGAACTCGTTGAGAAGGATTGTTCTCCCTTAAACCTTTCTGCTTGGGTCAATCGCGTCAAAAGCTACGGGCTAGTAAATCTAGATGATGAAACTGTCTCAGATGAAGCAGAGGATCTTAGCGAAAAAGGACTGCTAGCAAGCGGCGCTCTGCGCCCGTCGGTAATCAACCTCGAAATGGCATTGCCGGGTTTTCCAAGTGTAAGCAAAAGGACAGGCAAGGAAATCCTGATCGCGCCGCGCATCGATATGGTCCATTTGGAGCCGACGGAGACGGGAGCGGACCTCGTATTCACGGAGGCCAAGCTATTTTCCAATTCAGGGCTGCGATCTGCATCGTCGAAGAACCCTACAGTAGAGCAGATCCTGAAGTATCAACGCTACCTTGATGAACATAGTGCGGCGATCTGCGCGGCGTACGTCCAGGCCTGCAAGCATCTCGTTGAGATCCGACGATGCCAATCGGTAGAGATTGATCCACTACTAGCCGACGTCGCCAATGACGGCTCGCGACTGACGCTGCGGACGCTGCCTCGGTTGCTAATATTCAAGACTGAGGGCGACTCTCGACGTTCGGAAATCGCTTGGAAAGAGCATGAAAGGGCAATAATGGAGAGCGGCATCTCGATTGAATATGCTTAACAGTGTTCTGCGGCAGGTCGAATTCGAGCCAAATAGTTCTTGACCGCCTGCGGATAGAACTTCCTGCCGGTAACAGTCGTAATTCCTGCGTCATTCAGTTGTCGCGCAATCTCGCTGTAAGAACACCGCAATAAATCCGCATCCAGTTTTTGCCTGAGTTGGGATGCAAAGTCGTCAGCCGCCTTGCGATTCGTTGCGGCCACATTCCGTCAATTTGTGCCGAGAATTTGCTCTTCGTGGACCGGGGTCTGTTAACGAATCATAGATCAATGACCTGTTTACCAACGCGTCACAGAGTCGCGTGTGCGGCGAATAAACTCAATCGCCCGTTGATCATGTCCTGCTAGCACTCAAGGAAACGCCCGGAGTGCATACATGTCGGCATTTTTCGGTTTCCTATTATTCGCTTGGCTGCTTGGTTTTCCGATAGCATTCATCGTTGTCACACGCCGACTTTTCAAACAGCGGCGAACGTATCGCGAGGAGCAAGAGCGCTCGGCAGACCGAATCAAGGAACTTGAGGGCTATTTCAAGCCGCTGGAGGACATGTACGAGGAAATTGCCAAGGTTGAGTCTCAATACAACGCTCGAACAGCTGCGCTCGCTGAGCTCCGGTCGGCCTACGCGGAGAAGAAGGGCGCCTACAACGATTTAATGGATCAACTAGCGATCTGTGAAAGCCGGATGAACATCGCGGAACTTGGGCTTTACGAGCCTCATTTCGATTACACAGACAGCGAGCAATACAAGAACGCCATCAAGACCTGCCGCGAATCTCAAAAGCTTATGGCTGCCGAAAAGACGGCTGTAATCTGCCGGATCAACTGGTCACTCAATGGCAGTGAAGCCAAAGGGCAGACCATGGCAAATAGGGGTATTCGCCTGACTTTGCGGGCTTTCAACAGCGAGTGCGATGCCGCAATTGCGAATGCGCGCTGGAATAACGTGAAAGTCATGGAGAAGCGCATCCGAGCTGCGCGCGCGAAAATCGATGCTCTGAATGAATCGAATGCGATATTCATATCAGAGCAATATGAGGCGCTAAAGCTGAAAGAGCTTTACCTGACCCACGAGTGCCGTGAAAAAAACAAAGCAGAACGAGAGGAAAAGGCAGAGTTAGCACGGGCTAATCGCGAAGAGCAGCGCTTGCTGCAGGATCGGGAAAGAGCGAGACGAGAAGAAGAGCGCTACCGAACCTTACTTGCCAAAGCTCGCGCGGAAGCGGAGAACGTGGTTGGACCGAAGCTCGCGGCGTTCAACGAGCAGGTCCGAGTGTTGGAGGCGGATCTGGCGGAGGCTCAGCAGCAGCTTGCTCGGGCTGACGCGATGGCGGAGCGTACGAAGTCGGGTTTCGTTTACGTCATTTCGAACATTGGGTCATTCGGTGAGAATGTAGTGAAAATTGGGATGACACGACGGCTCGATCCGGAGGAGCGAATCCGCGAGCTTGGTGACGCTAGTGTTCCGTTTATATTTGACATCCATGCCGTACTCTACAGCGACGACGCGCCGGCTTTAGAGAGGGCGCTGCATAGCGAGTTTGACGGCAGTCGAGTGAATACAACCAACGCTCGCAAAGAATTCTTCCGCGCAACGATCGATGAAGTTGAGGCCGCCGTTAGACGAGTTGCTCCAACGGCTCCATTCTTTCGTGACTTTGAAGCTCAGGAATACCGTGAGACCTTAGCAAGACGCACAGAAATGCTGCAGGTGAGGCAGGTCAACGAAGAGTTGCCTATCGCAGTCTGATCTGCAGGCCAGTCAATGAGGTGCACTCTCCTTCTAACTTGTTGAAGCCATCTAAGGCGAATTGCTCGGTATGAATTCGTGCCAAATAGTTCTTGACCGTCTGCGGGTAGAACTTCCGCCCAGTCCCGTCGCAATACCCGCGACGTTCAAATGCCGCGCGATCTCGCTATAAGATCGCCCCATCAAACTTGCATCCGGATTTACCCTGAGTGATGCGCAAGTTAGTCAGCCGCGCTGCGATTCTTGACGGCCCAATTCTGTCCATTTGCGCTAAAAATTGATTTTGAACGGTTCGTCTCTTGGTCAACGTCGCTTAAAAACATCGCAAATGGCTTCGAGATGCATGGCGTCGTTAGGTTATTACCCGCATACGCTCAGGAGAATATTGTTGCAACTCTCGCGCCGACGGACTCACAGTTCCAGTAGTGAAGCGGCTATTGTCAATGGATTTCGACCAGCTGCGTATCTCAACATCCGTGACTGCATGTGATCTCGGGTCGTATGAACACGCCCCTTCCAACGACAGACGAGCGGTTAAGGTGAGCGGGCCGTCCCCGTCCTCTTCAATACCCTCCATCGCGAACGCTACCTCAAACGACACAGCAACGAGCGCGCTTTTCGGCGTGGCAAAGCCCTTAATCTTCGGCTTGGAAACGGGCGCGCCGAGGGCAAACTTGCCTTTCTCTGCGGCAATCTCACGGGCATGAGGTGTCACAGATTGAATGATTGCATCACCAATTTCCGCTTCATCGACCACCGCCGCGGTGCTTCCGAGTGAGGTTAGAAAATCTCTTACTGTAGGGTGAATATGGACGCGCCGACTCTTGAGTTCCAGCTCATCCTGCAAAGCCCTCGCTAACCCCTGAGAAGGTTTTCGCCCTTCATAGAACGCGGCATCCTGAGTCACTAAATGAACCTCGCGATCTTCAGCAAGCGCCAGTGCAGCGAGCCAAATACAGCAATCGCGGAATTGCTCATTATTGCTACCACAGGGTGGGACCGAGGCGATTATGCGGTCAAGTGCGGATTGGGCCTGTTCATGCGAGAAAGGCACCCGCACAATCAAGCCAGCAAGCTGTTTCCAACGCTCCTCCATACCTTCCTTTATCGCAAGCGTCGTAGGTCCCGTGAACAAGAGCTTGTGCCCCGAGAGCTGTCGCAGCAGAGCAGTTTCTCTGCCAATGAGGCTCACGGCTCTTTCGGCCATCTCCGGAAGCACGCGATTCACTTCGCGCTCGACGACTTCTGGTAGACCGATTGAAGCTTTTGCGCCGGATAAGGCGTATATCAATGCGTTGCCAATGGAGGATTGCAGCAAGCGCTCTGCTACCCACACGTTAGCGTCCAGAACAACGGCGTAAGCAGAAAGTTTGGTCATCGACAGTCCCCCCGTCCAAGAAAACTCGCGTGACTCGCGCAAATTGTAAAGCCTGAGCCTGCCAAAGATAATTGTCCCGTCAACGATCACAGGGATACTCCGCTGAGTCGTTTCAGGTAGTTCTTGACCGTCTGGGGATAGAACTTGCACCCAGTTACTGTCGTAATTCCCGCGCCGTTTAGCTGCCTGGCTATCTCGCTGTAAGAACACCGCAATAAATCCGCATCCAGTTTTGCCCTGAGCGAGGCTGCAAAGTCGTCTGCCGCCCTGCGATTCTTCGCGGCCAAATTCCGTCCATTCAAGCCAAGAATTTTGCCTCGGCGTTTCGCTTCGGCCAATGCCGCCTTCGTTCGCTCGGAAATGAGCCGGCGCTCTTCCTGCGCGAGGGCGGCGAAGATATGCAGCTGGAAGTCTGTGGCATTGGGCATTTCGGCGCAGACTAGGCCGATGCCTTGCTCCAGAATGTTGGCGATAAAGCTGACTCGACGGGAGAAGCGATCGAGTCGCGCGATGACGATTTTCGCGTTTTCGCGTTTAGCCAGCTGGATTGCGTGCTGCAATTCCGCGCGTGAATCGTCTCTGCCGGATTGAATATCGCAGAACTCTGCAAGCAACGTTCCAGTGCCAGCTACGAAATCGGAAATCTTGCGCTGCTGAGCCGCCAGACCGAGCCCCGATTTACCCTGGCGTTGAGTTGAGACACGAAAGTATGCGATGAATTTCGTCATGGCGCCCTGCCAAAAGACATTGTGTCAGGCGTCGTCGAGATCGTACCCTCAGGCAACGGTGACAACCGAGGCGTCTGCTCTGTCTACTTAGTTCCCCGCGCTTTCTCAATTTCTTCGAGAGCCTTCGCGCGAGCTTCGGCAATAGCAGCAAGAGCTTCCGTGCTAGCGGCAGTCAGCTTTTCGCCGCGACCTTCAACTGACTCGACGGTTGCTTTCAATTTATCCGCACGGCTCTCTGCATCCTTAACGCGATCCCACATAATTGTCAGAAAAAAAACACAGAAGGCCCCAGCAAAGGATATCAGGACAGCATTGACAACAGCTATGGAGCCCCAAAATATCCCATCAAGGCGAGCAAGCTTGCTCCGTATGTCAGCCATTTGGGAATCAATCATCGCCATGATCGTCCCGCCGGGATTTGACAGATTGCGCTGCATTACCCCTTCGAGGCGTTGCGCCAGAGCGTACTTTTGACTGTATTTCGTGGCGGGCCTCGTTGTTGTCGCGAACTCGATTGTAGCAAATTGCTCACCCCTGGTTAGAGGTACGGCTTGGCTGTTCGAATTGAAGAGCAGACAGAAGAGAGTGCCATCATAACCAGGATCGATTTGAGGCCCGTTTGAAAGAATAACGCCGCTCAAGAACATTGAAACCTTCAAATCGAACTTGCCCGTTATGAAAGTAGGTAAACGGGCTTCCTCCTTTGCGATCACAATCGCGTAAGAATACGGCGGCAGATGAAATGTAGGCGTTGTGTCAGAGAGAGTCTCGATCGACTTTTGGCACCAAACCTGATCTCCTATCCGCATGTCATAGCTGGCCGGTCGAATCGAATTTGACTCCCCGTGCGTAATCAATGCTCCAGCATTCATGAGCGCTTCGATCTGCTCTCGAACTAAGACTCCCCCACGACAATGTAGTATCTGGCCAATAGCTTTGACTGCATCGAGCACGTGAGTTGCATCTCCGCGCAATACCACGTCGCATTTGGTGATGACTTCCCGTGCTTTGTTGAAATCCTGGTCGGACATGCGTCGGGCGGCATCATTGTCCACCCGCTCATGCTGAGCTCTCGAGTTCTCAATTGTGTCGAGGCCGATGGTCACGACCTCGATTGGAGATGTCTGAACAAAGGAGTGCAGCCGTTCGATGGCCAGAGGATCAAAAACAGTGATGCAAGCATCTTTGTTTGCCTTTTCAACTTCGGAAAGGCGCATGCCGTAATAATCGTCTTTGGGCTTTATGCTCCAAGCATATGCAGCACTCTGCCACCGATTGACAAAGTGGTACTCAGTCTCATCATCACTGCGTCTTGGTCGTGTGGTGCTCGGTTTAAGAACCGTAAAATGAGATGAGATCGCATTCAATAGGGTTGTTTTTCCGGCGCCGCGGCAACCAACGAGAACCATCAACATGAATGCCCCCTAGGTCTTTTCAAAAATCAGAATTGTCTCTCTCTTGATAGACGTCCACGACTGCCGCGCTCGAACCTGTCTTATCGATCGGTGCTTCTCAAATTCGATTTTCCAACCGTGGGCCGTCATCACGGATTTTAGATCGGTCTCGCCTCGATCACGGCCGTGATCCTTGTGCGGCATGACGAAGGCGGCAACAGCAGGTGCCTCCATGATGGATATCTGACGCTCAACACTACGACTGAGTTCGCCTGACCATTCCGCAATGTGCTGCTTGTTGAATCTCTTGCGTCGGGCACCTGATTCGATCGAGCATAGCCGCTTTACTTCATCGTCATTCGCACCGAGAAGATAAAACGATAGGCGTTGTGCTAGAGTATAATCGATCGCGCCGGCGTACGGTGGCGATGTAACGAGGAGCCGTGGGTGCTCCGGCAACGTTATCTCGTCGGCGGACAGCCAATCCAGTTCGCGCACGTAGCAAAGCGGCTTCATCGCGGAGACGTTACCGAGCGGCTCGTATCGCTCAATTCGTTTGGCAGTTCTTTGAAGCCAATCGTTCGCGGCTCTTTGGACATCCTTCTCAACTAGTTCGTGAGGCAGGACGTTGTCAGCGATATGGCCCCAGCTCTTGGTTTGAGAGGAGAGTTGCCGAGCTATGGACGAGACCATTGTTAAACCGATAGCTCCGACAAATTGTGATGGATGGCGTACGAATTGATTTCGAAGCCGGATCAGAAGACGGAGAGTTTGTTTGCCGTACCATGGCAAGAGTTCGGTTCGAGCGGGGCGTGCCTCGCCGAAGCGCCTGGCAGCGTCACCGTTGTAGTCGATGACGGTCTCAATAAACTTATCGAGTTTGCGGAGCCGATCGCGCGATCCAAATGACAGGGTCTTCTGTGAGCCGATTCCGGCGCAAACTGCTCCCGCTTCTTGAATGGCGTAATCGAAAAGTCGAGGCTCTAATAATCGAACTGCGACTAAGCCGACACCGGTAAAAGTAGCCAAGCAAGCGATGGGATTGACATCTATGCTAATGGAGCGACGTCCACGAAACAGAGCAGCGAGAGCGGTTGTTCCTACGCCGCCAAAAGGGTCGAGCACGACATCGTCAGGAGTAGAAAAGGCTTCTATGATTGCGCCGGGCAGAGCAGGCACAAACGTGCCAGGGTACCAGTGCAGTCCGGATGCCTGACTCTCCGAGTCAGTTACAAAGTCCCAATCCACCGAATTGAGCTGGCGTTTGAGATATGTTTTCACGAAAAAAGGGCCAATTGAGCGGTCGCTGTGACGGATTCTTGAAGCGGGTCGTCCAATTCGGAAATGGTGTCAACGCCGTCAGCTGTAAGCTTTGCGCGAACACTCTCTACTGCGCGCCGCTGGGCACTTGCTGACAGATCCGACCGCGACGCAAAGAGCCCAATTAGGACTTCGCGTGAATCACGCCCAAAGTGCATTGTCGATCGGCTGTCACGGTTGAACAGCGCAACTTCTCGACAAACCTTCCTGTTGTCCAAAATTACGTGAAAAATACTCGGAGTTCTTAGGTCGGCACCAATAAGTTGCTCCATTTCGCGCTTGTATTCAGCTTTCGCAAGATCTTTATACTTCTCGACGATGGGCGTGCGCCAAAGCGCAAGGGGCTCATACAGGTCGCCGCGCATAATCCGTCCAGCGAGCTCCGAAATCCTTTGGTGTTCTCCAACTGAATGGCGCGTGAGATGGGTCAGCAACGCGTCATCTGTGAGAACCCAACTATCAGGACCAAGCAGGCCTGCAGATACAGCTAACTCAATCATGACCGTCAACATCGCCTTAGCAGAAAATTCTGCCCAGTCATGCAGGAGGAGTTGGTAAAGACGTGTTCTGATGGCTTGCCAACGATGAACGAGCTCTATGCCCTTATTACTGATGGAAAGCACAGAATCGGAAATGCCAAGATCGCGAGCGAGACCCAAGCAGATTTGCGCGTCTTCATGAGAAGCAACACCAACGTGCATCGCCAGCCGAACGACGTTGTCAATGTTATCCAGGTCCATCGTGCCAGCGATTAGCGGACCAAATCGTCCTTGACCTCGGATAGCCTCAGTAATTCGTGGCCAAAGAGGAGCCAAGAGCCTCGGAGTTGAAAACTGTGCTCCGGCAAAAGAGGCATTCTGCCTAATTTTTTGCAAGAACAAGCGCCGCGAACCATCGCTTACGTCTTCATGTTTGAATTCGCCGACCTCGTTATCGGTTAAAATGTATTCCATTGAATGGCCAAACGGGCCAGTTTGAAAATCGTGCAACAGGGCGGCTGCTTGAACAACTTCTGCGTCAGTTCCAGTAATTCGATTTTGTTGGGTCCACTCCTGAGCCAAGCGAAATACACCAATAATGTGTTCGAACCTAGAAATTTCAGAAGCACCGCTCACAAGCAGAGAATTGATATTGCACATTCGGATATTACGAAGGCGCTGGACCTCCGGCGATCGGATGACGGCCCAATCCTGAGCGGAGCAATCCACTCGCCCATAAAGCGGATCGAAAAATCTAAGTGCCTTCATAGGCAACGATTACCTCGTTCGCGGCGATCCAGCCCGAAGCAGCCGCCTGAAGCAATCCACGAGCATGGCCACCGATGTCGCCGACAGCGTATACGCCAGAGAGGCTTGTCCTATGCGTCTTCGGAAGCGCATATGTATTCCAATGCCAATCCAAAAGCGGAAAATGCACTATATGCGGTGAACTCCAATCGACCAAAGCGACCTCTCCAAGATAAGCGCCAAGGTCCAGCAAGTCCCGAAAAACTCCCTCTCCGAACGCACTACGAATGACCGACTCCGTTTCTCCAAATATAGCATCCGAGACCACAGCTTGACGCTCCAAAGTCTCCTTAGGTATCGATCTTAGGCTCTTGACTATTTCATCCCGGATTTCTGCTGTCCGATCGAGTCTACACAAAAGCCCGAAGTTGGATCTAGCGAATTCGCTGTCTGCGACCACGCCTCCTGCAATCGAGAAGTCGCCAAACGGATAACGATATACCCTACCGGGGCTGTTTAAGCAGAATGTCCGGCATCTTCCCCTTATTATTTTCGCGTCCGGACCATAGGATCGGAGTGCGGCCGAACCGGCAGCATCTAGAAATTCGATACGCACTCCAACGTCGAGGCCGCGGCCGGGTTGAGGATCTGCTCCTGCCTGCTCAAGTAGGCGGGAGCCCAGGCGGCCGCCGGCACATACGACCGTCTTGGCAGAACATAGCTTGCCTTCCGGGCCATCAACCTCCCATCCGTCCATTGTGGGACGGATCCTCACCACTGCTCCGGATATAAATGAGCATTTTGCAGCGACCTTTGCCTCAAGAGTTTCAATCAATCTATCCATCTGCACAGTCGTAAGAACAACTGAGTGATAGAGCCTGAGACTACTCCCCAGGGTGGGCGACGGCGGCAAGTTCTCTATCTTCGGAGCCTCAAGACCCAAAACAGCGCTCAAGTGCCTCAGAAGGTCCTTTAGCGAGTCCTCCGATCCGAGCAGCGGGACCAAACCCCTTCCGGCCGGGAGATAGGAAAATTTCGCGCCCGAAAACTTTGCAAAGCCACCAAGGTCGCCGTTCGCCTGAGGCAGCGGTTGATCAATGATGGCAACCCTAAGCTGCGACGTGCTTAACCGCAGCGCGCAGACCAACCCAGCCAGGCCGCCGCCAATTATCACGCAATCAAAGAAGCTAGCAGACGAACCTGCAGCTACATCGCTAAAATTCATCAGCTTCCGCAAAAAATGACGAGAACTACCGGTTGACGAGCGCCACTCTATCAGGGCCGCATCAATTCAACAACCAAGGATAGAAGACGGCATCAATCGGGATCTTAATCGCAGTAGCGTTGCACGGGGTGGAAGCAAAGCGTTGCCGAGGAGGAGAGCGCAGACGAAGTTGTGAACAGAAGCATCGGAACGTTGATCAAAGAAAGTTTGTAAAGCGCAAACCAGCGTTTATGTTTGACGGGATCGCATAGTCGTCCCAAGACGACGCATCTGGCCCCGTCCGCTGTGCATCTGATTGCTGACCTTGTCGCGGCCTGCCCTGAGGTCAGCGATGGGCCATCAACGGACATTGTGGATTGCATCGGAAGGTACCCGGTGAGACGAAGAGCACGCAGATGCGCCAGCCATGCCAAGGCTACGCATAGGCCGCATAGAGGGCATCCAACTCACCGTTTTCATCAAACTTGCGAACAAACTGGTCATCAATGAGATCAGCGGGAGAAACCTTCAGCACGCGAGGATCATGGATCGATATTACCGCCTGCATCTTTGCCAGCGGTGCCAGTGACGGATAGGGCTTGCGTCGGAGTTCGGCTAAACTGCTTGCAGCGGTTTCGGCGTCGGTGATGCTGAGGGCTTTGTTGAATGCCTGCATGACCTTTGCTTTGTTCCGTCCGCCAAGGCACATCGCTAGCGCTTCGAGCAGGGCATGTACGACGTTCTCAACAACGTCGGGATTGTTCGATAGAAAGCCATTGGAAACAACGAGCCCTCCTCCGAAGCTGCTTATGTCCGGCGGGTAGTCCTTCAAGAGGACAGCGAACCCTTTGGCCTGGAGTTCGCGACTTTGTCCCGCTGACACGAGCGCAGCGTCGATTTCGCCCTGTTCCAACGCTCGGAAAATTTGCATGGGATTGCCCACAGGCAGAATATTGATTTGGTCTCGCCGTGGATCGAGCCCCAATCGTTCGAGCGCGAGGATCGTCGATATCCAAAGTCCGGCGCCAATCACACGCGCTCCCATTCGCTTGCCGCGTAAATCTGTCGGTGTGTTGATCCCGGGTCGAGCGACAAGGTGCCCAGAGAGCTTGATGTCGCTGAACGAAGCGACAAGGCGCAAATCTGCCCCTTCGGTCGCCTGCAACAAGGCCGCTGGTTCGCCGATCATCCCTAAGGGCATGTCGGCTGTCAGGCGGGGGACCGTAGCGCCTTTGACACCGACGGATCGAACATCATCGACGCCGTATTTTTGGAAAAGAGCCTCTTGCTCGGCTAATGCAAGCAGGACAAGAAAGGATCCGGTCCCGTCCGCATATGCAATGGTTGCGCCTTTGTCGGCCATGGCGATCTTCCTTCTCGGCTGTGCCTTCGCGGCGCGCGTCCACGGCAACATGGAAGCGCCGAGAAGCGCTATGAGTTCGCGTCGCCTCATGTAGAGCCCTCCACGACCCCGACTTCCTTCAGTTGAGCTTAGCAGATCAGGAGCCCCCGAGGGGGAATTCGACCAATGTCTCAGATGGGTCAGAAGGCGCCGCTCGGAAGATCGTTCGGCTTCTTCTGGTTTGTCCCGATAAGCCGACAATCAAAGAGCCAGATCGGACTTCGCTTTCGGGCCATCTCCGGACGTTCCTCGGAGCCGCAGTCGTCGGCCTACGGACAGGGCGCCAATGGGTCGTGGTGGCGCACTTACCGCCGACCGATCAGCGAGCTCGGTCAATCACACTGACTTGCTTTATCCGTTCACCGGAGTGAAGCGCCACCTATTCTCAGGTGTATCAGGTCGCGTAGAATGGGGTTGCCTTGAAGCGGGATGTGCCGAAATCACCGTTCGGGGCAAACGAGCAGCACTGGTGCCATCGGCAGGCACGCTCTCTGAAGAGACCGACCCTTTTTTCGGTTTCGCACCACCATTCACATTGCACGAAATGCGCGCGCTGCTTCTGCGGCGGCTCGTTGCGTAGTCTCAGGAGAAAAGCAATGAACAAGATCGATCGAAGGTCAGCATTGGGAATTGGGTTGGCAGCGGCTTCCGCGGCTATGATGAAGCCCGCCGCTGCTCAAACCACGGGCTACAAGGATGCGACGCCGTGGCCTGGTGTCGTGGTGCGTGCTTATGATGGCGAGACACCATCCATCATCCCCGGTTTTAAGACCGTCTCGATGCGCGATGTCATTATGCAACCGGGATCGAAGACTATGGGTCCTCCGATGGAAAATGCCATGGTCTGCCATATCACTGAAGGGGAGATGCGGATCGAGCAGGAGGGAAAGACCCTTACGGGCAAGAAGAACTATGTCTGGACCTGCAACAAGAACACGAAAGAGCAGGTGTACAACGATGGGAACGTGGTCGCAATCATGCGGATCACGGACCTGAAGGCTTAAGGCTCGTTTGTTCGCAAGAGACCAATTGCTGGTGCGGATGGCGTACTCGACGAGGCGCCATCCGCGCGGAATGTAAACCGCCAATGGGTTGTCATTGAGCACACGGCCTGCCCTAAAACATGCGAGAAGGCGCAGCCGCCGAGCGTCCTATTTGGGTCATTAGCGCCGTTTTGAGTGCCCGCCGGTCACTTCCGTTCTCCCCCGATGAGCTGACATGCCGGGCGGCTGCTGGAATGTCTCAAACGGGCCAAGAGGCGACATGGCGCGCTGGGTCTGGTATGAGGGAGGGCAATTGACGCGGTCTAAGTGAGGCACAGATGCGCGCGATAGGATGGCTCTCGGTGGCTTGTTCGTTGTCAGTGCCGCTATGATGTTTGTTGATAAACTGCTTCAAGCAGAGTGAGTATCTGACGATGGGACCGCGAAGACTCCTCCGATTGGGAACTTGGTCAATTCTGGTATTTGCCTTGCAGTTTGGCTTTGTCGCAACTCCAACCGCAAATGGGGCCCAGAGCTTATCTGCTTTTTTTGGGCCTATATGTATCCAGATTATCGATCTTTCTGAGGATTTAACCCTCAATACGCGCGGCGATCTGGCGCAGCGTGTTGCCAGCGCTGTTCAGATCAAGGTCGAGGCAACGGAAGGGAACGGCAAGAGAAAAGTTTCGACGTGGCCGGAGTGCATTGAGGTAGATCAGCCGGGATTCGATCGCCAGCTGTCGCTCACCCTTTCAGTTAAGAGGCAGAAGATCATGCTGGAGGGGCGACCCTTTAACGTGATCGTGGCAGGTGGTGTGTCGCGAGACGGTTTGATCCAAGATCGTGATGCGCAGCCCGTGCTTATTGTCCAGCAACAGAGCGTGTCAGAGGACAGCATCGTGGACGCTCTGGTGGAGTTTGTCGATCGTAAGGTCGTCGCATCGTTGCGGCGACGATAATTGAGCAACTAGTAGTTCTTACTTCCGGTTGATCCGTGTGCTGCGCAATGCGCCACGTCCGCTAAGGGTCAAAAGCGTCGCTTTGACCTTCAACTAGCCGCTTCCGGTCTACCCCAATCAGCGGACATCAGTACCGGGCCGGAGATGTCTCAAACGGGCCACAACCAGACATAAGGCTTTGCCCGAAAGCGGAGCCGACGACTTGGGCGCGCCTCATTGGGCCTTGCGGTTTCGCGGGCGCAGGTATGAGATGATACTAGGCACCCGACAGGCGGTCCGGTGCCGTGGCAGCTTTCATCAGGGAGGGCTTAACAGTGGCACCAACGGCACCAGGTGGTATCAAAAAAAAGAAGGGTAGCTTAGAGATTACGGTCCCGGAATTTTCGATGCCGGCAACTGCTGTTCCCGGCATTGCGGAAGTCATCACCAAGGCATGGAACGGCGACGCTAGCCTCAACAAAATCATGGACCGTTTCCCTACCGGACCGAACAAAGGGATGGCCACGGCCGATGCTGTCACACAAGCCACAGCGGCAATCAATGCAGCGGCCCCGGGATATAGTTTGAAGCGGGCGGTAATAATCTCGGAAGATGAGCACGATAAAGGATACACGGTGGAAACTGAGGACGACGTGGTCTTCGTGCTCCCAAACGCCAGCCGCGTGACCGCCGGAGCAAATCTTCTCGAAACGGCTAAGTTGCTAATGGCCTGCACGCCCAACGGGATTTAGAAAACTCCGGCGCATTGAAGTGAGCCGCGCTGTATCGGCGCGCCCTTTATTTAGATTTAGCGGGCGCTGAGCGGGCCCTGCAGAGCGCGTCGTCGGCGACATCATCGAAATGGGGCGACGGCTGACGGACGCGAAGGAATTGCGTCGGCCACGGAGCCTGAACGGGCCACGATGTCCGCTTCGGGTCACGTGTGGACGGCGCCCTGGCAAGAACTTTCTGACGTTTTGCAGCATTGG
>NZ_LLYA01000160.1 GCF_001440415.1 Bradyrhizobium retamae
ATATTCCGCTTTCGTTCTCACCCAAATCAGTCGCATAACTCCGCCCGTCTCACGGCAGATGAGGGGCGTTGGCGATCGTCACGAACGTGCGGTGAGATGCGATGGACGCGGAATGCGCAAGACGTAGGCGCAGGAAGCGTACGGCGAAGTCGTGTGGTCCTGGCGTCGCGGTGCTGGCGTTAAGTCCTTAAGAAGCGAAGCTTCTCGGGGGCGACGGAGGCAAAAGAGCCGTTCTCCGGGGAGAGTACGAAGTAAGCCGTAAAGCCATTGCGCAGGGAAGGCCGGGACGCTCCCGCTGTACCTGTATGCTCGTGTGCGTTTTCTTTCGCGCACTTTGCACACGAGACCGCGGGTGCGGCGCGCACCCGGTCTTCCCTGTGCCCTCTGAACGAGAGGGTGGGAAGTTGATAGCAAAGCTCGGGCACAGTGTGTCGCGAGAACGCGAACGCATACTCCGTCGTCGTCACCTGCGAAAGTGGATGACCCAGTATTCCAGAGACGTCAGTGATTCAACAGAGAAGCCGCGGCGTACTGGATCCCCCGCTGGAGTCTGTCATCGGGCTCGCCGAAGGCGAGACCCGGTGGCGGGGGATGACAAATGCATGCGATTATTCGCCCTCACTCCCGCACGCGCGTCAGCAGCGCCAGGCCCGCGACGAAGAACACCACCAGCAGCGCCATGCCGGCCTTCTGGCTTGCCGTCACGGCCGTGATCGCGCCGATCAGGAGCGGACCGATGAACGACGTCACCTTTCCGGTCAGCGCGAACAATCCAAAGTATTGCGCGATGCGATCCTTCGGCGCGAGGCGGATCAGCAGCGTGCGCGAAGCCGCCTGCAGCGGGCCGCCGGCCGCGCCGATCAGGCACCCGAGCACGAGATAGGCGCGCTCGGCGGCGCCGGAAAACAGCGCGCCGCCCGGAACCGGTGGCGCGACCTTCACGAACAGGATCGAATCCTTGTCGACCAGCAAGATCGCGGCGAGCGCAAGCAGCAGGATCGTGAGGCTGCCGGCGATGACGCGCTTGGGTCCGAGCCTGTCGTCGAGCTTGCCGCCAAGCCACGCGCCGAAGGTGCCCGCGATCGCCAGCAAAATTCCAAACGTCCCGATCTCGATCGTGTGCCAGCCGAAAGTGCCGGCGGCGTAGATGCCGCCGAAGGCAAACAGCGACACCAGCCCGTCGGTATAGATCATGTTGGCGAGCAGGAACGTCGCCATCGGTTTCTGCTTCGGCAATTCGCCGAGCGTTCGCCTGAGCCCGCTCAATCCTTCGCGCACGGCCTCGCGGATCGGGCGCTTGGCCGGATAATCCGGCGTGAGCAGGAACATCGGCGTCACGAAAATGAGGAACCAGATGCCGGTCAAGGGACCGGTGATGCGATCGCCCTGGTGCGTGACCGGATCGAGACCAAACAATGGCGCGAGGCCGAACAGTGTACGCCCGGTCTCGGGACTGGCCGCCAGAAAGCCGAGCACGAGGATGAGGCTGAGGATGCCGCCGATATAACCGGTCGCCCATCCGGTCCCGGACAACCGCCCGATTCTGTCCGGCGGCACCAGCGTCGGCATCATCGCATTGTTGAAGACGGTGGCGAATTCGACCCCGATGCTCGCAATCGCATAGGCCAACAGCAGTGGCGGGATGACGCTCGGGTCGCCCGGCTTTCCGAACCACATCAGGCAAGAGCCGATCACCAAAAGCGACCCGAAGCCGGCGATCCACGGCTTGCGGCGGCCGCTGGCGTCGGCGATGGCACCCAACACCGGCGACAGCAGCGCGATCATCAGGCCGGCGGCGGCGGTGGCGAATCCCCACAGCGCCTGCCCCCTCGCCGGATCCGGCGCGACGAAGCCTGCGAAATAGGGCGCGAAGACAAACGTGGTGATCAGCGTGAAGTAAGGCTGCGCGGCCCAATCGAAGAAGATCCAGCTCACGACGGCAGCGCGGCGCGGATATGCCCTTGGAATCTCGGCGCCAACTGCCTCGGAAGCGATCACCGCCATGCCGGATATTTCCTTCAAAAGTCTCGCGAAGCGTTTTGCGTGCCGAAGCCGAACCCATATAGCATGCGTCACCAACGCTGGCGCTGTTGCCCACGCGCCACACAGGCTCAAACTGCGGCGGATTTTCGATGACAATCTTTCAAATCAGCCGGCGCAAGGCGATTGCCGCAATCGCGCTGGTATTCGCCTGCGGCACCACCGCCTTTGCACAGGAACGCCGCTTTTATTCGCCGGACCTCTCCGCCGTTCGCTCCATTCCAGCCGAGCACGGCATGGTGGTCGCCCAGGAAAGGATCGCGGCGGAAGTCGGCGCCGACATTCTCCGGCAAGGCGGCAACGCGGTTGATGCCGCGGTCGCCACCGGCTTTGCGCTTGCCGTCACCTATCCGCGCGCCGGAAACATCGGCGGCGGCGGCTTCATGGTGATCCATTCGGCCGAGCGCAATGAAGACGTCGCCATCGACTATCGCGAGACCGCACCGGCCGCGACCACGCGCGATATCTTTCTGGGATCGGACGGCAAGCCCGATACCGACAAGTCGCGCAATTCCGCGCTTGGTATCGGCGTGCCCGGCACTGTGGCCGGATTGACGCTGGCGCTGGAGAAATACGGCTCCGGCCGCTTCACGCTCGCGCAAATCCTCAAGCCCGCCATCGAGCTCGCACGAGACGGTTTCGTGATCGCCGACGACACCGCCGACACGCTGCCCGACCTGTATCGCCGGATGGCGCGCTGGCCGAACTCAGCCAAGGCGTTCTCCCGTGACGACCGCACGGCGCTGCGAGAGGGCGACCGTCTGATTCAGGCCGATCTCGCGGCAACGCTGTCGGCGATTGCCGAGCAGGGACCGCGCGGATTTTACCAGGGGTCGGTCGCCGAACGGCTGGCAAAAGCCGTCCGCGATGCCGGCGGCATCATGACGGCGGACGATCTCAAATCCTACGAGTCGGTGATCCGTAGCCCCGTGCGCGGCAGTTATCGCGGCTACGAGATCGTCTCGATGCCGCTGCCCTCGTCCGGCGGCACGGTGCTACTGGAAGCGCTGAACATTCTCGAAGGGTTTGCGATGGCGGACATGAAGCAGGGCTCGGCGCCTTCGTTGCATGTCATGATCGAGGCCATGAAGCGCGCTTACGCCGACCGGGCGCGCTATCTCGGCGATCCCGCCTTCGTCAATGCACCGGCGAATATCCTGATCGCGAAGGATTACGCGGCGAAGCAACGCGCCAGCATCGACCTTGCGCGCGCTACGCCCGCCGACGCGTTATCCGTGAGCCTGCCGCGCGAGGGCAGCAATACCACGCATTATTCCGTCGTCGACGCCGCCGGCAATGCCGTCAGCAACACCTATACGCTGAATTTTTCCTATGGGGTCGGCCTCGTCGCCGATGGCACCGGCGTGCTGCTCAACAACGAACTCGACGACTTCACCGCGGCACCCGGCGCGGCGAACGCGTTCGGCCTGGTCGGCTTCGAAGCCAATTTGCCGGGCCCGGGCAAAAGGCCGCTGTCGTCGATGTCGCCCACCATCGTGCTGAAGGACGGCAAGCCGGTGCTGGTGACGGGTTCGCCGGGCGGCAGCCGCATCATTTCAGCCGTGCTGCAGGTCGTGGTCAACGTGCTCGATTACAAGATGGACGTCGCCACCGCCGTGGCCGCACCCCGGCTGCACCATCAATGGATGCCAGACGTGGTGCGCGTGGAGCGCGGCTTTCCGCAGGAAACGCTGGATGCGCTAAAGGAGAAGGGCCATCAGCTGATCGAGCCGCTCGGCCAGACGTCGGCCAATTCGATCGCCGTCACGCCCAACGGCCTGATCGGCGCCCCCGATCCGCGGACGAGAGGGGCGGCGGCGGCAGGGCATTAAAGAACGGTGCGTCGCTGACGTAGTATGCTTCATTCGCAGGAGATTTTCAGATGACATCCCTCAAAGGCAAGACGTTGTTCATTTCCGGCGCCAGTCGCGGCATTGGGCTGGCGATTGCGCTTCGCGCCGCGCGTGACGGCGCCAATGTCGCGATTGCGGCGAAGACCGCCGAGCCGCATCCGAAACTCAAGGGCACGATCTACACCGCGGCGGAAGAAGTTCGCGCCGCGGGCGGCAAGGCGCTGCCGGTGCTGTGCGACATCCGCGACGAGGCGCAGGTGATGGCGGCGGTCGAGCAGACCGTCGCCGAATTCGGCGGCATCGATATCTGCGTCAACAACGCCAGCGCCATCAGCCTGACCAACTCGCAAGCAACCGACATGAAGCGGTTCGACCTGATGATGGATATCAACACCCGCGGCACGTTCATGGTGTCGAAATACTGCATTCCGCATCTGAAGAAGGCGAAAAACCCGCACATCCTGATGCTGTCGCCGCCGCTCGACATGAAGACGAAATGGTTCGAGCATTCCACCGCGTACACGATGGCCAAGTTCGGCATGAGCATGTGCGTGCTGGGCTTGTCGGGTGAGTTGAAATCCGCTGGCGTCGCCGTCAACGCGCTATGGCCGCGTACCACCATCGCCACCGCCGCGGTCGGCAACCTGCTCGGCGGCGAGGCAATGATCCGCGCCAGCCGCACGCCCGTGATCATGGGTGACGCCGCGCACGCGATCCTGACCAGGCCAGCGCGGGAATTCACAGGACAGTTCTGCATCGACGACAAGGTGCTGTACGCGTCCGGCGTCAGGGATTTCGAGCGCTACCGCGTCGATCGGTCCGTGCCGTTGATGTCGGATTTCTTCGTCCCCGACGACGACGTGCCGCCGCCCGGCGTCTCGGTGCAGGCGCTGCCCTCGGTCGGCGCCGCGTAGACGTCGCGCTAGAAGTGAACACCGACAGCAATGACGGAGGAGATGTCACCGCCCGACCACATACGGCCCGCCCTTTTCCAGCGCGCGCGCATATGCCGGCCGCGCGTGGATGCCTTCGAGAAACGCCATCGCTTTGGGATGGCCCTGCTCCAGCCCGCCGCGCGCCGCGGCCGCTTCCAGGGGAAAGCTCATCTGGATATCGGCGGCGGTGAATTCATTGCCGGCGAACCATTCGCTCTTGCCGAGCTCACTCTCCCAGTAATCCATGTGCTGCTTGAGCTGCGGATTGACCAGGGTAGTCAGCGCCGTGTTGGAGACCTTGCGCACCAGCGGCCGCAGCAGTGCTGGCGCACGCTTCGGCATCAGCGTGAACAGCAGCTTCAAAAGCAGCGGCGACATGGCGGAGCCTTCCGCATAGTGCAGCCAATAGGTGTAGCGCAGCCGCTCCGGCGTGTTCGGTGGCGGGATCAGGCGACCATTGCCATAGGTGCCGACGATGTATTCGCAGATCGCGCCGGACTCGGCGATGGTATTGCCGTTGTCGGTGATGACGGGCGATTTGCCGAGCGGGTGAATGGCGCGCAGTTCCTTCGGCGCGCGCATGTCCGGCTGGCGCTGATAGCGGACGATCTCGTAAGCGACGCCGAGCTCTTCGAGAAGCCAGAGCACGCGTTGGGAGCGTGAGTTGTTGAGATGATGAACCGTCAGCATGGCGTCCCCCTGGAGTTGGCGTGGCGTTGGTGCCAGCCGGGGGATGGAAAGTCGAGACGGCCTGAGCCATGTCATATTTTACCCGGAGGATATTGACGTCCGAAATTTATCCGGGTACATATAACGCGCCGAAAATCCAGAGTATCTCCAATGGCTGCCCCGTCTCGCCCCCTGTTCACAGCCTTCATCGGCCCGCAACGCCTGGCGGCCGGCCCGCTCGCCGAGGTCGCGCTGGCGGTCATGCAGGCCTCCCGCAGGCCCGCAGTGCTGCCGATCATCATATTCAACGACGCGACCGGCCAACCGATCGATCTCGACCTTCGGGGGGCCGAGAGCGACGTTATTGCCCGTCTGCCGCAACCGGCCTCGCCTCCGGAAGTCGAAGCCGACGAGGCTGCTGCGGCGATTGAGCCGCGCGGACGGGGGCGGCCCAAGCTCGGCGTGGTAGCGCGCGAGGTGACGCTGTTGCCGCGCCATTGGGTATGGCTCGGGGCGCAGCCCGGCGGAGCGTCGGTGGCGTTGCGCAAGCTCGTCGACGAGGCGCGCCGCGCCAATGGCGATGCGGATCGCGCCCGCGCGGCAAGGGATGCCGCCTACCGCTTCATGTCGGTGATGGCCGGCAATCTCGCCGACTTCGAGGAAGCCTCGCGGGCGTTGTTCGCCGATGACCGGCGGCGCTTCGTCGCTCTGGTCGCCGGCTGGCCCGACGATATCCGCGACCACGTCGTCAAGCTGGCCTTCAGCGATCGCGCCGAGCCATAGGCGCGATCGCCCTTCAGCCGAATCTCCAAAAGTCCCTCGCCCGCCACGCATTCCACAATATTACGATCATCATGATACTGTGGACGCGCCGGCTGCCTTGCGCCAAAATGCGCCAAAACGTCCAAGGAGAGTGCCGTGAGTTCAAATCCGCAATTCCTGTTCGATTTCGGCAGCCCCAACGCCTTCCTCAGCCATGAAGCGATTCCAGCGATCGAAAAGCGCACCGGTGCAAGGTTCGAATATGTGCCGATCCTGCTCGGCGGCATCTTCAAGGCCACCAACAACAAGTCGCCTGCCGAAACGCTCGCCGGCATCAAGAACAAGCGCGAATTCCACGCGCTGGAAACCGAACGCTTCCTGAAGCGCTTCGGGGTCAAGCCCTATGTCTGGAACCCATTCTTCCCGGTCAACACGCTGAATCTGATGCGTGCGGCGGTGGCAGCCCAGTTCGAGGGCGTGTTCGAGAAATATGTCGATGCTGCGTTCCACCACATGTGGGTCGAGCCGAAGAAGATGGATGATCCCGAAGTCGCAGCCAAGGCGCTAACCTCGTCCGGCCTGGATGCTGCCAAGCTGCTGGCGCGATCGCAGGATGCGGATGTAAAGGCCAGGCTGATCGAGAATACGCAAAACGCGGTCGATCGTGGCGCGTTCGGCTCGCCGACGTTCTTCGTCGGCAAGGAAATGTTCTTCGGCAAGGAACAACTTCGCGAAGTCGAGGAAATGATTTCGGGGAAGTAGCTGCCCAGATCAGACCACATGGTAGGCAAGCGAATGGTGAGTAGCGAATAGCGAATAGTTGGGAGTAGATTGCAGCCGGCATCTTCCTACTCGCTATTCGCCCGTTCCAAAATCAACAGTAAGGAAAGTTGATACATGCGTATTCTCGTGGTCGGGGCCGGCGCCATCGGCGGCTATTTCGGCGGCAGGCTGCTTCAGGCAGGAAACGACGTGACGTTCCTGGTCCGGCCGAAGCGCGCATCCGAACTCGCAAGCGCCGGTCTCGTCATCAGGAGCCCCGCCGGCGATGTGACGCTCGAGAACCCGCCGACCGTGCAGGCCGACAAACTCGCCGAGACATTCGACGTTGTGCTGTTGAGCTGCAAGGCGTTCGACCTGGAGGATGCGATCAAATCTTTTGCTCCTGCGGTCGGGCCGCAAACCGCAATCATCCCGCTGCTCAACGGCATGCTGCACCTCAACGTGCTGGACAAGAAATTCGGGCCCGACCGCGTGCTCGGCGGTCTCTGCGCGATCGCGGTGACGCTCAACGAGGCCCGCGAGGTGGTCCAGCTCGCGCCGATGCAATCGCTAAACATTGGCGAGCGCGACGGCTCGATGTCGGATCGTGTGCGCGCGATTGCAAAAGTGTTCGACAGCGGCAAGTTCGGCGCCGTAGCCAGCGAACACATCATGCGGGACATGTGGGAGAAGTGGGTTTTCCTTGCTTCGCTCGCAGCCTCCACCTGCCTGATGCGCACCTCAGTCGGCAACATCCTGGCGGTGGCCGGCGGCAAGGATTTTCTGCTCGGCATGCTCGATGAATGCAGCGCGATTGCAAAGGCGTCGGGCTACGAGCCGACGGGACCGTTCTTCCAGCGTACCAGCGGCTTGTTGACCACCGAGGGCTCGCCGATGACCGCCTCGATGTTCCGCGACATCAAGGCGGGACTGCCCGTGGAAGCCGATCATGTGATCGGCGATCTCGTGGCACGCGCCGACGCGGCGAAGATTCCGGTTCCGAAGCTGCGCATCGCCTATACGCATCTCAAAGCGTATGAGAAGCAGCGGGCCGCGTAACCATTCGACTCTATCTCCGTCGTTCCTGCGAAAGCAAGGGACGACGAGCCACTCAGAGATGCGCGAGATAATGCGCGAGTGCTTCGATCTCTTCCTCGCTAAGGGAATAGGCGACGTCCGTCATCGCAGCCATCGCGCCGCCGGATCGCACTCCCGACTTGTACTCGCGCAGCGCCTTGACCAGGTATTCCTCGCGTTGGCCGGCGACGCGGGCGACCCCCTTGGTGCCGGCGTAGCTATCGGTGTGGCATGACGCGCAGCGCCGGCCAGCGGCCGCCTGCGCGCCCTTTTTGGAGAGATCAGGGTTTTCGTCAGGCTTGGGCGCTTTCGGCGGTTCGAGCGAAGCGTAGTAGGCGCCGAGGTTGCGAATATCCTCATTATTGAGCTGTTCGACGATCGGCTGCATCTGCTCGTTCTTGCGGGTGCCGGCACGAAAGAACACGAGCTGCCACTGGATGAATTGATCAGGCTGAGCCGCCAACGAGGGAGTGTTCTCGATCTGCGAAATACCGGCCTCGCCATGACAACCGACGCACAGCTCGGCTTTCGCCTTGCCGGCCGCGATATCGGCGGCGCGGGCGAGCGGTACGCAAATCATGATCGCCAGCAGCGACCCCATTAATGCACTTCGCATTTCAACTACTCTCCGCCCGTGCATCAAACAATAAGGGCCGCGGCTACTCGTTCCCGAGCAACCGCAGCCTCTCATTTACTTAGGCGCTACTTCTTGGTGTAGCTGATGCGGTAGATCGCACCGGCCCAGTCGTCGGCCACGAGGATCGAACCGTCCTTGTCCAGCAATATATCGTTCGGCCGGCCGAGGTAGCCCTGGTCGCCTTCGAGCCAGCCGGAGGCAAAGATCTCGGATTTGGCGTTCTTGCCCTCGGCATCGACGATGACGCGCTTGATCCGGGCGCCCTGGTACTTATGCCGATTCCAGGAGCCGTGTTCGGCGATCAGGATGTTGTTCTTGTACTCGGCCGGGAATTGATCGCCGGTATAGAACTTCATGCCCAGCGGCGCGACGTGCGCGCCCAGATTGACGACGGGCGGCGTGAATTCCGAGCACTTGTGGCCCATCGCGAATTTCGGGTCCGGCATATCGCCCTGGTGGCAGTAGGGATAGCCGAAATGCTCGCCGATCCTGGAGATCATGTTCAGCTTGTCGCTCGGCATGTCGTCACTGATCCAGTCGCGGGCGTTCTCGGTAAACCAGTATCGCCCGCTGCGTGGATCGATGTCGCCGCCGACGCTGTTGCGGACGCCAAGCGCCCAGATTTCGGCATTGCCGGTCTTGGGATCGACGCGGCGTATTTGCGAAACGCTGGTCGGCGGAATGCCGATGTTGAATGGAGGACCGAATGGCAGGTAGAACCAGCCATCCTTGTCGACGGTGATGTATTTCCAACCATGGGCGATGTAGGACGGCATGTCGTCATACACCACCTTGCCGGTGCCGAGGTTGTCGAGATTGGCCTCGGCGTTTTCGTATTTGATCAGCTTGTCGACCGCGATGACGTAGAGCGCGCCATCGAGAAAGGCGAGGCCGGTCGGCATCTTGAGGCCCTTGAGAATGGTCTTGACCTCCTTCTTGCCGCCATTGTCCTTGATCGCATAGACATTGCCGAGGTCGAACGAGCCGACGAACAGCGTGCCCTTGTCGCCCCACGCCATCTGCCGTGCGGACAACACGTTGGACGCATAAACTTCGATCTTGAAGCCGTCGGGCAGCTTGATCTTCTTCATCATCGCCGCCAGTTCTGCGTCCGAGGCGCCGGTCGGCGGCCCTGACGGCGGAGCGAGGCCCTTTTGTTGTTCGGTCTCATCGCCGAGGAACCAGTCCGGCGGCGGATTATTCCAAAAATCCTTGGTGCCGGACTCGTATTTCTTCAGGGCCTTCTGTTGGGCGGAGGCCTGGCTGGCCCCCGCGACAACAAGGATGGCTGCGAGCGCAAGAATAGATCGATTGAAAGCCGCTTTCATCGCGTCACTCCCTATGCAGCGCGGATGGGCCGCGCCTGTTATTATTTTGGACTTCGAGAGGCGAGTTTGGTCTGGTGAAGTGTGGCAGACCGGAAAATGGTAGCACATCCGTTGCGGCAGAGAAGCGCGCGCCGCGCGGCTCAATGCGACCAAGACAAATTGTGAGACGGATTGCCAAGCCGCACGTTCAATCCGAACTGCGCCCGCTGCATCGCAATATCCGCGTCGAGCTAGTGGGCGCAAGGCGCACGAGTGGGCGGCATTCCACATCAAGCGGATCGCTTGCGCTGTCACCCGATTGATAAACGAACAACGCAATTGTGGTCCATTTCATACAGGAGTGGATCAAACCCTGAGAAAACCATTCGGCATATCCTTCAATGTCTGTCTCCCCTCGCCCGGGTTTGAGCGAGCGTCCGTATGGCCAACAAGCGGATCATTCTGCTCTCGGACGGCACCGGCAATTCCGCCGGCAAGGTCTGGCGGACGAATGTCTGGCGTGTGTTTGAATCGCATGATCTGACCAGTTCGCAACAGATCGCGTTCTACGACGACGGGGTCGGCACCTCGTCCTTCAAGCCGTTCGCGATCCTGGGCGGCGCCTTCGGCTTCGGCCTGAAGCGGAACGTGCTCGATATCTACAAGTTTGCCTGCCGCAACTATCGTTCGCATCTGGACTATCTGGCGCTAGAGGCTGCCGTTGCGAAGGCCGAGGGTCGCGAAGAGAGATACGGTCCCTGGCAGAGCGACGACATCTTTGCATTCGGGTTCAGCCGAGGGGCCTTCACCATCCGCGTGGTGAACGGTCTGATCTGCGAACAGGGCCTGGTGAAGTACCAGACCGAAGAAGAACTCGATCGAAAGGTCGCGGCGGCCTACCGGGCGCACCGGGCAGAGACGTTCAAGTCGCGGTTTCAAGTCGAATGGGTTTTTCGAAAGCTGCGCAACCTGTTCGTATCAGCCAAGCACGACAAGAACGAGCGCCCGGTCGATCACATCGCCTTCCTCGGCCTTTGGGATACCGTCGCCGCCTACGGCCTGCCCATCGACGAAATGACCCGCGGCGTCAGCCGGTATCTCTGGCCGCTCGAACTGCCGGACCGGCAGCTCCATCCGTTGGTCCGCAAAGCCTGCCATGCGCTCTCGCTCGACGATGAGCGCACCACGTTTCATCCGCTGCTGTGGGACGAGAGTCCGGAGACCGTTGTCACCGATACCCGAAGGACCAGTTCGGAACGGATCACGCAGGTCTGGTTCGCCGGCGTGCATTCAAATGTCGGCGGTGGATATCCGGACGACTCGCTCGCGCATGTGTCGCTGACCTGGATGTTATCAGAGGCGCGCAGCCGCGGCCTTACCTTGAAGGCGGCGCCGGGAGCCGATCCCGACGCATTCACGCGAGTGCGATCGACCCAGGACAAGGACGGCCGCATCTATGATTCCCGCAACGGGCTCGGCGGCTACTACCGCTATGGGCCACGGAGCGTGGCCGCGTTGTCGGATACGAAATTTTCCGACGACAAGCGCGATTGCGTGAAGATCGCAATACCGAAGATCCACGAAAGCGTATTCGACCGGATCTCCGTCGACGCGCATCTCTATGCGCCGGTCGCACTGCCACCGGTCTATGAAATATTGACCTACGACGAGAGGATCGTCACCCCCGACAAGCTGACCGTCCCGCCGGGCAGGCCGAAATATGAGAGCCTGGCCTCCGCCCGTCAGCGCGAGCTCACCCAGGAGCACGTCGTCGGAAGTTCGATCTGGCGGCGACGCATCATCTATTTCCTGACCGTCATCGCGTCGCTCTATTTGCTGACCTATCCGCTTACATCCACCGCGCCGGCGGCCGCCGAATTCACCACGCCCCTCCGGCCGCTTTCCGACCTCATTCGGATGGTCGGGCTCACTTTGCCGGGCGCGGCCTCACGCTGGATCAATGCCTATGCGAGGGAGCCGCTCTGGTTTGTGCTTTGCGCCGGTCTTGTTGCGCTGCTGCTATGGTTGAGCGCCAGGCTTAAGGACCGGATCACCGATCAGATGCGCCGCGCGTGGCGGGTGAGCCTTGCAAAGGTCGACCTGCACCGGGGCGAATCCAAACCAAGGCTCGGCCTGAGCACATCGCAAATGGTGGTGCTGGCTGGCCTGCTCTTTGTCGCGCTCTATCCGCTACCGGGTTGGACCGGCTACAGCTTGCCAAAGCTGTCTGCCTCGCCGCAGACCTTCATCGACCGAATAACCCACCCCTATTTCCAGTTCTTCGCCTTTGCCGTCCTAGTCACCATGTTGCTCCCCGACAGGACTATCGCGGGCTTCAGACTGAAGGACGCCTACCGGCGATTGCTCACCAACATCAAACTCAAGGTCGCGCCCGCATTCTTTGCGGTTTTCTTCCTGGTCGGCGGCATCGCTTTCGCCAGCCACTATCTTTTCAACATTCGCGACAGCCTTGGCCACTTCTGCCAGCCAGCGGAGAAGCCAATCACGCTGGAGGTGTGCGACCCCGATGATATGAAGCTGTGCAAGCGCGCACCCGACGGCAGCTTCCATGGCACCTGCACGTCGGCGGCGTGCCGAGGGGTCGACTTGGCCGCATTCAACACCGCCGACCTTTGCACACCCGTGGGCGTCATGCTCGAGAGGCGCGGACATTATCAGTTCATTCTGGAAAAGGATGGCGACTGGTCGTTTCTCGGCGCGCCATCGGGCCCGGGCGGAATGCCTCTCCGTGCGTTCTTGCCCAACTGGAAAAAGAACGGTGTAACAACCGATCCGACCGTTCCACTGGGCCGATTCGCTTTGCTGGCGGCGGCTTACCCGCTCAAGCGAACGCTCGACCGGCCCTTTGGCCACGTTATCCTTCGCTACGGCGAGACCGGCAATGAGGAGAACTTCATTGATGGCGAGCCGGCGAACGGCCGTCTTGACGAGAAATTCAGAGCGACCCGCGACGGGCAGTTGTTCGTCTATCTGAACCAGCCGGTCAGCGGCGTCTTTCCGGGCCTGTTTCGCAACGTGAATTCGGGAAAGGCAAGGGTCTGGGTCTATCGCATCCCGAGATGAGCAACCGTTGGGTAGAGATGCCGCCGCCGGAGGCGCACCCGTTGTCGGCTGCAAACGAAAGGCCGCCAAAATGGCGGCCGTTCGTTGGATCTAGTGCTTTGCCATAGAGAAATCTGGAGCGGGCGAAGGGGCTCGAACCCTCGACCCCGACCTTGGCAAGGTCGTGCTCTACCACTGAGCTACACCCGCATCCGAGATGGCGGCGATCGCGCGCCGTCAACGGCAGACCTATGCCAAATGCGGGCTGCGAATGCAACAGTCCGCGCACGGTCCGAAGCTTTTCCGGATAATCTGATTTCTTTGATCAAAAAGGCTCGAATCGGCCCGAAACAACGGCATAATGGAATTTATCGGGCCTCGTGCCATCGTCGGGAACCCAGAGTTAGCCGCCAGCGCGATAGCCCGATTCGCGGGGCCCCTGGCCCACCCAGACGGCTCGGAACGCCGGCCGGAGCGGCGGTTGCACCCTTCATTCGCCGAATGTCCACGGTCGGCACAGCTTGCGGAAGGCGGCGGCGCCCGGACCGATTGATTTTTGCGGCCAAGCCGCCATCTAGCGAACGAGAACTTGGTTCCGGACCGTGCTAGAAGCAGCGGACCCGCAGCCGATATTCTGCGTTCCTTCTCGAGACATCAGGCGAGGATACCGTGACGATAGTTGAGCAGGGCGGCGGCCCGGCACCGCAGGCAGTACCCGATCTGATCAAGGAGACGACCACCCAGACCTTCGTGAAGGATGTCATCGAGGAATCGAAGCGCCAGCCGGTGCTGATCGACTTCTGGGCGCCCTGGTGCGGTCCCTGCCGTCAGCTCACGCCGGTGCTGGAAAAGGCGGTTCGGGCCGCCAAGGGTAAGGTCAAACTGGTCAAGATGAATATCGACGAGCATCCAGCCATTCCGGGCCAGATGGGCATTCAGTCGATCCCGGCGGTGATCGCGTTCGTGGGCGGCCAACCCGCCGACGGTTTCATGGGCGCGGTGCCGGAGAGCCAGGTTAACGCCTTCATCGACAAGCTCACCAAGGGCATGACGGCACCGGGTGAGCCGAACATTGCAGAAATCCTGAAGGAGGCCGAGGCCGTGCTGGCAGAAGGCGATCCGGCCGCCGCTGCACAGATTTATGCCGAGATACTCGGTTTCGATGCCACCAATATCGCCGCACTGGCGGGACTGTCGAAGTGCTACGTGACGACGGGCGCCGTCGAACAAGCCAAGCAGACCATCGCGATGGTGCCGGAATCGAAGCGCAACGATGCCGCCGTCAAGGCGGTGCAGGCCTCGATCGACCTTGCCGAGCAGGCGCAGTCGGTCGGCCCGGTGACCGAGCTCGAACAAAAGGTCGCCGCAAACCCGCTCGACCATCAGGCGCGATTCGACTTGGCGACGGCGCTCAATGCGCTCGGCCAGCGTAACGAGGCGACCAACCAGTTGCTGGAAATCGTCAAGCGCGATCGCAAGTGGAACGACGACGGCGCGCGCAAGCAGCTCGTGCAGTTTTTCGAGGCTTGGGGCGGCACCGACGAAGCTACGGTCGAGGGACGCAAGCGGCTGTCGACGATCCTTTTCTCGTAGGCGTAGTCCACGCGCGCGGGACATGGTTTTGTGAAGAGAACACCCACCGAACCAACGAACTGACCGGGACTGCAGATGCCGATCAATGCCGAATACCGCGGACCCGGCGAGCTTCCCGAAATCATTCCGGTATTTCCGTTGCCGGGCGCGCTGTTGCTGCCGCGCGGCCAGATGCCGCTCAATATTTTCGAGCCGCGCTATCTGGCGATGGTGGACGACGCGTTGCGCGACGGCCACCGGCTGATCGGGATGATCCAGCCGGACATTTCCCACACCAGGGACGAGGCAAGGCCCGAGCTGTTCCGGGTCGGCTGCGTCGGCCGCATTACCCAGCTCGCCGAATCCGGCGACGGCCGCTACATCCTCGAATTGACCGGGGTCGCGCGCTTCAAGGTGGTCGAGGAAATCGCAACACTGACTGCGTACCGGCAATGCAAGGTGGACTTCTTCCCCTATGCCGACGACTTCGTCGCGCGTAAAGGCGAGGAGGAAGTCGACCGTACGGCGTTGCTCGACGTGCTAAACGATTTTCTAAAAGCCAACAATCTGAAGGTGGATTGGGAAGGTATCGAGAGCGCGCCGAACGAGGCGCTGGTCAACGCGCTCGCGATGATGTCGCCGTATGGTCCGGCGGAGAAACAGGCGATGCTGGAGGCGCCGGACCTGAAAACCCGCGCCGAGATCCTGATCGCGGTGACCGAAATGGACCTCGCCAAGAAAGGCACCAGCGGCGACACCGGGCTGCAGTAACCCTCTAGTATCCTGCCACCGCGAGCACGACGACGGCGCCGAGGGCTTTCCAGCCGAAGCCGCGGCCGCGCGACCACCACGCATTGGCGGCGGCGGCAAAGGCGTAGACCGCGACGATCGTTGCGACGATCCAGTGCCGCGCGCTCTCCGATCCAAACGAGGGCGCGGCAATCAGCAGCACTCCGCCGCCAATCCAGGCCACCGTACCCGCCTGCCATACCAGGCGGATGAGGGTGCGCAGGCTTTCGGGCTGAATGGTCGCCTTGGCGAACACCTTAGTTTCCCCGAGCATGCCGTGAATCAAGGCCACCGCTATGCCGGCAACGCCGGCGCATTGCAGAATGAGATCGCGCATCGGATAACCTCTCCATACAGAGCTGTATGGTTATGCGGTGCATTCTGGTGCTTGTCAATACACTGATGTATGGTGGTGATAGCGCGGAACCCAGCATGAGCGATCAATTATCGGCAAAGGACTGGCTCGATCAGGGCCTGAAGACGTTGGCGACCCGTGGCTTCACCGCACTGAAGGCGGAGCCTTTGGCCAAGACGATGGGAGTGTCGCGCGGCAGCTTCTATTGGCATTTCGCCGATATCGGCGCGTTCCATGCCGCTATACTCGCGCGTTGGCATGAGGTCGCGGCCGAGCAGATCATCGCCAATGTCGAGGCGGCCTCGAAGGACGAGAACCCGCTCGCGCTGCTGCTGCGCCGCGTGTTCGGTGAACGGCTGATGTTGGAACGGGCGGTCCGCACCTGGGCGAGCGTCGATCCCGCCGCCCGCGCCGCCGTGCAGGCGATCGACCGGCGCCGGCTCGGCTATGTCGAAGGTCTTTTGACGCAATCCGGACTGTCGACGGATGTGGCCCGCGCCCGGGCGCAAATCCTGTATTGGGCATTTCTCGGCTTTGCGCTATCGGACCAGCCGTTGTCGAAAGCACGCCAAGAGGTCGTGGTCGACGAACTGGTGCGGATGGCCGCGTCATGACACCTCGCGATTTGGTATGCTAAGGGGCTACGCCTATCTGGAGACAGTAAATGACAGCCCCGCCCGAACGCCTCGACGGCACCGTCGATCCAAAGTTGCTGGAGATCCTGGTCTGTCCGGTGACCAAGGGTCCGCTCGAATTCGATTCGAACCGGCAGGAATTGATTTCGCGTTCCGCCAAGCTCGCCTATCCGATCCGCGACGGCATCCCGATCATGCTGCCGGAAGAGGCACGGAAGATCGAGTGACGAAGCCGGCGGATGGTGAGTGGCGAATAGCGAATGGTCTATTCGCCGCTCCCTATTCGCCATTCGCCTTCTACAGCGCCTCGCCCTTCAACAGTCGCGGCACCTCGCCCGACAATCCGGCTGCCTGGCGGATGAACAAGTTCTTCAGCGGCGGCGCACGATCGACGAGGCCGAGCCCGATATCCCGCACCGTGCGCAGCAGCGTCGATTCGTTCGAGAACAGAAAATTCAGCGAGTTGGTCGCAACGCCCATCGCCATGGTGTCGAACCGCCGCCAGCGCTGGTAGCGGTCGAGCACATCGGCCTGCCCGGGATCGATGCCGAGCCGGGCCGCATCGACCACGACTTCGGCCAACGCCGCGACGTCCTTCAAGCCCATATTGAGCCCCTGCCCCGCGATCGGATGAATCACATGCGCGGCGTCGCCGACCAGCACCAGCCGCTCGGCGATGAATGAGCGCGCAACGAAATAGCCGAGCGGAAACGCGCGCGGCTTGTCGAGCGCCTTGATCTCCCCGAGGTGCAGCCCGAAGCGCTTCTCGAGCTCATCGTGGAATTCGGCCTCGCCGAGCGCAGTGATGCGTGCGGCCTCGGTCCGGTTCTCGGTCCACACCAACGACGAGCGCTTTCCGCTCAGCGGCAGGATCGCGAACGGACCTGCGGGCAGAAAATGCTCTTCGGCGCGGCCGTGATGATCCCGTTCATGGCCGACGGTGACGACGATGCCGGATTGATCGTAGTTCCAGCCATGGGTGGCAATGCCGGCGCGCTCGCGCAGTTTCGAGCGCGCGCCGTCGGCGGCGACCAGCAGGCTTGCCTCGATGACACCGCCGTCGGCGAGCGTCACGGTGACGCCATCGGAACGTGAATCGTAAGTCGAAACGGCGGTAGCCCGGAGATCGATGCCTTCGGCCTCGGCGCGCTCGACCAGCGCGTCGATCAGGCGGCGATTCTCGACCATGTGGGCAAACGGCTCGCCGGGTTCGACATCTCCTGCAAACGTCAGGAATACCGGGCGTGTCGCGTCATCGAGCCTGGAATCGGTAACGACCATGTCGAGGATGGCTTGCGAATCCGATACCTGATCCCAAACGCCGAGCGTCTCGAAAAGCCGCCGGCAGGCGGCCACAATGGCGGTCGCGCGTGGGTCGCGGCTCGGCCGCACCCCGAGCGCGGGATCGGCGACGACCACGGGAATCTCCGCGCCAAGGCCCTGGCGGAGCGCCAGCGCCAGCGCCAGCCCGGCGAAGGCGCCGCCGCAGATGACAATACTTCGCTGTGTCGCCATGCGATCCGTACCCGGTTATGCCCTCAGACCAGACTTGCTACCTGATAATAGCTGGGCGAAACAGGGCCGAGAAACAAGGTTAAGCCGTCATTAAGCCGTCATTCCGGGGCGACACGCAGTATCGAACTATGGGGCGCCCCTTGCGCCCCTGAGAACCTCGAGATTCCGGGTCTGGTCCTTCGGACCATCCCGGAATGACGCTGGAATCCAACCGAAAGCAGCACCATGTCCAAAGGCCTGATTGACCTGATTTCCATCCTCGATCTGGAGCCGCTCGAGGTGAACCTGTTCCGCGGCAACAGCCCGAAGACGAGCTGGCAGCGGGTGTTCGGCGGACAGGTGATCGGGCAAGCCATGGTTGCGGCATGCCGCACTGTTGAAGGCCGCCTGCCGCATTCGATCCATTGCTATTTCATCCTGCCCGGCGATCCGCAGATTCCGATCATCTACGAGGTCGAGCGGCTGCGTGACGGCAAGAGCTATTCGACAAGGCGCGTCACCGCGATCCAGCACGGCAATGCGATCTTCTCCATCATGGTGTCTTTCCATGCCGAGGAAGAAGGCGCGTTCAATCATCAGGACAAGATGCCTGACGTGCCGCCTCCGGAGAAACTCACCGCCGAGGAAGTGGCAAAACAGCCGATGTTCCGCGAGATGCCGGAATTCATCCGCCGCTACTACGAATCCGACCGGCCGATCGAACTGCGCCCGGTCGAGCTCGGCCGCTATTTCGGCCAGAAGATCGACGACGGGCGCATCCATGTCTGGATCCGCACCGCGGCCAAGTTGCCCGACGATCCGGCGCTACACATGTGCGCGCTGGCCTATGCATCGGATTTCTCGCTGCTCGACGCGGTGATGGCGCGGTACGGCCGCACGCTGTTCGACAAGCGCATGATGCCGGCGAGCCTCGACCACGCGATGTGGTTTCACCGGCCGTTTCGCGCCGACGAATGGCTGCTCTACGCGCAGGATTCGCCGAGCGCGCAGGACGGCCGCGGATTGACCCGCGGCCTGATCTTCAAGCCTGACGGCACACTGGTGGCGTCGGTCGCCCAGGAAGGCTCGGTCCGCCAGCGCAAGTAAGAGCGCCGGCGCGTTAAGCGTTCGCCAGCGTTCCGCGCTCGGCCAGCGCGAATTGCGACGCGTACCAGCGTGCGTACCAGGCCAGCATCCACGGGATCGGAATGATGAAGATGCAGGCGATCACGAACACGAAGGTTCGCCACAGCACTTCCAGTCCGGACGCGGTGAAGATGACCTCGCGCTGCGTGCCGTCGATGTTGCGGCAGATCCAGCGCATCCAGGCCGTGACCACCCAGGCCCAGCCGATGATGGTAATGAAGGATACATACAACAGCACGTGCCAGCCGACATAACCCAGCGCGCTGCCGTTGAAGGCGATCGGAAGCGGCTGGTCGTTGGAGCTCAGGTTGGAAGCGATCCAGCGAATGACCATCCAGGCCAGCACGGCCTGAATCGGGATCGAGAGGTATTGCAGATAATAGAGGTCGGCCGAGCCCACATAGGTCAAAATGCCGATGGCGATGAAGACGTACCAGATGTCGAGGGGCTGGCCGGTGAAAGCAAGGTTCGGCCGGCCAGGCACGTAGAGGCGGGAAAAGATCCAGCGATAGAACCAGGTCGCAACCCAGGGCGCCGGAATCACCAGCACCATGCCGATGACGAACACAAGGCTGCGCCCGAGGAGCTCCCACAAACCCACATCGATCGATAGCGCACCGCCGCCATAACCTCCACCTGCAGCCGTAGGTGGGCCACCTTGTTGCGTGAAGGCGGGCGGGCCTGATCCGCCGGGTATCATCCCCGGAATTTCTCCTGCCCGCTGCCAGCCCGACATTCCCTCGGTCCAGACCAGCGTATCCGCCCCGACCATGCCGCGGGTGATGAGGTCGCGAAGCTGGACCTCCGGATAAGGACCCTGTTGCTGGCCGTTGGCTGCATAAAACCACGATCGGTTCGACATTTTATTTCCTTGAGCCGTGGAAATGGAGGTAGCCGGCGGGCGGCTGGGGATGAAACCGCATTTTGGCGGACGTTACAGGTGCCTGTACAGTGATCGATGTCACCAGCTCGAAATGTTTTCCCCTTCTACCTGCAACTTTTTTGTGCCATTTGCCCAGAAAGATGCCAGATTTGCGTCGGCGGTCCGCCGTCGGGCACCCAGCCTGTCGCGTGCTCAAAAATACCCCAGAGAAATGAAGGCCTGACCATGAAGCTCGTCGTCGCGATCATCAAACCCTTCAAGCTTGACGAGGTACGCCAGGCGCTGACGGCCATCGGCGTCCACGGCATGACGGTGACGGAGGTCAAGGGCTACGGCCGCCAGAAGGGCCACACCGAAATCTATCGGGGCGCCGAATATGTCGTGAACTTTCTGCCCAAGCTCCGAATCGAAATCGCGGTCGCCTCCGACGTTGCGGATAAAGCGGTCGAGGTCATTACCGCGAACGCGCGTACCGGGCAGATCGGCGACGGCAAGATCTTCGTCACACCGATCGACCATGCGCTGAGAATCCGCACCGGGGAAACCGATAGCGACGCGCTCTGAGACATCACGGAATTTTAGGCGCGGCGGCAACGACGCTGAACGCGCGAAGCCAAGAAGCGGCAACGAAACGACAACCGGCCGGGGGAAATTTATGGGGGCACCATCGTGTCGTGCAGCAGGCAATGCTGCGCTCATTACGCTTGCGGCGAGCTTCGCACTCATCACGCCGGTGCAGGCCGAGACGTCCACCATCAGTGCCGCCGACACCACGTGGATGATCGTCGCCACCGCGCTGGTGCTGATGATGACGATACCGGGCCTGGCGCTGTTCTATTCCGGCATGGTGCGCAAGAAGAACGTGCTGGCGACCATGGCGCAGAGCCTCGCCGCCGTCGCGATCATCTCGATTCTCTGGGTGGCCTTCGGCTATTCGTTGGCTTTTGTCGGCGATGGCGCCTGGATCGGCACGCTCGACCGCTGGTTCCTGATCGGCATGACGATGGAGAGCGTCAATCCGGCGGCGAAGACGATTCCGGAAGCGCTTTTCATGCTGTACCAGATGACCTTTGCGATCATCACGGTGGCGCTGGTGGCGGGCGCGGTGGCCGACCGGATGCGGTTCTCGGCCTATCTCCTGTTCTCCGTCGGCTGGTTCATGTTCGTCTATGTGCCGCTCGCGCACTGGGTATGGGGCGGCGGATTCCTTGCCACCATGGGCGTGCTGGATTTCGCCGGCGGCCTCGTCGTGCATCTTTCCGCCGGCGTCGGCGGACTGGTTGCCGCGATGGTGATGGGCCGGCGTCATGGCTATGGGAACGAGAACCTCGCGCCGTTCGACCTCTCGCTCGCCGTGATCGGCACTGGATTGTTGTGGGTCGGCTGGTTCGGCTTCAACGGCGGATCGGCGCTGGCCGCGAACTCGCGCGCAGTCATGGCGATCACCGCGACGCATCTGGCCGCCTGCGCCGGCGCGTTGGCCTGGGCCGCGATCGAATGGGCGACACGACGCAAGCCGTCGGTACTCGGCATGATCTCGGGCGCCATCGCCGGTCTCGGCACGATCACGCCGGCCTCCGGATTCGTTGCGCCGTGGCACGGCATCGTCATTGGCGTTGTCGCGGGAACGCTCTGCTTCTGGGCCTGCACCTGGCTCAAGCAGCGCTTCAAATATGACGACTCGCTCGACGTGTTCGGCATCCACGGCATCGGGGGATTGACCGGCACATTGCTCGCCGGCGTTTTCGCGGTGAACGCGATCGGAGGTACTGCCGGCCTGATCGAGGGCAATGCGCAGCAAGTACTGACCCAGCTCTATGGCGTCGCGGTTACCCTCGTCTGGTCTGGCGGCATTACCTTTATCCTGCTTAAGCTGGTGGGCGTGTTCGCGCCGCTGCGGGTATCGCTGCAGCAAGAGCTGGAAGGCCTCGACATCTCGCAGCACGGCGAAGCCCTGCAATAGGCACCCACCGTATTGCCGTTTTCTTGCCCTGCTGCTGAGCACGATTGCGTCGGCCGTCAGGGCCCTGCCCACGTTTTGGGCACGCCTGATTACGCTTTGGGCGCGGCGGAATGGCGCAGGAAGATGCAACCCTCGCAGAGGGCGAAAAGGTCCGGATTCATAGTCTGTTAGGGAACGATCCCGATCTGGCACGGCATTTGATTCTAAGGGTCCCGACTGTGCCCGCGTAGTGAACATCTTCGCGTGGTGAACCTCAGTCGAGAACGCCCGGTCCGCTGACCCGGGCCCAAGCGGGGACCAAGACCCATGAAAATTATTATGGCGATCATCAAGCCATTCAAACTCGAAGAAGTCCGTGACGCCCTGACCGCCATTGGTGTTCACGGTCTGACGGTGACGGAAGTCAAAGGTTATGGCCGCCAGAAGGGCCATACGGAAATCTATCGTGGCGCCGAATACGCCGTGAGCTTCCTGCCGAAGATCAAGATCGAGGTCGCGGTCGCTTCGGACCAGGTCGACAAGACCATCGACGCCATCACATCAGCCGCCAAAACCGGACAGATCGGCGATGGCAAGATCTTCGTCATCAACCTCGATCATGCGGTTCGCATCCGCACCGGCGAGGCGGATGCCGCGGCCCTCTGATTTCGCGCTCAAACCTTACACTCAGGAGTAAAACCAAATGACGTTTAAACGTCCCTATAGCGCGGGATTGGCAGCCCTCGCAGTCGGCCTGTTCGCCGCGACCGCTGCCTACGCCGAGCCGACGGTCAACAAGGGCGACAACGCCTGGATGATGACGTCGACGGTGCTGGTGCTGTTGATGACGATCCCGGGCCTTGCGCTGTTCTATGGCGGCCTCGTCCGCTCCAAGAACATGCTCTCTGTGCTGATGCAGGTCTTCTACACCGTCTGCATCGCCATTCTGCTCTGGGCGCTTTATGGCTACAGCCTCGCCTTCACCGGCGGTTCCGACTTCATCGGCGGCTTCTCCAAAGCCTTCCTGATGGGCGTGACGCCGGATTCGAAAGCTGTGACCTTCAGCGTCGACGCCAACATCACCGAGCTCATCTACATCTGTTTCCAGATGACCTTCGCGGCGATCACCCCCGCCCTCATCGTCGGCGCCTTCGCCGAACGCATGAAGTTCGCGGCGATCGCGCTCTTCGTTCCGCTCTGGATCACACTGATCTACCTCCCGATTGCGCACATGGTCTGGTACTGGGCCGGCCCGGACGCGATCACGGATGCAGCCAAGGCGCTTGCCGCGGCGGCTGACGGTGCGGCGAAGACCGCGGCGCAAGCTAAGCTCGACGAGATCAACGCCGATGCCGGCTGGATCTTCAAGAAGGGCGCGATCGACTTCGCCGGCGGCACCGTAGTGCACATCAACGCCGGTATTGCCGGCCTCGTCGGAGCGCTCCTGATCGGCAAGCGCGTCGGCTACGGCAAGGAGCTGATGGCTCCGCACTCGCTGACCATGAGCATGATCGGCGCTTCGCTGCTTTGGGTCGGCTGGTTCGGCTTTAACGCCGGATCGAACCTGGAGGCCTCCGGCGGCGCCGCGCTCGCCATGACCAACTCCTTCGTTGCGACCGCAGCGGCGGCGCTGTCCTGGATGTTCGCGGAATGGATCGTCAAGGGCCATCCTTCCGTGCTCGGCGCATTGTCGGGCGCGATTGCGGGCCTTGTGGCGGTCACACCCGCGGCCGGCTTTGCCGGTCCGATGGGTGCGATCGTGCTCGGCCTTGTGGTCGGCGTCGTCTGCCTGTTCTTCTGTACGGTGGTGAAGAACTCGCTCGGCTATGACGACTCGCTCGACGTGTTCGGCGTTCACTGCGTCGGCGGCATCGTCGGGGCGCTCGGCACCGGTATCCTGGTGAATCCGGCCCTCGGCGGCACCGGCGTCATGGATTACGTCGCCGGCAAGATCGCCGACTACGACTTCGTCGCGCAGATGACCTCGCAGCTCTGGGGCGTCTGCACCACGCTGGTGTGGTCCGGCATCGGCTCGGCGATCCTGTTCAAGGTCGTCGACGTCATCGTCGGGCTGCGTGTCAACGTCGAGACCGAGCGTGAAGGCCTTGACGTCACCGAGCACACCGAGCGCGCCTACAACATGTAAGTTCTCCTGGGGTGCGATCTCCTAGAAGGGATCGCATCCACAGCTCCGGTTCGGGCACATACCCGGCAATGCCCTGACCGTTGAGGGGCTCCAGCGCAAGCTGGAGCCCCTTTCTTTTTGTGCTCCGCTATTGTTCCCGTTCCGGCGCGATCAGTTCGACCGTCGGGAAATAGGTTCGATAACGCCTTGCATCGCGTGTCAGCAGAGGTAGCTGCTCGACAGCGGCGTGAGCGCCAATGAAGAAATCCGCCAGCACGCCAGTGCGAAGGCCTCCGGCACCGCGATACCGCAGGTAAGCCTTGCCCGCGAGAAAAAGCGCGGTGCGCGGGATCGCCGCCAGTTCCATGTCCAAATTGCGGAGCATCGCGTCCACGCCTTCGACCGTGGCGTAGCACGTCGATATCTCGGCGTAGATGACATCATTGATGATAAGCGGCCCGGACGAGGCCGCTTGTTCGAGCCGTTGTTGCGACCAGTCCGCCCATGTTTCACCGTCGGTGACGACGTCCAGGAGGACGTTCGAATCGACGAGCGTCATTCCGGTTCGCCACGCAAGAGAGCCATCAGTTCATCGGTCGTCATGCCTGGCCCAGCCGAACCTCGCGCTTTGGCAAACCTGCTCGGCGGCCGAGGCCCATCGGCTTTTTCGATCACCACACCGCCATCGGCGCTGCGGCGGAAATCCACCTGGCTGCCAGGCTGAATCCCCAAATAGTCGCGAACACGTTTCGGAATTGTCACTTGGCCCTTGCTCGTCACTGTCGTCGCCATAGCAGCACTTCCGGAAGTAATACCCGTTCAAAATATGGTAATACCCTGCAAATTGTCCAGACCAGCCGATGGTTAATCGCGTCTTAACCTCGCCGTATCTATGGTGGTTTGATGGGTTTCCGGGGCTTGCTTAAGTCCTTTGACCGCTTTTGAAAGTGCTGGCGTTTCAGACATGGCAATGACCGCCTCTTCCGGCGTGGCGCAGGGCGCTGGCAGTGCAACCCCTGCCGGTCAGGCCGAACGCTCGCCGTTCTTGCGCACGACCGAGCTGCTGGCGCCCTACCAGCCGGCCAAGTCATTGATTACGCTGTCCCTCGGAGAACCGCAGCATCCGGTGCCCGACTTCGTCGGGCCGGTCCTGGCGAAACACATTGCTGAGTTCGGCCGCTATCCGCTTGCCAAGGGCATCGAGCCGTTCCGACGCGCCGCCGCCAACTGGCTTTCGAGCCGGTTCCAGCTCCCTCGCCCGATCGACCCCGAGAGCGAAATCTTGGTGCTGAACGGCAGTCGCGAAGGGCTGTTTTTCGCGGCGATCACCGCCGCCCGTTATGTTGGCCCGCGCAAGGGTAGGCCCGCGATCCTGATGCCCAATCCATTCTATCCGGCCTATGGCGCGGGCGCCCGAGCCGCTGGTTGCGAACTGATCTACCTGCCGACCACGCTCGCCAACGGATTCCTGCCGGATTTCGATACGCTAGACGAGGCGACGCTGGCCCGAACCGTGGCGATGTTCATTGCCTCGCCCGCCAATCCGCAAGGCGCCGTCGCCTCGCGCGATTACTTCACGCGGCTGAAGGCCCTCGCCGACCGCTACGGCTTCATGATCCTGAGCGACGAGTGCTATTCGGAAATCTACACCAGGCAGGCGCCCGGCAGCGCCTTGGAATGCGCCGGGCCTGATTTCACCAACGTCGTTGCGTTCCAGTCGCTGTCGAAGCGCTCCAATCTGCCCGGCATGCGCGTAGGCTTTGCCGCCGGCGATAGGAAGTTCCTCGCCGCCTTCCACGAGTTTCGCAATGTCGCGGCGCCGCAGGTGCCGGTGCCGCTGCAGCACGTCGCAGTTGCCGCCTATAGCGACGAGACGCATGTCGAAGAAAACCGCAGGCTTTATCGCATCAAGTTCGATCTTGCCGACCAGATTCTCGGCAGCCGTTACGGCTATGTGCGGCCTGCCGGCGGCTTCTGCGTCTGGCTCGACGTATCCCAGCGCGGCGGCGACGAGGCGGCGGCGGTGAAGCTTTATCGGGATGCTGGGGTCCGCGTGATCCCCGGCAGCTATCTGTCGCGGCTGCAGCCCGACGGCTTCAATCCCGGCGCGGGCTACATCCGTCTCGCGCTGGTCTCAGACAGTGAATCAACGGCCGAGGCATTGCACCGGCTGGTCGAAATTCTGGATTAATCGCAGGGCCCCAATGAGCATGCCAGCGATCGAACGTGTCATTCCCCTGGTCGGTCATCTGCCGGTCTCGATCCGCGAGGCCCTGGCGCGGCGGCTGCGCGAGCTTGCCGGCCTCAGCCTGATCGCGCTGTCCGGCGTGGCGGCGGCGGCGCTGATGACGTGGTCGGTGCAGGACCCAAGCTTGAGCCACGCGACGTCGCGCCCGATCCGCAACGTTCTCGGCTACCCCGGCGCAATCGGCGCCGATCTGTTGATGCAGATTCTCGGCCTCGGCGCGATCATGCTGATCCTCCCCGTCGCGGTGTGGGGTTGGCGCATGCTGACCCACCGCGCCTTCGACCGCGAAGCGCTACGCCTTGGGTGCTGGATTCTATCCACGGTGATCGCGGCAGGCTTTGCAAGCTGCTGGCCGCATGGCGGCGCATGGGCACTGCCGACCGGACTTGGCGGCGTCGTCGGCGACGCGCTGGTGCGTGCGCCCGCCGTCGTGTTTGGCCCGGCCGGCTTCACCTATCGTCTCGTGCTCGGCATCATCCTGTTTGCGGCGATGGCTGCGGCCTTTCTGTTTGCCAGCGGCGGGGGCTCGCGCCCGAAAGAGGAAGAGCTGACGCCGATCGAGGACGATGACGCGCCCTTCGTCGAAGAACAGGATCGCAGTTCGGTGTCGCTCGGATGGGTGTACCATGCCCTGATGAGCGCAAAGGCGCGGCTCGGGTGGCTGATGGGCGTGGCCTACCGATCGCTGGTGTCGAGTTCGCTGCCGCCTCGCAAGTCCTCGTTCGAACGTCAGGAGCCGAGCCTCGGTGGCCGCGCCGCACCGGCATTGGCCCCGCAGCAAGAGGAATTCGAGCACGAGGAAGAAGAGGAAGAGGAGGACGAGGAAGTTCCGGCCGCCCGCGCTCCGCGCAAGAAGCCTGCACCGCGCGCAGCGACGAAGAAATCCGACAAGTTCGAACTCCCTTCGGTCTCGATGCTGACGGCGCCGAAAGCGTCGGACCGGCAGCCGCTCAGCAAGGCTGAACTGGAGGCCAATTCGCGCGCGCTGGAAGGCGTGCTCGGCGATTTCGGCGTCCGCGGCGAGATCGTCAAGGCCAATCCCGGCCCGGTCGTGACGCTGTACGAACTCGAACCGGCGCCCGGCATCAAATCCTCGCGCGTCATCGGCCTTGCCGACGACATCGCCCGCTCGATGAGTGCGCTTTCGGCGCGCGTCGCCGTGGTTGCCGGCCGCAATGCGATCGGCATCGAGCTGCCGAATGCGCATCGTGAAAAAGTTTACCTGCGTGAATTGCTGACCACAAAGGACAGCAACGAGTCGACGGTGAAGTTGCCGCTCTGCCTCGGGAAAAACATCGGCGGCGAATCCATTATCATCGATCTTGCTCGCACGCCGCATATGCTGATCGCGGGCACCACCGGCTCCGGCAAATCAGTCGCCATCAACACCATGATCCTCAGCCTGGTCTATCGCCTGAGGCCGGATCAGTGCCGCCTGATCATGGTCGATCCGAAGATGCTCGAGCTCTCCGTCTATGATGGCATCCCGCATTTGCTGACGCCGGTCGTGACCGATCCGAAGAAGGCGGTGGTGGCGCTGAAATGGGCTGTGCGCGAGATGGAGGAGCGCTACAAGAAAATGGCCAAGCTCGGTGTGCGCAACATCGACGGCTATAATCAGCGCCTCGTCGAAGCCAAGGCCAAGGGCGAGGAGCTGACGCGCACGGTGCACACCGGCTTCGACAAGGAAACCGGGAAGGCGATCTACGAGGAAGAAAAGCTCGAGCTCGAGCCGCTGCCCTATATCGTCATCATAGTCGACGAAATGGCCGACCTGATGATGGTGGCCGGCAAGGACATCGAAGGCGCGGTGCAGCGTCTGGCGCAGATGGCGCGCGCCGCCGGCCTGCACGTCATTCTCGCGACGCAGCGTCCGTCGGTCGACGTCATCACCGGTACCATCAAGGCTAACTTCCCGACCCGTATCGCCTTCCAGGTCACGTCGAAAATCGACAGCCGCACCATTCTCGGCGAGATGGGCGCCGAGCAACTGCTCGGCCAGGGCGACATGCTCTATATGGCCGGCGGCGGTCGCATCAGCCGTGTGCACGGACCATTCGCTTCAGACGAAGAAGTCGAGAAGGTGGTGCGTCACCTCAAGACGCAAGGCGCGCCGGAATATCTGGAAGCGGTCACTGCGGAGGAACCGAGCGAAGAAGACGGCGCGGTATTCGATTCCACCGGCATGGGCGGCGATGGTGGCGGCGATTTGTTCTCGCAGGCGGTTGCGATCGTCAAGCGCGACCGCAAGGCCTCGACGTCCTATATTCAGCGCCGGCTGCAAATCGGCTACAACCGCGCCGCTTCGCTGATGGAACGAATGGAACAGGAAGGCATCGTTGGGCAGGCGAATCACGCCGGCAAGCGCGAAATCCTGGTCGAGGAGGAAGAGGGCGGATTCTAAAGCGCCGAACGTGGATTCGGCGCAACGAATTCACGGAAAAACGATATCTCCTTTGGTCGAAGCGCGATAAACTGGCGGGCAGCGGGATGCCTCGTTGAATAGAGATCCGAAACATCTGATGACACAACAACCCACCCATCGCGGGCTGCGCTCCGGACTGGCCCTTTTGGTCGCCACATCCATCGCCGGCTTTGCGACATCGGCTCTCTCGCAGACCGTGCCGGTTCCGAAGCCCGCGCCCAAGGCCCGCGACGGCAACGTGCAGATGAGCGCACAGGACAAGGTTCCGATGACGACCGGCGCCACCCAGGCGCCGCCGAATCCGGTGCTTCCGGATCCGCGCCGCAATGTCCCGGCCAATGTTTTTGCAACCTTCGATGCCAACCAGAAGGCGCAGGCTGCGCGGGTGAGTTCATATCTATCGTCGCTGCAGACGTTGGTCGGGAATTTCGTGCAAGTCGGCCCTGACGGCAGCAGGACCAAGGGCGATTTCTACATCCAGAAGCCGGGCAAGGTACGTTTCGAATATGACGAACCGAGTCCGATCGCGATTATCGCCGATGGTTCATCGCTGGCCGTGCGCGATCGCAAGCTCGCGACCCAGGACATCTATCCGCTGTCGCAAACGCCGCTGCGTTTCCTGCTGTCGGACCGGATCGATCTGTTGAAGGACACCAATGTCGTCAGCGTCACCGCCGATGACGTCTACATCAGCGTCACCATCGAGGAGAAACAGGCCCTGATCGGCACCAGCCGGCTGATGCTGATGGTTGGCGTGAAGGACGGCCAGCTCAAGCAATGGACGGTGACCGACCCGCAGGGTTACGACACCACGGTTGCGGTCTACAATCTGGACTCTTCCAAGAAGGTCGATCCCGGCCTGTTCAAAATCGACTTCACCAACTACTTCACTCCGGCGAACTGAGCGACGGCGTTCGTTTTCCTTCTTTCTGCGGAGCCGTAGGATGGGCTAAGTCACCGGGTCGCGCGAAATGCGCGCCCGATGACGGGCTCTGCGTGCCCACCATTCTCACCGAGATTGGGATGCATGGTGGGCACGGCGCGGAGCGCCTTTGCCCTACGAAATTCCACCTGTGGACAAAGCGCGCGACGTCGTCAGGAACCGTGGTAAGACACGGCTCCCATGCGTTTTTCCCTGACAACGTGGAATATCAATTCGGTGCGCCTGCGCATCGATATCGTCGCCAAATTCCTCAAATCGGCGCGACCGGATGTGCTGTGCCTGCAGGAAACCAAATGTATCGACGACGCTTTTCCGCTGAAGCGGTTCAAGCGTCTCGGCTATGAGCATGTCGCGCTGAACGGGCAGAAGGGCTATCACGGCGTCGCCATCGTCTCGAAACTGCCCTTCGACACCACCGAAATCAGAACTTTCTGCGAAAAGATCGATTCGCGGCATATTTCGGTGGCTTTCGGCGAGAAGGCCCAGCTTGCAAAGCCACTGGTGCTGCACAATTTCTACGTTCCCGCCGGCGGCGACATTCCCGATCCTGCGCTCAATCCGAAGTTTGATCACAAGCTGAAATTTCTCGACGAGATGAAAGCCTGCGAACCGCTGCATCCGCGCGGTGACGACCGGCATATTCTGGTCGGCGATCTCAACGTTGCACCACATGAAAACGACGTGTGGTCGCACAAGCAGCTTCTGAAGGTCGTCTCGCACACGCCGATCGAATGCGAAAAGCTCCTGGCGGCGCAGATCCATGGCGAATGGTTCGACGTCGCGCGCGAGCGGATCCCGCTTTCGGAAAAGGTATATACGTGGTGGAGCTACCGCGCCGCCGACTGGACGGTCGGCGACCGTGGCCGTAGGCTCGACCACATCTGGGTTTCCCGCGCACTGAAGGACGCTGTCAGCGATTTCAGGATCACCCGCGATGCGCGCGGTTGGGAGCGTCCATCGGACCACGTGCCCGTCACGGTGACGCTGGAGGTGTAGGTTCTTCGTCGCCCTGCGAACGCAGGGGCCTATAACCACAGCTTCAGTTGGTGAAGAGGCCGCTGGCCAAATTGTGAGGCCGCGTCCAGGATCGCGCTCGCGGAGCCTGTCATCGGGCCGGCCGAAAAGGCCGGACCCGTTGGCTCGCTTGTCCGGGACGGAGCTCAAATACTCAGCTTGGCGCCCGCCATCAGAATATCGCTGGCGAGCTGGCTGGTGCGGGTGGCGAGTTCGTCGCGCAGGCGGCGCGCCGCGCCGGGATCACTTTCGAGCACGCGCTGAAACAAGCTGCGTGACACCCGGATAACTGAGGAATGATCAAGCGCGACCGCGCTGGACGGCCGTTTCATGGCCACGATCAGTGCCAATTCGCCGATCAGGGCCCCGGGGCCCGCAACGACTTCAGCGCCGCCGTCTTCGACGCGGAACGAACCGCGCTGAACGATGTAGCCTGCATCCGCGTCGTCGCCCGCGTTGAACAGATAATCACCGGGAGAGAAATCGCGCTGCTCCGATCCGATCGCCAGCATGCGCAGCGCCGCCGTTCCCAACAGGCGTAATGTCGGGACCCGCTCGAGCAGGGCTACATCATCGTCGATCGACATGGACCGTTGACCGGGATGCGCGAAAATTACGAATCGTGGTTGCGAACGTATCACGGCACCAGTTTGTAACCACCGGCTTCCGTCACCAGGATTTCCGGGTTGGCCGCATCTTTCTCGATCTTCTGCCTGAGACGGTAGATGTGGGTTTCCAGCGTGTGCGTGGTAACGCCCGAATTGTAGCCCCAGACTTCCTGCAGCAGCGTCTCGCGCGACACCGGCAATTGGCCGGCGCGATACAGGAAGCGCAGGATCGCGGTTTCCTTCTCGGTCAGCCGCACCTTTCGGGCATTGGCGGCGGTCAGCATCTTGGAACCGGGCCGGAAACTGTAAGGGCCGACGGAGAATACCGCGTCCTCGCTGGCCTCGTGCTGGCGGAGCTGCGCCCTGATTCGGGCGAGCAGGACGGCAAACCTGAACGGCTTAGCGACGTAGTCGTTGGCACCCGATTCGAGCCCCAAAATGGTGTCGGAGTCGGTGTCGTGGCCAGTCAGCATGATGATTGGCGCCTTGAAGCCGCCCTTGCGAAGGCTGCGAACGACCTCCCTTCCATCGGTATCGGGCAAGCCGACATCCATCAGCACCAGATCGGGGGAATTGGCTTTGGCGGCGCTGGCGCCCTTGGCGCCGGTATCGACTGCGGAGGCTTCGAATTCCTCATGCAGCGACAATTGCTCCACCAACGTATCGCGCAGATCGGTGTCGTCATCCACGATCAGGATCTTGCGGGCATTGGGCATAGGATACGATCCTCTTGAGGCAGGCGGCGGACACAAGCGAGAGCGTCTCAAAGCCGGGTCTTGGTCGATAACAACCTGATTCGCAGGCAAACTTCACAAGCAAGCCGGGTTATCAGGCACTGATTCGCATTGAGGTAGGAGATTGTTACAGTTTCACAAGCCGAACCGCAGTCTATCCCAAATTTGAGGCGCGTTTGGATGAATGTCCTGTAATGCCGCCAAATAGAGCGATTGAGGTGGCAAGCAACCCCAAGATTCGGGCATTGGCATGGAAAGTAACGCCATTTCAATCACTTATAAGACAGATGCGCGTGATCGGCCGTTGACGGCAATCCGGGTCCACAGGGCCGCCGGCGACCCCTGCCGGGGCTGGCTGACGGCGGACGGCTGGACCGTGCCGGTGGCACTTGGCCGCGGCGGCATCCTCGCCAACAAACGGGAGGGCGACGGCGGCACGCCGCGAGGCATCTATCATCCGCTGCAATTGTGGTGGCGCGCCGACCGCCATCCCAGGCCGCGGACCTATCTGCCGGTTCGGCCGATCCGGCCCGAGGATGCCTGGTGCGAGGACCCGCAGGACCGCCGTTATAACCAGCCAATCCGTCTGGTCCGGGATCAGCCTGGTGACCGGCTGACGCGCGAGGATCACCTCTACGACTTCATCGTCGAAACCGATCACAACAGCTCGCCGCGAATTGCCGGCCGTGGCAGCGCCGTGTTCCTGCATCTGGCGCGGACCAATTTCTCGCCCACGGCGGGATGTGTCTCGATGACGAAATCCGCCATGCTGCGGCTGCTGCGGCGGATGGGACCGCAGACCAAAATCAAGATCGGCTGATGGGGAAGCAAAAACAATGCTCGACAGCAACGCAATAACGGCCGCGTCAAAGATCCTGCACGACCACTGGCGCGCCGGCACCAAATTTTCCGGCCTCGACGAATCGCTGCGGCCGCGCGATCGCCTTGAGGCCTACGCGATCCAGGCCGGAATCGAAAAATACTCGTCCGATAGCTTGTTCGGCTGGAAGATCGCGGCCACCAGCGTGGCCGGACAAAAGCACATCAACGTCGACGGCCCGATGGCCGGGCGCATTCTTGCCGAAACCGTCATACTCGACGGCGGAACAGCTTCGATGGCGGGCAACGAAATGCGCGTCGCCGAACCCGAATTCGCCTTTCGCATGCGCGTGGATCTGCCGGCGCGCTCCACGCCCTATACAATGCAGCAGGTCCTCGATGCGGTCGACACGCTGCATCCGGCCATCGAAATTCCGGATTCGCGGTTTGCCGATTTCGTCGGTGCCGGCGCAGCGCAGATCATCGCCGACAACGCCTGCGCGCATCTGTTCGTGCTGGGGCCCGCCGCAACGGTCGACTGGCGTTCAATGGACCTCGTCGAGGAACGGCCCGTCATCACGATGCACGGCGAGAAATTCATTGGCCACGGCAAGAACGTGTTGGGCGATCCGCGCATTGCGCTGACCTGGCTCGCCAACGAACTGCGCCAGCTTGGCGTGACGCTGAAAGCCGGCCGCGTCGTCACCACCGGCACCTGTCACCCACCGCTGCCAATTCAGTCAGGCGATTTTTGCGCTGTCGATTTCGGCGCGCTCGGAAAAGTGTCGGTGGGGTTTGAGTAAGCCGCGGCGTATGGGTCCCTGCGTTCGCGGGACGACGGCACAGACTTTTATCGCGCGCCAAAAATCGCCGAGCCGACGCGCACATGCGTCGCACCTATCTGGATCGCGACCGCAAAATCGGCGCTCATGCCCATCGACAGATTTTTCAGCCCGTTGCGCGCGGCGATCTTGGCCGTTAACGCGAAATGCGGCGCTGGCGCCTCGTTGACCGGCGGAATACACATCAAGCCGGAAATGGCCAGGCCGTATTTGTCGCGGCAACTCGCAATAAAGGCATCTGCCTCGCCGGGCGCGATGCCGGCCTTCTGCGGTTCCTCGCCGGTGTTGATCTGAACGAACAATTCCGGACGTTTGTTCTGCGAATTGATTTCCTTGGTGAGCGCTTCGCAGATGCTGGGACGGTCCACCGAGTGGATGGCATCGAACAGCGCGACGGCCTCCTTCGCCTTGTTGGATTGCAGCGGCCCGATCAGATGCAGCGCAATCCCGGGGTGGGCAGATACCAGCGGCGGCCATTTCGCTTTGGCCTCCTGTACGCGGTTTTCGCCGAACACGCGCTGCCCGGCATCGATAACCGGCGCAATCGCCGTTGCATCAAACGTCTTCGACACAGCGATCAGCGTCACCGATGTGCGCTCTCGGCGCGCCTCCCTGCAGGCGCGCGCGATGTCTTGCTCCACCTGAGCCAGGCCATTTGGTAAAGACTTGGTTAGCGGTGTCGCCATCTCACTCGCGTGATGTCCTGATTTCGGTCGGATGTTTTACGGCATTTCCTCGAATTTTACCAAGTTCGAGAAAGCCTTTTTGAACCCTTCACACTACCGTGCCGCGTAGGGGGCATGATGTCTGGCGTTAGTTTCAACCGCAATCGCGTCAAACTCAAGAAGCTTCTCGGAATCCGGGCGCGGCTTGCATTGCTCGCCGTGATGCTGGTGGCGCCCTTGATGCTGGAACGGGTCCGTTCGCTCGAAGACGCGCGCGCCAAGCAGATCGCGATGGCTTCGGAGGAATACGCCAACATTACGCTGCACACTGCGGAGACCCAGCGCGAGGTCGTTTCGTCAGTCGAAACCATGCTGAAATCGGCCGCCTATATCCGCGCCTCCAGCGGTATCGGACGCAGTTGCGAAATCCTGCGCGCCAGCCTGCCGACCAACCTGCCCTGGATCCGCAGCATCATGATCGTCAGCAAGGAAGGCGTGGTACAGTGCTCGACGCTGAACATGTTGGTCGGCCTCAATATCGGCGACCGTGACTACTTCAGGAAGGCGCAGCAAACCCGCGACTTCGATTTCAGCGACTATCTGTTCGCCAGGGTAAGCAACAGACCGATCCTGATGGCGGCCTATCCGGTAGCCGCAATCAATCCGGAAGAAGACGCCGTGGTGGTCGCCGGCATCAATCTGGACTGGATGTCGAAGATCATGGCCAAGCTCGGCGGACGGCCGGGCATTTCGGCGCTGCTGGTCGACAGCGCCGGCGTCGTGCTGGCCGCGCCGGCGGAAGAGGCCAGCATGATTGGCCAGCAGCTCAACAACGTGCCGCTGCTGACAGCCATCGCTCACAAGGCACTCGTTTCCGACACCCCGATGGGTTCGCTTCCCTTCACCGCAGCCGACGGGTCGCAGCGCGCGATCAGTTTCGCGCGCATTCCCGGCACGCAGTCCCGCCTGATCGTCAGCATCGACGAGGCCAAAATCACGGCGGCGATCAACCGCGATATCCGCACCGCCTATCTGCAGCTCGGACTAGTCTGCCTGTTCGTGCTGATCGGCGCGCTGATCGGCGCGGAAAAGCTCATCATCAACCCGATCGAAGTCATGACCGGCATGGCCAGGCGATTCGGCGAAGGCGACTGGTCAGCCCGCGTCTCGCACAGCCGCCTGCCGTCGGAGTTCATGCCGCTGGCCCGCGCCTTCAACGCGATGGCGGCGCAACTCAGCCAGCGCGAACGCGAGCTCATTGCCACCAACGACCGGCTCACCGTGATGGCCTCGATCGACATGCTCACCGGCCTCGCCAACCGGCGCGGCTTCCAGAGCCGGCTCGATTTCGAATGGATGAAGGCGCAGCAGTATCATACCGAGCTGTCGCTGCTGATGATCGATGTCGATCACTTCAAGCTCTACAACGACACCTATGGCCACCCGGAAGGCGACGCCTGCCTCGCCCGGATCGGCGAAGCGCTGGCCGGCATCGCCGCCGACAATCTGGGCTTTGCCGGCCGCTATGGCGGCGAGGAGTTCTGCCTGCTGCTGCCGAACACCAGCCCGCAGAAAGCACTCGAGATTGGCGAGACCGTGCGCGCCACCGTTCAAGGCCTCGGCCTGCCGCACATCACCTCCAGCCACCGCACCGTCACCGTCAGCGTCGGCGTCGCCGCGACGCTTCCGAACGACGCTCAAACCCCCGGCGAGTTGATCGAGGCGGCGGATGCCGCCCTCTACGCCGCCAAACACCGCGGGCGAAATAGCGTGGTCGAGCACGGCTTTGCTAAGCTGGTGGACAAGGCGGGGATCGCGATGGCCGGGTGAGCGGACGCTCCACGCCATCGGCCAAAACGCCCCGTCCCACTGTCCCACCCCGTTGACCCCGCAGCCGCTTTTGTGGCCTAGTCCGCCGTCCTCTGGACGGGACCCGAATTCACAAAAAGCCCTGCGATTCCATGACCTCCGAACGTTACAACGCCCGTGATTCCGAGCCGCGCTGGCAACGCCAGTGGGACGAAAAATCGATCTTCGCCTCGAAAAACGACGATCCGCGGCCGAAATACTACGTGCTCGAGATGTTCCCCTACCCGTCCGGGCGCATCCATATCGGGCATGTCCGGAACTACACGCTGGGCGACGTGCTGGCCCGCTTCATGCGCGCCAAGGGTTTCAATGTACTGCACCCGATGGGCTGGGACGCCTTCGGGCTGCCGGCCGAGAATGCTGCGATCGAGCGCAAGGTCGCGCCCAAGGCCTGGACCTACGACAATATCGCCGCGATGAAGAAGCAGTTGCGGTCGATTGGGCTGTCGCTCGACTGGTCGCGCGAGTTCGCGACCTGCGATCCCGCCTATTACAAGCATCAGCAGAAGATGTTCTTGGACTTTCTGCGCGCGGGACTGGCCGAGCGCGAGAAGCGCAAGATCAACTGGGATCCGGTCGACATGACCGTGCTCGCCAACGAGCAGGTGATCGACGGCCGCGGCTGGCGCTCCGGCGCCGTCGTCGAGCAGCGCGAGATGAACCAGTGGGTCTTCAAGATCACGAAGTACTCGCAGGAACTGCTGGACGCGCTGGATGGACTGGACCGCTGGCCGGACAAGGTCCGGCTGATGCAGCGCAACTGGATCGGTCGCTCTGAGGGCTTGCTGATCCGCTTCGCGCTCGATTCCGCAACGACACCTGCGGGGGAATCTGAACTAAAGATCTTCACGACGCGGCCCGACACGCTGTTCGGCGCAAAATTCATGGCGATCTCGGCTGATCATCCGCTGGCCCAGGCGGCGGCAGCGAAGAATCCAAAGCTCGCCGAGTTCATTGCGGACGTGAAGCGAATCGGCACTGCGCAAGAGATCATCGACACCGCCGAGAAGCAGGGCTTTGATACCGGCATCAAGGCCGTCCACCCGTTCGATCCGAATTGGAAGCTGCCGGTCTATGTCGCGAACTTCGTGCTGATGGAATACGGCACCGGCGCCATCTTCGGCTGCCCCGCGCACGACCAGCGCGACCTCGATTTCGTCAACAAGTACAATCTCGGCAATACGCCGGTCGTCTGCCCGGAAGGCCAGGACCCGAAACGTTTCGTCATCACCGACACCGCCTATGACGGCGACGGCCGCATGATCAATTCCCGCTTTCTCGATGGCATGACCATTGAGCAGGCCAAGGAAGAGATTGCGAAGCGGCTGGAGACTGAACTACGCGGCAACGCGGCAGTCGGCGAGCGGCAAGTGAACTTCCGCCTGCGTGACTGGGGCATTTCACGCCAGCGCTATTGGGGCTGCCCGATCCCGGTGATCCATTGCCCGAAATGCGACGTGGTGCCGGTGCCGGACGCCGATCTGCCGGTGACGCTGCCGGAGGACGCAACCTTTGACAAACCCGGCAATGCGCTCGACCATCATCCGACCTGGAAGCACGTCACCTGCCCCAAATGCGGCGGCAAGGCGCAGCGTGAAACCGACACCATGGACACCTTCGTGGATTCGTCCTGGTATTTTGCGCGCTTCACCGATCCCTGGAACGAGAGGGCGCCGACCACGCCCGATGTCGCCAACCGGATGATGCCGGTCGACCAGTATATCGGCGGCGTCGAGCACGCGATCCTGCATCTGCTCTATAGCCGCTTCTTCACCCGCGCGATGAAAGCGACCGGCCACATCGGCATGGACGAGCCGTTCGCCGGCATGTTCACGCAAGGCATGGTGGTGCACGAGACCTACCACAAGTCCGATGGCACCTACGTGACGCCGGCCGAGGTGAAGGTCGAAACCGGCGGCAATGGCCGCCGGGCCACGCTGCTCGACAGCGCCGAGGAGGTCACGATCGGCGCGATCGAAAAGATGTCAAAGTCGAAAAAGAACACCGTCGATCCCGACGATATCATCGCGACCTATGGCGCCGACGTGGCGCGCTGGTTCATGCTGTCGGACTCGCCCCCGGATCGCGACGTGATTTGGAGCGACGAGCGCGTGCAGGGCGCCTCACGCTTCGTGCAGCGGCTGTGGCGACTGATCAACGAATCCGCCGAAATCGCCAAGGTGGCCCCGGCCGCGCGGCCGGCTTCGTTCGGGGCGGATGCGCTTGGCTTACGCAAGGCAGCCCATGGCGCGCTGGACAAGGTATCGTCCGGTATCGAGCGGCTGCATTTCAATGTCTGCCTTGCGCATATCCGTGAATTCACCAATGCGCTGGCCGAGGTGCTCGGCCGTGAGGGCAAGCCGGCGCCGGATCTGGCCTGGTCCGTCCGGGAGGCCGCAATCATCCTGGCTCAATTGTTCGCGCCGATGATGCCGCATCTGGCCGAGGAGTGCTGGCAAGTTCTGGGGCAGTCCGGGCTGATTTCGGAGGCCAACTGGCCCCAAATCGAACGCGATCTGCTGGTTGAAGACACTGTGACGCTGGTGGTCCAGGTCAACGGCAAGAAGCGGGGTGATGTCACCGTGCCACGGGTCGCCCAAAATCCGGAAATTGAGGCTGCCGTTTTGGCGCTCGATGCGGTAAAACTCGCCCTCGGCGGCAAGACCGTCCGCAAGGTAATCGTAGTTCCCATGAGGATCGTGAATGTCGTTGGCTAGGACCCGGATCGCCGTTCGGCTCATCGCCGTCGCCGCTCTGGCGGCGCTCACAGCGGGCTGTTTCCAGCCGATGTATGCCGAACGCACGGACGGCAAGCCCGGCTTGCGCGAAAAGCTGATGGGCGTGGAGATTCCGCCGGTCGACAAGAACAACGCCTCGCGGGAAGCCCGAATTCAGGTCGAGATCCGCAACGCGCTGGCGTTCAAGCTCTACGGCAACGCCACCGGCATGCCGCCGACCCATCGGCTGGTGCTGCGATTTAACACCAGCCGCTCTTCGCTGATTCTCGATCCGGCCACCGCCCTGCCGTCGAGCGAAAACTACGGCATCGACGCACAGTACAATCTCATCGACCTCGCCACCAACAAGTCGGTCATGACGGGCACCACGTTCTCCCGCGTGTCCTACGACGTCCCTGGCCAGTTGCAGCGCTTCGCCCGCGCCCGCGCCTTCCGCGACGCCGAGGACCGCGCCGCCAACGAGATCGCGGAAAACATCCAGACTCGGCTCGCGTCCTACTTCTACGCCGGCACCTGACAACGATCGTCATTCCGGGACGCGCGAAGCGCGGACCCGGAATCTCGTTCCGACAATCTCCAGATTCCGGGTCTTATGCCTTCGTCCGCATCCCGGAATGACGAATGAAGGTCTCCGTCGTGGTCGCGCTCCGCGGAAAAGACATCGACGCTTTTCTCGCCCGGCCTGATGCCGGCCGCCCCATCATCCTGCTGTACGGTCCCGACGCCGGTCTCGTGCGCGAGCGCGCCGACGCGCTGGTTGCATCGGCAGTCGACGATCCCAATGATCCCTTTTCGCTGGTGCGGCTCGACGGCGACGAACTGGCCGCCGAGCCATCGCGACTGGTCGACGAGGCGATGACGATCCCGATGTTCGGCGGCCGGCGTGCCATTCGTGTGCGCGCCGGCTCCCGCAGTTTTGCCAGCGGCGTCGATACGCTGGCCGATTCGCCGATCAAAGATTGCCGCATCGTGATCGAGGCCGGCGAGTTGCGGCCGGAATCGCCGCTGCGCAAGGCCTGCGAGCGCGCCAAGAGCGCAGTCGCCATCGCCTGCTATCCCGACACCGAGCGCGACCTCGCCAGGCTGATCGACGAGGAACTACGGACTTCCAATTTGCGCATCGCCGCGGATGCCCGCGCCGTGCTGATGTCGCTGCTTGGCGGCGACCGCCAGGCCTCGCGCAACGAGCTCCGCAAGCTCGCGCTCTATGCCCATGGCAGGGGCGAGATTGCGCTCGACGACGTCATGACCGTCGTCTCCGATGCGTCCGAGCTGAAGCTCGACCCGATCGTCGATGGCGCGTTTGCCGGCAAGCCGGATTTGGTCGAAAGCGAATTCGCCAAGGCGATGGTCGCCGGCACCTATCCCGGCGTGATCATCTCGGCCGCGCAGCGTCAAGCCGCGTGGCTGCACAAATCGGCGCTTGCGGTTGCTGACGGTACGCCCGTCTCGACTTTGCTCGAGGGCGGCTATCCGCGCCTGCACTTCTCGCGAAAGGGCGCCGTCGAAATCGCGCTGCGCAATTTCAGCGCGGCGCGGCTGGCGGGGATCATCGATCAGCTCGGAACCGCCGCCCTCGACATGCGCAAGCAGGCCTCGCTGGCGTCAGCCATCGCGCTGCGGACGCTGCTGTCGATCGCGGTGAATGCCAAGCGGCGGGGGTGAGGAAAGGTGCTTCAGATCGTCATTGCGAGCCAACGGGTCGCGCGAATGCGCGCCCGATGACAGGCTCCGCGAAGCAATCCATAGCGCCGCAAGTGGAGGAATGGATTGCTTCGTCGCTGTCGCTCCTCGCAATGACGCAGAGGGACCCTATCAGCCGCCCCGCTCCAGCCGCCGCATCACCTCGTCGAGTTGTTCGAGGTTACGATAGCTGATCTGGACGGATCCGCCGGGATCGCGGTGGTTGACGGTCACGGTGAGGCCGAGCGCGTCGCTGACGCGTTTCTCCAGCGCGATGGTGTCGGGATCCTTTGTCTTGCCACCACCGCTGCGCGCCTTCTGCGGCTTGCGCTCTGGCACGCCCTCTTCGTGGGCAAGCGCCTCGGTCTGACGCACGTTGAGGCCTTCGGCGACAATGCGCTTGGCGGCCGCCAGCGGATCGGGCACGCCGATCAGCGCGCGGGCGTGTCCCGCCGACAATTCACCGCTCGCGATAAGGGCCTGTACCTCCGCCGGCAGCTTTGTCAGCCGCATCATGTTGGCAACGTGGCTGCGGCTCTTGCCGACTTCCCTGGCGATGTCTTCCTGGCTCCGTTTGAATTCGTCGGCCAGCGCGTGATAACCTTGCGCCTCTTCCATCGCGTTGAGGTCTTCGCGCTGCACGTTCTCGATGATCATGATCTCGAGTGCGTCGCTGTCGCTGACATCGATGGGAACTATCGGCACCTCGTGCAAGCTGGCGAGCTGCGCCGCCCGCCAGCGCCGTTCGCCAGCGATGATCTCATAGCGGTCCTGCGCGCCTTTCACCGGCCGCACCACGATCGGCTGGATCACGCCGTGCTGCTTGACGGAGGAGGCGAGCTCGCCGAGCTCGGCATCGGAAAATGTCCGGCGCGGGTTGCGCGGATTTGGTTTCAAAAATTCGATCGGCACCTTGCGCGGGTTGCGCGGCCGTTCGACATGCGCGGCCTCGCCGCCGACATCCCCGATCAGACTTGCAAGACCACGACCCAATCGCGAACGCGCTTCGTCGGCCATCGTCGCCAACTCCCTAGGATTCACTTGGCTACTCCACTACAGAATTCGTTGCTCGTAGGGTGGGCAAAGCGAAGCGTGCCCACCAGCTTTCGCGACGGCGCGCATAGGATGGGTAGCGCGAAGCAAACCCATCACCTTCATCGCGCGCTTTGATGGGTATCGCTGCGCTCAACCCATCCTGCATTCCCTCTAATGCGTCCGCAGCTCGCGCTCGCGCTGGATCACTTCCGTCGCAAGCTTGAGATAGGCTTCGCTGCCGACGCATTTGAGATCGTAGACCAGCACCGGCTTGCCGTAGGACGGCGCCTCGGAGATGCGGACGTTGCGCGGGATCATGGTGTCGTAGACCTTGGAGCCCATGAATTGCCTGACGTCGGCGACCACCTGGTTCGACAAATTGTTGCGCGAGTCGAACATCGTCAGCACGATGCCGTGGATCGACAGATTCGGATTGAGGGTCGAGCGCACCTGCTCCACCGTCTGCAGCAATTGCGACAGACCTTCGAGCGCGAAGAACTCGCACTGCAGCGGCACCAGGATAGCGTCCGACGCCGCCATCGCGTTGACGGTGAGAAGATTGAGCGATGGCGGACAATCGATCAACACATAGGTGTAGTCGGTGTCCGGCGCCGCGTTCTTGTTCAGGGCCGCGATCGCATCGCGCAGGCGGAACGCACGGCCAGGCGTCGTGCCGAGTTCGAGTTCGAGGCCCGATAGATCCATCGTCGAGGAGGCGATGTGCAGCCGCGGCACTGCGGTGGCAACCACGGCGCCGCGCAACGGCGCTTCACCGATCAGCACGTCGTAGGTCGAGCAGTTGCGGTTGCGGCGATCTATGCCCAGGCCTGTCGAAGCGTTGCCCTGCGGATCGAGATCGACGATCAGCACGCGCTCGCCAATCGCCGCGAGCGCGGTGCCAAGGTTGATAGCGGTGGTGGTCTTCCCGACGCCACCCTTCTGGTTGGCGAGCGACAGGATGCGTGGATGAGGTGGTGGGGTTGGCTCCCTATCCTCTTGATATAACTCATCTAATTCGGTCATGCCCGATCGCCATGTGTGATCGCGGTGGGGTTGCGCCGCTCGATCCGATCGAGTTCGACGATCCAGCCGTGCCCGCCCGTTCGGCTGGAATGGAGTCGCGGTTCAATATTCCAATATTTGGTGGCTTCGGTCAATTCAGCCTCTATATCTTGACCCTTGAGGAACAGCGCTTTCGCGCCACTGCTCACAAACGGTTCCGCGAAACCGACAAGCTGATGTAACGGAGCCAACGCCCGCGCAGTGACGCAATCGATGCGGCTACCGATTCTATCCACAGTATCCCCGATTCCCGCCAAATGCACGGTCGCAGCCGCAGATGTCACGCGGACCGCCTCGCGCAGAAAGGCCGCCTTTTTGCCGTTCCGCTCGACCAAATGGACATTGGCGCCCGGGGTCTCGGCCAATACGCAGGCGAGCACCACGCCGGGAAAGCCTCCACCGCTGCCCAGATCGACCCACGTCTTTGCGGACGGCGCGAAGTCGAGGAGTTGTAGCGAATCGGAGATGTGGCGAGTCCACAGAGTCGGAAGCGTCGACGGCGCCACGAGATTCGTTTTGGTCTGCCACTCGATGAGGAGATCGACGTAGTGATTCAGCCGCGCCTCCGTTTCACGTGAAACGGGGGTGAGGGCCAGAGCGGCAGCCTTGTCCGAGGGCAGAACTGGGGATGGGCTGGGAGCGGCGGCCTTCGCCATATTGGTCTCGCTGAGCGCAGCAGTTGTAGGGCGGGTGAAGCGAAGCGATAACCATCAATCGCCGGAGCATCTGGCGATGGGTCGCTACATTCCACCCATTCTACATGCTCGTTTCACGTGAAACAGATTTTTACGCGCTCGCCTTCGCGTCCTTCCGCCGCGCCTCGCGACGCAGATACGCCGCCAATATACCCAGCGCCGCGGGCGTCAAACCGTCCAACCGGCCCGCCTGCCCCACCGTCCGCGGCCGCGCCGCTTCGAGCTTGGCGCGCGCTTCGTTGGAAAGTCCGGGCACATCTGCATAATCGATATCGGTCAGGACCAAACCCTCGTCGCGCCGAAAGGCATCGACGTCGGCGGTCTGGCGCTTGAGATAGACATCATATTTGGCGTCGATCTCGAGATGCACAGCGATCGAGGGATCAATGGCCGAGAGCTCCGGCCATATGCTGCGCAGGGCAGTCCACTCAATCTCCGGGTAAGCAAGCAACTCAAACGCCGACCGCCGATGGCCGTCCCGGTTCAATGCCAGGCCATACTTTGCGGCTTCGTTGGGGGTGATCGCCAGCGATTTGGCGAGCGACTTCCCGGACTCCAACGCGGCCATCTTGCCGCGATGCCGGCGCGCGCGCGCCTGTCCGACGCAGCCCAAGGCAATGCCCTTGTCGGTCAGGCGCTGGTCGGCGTTGTCGGCTCGGAGTGTCAGGCGGTACTCGGCCCGCGAGGTGAACATCCGATATGGCTCGGTGATCCCGCGGGTCACGAGGTCGTCGATCATCACCCCGAGATAACCGTCAGCGCGATCGAACACAATCGGATCGGCCCCACCCGCCATCAACGCAGCGTTCAGACCGGCAACGATTCCCTGGGCCGCCGCCTCTTCATATCCCGTCGTCCCGTTGATTTGTCCGGCCAGGAAAAGACTCGGCAGCCGCTTGGTCTGCAGGGTCGGCTCCAGCTCACGCGGATCGACATGGTCATATTCGATCGCATAGCCCGGTCGAACCATCTTCACCCGTTCGAGCCCGGGAATGGTCGCGAGGATCGCGAGCTGGACTTCCTCCGGTAGCGAGGTCGAGATGCCATTGGGGTAGACGGTGGCGTCGTCGAGGCCCTCCGGCTCCAGGAAGATCTGGTGGCCATCACGATCGCCGAACCGGACAATCTTGTCCTCGATCGAGGGGCAATAGCGTGGGCCGCTGCTCTTGATCTGTCCGGAGTACATCGGCGAGCGATGCACATTGGTCCTGATCACCTCGTGGGTGGCCGGGGTCGTCCGAGTGATCCCGCATTGGATCTGCGGCGTCGTGATCCGATCGGTCATGGCCGAGAACGGCTCAGGTGGATCGTCGCCGGGCTGCATCTCAACGGCGGCCCAGTCGATGGTCGTGCCATCGAGCCGCGGCGGCGTGCCGGTCTTCAGCCGTCCAAGCGTAAAGCCGGCGCGCTCGAATGAAGCCGATAGTCCGATCGCAGGCGCCTCCCCGACCCTGCCCGCCGGCCAGTTCTTCTCGCCGAGATGGATGAGCCCGCGCAAAAAGGTCCCCGTCGTGATGACCACCGCGCCCGCCGAAAGCTGCCTTCCCTCGACCAAGCGAATTCCAGCCACCCGGCCGTTCGAGACGATCAACTCGTCCGCCTCACCCTCGATCACGCTGAGATTGGCGGTCTCCCGGATCGCCGTCTGCATGGCCGCAGCATACAGCTTGCGATCTGCCTGGGCGCGCGGTCCGCGGACGGCCGGACCCTTGCGGCGGTTCAACATCCGAAACTGGATACCGCCGGCGTCGGCCACCCGGCCCATCAGGCCATCGAGAGCATCGACTTCGCGGACCAGATGACCCTTGCCGAGACCGCCGATAGCGGGATTGCAGGACATTGCCCCGATGGTCGCAAACCGATGGGTCACCAAGGCCGCCTTCGCACCCATCCGCGCAGCCGCGCTCGCGGCCTCACAACCGGCGTGGCCGCCGCCGATAACAATGACGTCGAAGGAGTCTGCCTGGAAAATCATGTCGCGACTTCTATCGCGGAGTTGGAAAACGCGGAAGAAAGAATTGCTCGATGGGGGATTTGAGGGCCTGGCGTTTCACGTGAAACGTTCAAACGGACGGAACTGTTTCACGTGAAACAGGGTAGGGAAGGCTCACTTACCTACACAGAATTCCCGGAAGATAACGTCCAGAATGTCCTCGACATCCACCCGTCCCAAGAGCCGCCCCAGCGAATGGGCTGCCATGCGCAATTCCTCCGCCGCCAGTTCCTCGCCCCGCCCGACTACCTGAACGCAGCGCCGTAGCGAGACCGCGGTCTCCTGCAAGAGTAGGCGCTGCCGGGTTCTGCTGATCAGACCACCCTCGCCGCCACCAAAGTAATTTTGCGCGAAACCAACCAGCGCCGCGATCAGCTCAGGCAAGCCATCGCCTCGGCTCGCAGAGATCTGAAAAACGCCCTGCCCTGACGCATCGGCCAATGGCCGACCTATCTGTTCAAGATCGATCTTGTTTCGCACGCTCCAAACCGGTGCATCCCCATCGTGGTCGATCGCTACCCCCGGCGAGTCAGAGAGCCACAGCACGAGATCCGCATCCGTTGCCCGAGCCCTGGCGCGACGAACGCCCTCCTGCTCGACCGGATCGTCCGTCTTACGAATCCCGGCGGTATCGATCACGGTCACCGGATAGCCGTCGAGATCGAGCTGCACCTCGATGACGTCTCGCGTGGTGCCGGCGTGCGGCGAGACGATCGCGACCTCCCGGCGCGCGAGCTGATTCATCAGCGTCGACTTGCCGACATTCGGCGGCCCGGCGATCGCGACGACGAGGCCATCGCGAAGCCGCTCACTCCGTCCCTGCTCCGCCAGGACTTCCTCGATCTCAGCCGACAGCACTTCGACTTTCGCCAACGCCGGCGCGATCAATTCTGCCGGCACGTCGCCCTCGTCCGAGAAATCGATCCCAGCTTCGATCAGGGCGGACGCTTCGATGATCCGCGCACGCCAGTCGCGAGCTCGGTCGCCAAGCAGCCCCTTCAATTGGCGAAGCGCCTGGCGCCGCTGCCGATCGGTATCGGCATGGATGAGATCGTCGAGTCCTTCGGCCTCGGTGAGGTCGAGCTTGCCGTTCTCGAAGCCGCGCCGGGTAAATTCGCCGGGCTCGGCCGGACGCACATTTTCGAACGCAGAAAGCGTCGTGAACAACGCGTCCAGCACCGCGCGTCCGCCATGCACGTGAAATTCCGCGACGTCTTCCCCGGTCGCGCTGGCCGGACCCGGAAACCACAACACCACGGCATCATCGATCGGCCGCTGGCCGACATCATGGAGGAGCGCCCGCGTGGCCATTCGCGGCGACGGCAATTTGCCAGCCAGCGCCGTCACGAGCTTCCCGGCCTGCGGACCCGAGACGCGCACCAAGGCAATCGCGCTCGGTGGCCGGCCCGACGATAGTGCAAAAATGGTCTGGTCCCGCGGATGCATAGCCTATTTGTGCGGGAGGTCCTGAAAAGGCAACGTAGTTTCGATTCGGGGTCTGAGAACGCAGGCCAATATCCGCTGACCTTATTGGTGCAGCAGCGATGCTGCAAAATCGGGAGCGGCGCCCTGCCCTGGTCTCCAGACCGAATAAACAATATAAAATTCAATAACTTATTTGGTTAACCAATCAATAACGCGAATTTTCCGTCGCTGCATCGTCGCCGCAGCGACGACCACAGCATGAAAAAGGCGCCCCGCAGTGCGAGGCGCCCTCCCCTAAGCTTGGCTTGGCGGCTCAGGTATTCATGGAGTCGAAGAACTCGGAGTTGTTCTTGGTGTTACGGAGCTTGTCGAGCAAGAAGTCGATCGCGTCCATGGTACCCATCGGATTGAGGATCCGGCGCAGCACATACATCTTCTTCAGAAGCTGCGGATCAGTGATCAGCTCTTCCTTGCGCGTACCGGATCGCGAGATGTCGATCGCCGGGAAGGTTCGCTTGTCCGAGACCTTGCGGTCGAGGATCAGCTCGGAGTTACCGGTGCCCTTGAATTCTTCGAAGATGACTTCGTCCATGCGGCTGCCGGTATCGACCAGCGCGGTGGCGATGATCGTGAGCGAACCGCCCTCCTCGATGTTGCGCGCGGCGCCGAAGAATCGCTTCGGCCGTTGCAGCGCGTTGGCGTCGACACCGCCGGTCAGCACCTTGCCCGATGACGGCACCACGGTGTTGTAGGCGCGGCCGAGACGCGTGATCGAGTCGAGCAGGATCACGACGTCGCGGCCGTGCTCGACCAGGCGCTTGGCTTTCTCGATCACCATTTCGGCGACCTGAACGTGGCGCACCGCCGGTTCGTCGAACGTCGACGACACCACCTCGCCCTTCACCGAGCGCTGCATGTCCGTGACTTCTTCCGGACGCTCGTCGATCAGAAGCACGATCAGGTAGCACTCCGGATGATTGGCCGTGATCGAGTGCGCGATGTTTTGCATCAGCACGGTTTTGCCGGTGCGCGGCGGCGCCACGATCAGCGCGCGCTGGCCCTTGCCGATCGGGGCGACGATATCGATCACCCGTGCAGAAAGGTCTTTTCGCGTCGGGTCTTCGAGCTCGAGACGGAAGCGCTGATCCGGAAACAGCGGCGTCAAATTATCGAAATTGACCTTGTGCTTGGACTTTTCCGGATCTTCGAAATTGAGCGTGTTGACTTTCAGCAGCGCGAAATAGCGTTCGCCTTCTTTCGGGCTGCGGATGTGGCCTTCGATGGTGTCGCCGGTGCGGAGTCCGAAGCGGCGGATCTGCGAGGGCGAGACGTAGATATCGTCGGGGCCGGGCAGGTAGTTGGCGTCGGGCGAGCGCAGGAAGCCGAAGCCGTCGGAGAGAACCTCGACGACGCCTTCGCCGATAATGTCGATTTCCTGGATCGCGAGCTGCTTGAGAATGGCGAACATCAGCTCCTGCTTGCGCATGGTGCTGGCGTTCTCGACCCCGCTCTCTTCGGCGAACGTGACGAGCTCGGCCGGCGTTTTCGATTTGAGGTCTTGGAGTTTCATTTCCCGCATTGGGGTGGTCCTGTGGAGTGTCTTTTAAGAGGGGTGCGAAGCTGGCTTTGGGGAAAGCCGGACACGAAAAATGGAAGGTCCGCAGGTCTAAGCAAGGAAAGCGCCGGTGAGGCTTCAAACCTGATGCGGCGGCCGGTCCAATGAAGGAGCCGGAACGCAGCCACATCCGCCTGCGTGGGGTGGGATTTCGATAATATAGAAAATCGGCCGCTGCTTCGCAAGCAGGTGGGAAACCGACCGACCCACGAAAAGGGGCGCCCTAGAACGGCTTCACGATCACCAGGATGACGATAAAGATCATCAGGACAGTTGGTACCTCGTTGATAATACGATAGAATTTATGGCTTCTGGTATTCCGGTCGACGGCGAAATCCTTAACCCAGCGCGAAAAAAAGCCGTGGACACCCGACAGGATCAGCACCAGCGTCAGTTTGGCGTGAAACCAGCCGGACGTGTACCAATGTCCGCTCCAGGCCATATAGATGCCGGCCAGCCACGTGATGGTCATCGCGGGGTTGATGATCACCTTCAGCAGGCGCCACTCCATCACTTTGAAGGTTTCGGACTGCTTCGATCCGACCTCGGCTTCGCAATGGTAGACGAACAGCCGCGGCAGATAGAGCATGCCGGCCATCCACGAGATGACGGCAATCACATGCAGCGCCTTGATCCACGGGTAGGCCGTGATCGTGATCCACTCGTACATTGCAGCCGCCCTGATTTCCGGAACGTTCCGATCTTCTCAAGCGTTGCGAAGAAGCTCCGCCAGCTTGGGACGCAAGACATATCCGCAAAGCACCGCTTCTCTAAACTAATAATTTTAGAATCTTAGGTTTGAGTCTTAGTGGCGGTGATTTGGACTCATACAAAACCGTCCAGTCTCTTTGCGAGGCTTGTTCACATCCTTCACCAATTGGGACCAAACACCGGATCGTCCTGATAACACCACGAGCATCAATCGCTTGCGATGTTTTGTGGTCAGCTTATGAAGAGACAAATCCACAGCTTCTCACTATCATTGCCGCGAGGCGTTGGACTTGTCCTCGCGTGAGGCCCTGTGAAGAAAACAAGGGTTTTCCCGAAGGCGACGATCCAGGGCCGGATATCTCGGTTATGCTCCACAGGATTCACAGGAATACACAGGGGTTCTGGTGCCCACGACCGGCAACTATTTTCATCTTCATCTGGTCTCGGACTCGACCGGCGAGACGCTGATCACGGTGGCGCGCGCGGTCGCCGCGCAATACGCCAACGTGACGGCGGTCGAACATGTCTATCCGCTGGTGCGCAGCCAGAAGCAGCTCGACCGCGTGCTTGACGAAATCGAGGAAGCACCGGGCATCGTGCTCTTCACATTGCTGGAAAAGGATCTGGTCGCCCGGCTGGAAGCCAAGTGCAGGGACATCAACATACCGAGCCTCTCCATCATTGGTCCGGTGATGCAGTTGTTCGAGGCCTATCTGGGCGCGGCGACGACGGGCAGGGTAGGTGCCCAGCACGTTCTGAACGCGGAATATTTCAAGCGCATCGACGCCCTGAACTACACCATGATGCATGATGACGGGCAGCACGTCGAAGGCCTGGAAGAGGCGGATGTCGTTCTCGTCGGCGTATCCCGCACCTCGAAGACGCCGACTTCGATCTACCTCGCCAACCGCGGCGTCCGTACCGCGAACGTGCCGCTGGTCCCGGGCATTCCGCTGCCGCACCAACTGGAGACGCTGAAAAAACCTTTGGTCGTCAGCCTTCATGCAACGCCGGAGCGGCTGATCCAGGTCCGGCAAAATCGCTTGCTGAGCATGGGCGCCGATACCCCCAATGATGATTACATTGATCGTCAGGCAGTGGCCGACGAAGTAGCCTATGCCCGAAAACTGAGCGCCAGGTTCAGTTGGGCGCAGCTCGACGTGACACGGCGTTCGATCGAGGAAACCGCGGCGGCCGTGCTAAAACTGTTCACCGATCGCCAGCGGCAGCGGCTTCCGGAATGACGCAGCCAAGATGACCATTTGGCGTGGACAACACCCGCTGATTCTCGCTTCGCAGAGCCGCGCGCGGCAAATGCTGCTTGCCAACGCCGGCATTTTCTTCGACGCCGTTCCTGCCGATATCGACGAACGATCCGTGCAGAAGAATTCAGGCCTTTCCGCGCCGGGTGAGATCGCCGGCCTCTTGGCGCGCGAGAAGGCGTGTTTCGTGTCGTCGAGAAATCCTGGTCGTTATGTCGTCGGCGCTGATCAGACGCTGGCTTTGGGAAGCCGGCTGTTCAGCAAACCGGCTGGGCGTGCGCAGGCCGCAGAGCAATTGCGGTTGCTTGCCGGCCAGACACACGAGCTGCACTCCGCCGTTGCGGTTGCCCGTGACGGCAAGCTAGTGTTTTCCGACGCCAGCACTGCCAGAATGACGATGCGGCGCTTGGGAGAGAGCGAGATCGAAGCCTATCTGGATCAGGCCGGGCAGGCGGTCACCACCAGCGTCGGTGCCTATCAGCTCGAAGGGCTGGGCGTGCATTTGTTCGAACGGATCGAGGGCGACCACTTCATAATTCTCGGCCTGCCGCTGTTGCCGTTATTGGCGTTCCTGCGCGGCGAGGGTTTGCTCAATGTTTAGGATCATTACTTTGGCAACGGCGATCTGATGCGGATCCTGGGACTCACCGGCTCGATCGGGATGGGGAAATCCACCACCGCAAAACTATTCACCGAGGCGGGCGTGCCGGTGTACGACGCCGACGCGGCCGTTCACGAAATCTATGAAGGTGAGGCGGCACCCGCGATCGAAGCCGCATTTCCCGGCACGACGGTGGACGGCAAGGTCGATCGCGCCAAATTGTCCGCCAAGGTGGTTCATGACCCTGCTGCCATCAAGCAGCTCGAGCAGATCGTTCACCCAATGCTCGGCGCGTCCCGCCAGAAATTTCTCGATGAGGCCGAGTGGTCCGGCGCACCGGTTGTCGTGATGGACATTCCGCTATTGTTCGAAACCGGCGGCGAGAAGCGCGTCGATGCGGTGGTCGTGGTCACGACCGATCCGAAAACCCAACGCGAGCGAATTTTGGCACGCGGCACCATGACATCAGAGGCCCTCGACGCCATTCTGGCGCGGCAATTGCCCGATGCCGAAAAGCGCAAGCGCGCGGATTTCGTGGTGGATACCTCGCATGGGCTGGACCCGGTGCGCGCGCGGATCCGCGACATTCTGGCCGAGGTTGTTAAGATGCCGCAGCGGCGGACCTGATTCGTCGAAACTTCGGTCTCTCACATCCATGCGCGAAATCGTTCTCGATACCGAAACCACGGGCCTCGATCCGCTGCGCGGCGATCGGCTGGTCGAAATCGGCTGCATCGAGATCTTCAACCGCATGCCAACGGGGCAGACGTTTCACCGCTACATCAATCCCGAGCGCGACATGCCGGCGGAAGCCTTTGCCGTGCACGGCCTGTCGACCGAGTTCCTTGCCAGCAAGCCGCTGTTTACCGAAGTGGTCGAGGAGTTCCTGGAATTCATCGGCGACGCACCGCTCGTCATCCACAACGCCTCGTTCGACATCAGCTTCATCAATGCAGAGCTCGACCGCATCAAGCGGCAGCCGATTCTGCGCGACCGGCTGGTCGATACGCTGCTACTGGCGCGCCGCAAGCATCCCGGCGTGTCTAACCGGCTGGACGATCTCTGCTCGCGCTATGCAATCGACAATTCCCGCCGCACCAAGCACGGCGCGCTGCTCGACGCCGAGCTCTTGGCCGAGGTCTATATCGACCTGATCGGCGCGCGGCAGTCGCAACTGATCCTGGCGTCGGAAACCCGCATCACGGTTACCAGCGGGATTGGTGATACGCCACGCCGGCAGCGCGAAATACCGGTGGCGCCGCGAATCACCGAGGCCGATCGCGAGGCCCATCGCGCCTTCATCGCCACCTTGGGCGACAAGCCGATCTGGAACGATTTTCTTCCGGCAACGGCCTAGCGGCAACCAAGCCGCCGCTCGCCTTTAGCTCGGCTTGGCGCCCGAAGCCGCCTGTGCCGCGGCCTGCCGTTCCATGTTCTGGCGGTACAGGCCAACAAAATCGACGGGATCGAGCATCAAGGGCGGGAAGCCGCCGTCGCGCACCGCGGTCGCGATGATCTCGCGCGCGAACGGGAACAACAGCCGCGGGCATTCGATCATGACCAGTGGATGAAGCTGTTCCTGCGGCACGTTGACGATGCGGAACACGCCCGCATAGGCGAGTTCGAAGCTGAACATCACTTTGCCGGCATTTTCCGCCTTGCCCTCGATCGAGAGCGTCACTTCAAACTCGTTTTGCGCGAGGTTATTCGCCGAAACGTTGATCTGGATGTTGATCGCCGGCTGCTGCTGTTGCGGCGCCAGCGAGGAGGGCGCGTTCGGATTCTCGAACGACAGGTCCTTGATGTATTGGGCCAGCACGTTGAGCTGGGGAGGGGCCTGTTCGGGAGGCGCGCCGTTGCCGTTGGTCATGAAATCTCTCCTGAAGCGCTCGCGAGCGCGGCCCGGGTTCGTCTGAGAATGCGTTTTCCGGGCGAGTGGCTATCATAGCCCCTGCTCATTCCACAAGGACGACGGCTCGGCCACAGACCAGCCCGGCCGCCAATTGTGGCGGATATGCCTAATACCGCCCCGCCAGCCGCGCAGAATAGACCTTAAATAATTGAATGTGCGTGATTTCCGGCCATGATCGGGTTTCCCCTCGTCGCCAAAACGCGCTACAATTACCCCGCGCCAAAACGCGCCATTGGCCGGGCGCAGTTTCATGCCTACATGCTGCAGTCTCGATCGATGTAATCTCTGCCGTTCTCAGGGAAATCTCGTAAGAGAGCTTATCATCAGGGAACGCTCGACCGCCGGGCCCGTTGCCGGCGCTGGAACCAGAAAGCGAATACGACGTGGATATTTATACCATCATCTTCCTGGCGTTGGCGGTCTTTATCTTCCTGCGCCTGCGCAGCGTCCTCGGACAGCGCACCGGGAGCGAACGTCCGCCCTATGATCGCGCCGCTCCCAACGTCGTGCAGCGTACGCAGGACAACAACGTCGTTCCCATGCCGGGTACCGTCATCGATCAGACGCCGCTGGCGCCCAATGCCGATATTGCGCCGGCCGATCGCTGGAAAGGCATTGCCGAGCCGGGCACGCCGCTCGCCGCAGGCCTCGACGCCATCACCGCCCAGGATTCCTCATTCGATCCGCGGCACTTTCTCTCCGGCGCCCGCAGCGCCTACGAGATGATCGTGCTGGCGTTCGCCAATGGCGACCGCCGGGCGCTGAAGGATCTCCTGTCGAGCGAAGTCTATGAGAGCTTCGAGGCCGTGATCAAGGATCGCGAGAAGCACGAGCAGAAAACCGAAACGCGGTTTGTTTCGATCGACAAGGCCGAGCTGGTGAATGCGGAAGCCCGCGACCGCGCGGCGCAACTGACGGTTCGCTTCGTGTCGCAGATGATTTCGGTCACACGCGACAAAACCGGCACCATTGTCGATGGCAACCCCGATAAGGTCGCCGATATCACCGATGTCTGGACTTTCGCGCGCGACACGAGCTCTCGCGATCCGAACTGGAAGCTGGTTGGCACCGGAAGCGCGGGCTAAGACGCAAAGCCTTGCGGGGCTTGCGCTGGGCGCGCTCGCTTTGGCGTGCTCGATCGCACCATCGGATGCCGCAGCAGTGCGCCATTCACGTGCGCAAAAGCCTTCGCATCCGCAGCCCGTCCGCCACCTGCCATACCCACCGCTCGAATTCCCGTTTCAGATTAGCGGCGGCCAGTACGCGCCGGTCGCCTGGTCCGAGATCGCGGGCTGGAGCGAGGACGATCATCTCGCCGCCTACAAGGCATTTCGCACGAGCTGCAGGCCGATAGCGGCACAGCAAAAGCCGCCGGCCGATCCAAAAGCACTCGGCACATCGCTCCGCGATCCCTGCCGTATCGCCGGGAGCCTCGAACTATCAGATGGCGTGAAGGCGAGGGCCTTCTTCGAGGAGCACTTTCTTCCCTTGCGCATTTCGCGGCTTGGTGAAGGCGAGGGTTTTGTTACCGGCTATTACGAACCCATTGTCGACGGCTCACGGACGGAGAACGAGGTCTACAAAGTGCCGGTCTATCGCCGGCCCTCGAACCTGTTCGTCCGTGGCACCACGCAGAGCTCGGCCGGCTTGCCCAACAAGGGCCAGGTGTTCCGCAAGATCGGCCGCCGCAAGCTGGTGCCCTATTACGATCGCGCCGAGATCGAGGATGGCGCAATCGCCGACCGCGGCCTCGAAATCTGTTGGCTGAAGGACCAGACTGACCTGCTATTCTCGCAGATCCAGGGCTCGGCGCGGGTCAGCCTCGACGACGGCTCGACCGTTCGCATCAATTACGATGCGCATAATGGTTTTCCGTATACGCCGGTCGGCCGCATCCTCATCGAACGCAACATCATCCCCAAGGATCAGATGTCGATGCAGAAGATCCGGGAATGGATGGAACAGAATCCTAACGAGGCCGACGAGCTGCGGCGGCAGAACAAGTCCTACGTCTTCTTCCGCGAGGTGCAGCTTTCCGACAAGGACGAGGCGGTCGGCGCCCAGGGCGTGCCGTTGACGCCGGGCCGGTCGATCGCCGTCGACAAATCACTGCATGTCTATGGCACGCCGTTCTTCATCGAAGGCGAACTGCCGATCGAATCGGAGCGATCGAAGACACCGTTTCGCCGCCTGATGATTGCGCAGGACACCGGCTCCGCCATCGTCGGCCCCGCGCGCGCCGATCTCTACTTCGGCGCCGGTCTCGATGCCGGCAAGGTGTCCGGCCGCCTCCGCCACAATGCCCGCTTCGTGATCCTGGTGCCGAAGAGCCTTGATCCGATGGCGCGTGGCCGCAAGATGCCGGTGCCCGACGAGCGGCCGTCGGAGACGATCGCAAAACTGTTCCCGCAAACCGATCCATCGAAGGATCCGTCCAAGGATCCGAAGAATGCCGGAAAGCCGTCCGATGTTACGGCGGCGACCAACGCCAAGTCCACGATGCAGGCGACGACATCGTCTGCATCTGGGCCCCCGCTGGCCCCGGCCGTCCAGGCTGCCGTAGCAAAACCAGTACCGCTTCCAGAACCGCGGCCGAAGGTTGAAGCGGTTTCGACAAAGCCGCAGCCGCGTCACATGCGCCGATATCGCTATCGTCAATGAAACGCCGGTCGTCGAGTTTGATTCCCGAATTGCCGGAGCCGCCGCGCCGCAAGCGCGGCCTAAGCGAAGAGGAGCGCGCGCTGTGGGAGAGCGTCGCCAAGCAGGTCAAGCCGCTGCGCAAGCGGCACCGCGCCTCGAAGCCGTCGGCTGCTCCGGCGGAAGCCGAGCACAAGATGGCTCCGAAAGCCGCCGCTTCACCGAGGCACGTCGCGCCGGCGCGAATAGTTGCGCCTTCAAGGCCGGAACCGCCGCCGCTGGCGCCGATCGGCCGTCGCGAGCGATCGCATCTGTCGCGTGGTCGCAAGGAGATCGATGCAAGGCTCGACCTGCATGGCATGACGCAGACGCGTGCGCATCGCGCGCTGTTCGGTTTCCTGCGGCGCGCCCATCATGACGGGCTGAGCTTCGTGCTCGTCATCACCGGCAAAGGCAAGGTGGGTTCTGAGTCCGAGCGCGGCGTGCTGCGCCGTCAGGTGCCGCAATGGCTCGGACTACCGGAATTCCGCGCGCTGGTGGTCGGCTTCGAGGAAGCCCATGTCGCCCATGGCGGCGAGGGTGCCCTGTACGTGCGGGTGCGGCGGGCGCGTATCTAATCTCGCTTGGAGCGGCGGCATGTCTTTGTCGCGGGGACGACGGCGGTGGACGTGACGGCTACAAAATAAACCGGCTCAGATCCGAGTTCTTGGCGAGATCGCCGATGTGGTTCTGCACGTATTCGGCATCGACCTTGATGGTCTCGCCATGACGATCCGGCGCGGCGAATGAAATCTCGTCGAGCACGCGCTCCATCACCGTCTGCAGCCGCCGCGCGCCGATGTTCTCGACCGTCGAGTTGACGGCGACCGCGATATCAGCCAGCGCGTCGATGGCGTCGTCGGTGATATCGAGCGTCACGCCCTCTGTCTGCATCAGCGCGACATACTGCTTGATGAGCGACGCTTCCGGTTCGGTCAGGATGCGACGCATGTCGTCGCGGGTCAACGCCTCCAGCTCGACGCGGATCGGCAGGCGGCCCTGCAATTCCGGCAACAGATCCGAGGGCTTGGCAATATGAAACGCGCCGGAGGCGATGAACAGGACGTGGTCGGTCTTGACCGCGCCGTGCTTGGTCGTGACGGTGGTGCCTTCGATCAGCGGCAGCAGGTCGCGCTGCACGCCCTCCCGCGAGACGTCGCCGCCGAGGCGGTTTTCGCGCACGCAGATCTTGTCGATCTCGTCGAGAAACACGATGCCGTTGTTCTCGACTGCCGCGATCGCTTCCAGCACGACCTGGTCATTGTCGAGCAGCTTGTCGGACTCTTCGTTGACGAGAATCTCGTGCGAGCCTTCAACCGTGAGCCGGCGGGTCTTGGTTCGCCCTCCAAGTTTGCCAAAAATGTCGCCGATCGAGATCGCGCCCATCTGAGCGCCCGGCATCCCCGGAATCTCGAACATCGGCATGCCGCCGGAGGATTGCGTCTCGATCTCGATTTCCTTGTCGTTGAGCTCGCCGGCGCGCAGCTTCTTGCGGAAGGAATCGCGGGTCGCCGGGCTGGAGGCCGGTCCGACCAGCGCGTCCAGCACGCGCTCCTCGGCGGCAAGTTGCGCGCGGGCCTGCACATCCTTGCGCTTGCGCTCGCGCACCTGCACGATCGCGACCTCGACGAGATCGCGGATAATTTGCTCGACGTCGCGCCCGACATAGCCGACCTCGGTGAATTTCGTGGCCTCGACCTTGATGAAGGGTGCGCCGGCGAGCTTTGCCAGCCGCCGCGCGATCTCGGTCTTGCCGACGCCGGTCGGCCCGATCATCAGGATGTTTTTCGGCAGCACCTCTTCGCGAAGCGAGCCGGTGAGCTTCAGCCGCCGCCAGCGATTGCGCAGCGCGATCGATACCGCGCGCTTGGCGTCGGCCTGGCCGACGATGAAGCGGTCAAGTTCGGAGACGATTTCACGGGGAGAAAAGTCGGTCATGGGTCCTAGGTAGGTGTCCAATGTTGCGAGAGCAAGCGGTGCACGAGGCCGCTAAATGATCGGCGGGCCACCTTGCCACAGCTTGATCGCTTCGAAGGGGTGAATCAGCATGATAATGTTGAGCGTCAGATTGTCGCGAATGTGGAGCGTCATCACCAGCTCGAACAACATTGCAAGAGCGACGGTGACTGCCACGGGAAGTTTCCTCGCCAGCAGGAAGCCACCGATCATGAAGAGCATATCGGAAATCGAATTGACGATGGTATCGCCGAAATAATCCAGCGAGATCGTGCCGGCGCGGTAGCGATTGATGATCCAGTCGGAATTCTCGACCAGTTCCCAGCCGCCTTCGATCAGGATGGCGAGTATCAGGCGGCCCTGCCAGGCCAGGCGCGGGAACGCGAGGAAGGCGGCGCCGTAGAACAGGAAGCCGTGCAGGATATGCGATAGCGAATACCAATCGGCGATGTGCTGGGAGTTTTCCGAACTCTGCACGACGCCATGCCAGAGTTTGACATAGCCGCAGGCGCAGATCGGCAGGCGTCCCATCCCGTACAGGATCGCAGCTTGCGCCGCGAGGATGCCAGCTGCGATTAATATCCAGTGTCGGCCCGAAAGCGTGACTGGAGCTTTCTCGATACTGTTGGTGGAGGTCATGCGTTGCGGACCATCAATAGAGCGGGGCCATCAGGTGTATCGACCATACCGACTTTTTCAAAACCCGCCTTCTCGTAGGCACGCACGGCTCGGGTATTGGCCGGATCGGGATCGGTCACAATGCGCGGCGCGCCGCGCCTCAACCGGTCCTCGACGAAGGCCCTGATGAGAGCCGAACCATGGCCGCGCCCGATCATGTCCGGCTCGCCGACGAAGAGGTCGATGCCACGGGTGCCGCGCGGATGTTCGCCAAAGCCTGAATTCCACGCCGTCAGGTCGTAGCACTGCAGGTAGCCGAAATCGTTACTTCCCGCCGAGACGATGAACTGATCCATCGCCGGTTCATCGAGATCGCCGCTGACCAGTTCATATTGTTCGGAGGGTTCGCCCCACCACTCGCGCACATGCAGCCGCGCGAGCCACTGCCGTATCAAGGGCAGGTCGGCCACAGCCATCGGGCGGAAGACATATTCCGGCGCCATGACCGGCGGCTCCTCAGAGCGTTTCGATCGTGACGTTCCGGTTGGTGTAGACGCAGATGTCGGCAGCGATATCGAGCGCGCGGCGCACGATGGTCTCGGCATCCTTGTCGGTATCGACAAGCGCGCGGGCGGCCGCCAGGGCATAATTGCCGCCGGAGCCGATCGCCATTACGCCGGCTTCCGGTTCCAGCACGTCGCCGGTGCCGGTCAGGACCAGCGAGACGTCCTTGTCGGCGACGATCATCATCGCCTCCAGCCGGCGCAGATAGCGGTCGGTTCGCCAGTCCTTGGCCAGTTCGACCGCCGCGCGGGTCAATTGCCCCGGATATTGCTCAAGTTTGCTCTCCAGCCGCTCGAACAGGGTGAAGGCATCGGCGGTCGCCCCGGCAAAACCGCCGATCACGTCGCCCTTGCCGAGTTTCCGGACCTTTTTGGCGTTGGCCTTGATGACGGTCTGGCCGATCGAGACCTGGCCGTCGCCGCCGATTACCACCTTGCCGCCCTTGCGGACCGTCAAAATCGTGGTGCCGTGCCAGATCGGCAGGTTGTTTTCAGATGCTTGCATGGATCGCCCTCTCTCGAGTCAGATTTAGGAGTTGAGGGGAGGGGTTACAATCGCGCCGTTTCACCCCCGAATCCGGTCACCATAGGGCGAAGTTCAGCCCTTCAAACGTCATCCCGCAGTAGCGAAGGTGATATCCGCCTGTTAAAAGGGCCGCGTTTTCGGCCCCAAGCGGCCCAAGGGAAGCAGTTTCATGCGCACAGCGTCCATCAAGCGCAAGACCAAGGAAACCGACATCGAGGTCGCGGTGAACCTCGATGGCACGGGCGTGTCCAAGGTTTCGACCGGCATCGGCTTTTTCGACCATATGCTCGATCTCTTGGCCCGGCATTCCCGCATCGACATCACGGTCAAGGCGGATGGCGATCTGCATGTCGACCACCACCATACCACCGAGGACGTCGGCATCGCGCTGGGCCAGGCCGTCAAGCAGGCGCTCGGCACCATGGCCGGCATCACCCGTTATGCTTCGATCCACATGCCGATGGACGAAACGCTGTCGCGCGTCGTTATCGACATTTCGGGCCGGCCGGTGCTGGTGTTCAAGGTCGACTTTCCGCGCGACAAGGTCGGTCAGTTCGACACCGAGTTGGTGCGCGAATGGTTCAACGCCTTCACCATCAACGCCGGCGTGACTTTGCACGTCGAGACCTTATATGGCGAGAACAGCCATCATATCGCCGAATCCTGTTTCAAGGGTCTGGCGAGGGCGCTTCGTGCGGCGGTTGCGATCGATCCGCGCGCGGCGGGCGAGGTGCCTTCCACCAAGGGTCAGCTCGGCGGCTGATTGCTTATTCTCATCTTCGTTCGCGGCGGAGAGATTCGATGCCGGTCTACACAGTGCATGCTCCCGTAGCCAATGGCGCCGATCTTCCGGCGACCGACAAGTTCGTGTTTGTCCGTGACGGCTTCCATTTCTGGGCTGCGGTCGCGAGCGTGATCTGGCTATTGTGGCATCGGCTGTGGCTGGCGCTGATCGGCTGGATTGTTCTGATGACAGCCGTGCAGTTCGGGATGTCGGCGCTGGGCGCCAGCCGCGGCACGATCTTCGCTGTTGATGTCCTGCTCGCCATCCTGATGGGCCTCGAAGCGGCCAGTCTGCGGCGCTGGACGCTGTCGCGGCGCAAATGGCGCCAGCTCGATATCGTCGTTGCCGACGACGAGGAAGCTGCCGAACACCGGTTCTTCGAACGCTGGACCGGCCGGCAGCGCGGGCTGATCAACGACCAACGGTCGGTCGATCGCGGCGCACCGCCGCCGACCCGCAACATTCCGGGCCAGTCGTTCTCCAAACCGCCGCCGCCCTTGCCGCAAGGCGGAATCATCGGCTTGTTTCCGGAGCCGGGAGGGCCACGATGACCGTTGCGATCGTCGATTACGGCTCGGGCAATCTTCACTCGGCGGCAAAGGCCTTTGAGCGCGCCTCGCGGAGCATGGAAGATCCGCAGAAGGTCATAGTGACGCGCGATCCGGACGCCGTATACCGCGCCGATCGCATCGTACTGCCGGGCGTCGGTGCCTTCGCCGATTGCCGCCGTGGTCTCGACGCCGTGGACGGCATGCTGGAAGCGATGACCGAAGCGGTTCGCGCCAAGGCGCGGCCGTTCTTCGGCATTTGCGTCGGCATGCAGTTGATGGCGACGCGCGGCAAGGAACACGTCACGACCGACGGCTTCAACTGGATCGAGGGCGACGTCGAGAAGATTTCCCCGCGCGAGGAAAATTTGAAAATTCCGCACATGGGCTGGAACACGCTCGACCTGGTCCGCGAGCATCCGGTGCTGGAGCGGTTGCCGCTCGGGCCGAAAGGCCGCCATGCCTATTTCGTGCACTCCTATCACCTCAATGCCTCCAATGAAGCCGATGTGCTGGCGCGTGCCGAATACGGCGGGCCGGTGACCGCGATCGTCGGTAAGGACACCGCCATCGGCACGCAGTTTCACCCCGAGAAGAGTCAGCGTTTCGGTCTGGCCCTGATCTCGAACTTTTTGAAGTGGAAGCCGTGATCCTCTTTCCTGCCGTCGATCTGAAAAACGGCCAATGCGTGCGCCTCGAGCAGGGCGACATGGCGCGTGCGACCGTGTTCAACCTCGATCCCGCGGCGCAGGCTCGCGCCTTTGCCGAGCAAGGGTTTGAATATCTCCACGTCGTCGATCTCGACGGTGCCTTTGCCGGCAGGCCGATGAACGCGCTGGCAGTCGAGGCGATGCTCAAAGCGGTCACCATGCCGGTGCAGCTTGGCGGCGGCATCCGCGATCTCAAGACCGTGGAAGCCTGGCTCGACAAGGGCATCGCGCGGGTCATCATCGGCACGGCGGCGGTGCGCGATCCGGAGCTGGTGAGGGGCGCGGCGAGAAAATTCCCCGGCCGCGTTGCGGTCGGACTCGACGCGCGCGACGGCAGGGTTGCGGTGGAAGGCTGGGCCGAGACCTCGCAGGTGACCGCGCTCGAAATCGCGCAACGCTTCGAGGATGCCGGTGTCGCCGCCATCATTTTCACCGATATCGCGCGCGACGGCCTGTTGAAGGGCCTAAACCTCGATGCCACGATTGCGCTCGCAGAACGCATTTCCATTCCCGTGATCGCATCCGGCGGGTTTGCCTCCATCGAGGACGTCAAGGCGCTGCTCGAGCCGGGCGCCAAAAAGCTTGCCGGCGCCATTGCCGGCCGCGCGCTCTATGATGGGCGGCTGGATCCCGCCGCCGCTTTGACGCTGATCCGCAACGCGCGCGCGGCGGCCTAGGAGTTTTTGCGATGTTCAAGGTCCGCGTCATTCCCTGTCTCGACGTCAAGGACGGCCGCGTGGTCAAGGGCGTCAATTTCGTCGACCTGCGCGACGCGGGCGATCCTGTCGAGGCGGCGGTTGCATATGACGCGGCCGGTGCCGACGAATTGTGCTTCCTCGACATCACCGCCACCCACGAAAACCGCGGCACCATGCTGGATGTTGTCCGGCGCACGGCGGAAGCCTGTTTCATGCCGCTGACGGTCGGCGGCGGGGTGCGCACCATCGAGGATATCAAGACGCTGCTGCGCTTCGGCGCCGACAAGGTCTCGATCAATTCGGCCGCCGTCTCCAAGCGTGAATTCGTCAAGCAGGCGGCGGAAAAATTCGGCGAGCAGTGCATCGTGGTCGCGATCGACGCCAAGCGGGTCAAGCGCGGCGGCGGCTCGGACCGCTGGGAGATTTTTACCCATGGCGGGCGCAACTCCACCGGGATCGACGCCATCGAATACGCGCAGGAAGTTGTCTCGCTCGGCGCCGGCGAGATCCTGTTGACCTCGATGGATCGCGACGGCACCCGCCAAGGCTTCGACCTGCCGCTGACGCAGGCCATCGCCGACAGTGTTCCCGTACCGGTCATCGCCTCCGGCGGCGTCGGCAATCTCGACCACCTCGTCGACGGCATCCGCCAGGGCCACGCCACCGCGGTGCTGGCGGCCTCGATATTCCACTTCGGCGAATTTACCATACGCCAAGCCAAGGAGCATATGGTGCGCGCCGGGCTGCCGATGCGGCTCGATCCCTGACGACTCCCTGTCACAAAAGTGCTAAGTCCATCCCGGGACGGCGACCCGGCCTTTGGTCGGGCGCGAGCGTTGAGTTCGGTTGATGTCGCGTTTCACGATCCATGATCTGGCCGCCACCATCGATGCACGGGCCGCATCGGGAGGAGAGGCGTCCTACACCCGCAAATTGCTCGACAGGGGGGCGGAGCACTGCGCCAAGAAGCTGGGCGAGGAAGCGGTCGAGACCGTGATCGCGGCGGTCGAGAACGACCGCAGCCACCTGATTGCCGAAAGCGCTGACCTGCTGTTTCATCTGCTGGTGTTGTTGAAGTCGCGGGGCGTGAAGCTGGAGGAGGTCGAAGCCGCGCTGGCGCAGCGGACATCGATGTCCGGGCTTGAGGAGAAGGCGTCGCGCAAGCGCGACTAGCCGAGAGGGCAGCTCATGGATATCCGCACCCCGGAACAGCAATACAATCCCTACCGTATCTTCACGCGCGAACAGTGGGCACGGTTGCGCGACGACACGCCGATGACGCTGGAGCCGGGCGAATTCGAGCGGCTGCGCTCGATGCATGACCGCCTTGACCTGCAGGAGGTCGAGGACATCTACCTGCCGCTATCGCGACTGTTGTCGATCTATGTCGATGCGACCGATCGGCTCTATCGGGCGCAGCGCCAGTTCCTCGGTATCCGCGATCGCAAGGTGCCCTACATCATCGGAGTCGCCGGGTCGGTCGCGGTCGGCAAATCGACCACTGCGCGTGTGCTGCAGGCGCTGCTGGCGCGCTGGTCGCCCCGTCCAAAGGTCGACCTGGTGACGACCGACGGCTTCCTGTATCCCAATGCCGTGCTCGAGCGGCAGGGGCTGATGCAGAAGAAGGGCTTTCCCGAGAGCTACGATCTGCCGATGCTGCTGGCGTTTCTTTCCGACATCAAAGCCGGCCGCCGGCCGGTGCGCGCGCCGGTCTACTCGCATCTGGTCTACGACATCGTGCCGAACGAGTGGATCGAGGTCGACCTTCCCGACATCCTGATCGTCGAGGGCGTCAACGTGCTGCAGACCGGCCGACTGCCGCGCGACGGCAAGGCGGTGCCCGTGGTGTCCGACTTCTTCGATTTCTCCGTGTATATCGACGCCGAGGAGCCGGTGCTGCGCGAATGGTATGTGCGGCGCTTCCTCGCGCTCAGGGACACCGCGTTCCACGATCCCAAATCGTACTTCCATCGATACGCGGTGCTCTCCGACGAGGAGGCGACCGCGACCGCGATCGCGATCTGGGAGCGCACCAACCTCGCCAATCTCGAGGACAATATTTTGCCGACCCGTCCGCGCGCGACGCTGATCCTGAAAAAACGCGCCGATCATCTCGTGGAGACGGTGGCGCTGCGGCGGCTGTAGTGTCGTAGGGTGGGCAAAAGCGCGCTGCGCCGTGCCCACCATGCTATCCCCGACTGCTGAATGGTGGGCACGCTTCGCTTTGCCACCCTACAAGTTCTGTTTCGACCTCACGCCGCAATGTGCTGTGACGCGATCAGCCCGGCGAGCGCCTCGGCGAGTTTTTCGCGGTCGAGCGGCTTGATCAAGAATCCGTCCATGCCGGCTTCGAAGCAGGCGTAGCGATCTTCCACCAGCGTGTTGGCGGTGAGCGCGAGGATCGGCGTCCGGCTACCCGGCTCGCCGGATTCGAGGATACGAATCCGCTTGGTCGTCTCGATGCCGTTGAGCTGCGGCATCTGGATGTCCATCAGGACTAGATCGTAGGGGCTGCCCGCGGATTTCGCCGAGAGCCAGGACTCCAGCGCCTCGGGGCCGTCGGTGGTGATGACGGCGTGATGGCCGAGCCGGCCGAGCAGCGATCGGATCAACAGCGCATTGATCTGGTTGTCCTCGGCGACCAGGATCGACAGACCCTTGGCCGATGGCGCGGCCGTCGTCTCGCTCGGGTCGATGGCCGGATCCAGGCTCGGCGCGGCCACTTCCGGCGCGGCCGTCATGCGCGCCGCGAGCGAGGCCGCGCGCAGCGGTTTGACCAGATAGCCGGTGAGGGCGGACGTGGCGGATGGTTGCATTTCGTGCCGCGTCGCCGGCGTAAACATCACGATGCGCTGGGTGGCATGAAGGCGCGCGGCTTCGCCGAGCCGTTCGATTTCGGCGAGCCCCAGCGCGTGATCGATCAGCACGGCGTGCCAGGCGCGCTCGGGCAGCAGGGCCTCTGCGACGTTGGCGTCTGATACCATGCAGGTCTGCCCGCCCCAGCGCTGCAGCCGCCGCGCGGTCAGCGAGGCCTCGATGCTCGCGGGCGACACCAGCATAATCGAGTGGCCAGAAAGATCCGGCGCCGCAAAGGAGATTTGTTCGCCGCCCGCGGCGGCAAGGGGGAGCGACACTTCGAATGTCGAACCCGTGCCCGGCGTGCTTTCCAGCGCGATGCGGCCGCCCATGCGCTTGACGATACGGTCGGAGATGCTCAAGCCGAGACCGGTGCCGCCGTAGCTGCGGGCGATCTTGTCGTCGGCCTGCTCGAACTCGCGAAAGATCCGCTCGCGTGCGTCGGGGGCAATGCCGATGCCGGTATCGCGCACCAGGAAACTGATTTCATTGGGCCAGATGCCGGGCTCCACGATCAGGGCGACACCGCCGGTGGAGGTGAATTTTATCGCATTGCCGGCGAGATTGAGCAGCACCTGCCTCAAGCGAGCTGCATCGCCGATCACGTGCGTCGGCAGCCGCTCGTCGACATAGGCGGCCACCTCGATCTTCTTGGCCTCCGCGCGTGGCGCGAGCAATTCGGTGATGTCCTCGATCAGGCCCGACAAGGCGAACGGACGATGTTCGAGGTCGATCTTGCCGGCCTCGATCTTGGAATAATCCAGCAGTTCCTCGATCAGCGAGAGCAGCGCGTCGCCGGAGGTCTTCACCGCCTTGACATAGGTCGCCTGTTCCGGCGTCAGCGGCGTATCCATCAACAGGCCGCTCATGCCGATGATGCCGTTGAGCGGCGTGCGGATCTCGTGACTCGCCATCGCGAGGAAGCGCGACTTGGCGCGGCTTGCCGCGTCCGCCTGGTCGCGGGCCTCGGTCAGCGCGCGTTCGCTCTCGGTGCGATCGGTAACGTCGCGGCCGACGCTTTGCATTTCCGCTCGCTCTCCGGCGTCGTTGCGGACGAACCCTTCGCGCCATGCGATCCAGCGCGGGCCCAGCGGTCCCTCGATCCGCTGGTCGTGAACGCGGGTGCCGCCCGGTTCGAGCGCGGTGTCGCCCTGCTCGAGAACGGTAAACGCGAAGCGGCTGCCGATCAGTGCGTCGCGCGGCATTTGCGCCAGCTCGCAATAGGCGTCGTTGGCGTAGGTGATGCGACCCTCGCCGTCGCGCAGAACGATCAGATCGCCCTGCGATTCGAACAGCCGGCGGGTACGTTGCTCGGCCTCCTGCAATTCCCAGTTCCGGTCGGCCAACGCTTCATTATGCAGCGCGACCTTGCGCATCTTCTTGCGCAGCAGGCGAAGCCGGACGCTGAAGGTGGCGAGCGCGACGCAGGCGATCGCGAACAGGAAGGCGGCGCCGATCGCAAAAGAGTGCGGGTCATAGCCGGAGTTTTCCGCCTTGGCTCCGGCGATGAAGCCAAAGGCTCCGCCGAACACGACCGAGAAGATCATGAAGGAGCGCAGCGCGAAGGTAAGCCAGGGATGACGGCGGCCGAAGCGACGAAAGCGAAGTTTGATCCGGAAAGTCCGTCCCATCGCCAATGACCCTAAGCTTGCTGCTTGAATTGAACCGGCCTGCTTCGCCGCCTCTCGCGGAGAGACGATGCGCCGCCGATGTTGCAAAGTGCTTGAGGCTCCCAGCGCATGACGGCCGCGATGAGAACAGAGTGAATGAAATGTTAACCGAGCATGGTCCGGACCCGGAGGGCCGCGTTCGCGCAAAGTGGGAACCGGATTTCCGAAAAGACCATGCTCCAAACCTAGAGCGACGCCGCTTCGATGCGGTGGCGCTCGCCACGAGCGCCGACGATCAGGGCGGCGGCATCGAGCAGCGAAAAGCTCTTCGAGGACACGAAGATGCGGTGCTCGGCCGGTCCATCCCTGGAAAGATAGATCACGGGATCGGAGCCTGAGGGATTGCGGGAGATCGCAACCAGAAGCGGCGGCGCACTGCTCGCGCAGGCGCCGTCTTCGGCCGTGTCGATATCGTCGATCACGGTGAAGTCGGCCGCCTCCGCATTGTCGGAAATCTGGACCCGCACCGTCGCGCGGCCGGGATCGCTGGTGAAGCTGACGTGCCGGTGCGCCTGCCAGGCGAGCGCGGCGATCTGGACGGAGGTGCCTGATAGTTCGATGCAGGGCCGCGGACCGGCCAAAAACTCGCCGCGCGCGAACAGGGCGACAATTGCCAGCGGAATCACCGAGGCCAGAATCTTCAAACGCAACATGACACGCTACTCGCTCACCACAAGTCCGCGAAACGGGACGGATGGTTGGCAGAGCGTAAAGGAAACTAGTTACCGCCGCGTTGACGTGGGTTGTTTTCTGTGGCGGCGGCCTCCGTGAGGCGAGGGGATTTCGTGCGCCAGCGGTGACTATGTGCGCCGTACACACCACTGTCGTCCCCCGCCGCCGGGTCTCGGCTTCGGCGAGCCGATGACAGGCTCCAGCGGGGGATCCAGTACGCCGCGGCTTCTCGGTTCTATCACAGGCGTCTCTGGGATACTGGATCGTCCGCCTGAGCCTGTCATCGGGCGCGCATTCGCGCGACCGTTGGCGGACGATGACAACTGAATATGAGGCGGCATTCCCGCGACGCATCTCGCCCGAGGTTTGCTCTTCACTTCCCGCCCTCTCCATTCAAGGGCGCAGGGAAGACCGGGTGCTGGCTGCACCCGCGGTCTCGTGTGCCAATGCGCACAGCAAAAGCGCACACGAGCATACAGGTACAGCGGGAGCATCCCGGCCTTCCCTGCGCAATGGCTTTACGGCTTACTTCGAGCTCTCCCGGCGAACGGCTCTTTTGCCACCGTCGCCCCCCGAGAAGCTTCGCTTCTTAAGGACTTAATGCCAGCACCGCGACATCAGGACCACACGACTTCGCCGTACGCTTCAGGCATCTACGTCTTGCGCCGTCCGCGTCCATCGCATCTCACCGCAGGCTCGCCATCGCCGAGCACCCCTTCGGCACGATCAAGTGCCGCGCCGGATACCGCCACTTCCTCGTTCGCGGCTTCGATAAGGTGCGCGGCGAATGGAGCCTGATGGCGCTCTGCTACAACTTCACCCGTGTCCTCAACATCCTCGGCTTCGAGCGCTTCGTTGCGTGCGTGGCCAAGGTGCTTCTGTCGCGCCAATCGGCCTCTGGGCCAGTTATGGGTGGCCTCCAGCTCGCGCTACAGAGGTTTTTTGGCCTACTTCACGCCCGCCTCCGCTATCCGTCGATGGCAACAACCTTCGCTGGCTTAGTGCAGCATTCTTGCCCAGCCTCGGCGTGCCAATTGGTCGCAGACGTGCAATTGAAATTCCGCTTGTGCGCGCGGCAAATCAGTCGGCCGGCGCCGCTCAGCGATGACGAGCTTATCACGCAGGCTGTGCTCGGCCGCGCGTTCTTGTTCGGCTGCGGTGACGGCGAGGTACCGTGCAAGTTCGTCCCGCGGATTGCCGCGAAAACTCTGACGATCCCTCAACTCCGGTGGCGCTCGCCAGCCCGGCTCAATACCCGTCATGTCGGGCAATTCGTGCGCGATGCCTTTATGGCAATCGATACAGGTCTTCTCGCCGGTGACGAGAAACTTGCCGTGGATGTCGGCAGCTCGCCGCGTCTGCTTGGTGAAATCCATGGCGACGGCCGAATGGCAGTTGCGACATTCCAGGGAATCATTTGCCTTCAGTCTCGCCCATTCGTGCTTGGCGAGTTCGAGCCGGTGATCCAAAAACTTCTGCCTGGTGTCGATGGTGCCGAAGATCTTGCCCCAGACCTCCTTCGAAGCCTGCATCTTGCGGGCGATCTTGTCGGTCCAGTTGTGCGGGACGTGGCAGTCGGGGCACGTCGCGCGGACTCCCGAGCGGTTCGAGAAATGCGGGGTGCCCTGCAATTCCTCGAACACGTTGGCGCGCATTTCGTGGCAGGAGGTGCAGAACTTCTCGGTGTTGGTGATTTCGAGCGCGGTGTTGAAGGCACCCCAAAACAACACGCCGCACACGAAGCCTCCGAGCGCAAGAAACCCGAGGCTCAAATGCGCGCTTGGGCGGCTGGCGATGCGCCAGAACCATATCAGCAGTTCCTTGATCCGCGGCATCGACGGTTCTCACTTGTTCTCGGAACCGACGAGAAGCATATCCTTGAACGCGTTGGGAACGAGCGGCCGTGCATCTGTCTGCTGGACATGGCATGCCGTGCAGAAATATCGCCGCGGCGTGACGTCGGCGAGAACCTGTCCGTCGCGGTCCATGAAGTGGGTGACGCTGATCATCGGCGCACCCGAGCCTTCAGTATACTGTCGGCGGTGACAGTCTAGGCAACGATTGGTCTTGAGCGTGAGCTGATAGTTTTCGATGGAGTGCGGGATGATTGGCGGCTGCTCCGGATAGTTGCGCATCAGCCGCTTGTCATCGACGATCGGCCGCGCCAAGGGCGGTGTCCGCACATCTCCCATCGGCGCTGCGGCTCCGGTAACCCGCGGCACGATCTGGGGCGCGTTCTGCGCGTAGATTGCACCGCAGACGAACACCAGCATGCCGCCGAGCAGCGCGCCCGCCAGCGGCAAGCGAAATCTCTTCAGACCGGGATGATCTTGACCGCGCATTTCTTGAAGTCCGCCTGCTTGGAAATGGGATCGGTTGCGTCGAGCGTCGCCTTGTTGATGAGTTGGCTGGCGTCGAACCAGGGAACGAACACGACGCCGCGCGGCATCCGGTTGCGTCCCTTGGTATCCACCCGGGTGCGGATTTCGCCGCGCCGCGAAACTACCCGGACCTCGGCGCCCTGATTGAGGCCTCGGGAGCGCGCGTCCTGCGGATGCATGAATACCCGTGCACCGGGAAACGCCTTGTAGAGCTCCGGCACCCGCATTGTCATGGACCCCGAGTGCCAATGTTCGAGCACGCGGCCCGTAACAAGCCAGACATCGTATTCCTTGTCGGGAGATTCCGCGGGCGGCTCGTAGGGCACCGCGATGATTCGGGCGCGCCCGTCTGGCTGGCCGTAGAAATCGACTCCCTTGCCCGGCTTGACGTAGGGATCGAGGCCCTCCCGATAGCGCCACTTGGTTTCCTTGCCGTTGACGACGGGCCATCGCAATCCCCGTACTTCGTGATAGGCGTCGAAGGGCGCGAGGTCGTGTCCATGACCGCGACCGAATTCGGCGTATTCCTCGAACAGACCTTTCTGCACGTAGAATCCGAATGCCTTGGCCTCGCTGTTTTTGTACTCGGGGGGGATTTCGGTGGTTGCGAACTTGTCGACCTTGCCGTTCCGGAACAACGCGTCGAACAGTGTCTTGCCGCGGTAATTGGGGTTGTCGGCCAGGATCTGCAGCGGCCACACCTCGTCTGTGGTGAAGCGCTTCGAAAACTCCATGATCTGCCAGAGGTCGGAGCGTGCCTCTCCGGGAGCATTGACGAGCTGCCGCCACACGTGGGTGCGGCGTTCGGCGTTGCCATACATGCCTTCCTTTTCGACCCACATGGCGGCGGGAAGAACGAGATCGGCGGCCATCGCGGTGACGGTCGGATAGGCGTCGGAGACGACGATGAAGTTGTCCGGATTCCGGTAACCGGGATAGGTCTCGCGCGAGCAGTTCGGGGCGGCCTGCAGGTTGTTGTTCACCTGGATCCAGTAGAAATTCAGCTTGCCGTCGCGCAGCATCCGGTCGTGTTCGACCGCGTGGTAACCCGCCTTGTCCGGAATGATGCCGTGCGGGACGCGCCAGATTTCCTCTGTGTGCTTACGGTGCTCCGGATTGGTGACGGTCATGTCAGCAGGCAAACGATGCGCGAACGTGCCGACCTCGCGCGCCGTGCCGCAGGCGGATGGCTGCCCCGTCAGTGAGAATGGCGAATTGCCGGGCTCGGAGATCTTTCCCGTCAGCAGATGCAGATTGTAGACGAGCTGATTGGCCCATACGCCGCGAACATGCTGGTTGAATCCCATCGTCCAGAGCGACATCACCTTGCGCTTCGGATCGGCATAGAGCTCGGCGAGCTCCTGCAGGAAGCCGCGTTCGACTCCCGCAAGCTCCGATACCTTGTCGAGCGTGTAACCCTTCACGAAGGCTGCGTAGGCGTCAAAGTCGATCGGCTGGGTGGCGCCGGGGTCCGCCGCGCCGTTGGCTTTGATTTCGAGCGGATGATCCGCGCGCAACCCGTAGCCGATATCGATCGCGCCTTTCACGAAGGCCGTGTGGTTCTTGACGAAATCCTGGTTGACCCGTCCCGTCGAGATGATGTGATTGGCGATGTAGTTCAGGATGGCGAGATCGGTGCCCGGCTTGAACACGATCGGGATGTCGGCGAGATCCGAACTGCGGTGGGTGAAGGTCGAGAGAACCGCCACCTTCACATGCGGATGGCTCAATCGCCGGTCGGTGAGCCGCGTCCAGAGAATCGGGTGCATCTCGGCCATGTTCGAGCCCCACAGCACGAACGCGTCTGCCGCCTCGAAATCATCGTAGCAGCCCATCGGTTCGTCCATGCCGAAGTGCGCATGAAGGCGTATGCCGCCGATGCCATGCAGTGGCGGGCGTTCGGATCAAGGTTGTTCGAGCGAAAGCCGGCCCGCATCAACTTGGTGGCGGCATATCCTTCAAAGGCCGTCCACTGCCCCGAGCCGAGCATGCCGAGCGCTGTCGGGCCTTTCTCCTTCAGCACTGTCTTCGCGCGCGCGGCCATCACGTCGAAGGCCTCGTCCCAGGTCACCGGCGTCAGTTCGCCGTTCTTGTCGAACACGCCGCCTTTCTTGCGCAGCAGCGGCGTGGTCAGGCGGTCGCCGCCATACATGATCTTGGAGAGGAAATACCCCTTGATGCAGTTCAGCCCGCGATTGACCTCGGCGAGCGTGTCGCCATGGGTGGCCACGACCTTGCCGCCCTTGACGCCGACCATGACCCCGCATCCGGTGCCGCAGAAGCGACACGGGGCTTTCGACCATTTGATCTGCAGCGACCCGATGCCGCCCGCCACCGGTTGCGCTATCGCTGGAACGGTGATGCCAGCCGCCGCAGCCGCGACGGCGGCAGCCTGTGCCTTCAATAGTTCACGTCGCGAGAGTGACATGTGACTAGTCTCCGATCTCGACGAGGTCATCGATCTGCTCGAACACCATGTTGGCGGACAGCACGCCCTGCCAGCAGGCGATTTCGGCGAGGCGGCTTCCGAGGATTCCGCTATCGGGCGCTTCCATCACGATGACGATCTTCGAGGCGTCGCGTTGATGGACCTCGACGCCAGGCAGAGCAGCGAGCCTGCCCAACACCTCATCCCGGCGTTCCGGCAGTACGGATACAACCGCGCTCGAGATGTGAATGGTGGCTTTCCCGGTCACGAGGCAGCCTCGTGACGCGCGGCGCCTAGCGTGACAGCGTCGCCCGGACAGGCGCCGACGCATTCGCCGCAACCGGTGCAGGCGGCTTCACTGACGATGGCCTGAGACGGCAATCCAATTCGGGGTCGGAAACGAATGGCTGAAGCAGGACAGGCATCGCCGCAGGATCGGCAGACGATGCCGGCTTCGGCGAGGCAGCCATCGCCGATCACGGCGATCGGTTTGGAGAGAAGTTGACCGCGAAAGAGTGCCCGGCGTGAAGGTCCTGGGGCTTTTCCTTGGGTTTTCATGGCAATCTCATGCCCCCGGAGGGCCGGGCGGACCCAGGATGATCTGCGACATCCAGACGAGAAAGCCGTATCCGCCGACCACGCCGACGGCGACCACTGGCCAGATGAAGGCGGCGATGACGGCGAATACGAACAGCTCAGCACGCCGACCGGTTTCGGGTGCCTTGCCGGGCTGCGCATCATGTTTCGCTGACGTGTCGACCATGTAATGACCTGCCGCCCCGGGATCGAACAACCAGCGAGCCGGCCACACGTTCCCGTTGTGCCCAGCTATTTCTGCCATCCCGTCGCCGTCGGACGAAGGCGACGCCGTTCCGCTCCATTGCCGGATGCGCCACCGCGCCCGCTGGCAGCATGATTGCGTGCCAGGGGTCACTCATTGATCAGGATCAAACGAAGAATGATAAATGATTGAATTACTTTATGCGCTTTCGGCATCCCTCGTGCCGAGCAGGGATCGCGCGATGCACTACGCCGCCCTTCGCAAATCCTCCGCCAGCGCACGATACGATAGCGCCTCCGCCAGATGCAGCCGGCCGATCTTTTCCGCGCGATCGAGGTCGGCGAGCGTGCGCGCGACGCGCAGTACGCGGTGGTAGCCGCGCGCAGTCAGCTTCATGGTTTCGGCGGCGTCGCGTAAAAGCTTTTGGCCTTGTGCATCCGGCTGCGCGATCGTTTCCAGCAGCGAAGCCGGTGCTTCGGCATTGGTGCGGATGTGCGGCATGCCGGCTGCGGCGTAGCGTGCGAGCTGGATATTGCGGGCAGCGGCGACACGCGCGGCGACTTCGGCAGAGCCTTCGCTTGGCGGAGGAAGTATCAGATCGGCGGCGGTGACCGCCGGCACCTCGATGCGCAGGTCGATGCGATCCATCAGCGGGCCGGAGATGCGCATCTGGTAATCCGCGGTGCAGCGGTCGACCGGTGCGCGCCTGCAGGAATAACCGGGATCATAGGCCTGGCCGCAGCGGCAGGGGTTCATCGCCGCGACCAGCATGAAGCGCGCCGGGTAGGTGACACGGTGGTTGGCGCGGGACACCGAGACCTCGCCGTTCTCCAGCGGCTGGCGCAGCGAGTCGAGCACGCGCGGATCGAATTCGGGTAGTTCGTCAAGGAACAGCACGCCCTGGTGCGCCAGCGAAATCTCGCCGGGTTTTGCGCGCAGGCCGCCGCCGGTCAGCGCAGCCATGCTGGCGGAATGATGCGGTGCGCGGAACGGCCGCCGCGCGGTCAGCGCGCCGTCGCGGATTTCGCCGGCGACGGAGGCGATCATCGACACTTCCAAAAGTTCGGATGGAGATAGCGGCGGCAGGATCGAAGGCAGCCGCGCCGCCAGCATCGACTTGCCCGCACCGGGCGAGCCGATCATCAGCAAATGATGCCCGCCGGCCGCGGCGATCTCCAGCGCGTGTTTCGCGCTCTCCTGGCCCTTGATGTCGCGTAAGTCCAGATGCGTCGCTTCCGGCTCATGCACTTTCGGCTGCGGCCGCGACAGCACCTGTGTGCCTTTAAAATGGTTGGCGATCTGGATCAGCGATTTGGCCGCGATGATCTGGATGTCCGGGCTTGCCCAGGCCGCTTCGGAGCCGCACGCCGCGGGACAGATCAGCCCCTCCTCGCGCGCGTTCGCGCCGATCGCTGCCGGCAACACGCCGGCAACGGCTGCAATCGAGCCATCGAGCCCGAGTTCGCCCAGCACGGTGAAGCCGTTGAGCGCATCCGGCGGGATCGCGCCGATCGCCGCCATCAGGCCGAGCGCGATCGGCAGATCGTAATGACTGCCTTCCTTCGGCAGATCGGCCGGCGCGAGATTGACGATGATCCGCCGCGCCGGCAAGGCCAGCCCCGAGGCGATCAGCGCCGAGCGCACCCGCTCGCGCGCCTCCGACACCGCCTTGTCGGGCAACCCCACAATCGCAATGGTAAGGAGCATTAACCCCAACGGCATCGCTGTGACCATTGGCCGGGGATATTGGCCGAGTCGCCAACGATGCGGCCTGGTCCCGAAAGCGAGCTCAGTAAATGTCCCGTATGGGAGAAGAGGTCACACTTATACTGAAGCTTGAGCCCCGACATCGATCCCGACCTCAACCTCAGTAAATGTCTGCTATGGGAGAAGAGGGAATACATTTACTGAAGCGTGACATCGTTACCCGGAATGCAAAAAAGTACCTCCAAGGACCCCAAATCGATCTCGGGTTCTGTGACGCTCAATCTGACGCCGCCGGAAGTTTCTTCGCAGGCCTGCACGTTCTCTATCGACGCAAGCAGGTTTCAACCGAAGCCGGAGAAGAGAGTTTCGGGGGTGACAGATTATGTAATCATCGGTTTCGACACCGAATATGTCACACCCCAATCGCCCTCCAGCCGCGACGATATTCGTGAGGGTCGAGCGAAGTACCGGGTCCTATCGTATCAATTCCATTGCCACCTCCCATCCGGAGAAGCCTGGTCTGGAATCACCGTTCCCCCTGACGGGGAACGCATCTCGATGGGAGAATTAATCGTCTTCGCTCTCGCGTCACGACCAGAGAGCCCCAGCGACATCTTGCTACCGCGTTCGATTTATTTGGTTGGCCACTACACCAAAGCAGACCTCCCGGCGTTCAGTGATTTCGATAGCATAAAGAAGATAGCCGTTGCCGTCCGCAGTTCGTTCGTATCAACGGATGCCAGCTTCGATTTTGCTGTCAGCACGGAGAACGGTGAAGTCGAACTCTGTGTTTTGTTGAGAGATACGTTCCTTCTCGCACCTGCTGGCTCTCAATCGCTCGCCGCTCTCGGTGAGATTCTTGGCATTCCGAAAGTTTTACTGAGCAATGATCCTACCAAAGAGCGTGAGATCAAAAGCCGGATGGATGACCTGCAATCGCGAGACTGGCCACTATTTCGTCGGTACGCGATACAGGACGCTGTGATCTGTGCGGAATACGCCGAGAGGATCATCCGTTTGTGTAACCAGCACCTCGGAAAGTCTCAGTTGCCAGTCACGCTGACCGCAATCGGTGTTGATTTGCTGTTGAAGAAGTGGAGCGATGACGCAAGGGATGTAAAAGCTATTCTCGGTCGAGAAGACGTCAAGGAGAAGCGCTGGAACAAGCGCCGTGGCCACTATCAGACGAAAGACCGGGAGGTCGCCCAACTCAATTATGCGCTGTACGAAACGCTAGCCACGGAAAGCTATCATGGTGGCAGGAACGAGCAGTATTGGTTCGGACCTGCATTCAGTGACGATTGGACGGACTTCGATCTATCGAGCGCTTACGCGACTGGTATGGCACTGATCGGAACGCCGGACTGGAATAACTTCAAGCACACGCTCGCTGTCGAAGATTTTGGCATCCAGACGCTCGGGTATGCGTTGGTCGATTTCGAATTCCCTGACACCGTTCGATTTCCGTCGCTCCCCGTCAGGACCGATAACGGGCTCGTATTCCCGAGCAAGGGTCAGTCGTTTTGTGCTGCTCCCGAGATTGCTCTGGCGCACTCGCTTGGCGCAAAGCTGGCTATCAAGCATGGCGTCGTTATCGCATCGGACAACCGTGAGCCTGTTTTTGCGAGTTACATAAAGCATTGCATTACCGAGCGACGAAAGCATCCGAAGAAATCGCTCGATGATCTGTTTTGGAAGGAGCTCAGCAATTCGACGTATGGGAAGACGGCACAGGGACTCCGCGAGAAACGTGTCTATGACAGTCGAGCTATGGACATGGTTCCCCTCCCGCCGAGTAAGATCACGAACCCCTATTTCGCGGCGTATATTACTTCGTTCGTCCGTGCGGTTATCGGCGAAATCCTGAACGCTCTGCCAGCCCGCGTTTGCGTGTTTAGCTGCACGACCGATGGATTTCTGACCAATGCCACGAAGACCGAGATCGATGCTGCCATCCTTGGTCCCACAGCAAAGACCTTCGGAGAAGCGCGCGAGCTGTTGACGGATGAGGCGACCATTCTGGAGATCAAGCATCATGTACGTTGCCCCCTTGGTTGGAGGACGCGTGGTCAAGCAACCTTGGCCGAGGGTCCGGTCGAGCGTCCAATGAACATCGTCCTCGCAAAGGGAGGCCTTCGACTGGATGATAAATTCGATACGCCAGAACTGCGTAACACAGAGATCGTGAGGATGTTCCTTGCGAGAAAGCCGGATGACAGGCTGACCTTCGAGAGCCTGACTGGCATCCGCGATATAGTGGAATTCGATTCCGATCTTGTTTCGAAAGAGGTTAGCCGTCGCGTCAACATGGAATACGACTGGAAGCGGAAGCCTGACATCCTGTTTGACCATGAGGACTACAAGCATTGCGCGTTTTCAACGGTCCCATGGGAGACCGTTGACCAGTTTGTTGCTGTGCGCGAGCTTTTCGAAACGTATCTCGATTCGGACCCGCACTGTATCAAGTCTGTTGGCGATTTCGACTCGTTTTCCGTGTATGTCGATTCCAGTATGCAGCTATCCGAACAGGACCGAAGCTACTTGAGGAAGCGGTCGGGTGACGTGAATCGCTTACGAAAGGCTTTGTGTGTCGGCTGGCATCAGGATGTACTGGGACTTCGGGCAAATCCGGTTATCCGGACCGCTCAACAGTTTGCCGATGTGCTCACTGCCTGTGGCGTTAAGTGTAGTCGGTCAAACGTCGAGAACGGCAGCAAGCAAGTCTTTGCAGTGAATAGCGTCCCAGCGACGGATAGCGTCTTGGCTGCGATCGGAAAGCTGAACGATTTCTTTCCAGACGTAAGGTCCGACCGGCTCTGTGCGACGCATAGTGCATTGGTAACGATCAAGCCTCGACGGCGTCCGCATGTTCGTCTGCATACCCGGGGTGATGGGTTCTATCGCGGTATAACAATCCCGGGGGTTGGCCGAATTGAACCTGCGTTGCAGCCAAGCTCTGAAATCAAGCGGGTATTCGAGCAGCCTCGTGATTTCGTTGACCCCCCTTTGCGGTGGTTGACCCGGCCAGAATACGGGCTTGAAGATTAGATTTGCGGGGAACTATGTCAAAGAAGCTTGTTGCCCAAGAGGTGAATGATTTCATCACGAAGCGAAGGCCTGCGGTTGTTTGCGACCTATGCATCGTTAGAGGTATAGGTCTGAGTGTGCGGGCGCACGCTAATCAGATTACCGCTGCTCTTGCCACGACATCAGAATTTGTCCGAGAGAAGGGTAGTTGCCCCGACTGCAAGCAGACTGACGTGATGGTGATCAAGGCTGTTGATCCAAAGAGCGCTGCTAACTTTTCTGTGCTGAACTTCGAGTCGATTATCGTGGAATTGGGCAAGGTCACCGTGAAGATCGTACGTTAAGCCCCGAATGCGCTTGGCGCGCCTCCATGGCCGCAGATAAGTTTAGCGCCGTCAGCGCTGATGCCCGAGTCCGATCCCGAGCGACAATGCCTTCTGTCGCAGCGATCCTTCCGAACGCTTCATCATCCTCGATACCTTTGATACTGGCGTGCGTGCCTTTGAGTGCCCCTTGAGCATCTTGATATCCGACGCTGTATATGGCTTCCGGGCTGGCCTGTTCTTCGTCTTCTTTGCCACTTGCTATCTCCTTTGATTAGGCCGCTTTGATAGCACTATTCTCTTGCAGTCAATGCCAGAACAACGAATTTAGCCGCGGTTGGTCCCTCAGGACTGTGCCGGACCTGCAGTCGCGAATTCTTCTTTGGCACCACGTAAGCCGTCCTGGCGGGCCGCATCGATTTTAACCTGCATTCGCTTGGACATTGTTTCTATTGGATGGCAGTTAGCTATTAAAGCGTCTCCACATCGAGACGCCTTCTGCACGCACACAAAACGATTGGTTGCCTGAAGGAAGCTTTTCGCTCGGCGATCAGAGGTGGCAGTTGGCCCAATCTATAGAGTCGAGCAGCGAACGTTTCTGCCGCTGCTTGAGAATGTAATCGGTCCAGCCGCTGTCAGACTGGTCCTGAATATCGATCTGATAATAGCCGAAATCGGTTTTTGGCCACTGATCGCGAATGATTGCACTGAACCGTTCAAACGAGCAATGATATGGCCGGTCAATTTTGCAGTGGTAGTGAAGCCGATGGTCGGCACTTTCCTCTAAGACGGCAATGAGAGGCAGACGGCGGTTATGACGCCGCGCGCTGCGACCAAGCACCCTGCTTTCCAGTCTGGTGCGGAAGTGCCGGAAGTTCTCTGAAGCAGCTATCGCGTCTGCAATCCGTGCCCCTGCACGCTTCTTCAGTGTTAGCGTTACAGCTGCGGGATTCTGAAACTGAATGGAAGTGATAAGCCGTTCTAGCTGTTCACGGCTGGCTATCTGACTGATGGTCATTGGTAGCTGATAGGCGGCCAGCCCTTCCTGCGGCGCAGACGGCATAGATTACGTAGTAGAAAGTGGCGAGCCTTGTTGCTGAGAATAAGCAATGGGCCGGCTGGGCCAACAATAATGAACTTTTCCTCACCCATCATTGTGTGGCCACGATGACTAATTTGATATCGGCCGTGCGTGTTGCGGCTATACAAGGCCAACCTTAGGTCCATCAGTTCGTCGATGGTATTCGGCTCGTTTTGCATCAACCAAGCCAATATATCGGTCGGTAGTTGGCTGACGAATTGGCGTTGCTTTTTGGGCTTACGTCGGGGGGCTGGTGGCGGGTCCTCCGGTATCGGATTTCCCCAAAGGTCATGCGTAGCTGGCATTCATATCTCCGTTTCGTTGCGAATTGGGAAGGCGAACCGACGATCAGATGCGTCAGTTCGAACAGAGATATTTAGATTTGCGTACCTAACGCCTTCGGTAGCTTCGGTAAATTTTCGTACCCAAACTGCCGTTGCCCAAACGCCAAAACCGAGGGACGGGCCGCTCCATCGTCAACCGATAGGAGCCCACAATGGCCAAGACTTCGATCTCACTCGTTTCGGTTCAGAAGCCGACTGCTAATACCCCCATCTTGCAGCGCCGCAATAAACTGAGCTCCAACATCGACCAGCAGATCACGAAGATCGGGCTGTTTCGCGAGGGAAAGCGAATTTCCCGGGAGCAGTTCTGGGTCGATGGATCGGGTGCAATCTACTTTCAGCTTCGCTACGGGAAGCAGCCGCTGGAGCTGGAGAAGGGCAAGGCCACGCTGAAGGCCACGACGTTTGATGATCTTGTCGAGCAATTGGATCAGATCAAAACGATTGCTGTCGGCGGTGGCCTTGATGAAGCGCTCGCAGCCTGCGCCAACGCTGTGCGCTCGAACTTCAAAACGGCCAAGGACAAGAAGGCGGGTCGGGGTTGAGCCAGGACGGCATCATCGCTTTGCCGTCCGTTTTACGGGCTTTTGGAAGAATTCGGCAGGCTCAACGTCCAAGACGGCGGCCAGCTTGCCGATGATTTCAAGCCCGACGTAGGTGGTCGCCCGTTCAACCCGGCTGACATAGGCTCGATCAATGCCGGCATCGTGCGCCAGCTGCTCCTGCGAGATGCGGCGGCTGTGCCGTACCCGACGAAGATTCGTTGCAAAAAGCTGGCGCAGGTCCATGGACCTAGCCAATCGGCTTGTGTTTTATTGGCCCACGGCTTTAAAGCCGAATAGTTGCCGGAGGTGCATGCTAATGCAGAAGAATTGGTTTGGGGGAATGGCCGCTATCGGAATTGCTGGTTTGGCTTACTGGATGTTCTGGCCGGCCGATCCGAACGCAAGGTGCTCGGATAGTGAGGTGCGTGACGAAGTCAGAGTTTTGATCGGCGGCCTTACCAGCGCTGGCAAATTCCTCGATAGAATGCTTGATCCGGCATGGCAGCCCCAACAGCAGCCACGGCCGGTCGGCTCGAATGCCTATATTCCGCCACCAGCCAAAAAGATCGAGAAGCCAGATCCGAGGGAGGTAAAAAGCCTTCTTCACAATTACGTTGTCTTGGCCGGAAACTCTGTTGCCGTTGCGTACGATCGCGACCTTGATCGTGTGACGTGTCGGGTAACTTTCAAGCTAAACAACGACTCGCTGATGGATGCCGCTAAGCGATCAGAAGTGTATTTGCCGGCGGCGACGTTGGCAGCCACTCAGAAGATGATCACTGCGATTGGGGCGCTAGCGCAGCAAGACCGTGCAACCTCTGCCACATACACGGTTCAGCCGGGTGATCGCTTTGGCAGGGTAATGATTACAGTTGAACCGCTAGGACCAGGTCCGTCCTGAGCATCGCCGATCGAATACAGGGCAGCGCTCGGATCGAACAGCGGAGCACTTGCGGACACTCAAGGTAGCACTTCGGAAAAACAGAACGTTCACTTGACCCAAACGGCAAATCAGTTGATCATGCAGCACCTGGTTAACCCAGGAGGTCTGCAAAGTGTCCGAGCAATGTTCCGAGCTTGTCGAGATTTCAAAGCTCAACGGCGATTTTAGAAGAAACTACGGCAAATTATTGGGCGCCATTCTCTATCTACGCTCCGTCAGTGCTGCGCGAGGCCGTTCTTGGTTTTGGGCCGGCTTAGTTTCCTTCGCTTGTTCTGTTGCGTTAACTTGGCTGGCGCGGCATGGGTGGACAATATGATCCTCACTTTGACTTCTGCAATCAGCTCATCCACCGTCGCAACGCGAACCGCCCTGTGACGGGCCAAAGAGGCATCGGAAAGCGTCAGATACCTCGGACAGCCCGACGCGGGCACGAGCACATAGTCTTGAATCTCCTTGTTTGGGGCATTCAATCGCAGGATAACGAGCAGATCGGCGTCTGGCTTCGGTCGGTGGGCTCGCCATTGCGCGCGTTGATTTGCGCCCCTCTTCGCCAGCTGGCGAACGACTTGAAACCGGATCTTTCGTCGCCCGTTCAGTGTAAGGCTGGGGCCATCATCTGGCATGTTCACTTGAATGCCAAGCTCGGTCCTCAGTGCTTCAGCAACCCGCGCTACAAGATTTGAGAGAACATCGGACCAATGCTGTCGCGCATCATACCAAGCGCAGTCGCGTGAGGCTTTGTAGCCAATGAGCGCATAGGCTTTTCTTATCGAGCCAAAATGCTTGACGTAACATTGGGTAGACGGAAGTCCGTCCGCATTGCGGATGATGCTGTCGCTAAGCTTTCCTTTGCGAGCGAGCGTGAGCCGTAGCCGGCGCAACATCTCGTCCTCTGGGATGACAGTGTAACGCTCGGCCATGAGTTTTTGGGCACGTGCGAAAAGGTCTTGATCAATTATACGTTCAACCCCCGCTGTGTTCCGAATCCAAAGGTGATGCGGATTTCTTATCAGCTTTTGGCCAAGGCGGCGGGATGTGCGGTTGTAGACGAGATTGCCGACATAGTTTTCGTTCTTGAGAATAGCCTGGATCATGATGTCGGTCCAAGGACGCCCATGATAGTTGGCATGTTCGCTCGATTGAGCTGTCGTGCAATTTCAACGTATGTATTCCGCTCGACAACGAATTGCTGAAACATCCATCTGACGACCGCGACCTCTTCTTCAGGCCCAGACCGGAGCCGCACACGGTCCGTTTTCAGGGCCTTGCACTCCCCCTTCGCCAGTTTGCCTTTCGAACGCTGCTTCTCATCGACCATCTCCCTGTAGAGCCCGAACGTGAGCGGGCCACCAACGCGATAGCCGAGGCCCGCTATCCGGCAGTGACCGGCGTGCACCTTCACGCCAAGCTCCCGGCTATACTCAGCCGCCATCACACGCTTGATGTTCTTGACGATGCTCGACAGAAGGCTTCCGTCATTGTCGAATTGTTCAGCGCAATAGGCGACCTTGATGCCGCTTCGCTTGCAGACAAACTCGTAATGCGCGCTCTCATCGACGTCCTGGAAGCGTCCCCACCGGCTGACGTCGTAAACCAGCACGTGATCAAAGTCCGCGTTTCCTGATTGAACATCTTCGATCAATTCGATCAGACCCGCCCGCCCGTTGATCCTCACTCCGCTGCGTCCTTCGTCGACGTAAGTCCGAACGATGGTGAGGTTGCGTTGCTGAGCGTATGCCGCGATGGCGGCCGCCTGGTTCTGGATCGAATAGCGCTGAAGATCAGTCGACATTCGAACATACTGCGCCGCACGAAGCGCCTTCTGGGCTTTGGCCAGTTGCGTATCGCGGCGGATGACGAGCGCATTGACCATGCATCAATGCTCCAATGCCGCAGCATCGACGCTGCCGACACTAGTCTTGATCAAAATCCCGTAGCAGAGAAAATGCAAGACCAGAATGGACTGTAGAAGGCTGGAATATCTGGAAGATCGGATACCACCACCTTTCCTGATCGAACGCGCGATTTCGGTTCACGATGCCATCGTGATTGGAGTAGGCAGAAGGAAAGCGTGACAGCGAACAGCAGACCGAAACCATCCAGGGCTGTTCTGATGTCCAGCCTAATCTTTTCGCGGATCCGCCGAAGGTAGTTCATGCGGCGGCCTTGTCTTCCTTGTCTGCACCGCGCGCGACGATCCTGATCGCATCATGGGGCAGGGGGCGCTGCAGCGCTTTGGCCTCATCCCAGGGTGCGCGCATCCAGACGTCGCGCTCCTCATCTGTCTGCAGGATGACCGGCATAGCCTTGGGGTGGATCGGCTCGACCACCGCATTAGACGAGGTCGTTAGAAATCCATAGACCAGATGAGGGCCGGGAATCGGTTTGGACTTGGTGCCACGGTCGCCCTTGAACTTAGTCCAAACGCCAGCAAACGCGAAAAGCGGCCTATCCGCATTCAGGGCGAACCAGACGACGTCCTTTTTCTTGGTCTCGGGGTTCGGCTCGGGCGCGTATTCCGCGAAGCTGTTGGCCGGGACAAGGCACCGGTTTTCCGGGTTGAGCCAGCCCCGCCAATGCGGTGATGAGGTGTTGCGGATATTGGTCACGAGCGGTCCGCCCGTGCGCGGCGGGGGCGGCATCCCCCATCGCATCAGCGTCAGCTCGCGCTCGGTGCCGACGTTACGCACAACGGGCGCGGGATAGTCGGGAAACACGCCGGGCATTGCCTGCAGGTTGCCAATGTAGCGGTTCATCACGCGGAAGAGTGCGCGGATGGCTTCTTGGTTTGTGGTGATCGAGTACAGATTGCACATGGTGGTCTTTGCGCCGCTGGTTCAGTTTAAGCTTGCGGCCAGCGGCGTCACACGACGGCATCCAACGCCTACGCCCTCAGTCGGCCTCGTTTGTTGCTTTACTCGTGGCTTGGACCGCCAATCTAAAGGCAGCGTCAAACATGCCCGTGTACTGTGTCGCGTTAACATTGGAAATGTGGGCAGAATCTCGAAAGTTGGATTGCCCGTTCCTGACTAGATAGCAATGACTGTGTTCACAAACGAGCGGGAATGGATCGGCTGCGATCAGCCGCGGATCGTCCTCATATTTATCCAAGATTTTGCTGATCTCGGCACGGAGGCTGCTCATCGTGAGGACGGGATCGGCTTCGACCTTCCATTCGTCTAGCGCCCTGCCAGCGCGGGCCTGGTTTTCCATCCACCGCTGCGGGACATCGAAGCCAACGTTTAATAGGGGCATGATCAGAATGACGGTCTTGCCTGAACTGAGCAATCGGTCGACCAAAGCTGAAATCTCGATCGCACTTCCCCAGTTACTTCCGATCACGACTATGCTCGGTTCAGCCCGACCAAGCACGAAATCCATCGTGCTCCGGTTAAACTCCCGGCACGGCTGTTGATCGCCGGAGTTCAGCGCAGGATCGTCAATGAATGCCCTGCAGGCACTTTGCGTGGCGATCAGTCCATGTACTCCATTTCGAAGCGCAGCCGAAGAGATCGGTACAAGGTACTGGTTAGCGAACGAATCTCCCCACAAGATTGCGGTGGGGCGTCCGGCGACGCCTTCACTTCCAAAGCTGCAGTACGTCTCAGCAGCCCTCTTGGCGGAGTTCGAGTTCCTGAAGCATTCGTCCCGAGGCGTACCGTTCCTTCTCGCCTCCTCAGCGGCCAGAAGATATTCAGGCAGCCTCATCGGAAACCCATTGTTCAGGAAAGCCGTTGCAGTGAATGCGATCAACGAGCAGAAGACGATGCTGGCACTCGACACCAGACGGCGCTCCGTCCAAAAAACCCGGCGCTTTCTGATCGGTTGCTCAACGAGATAGTACGAGGCTGCGCCGAGCAGGACTGACGCGGACACCATCAGCATCTTTTCCCTGGCATTCACGTCATAGCCGCGGAAAGAGAGCCAGCTCAGCGCAAAGACCCAGATCGGCCAGTGCCAAAGATAGATCGAATAGGACCAATCGCCGATACGCTGGATGAACGGCAGCCCAAGCAAGCCGCGTCCATCGGCCTGATGGCGGGCAGCAACGATCAATGCAGCCCCGAGGATTGGCAACAGCGTGAGCGGTCCCGGCCAGTGCGTCTCAGGGAGTGGATAAATGATGCAGGCTGCAACAAGGACCCAGCCCCCGATCGCCATTCCGGGCGCTGTCAGCCACGGAAGACCAGGGGTATTCTCCCTACGCCGCTGAAACTCGGACACCGCGATCAATCCACCGGCCAATGGTTCCCATGCTCGCGCTCGCAACGAGAAGAACGCCGAGCCCATCATGTCGCTGTGACTCTGCCAGAGGCACCACGCCAAAGAGACAAACCCAACGGCCAAAAATGCGCCCATCATCACGTTGGATCGAGACTTCGAAGGCAGGGCGCGCCGCCATATCAGGGCCGCCACCAAGGGCATCCAGATATAGAATTGCCACTCAATTGCGAGCGACCAGGTATGCAGTAGGGGCTTGGTCTGAGCGGCCATTGCGAAATAGCCGTTATCAGCATCGAAGGCGAAATTGGAGAGGGCTACCAAGGCGTAGCATGCCTGCCTCAGGTGTCTCAGATATTCGCCGGGCAGCGTGACGAACCATCCAATGATGGCAGATGAAATCACGACGACCGCAAGCGCCGGATAAATTCGCCGCATGCGCAGCATGCCGAACGACCAGAGCGAGAACCGCCCCGCAGCCAACTCGGCCAACACCTTGCCCGTCATCAGATAGCCAGTAATCACGAGGAAGACGTCTACCCCGACGAATCCACCGGCAAATCCTGGTATCTTCAGGTGATAGCCCAGCACAGCCAGCACCGAGAGCGCCCGGAGGGCGTTGATGTCTAGCCGAAAGGTCCCCCCACCTGAGTGCTTGTTTGTCGCAGTGGAGCGCGTATCAGCGCGCAACGGCTGTTGCGCGTCAGCAATGGAATAATACAACAGGGTTCCCCACCCCACTTCACCGGGCAAATTCCGGTAACCCGCTCTTAGCTGAAGCTAAGCCGGTTGTCGTTCAGAAAATTGCCACCGTCCGTATTTTTGCGGGGTGTTTTTTGCTCATCGCTCTCCCGGCCACCAGGTGGACGGAGGGTTCAACGCTGAAATTTTGGTCGGTCGCAAAGCTACGATGTGGCCGCGCTTGTACGAATATCCGCGAACCTCCGAACAATCCTTGCACCGCAGGTATCGCTCCAGCTCGTGAATGGGCGTTGTTTTCGGTCGGCGCACGATGTCCAGCGCAACAGCCTGATGCGTGCCGCAGCCGCGATGAGGTCCGCGGCGTCAGCCGAGAGGTCGGCTTTGCCTGAAATGGAAATTATTCGGAGTGAACCTGCGGGCCACGGCGCGCGCCTGGCCCTCGCATGTCTCCAGCGCGATCTTCTGGGCAAGCATGACGTCTCCGATCGGCAGAGCGCCGATCGGCATGAAACACAGCCCCTCCTGCAGGCGACCTCTTTTGTCGATCTCGCACACATTCACCGAGGCCCCGGCGTGGATCCTGTACCGCTTTCCGCTGTCGCTTCCGATGACCTCGAAGTAGCCCTTCCTGGCGAACTGCTCTCGCTGCGCCGGCGACAGCCACTCTCGCAAGAGCCGCAGCGAGCGGCCCTCCGGCGTGCCTTCGGCGCCGTGCCTGATGAAGAGGGCTCGCGTCGCGCTTGTGCGGGAGCGGCCGCCCGGCGTCCACAGTCGAAAGCCGAACATGGCCGGGCCGGTTACCCGCCGACCAGCCTGGGGAAGAAGACAGTTTCTTCCGCAGTGGGGTCGAACGATCGTAGGTGCGAGGTCTGGCCCGGACCCGTCCTAACTGCCGCTGTGAAGCCGGCATTGGTGAGCTCATAGAACCGCTGCTCCGCCTTCTCCAGTTCTTGTGCGTCATCCGAACTGAAGGGGTGACGGCGGTCGCCGCTGCGGTCCATCACGATCTGAATCGGCATGATCGTCCTCCTGGGATTGCTGGTGGCAAGGACCTGCTCCAGTATCCGACCGACCTCACGGACTTTCAAGAAGAACATTCCATCGCAATCGCCGGTCGTCTGCCGATCGCAGCAAGCGCAATCAGGCTGGCAGACACTCGGGGCAGGTGTCGCCGAGCGAGTCCAGGACGTCCCGAACTTCAGCAACAGCCTCCTTCGGAGGGATGCCGGGCGGTGGATCTTCTCGGGCGATAATGAGGGCGCGCTCTCGGGCGTGCGGCTAGCCCGTTTGCCGGCGTCCCTTAGATAATCATCGACCGCTTGGCGCGTCCGCTCGCTCAATTCAAAATCTGACTGGCTGCCCGGTTTTCTTCTGCCGTACCGTTGCGCGATCCGCTGTGTATCCGCCCGCGGCAACATCCCCGACCCGGATGGCGACGACGTCACAGCCGCGAAGCTTGCTGTCGATTGCTAGATTGAACATGGCGAGGTCGCGAGCGCGGCCTTCGACCTGAAGCTTCGTTCGAATAGACCACACGTGTTTTGGGCGGAGCGGTGGCTTCGCTCCAACAATCTTTCCCTTATTCCAGGGGACACGCTTGGATACGACTGCGACAACGCTTGAGACTTCAGCCATGGTGGCCTCCTCAGTTAGTGAGGCCGGCCATTCTGAAACCAGTAAGCTGCTGAAAACACGTCTGCTTTCAGATGATTGAAGACGTAGTTCGGTTCAATTCAAACCATCAGGCGGCGCTCTTGACCCAACTGCGACATCACCCCTCGGGTATCCCGGCCAACCGCATGCCCTCAGAGAGGCGATTGCGGTAGGCGAGGAAAGTTGGGTTATCGCCGTAGGCACCGTCGCGGAAGCGGCGGATGGTAAAGCCTGGATTGATGGCCAAACCTGCCCTTGCAGCGGTACTCGCCTGATCCAGCGAACCAAGTAGCGCTAGTGTTGCGGCGAGTACGAAATACGTCGGCGGATCATTTGGGTTGATTTCAACGCTGCGACGGAACCAGCCCAGCGCTTCAACATCCTTTTTAATCTGCAACTTGGCGAGGCCGATAAACGAGAGCCAGTGATTGGAAAAGACATCGCGAGGAGAGAGACGAAGTGCCATATTCACATGGCCCTCAGTTTCTACTCCAAGCCCCAAAACAAGTTTTGCTCTGCCAATTTGCGCGTGCGCCTCTGCCAAATTGCGATCCAACGCCAATGCTCTTTCGCACTCAGCAATGCCTTGAGCCGGGCGGTTCGTTGAAATTAGCGTGGCTCCCAAGAGCATATGGGCAAAGGCATGGTTAGGAGCCAGGGATAGGACCTTCGTCAACGTCGCCTCCGCTTTTGCGAGAAGCGCAGCGCTGTCGTTACTCATGTAACTAACACCAACAATCAGGTCACCAGCTGCCGAGCCGACCCTGGCATCGATATTCCTGGGATCAACGGCTAACGCTCGTTCAAAACTGCCGCGCGCTTGTGCCAAATACTCCGGCGTCCACGCCTTGTTCAACCAAGCTCTGCCTTGAAAATACAAGTCCATTGAGCTGGGATGTCGAGATCGTTCTGATCGTCTTGCCTCCTGCTCCGTGAGTTGCACCTCCAGCTGGTTCGCGAGCTTCGATACGATTTCGTCCTGCAGTTCGAAGAGGTCGGCGATGGGCTTGTCAAAACGGTCGGCCCATAGGTGAGCGCCGGTTTCGGTATCGATCAACTGCACGTTCACGCGGAGGCGATTGCCGCCCCGTTGTACCGAGCCTTCCAGAACGTAACGAACCTTCAATTCGTGGCCGATCTGCTTGAGATCGACGGCCTTGCCTTTGTAAGTGAATGCGGTGTGCCGACCAATAACGAATGAAGCAGTGATGCGTGACAAGTCGGCGGTCAGACTCTCGGTCACCCCATCCACGAAGTACTCTTGCTCGGGGTCGCCGCTGAGGTTGGCGAAAGGCAGCACAACTATGGAAAGCCGAGGGGGTGAAAGCGGGCTGAGCCTCGCCCTCTCAGCCTGTGTCGCCGCGCTGGACCTATCCCGGACCACTGCAAAGGCCCGGACGGGAAGGGCGATGTTTTTGAGGTTCTGCTCACCCAGATCGGCGAACTCAACGCCGACCTTACCCCGGACATGGTCGTGGGCGGAGGACGAGATGCAGATGCCCCCGGGCTCTGCAATACTCTCTAGCCGCGCTGCGATATTCACGCCGTCCCCGAAGATATCATGAGGCTCGACAATTACGTCGCCGACGTTGATGCCTACACGGAAAGCAATACGCCTATCTTCCGCCTCAGCGATTGTAAGTTCCTTGATGCGGGTCTGGAATTGTGTCGCGGCCCGAACCGCTTGCACCGCACTCGGGAACTCTGCCAAGAACCCGTCACCAGTGTTCTTCACGATGCGGCCGCCGTGTTCGGCGATTGCTGGAACAACCGCGTCTGTTAGCAGCGCCGCCAACTTGGTATGCGTGGCCTCTTCGTCATCGTGCATGAGCCGCGAATAGCCGGCCACATCGGCTGCCAAAATCGCCGACAGCCTGCGCTCGACCCGGACTGGCCGCTCTTGCACCATGGCCCGCAATCCAACCCAAAAGCGTACCGTACGACGGATTAGACGGCAGTTCCAGACGCACTTTGACGGGATGTCCACGATGTCGGTGATTGGCCCGAAAGCGAAGCCCGATCTGGCTCTTTGATTGTCGGCTTATCGGGACAAA
>NZ_LLYA01000161.1 GCF_001440415.1 Bradyrhizobium retamae
TGATCCACCTCGCCGCTGCCGTGATAAACTCGCGATGAATCCCAACAGACCCTAGGCCGGCTTGAGCAGGACGTGCTTTTTCTTCCCCATGGAAAGTTTGATGACGCCTTCCGGGGTGAGGTTGGACGGCGTGAGCACCATCTTCTCGTCGGTCACGGCGGCATCGTTGACGCGCAAGCCACCGCCCTTGATCTGGCGCCGCGCCTCGCCATTCGAGGTTACGAGACCCGCTTTCACGAACAGCCCCAGCACAGCCGCGCCGGCCTCAAGTTCGCCGCGCGAAACCTCCACCGTGGGCAGGTTCTCCGCGATCGCGCCTTGCTCGAACGTTTGCCGGGCGGTTTCGGCGGCGGTGTTCGCGGCGTCGCGGCCATGCAACAGCGCGGTCGCTTCCGTCGCCAGCACCTTCTTGGCTTCGTTGATCTCGCCGCCTTGCAATGCCCCGAGCTTCTCGATCTCGCTCATCGGCAGGGTCGTGAACAGCTTCAGAAATTTCACGACGTCGGCGTCCTCGACGTTGCGCCAATATTGCCAAAAGTCATAAGGCGAGAACTGGTCGGCGTTGAGCCACACCGCGCCTTGTGCGGTCTTGCCCATCTTGGCGCCCGACGCGGTCGTGAGCAGCGGCGTGGTCAGCGCGAACAATTGCGGCGTGCCCATGCGGCGGCCGAGATCGACGCCGTTGACGATATTGCCCCATTGATCGGAGCCGCCCATCTGCAGCCGGCAGCCGGTACGCCGCGCCAGCTCGACGAAGTCGTAAGCCTGGCAGACCATGTAATTGAACTCGATGAAGCTCATCTCCTGCTCGCGCTCGAGCCGGAGCCGCACCGAGTCCATCGTCAGCATGCGGTTGACGGAGAAGTGCCGGCCGACGTCGCGCAGCATTTCGATGTAGTTCAGTTTCGTTAGCCACTCGGCATTGTCGAGCATGATGGCATCGCTCGGGCCCGAACCGTAGCGCAGTACCTTCGCGAACACGCCGCGGATCGAGGCCTTGTTGGCCTCGATTTCTTCGATCGTGCGGATGGCGCGCGTTTCGTCCTTGCCAGAGGGGTCGCCGACCATGGTGGTGCCGCCGCCCATCAGGGTGATCGGCTTGTTGCCGCTCTGCTGCAGCCAGTGCAGCATCATCATGGTGAGGTAATTGCCGATATGGAGCGACGGCGCGGTGCAGTCGTAGCCGACATAGGCGGTCGCCTGACCCTTGGCGGCCAGCGCGTCGAGACCCTCGAAATCGGAGCATTGGTGGATGAAGCCGCGTTCCTGTAAAATGTTCAGGAAATCTGATTTAAATTTGGTCATGGGCGGGCGCTTTGATCATTCTATTTTCACTGTAATTGTAGCGAGTTGCGGAACCATGGCGGAACAGGCTGCCGCAAGGCCGGGCGCTGTGGCATTATAAGATGTGCGTGTTTGGCACAAGCTGGTCGTCGTCGGCGGGACGTATCGAGCAGGGCGTTTCAAAGGCACAATCGACCATGATGTTGACGGCATTAGGTTTGATGAGCGGCACCTCGCTCGATGGGGTGGATGTCGCTTTGATCGAAACCGATGGCCGCCGGGTGAATGCGCTCGGACCGTCCGGATACCGGCCCTATACCGATGCGGAGCGCGGCCTGTTGCGGCAGGCGCTGTATGAGGCCGCCGACCTGGCCGATCGCGCGGCGCGGCCCGGCTGCCTGCGCGAGGCCGAGCGGGTCGTCACGTCAGCGCATGCGGAGGCGGTGGCCGCCTTTACCGCGCAACACCGGATGCGGTTCGACGATATCGACATCGTCGGCTTTCACGGCCAGACCGTGCTGCACCGGCCCGAGAAAAAGCTGACGGTCCAGATCGGCGATGCGCTGACGCTCGCCAGAACGATCCACATTCCGGTCATGTACGATTTCCGCGCTGCCGATGTCGAAGCCGGCGGGCAGGGCGCGCCGTTTGTGCCGGTCTATCATCGCGCGCTCGCCCAATCGCTGGAGTGGGAGGGCCCGACCGTCGTGGTCAACATCGGCGGGGTCGCCAACATCACCTATATCGACGGCGACACGCTGATCGCCTGCGATACCGGGCCGGGCAACGCGCTGCTCGACGACCACATGTTCCGCCGCATGAGCCAGCGCTTCGACACCGAGGGCCGCACCGCCGCGCTGGGCAGGGTCGATGCGGCCTGGATCAACCGTGCGCTGGAGATGCCGTTCTTTTCGCTGCCGCCGCCGAAATCGCTCGATCGCAACGATTTTGCGGGGCTGAAGCTCCGCGATATGCCGCCTGAGGATGGCGCGGCCACGTTGACCGCCTTTACCGTCGCTGCGATTGCCCGGGTGGTGCCGTTGCTGCCGAACGAACCCAAGAACTGGATCGTGGCCGGCGGCGGCGCCCGCAACCTGACCATGCTGCGGATGCTCCGTGAGTGTCTGGCGCCTGCAACCGTCCGGGCGGCGGACACCTTGGGCTGGGCCTCCGACGCCATCGAGGCGCAGGCTTTCGGATTTCTGGCGGCGCGAGGCCTGAAGGGTCTGCCGCTAAGCTATCCTGCCACCACCGGGGTGCCGCTCCCGATGACCGGCGGCATCATCGCGCGACCGTGACGCGGTTCAAGATAAGTTGATGCAATTGCATCGACCTTGACGACTGCATGCAGATGCATCTAATTTAGATGCAGATGCATGGAGCGAGGGCCGGCCGGCCTTCGGTTGGAGGTCGTTATGGCGCAGAAGCTCACATTGATCAGCCACAAGCTTTGTCCCTATGTGCAGCGCGCCGTGATCGCGCTGAACGAAAAGGGCGTTCCGTTCGAGCGGGTCGACATCGATCTCGCCAACAAGCCGGACTGGTTCCTGAAGATTTCGCCGCTTGGCAAGGTGCCGGTGCTGGTCGTGACCGGCGCCGACGGCAAGGAGGTCGCGCTGTTCGAAAGCAACGTGATTTGCGAATACATTGAGGACGCCCAAGGCGGCGCAAAGCTGCATCCGCAGGATGCGCTCCAGCGCGCGCAGCATCGCGCCTGGATGGAGTTCGGGTCGACCATTCTGAGCGAACTCTGGGGCCTGGAGACGACGGGCGATTCTGCGATCTTCGAGAGCAAACGGCAGGCGGTCGCTGCAAAATTTGCGCGTGTCGAGGAGGCGCTGGGTAGCGGGCCGTTGTTTGCCGGCAAAAATTTTAGCCTGGTGGACGCGGTGTTCGCGCCGATTTTCCGTTATTTCGACCTGTTCGATCAACTGACCGATCTCTCGGTGTTTGCCGACACGCCGAAGGTCCGCGCATGGCGAGAGACGCTGGCGAAGCGGCCGAGCGTAGGCACGGCGGTGGGTCCCGACTATCCGCAATTGCTGCACGCGTTCCTGGTGCGCCATAACGCGCATTTGCTGAAATTGGCGGCGTAGCGTAGCGGGTAGTTTCGCGAAGGGCTCAACCCATCTTGCGAGTTGCAATGTGGTGAAGGCCGCGTTTCCCGGGCGCGACGTAGCGCGTAGCGCTGCTTCGCAGAACCGGGACCCAGGCTGGTAACGGAAAACAACAGAAAAGATAGGGCCGGCTCTGCGGTGCATCCTGCACCGCGTCCGGGGACCAGACGTCAGCGGACGTTGGCAAGCCGCATGTCGAGATAGCCGGTCACCGTCTCCATCAGCGGCTCGAGCTTGCCATCGAAGAAGTGATTGGCGCCCGGGATGATCTGCTGATCGATCACGATACCTTTCTGCGTCTTCAACTTCTCGACCAGCGTATTGACGTCCTTTGGCGGCACCACCGCGTCCTTCTCGCCGTGCACGATCAGGCCCGAAGACGGGCAGGGTGCGAGGAAGGAGAAGTCGTAGAGATTGGCAGGCGGCGCAATCGAAATAAAACCTTCGACCTCGGGCCGGCGCATCAGAAGCTGCATGCCGATCCAGGCGCCAAACGAAAAGCCTGCGACCCAGCAGGCGCGCGCCTCAGGATTGATAGTCTGCGCCCAATCGAGCGCGGAGGCTGCGTCCGAGAGCTCGCCGGTGCCGTGATCGAATGAGCCCTGGCTGCGGCCGACGCCGCGAAAATTGAAACGCAGCACCGAGAAGCCGCGATGCGCAAACGCGTAGTAGCACTGGTAGACGATCTGGTGATTCATCGTGCCGTGGAACTGCGGATGCGGATGCAGGATCATCGCGATCGGCGCGTTCTTCTGCTTGGCCGGATGATAACGGCCTTCGAGGCGGCCTGCGGGGCCGGTGAAAATTACTTCAGGCATTGATGATCCCTAGGCAACGGACGTGATCCGAGCGGAAAAGCATGTGATCATGCGTCGTTGGGCGATGCGCGAACGGGCGCTCCCGTGAACTGGTTGCGGCCTTCTAGCATGAGGCGAGGGGCAAAAAGCAAGCATCTTGAACATCTCGAAGGTTGTTCAAGGCGTTAGCTTGCGATTGTACGAGACGGCACGATCCCCAATTGCCATAAGGCATTTGGGAAAGCACAAGGCCCAAGCTCGCGCTGGCCGCTTCCGGTGTAGGTAATATCATACAACCATGTCCGACCGGATCTATCTCGACTGGAATGCGACGACACCGCTTCGCCCCGAAGCGAGGCAGGCGATGGCGGCCGCTTGGGATACGGCCGGCAATCCGTCCTCGGTGCATGCCGAAGGGCGTCAGGCACGCCGGGTGGTCGAGGACGCACGGGCCGCGGTCGCGGCGGCCGTCGGCGGCCGGTCGCAGGATGTGGTGTTTGCGTCCTGCGGGACGGAGGCGAACGCGCTGGCGCTGACGCCGGGGCTGCGCCGGACCTCGGGAGAGCCGGTTCGACGATTGCTGGTCTCGGCTATCGAACATACCTCGGTGCTGTCAGGGGGACGGTTTTCCGCAGGCGCGATCCAGACGATCAAGGTCACTGCCTCCGGCCTAGTCGACCTCGATCATTTGCGTGCCTTGCTCGCTGATGGCCCGCCAGCGCTGGTGTCGGTGATGCTGGCCAACAACGAGACCGGCGCCATTCAACCGGTCGGCGAAGTCGCTGACATCGTGCATGAAGCGGGTGGGTTGCTGCATGTCGATGCGATCCAGGGATTCGGTAAAATACCGTTCGAAATCAAATCGATAGGCGCCGATCTGCTCACGTTGTCTGCGCACAAGATCGGCGGCCCCAAGGGGATTGGTGCACTGGTCCTGACCGAGGAGATGCAGGGGCTGGAGCCGCTGCTCCGTGGCGGTGGCCAGGAGCTGGGCCGCCGGGCGGGAACCGAGAATGTCGCTGGTATCGCGGCCTTTGGCGCAGCGACCAAGGCGGCCATGGCCGAGCTGCCGGCCAGTGCCATCCGGCAGCAGGATCTACGTGAGCGCCTTGAGAAAGGGCTGAACCAAACGCCTGAAATTATTGTGTTTTCAGAGCATGCGCCGCGCCTGCCCAATACGACGCTGTTTACCGTTCCCGGGCTTCGAGCCGAGACGGCGGTGATCGGCTTCGATCTCAGCGGTATTTCGGTATCGTCCGGTTCCGCCTGTTCCTCTGGCAAGGTGCAGCCGTCCCACGTTTTGGCCGCCATGGGGCTCGATGGCAAGTTGGCGAAGGGAGCGGTGCGGCTCAGTCTGGGCTGGTCTACCACGGAGACAGACATTGATTTGGCCCTTGAGGCTTGGCGAACGCTTGCCGATGCCTTACTTAGAGGGCGACGAAACACGGCTTGAAACGTTCTAAGTAAGTTTCGCCGGAACCCTTCGTCACTGATTTGCAATTGTTCCACCGCGGTCCTTGAAACCGCGAGCGGAGGATAGAATGCCAGCCGTTCAAGAGACGGTCGAGCGCGTCAGGCGCATCGACGTCGATCAATATCGATATGGATTTGAGACGCTGATCGAGTCCGACAAGGCCCCAAAGGGGCTGTCGGAAGACACCGTCCGCTTCATTTCAGCGAAAAAGAACGAGCCGGCCTGGATGCTGGAATGGCGGCTGGAGGCCTATCGCCGCTGGCTGACCATGACCGAGCCGACCTGGGCCCGCGTCAACTATCCCAAGATCGACTATCAGGAACTCTATTACTACTCGGCGCCGAAGCCGAAGAAGCAGATCGGCTCGCTGGACGAGATCGATCCGGAAATCCTCAAGACCTACGAGAAGCTCGGCATCCCCTTGCGGGAAGTCGAGGTGCTCGAAGGCGTCGTGAAGCCGGAAGGCGAGCGCAGGATCGCGGTCGACGCCGTATTCGATTCAGTTTCCGTGGCGACCACGTTCCAGAAGGAGCTGAAGGCGGCCGGCGTGATCTTCATGCCGATCTCGGAGGCGATCCGCGAGCATCCTGAGCTGGTGAAGAAGTATCTTGGGACGGTGGTGCCGACCTCGGACAATTATTTCGCGACGCTAAACTCGGCGGTGTTCTCCGACGGCTCGTTCGTTTACGTGCCGCCGGGCGTGCGCTGCCCGATGGAGCTGTCGACTTATTTCCGCATCAACGAGCGCAACACCGGCCAGTTCGAGCGCACGCTGATCATTGCTGACAAGGGCGCTTACGTCAGCTACCTCGAGGGCTGTACCGCACCGCAGCGCGACGAGAATCAGCTGCACGCCGCCGTGGTTGAGCTGGTCGCGCTTGACGATGCCGAGATCAAATATTCGACAGTGCAGAACTGGTATCCCGGCAATTCCGAAGGTTTGGGTGGCATCTACAATTTCGTCACCAAGCGTGGCGACTGCCGCGGCAACCATTCGAAGATCTCCTGGACCCAAGTCGAAACAGGATCGGCGATCACCTGGAAATATCCGAGCTGCATCCTGCGCGGCGACAATTCGCGCGGCGAGTTCTACTCGATCGCGATCTCGAACGGTCACCAGCAGGTCGACAGCGGCACCAAGATGCTTCATCTCGGCAAGAACACGACCAGCCGGATCATCTCCAAGGGCATCGCGGCGGGCGTCTCGCAAAACACCTATCGCGGCCTCGTCACCGCGCACCGGAAAGCCACCGGCGCGCGCAACTACACCGCCTGCGACTCGCTGCTGATCGGCGACAAATGCGGCGCGCACACCGTGCCTTATGTCGAGGCGAAGAACTCGTCCGCGACCTTCGAACACGAAGCGACGACGTCGAAGATTTCCGAGGACGTGCTGTTCTACTGCGTCCAGCGCGGATTGTCGCAGGAAGAAGCCGTCGGCCTCGTCGTCAACGGCTTTGTGAAGGATGTGCTGCAGCAACTGCCGATGGAGTTCGCGGTCGAAGCGCAGAAGCTGATCTCGATCTCGCTCGAAGGCAGCGTGGGATGATCGCACCTGATATCAGCGAGCTGCGCAGGCTGTTGCCGATCTTGAACGAGATCGACGAAATCAGTTTGTCGCGGCTCGACAGTTCAGAGTGGTTCCGGCCAAGCGCCGCGCAGGCGCGCCGCCTTGAGGCCGCCGCCGACAGGATGGGTGTTTATCTAATGGCCTATCTAGCGAACTGCCGCGCGGCTGTCGGCGACGGACTTTGCAATTTGATCGCAGCGGCGGAACTCGATGCGGCCAAGCTTGGCGAGATCGCAAGTCTGGAAAACGCGTGCCCGGACGCCGCGATTGTCGCCTATGAGCGCCCGATCCGGCAGCGCCACTAAACGAATTTCGACAAGGGAAAGCAATGCCATTACTCGAAGTCAAAAACCTGAAGGTCCGTGTCGAGGATAACGAAATTCTCCATGGGCTGTCGCTGACCGTAAACCCGGGCGAGGTGCACGCGATCATGGGGCCGAACGGCTCCGGCAAATCCACGCTGTCGCACGTCATCGCCGGCAAGCCGGGTTATGAAGTCACCGACGGCCAGATCCTGTTTAGGGGCGAGGACCTCCTGGAGATGGAGCCGGACGAGCGCGCCGCCAAGGGCGTGTTCCTGGCGTTCCAGTATCCGGTTGAAATTCCGGGCGTTGCCACCATGACGTTCTTGCGCACCGCGCTGAATGCCCAGCGCAAGGCGCGCGGCGAGAGCGAATATTCAACGCCGGACTTTCTGAAGAAGGTGCGCGAGGTCGCAAAGTCGCTGAACATTCCGCAGGATATGCTTCGCCGCGGCGTCAATGTCGGGTTTTCCGGCGGCGAGAAGAAGCGCAATGAGATATTGCAGATGGCGCTGTTCGAGCCTGCCGTCTGCATTCTCGATGAAATGGATTCCGGCCTCGATATCGACGCGCTCCGCATCGCGGCCGACGGCGTCAATGCGCTGCGCTCGCCGGATCGTGCGATGGTCGTCATCACCCACTACCAGCGGCTGCTCAACTACATCGTGCCGGACTTCGTGCACGTGATGTCGAAGGGCCGCGTCGTGAAGAGCGGCGGCAAGGATCTGGCGCTGGAGCTCGAGGCTTCCGGCTACACCCAGTTCGAAGACGCAGCCTGACTGCGGGCGGATTTGTGATGAATGTAGTTCTGGCAAAAAACGAGACCGGGCGCGCGCTGAGCGAGAGCTTTGCGGTGGCGCGCGATCGGCTGCCGGGCGGCGGCAAGGTCGCCGAGGCGCGGAATACCGCCTTCGAGGCCTATGAGCGCGTCGGCCTGCCGCACCGGCGGCTCGAGGAATGGAAATACACCGATCTGCGCGCGCTGATGCGCGAGGTGCTGCCGCTGGCGGCCGCACCGGATGCGGCCGCGCTGAAGCAGGCTGCTGCCGCTGTGAAGCTGCAGGCGATCAAGGGTGCCCGCCGGCTGGTGCTGGTGGACGGCGTGTTCGCGCCGAAGCTCTCCGAACTGGAGGGGCTGGAGAAGGGGCTTGCCGTCCGCACCCTGCGCGATGTGCTGGAAACCGGGGACGCTGCGCTGCAGACGCAGTTATTCACGCCCGACAATGCCAATCCGATGGTCGCGCTCAACAGCGCGATGATGACCGATGGCGTGGTGATCGAGATCGCCAACGGCGTCGTGCTGAAGCAGCCGTTGCAGGTCATTCATGTCGCGAGCGGCGCCACGCCGGCTGCAATGTTTACCCGTTCGCTGCTGCGTCTCGGCAAGGATACCGGCGCGACGCTGGTCGAGAGCTACATCGCGGCCGAGGGTGCGAAGGCCTATCAGGCGCATGACTCGCTGATCGTTGCAATCGGCGACAATTCGCGGCTCGACCATGTTCGATTGGTCGAGGATGGCCGCGACTCGTTCAACATCTCCTCCACCGTCATCACGCTGGGCGCGCATGCGCATTTCAACACCTTTGGCATGACCTCGGGCGCCGCCGTCAGCCGCTATCAGGCGACGATTGCGTTCGCCGGTGAAGGATCCCGCGTCGAGACCAACGGCGTCAATCTGCTCAACGGGCGCCAGCACGCCGACACCACGTTGTTCATGGATCACGCGGTGCCGCATTGCGCCAGCCGCGAAGTGTTCCGCGCCGTGGTCGACGATCGTGGCCATTCGGTGTTCCAGGGCCGCATCATCGTGCGTCCCGATGCCCAGAAGACCGACGCCAAGATGATGACGCGGGCGCTGCTTTTGTCCGACGACGCCGAAGCCGATAACAAGCCGGAGCTCGAGATTTTCGCCGACGACGTCACCTGCGGCCATGGCGCCACGACCGGTGCGCTCGACGAGAGCTTGCTGTTCTACCTGCGCGCCCGCGGCCTCTCCGAGAAGGAGGCCCAGGCGCTGCTGATCCAGGCCTTTGTTGGTGAGGCCATCGAATCCATCGTCAACGACGATCTGCGCGAGCTTGCGATTGCCGCCGCGCAGCGTTGGCTGGAGGCACGGGCATGACCCAGCATCCGGCGGTCAAGAATGGCGCCTATGACGTGGCCCGCGTGCGGGAGGATTTCCCCGCGCTGGCGATGACGGTCTATGGCAAGCCGCTGGTCTACCTCGACAACGCCGCCTCCGCGCAGAAGCCGACCGCCGTGCTCGATCGCATGACGGAAGCCTACAGAAGCGAATACGCCAACGTACATCGCGGCCTGCATTATCTTGCCAATGCCGCGACGGAGGCTTACGAGGGCGGTCGCGCCAAGGTGGCGAAATTCATTAACGCAGGGCGTAGTGAAGAAATTATCTTCACCCGCAATGTCACCGAGGCCATCAATCTGGTGGCATCTTCCTGGGGCGAGCCCAACATCAAGCAGGGCGACGAGATCGTGCTCTCGATAATGGAGCACCACTCCAACATCGTGCCCTGGCACTTTTTGCGCGAGCGCCATGGCGCCGTGATCAAATGGGCGCCGGTCGACGACGACGGCAATTTCCTGATCGAGGAGTTCGAGAAGCTGCTGACACCGCGTACCAAGCTCGTCGCCATCACTCAGATGTCGAACGCGCTTGGCACCTTCGTCCCGGTCAAGGAAGTCGTGAAGCTCGCCCATGACCGCGGCATTCTGGTGCTGGTCGACGGCGCGCAAGGCGCTGTGCATTTGCCGATCGACGTGCAGGACCTCGATTGCGATTTCTATGCCTTCACCGGCCACAAGATCTATGGTCCGACCGGGATTGGCGCGCTGTACGCCAAGCATGAGCACCTGGTCGCGATGCGGCCCTATAATGGCGGCGGCGAGATGATCCGCGAGGTGGCAAAGGACTGGGTCACCTATGGCGATCCGCCGCACAAGTTCGAAGCCGGGACGCCGCCGATCGTCGAGGCGATCGGGCTGGGCGCTGCGATCGATTACGTCAACTCGATCGGCAAGGAGCGCATCGCCGCCCACGAGCACGATCTTTTGAGCTATGCCCAGGAGCGGCTGCGCGAAATCAATTCGCTGCGTCTGATCGGCACCGCGCGCGGCAAGGGACCGGTGATCTCCTTCGAGATGAAGGGCGCCCATCCCCACGACGTCGCAACCGTGATCGACCGGCAGGGAATCGCGGTGCGCGCCGGCACCCACTGCGTGATGCCGCTTTTAGAGCGGTTCAATGTCACAGCCACCTGCCGGGCGTCGTTCGGGATGTATAATACCCGGGAAGAAGTCGACTATCTGGCACAGGCGCTTATCAAGGCGCAGGATTTGTTCGCATGAGTGATACGGCCGAAGTCAAAACCGCCAACATGGAAACCAACTCGGCGCTGCCGCCGGAGGAGACCGAGCGGCTGGGCACCGAAATCGTTGCCGCGCTGAAGACGGTGTTCGATCCGGAAATCCCGGCCGACATCTACGAACTCGGCCTGATCTACAAGGTCGACCTCAAGGATGACCGCAGCGTCGATGTGACGATGACGCTGACTACGCCGAACTGTCCGGCGGCCGGCGAACTGCCGACCATGGTGGAGAACGCGATCGCCAGCGTCCCGGGCGTCGGCGTCGTCAATGTCAATCTGGTGTGGGATCCGGCCTGGACGCCGGATCGGATGTCCGACGAGGCGCGCCTCGTCCTCAACATGTGGTGAAGGGACCTATTGCCCAAGCTATTCGGCGTCATCGAGACTGCACTCTACGTCGATGACCTCGACCGCGCCCGCGCGTTCTACGAGGAGGTGCTGAGTCTGGAAGCGCTGACGGCGGATCCACGGTTCGTTGCTTTCGATGTCGGTGGTCGAAGCGTGCTGCTGCTGTTTCGCCGCGGCTCGGCGCCTGAGACGATCCAACTCCCCGGCGGCACCATTCCGCCGCATGATGGCAGCGGGCCCATTCATATGGCCTTTGCCATTCCGGCGGCCCAGCTGCCGCTGTGGGAAAAGACACTCGGCGAGCACAATGTCGCGATCGAAGGCAGGACGGACTGGCCGCGCGGCGGGAAAAGCATCTACTTCCGCGACCCGGACAATCATTTGCTGGAACTGGCGACGCCGGGAATTTGGAAGATTTACTAGCGGGCGTGCGGAGCGTTTCGAGGGGTTCTGATCGAGTTCATGACGAGAGACCTTCACAGTGGGAATTTCGTTGTTACTTTAGTGGCATGATAATTCGTCGCCACCCTGCGACGCCGGAGATCGACTGCAATGGATACCACCGTCCAGTCCAAGCCGAAGCCGCGGCCGCGCCCGCAGGTGATGAAGCTGACCGAGGCCGCCGCCGCGCGGATCACGGAGCTGACCAAGCGCGCCGATTCCGAGATCGTGGGCTTGCGCGTTGGCATCAAAAACGGTGGCTGCGCCGGGCAATCCTATACGGTGGAATACGCCCACGAGATCCGCCCGACCGACGAAGTCGTCGAGGACAAAGGCGTCAAGATCCTGGTCGATCCCAAGGCGGTCCTGTTCCTGCTCGGCACCGAGATGGACTACAAGGCCGACAAGCTCCAGGCGCAGTTCATCTTCAACAACCCGAACCAGGTTTCCGCCTGTGGCTGCGGCGAGTCGGTTCAACTGACCCCGGCAAAGGGTTAACGACCGCATTGCCGGGGCGGTGAGCCATGGACCGCGATTTCCTGATCGACCTGTTTGCCGATTTCGGGCCGGTCACCATCCGCCGGATGTTTTCAGGTTTCGGCATTTCCGCCGACGGCACCAATTTCGCGCTCGCGCTGCGGGCGGGACTCTATCTTCGTGCCGACGAGCAAACGATCCCGCAATTCCAGGCCGAGGGATCAACCCCATTTCAGTATCAGACGCGAGCGAAGACCGTCACGGTGAATTCGTACTGGCAATTGCCGGCGCGTTTGTTCGACGATTCTGAGGAATTGGCCGAATGGGCGCGGGCTGCACTGGCAGCGGCGCAGCGCGCGGCCCTGCTCAAGCGGCCGAAGGTGCGCAGGGCGGCGAAGCCGAAGGTTTCGAGCAAGGCCGCGGGTAAGGCCGTTACCGCGCGCAAGCCGGCGGTCAAGGCCGGGAAGGCGCCACGCAAGTAGCTGACTAGGCGACGACCTGGCTGCGGGTCTCGGCGGCGTATTCGGGGTCGAGTTCGCAGACCACACGGTTGCGGCCGTTGCGCTTGGCGGCGTAGAGGCAGGCATCAGCGCGCTCAATCAGCGAATCCGTGTCGTCGTCCGGCTTCAGCATGGAGACGCCGACCGAGATGGTGACGCGCCCGAGAATTTCGCCGGTCGATTTCTTCTTCAACTCCTTGGCCATGACGGCGCGGCGGACGTGGTCGGCGACCGTCAGCGCCTGACGCAGCCCGGTATTCGGCAGCACCACCGCGAACTCCTCGCCGCCATAGCGGGCTGTGATGTCCTGGCCCTTGATGGTTTGCTTCAGCGACATCGCTACCAACCGCAGCACCTGATCGCCGGTAAGATGGCCGTAGGAATCGTTGAATGATTTAAAATGGTCGATGTCGAACATCATCAGCGACAGCGGTTCGCCGCTCGCCAGCGCCGTCCGCACCGCCATCTCGATCGAGCGGTCGAAATATTTGCGATTACCCAATCCGGTCAGCGGATCGGTCAAGCTCTCAGCGCGGATCGCTTCGAGGCTGTGCTGTAGATTGCTGATCTCGGTCCTGGACAGCGCGAGCCGGCTCTCCAGCGCCTTGTTGGTCTCGCGCATCTCGCGCGTCGATTTTACCAGGCCGTCGACAATCGCCTTGATCTGATCGCGGCTTTTGGCGTTCCTGAGTTTTTCGTTCGCGCCGCTCAGCTTGGCGTCATAGCTCTCCGACGTGGCGAGTGCCTCGGTGATGAGGGTCGTCACGTCGTCGATCTCGCCGATCACACGCGCGCCGACCTTGTCGATGCGGTCGGAGGCCTTGATGTGCGAGAGGTAGGTTTCGTAGATCTGTTCGAGATCGGACTCGCTCAGCTTGCCGTTGCGCGCCAGCGTCTCGTTGATGATCTTGTTGAGGGGAGCATTGTATCCGGTCGCGTAGACGTACCAGATTTCATAGTTGCGTGGGACGGCGGTCTGCCTGAGGGATTTGATCTGGCCCAACGCGACTTCGGCAAACGCCATCGTGCGTTCGTGCTCGTCCAGCAGCTTGACCACTGATCCGTCCCCAATAGCGAGCAGCGCCGGTCGTTGCCGTGCGGCAATGATTAAATTATCGCCGCAGGTTAACGGAGGAGGATGAACGGCCGGTAAACAGTTCCGGCCGCAGGAAATCGACGCTTGTCAGACGCGGGCGCGAATGGGCCGCAACAGGAATGCAGGAAGGTGCGAGTGATCGGCCGGCTCCGATTCGACCTCGCGGTGGGCGCGCCGCGGTTCCGGTCGCCCGATCGAGGGCACGCGCGAAGGCTGCGCAGGGGCGGGTGGCGGGAAGCCGGCGACCTCCGGTTGCGGCCTGGCACTGCGGCCCGTGGCCTTGGCATGCCGCGGTTCACGATCGGCGCGCTTGTCGCTGCGCTTGTCAGGATCCCTGGCGTGTCGTGGCTCGCGTTCGCGCCGCGGCTTGCGCCCGCCGCGTGAGCCTTCCCGCGCGCGATGTTCGCGCGGCTGATCGGACTCCTCGGATGAGTCCGAATGTACGGCGTAGTCACCTTCGGCGGGGGGAATGGTTTGCCCGATCAGTCGTTCGATTGCAGCGATCGATTTACTGTCGAGCGGGGTCACGATCGAGATCGCGGTGCCGGCGCGCCCGGCGCGTCCGGTGCGGCCAATGCGGTGCACGTAGTCATCGGCGTGATGCGGCACGTCGAAATTGAAAACGTGGCTGACGGCGGGAATGTCGAGCCCGCGCGCGGCGACGTCGGAGGCCACCAGCAGCGGAATCTCGCCCTTGCGGAATTGATCGAGCGCCGCGGTGCGCGCTGATTGGTCCATGTCGCCGTGCAGGGCGCCGACGCTGAAGCCGTGCTTCTGCAGCGATTTGTGAACGACGGCGACTTCGCGCTTGCGATTGCAAAAGATGATCGCGTTGTTGAGGTCCTTGGCGTCGCGCAACAGGCGGCGAAGGAGCTCGCGCTTCTCGTGCGGCTCTCGGCCACCGGTCACCTTGAACTGAGACACGCCGGCTGCCGTGGTTGCCGGCTTCGAGACTTCGATCCGCTCCGGATTGTGCAGGAAGGTTTCGGTAATGCGGCTGATTTCCGGCGGCATCGTCGCGGTGAAGAACAGGGTCTGGCGCGTGAACGGCACCAGCTTGCAGATGCGTTCGATATCGGGGATGAAGCCCATGTCCAGCATGCGGTCGGCTTCGTCGATGACCAGCAGTTCGACGCCGGTGAGCAGGAGGCCGCCGCGCTCGGTGTGGTCGAGCAGCCGGCCCGGAGTTGCGATCAGGACGTCGACGCCACGTGTCAGCTTGGAATCCTGGTCGCCGAACGAGACGCCGCCGATCAAAAGCGCGACGTTGAGTTTCTGGCCGGCGCCATACTTGTCGAAATTCTCTTTCACCTGTGCCGCAAGTTCGCGGGTCGGTTCGAGGATCAGGGTGCGGGGCATTCGTGCCCTGGCGCGGCCCTTTTCCAGCAAAGTGAGCATGGGCAGGACGAAGGCGGCGGTCTTGCCGGTGCCGGTCTGGGCGATGCCGAGGACGTCGCGGCGGGCCAGAACGGGAGGGATCGCCTGTTCCTGGATGGGAGTGGGGGTAGTGTAACCGCTGGCCGCAACTGCGGCGAGGACCTTATCGGAAAGACCGAGATGGGAAAAAGACATTGAGCCTCAAGTCGACACCGCCGTTCGGAATCGCAGGTAAAAAGGCTGTCGCGTTTTGCCCCGAAACGGCGCGCTTTGAAAAGCTGGGGGCTCTGACTTACGCAGACGAGCGGCTAACCTAGGGAATCGCGTTTCGATCCAAGGCCGCGTTGAGCGCGAACATAGGGTCGAAATGGCCAAAGTCAATCTGGGAACTGACCATATAGCGAAAAAGCTTAACGTTTTCGCACAAATAACGGCGAAAAACGTCATTTGGCCGTCAAACCGAGCCGCTGTATTCCTATCAACCGGAGCCGTTGAACCGTGGGCATCGGGGTGCCGACTATGGCATGAAGCGGCTTTGCACGGCCCAAACCAGGACGATTCGTGCGCTGGGGGATTTCGATGAAGGGTTGGCTTTCCAGGTTGCTCGCGGTGACGAGCCTTGCAGTGTGCATGGCGGCCTTCGCCGTCCCGGCCTATGCCGAGAAGCGCGTTGCACTCGTGGTCGGCAACAACGACTACCGGAACGTGCCCAAGCTGCAGAAGGCGGTCAACGACGCCCGCACCATGGGCGATACGCTCAAGCAGCTCGGCTTCACGGTGATGGTGGCGGAAAACCAGAACCGGCAGGCGTTCAGCCAGACGTTGCTGGCGTTCGACAAGGCGGTCGACGCCGGTGATACGGCATTCTTCTTCTATGCCGGCCACGGTTTTGAAATCGCGGGCCAGAATTTCCTGCTGCCGACCGACGTGCCGGCGGCGACCGAAGGCCAGGAAGAACTCGTGCGCGATGCCTCGATCCTCGCCGACCGCATCATCGAGCGGATGCAGAACCGCAAGGTGCGCACCGCCATCCTGGTGTTCGATGCCTGCCGCAACAATCCGTTCGAGCGCGCCGGCACGCGTGCGGTTGCCGGTGGCGGCGGTCTCGCGCCGATGACGCAATTGCCGGAAGGCGTGTTCTCGATCTTCTCGGCCGGGCCGCGGCAGACCGCGCTCGACCGGCTTTCCAATGACGACGCCAACCCCAATTCGGTGTTCACGCGAACCTTCGCGAAGGAATTGACGCAGCCCGGCGTCAATCTCGTGCAGGTCGCGCAACGCACGCGGCGCGCGGTCAGCGAACTGGCGGAGACCGTTCGTCACAAGCAGATCCCGGTTTACTTCGACCAGATGGTCGACGACGTTTTCCTGAATGGTTTGGCGAACGCCCAGCCTGAGGCGGCGAAGCCCGCCGAGCCGCTGCAAAAGCTTGCAGCCTTGCCTCCGGTACAGCGCCTGCAGCCGCAGAACGATTCCGTCAACGCGCCGATTGCGATGTTCTCGCGCCACAATGGCGGCTGGACCGTGGTGTTTTCGATCGCCGATCCGACGCTCGGCATTTCCTGGCGGATCGGCGACAGCGGCGATTTCCGCGAGACCGGCTTCATGGATACGCTCGATCCGCGTACCCGCAAGCGGATGCCCAACCCGTCGGTCGAACTGCCGGCCGATACTTCGGCGGCCGTCATCCAGGTACGCTATGTCGATACCAATGGCGAGTTGCAGGGGCCGTTCCCGATCCGGTTCGATCCCGAGGCTGCGCTGATCCGCGACCAGCGCAAGATTCTCGATATGACCGCGACGAGTTGGTTGTCGTTCCGCGAGTACAACGGGCTTTTGGTCTACTATACGCACCTGATGTCGTACCGCTGCGCGATCCGCGAAGTGCGCGTCGGCATCGACACTGCGGTGCCCGACAAGGTGCTGAAAATGCCGCCTTGCAACACTCGCGATCCCAGCGTCATTCCGCACGATGCGCAGCCCTATTTGAAGCTTGCGCCGGTGACTAAATCGGTCTCAGTGGAATTGACCTATCGTGACGGCAGCGTGTCGGAGATCAAGAGTTTTAGGCGGTAGCGGACGCGAGGCCGCCGTCTTCGACGTCATGCCCCGCGCGTGCGGGGCAATATCGCGCCGCATATTGCATTGCCGATGCCTGGCAGATGATCGATGCTGCCTTGCCGGGAAAATCGGCGACAGGAGCGAGCGGTGAAAGTACGTTGCTGTATCGTCGGCGGCGGGCCGGCCGGAATGATGCTCGGATATCTGCTGGGCCGCGCCGGCATCGATGTCGTGGTATTGGAGAAGCACGCCGACTTCTTTCGCGATTTTCGCGGCGACACCGTGCATCCCTCGACGCTGCAGGTGATGGACGAACTCGGACTGATCGACGGCTTCCTGAAACTGCCGCACCAGCGCTTGCAGAAGATGCAAGGCATGTTCGGCGGGGAAACGGTGCGGATCGCCGACCTGAGCAGGCTTCGCGTCAAATACCCTTTCATCGCCTTCATGCCGCAGTGGGATTTTCTCAATTTCCTGCGCGAAAGCGGCAAGCGGCTCGGCTCGCTCAAGGTGATGATGTCGACGGAAGCGATCGATCTCGTTCGAGATGGCGAGCGCGTCAGGGGCGTGAAGGCGAAGACGCCGGAAGGCATCATCGACATCGAGGCCGACCTGACCGTTGCCTGCGACGGGCGCCATTCGCTGGTGCGCGAACGCGCCGGCCTTGAGGTCGAGGAAATCGGCGCGCCGATGGATGTCTTGTGGTTTCGCGCCGGCAAGCGGGAGAACGAAAACGAGAGCCTGTTTGCCCGGGTAGATCCCGGCAAGATGATGGTGACCTTCGACCGCGGCGACTATTGGCAATGCGCGTTCGTCATTCCCAAAGGACAATACGACGCGGTGAAGGCGAGGGGGCTGCCCGCGCTGCTCGACGACATCGCGCGCATGGCGCCGATCCTGAAACCGGGACTTGCCGAGGTGAAGAGCTGGGACGACGTCAAGCTGTTGACGGTAGCGGTCAACCGGCTGAAGCGCTGGACGCGGCCGGGGCTCTTGTGCATCGGCGACGCCGCGCATGCGATGTCGCCGATCGGCGGCGTCGGCGTCAACCTCGCGGTGCAGGATGCCGTGGCGACGGCGAATCTGCTGGCGCCGAAGCTGGTAAGTGGCTGCCCGTCCGAAGACGAACTCGACGCGGTACGCCGGCGGCGCGCGTTTCCGGTGCGGATGACGCAGCGGATGCAGGTCGTCGTGCAGAACAACGTCGTGAACGCGGCGCTGAAGCCGGGCAATCAGCCGCTGAAGGTCCCGCTGGTCATGCGGCTGGTCACCGCGGTGCCCTGGCTGCAGGGCGTCACGGCGCGGTTTGTGGGCCTAGGCGTGCGCCCTGAGCATGTGCATTCGCCACGCAGCGCCGGCAATTGAGCTGGGGCCCTGCCGAAACAACCCGAAAGTTGTGTTTTGGTATCCTCAACCGGAGATAACATTGCGCGCAACTGTAGCTTTCGGGTGACAGCCAATGGGCTGGAATCCGGGTAATTTAGGTCATGATTTCGATTTGATGCTCACCCGCTGCTTATCCGCGCAGTGCTCACTAAAGGGGCAAATGCAATGAAGAAACTGGTACTTGCTGCTTCCATCCTTGCCGCCAGCGCCGCGAGCGCGTTCGCCGCAGACATGCCGGCACGCATCGCGAAGGCGCCCGTGGTGCCCCCGGTCGTTACCTATGACTGGTCCGGCATCTATGTCGGCGGCGCGGTTGGCGGCGCCTGGCACGACACCGCCGGTAACTTCTACAATGTTCCGAGTGCCCTTTGGCACACGGGTAACAGCGACACCGCTTTGATCTACGGCGGCTTTGCCGGAATCCAGAAGCAGTGGGGCAATTTTGTCCTCGGTATCGAAGGCGGCTACAACGCCCTCGACAACGGCTTTAACACCACCGCTGGCACTGGCCTCCTCGGCTCTGGCTGCGCCTTGGGCGTTGGCTTTTCCTGCCAAAGCCGCGTCAATGACATCTGGTATATCGGTGGGCGGGTCGGTTATGCCTGGAACCGCTTCATGGTGTATGGCCAGGGCGGCTACGCGCAAGCTGACATCGACACCCAAACCCTCGTCAATGCGACCGGCGCTACGTTTGACCATGCCGGTGCTTCGCATGGCGGCTGGTATGCCGGCGTTGGTGCCGAATACGCGGTTCTCGACAACCTGATCCTCGGCATCGACTACAAGCACTACGAGTTCGACAGCAAGCAGCACAATTGTAACGCGGCGTTGGTCCTCACCTGCGCTCCGGTGAACAATCGGAACGTCGATGCGGATGTGGACGCTGTGATGGCTCGGTTGAGCTACAAGTTCAATCCGTGGCCGACCGGGCCGGTCGTCGCCAGGTACTGATCCACGTACTGAAATCCAGAGACGATGGAAAAGCCCCGGCCTTGGCCGGGGCTTTTTTCGTGCAGGCGACGGATCCGGCAAGCCCTCTTTGTCTACCCCATGATCGAATACCCGCCATCAATTGGAATCGCCGTGCCCGTGACGAAATCCGACGCTGCCGAGGATAGAAATACCGCGATGCCCGCAAAGTCGTCTATCCCGCCCCAGCGCGCCGCGGGCGTGCGCCCCAGCACCCGGTCGTGCAGGCCGTCGATCTCCTGGCGGGCGCGCTTGGTGAGATCAGTGTCGATCCAGCCCGGCAGCACGGCGTTGGCCTGGATGTTGTCGGCTGCCCAGGCGCAGGCGCAGGAACGGGTGAACTGCACGATGCCGCCCTTGCTCGCGGCATAGGCTGGCGTGAAGCTGGCGCCGAAGATCGACATCATCGAGCCGATATTGATGATCTTGCCGCCGCCGGCCGCTTTCATCGCCGGATAGACCGCCTGCGAGCACAGAAAGGCGCTGGTGAGGTTGGTTTGGATCACGCTGTTCCATTCGGCGATATCGAGCGCATGCGGCGGCTTGCGGATGTTGATGCCGGCATTGTTGACGAGGATATCGATGCGGCCGAGATCGCGGACGACGCGCTCGACCATGGCGGTGACCGCTGCCTTGTCGGTGACGTCAGCCGCGACCGCAATCGCCTTGGCGCCCCCTTGCGTAAGTTCCGCGACCGCGTCGGCCGACTTGGCTTCGTTACGGCCTACGACTGCGATCGCCGCGCCGGCCTCTGCGAGGCCCCGGGCCATGCCGAGCCCGATGCCGCCATTGCCGCCGGTGACGATGGCTACCTTGCCGGTGAGGTCGAAGAGTTTTGTGGTCATTGTTGTTGTCCAGTTTCGTTAGGATGGGTGGAACCAACGGGTCGCGCGAATGCGCGCCCGATGACAGGCTCCGCGATACCCATCATCAATCACAGCGTATCAAGTTGATAGGTATCGCTCCGCTCCACCGATCCTACGAATCTACGAGCCTAGCGGTTGCCTAGCCAGATCAGGATCAGGCCGATGGCGGCAAGCACTGCGCCATATCCTGCCCATTGCAGTTGATTGATCATGAAGCTCGATGGCGGCCAGCGAATGGCACCCGTGCCCTGACCGATCCACAACAGGCCGATGGCAAGCGCCAGAAAGCCGATGATCGAAAGCGATCTGGCCATGGATTTCCTCCTGCTGCCGTTTCGGCCACTGGACGCCCCGCGGATCTATAGTCGGCCCGGCAGGAAACCGTTGCCGGTGGGGGCCGTAGCTTCCGATCGAATACAAAGCCAGCGGCCTTCGCAAGGCTGGAAGTCGCGGCGTCGCCATCTCGACGGTCATCATGAATGGAGCGCCGGACGGTCATTCTCACGCTTGCCCTGGCGATCGCCGCCGCCCTCATTCGTGACCGGTCGGTGTGGCGCGGCACCCCGCAGACGCAAAAAAGCCCCGGACGATGCCGGGGCTTTTGAGCTGTCGAGTTAGCAGAGATCAGTACCTGGCGGCGACCGGAGCACCGCCCCAGTTGAAGCGGTAGACCAGCGAGGTGCTGATGGTCTGTGTCCAGGGCTTGAAGGTCACTGCCGTGCCGGTCGGACCGCCGCCGAAGGCGGGCGTAACCGTCCCGGGCAAGGTGACGCGATCATAGAAAGCAGAGCGATACTCTGTCTTCATGAACCAGCCGGGAGCCGAGATGCCAAAAAGGTCCAGGTTGTTCTCGACGCCGCCGCCAATAAACCAGCCATTCCGATCGAAGGAGGGCGTGGTGTAGATACCAGGGCCGCCGCCAGCGGCGATAGTGGTTTGGGTAGTACCCGACCACTCTGAACCAGAGTAGCCAGCATTAACGTAAGACAACACATTCGGAGCAACCAGATAGCCCAGTCGCACACCAGCGGCATAGCTCGTCTCGAGCTTCATGCGGCCTTCGGTGGCAAAGAAAGGATCGCTGAGGGAGCCGCGGATATCTCCGAACTGCGCGTCACCGAAAATACCGGCCACCCATCGACCGGCGAACTGCATATCATAGCCGGCGCCGACCGTTCCGAACCAGCCGCTGCCGCCATTCCGCTGGTCGCGGGTGATCGCAACGCCACTGGGAAAGTCGACCACGTTGCTATCAGCGCTCCAGAGCCCGCCGCCGCCACCGCCGAAGATGTAGAAGCCGGTCCAGTTATACACTGCGGCGACGGGAGCCGGCGCCTTGGTGTAGGGGCGGGCCCCGAGATCAGCCGCCGAGGCCGATCCGGTGAATGCCGCAACCGCGGTCAGAGCGAGCAGTACTTTTTTCATGTCCAGTTCCTTAACTTCTCGTTCGCTTGACGAGGTGCGCGAGCGCCGATTCCCAAAATCCAGTAGCGTGACTATACGCAGTTCCGGCCAAATTGCTGTTGCGGGGGAAGCACACTGGGCCGAAAAGGAACGCTGGCAAAAGCTCGAAAGACGGGCAGATTTCGCCAATTACCGGCCAGAATGGCCGGAAATTGCTCGAAAATCGCCCGGTTCCGAATGAATCAGACGTCCAGCAGCTCGTCGCTGGCGAACTCCGCCTTGTCCGAGATGAAGGCGAATCTGGCCTCCGCCTTGGTTCCCATCAGCCGCTCGACAGAATCGGCCGTGCCTTCGCGGTCGTCGGCCAGCAACACCACCCGCAGCAAGGTGCGCTTGGCTGGGTCCATGGTGGTTTCCTTGAGCTGGGCCGACATCATCTCGCCAAGCCCCTTGAACCGGCTGACATCCACCTTGGCATTGGCGTTGAACTCGCTCTTCAGCAGCGCTTCCTTGTGGGCGTCGTCGCGGGCGTAGATCGTTTTGCTGCCGTGGGTCAGCTTGTACAGCGGCGGCACCGCCAGATAGAGGTGGCCCTCGTCGATCAACCGCGGCGTGAGCCGGTAGAAGAACGTAATCAACAACGAGGCGATATGCGCGCCGTCGACATCGGCGTCGGTCATGATGATGATGCGGGAATAGCGCAAATCCTCTTCGCGATAATGCGCAAGCGTACCGCAGCCGATCGCCTGCATCAGGTCGGAGAGCTGGGCGTTGGCGGTGAGCTTGTCCTTGCCGGCGGATGCAACGTTGAGGATTTTTCCGCGTAGAGGCAGAACGGCCTGGGTCTTGCGGTCGCGGGCGTGCTTGGCAGTGCCGCCAGCCGAGTCGCCCTCGACGATGAACAGCTCGGAGCCTTCCGCGGCCGTATTGGTGCAGTCGGTGAGCTTGCCCGGCAGGCGCAGCTTCTTCACCGCGGTCTTCCGCGAGATTTCCTTTTCGGCGCGTCGGCGCAACCGCTCGTCGGCGCGCTCGATGACGAAATCCAGGAGCTTGTTGGCCTGCAGCGGATTGCCCGACAGCCAGTGATCGAACGGATCCTTGATCGCCTGTTCGACGATCTTCTGGGCCTCTGCGGTGGCGAGACGATCCTTGGTCTGGCCCTGGAATTCCGGCTCGCGCACGAACACGGACAGCATCACCGCAGCTCCCACCATGACGTCTTCCGACGTGACGGGCGCGGCGCGCTTGCCCTGGCCGATGCGCTCGGCGTGGTCTTTCAAGCCGCGCAGCATCGCGCTGCGCATGCCGGATTCATGGGTGCCGCCGTCGGGCGTCGGCACGGTGTTGCAGTAAGAGGAGAGGAAGCCGTCGGCATCCGCGGTCCACGCGACCGCCCATTCGCAGGCGCCATGGGCGCCGTTGCGCCCCGACTTGCCAGAGAAGATATCCGGATGCACCAGCGTATCGGCGTGAATGGCGGCGGCGAGATAGTCCTTCAGGCCGCCCGGGAAGTGGAAACTGTCCTCGGCCGGCACGTCCTCGATGCCCTTCAGCAGCGTGGGATCGCAGCGCCAGCGGATCTCGACGCCGCCGAACAGATAGGCTTTCGAGCGCGTCATCTTGAACAGGCGCTGCGGCTTGAAGGCCGCCTTGACGCCGAAGATGTCGGTGTCCGGCTTGAAGCGGATGCGGGTGCCGCGGCGGTTGTTGATCTTGCCGAGGTCCTCGAGCTTGCCCTTGGGATGGCCGCGTTCAAAACTCATCCGGTAGAGCTTTTGACTGCGCGCGACTTCGACCTCGAGCCGCGAGGAGAGGGCGTTGACCACGGAGACGCCGACGCCGTGCAGGCCGCCCGATGTCTCGTAGACCTTGGAGTCGAACTTGCCGCCGGAATGCAGCGTGCACATGATGACTTCGAGCGCCGACTTCTTCGGAAATTTCGGATGCGGATCGACCGGGATGCCGCGGCCATTATCGGTGACGGTCAGAAAGCCATCGGCGCTCAGTTCCACCTCGATGAACGAGGCATGCCCTGCCAGCGCCTCGTCCATGGCATTGTCGATGACTTCGGCGAACAGGTGGTGCAGCGCCTTTTCGTCCGTGCCGCCGATGTACATGCCGGGGCGGCGGCGCACCGGTTCCAAGCCTTCCAGCACCTCGATGTCGGCCGCAGTATAGCCTGCCTCGGCGCTGGTGCCGCGCGAAGCGGCCTTGGGCGCTGCGCGGCCTTTCCCTTCCGCGGCGAACAGATCGTTGGCGGATTTGGCTTTTGTAGCTGATTTCAATGACTTGGACATGTCTCTTTAGGTGTTGCGCGCGATCTCGCGCGAGCGAATCGGTCGCTGTGACTATGCCACGGATGGGCTGAAAAGGTGACGGCGGGCTAGCGCGATGCGCTTCTTCCCTGCTGTTGCACCGGACTGCAAGGCCATACCAGTCTCGTGCGCCTCTGAACAGAGAACCGCAACGCCCTCGGCTATCACTTGGACAGATCGGGGTTTTTCGCGGGCATTGATCGCGGCTACGGCAAGCCGACACGGTGCTATCACATCCCGTGCCAGCCCTTGTGACTTGAAGTCACGCAAGGGGCTGGCTTAGTTGTCGCATAACCTTGAATCAGACGAAAGTTCAAGGGTGTGAACGGGCGGGGAAGGCACTCAAGACATGGAAGACTATGTGCGCGCCCTGGCTGATTTCGTGCGCGACAACCAGGCGTGGGCCGCACCGATTGTCCTGGTGCTGGCATTCGGCGAGTCGCTTGCCTTCGTCTCGTTGCTGGTGCCGGCCTGGGGGGCGCTGGTCGCGATCGGCGCGCTGATCGGCGTCAGCGGCATCAGTTTCTGGCCGGTCTGGCTCGCCGGCGGCATCGGCGCGGCGCTCGGCGACTGGGTCTCCTACTGGTTCGGCTACCGCTACAAGGAGCATGTCGCAGAGATGTGGCCTTTGTCGTGCTATCCCGAGATCCTGCCGCGCGGCGAGGAATTCGTGAAAAAATGGGGCGTGCCCTCGATCTTCATCGGCCGATTCTTCGGGCCGCTGCGCGCCTCGGTGCCGCTAGCCGCCGGCATTTTCGAGATGTCATATTGGCCCTTTCAGATCGCCAATTTTGTCTCGGCGCTGGTCTGGTCGGCCGTTCTGCTGCTGGTGGGCGACGTCATGGGGAAGATCGCCGAATGGCTTTGGCGGGTGGTGTAGCATCGAACGGAATAAGTGGATGACGGGGGTGTTAGCCCCAACATCGGTAGACAACAGCCTCTTCGCATTGCCGTCGTGTCGTCGCGCTATTGCAGAAGTGCGGATAGGTCCAGCGGCAACCGAACCAAGGGCACGCATCGAAGCGGGGTGAATCCCGCCCTCGTGTCCATCATCTCACTGGGGAGAACATCACCATGGAACTGACACGTCGTCACGCACTCACTTGCGCCGCGGCGCTCGCCGCCGCGCCGCTGTTGCCGCAGGCGCCCGCCAGGGCGGCCGCCCCTGTGGCGGACAAGCAGGCGCCGAGCTTCTATCGCTACAAGGTGGGCGATGCCCAGGTGACGGCCATTTCTGACGGCGTCAACAATTTCGCGCTGCCCGACACGTTCGTGCTCAACGCCAAGAAGGACGAAGTCAACGCGGCGCTCGAAAAGGCCTTCATGCCGAAGGATAAGATGTCGATCCAGTTCGCGCCGCTGGTCATCAATACCGGTGGCAAGCTCGTGGTGGTCGATACCGGCAACGGCGCCGCGGCCTTTGCATCGAGCAAGGGCAATGTCGGACAGTTCGGCGCCAACATGGTCGCCGCGGGCTTCGACCCGAAGGCGGTCGACATCGTCGTGATCTCGCACTTCCACGGCGACCACATCAACGGCCTTTTGACCGCGGAGAACGCGCCGACTTTCCCCAATGCCGAGGTGTTGGTGCCGGCGGCGGAATGGAAATACTTCATGGACGACGGCGAGATGAGCCGTGCGCCGGAAGGGCGGATGCAGACCGTGTTCAAGAACGCCCGCCGCGTGCTCGAGGCAGGCCTCAAGAAGAAGGTGACGCCCTATGAGTGGGGCAAGGAAGTAGCGCCCGGAATGACGGCGGTGGAAACCATCGGCCACACGCCGGGCCACACGTCCTATGTTCTCGCATCCGGCTCCGACAAGGTGTTCATCCAATCTGATGTCACCAATCTGCCGGCGCTGTTCGTCGCCAATCCGGGCTGGCACCTGATGTTCGACCAGGATCCGGCATTGGCGGAAAAGACCCGCCGCCGGGTCTACGACATGCTGGTCGCCGACAAGATGCGGGTCCAGGGCTTCCATTACCCGTTCCCGGCCAACGGTTTTGTCGAAAAGGACGGCAATAGCTACCGGCTGATCCCGGCGCCGTGGAGTCCGGTGATCTGACACCAGACCCTGCCGGAATGGCAGTCATAACTTGACGTCCGGTGGGCGCGGCCTTATAGCCGCGCCCATGACTATCGCCGCGACCATCACCATCGCTCGCCGCCGCCGCGCCATCGTCGCGGTATGGGCGGACGTCTGCGTTTGAGATTGTCGCCTCTGCCGCCGGATCCGGTCCCGCGGCTTCTCCCTTTTCCAGAAAACGCGGTCTGAACTGGCGGCTCCTACGTCAAGCAGGAGTTTAAGATGTATACGCCACCACCGTTCAAGTCCGACCGCGCCGCGAGCCTGGCGTTTGCAGAAGCGCGCGGCTTTGGTTTGGCCTGCGCGTGGGATGGCAACAAGCCGGTCGCCTCGTCGCTGCCGTTCTATCTGACCTCGGCCAATGACGGCACGCCGCGCGCGGCATTTCACGTCGCGCGGCAAAATCCGCTGGTGAAGCTCGCCGGTGGCGCGACCCCGTGGCTGTTGGCCGTCAATGGCACCGATACCTATGTGTCGCCGGACTGGTATGTGTCGCCGGATCAGGTGCCGACCTGGCTCTATCAGGCCGTGCATCTGACCGGCCCGGTGCGGGTGATGTCGGACGATGAACTCGCCCAGCAGATCGATACGCTGAGCGCGAAGTTTGAGGAGCGGCTGTTGCCGAAGAAGCCGTGGCTGTCGTCAAAGATGACGGCGGGGCGGCTGGCGGCGATGAAGAAGGCGATCGTGGGACTCGAGATGACGGTCGAAGAGGTGGAGGGCAGCTTCAAGCTGAACCAGCACAAGTCGGACGCCGACTACACCGCGCTGGCCCAGGCGCTCGCCTCGCAAGGCGACGCCGACGCGCGCGAAATCGCGGCCCTGATGCGCGCGGCAAGGCCGCTGGCGTTCGCGGCGGTTACAGTACAAGACATGCAAACGACGACGCTTGAAGAAAGGAACGCGTGATGAGCTCGAAAAAGAAGATCGGCATTCTCGGTGCCTCCGGTTACACCGGAGCCGACGCGGTGCGCCTGTTGGCGCGGCATCCGAACGCCGAGATCACCGCGCTCACCGCCAACACCCACGCCGGCAAGTCGATGGGCGACGTGTTCCCGCATTTCTTCATGCTCGATCTGCCGAAGCTGGTCGAGTGGGAGAAGGTCGACTGGACCGGCCTCGACGCGGTATTCTGCGGGCTGCCGCACGGCACCACGCAGGAGATCATCGCCGCCGTCCTCAGGGCCAATCCCAACATCAAGGTGCTCGACATGTCCGCCGATTTCCGGCTGCGCAACAAGGACACCTATGCGCAATGGTACGGCCATGAGCACCGGGCGCTCGAACTACAGGGCGAGGCCGTCTACGGCCTCACCGAATTCTACCGCGAGAAGATCGCGGCCGCGCGGCTGGTCGCCTGTCCCGGCTGTTACCCGACCGCGGCGCTGCTCGCGCTGGTGCCGCTCGCCAAGGCAAAACTGATCGACGTCGACGACATCGTCATCGACGCCAAGTCGGGCGTTACCGGCGCCGGGCGCGGCCTGAAGCAGAACACGCTGTTCAGCGAAGCGGGCGAGGGGTTGTCGCCCTATTCGGTCGGCACCCACCGGCACGCGCCCGAGATCGAGCAGGAGATCGGCGTTGCCGCTGGTACAGCGGTGACGGTCAACTTCACGCCGCATCTGATCCCGATGGCGCGTGGCGAACTCTGCACGTCCTATGTCAGGCTCAACGGCGGCGCGACGCCGGACGATCTGCGGGCCGCGCTGGAGAAGGCCTACGCCAACGAGCCGTTTGTGCATGTCGCCAAGAAGAGCGTGCTGCCGCAGACCCAGAACGTGCGCGGCTCCAACTATGTGCAGATCGGCGTCGTCGCCGACCGCATCAAAAACCGGGCGATCGTGATTTCCACGCTCGACAACCTGGTGAAGGGCTCGGCTGGGCAGGCGATCCAGAACATGAACCTGATGTTCGGATTGCCCGAGACGGCGGGCCTGCAGCAGATCGCGCTGTTCCCGTGACACGAGGTGCGGTGGACGAGGTGACGCTGCAATTCTACCGCGGCAACGCGGAAGCCTATGCTAGGCGCACGTTCACCTCGCGGCAGGCGCGTCTGACGGCCTTTCTGGCGCTGCTGCCGCCGGGCGCTTCCATCCTCGAGCTCGGCTGCGGCGCCGGCGGCGACACCGCGGAAATGCTGGCGCGTGGGTTCGATGTCCGTCCGACCGACGGGTCGCCAGAAATGGCGGCCATCGCCTCAAAGCATCTCAACCGCAGCGTCGAGACGCTGCTGTTTCATGATCTCGACGCAGTCGAGGCGTACGATGGCGTCTGGGCCAATGCCTGCTTGCTTCACGTTCCCCGTAACCAGCTTGCCGATGTTGTCAGACTGATCTGGCGCGCGCTGAAGCCCACAGGCTATTTCTTCGCAAGTTACAAGGAAGGCGATGGCGACGGCCGCGATACGCTCAATCGCTATTAGAATTATCCGTCGCCGGACTGGCTGCGCGCCACCTACGCGGACGCGGGCGGATGGGATTCGCTGTCGATCGAGACCGGCGAGGTCTTAGGATTCGACGACAAGATGGCGTCGATGCTGTTCGTGGTGGCCAAAAAAGCCGGCTGATTGCCATCTTGCAGACATCGAAGTTGCCGCCCGTCGCGCGGGGGGAATTCCCCGGATATGTGGCTGCCGGGCTACAGAGTTGTTATGAGAATCCAGTAAAGGTGCCCTCCGACTGCTGACAGCGCGTGTGTCGGATGTTCTGGTAATGCCGGACTGGGAATGCCGTAAATGAAAATGAAGAAGTACCTGTTGGCAACCGCTCTCGTTGGCCTGGGGGCCGCTCCGACGCTCGCCGCAGACCTCGCCGCCCGTCCCTACGCCAAAGCCCCAGCACTCGCAGCCGTCTACGACTGGACCGGCTTCTATGTCGGCGTCAACGCCGGAGGGGGGCTCGGACGCGATCGGATGCAACATCAGCCGCTTCCGGGGCAAAACTATTCGCTTTACCTGCAGCCTCAAGGCGGGCTCGGTGGCGGGCAGATCGGATACAACTGGCAGACGAATTCCGTCCTCGGGCCGATCGTTTTTGGTTTTGAAGCGGATCTCCAGGGAGCCGGCCTCAGCGACGACCGCACCAATCTGACTTTCGCCGGCGGCTTGCTTACGAACTACAGCCAGGAGCTCGACTGGTTTGGAACCGTTCGCGGGCGTATCGGCCTGGCCAAGGGACCGGTACTGAGCTACGTCACGGCCGGCTTTGCCTATGGCAACGTCAACACCACGATAACTCAATCGGGGCCGGGTCCGGTTCCGGCGACGTTTTCAACCGATCGCACCCAGGGTGGATGGGTGGTGGGCAGTGGTCTGGAGGCTGCGCTCGGCGGCAATTGGACCGGAAAGATCGAACATCTCTACCTGAATCTCGGCAACCGGACCGACTTCGCCGCGCCCTTGTTCTTCCCAGGCAACGTGAATACCGAGATTCGCCAAAACATCTTCCGCGCCGGCCTGAACTACCGGATCGGCGGCAACTCGAATTATCAGCCGGTGGCTGCGGCCAATTGGAGCGGTTTTTATCTCGGCGGCAATTTCGGGTCCGGATACGGCCGTGACCGAAGCTCGCTGAGCGTGCCGGGCCCGTTTGTGGACACCTTCAACCTGGCCCCCGACGGTTTCATTGGCGGCGTGCAGGCGGGCTACAACTGGCAGGCCGCTAACTGGGTGTTCGGCTTGGAGGCGGATATCCAGGGTTCGACCTTGCAAGACGACAAGACTTGCGTATTGGGCTGCGGATTAGCAGGAGTGAGCGCGGCTTACGATGCCACCCTGCCATGGTTCGGCACGGTTCGCGGACGGCTGGGTTACTCGGTCGGCTCGACCTTGTTTTATGCGACCGGCGGTCTCGCTTATGGCAGCATCAAGACCAAGATCGACACGAACTCCTTCGTTGGCCCGGTGACGCAATCGTTCTCGCACACCAATGCCGGCTGGACCGCGGGTGCGGGCATCGAGACGCCCTTTACACTCCTAGGATTGCTGGGCCCGAACTGGACGACGAAGACCGAATATCTCTACGTCGACCTCGGCTCGACGTCGGACTCTTTCATCTTTGGCGCGGTTCCGGCGACGACAACCCGTTCGGTTACCGAGCATGTCTTCCGCACCGGCATCAACTATCACTTCAATTCGCCTGTTGTTGCGAAATACTGAGCGCTGCTTCAGAGGCCGCTAACGACAAAACCCCGGAGCCGAGCTCCGGGGTTTGCTTTTCGTTGCGGGCGAGGGCTTTCAAACCACCCTGAAGATCGCCAGCGCCAGGACGGCTTGCGCCAGGAAGCCGACGGTGAAGGCTACCGTTCGGAACACCGGCAGGCCCAGCGTGTAGAATATCAGATGCGCGACGCGCGACCAGAAATACACGGCGCAGGCGAGTACGGTCCATCGGTCGGAATAGTCGATTACGTTGAGGATCAGGACCAGCGGCGCGAAGATCACGAGGTTCTCGACCGCGTTGTCATGTGCGAACATCATCCGATTGGCCCAATCCGAGTGCGGCTTGTCGTTGCGCGAGGGGTTGGCCATGGCGCCGGAGAGGCCGCGCACCTGACAGCGATTGATGATGTAGGGGATCCACATCAGCCCGGTCAAAATCACGGTCAGAGTCAGCCAGAACAACTCGCGCGTTATTGGTTGCGTCATTGGTTCCCCTCAAACTATTTCGATTCCCGGCACGGGATGGCCAAATATACTCAACAACGCGCTTCCGTGCTACGCGCGCACCTTGACGTAGCTGCCGGGCGCGTCCTCGATCGGCGGCATCTCCTCGGAACCGACGGCGCGTGCGGGCGCGCGTTCGGCGTCGAGGCCCTCCAGCCATTGCAGCCAGTCGGGCCACCACGATCCCTTGTGCTCGGTGGCGTTCTTCATCCAGTCGGCGAGCGTGACATCCTTGATGTTGTCGTTGGTCCAGTACTGGTACTTGCCCGCGGCCGGCGGGTTGACCACGCCTGCGATGTGGCCCGAGCCGGACAGCACATATTTGACCGGGCCACCGAAGAACTGTGAACCGTAGAGCACCGAGTCCGCCGGCGCGATGTGGTCCTCGCGCGTCGCCAGATTGTAGACGGGCACCTTGACCTTCGACAGGTCGAGCAAGGTGTTATCGAGCACCATGCTGCCGGAGGAGAGCCGGTTCTCCAGGTAGCAGTTGCGCAGGTAATAGGAATGGTTGGCCGCCGGCATCCGCGTGGCGTCGGAGTTCCAGTGCAGCAAGTCGAAGGAGGAGGGCGGCTGTCCCTTCAGATAGTTGCTGACGACATAGGACCAGATCAGGTCGTTGGAGCGCAGCATGTTGAAGGCCATCGCCATCTTGCTGCCTTCGAGAACGCCCCGTGCTTCCATCTCGCGCTCCAGCGTCGCGATCTGGTCTTCGTCGACGAACACGAGCAGATCGCCGGCATGGGTGAAGTCGACCTGCGCCGCAAACAACGTCGCGGAGGTGACGCGCTGGCGCCGCTTCTCGGCGAGCCAGGCCAGCGTCGACGCCAGCAGGGTGCCCCCGACGCAGTAACCGGCGGTGTGGACCTTCATCTCGCCCGTCACCTTTTCGATGACGTCCATCGCGGCGAGCGGGCCTTCCTTCATGTAGTCGTCGAAGGTTTTCTTGCCGAGCTCCTTGTCCGGATTGACCCAGGAGATCACGAACACGGTGATGCCCTGATCGACGCACCATTTGACGTAGGATTTTTCCGGCTTGAGATCGAGTATGTAGAACTTGTTGATCCAGGGCGGCACGATCAGGAGCGGCGTGCGCAACACCGTCTCCGTGGTCGGCGTGTACTGGATGAGCTGCATCAGCTCGTTCTGGTAGATCACCTTGCCCGGCGTCGTCGCCATGTTGACGCCGACTTCGAGATTCGACGGATCGGACTGACGGATGCGGAGCATGCCGCGCCCGGCCTCGATGTCCTCGGCCAGCATCTTCATGCCGCGAACGAGGTTGTCGCCGTTAGAGGCCAGCGTCTCGCGCAGCACTTCCGGATTGGTAAGCACGAAATTCGACGGCGCGATCGCGTTGGCGATCTGCTGAACGTAGAACTCGGCCTTCTTGCGCGTGTGCGGATCGACGCCTTCGGCGTTCTTCACCAGCTCTTGCGCCCATTGCGCGGTGAGCAGATAGAGCTGCAGCACGAAATCGAAGAACAGATTCGATTTCCACTCCGGATCCTTGAAGCGCTTATCGCGCGGCGACGGCTCGATCGCAGGCTTGGCCTGTTCGCCGGCCATGCGGCGCATCGCAGAGCCCCAGAGATCGAGATAGGCTTTGCCCATCCTGGTCTGCAGAGCTTCGGCACGCTCCTTGTCAGTCAGCCAGTATTCCGCCACCTTGGTGAAGGTCTTGATGACCTCGCCGAGTTCGCTCGGCGGCTTGTCCTTTGGTTCGCCGTCCTCGCGCGGCATGAGATAGGCCGCGAGTGCCTGGCCGCTCGTCTCCATCGCCTTGGCGATGTTCATGGCGAAGGCTTCGGCGTTGAATGTTTTCGGAGCCTGGGTTTCGGTGCTGACGTCACTCATATCAAGGACACTATCGTTTCATTTCGCGTTCGTCACCGCGTGGATTGGTGGCAATGGGTTTGGGTTAACCCTGTTGCACTGCGATAAAATTTCTGTGCTCTGACCGACACATTGAGGCCGCACCTGTCGAATTTGCTCTTTGGGCTTTAATCGTTTCGGGCGACAATGGTTTGAACGGTTCTAGCGAAATCAACGCCGCGGGACGATTTGACGTTGCAAGGCTCGTACCAGCGCATAGATGTCGTCGCGATGCGTGTGCACTGCATCAGGTAGTTGGGGATTTCCGGGACGGATGGCGGTGGATCGAACGATAAGGCTGTGGTCGGTTGCCACGCTGCTTGCGGCGGCGCTTGCGCTTGGCGGCTGCTCGACCCAGATCGCTGATATGCCGGGCCTCGGCCTGCCGGCTGACGCGCCAGAGCGTCCGAAGGAAGCTGGTGGCTATCTACCGGTTCACGACCTGCCGCCGGACCGCAACGAGGAGGCGATGGAGCCGGCCGAGTTGGCTAAAATCCAGGCAGAATTGACCGCTGCTCGCGACCGTCAGGCGGCCGCCGCTACCCCGCCAAAACCGGCCAAGAAGTGAGATAGCTTTAGTCTGGACGCGGTTTCTTCACGCGAACCGGTCACCACTTCGCTTGAAAACGCTATAAAAACTGGCGCTGCCGGGCTCCCATGGTAAAAGAACCCAATTCAACCGCATTGCGGGTCCAGGTCTTAGAGACCTCGCGCCTGAATTCGCTCCAAATCCTTGATTGGACGCGATTTTTGGACGAAGCCGATCGGGTTTCGTAGCACGCGCAGGTTCCGTCCGATTCTGTCCTGCCGGTTGTCGGAGCAAGGGTCCCATGGAAGATTTTTATCGCATTCGCCGTCTGCCGCCTTACGTGTTCGAGAAGGTCAACCAGGCCAAGGCGGCCGCGCGCAATGCCGGGGCCGACATCATCGACATGGGCATGGGCAATCCGGACCTGCCGACGCCACCCCATGTGCTCGAGAAGCTGAAGGACACGCTCGGCAAGCCGCGGACCGATCGCTACTCGGCCTCGCGCGGCATCAATGGCCTGCGCAAGGCGCAAGCCGCCTATTACGGACGGCGGTTCGGCGTAAAACTCAATCCGGATGCCCAGGTCGTTGCGACGCTGGGTTCGAAGGAAGGCTTTGCCAATGTGGCGCAGGCGATCACCGCGCCCGGCGACGTCGTGCTCTGCCCCAATCCGAGCTACCCGATTCACGCCTTCGGCTTTCTGATGGCGGGCGGCGTAATTCGCTCGGTTCCCTCGGAACCGACGCCGCAGTTTTTCGAGGCGGTGGAGCGCGCGATCATTCATTCGATCCCGAAGCCGATCGCGCTGATCGTCTGCTATCCCTCTAATCCGACCGCCTATGTCGCCGAGCTCGATTTCTACAAGGATCTGGTGGCGTTCGCGAAGAAGCACGAGATATTCATCCTGTCGGATCTGGCCTACGCTGAAGTTTATTTCGACGACCGGAATCCGCCGCCCTCGGTGCTGCAGGTTCCCGGCGCAATCGACGTCACCGTTGAATTCACCTCGATGTCGAAGACGTTCTCGATGGCGGGCTGGCGCATGGGCTTTGCCGTCGGCAACGAGCGGATCATTGCGGCGCTGGCGCGGGTGAAATCCTACCTCGACTACGGCGCGTTCACGCCCATTCAAGTCGCGGCCACCGCCGCGCTGAACGGGCCGGACGATTGCATCAAAGAGATGCGCGACACCTACCGCAGGCGCCGCGACGCGCTGGTCGAATCGTTCGGCCGGGCGGGCTGGGAGATTCCGCCGCCGCAGGCATCGATGTTCGCCTGGGCGCCGCTGCCCAAGGCATTTGAAGGCGTCGGCAGCATGCAGTTCGCGACCCTGATGGTGGAGAAGTCAGGCGTGGTGGTTTCGCCCGGCGTCGCCTTCGGCGAGCATGGTGAAGGCTATGTCCGCATCGCCATGGTGGAAAACGAGCAGCGCATCCGCCAGGCCGCGCGCGGGGTGCGCCGCTTCCTTGAAAGCGGCATTGAAACGTTGCACAACGTGGTCCCTCTCGCCAATCGGCGCTAATTCCTTTTATTGCAGGTTCTCTCATTCATGGTCGCACCCCTGAGAGTGGGTATCGCGGGGCTCGGCACTGTTGGCGCCGAAGTCGTCCGCCTCATCGAAGAGCAGTCGCGGATGCTTGCCGAGCGCAGCGGGCGCGGGGTCCGGGTCGTTGCCGTCACCGCGCGCTCGAAAGCAAAGAAGCGTTCGCTCGATCTGCGCGGCATAAACTGGGCCAAGAGCCCGCTTGATCTGGCAAGCGACGCCAATGTCGATTGCTTCGTCGAACTGATGGGCGGCTCCGGCGAGCCGGCGCTGTCGGCGATCGAGGCCGCGTTGAAATCCGGCAAGTCGGTGGTAACAGCCAACAAGGCGCTGATCGCCAAGCACGGTGTGCGGCTGGCGAAGGCGGCCGAGAAGCACGGCGGCGCGTTCAACTACGAGGCGGCGGTCGGCGCCGCCATTCCCGTCATCAAGACGTTGCGCGAAGGGCTTGCGGGCACCGGCGTCAACCGCGTCTATGGCATCCTCAACGGCACCTGCAATTACATCCTGACCCGGATGGAGCAGGAAGGCCTGTCGTTCGCCGAATGCCTGAAGGACGCGCAGCGGCTGGGCTATGCCGAAGCCAATCCGTCCTTCGACGTCGATGGCCATGACACCGCGCAGAAGCTCGCGATCCTGGCGAGTCTTGCCTTCGGCACCAAGGTGGCGCAGAGCGCAGTCTATGTCGAAGGCATCTCCTCGATCGCGCCGGAGGATCTTCGCGCCGCCGAAGAGCTCGGCTACCGGGTAAAACTGCTCGGGGTCGCGGTGCGCACCGCCAAGGGCATCGAGCAGCGCGTGCATCCGACCATGGTGCCGAAATCGTCCGCGATCGCGCAGGTGATGGGCGTCACCAACGCGGTGACCGTCGACGGCGAGGGCATTCCCCCGATCACCCTGGTGGGGCCGGGCGCCGGTGGTGCCGCGACGGCGTCCGCCGTCGTCGCTGACATCGCCGACGTGGCGCGCGGCATTCGCGCAAAACCGTTCGGACGCCCGGTGGAGCGGCTGCGCGACACCACCAAGGCGCCGATGGAGCGGCATGAGGGCGGCTACTACATCCGCCTGATGGCACGCGACCTCGCCGGCACCGCCGCCACCATCGCCACCCGCCTCGCCGAACAGAAGATTTCGCTGGAATCGATCGTGCAGCGCCACCCCGAAGGTGTCGATGCGAACGGCGCAACGAAGAAAGGCGCGCCGGTTCCGGTCATTCTAATTACCTACGCCACTTCCGAGGATGCGGTGTACCGTGCGCTGGAGGCCGTGCAGCGCGATAAGGTGATCAGCGGCCGGCCGCAGGTGATACGGATCGAGAAAAACTAGCGCGCAATTTGCAATGGATTGCGCGTCCAACGGACGGGCCGGGGGCCCGGTGTGAAGATTTAAGGAGTGCTCGCTATGTCGACCCATATTTCCGTTCCGCCGCAATTGCTGCTCGAGCGCATCCTCACGCTTGAAATCGTGCGGGTTACGGAACGTGCAGCCGTTTCGGCCGCGCGGCTGCGCGGCCACGGCCAGGAGAAGGCGGCGGACCAGGCGGCAGTGGACGCGATGCGCCGCGAACTCAACAAGCTGCCGATCGAAGGCACCATCGTGATCGGCGAGGGCGAGCGCGACGAGGCGCCGATGCTGTTCATCGGCGAGAAGGTCGGGCTGAATGCCGGTCCGCAGGTCGATATCGCCGTCGACCCGCTGGAAGGCACCACGCTGTGCGCCAAGAACATGCCGGGCGCGATCGCGACCATGGCGATGGCCGATGGCGGCACGCTGCTACATGCGCCCGACGTTTACATGGAGAAGATTGCCATCGGCCCAGGCTACGCCAAGGGCGTGATCGAGCTCGACGCTTCGCCCGCCGACAATGTCCTGCGGCTTGCGAAGGCCAAGGGCGTCGAGGCGTCCGCGATCACGGTGCTGGTGCTCGATCGTCCGCGCCATGCCGAAATTATCGCAGGGGTCCGCTCTACCGGCGCTGCGGTGCGGCTGATCACCGACGGCGACGTCGCCGGCGTCATCCATTGCGCCGATCCCGATAACACCGGCGTCGACATGTATATCGGCACCGGCGGCGCGCCCGAGGGCGTGCTGGCGGCGGCGGCGCTGCGCTGCATCGGCGGCCAGATGCAGTGCCGGCTGATCCTCGACAGCGAGGAGAAGCGTGAGCGCGCGCACAAGATGGGCGTGACCGATCCGAAAATGATCTACGGCATCGAGGATATGGTGCGGGGCGACTGCCTGTTCGCGGCCACCGGCGTCACCACGGGTTCGCTGCTCTCGGGCGTCAAGTTCCGCAAAGACGTCATCGAGACCGAAACGGTGGTGATGCGCTCGGTGACGGGCACGGTGCGCTACATCAAGGCGGAGCATCGGCAGTTGGACAAGTTTCATCTGGACTAGCGAGCCGTCATTCCGGGGCGTGCGAAGCATGAACCATGATGCGCAATTGCGCATCTGAGGTCTGGTGCTACGCACCATCCCGGAACAACGTCTCTCAAAAAAGAAAACGGGGAGGGGCTCGCATGTCCGACGTATCAGCAGTGAAGGCGCTGGTGTTCGACGTGTTCGGCACGGTAGTCGACTGGCGCACCAGCCTCATCAACGATTTCACGCAGTGGTCGAAAACCTCAGGCATCGAGGCGGACTGGACCGCCTTGGTCGACGGCTGGCGCGCCGTCTACATGGCCTCGATGGACGAGGTGCGCAAACATCCCGAACGCGGCTACCAGATCCTGGATGCGCTGCACCGGCGGTCGCTGGAAAAACTGGTGGCGCAGTTTTCGATACAAGGCTTGAGCGAAGCCGACCTGCATTACCTGACGCTGGGCTGGCATCGGCTGCATCCGTGGCCCGACAGCGTGCCGGGCCTGACGCGGCTGAAGAGGAAGTACATCATCTCGCCGCTCTCCAACGGCAATGTCGCGCTGCTGACCAACATGGCGAAGTTTGCAGGGCTGCCGTGGGACCTCATCATGTCAGCGGAATTGTTCGAGCACTACAAGCCCGATCCCGAAACCTATCTCGGCGCCGCCAAACTGCTCTGCCTGCCGCCGGAGCAGGTCATGATGGTCGCCGCCCACAATGGCGATCTGAAAGCCGCGCAGCAGAACGGCCTCAAGACCGCGTTCGTCGCCCGGCCCACCGAATACGGCCCGCTGCAGAAGTATGATTACGAGGCGACGGGCGACTGGGACATCGTCGCCAAGGATTTTGGCGGCATTGCCGACCGGCTGGGGTGTTAGAGGCTACCCCGCACTGGCTTGGATCGCGCCGAACCAGCCGAGGCCCCTATAGGTCTCGTAGCCGGGCGCGGCGTGGAACGCGACCATCGTTCCGAAGCGGTCCTGGTAGAAGCCGGAGCGGCGTCCCTCCAGTGACAGCGAGACGCGTTCGGTGAGCAGGCCCTGGCCGTCGGACGCCGCGATCACCCGGAAATTCGAATCGACCAGCAGCACGCGCGCCTTGTCGGCCGCGCCGACGCGTACGCCCTGGACGATGGCACGGGCTTGGGGTTCCCAGTCGAAATGAATCGCCAGCACGCCGGTCGGTCTGCCGTGCGCCTTGCCGCCTTCGCGGACGCTGGCGCAGTAGGTCACGACCTGAGCGTTGCCGAGCAAAGGCTGGCATTCGACGTCGCCGACGGCGTAATCGTCGCCGGAGCGCAAGGCGCGCGCAGAGCGGAACCACTTGGTCTGCGCCACGTTCTGGCCGATTACGTTGAACCGATCCGCGCGGCCGTTGGCCAGCACATTGCCGTCGAGATCGCACAGCCAGAGATCGAGATAGACGGTATAGGCGCCGAGGATGACGGACATCCGTTCCGACACATGGCTGACGGCAGCAGCCTGCGGCGCGGCCGCGCAATCGACCACGGCGGAATCGGTTGCCCACCAGCGCACGTCGCAGGTGCGCTCATAGAGGTTGCGGTCGATCAGCTCGATGGCGTTGAGCGACAGATCGACCATGCGCTCGCCGCGCGAGCGGTCGGCCATCTGCGCGATCGAATTCATCAGATTGCCGGTGCGGTTGGTGAGCTGGCTTTCGAGCTCGCGGGCAATCGTCTCGACCTGCTGGCCGACGTTGCGGACTTCCTGCGCCACCACCGCAAAGCCCGCACCTTGCGCGCCGGCGCGCGAACTCTCGATCAGCGCGTTCAGCGCCAGCATCTTCATCTGGTTGGTGATCTTCTGGATCGACTTGGTCTTCTCGCAGGCGACCTGGTTGACCTCGGCGGTCAATCTCGCGATCAGCGCGGAAACGTCGGATTCGTCCTCGGCGCCCGCTGATTTGGCCGGCTGCTTTGCGGTCGTTGCGGTTTGGGAGCGAAGCGCGACGGACATTGGCGGGAATTCCTCAGTCTTTGTGCGGATGTCGATCTTCTGCGGATCGGCGGGACTCAAATGCGTGCGTATTCGACTCCTTTGTCGGGGATCATGGCTAACGATTGGTTTAAGTTCCGGCGGCTTGCGGGTAGTTTTGCCTGATGAAGTTGCATCTTCTTTGTGCAAGTCGCATTTGTCGGCATGGCCCAGGGCCGCGAAGCCCCGAGGCTGTGCCGGCGTTGCCGCATGCGATTCGTTGGCCTGCCATCGTCGCCGTTTGCGTTTGCCGACAGCCCGCATAGCCCCTATCTCTCGAAGGCATCATGATCCTTCCCGCATCCGCACTTCCCGTTGAACTACCGCCGGCGTTTCTCGGCGTGGCGCGTTCGGCGACGGGCAAATTGTGGCGCGACCGGCTCGACGTCAGGGGAGCTGCGCGGGCGCTGGCGATCACCCAGCGCTACCAGTTGCCGGAAATGCTGGCCCGCGTGCTGGCGGGCCGCGATGTCGGGGTCGACGAGGTTCAGGACTTCCTTGATCCGACCATCCGCAAACTGATGCCCGATCCACACACCGTGACGCAGATGGAATTGGCGGCCAAACGCATCGCTGACGCGGCCATGCGTGGGGAAAAAGTGGCGATCTTCGGCGACTACGACGTCGACGGTGCCACGTCCGCAGCGCTGCTGGCCTGGCATCTGCGCCATTGTGGGCTGGATCCGCTGATCCACATCCCGGATCGGATCTTTGAAGGCTATGGCCCCAATGTCGAGGCGGTGCGGGCGCTGGCCGCCAAGGGCGCAACGCTGCTGGTGACCGTCGATTGCGGCACCACCAGCACCGAGCCGCTGGCGGAAGCGCGAAAGCTCGGCCTATCCGTCGTCGTCATCGACCATCACCAGACCGGCGATGATTTGCCCGAGGTCGACGCGCTGGTGAATCCGAATCGCCCGGACGATCTCTCCGGCCTCGGCCATCTCGCCGCTGTCGGTCTCGTGCTGATCACGCTGGTCGCTGTGAACCGCGAATTGCGCGGCCGCGGCTTCTGGACTCCTGAGCGGCCGGAGCCGGATCTGCTCGGCATGCTGCACCATGTGGCGCTCGGCACCGTAGCCGATGTCGCGCCGCTGATAGGCCTCAATCGCGCCTTCGTCGCCAAGGGCCTGATCGCAATGCGCCGCCGCGACCATGTCGGGCATACCGCGCTGATGGATGTGGCGCGGCTGAACGGCCCGCCGGAAGCCTGGCATCTAGGCTTCATGCTGGGGCCGCGCATCAATGCGGGCGGCCGGATCGGTCGCGCCGATCTGGGCGTGCGGCTCTTGCTGGAGGGCGACGTCTCGGAGGCTGCGCGCATCGCGGCCGAACTCGATCGCCTCAACAGCGAGCGCCGCGTCATCGAGCAGGCGGCTGAAGCACAGGCCGAGGCCGAGGCGCTGGCCTCGCTCGGGCTCGAAGACAAGGGCGCGGTGATCGTGACCGCCGCCGAAGGCTGGCATCCCGGCATCGTCGGACTCGTCGCCTCACGGCTGAAAGAGAAGTTTGCGCGTCCCGCCTTTGCCATTGCGCTGGAGCCGGGCGGCATTGGCACCGGCTCGGGCCGCTCGATCTCGGGCGTCGATCTCGGCAAGGCCGTGCGGCAGGCGGTGAAGGAGCGGCTTTTAATGAAGGGCGGCGGCCATGCCATGGCTGCCGGCGTGACGCTGCGCAAAGAGAAGCTCGCGGAATTTCGTGCCTTCATGGAAAGCGCGCTGGCCGAGGATGTCGCCAATTCCCGTCACGAGAACGAGCTGTTCATCGATGGCGCCGTCAGCGCGCGCAGCGTGACCGTGGAATTTGCCAATACGCTGAACCGCGCCGGGCCGTTCGGCGCGGCCAATCCGGAGCCGGTGATCGCGCTGCCGGCGCATCAGCTCGTCTATGCCGATGAAGTAGGGCAGGCGCATTTGCGCGTGCGCTTCAAGTCCGGCGACGGCGCCATCGTCAACGGCATCGCGTTCCGCTCGGTCGGACAGAAGCTCGGCCACGCGCTGACGCAGAACCGTGGCCAGCCTTTGCACGTGGCGGGATCGCTCGCGGTCGATCGTTTTCAAGGATCGGAACGCGTGCAGTTTCGCGTGCTCGACGTCGCGGTGCCGGACCCGGGACCGGCCGTCATCAGGTAATTCGACAACCAATAACAACAAGCGGGAGAAGAAATGACAGGGCAGGTTCAGGGCAAGGTCGCGCTGGTGACGGGCGGCGCATCCGGTATTGGCGAAGCGGTTTGCGAATTGCTGGCGCGCGAGGGCGCGGCCGTCGCCGTGACCGATGTCGACGATTTGAGAGGCCCCGAGGTCGTTGAGCGGATCAAAAAGGCGGGTGGGGAGGCGAGCTTCTGGCCTCACGACGTCACCAGCGAGGAACGCTGGATCGAAGTCGCGGCCGATGTCATGAAGCGCTATGACCGGCTCGACGTGCTGGTCTCGAACGCCGGCATCGGCATTTCAGTGCCGTCGATCACCGAGATGTCGCTTGCGGACTGGCGGCGGCAGACCGCGATCAACCTCGACGGCGTGTTTTTGTCGGTGAAGCATTGCCTGCCCGTGATGCGCAAGACCGGCGGTGGCTCCATCATCATGATGTCGTCGCTGGCGGGCCTGCGTGGCGCGGCCGGGCTTTCCGGCTACTCCGCGACCAAGGGCGGTGTGCGGCTGTTCGCCAAGTCGATCGCGATGGAATGCGCAACGTTTGGCGACGGCATCCGCGTCAACTCGGTGCATCCCGGCATTATCGATACGCCGATCTGGGGCAAGATTCCGGGGGCAGCCACAGGTAGCTGGCAGAACGCGCCGATCGATCCGGAGGAGCGCGCGAAACTGGCCACGCCGCTCGGCCGCGCCGGACAGGCGGCGGAAATCGCGCAGGGCGTGCTGTATCTGGCGTCCGATGCCTCGCGCTATGTGACGGGGACGGAGCTTGTTATCGACGGCGGCATGAACGCGGGTGGGGTGGCGCGACGCGCATAGACGAAAACGCGGGCAGCAGTGATCGACTGCGCCACGCGCGCATACATCAGCGTGGAGGTGAGCTTTTGGCGAATTGCGCGCGCAACCAGGCTTGCGTTGCTTCGATCGGTTCGGTCAGGGGTCTGCGGGAGCCGCGCACAAGATGCAGGGTGAAGCCTTCGATTTCCGGGCCGAACGGCACGACCAGCGTTTTGGTCGCGAGTTCCTCCGACACCAGCAGCAGACTGTGCAACGCAACTCCGGTGCCGGCGACGACGGCCTGGATCGCATGGGTCTCATCGCTGAAGCGGAGCCCGGCCCGTGCATCGATACCGTCCATGCCCGCGATCTTCAGCCAGCGCCGCCAGGTCGGATTGCCGCTATCGCTGCGGCGCCAGTCAAAATGCAGCAGGGTCGCTGAGTGCAGATCGGCCGGCTTTTTCAGACCAAGACGCGGACTTGCCACTGGCGCAAAACGATCGATGGCCAACGGTTCGGCGGTCAGATCGGGATAAGGGCCAGGGCCATAGCGCAACGCGAGGTCCGCGACACCTGAATTAAGGTCCACGACCTCCAGGGTCGCCAGCAGCGTGAGATCGATGTCAGGTCTTGCGTTGTGAAAGCCCGCGATGCGCGGCACCAGCCACTTGGCGGTGAACGCGGGAGTGGCCGAAAGTGTCACCGTCGCGCGGCGCTGCCTGCGGCTCAATCCTTCGACGACACGTGCGAAGGAGTCGAAGCCGTCGCGCAGAACCGGCAGCAAGACTTGCCCTTCCGCGGTCAACAGGACCTGACGCGTCCGCCGCTCGAACAGCGTCACGCCAATCACCTCTTCCAACTGCCGAACCTGATGGCTGATGGCGGTCGGCGTCACGTGCAGCTCCTGAGCCGCACGCTTGAAGCTCAGATGCCGCGCGGCGGCTTCGAACGCCCGCAGCCCCGACAGCGGTGGAAGACGTCTCATCGGCAGGCCTTATAGATGAGTACAGCTCATCCATGTGATGAGCAATTTGCGTTTGTCAATGCATGCTGCCCGATCCATCTACTCGAACAAAGATGAAAGGAAATATGCCATGAACCTGCTACGGATTAACGCCAGTGCGCGACCTGACAGATCGGACCGGTTCCCTCGCGGGTCGCACACGCGCCGCCTCACCGAACGCTTCGTGCAGCGTTGGCTGCAATGCCGGCCGGATGACCTCGTGACCGATCGGGATGTCGGCCAATCACCACCACATCCCGTCACCGAGAAATGGATCGGTGCGGCCTTCACGAAACCTGAGCTGCGCGAGCCGTGGATGAATGATGTGCTGGCGGAAAGCGACGCATTGGTCGATGAACTCATCGCCGCAGATTTGATCGTGGCTGGCGTGCCGATGTACAACTTTGGAATGCCGGCGCAGTTCAAGGCGTATGTCGACAATGTCGTGCGGGTCGGTCGCACTTTCGGCTTTGACCGTGCCCGGCCAGACGATCCCTATTCGCAGCTACTGGCTGGTAAGGGTAAACGTCTCATCATGCTCAGTTCGCGGGGTGATTACGGCTACGATCCGGGCGGACGGATCGCGCACATCAACCATGTCGAAGGGCCGGTGCGGGACGTGTTCGGATTCCTCGGCGTCACTGACTTCCACAGCATCGCCATCGAATATGACGAGTTCAGGGATGAACGCTTGAAGGCGTCGATCGCTGCGGCCGAACGCGCAGTGGATAATCTTGTGGATCGGCTGGCGAAGGAAGCCGAACCGCTGGAAGCAGCTTGACTGCAGACTCGATGGAGAGGACGCGGCCGAACCGCGCGAGGTTGAAGCTGCGTCGCTATCCGCCCTGCCTCAACCGCGCCAGCACCTTCAGTCCACCGTAGCCATCCGCCGGCAGCAGGCCCATCTTGGTCTGATAATCCTTCACCGCCTTCATGGTGTCGTTGCCGACGCGGCCGTCGGTGCCGCCGGTATCGAAACCGGCCTTTGTCAATCGCGTCTGCAGTTCCTGTACTTCGGGAAGCGTCAGCGCGCGTTCGGAGCCGGGGAAGGGCTGGATGAACGGCGGCGCACCGAGAATGCGATCGCCGAGATGGCAGATCGCGAGCGCGTAGTTCATCGAGGGGTTGTAGCTCTTCACCGAATAAAAATTCGGACCCAGCAGGAACGAAGGTCCGCCGGCGACGGGCACCCACATCTGCGCCGACGCGTTCGGTTGCGGGAACGGCTTGCCGTCGGCGCGCGTAACGCCGGCGCTAGCCCATGCCGCGTAGGTACGGCTGCCGCTCGAAGCCCCACCGGATGCGCGCACCTCATAGCCCCAATGCTCGCCGCGGTGATATTTGCCGCGGTTGAGCAGATAGCGCGCGCTGGAGCCGAGCGCATCGTCGGGCTTGCCGAACGGCGAGACGCGGCCGTCCTTATCGTAGTCCATGCCGACATTGAGCCAGACTTCCGGCATCCACTGCGTGTGCCCCATCGCGCCGGCCCAGGATCCCCGCATTTCCTCCGGCGTGCCCCAGCCGCGATCGACGATCTTGAGCGCGTTGATCAGCTCGGTCTCCCAATAGGAGCGGCGACGCGGCTCATTCCAGGCCAGCGCTGCGAGCGCCGGAAAGATTGGGCGCATATGGTTCTGCTGCACCAAAGGATCGCCATAGGCCGACTCGACTCCCCACAGTGCGAGCAGCGTGCCGCGCTCGACGCCAAAATCCTGCTCGATCCGCGCGAACAGCGGCTCGTGCTTTTTCAATGCTTCGCGGCCGTTGATGATGCGCCAGTCCGAGACGCGGCGATTGATGTATTGCCAGATCTGCTCATGGAATTCCGGCTGCTTCTGCATCTGCCGGAACACGGTCATGTCAGGCTCGATCCGCCCCATCACCCGTGTCCAGGTCGCGTCCGAAATGCCTTTTGCCAGGGCACGAGCGCGAAAATTATCGCGCCACTGGTCGAAGCCGGCCGGCGCGGCAAATGCAGGAAGGCCGGTCGCGAGCAAGGCGCCGGCGCCGAGGCTGCCTCGCAGCAGGGCGCGGCGGGTCGGCGCAGTCTTGGAATCAGGCTGTTTCATGCACTCAGTCTAGCGGCGTTGCGTGCCTGCGCCAAAAGCTATGACGCCGCGGGAACCGGCTTTTTCGGGAGAATCCGCGGCAAATTTGCCGGTGCGGTTAGCCATGGACGGGGTGCGGGGGTCTCTTATAATCAAGCAGAGTACTGACAACAGAAGGCAGGAAGAATGTCGCACGCCCGCAAGGAATACAGAGACTTCATGTCGCTGACGCCGGACGCCTACGAGGCGGTGCTGGCGCTCAGTCAGGTCGCGGGCAAGGCGGGCATGGACAAGCAACTGCTCGAGTTGGTCAAGCTGCGTGCCTCGCAGATCAACGGCTGTGCCTTTTGCGTGCAGTATCATATCCTGGAGGGCGAGAAGCTCGGCGTGCCCACCGACAAACTCAATCTCGTGGTGGTCTGGCGCGAGGCGCCGCAGTTTTCCGCGCGCGAGCGTGCCGCGCTGGCTTGGACGGAAGCGCTGACGTTGCTCGCAGACGGCGTCAGTGACGATATCTATGCGCAGGCGAGCGCGGAATTCTCCGAGAAGGAGCTCGCCTATCTCACCTCCGCCGTCGCCTCGATCAATGTCTGGAACAGATTCGGCGCGGCGTTTCGCTGGACGCCGCCGGCGCGGAAGAAGGTCGCCTGAGCGTCAAGGGCGCTAGATACCGTTTTGGGCGAGCGGATCGCGTCCGAACCGGCCGCCAGCGGTTAATGCCCACGGAATCCATTGCGGAGATTTGAACGGTTCCGCGGCTGGAAGCGAACCGCTTTGCGATTAGTTGGCGCGGCCTTCCGCTTGTCGCGCGACGTGACGCAGTACATCCTTCGGCAAGGCATGCGCGACGGCGCCCGGCGGCTCGGTCCCGATTTCGTGGCCGCGGCCGCGAATCAGCCGTTCGTAGGAGGCGATCAGGGTGGTGTAGGGGTTGACCCAGATCCAGCCGTCACGCGTGAACACCTGCACGTCGAAGTGGAGGTGGTATGACGTGCCGTTCGGGAAATCGAGATAGTTGGAGACCACGCCGATCTTCTCGCCCTCGGCGACCCGACGCCCGTTGAGGATGCCGTCCGCATCCATGGCTGACGGGTTCATGTGCATGTAACGGAAACGGATGTGCTCGTTGCCTGTATTGATCTGCAGCGTTGCCGCCTGTTGCTTTAGCGACCGGATGACGACGCCGTCGCGGACGGCGACGACCGCCTGCTTCCTCGGATGGCAGGCGTTGTCGGCGCTGCTGTTCGGCGGGCAGGGCGCGGGGCGGATGTCCTGGCCCTGGTGACCGAAGCCGGCTGCACATTGGCCGACCTGGAAGCTGCGGGCTTCGCAAAAATTGTCCCGCCACGGATAGACGCCTTGATAGGTGCGTTGGCGTTCGCCGGATTTGCGCCTGGCGAACTGCTGCGAGCTGACCCGGGCCGGAGCTTTCTCCAGCGGAAAGCGGATCTGCGAATAGGCGACGAGGTCGGCGCGGCCGCCGCGCCTGCGCGCGCCGCTGTTGGCAATGATGTCACCGCTCGGACGATAGCTGAAGTCGGGCGAAAGGGTGGCCGGCCGTTCGGCAACCTCAGAGGGCACGTCGAAGCGCGGTCGCCCCGGCTGGCCTCCGGCGATGCGCAGCGCCTTCAGAAAGCGCTCGGCAATCGGGTAAGCCTCGCGGCAGGCCAGCCGCCGTGACCGCGGCGCCGAATCGAGGCATTGGATCGACACCACATAGGGCACGCCGAAACGGGTGAAGGCGTAGCGCACATAACCTTCGCGAATGAAACGGCGCATGTCCGGAAATTGCGACGCCAGCGCCCTGACCGGCTCGCCACGGCCGCTGAGCGGATCGGCGAGATCGTAGACCAGGACCGAGCCCGTAATCTGCACCTCGACCGGCCGGGCGAAAGTTCGAGACGGCAGGCCGTCACCGGCGCCGGGGTCCAACGAAAACACCGCGTCGTAGCCGGAGGGGCCGGCGTAAAACAAGTCGACGGGGCGGAAGCCGGCCTGGTGGCGTGACACCGACGGATGGTGCGTACCACCGGCTTCGGCCTCGAGATAGGCCGCGGTATCAAAGGGCAACAGCACCGGCACCGGACTGCGGCCGATCCCGGCGAATATCGCCGAATTGATCGCGTTCAACTGCACCAGCGCGGGCGCAGAGCGCGGATCCCATGCCGGCACCCGCCGCTGGCCTGCGAAGGCAAAGCGCTGCGGGATCGCCGGCTGTGAACTGATCTCGCTGCGAAGCTGATCCAGAACGGCGCGCCATTCGACGCGAACGGCCGACATCGACGGCGTTCTGAACTCATTGGCGGAAACGATTGATATCCCGGCGGGAAGCAAACAAAAGGCTGCCAGCCAACGCGAGAGCAAGCGGACAGCCTTCGTACCCAATGCATCGCCCCCCGGCGTATGCTCCTATGGCGCGGTCTTAATCCTTTGCGCGTTCGACGTAGGAGCCGTCCTCGGTCATGACCACGATCCGTGTTCCCGTTCCAATGTGCGGCGGCACCGAGGTCCGCACGCCGTTGGAGAGGATAGCAGGCTTGTAGGAGGAAGACGCGGTCTGACCCTTGGTGACCGGCTCGGTCTCCACAACTTCCAGGGTTGCGCGCTGCGGCAACTGGATGGCGACCGGATTCAGGTCGTGCATCGATAGCTTCACCGTCATGTTTTCCTGCAGGTAAGGCGCGGACGAACCCACGATCTCCTTCGAGACCTGGACCTGGTCATAGGTCTCGGCATTCATAAAGTGGAAGCCGTCGGCATCCTCGTAGAGGTAGTTGAAATTGCGGTCCTCGACGGTGGCCTTTTCGACCTGGTCAGTGGTCTTGTAGCGTTCCGACACCTTCACGCCGTCGCCAATGCGGCGCATTTCGATCTGGCTGACCGGGGTTCCCTTGCCGGGATGGATGTTCTCGGCCGACAGCACGACATAGAGCTTGCCGTCTTGCTCGATGACGTTGCCCTTGCGAATAGAACTGGCGATGACTTTCAAAGCTGTTTTCCCGAATTTCTGGCCTTTGACCGAACCGGACATTTGTGTCCGCAGGGCCAATCAGGCGGTTTCGGGCTGCAACATACTGATTTTGCCCGTCGATGCCAGCGTTTTACGGCCGTCCCGGCGAGCTGCTTGAAGCTGCAAATAGCCGGATTTCGTCGTGTTATAATGACGCGTGCGGCAAGCAATTGAACGATGGGTCGACCGTTGCTGATGGGCTTGAAAGCAATGGTTTAAGCGGTTCGCGAAGATCCGCAGCTTCAGCGGGATGCGGCGACATCGATCGGGCGAATGGACAAGGAGAGCGTCTTTCGACATGAAATGACGAAGCTGGAGCTGGATCTTGCCGCTTCCTCCGGCTCGCCATGTCGAACGCAAAGAAAGTCGAATAATATCAATGATATCTGCCGTTTTCCTGAGCGCCTTGATTGGCTCCGCGGAGGATGCTCGGTGGATTCGGAACCGCCTGTGATGGCTGACATCGACCAGGTCTCGCCTTGGTGGTCGCCCACGCGGCATGCCGATCGAAAGCCGTTCCTGATGGCGCGTGCCGCGATCACGAGGGCAGTGCGAGGCTGGTTCGACGAGCAGGGTTTTACCGAGGTGGAAACCGGCATCCTGCAGGTCTCGCCGGGCAACGAGACGCATCTGCATGCCCCACGCACTGAAATCATCAGCCACGATGGCACCCGCGCGACGCGCTATTTGCGAACGTCGCCGGAATTTGCCGCCAAGAAACTGCTCGCCGCCGGTGAAGCCAAAATCTTCGAATTGGCGCGCGTGTTCCGCGACCGTGAGCGCGGCGATCTGCATCTGCCCGAATTCACGATGCTGGAGTGGTATCGTGCCGACGCAGGCTATGATGCCGTTATGGCCGACACCATCGCCGTGATCGCACATGCGGCGCAGGCGACCGGGACGGGGCAGTTTTCGTTCCGGGGCAGAACGGCCGATCCCTTCGCCGAGCCGGAACTGCTGACGGTGGCATCCGCGTTCGACCGCTTTGCCGGGATCGATCTGTTGGCCACAATCACTGATGGCGAGGGCGAACGCGCGTCGCTTGCGGCGGCAGCAAGGCCGCGGGTGCGGATCACTGATGACGACACCTGGTCGGATATTTTCAGCAAAGTGCTGGTCGAGCATGTCGAACCGAATCTGGGGCAGGGGCGTTTGACTATCTTGTTCGAATATCCGGCGCCGGAAGCAGCCCTCGCTCGGGCGAAAGCGTCCGATCCGCGCGTCGCCGAACGTTTTGAGGTCTATGCTTGCGGCGTCGAACTCGCCAACGGATTTGGCGAATTGACCGATGCCGGCGAGCAGCGCCGCCGTTTCGCCGCTGATATGGACGAGAAGGAGCGGCGCTACGGCGAGCGCTATCCGCTGGATGAGGATTTTCTCGCAGCGGTCGCCGCGATGCCGCCGTCGAGCGGCGTCGCGCTCGGTTTCGATCGGCTGGTGATGCTGGCAAGCGGCGCGCTGCGGGTGGACCAGGTGGTGTGGACGCCACCGGCAGGAGAGACATGAACAGGATCGATCCGAAACTTTTGACAACGCTGCGGCAGCCCGCCGATCTCATCGAGAGGGGGTTGGCGAAGACGGCCGATCTCGCCGACCTCGAGCGGGTTGCCGCGCGCTACGCCATCGCGGTGACGCCAGATATCGCGAACCTGATCGACACGGAAAATCCTGACGATCCGATCGCGCGGCAATTCATTCCGAGCGCGCTCGAACTAATGAATGCGCCCGGTGAAAATGCCGATCCGATCGGCGACGACGCGCATTCGCCGGTCACCGGCATCGTCCATCGCTATCCGGATCGCGCACTGCTTAAGCTGGTACATGTCTGCGCGGTGTATTGCCGCTTCTGCTTCCGCCGCGAGATGGTCGGGCCTGGCAAGGCAACGGCGCTGTCCGAGGCCGCCTATCGCGACGCGCTGGACTATATCCGCAAGAACAGTGAAATCTGGGAAGTCATCCTGACCGGCGGCGATCCGCTGATGCTGTCGCCACGGCGGCTGGCTGAGATCATGACGGATCTCGCCGCCATCGATCACGTCAAGATCGTTCGCATCCACACCCGCGTGCCAGTGGCTGCGCCTGCGCGCGTCGATGGCGATATGATCAGGGCGTTAAAAGCTGACGGCGCAACGACCTGGATCGCCGTTCACGCCAATCATCCGCGCGAACTGTCGGGCGAGGCCCGCGCCGCCTGCGCGCGGCTGGCCGACGCCGGCATTCCGCTGGTGAGCCAGACGGTGCTGCTTCGGGGCGTCAATGACGATGTCGCAACGCTGGAATCGCTGATGCGGACCTTTGTTGAAAACCGAATCAAGCCCTATTACCTGCATCATGGCGATCTGGCGCCGGGGACCGGACATCTGCGCACTACCATTGCAGAGGGACGGGAACTGATGCGCAACTTGCGCGGCCGCGTTTCGGGCCTGTGCCAGCCGGATTACGTGCTCGACATTCCCGGCGGCCATGGAAAGACGCCGATTGGACCGAATTATTTGTCGCATGCAAGTTCCGGGGAATGTGAACTATCCTCTGAAGCGCAGTATCGTATCGTCGACTATTGCGGAGACGTTCACCTCTATCCGCCGAAGCCGTGATCGGGCGATGACGGAGCACGGCGAGGAGAAAACGGGAGCCGCCGGAAGACGAGGGCCATCGCGGAATCGAAAACGCCGTTCTGCTCGGCTTCTTCGTGCTGCTTGTGGCCGCCGGAATCTGGTTGCTCGGCACCATGGCAGATGTACGAAAGGCACAGGACTGCGCTGCCCAGGGACGGCGAAACTGCGCAACGATCGACGTGCCCGAACGGACACGATAAAGGAATCTAAAAGGCGGAGAATCGGGATGCAAAGAACAATCTTGTCAGTCGCGCTGATGGTCCTGATCGGCATGCCTGCTGCGTTCGCGCAGGGCGGGACGTCGACAATGCCAAAGAATGGCCCGAGTGCCGGAAAGATTCCGGAGGCGCCGATCGGACACCGTCAGCCCCGCCGCAGCGACGTGCCCGAAAAGAACCAGCCCGACCCGAACGATCCCTTGAGCAAGGAAAACGCCGCGCTCGACCGCAAGATCAAGAGCATCTGTCGCGGCTGCTAGGCTGCTAGGCTGATGAAGCAAGCCTGACTCAATGTGATCCGTCACCCTGAGGCGGCTGTGCGTAGCGCGGCCCTCGAAGGGCGACGGCCACCAGCCGGGCCATTGATCCTTCAGGGCTCGCTTCGCTCGCTAGTTCACGGACCGGCTCACAGGTCGGAAGTCCGCGAAGATGACTGAACCGGCTATCGCCGGGAGAAAACCGGCCGTCCGGCTTTTCGCCTCGCCCTTTGGCGAGCTTACCGCCGACGAGGAAAACCGCTTCCAGCCGCGCTGGAGGTAGCGTACCGGCATCGCTACTGCCGTTCGCCCAGTTGTTCGGCCAATTCCTCGACCATGTTTTGACGTTCGGGCGGACCAGGCTGCGACGCGTCCGGCTTTTAATTTGAGTCGATGTCAGGCATTCGTATGCGAATGTTGCGCGGCAAATTAAGCGCAAGGTCTCAGGTAAATAACCCAAACAAGCTCGTGCTAAAGTTCAGGCTTGACTTGCCCCAGATCGCACATGTGGAGCCACTACCCGCACGCCCGGGAGTTTCGTGTGGTGGTCGGCCTCTGTCCTAGCGATGCCGTTGACGTCCCGACCCGGTTTCGTCATCTGCAACGCCTATGACCTCGTACTCGAAGACGATGCCTTCTGGATCGTTCACCACGAACCACTCATCGGCGAGGTCCGAGTTTGCAAACACCTTGAGATGGTCACGGTCGCCGACCTTTTTCTTTGTATCGACGTAAATCCAGACCGTTTTCATCGATCTCGCGCCAGCTTGCGGCCTCCCCAGTGAGGGTCCTTGCGAGATAGGTTAAACTCCCGAACGTGGCCCCGGTTCAATGCTTTCATGACACCGACGCGCGAACATCGTCGGGCCGCCGAGTCCGCCAACAGCATTTAGCGCCTTGATCGCGGCCTGCCATTCCGGGGAGAGTGGCTTTTTCCGGCAACGTTGTGATGTAGCTGGCAGCATCGCACGAGGTGACGAGCTTGCTGCCCCCGGTAGCGGGCCGGCTCTCACGACCCCAGCCCGATTTGCGTTTAGACATCTCCCTGGCCTGCGAACCATCCAATCGCAGGCGAGGGGAAGGCGCAAGCGAGAACGGCCAAGGCCACGGCTATCATCCGTTGATGGGAACGAATCGATCATTGTCGGCTTAGTAGCCAAATGATGAGTGACTTCACGCCCAAGAACCGCATCAACAGCGAGCCAGGACAACCGCGCCGCATACTACCGTGGGTTTTACTTATTCTCCTCGCGGTTGCCATTGCTGCAGTGCTTTGGGCCGGCAATCGAATCGGATCCGAGTCCCCGCCATCAGCGGCTGTTCACCCCAATGCTGAGCCGTCTCTGGCTGCCGAAATCGCTGACAAGACGGCTAGACATGCTGTGGCCAATCTCCAGCAAACGATCCAAGAGCTCCAGGCAGCACAGGAACGTGCCGCGGAACAGATCAGCGGTCTACAGCGGCAGATATCGGCTGAGCAGGGCCAACGTAAGTTGCTTTCGGAACAGTTGGGTGGGCTTTCCGCTCGCGTGGATAGTCTCCAAGGATCGAATGCAGCAGCGCCACCCGGCCCGCCGCCACCTGCCAAGAAAGGGCGCGGGCAATGAGTGAGGGCTCAGCTTCCCCGCGGCTGCTGGACCTTCGGCAGGTTACGACCGGTCAGGATCGTCATGAAGCTGCGCGGCGTACCTAGTAAGTCAAGACCAGCAGTCGTTGCACAATCGCGCCTAAGCAGACGAGAACAACCAGTAATTTTAGAAGGTTTGCTAGTTTCCTATCGGGGGCAAACCTTTCGATAGCCCAAAAACAAATTGCCCCCACGACAACAATGACCAGAACCCCAATCAGAACTGAAATGATCGCCATGTCGGCATCCCCCGAGCACTGCCTCTAGCGGGGCGAGCATCCTAGTGCTGTGGTCCCACGTCAAGAGCTGGCTGGCTCATGCCGTTTAGTCATCGATTAGGGAGCCGATAAGCTTCAGCAGCGCTTGGTGTTCTGGGCCGTTGGCACCGTCTCGGAGAAATTTACCAATGTCCGTGTGGGAGATTTGTCCACCGGAACTCACGTTCGGCTTCCACAAGGTCTAGGGACAACAGCCACCAAGTATGAGCATGAATCGTCAGCCGCAGATCACAAGTTGACACAAGGAACGACTGCGTCGGGTCTTTTATCTGCAACCCCGGTCGCGATCTTGTCGCCCTGAATTGTCAGTAATCGAGATCCGACAGGAATGTAGTGTTCACGATTTCGAACTCAGAGTCGGACCAAACTTTCATCAACTGCGCACGCGCCAGACGATGCGCTTCAATGTCTGAAGTCGTGCATCTCACCGCGTGATGATCGATGCCCGAATATCGGCGTGTCGAAGCTTGCCTGCCGATCCTCGCGATTTCCCGACTTCGGCAAGGTAGATCGTATGTCGAACTTTCCCATCGCCCAACAAAATTGAACGGGAGTTTGCGCAATGTCTGCAATTGCCAAGTTCGGAGCAATCAGAGTTGCAATCAAGATCGATCGAAAGAATGGTTTAATCATCACACTATTCCAAAAAATGTCATTTGAGTTGTTGGTCCGAGGCCGCTACCGCTTGATAACAGGCTTGGCGGTTGTCGGAATATCGATCGACGCTGGCCCACCTTTCAGGCGTGCCATCTGAGTTTCGTTCGACGCTCTGAGATCGCGCGCAGGTCCATTTGTAAGAACGAGACCGATCGCGACGATGATCGCGGCCAAATAGGTGAGGTATAAGCCGCCAGTCCACCGACGGTAGGTGCGCAGGTCGTTCGCACTCAGTTTGCTGGGAAATTGCTGGTTGCTCGGAAATTGCTTCATCGAAACCTCGTTCGAAATCGGAGCCCCGGCAAAGCAATATTGCGACGTTCAATTTCGTACATGTGAAGTATGCCACAGGCCCGCCGATTTTTGCTGCCAGGCGCAGCTTTGACGGCGTCGCGCGGGTGTGTACGCTTCGTAGTGCAGCTTCAATCAAAGCTGGGGCAGGGCGCACCGATCGCGCCCTGCTTCGCCATCATTCGACCCGGGTGGCTACGCCAAGCGCTCCTCCCGGAAACTGCGCGATGGCACGTTCCGGCGCATCGCCACGGCATCAGCCAGCATGTTCAGCGCGGACACTGTCGTCTCCCAGTCGATACAGCCGTCGGTGATGCTCTGCCCATAGGCGAGCTGTTTGCCCGGCACGACGTCCTGGCGGCCGGCGACCAGATTGCTCTCGATCATGACGCCGCTGATGCGCTGCTCGCCCTCCGATATCTGGCGCGCGATGTCGGCGACGACCAGCGGCTGGTTCTCCGGCTTCTTGTTGCTGTTGGCGTGGCTGGTGTCGATCATGATGCGCGGGGCGACGCCGGCGCGGGCAAGTTCGACGCAAGCGGCATCGACGCTTTCCCGGTCGTAGTTCGGTTTGTTGCCGCCGCGCAGGATGATGTGGCAGTCCTCGTTGCCGGTGGTTGCCGCAATCGCCGAGCGCCCACCTTTGGTGACAGCCATGAAATGATGCGGGTGCGAGGCCGACTTCACCGCATCGGTCGCGATGCGGATATTGCCGTCGGTGCCGTTCTTGAAGCCGACCGGGCAGGAGAGACCGGAAGCGAGCTCGCGATGGATCTGGCTCTCGGTCGTACGCGCTCCGATCGCCGCCCATGCCATCAGGTCGGCAATGTATTGCGGCGTCGTCATGTCGAGGAATTCGGTCCCGGCCGGCAGGCCGAGATTGTTCACCGCCGACAGCACGTTGCGGGCGAGCCGCAGGCCCCTGTTGATGTCGAAGGAGCCGTCGAGATTGGGGTCGTTGATCAGTCCCTTCCATCCGACCGTGGTGCGTGGCTTTTCGAAATAGACACGCATCACGATTTCGAGGCGGTCGGCGAGTTTTTCGCGCAAGGCGGCGAGCCGCTCGGCGTAATCAACGGCCGCGGCGGGATCGTGGACCGAGCAGGGGCCGACGACCACCAGCAGGCGGTCGTCGGTGCCGTGCAGGATGGCGTGGATGGCATTGCGCGCCGCCATTACGACGCGCGTCGCGGTCAAGGTGCGCGGTATCTCGCCCATCACCTCCTGCGGCGTACTCAGCTCTTTCAGTTCGCTAATTCGAAGGTCGTCGGTGGTGCTCAACACGGCTGTGGCTCCTGTTTCTAGGAAACCTGCCGGCCAACAAAAAAGCCGCCAGGTTTGGCGGCTGTTCGGACTTCTTGGCTTCAATTCGTCAGATTGAGCGCGATCCTCCCACCGCCAGCGAGCTGTCGTAGCTAAAATACCAAAAGTTGCTGGCGGCGATCACGATCATGGCGGGCTCTATAGCGCACCAGCCGGGTCTTGTCATCCCATAATCGGCGGCGTCAGGACTTGCGCGCGGCGAGCGCTATGCCGACCAGTGACACGCCGCCGAGCACGAGATTGATCCCGACCAGGAGGCCGATCGCCCATTCCGCCGAACCCGGCAGGCCGGCGATGATGATGAATGCGATCAGGAGGTCCATCACGCCTGAGATCAGCAGCCAGGACCAGCGCTCCGACAATTCGCGGCGGTGGTTCAATGCGTACATGATGCTGACGACGCCCTCGGCCAGAAAATACGCGCCGACCACGATGGTGAGCGTGAGGACGCCCTGCGCGGGCCGCGCCAGCAAAATCCCGCCGGCGAGAACGGCCAGCGCCGCCGAAAGCAGCGACCACCAGAAGCCCGGCATCTGCCGCGCCCAGTAAGTGACGAACAGTCCGGCAATGCCGCTGATCAGAAACATCCAGCCGAGGAAGATGGTAACGGCGAGGCTTGCCAGCGGCGGCACGATCATCGCAGCCAGGCCGAGCAGGGCGAGCACGATGCCTTCGAACAGGAAGGCCTTCCAGTGCGCCTTCACCGCGGCATTCATTTCGGACTGCAGTTTTCCGATGTCCGGGGGAATATCTTGGGTCATTGGAGACTCCCCATGCCTGCCGCGCCGAGTATCCAATATACCCGGTACGCCGCCTGTGGGTAAAATTGCCAGCTTTTTAAGCGAGATCAACGACTGACGGATGACGTTCAGCCCGGCTCAGGCGCGGACGAAAATCCGTCCGAGGACGTTCTGATGCGATTGCGGCCGAACACATAGACAGCCGAGGTCGCCAGCAACAGCGCCAGGCCTATCAAGATGGAGGTCATGCCGAGCGGAATGAGAAGCAGCGAGGCGTTGCGCTCCGGACTGATGAACCAATGATGAAGCGAGGTCAGGACGAAAGCCGCGCCCGCGAAGCCCGCACCGCTGCCCACGAGCAGCAGGGCCCACATCCGCCGCAACTGGCTCAGCCGCTCACGCGCGATCTCGGTGCGCGGGGCATGATGGCGGCCGACGCGCCGTACCAGCCGAATGGCAAACCCGATCGAACTGAAACCGATGAGCAGGCTTGCCGCCCCCAGCAGCATTCGCACGTTGGGGCCGAGATCTGGATGTTTCTGCAGCGTCAGCAGCGGAAAATCGAATGCTGCATGCAGCGCGACCGGCGCGAACAGCGCCAGCGCCCAGCTCGAGATCCGCGCCCAGTCGCGATGATGGCGATGTGCACCCAGCGCGGTGCCGGCGCGCGCGATCGCGATATAGGCGCCTGCGATGATGCCGAGTGCGCCGTGAAACGGCACCGTCAACACGCTGCGCAAAGCGGCCAGCGACCGCCACATGTCGGCGTGCTGCACGAGATAGGCGAGGTTTTCGTAGGCCGCGAAGCCGAGGCCTGCGGCCGCACCGTAGACCACCGTGTCCATTGGGTCCGCAAACGCACGGCGGCGCACCGGCAATGACACTAGAATGATCACGAGGACCTTCACGATCTCTTCGGGCGCGGCGACCCCGAATATCGAACGCAGGCCTTGCGTCATCCAGGGGTTTCCCGGCACCGCAAGGATCGCGGCAAACGGAGCGCGCGCAACGCCCAACAGAGAAATGCTGGCGGCCCCGAGTACGAAAGCGAGCCACACCCGCGCCGGCGGGCCGGGGCGCTCATCGGCGGCGATAACAAGCCATAGCACCAGCAACGCCGGCGCGATGGCGGCAACGCCGATCGATGTGGGGAGGGCCTGAAGCAACAACATCTGCGGAAATTTACCTCATGTGAGCGTAAATGGCCGCAAATCCAGCCGTTTGCAAGAAAGTCAGACGCGACTCCTTGTCACCAAGGAACCCGGCCGAATCCGGCATCGCTCAGGCTGCGGCCCGTTGGCCGATCTTGCCCTGTACCACCAGCAATCCTGCCAGCGCGACCAGCGCGAAGCCGGCGCCGGCCAGGAACGTGCCCTGCGGCCCTGCAATATCCCAGAGTGCGCCGGCAACGACGCTGGCCGCGAGCATCGCTACGCCGCCGACCAGGTTGAAGAATCCGTAAGCCGTGCCGCGCAACTCGGCCGGCGCAGTATCCGCAACGAGCGCGGCCAGCAGTCCCTGCGTCAGTCCCATGTGCAGGCCCCAGAGAATGACGCCCAGCGCAACACCGCCCACCGACGGCAGCAACGCCAACGCGATGTCGGCGGCAACCAACACCAGTATGCCGCTCGCCAGCACGGCCGTGCGGTTCATGCGATCCGAGATGACGCCGGCGGGGTAGGCTGCGAGGGCATAGACGATATTCATGGCCACCAGCACGGCGGGCACGAGCGCGATCGGCACTCCGACATTCTGGGCGCGGAGAACGAGGAAGGCCTCGCTGAAGCGCGCCAGCGTAAACACGCTCGCGACCGCCACCACCCACCAATAGGCCGGCCCCAGGTTTTTAATCTCGGCCAGGCTGATCGGATTGCGCACGGTGCGCAGCGCCCGCGGCCGCTCCGGCTCACGCACGGCGAAGACGATCAGCGCCAGCGCCAGGAAGGCAGGAATTACGGCAACCCAGAACACTGCCTTGAAGTTGTCCGATGTCCACCACATCAGGGCGATGGCGAGCAGGGGGCCGACGAAGGCGCCGACCGTGTCGAGCGATTGGCGCAGCCCGAAGCTCGCGCCGCGCAGATCAGCCGGCGAGAGATCGGCCACCAGCGCATCACGCGGGGCGCCGCGAATGCCTTTGCCGATCCGGTCGACGAAACGCGCGGCCACCAGCCAGCCGACGGATGGCGCCAGCGGAAACACCGGCTTGGTGAAGGCCGCGAGACCGTAACCGATGGCAGCTAACCATTTGCGTTTGCCGAGCCAGTCCGAGAGCGCGCCGGAGAAGATTTTTGTGATGGAGGCGGTCGCCTCGGCGATGCCTTCGATGACGCCGACCGTCACCATCGATGCGCCGAGGACCGAGACCAGGTAGATCGGCAGCAGGGCGTGGATCATCTCCGACGAGATGTCCATCAGCATCGAGACGAAGCCCAGCACCCATACGCTGGCCGGAATGTCCCTGATCGAATAGGCCGGCCTGGTTTCAGCAACCATGTCGCATCTCGCGTCGCCTCATTGCGCCAACAGCCGCCGGCAGGCGTCAACGAAGACCTCTGCCCCGGTAACGATGTCGGCGTCGGCGGTGTTCTCGGTCCAGTGATGCGAAATGCCGCCGATCGAGGGCACGAACAGCATGCCGGCCGGCATGACGGTTGAGAGAATCTGGGCGTCGTGGCCGGCGCCGCTCGGCATGCGAAGCGACTTGCCATCGGCGAAAGCTGCGCTGGCAGCCTCGATGGCCTGCTGGAATGAGCCATCCATCCGCGCGGGCGTCCCGGTGCGGATGCGCTCCACCGCGACGGCGCAGCGGCCTTGGGCGTTGACCTCTGCGGCCATGCTGTGGAGCAGTTCCTCCAGCCGCGCAATCACGGCAGGATCATCGTCGCGAATCTGGAACAGCATTTCCGCCGCGCCCGGGATGATGCTGGGCGCACCGGGATCGAGCGTGATGCGGCCGGTGGTCCACACCGTGCGTGGGCCGCAGGCGGCGGGGAAACGATTGTCGACATCGACGCAAAATCTGGCGAGTGCGAGGCCGGCGTCCCGGCGAATGGCCATCCGCGTGGTGCCGGCGTGGTTTTGTTCGCCCGTGAAGGTGATGCGGTATTGCCATATCCCGACGATGGACGTGACGATGCCGATTTTGAGGCCACTGCTTTCCAGCGTCTCGCCCTGCTCGATATGGGCTTCCAGATAGCCGATATGCCGCCCTTGTTCGCACCGCACGCGGACGCGGCCGGCAAGGCCCGCGTCGCGTAGCGCGTCACGCATGCTCCTGCCATTGTTGCGATCGCGCGCGGCGTCGATATCGGCTTCGGTGACGCCGCCGGCATAGGACCGGCTGCCGAGGAAGTGTCCGAAATGGCCTTCCTCGTCGCACCACGCCGCGACTTCGACGACGCCCTCTATATTCGGGTCGGGATTGATGACGCGGGCGGCTTCGAGCGCATAGACCACGCCGAGCGGTCCATCGAGCCAGCCCGCGTGGTTTTGGCTTTCCAGATGCGATCCCGCCAGCAGCTTCGGCCCGCTTTTCGTGCTGGTGCCGAGCACGTTGCCGATACCGTCGATCTCGCCCGCGAGGCCGGCCTCGGGAAGCTGCTGCACCAGCCACGCCAGCGAGCGCAGATGCGGTTCGGAGAAAGTCGGCTTGTGAACGCCGGTCTTGTAGGCGCCGATGGCGCGCAGCGCGTTGAGATCGGCGAGCACGCGGTCGCTATCAACGCGCGAGGAAATGTCAGCCATGCTTCCCGTAGTTCTCCGGAGTAGAACAAAGTTCCCATTGCCGTTCTCGGAGTAGAACAAAGTTCCGTGAACGTCGCCAGCAGCTTTACTTATCTTCCGGAAAGCCAAGCCAATGCAATGTTTGCTGGCGATGCCACGTTCACGAACGCCGTCACCGCGCCATCTGCTGTTCTGGTCTTCTCCTTAAACGTGCAGTCATGCATTCTTTCCGCACAAGCTGTGGAGTGACCAGACGCCTTGCGTCGGAGAATCGCCGAATATGATTATCATGGCTGCAGCAATTATCGCGATGGCCGTTTCGACCTTTCCGATCCGGGAAACTCGACAGCCTGGTTCGGGGCGAATCGAAAGGCGCCTTGCGTCTCAGGCGTCGAAAGTCGCGCCGACGGGCTAAGAGAGATCGCTTAGCTGTCTGCCGGACGTGGGTTTTCGCTCACGCGGTTTTTCATGGCGGCGACGACATCGTTTGCGAACGCAATTTGAGGATGGATTAGTGCCGGACCTTCAGGATCGGTCGATGCCGGGCAATGCCTTCGATGGCTTCGCTGGGGTTAACTTTCGTGGGCCGTCCATTGGCGAAAAGGCCGCCACAAGTGGCGGCCTTTCGAAGTTCTTTCGGTCGTCAGCAACTTGATCGCGCCGACGACGATGCGCTTCGCTTTTTTCGCCGCACAGGATAATTCCCATAAATTCGCGTCGACCGTCCGTCAGGTATCCGGCGGGAAGTAGCACCGCAACGTAAAGCGGAGTGCGAGGTAAAGCGCGACACAAGTTGTGAATGCAATAGCAGCCGTATCCATTTCCCTGTCCCTCATTACATACGCGCCGCGGCCCGTTTGCCGGAACCTGCGGACGATGGGGAACCTGAGCTGTGAAAATGGTTGCCTTAAGCCTTGAACGTGGTCGGCTTGGGCTTTGCAACGTGATGGCGCTCCCTAGCGGAATCGAACCGCTCTCTCCACCGTGAAAGGGTGGCGTCCTAACCGATAGACGAAGGGAGCAAGAACAACAGGAAAATCAAGGTGTTAGCGCTTGATGGGCCGTGTTGGCCGCCGGCCGTCCATGCTTGATGGGGGCGGCGACGGGCGAACGTATAGTGGCGTTTGAGCGGGTGGGCAAGCCGCTCGGAAAGACGTTTCTGCAGCCGCTTTGCGCCTCCATCGGAGTCCCGGCCGCGCCACGAGGCACGCCGCGCCGAGCAACGGATTCTAAAGCCGCATGGTGTAGGGCTGTCTCGGGGGGACCTTTTCGACATGACTTTGCTATCAAGCAAGAAGCGCGACGCGCGCAAATCATTGAGTCAACCCGGGTGGATCACGTTCGAAGGCGGTTTTGCCGCGCGCCAATGCGTGGTGCAGGATTTGTCCGCAACGGGGGCGAAGGTCACGATCGACGATCCCAACACGTTGCCGGCGAAATTGCGGCTGGCGTTTTCGCGCGACGCCAGGACCGGGCGCCGCTGCGAAGTGGTCTGGCGCCGCGGCAAATCGGTCGGCATCAAGTTCACCCGCTAATCTGGCACCGATCCGCGAGAAACGATAAAAGGCGGGATGCGAAAATCCCTCCTGGTAATGATCGCCATAATGACCGCCGTGGCGCTGTCTTCGGTTGCCTCGGTCGCGGAACAACCCCGTCCTCAGAAGCTCGACAAAGCTCCCGCGTCGGGCAAGTCGCTGCCGCTGAAGCGCCCAAGGTCGGCCAATGCATGCGCGGAATACGGCGCGGGCTTCGTCAGAATCGAAGGCACCAACACCTGCATGAAAATCGGCGGCGCGGTGAGCGTCGGAGCGGGGGTGTCCGGCGGCTCGCGTTGAGACGATTCGCGCTTACGTCATCGGCGGCGCGATGAACTGCGTGAACCCTGGGCGGACGGCGAGCTGCGAAAACCAGCGTTCGAGGTTCGGCAGTTTCGGTTTTGTCACGCCTTCAACGCCGAACCAGCGCCGCGCAAAGGCGCCGAGCGCGATGTCGGCGATGGTGAACTGATCGCCCTCGATAAAGCGCCGCGTCGCCAGTTGCGCCTCGACGATCTGCCACACCGCGGCTTCGGCATCGACATCCTTCTGGATCGCGACCATGTCGCGCTTTTCGATGGGCGTGCGCACCAACGCCCAGAACACCGGCCGGTCGAGCGGCTGCAGCGTCGACAGCGTCCAGTCGAGCCAGCGATCAACGCCGGCGCGCGCCTTCGGCTGCGAGGGATAGATCGACGAACCTCGTTCAGATCCTTGGCCATAGGCCATGCAGAGATAGCGCATCACGGAATTGGATTCCCACAGCACGTAGTCGCCATCGATCAGCGTGGGTACGCGGCCGTTCGGATTCATCGCCAGATAAGCAGGCTCGTCGTTCTTTCCGAACTGCATGCCGGCATCGATACGCTCATAGGCGAGATCGAGTTCGGCGAGGCACCACAGTACTTTTTGCACGTTGACCGAATTGGCCCGGCCCCAGATGGTGAGTTGTTGTTTGTTGTTGTCGGCCACGCGCATTGCTCCCGCTGATTTTTCCGATTGGCCGTTAATAGCCGAAGATCGGCAAAAAAGCGCGCTCTTGCGAGGGCTCAAGCCCAACAAAAATCGAGGCTCCGCCGCAGTGCGACAGAGCCCCGATTTCCGCGTCGGCCAATCAGTTGCCGAAGAACAGCCACAACAGAATGATCACCGGAATAGGCACGCCCAGCAACCAAAGCAGAATTCCTCGTCCCATTATCTCCTCCTCAAAATGCATTGAAGAGAAAACGCGTTATGTCATGGCCCGTTCCTTATGCAGAAAAGAACCCGAGTGAAGGAACGTTTATGCCAGCTCGGATGACGGACGTGGACGAAGAAATTGTACGAGGCCTACCAGTGACCGGTGTTCGGCATCGAGGTCCACGGTTCGGCCGGCGGCTTCGGTTCGCCCTTCTGCAACAGCTCGATCGAATGCAGATCCGGTGAGCGGACGAAAGCCATGTTCCCGTCGCGTGGCGGGCGGTTGATGGTGATGCCGGCCTTCATCAGGCGGTCGCAGGTCGCGTAGATGTCGTCGACCTCGTAGGCGAGGTGACCGAAATAGCGGTCTTCGCCGTATTTCTCCTCGTCCCAATTATAGGTGAGCTCAACCAGCGGCGCGCCGCGGTTCTGGGGAGCGGCCTTGAACAGGCCTTCGTCCTCCGGCGCGCACAGGAACACCAGCGTGAACCGGCCCTTGTCGTTGTCGACCCGGCGTACTTCCTTCAGCCCCAGCGCGTCCCGGTAGAACTTCATCGCGGTATCGAGATTGCGGACTCGCAGCATGGTGTGGAGATAGCGCATGTTTGTTGTCCTCCTGAGAGCGTGTTGAGATCTTGTCTGGGTTGGGCGGTTCGGGCGGAAAATAGCAGCAAAGTGCACCAGAGGTCACCGAGAACGTGCGGACAAGATGCGGGTTCGTTCTGCAGCCGGTCGCACCGAGCGCTCTGTGGCCTCAGAAGGCCATCGATGCAGGCGAATGCGAAAGATTGGAAGCGCTCGTTGCTCAACGGTACCTTGGTTCCGAGGAACGAAACCGCTACGCCGGTTTTGAATCGAGGGAGACACCCCATGAAACAAGATCATCCGGCTGAAGAGAATGCGGCGCGGGAGGATTTGCCGACAAGGTCCGAGCGAAAGCTCGGGACTTTGACCGCTGGTGCCATTGCTCTCGTTGTCGTTGGAACAGCAATTTATTGGATCGCGTAGCCATCTGCGCGAAGGTCCCGCTCGACAGGGTCCCTACCCAGCCGAAACGGCGCGGGAGGCAAAATTGTCCCGAACACTCCCGCTACCGAGCGATATTCTTAGCAGGGTTTATCGGCGCTGCCGCGTTGGTGCTTGTTCTGGCTTTCGCTCGCTGATGCGCGCTCTGGATACTGGTAGGGCTCGCGATCCTCGCTTGCCGTGACATTTTAATCGCACCTAAATGTTCAATGCGGAAATGAGACTCTCAAGTAACGCCACGAGCCTCTCGCCGGTCATTCCGACGGCGGCGAGGATGGCCAAGGCGATAAACCCGGCGATGAGGCTGTATTCGATTGCGGTGGCGCCGCCCTCGTTGCGCAGATACTTCCCGAGCATTTCTTTTCTCTCACGCTTTGATCAAATCTTGTCGCACGCGCAAGTTGCTTTCAAGGAAACCAAGACCGTAAAATTGCAGGCTTGTTGAAGCTGCGGCTGCGGGCGGAAAGTGACTTCATCGCGGGAGCCGCGGCTTTGTTGTCGGCTTTCTTTTGCCGACCGGAACGCCGCGTTACCAGCGTGACGCCCTACACATACGCGGTTGGGCTCCTCCGTCCATTGTGGCGGCAACGGAGGATCGACCATGTACCTGCTTTATGGCGTGCTCATAGTTGCGATGGTTTTCTTCTTCGTGCTTCCCATTACCGATGCCAGGACGGCCCGGATGAAATTGTCCGTGGTGAGCAGCCTCGGCGCCTTGCTGGCGGTATCGGTTATCGTGCCGCGCCTGATGCATTAACGAGGGATATGCTTGCCTCGATACGCAACGAGCATGTCGAGCGCTGCTGCTGGGATGCGGATGTGACTGCCCGCACAGTCTCGTTCAGCGACGATCGCTAGCCTTTGCGCATCCGCTTTCTTCCTGGGAGGCTTAAGATGCTCGCGTGGGACTTACTGGTCGCGAATATGCCGACGATCGTGTGTACGGTTCGCCCTGCCTTCCGCGCTTACAAGGAAAGGCCGCAATGGGTCTGGTTCGCAGGGTTGGCCGTGCTCGCCGGCATCGGCGGTCTGCTGACGCTTGGCGTCGTGCACGCGCAACGGCTCGCTTGGCGATCGTGAGAGAGCAGGGCTGGACGCCGTCTGGCCCTCGCGCGCAAGATTGATACTTCCTGTCAAGTCAGACTTTAACGTCCACCAGCGACGGCTCGTCGGTCTGTAAATCGGCCAGGGCCGCTTCGATGGCGGCTGCCTTGGCGTGGTCGACGGCCCTTAGATCCTGATTGATCGTATGTGGCGGCGCCCTGGCGGCCTGATCGACGACGAGCTGGATTCTGGCTTGTGTCAGTTCAACCGGTATGGGGTAAATGACCATGGGTGCAACCCTCCTGATCGAAACTTGTCAGGCTCGCGTTTACGTCTTGTAAAGAGGTTGGGTTAACGGCCGGATGCTACAGTGCAAAGAGGTAAACAGAAGCTTAAAGTCTCTATGCCTGCATGCCCCGCGCAATCGCGCTAATGCATCTGTTCCAGTCGCTCGGCATAGAGGCGGAATTCCTCGGCCATCTCGATCAATTTCTTCGAAGCTTCCGGATCCTTGACGGCTTCGGCAAGCCGTCGGGCTCTGTCGGATTGTTCTCGATAGTGGTCGGCCTGGGTCATCGCAGCACCTTTTTTAGATAGGTACGGGCTGCACCAAAAAGGTTCGACGGCCGGGGAGGACGAGTAACGGTATCTTAAGAAGGCAATCGTGCTCAAGACGCACCCCCTGTTCGTTCCAGGAGAACAAAGGGAGTCTTCTCCGCTGCGATGGATGAAGGCCGAACTGTGAGCGCCCGTGCGGCCGCCAGCATGGCTGTTTTCGAAGCGCAGACCAGAAACGCGAGGACTCAACCGTCAGCGGTCCGGAAATTTTTCGCCTAATTTTTCGCTCGGCGATTTATGATAGGTCGCGATGACAACGAAGCCGGCATAGCCGATCACATTGATCAGAATTTCCATCCATGCAGGCATGAACGCACCTTTTCCCTGCGCCGAAACTCCGCAAGGGCCCCATTAGTTCCCCGCGCAATCCGACGATCAGACTTGCCCGATCGCATGGCTCGCGATCGCGCGCGCGGCCACAGCATCCGCTCGGTAACGAAAACCCGCCCACATCCGACGATGTAGGCGGGGTTATTCGTGCTTCACCTCTCGCAAGGTTGCTGCACTTATAGAAAAACGTCGTGCACTGGCTTCGTTCCTGCCGTTGCGGAATTCTCCGGCTGGCTTCGCGCGCCGTATTCGTCGGCGATAACGAGAGGATGCCGGGCAGTTTTTGCAGTGCTGTTGCCGTTCCGCTTCAACGCCAGAGCGTGGACCGGCTGGATCCATTCAGCGCGTTGGCCAAGGTCGTTTCGTAATATTCTTTGCGCTCGCGTTCGAACTTCTGCTGGGTTTTCCTGAAGCTCGCGACGCGTGCTGCTATTTCGGCACGGTCGCGCGCGAGTCTTTCTTCCTTCTCCGTCATCGCCATCCGTTTGTTGTTTGATTCGCGCCCCGCCATGATTGGCGCGCGCGAATGGGGCATGAATGGGGAAGCCTTGTGATCGCGCCGCCTGAAGCGAAGGCGGTGGATAAGGTGTGCCGCATTCTTGTCGCTCATGCGGGTTCCCGTTAGCGAAAGACAAACGGGAGGTTCCAATGGCAAAGATCGATTTGGATTCATTGAGCATCGAAGAACTCGCAGGCCTGCGCGAGCACGCCACCGACAAGTTGTTTGAAAAAGTCGCTGCACGCCGCGCCGAACTCGAAGCGGAACTGGAAAAGCTTGCGCAATACGGCAAGCTACCGGTGAAGAAGACGGAAAGCGCACCCGTGCCCAAGGCGAAGAAGTCGGAAGAAGCCAAGGAGCCGAAGGAATCGGTGGCCAAGGCAGCATGATGAGGCAGCATAACGCGCCGGTGTTACAAGGCGGCGCGGCATAAGGCGGCTTGATAAGGCCGCCTTGCCGGAGGCTGCGTGCGGCGCTGCCCGGCAGCGCGCATCGGTCTGGCAATCCGAACGACCGTGCTATAATCCGCGCGGCCCAACAATTCGGAAATATCAGCGGTGATCGCCAAGGATTTGCGCAGCGGCGTCGAGCAGCTCGGCAACATGATTGCCGAAGCCGCATGTGTCGTTCCCTTTACCGGAGCCGGCATTTCCACTGAATGCGGCATTCCGGATTTCCGCTCCCCGGGCGGCCTCTGGACGCGCAACCGCCCGATCGCGTTCGACGAATTCGTTGCAAGCGCCGACGCGCGGGCCGAGGCCTGGCGGCGACGCTTTGCGATGGAGGCAACCTTTGCCGCGGCCAGGCCCGGCCGCGGGCATCGCGCGCTGGCCTCGCTCTACAAAGCCGGTAAGACGCCGGCGATCATCACCCAGAACATCGACAATTTGCACCAGGTATCAGGCTTCAGGGCCGATGACGTGATCGAACTGCACGGCAACACGACTTATGCCCGCTGCATCGGCTGCGGACATGCCTATGATCTTCTTTGGGTAAAGCAGCGTTTCGAGGAAGCCGGCAGCGCACCCGACTGTACTATCTGCGACGAGCCGGTAAAGACGGCCACGATCTCGTTCGGACAGGCGATGCCGGAAGACGCGATGCGCCGCGCTACCGAACTGGCCCAGCATTGCGACCTGTTCCTTGCAGTCGGATCGTCGCTAGTTGTTTGGCCCGCCGCAGGTTTTCCGCTGATGGCCAAGAACTGCGGCGCGAAGCTCGTGATCATCAATAATGAGAGCACGGAACAGGACGACGTGGCCGATCTTGTCATCCGTCACGACATCGGAGAAACGCTCGGACCGTTCGTAGGCAATTGATCGCCAATTGATTCGTGGCCGTTGCAAGCCTGTTTATAGTTCTCGGCCAAATTGTTTTTTAGCTATGCGCCACAGTCGGGAGTGTTATCTTTGATTCGAGAGATTCGCGCTGCGTTATCATGATGGTCATGATAGGGCGCGTGTTCCGGTCCGCTACGGCGACAGTGGACCGCTTTTTGAAGTGTGAGGTCCGGGGTCATGGGGTCGGACGAATTTGGGTCCAAGAAGCTCGGGGGGCCGCCGACAGGCGGGACAGGGCAGAACAGGCTTGGACCGGGTGAATACGCAGCCGGCGCACAGCGCGATCCGGCGGCGGACGCGCTGTCGGGGCTCGGCGATGCCGCAGCTAACCTTGTCGAAATATCGGGCATCATCAAATGGTTCGATGCTTCGAAAGGTTACGGTTTCATCGTGCCGGACAATGGCTGGCCCGATGTGCTGCTACACGTCACCGTGCTCAGGCGCGACGGCTACCAGACCGCCTATGAGGGCGCGCGGGTGGTGGTCGAATGCGTGCAGCGCGCCAAGGGCTATCAGGCGTTCCGGATCGTCTCGATGGACGAGTCCACCGCGATCCATCCGGCGCAGATGCTGCCGCCGCGGACTCATGTCAGCGTTACGCCGACCAGCGGTCTGGAGCGGGCCCAGGTCAAATGGTTCAACCGGCTGCGCGGTTTCGGCTTCCTGACCTGCGGCGAGGGCACGCCTGACATCTTCGTCCACATGGAAACGCTGCGCCGCTTCGGCATGACCGAACTGCGGCCGGGCCAGTACGTGCTGGTGCGCTACGGGCCCGGATCCAAGGGCATGATGGCGGCGGAAATTCATCCGGAGACCGGCCCGTCGGCGCTGTCGTCGCATTGATACTGCCGTACCACTGACGCAAACGTGAGCCGGCCGTCGCGCCTCAGCGCGGCGGCCTCTGGCATTTGCCGCAATTCTCCGGTTAGGGTTCCCGGCAATTTCTCCTGAGATATCCGGCGTGAGTGCTTTGATGAATTTCGCTTTGATGGTTGCGCGGCTTCGCATCCCGGGCCGCCTGGTGACGTCGTCGCTGGCCGCTGCGTCTGCTGTGCTCTTCATCCTCTGCGCCAATCCTGCCGCGCAGGCCGCGAGCGTTCAGCCGCTCGAGATCGCCACCAAGTCAGGCGTTCGCGTGTTCCTGGTCGAGATGGCGACGACGGAGGAGGAGAAGACTCAGGGGCTGATGTACCGAAAAGAGCTTCCCGACGGCAAAGGCATGCTGTTCGATTTCTCGCCGGAGCAGCAGATCTCGATGTGGATGAAGAACACCTACATCCCGCTCGACATGATCTTCATCCGCGCCGACGGCCGCATCCTGCGAATCGCTGAGAACACCGAGCCGCTCTCCACCAAGATCATCTCCTCGGGCGGACTTGCCAGGGGGGTCCTGGAAGTGATTGCCGGCACGGCGCAAAAATACGGCATTCAGCCCGGCGACCGGGTGGCCCACCCGCTGTTCAACAAGCGCTGACCGGTTTCCATCGCCTTGATGGCTGCGGGTTTAGCGTGTATCGAGCATTTCCAGCGTCAGATCGGGGTATAGCGCAGCCTGGTAGCGCGGCAGTTTTGGGTACTGCAGGTCTCAGGTTCGAATCCTGATGCCCCGACCAATAAAATCAATGACTTGCGACGTCTTTTTCGGATTGAATCTTCCCAGCACAATTCGAAAGGGGCAGGGGAACAGTTGTGGCTGGTAGGAAGACAGTCATTCTGGTGCGGCAGGCCCTTTTGCTGGGGCTGGTGATTTGTTTTGCCGCCGCCGCGAGCCGGCCGGCGGCGGCCAATCCCGCGCAGATGATTTCTGATTTTCGGCTAAAGCACGGGCAGAAGCGCGTAACCCTGGATGCGACTCTCACACGGATTGCACACGATCAAGCCGAGGCGATGGCCGCAAAGGACAAACTGGATCACGATGTCCTTGGCCGGTTCAATACGCGTGTCGGCCCGGCGGGCGCAGGCCGGGCCGCAGAGAACATTGCGTACGGCTACGACGGTTTTCCCAAGACCCTCGACCAGTGGATCAATTCGTCCGGGCACCGGAAGAACCTCCTGTTGCCCGGTGCGACGCGCGTAGGTGTTGCCAGCGTGAAAAGCGCGCGGACCGGTCGTACGTACTGGGCCATGGTGATCGCAGGCGACTATGAGCGTCCCAAGGCGCCGAAGAGTTCGCCAAAGAGTTCGCCGAAGGATTCAAAGCAGGCAAACGCTGCGAAGTCCAAATCGGGCGCGGCTGAGGCTTGCCGACTGAAGATTCTCGGCCTTTGCATTTAGAGTTGAAATCGAGATATCGGAGTGGCTGCCTTCCGCGGCGCTCAGCGATGGTTTATGCGAGGCGTGGCGGACGCCATTGTCGATAACGCCTGCGCGTGCGCGCGACCTTTCGATACTGCAATTTCGCTTTCATGACTTGTGACATCGCCGCGAATTCGTGGCTTGCAATTTCGTTCCTGTTATGTTCCTTTTGGTCGTTCTTCGGAGGTGACCAATGGATGTCGAGAAGCAACGCGAAATCATCCGGCTCTGGAATCGCATGCGTCGGGTCGAAGGCCCGCTCGCGGAGGAAATCCGCATTCAGATCCTTGAGTGCTTTGCGCAGCCGGATTCGCCGAGCGAGCGCATGAACGAGCGGCGCGCGGTGCTGGGGCGCGTGCCGGTTCGGACCGCGCAACTGTATCGCATCTGCGAACGCAACAACAACGCAACGGTCTGACGGCTTTCGTATCCCGGCGAGGTTGATTCGACGGCCGTCAAGATTGACGAAATCGATCCGCGGTGCATGCTGCGTGCATGTTGTCGCGTGTGCGCAATCATTTCCGAGATGCGAAGTTCGCCCGCATGAGCAGCGGGACGTACTGCATCATTCGCGATCTCGGGCTGGTCAAGGGCGGCAAGGGGATGCGGCACCATGAGGTGCTCGTCACCTTCAGTCTCCGGGCGTTGTGGCGCTGGGTCGGACGTGGTTGGCGGCGCCTTATGACGGCGTCGAAGAAGCCGGAGGTTTCGGCTCGGCCTGTCGCAGACACGTAGCCGCAACTGCTCGGCTGCCGGCGATCACCGTTGCGCCGCTTGCCACGCCAGCAGTCTGTGCTCCGCTAGCGACATCGCCACCGACGTCACGTAACCGGTGACGCCAAGCAGGATGACACCGGCGAACAGGTCGGCCGAGCGGAACGCGCGGGCTGACAGCAGAACCCAATGGCCGAGCCCGTCGAGGCCGGCCAGAATTTCACAGACCACCGACAGGATCAGCGCCACCGTCAGGCTGAGGCGCATCCCAGCGAGAATGTCGGGGCTGGCGGAGGGCAGCGCGATCTTGAAGATCACGGCGAGGCGTGACATCTGCAGCGACCGCGCGACCTCGTAGAGCCGCGGCTCGACCGCCGCAAAACCATGGATGGTCGCCAGCATGATCGGCCAGATCGCACCGAAGGCGATCACGAACAGCGCCATCGCCTGGGTCAGCCCCAGCATGGCGATCGCCACCGGAATGATCGCCGAGACCGGCAGCGGCCGTAAGAACTCCAGCGACGGCGCGACATAGGTCCGCATCCTGCGCGACGATCCGATGATCGCGCCGATCGCGATGCCGGCAATGGAGGCGGCGAGCCAGCCATAGGCCATGTGTTCGAGCGTGCCGGCGAGCTTGCTCCAGAGATCGCCGGAGGAAAACCCGCGCACCAGCGAGGCCCAGGCATGAACCGCGCGGCCATCCTGTGGCGCGTGGCGAGCTTTGCGGTTGCGGCCGGGTTCGTCGCGCTATGGCAATTGATCGCCAATTTAAAACTGGTCTCGCCGGTGTTCCTGCCGGGGCCCGATCATGCGCTGTCTCCGCTCAACGCGGCGCGGCCGAACAGGCGGATCTGGGCGACGACCAGCAGGATATTCAGTGCGTAGCCGATGACGCCGATCCAGACCAGATAGGCCAGCATCAGGTCCGGGCGCAGCGCCTGCTGCGCCAGCATGATGCCGGCGCCGAGGCCCAGCGGGTTGATCGCGATTTCGACCGTCACGGCGACGATCAGCGCGATGCCGGCCGACAGGCGGAACGCGACGAAGATCCGCGGCAGCGCCGCCGGGATGATGATCTTCCAGACCCGCTGCGCCGGCGGCAGCCGCAACGCCCGCGCCACCTCCATCAGCCGCGGCTCGATGCTGCGCACCGCCGCGCGCGACAGGATCAGAACCGGCCAGACGCAGGCGAACGCCACGATCACGATCTCCATGCGGTAGCCGAAGCCGAGCGCGATCAGCGCGATCGGCAGCAGCGCAATCGAGGGAATCGGCCTGATGGCCTCGACCGTTACTTCCATCAGTCGATCGAGCGTATCTGAAATCCCGAAGGCGATGCCGAACGCCAAGCCGATGGTGGTGCCGATCGCAAGGCCTGCGAAAGCTGAAAACAGCGTGTCGCGCGTCGCCGCCAGAATCGAGAGATCGGCGAAGGCGCCGAACAGCGCCATCACGATCTCGCTCGGCGGCGCAAGGCTGTCGCTCTGCAGATGGGTGGCGCGTGCCCAGATTTCGAACGCCACCAGCACGGCGAGCGGCAGAACGAGCGCCTTGGCGGAATTCGCCGTCACTGCTCGGTGGCCTTGATGAAATCGAACAATTGCCGCCGCAGTCGCAGGAATTCCGGATGCTCGCGGGTCGACAATTGATCGCGCGGGCGCGGGAGGTTGACCGAAAGCTCGATGCCGATCCGTCCCGGATGCGGCAGCAGGCCGATGATGCGGTCGCCAAGATAGATGGCTTCGTCGAGGTCGTGGGTCACGAAGATCACAGTAGCGCCGCTGGCTGCCACCAGCGATAATACCTCATCCTGCAGTCCCTGCCGCGTCATCGCATCCAGCGCGCCGAACGGCTCGTCCATCAGAAGCGTCTTCGGCTCCTGCGCCAGGCAGCGGGCGATCTGCAGGCGCTGCTGCATGCCGCCTGACATTTCTGACGGGTATTTGCCGGCATGGCCGGGCAGGCCGACCGTGCGCAAAAGTTCCTCGATGCGGGCAAGGCGCTCGGCTGACGGCATGCCGCCCGCTTCCAGCGCCAGCGAGACATTGCCCGCCGCGGTGCGCCACGGCAGCAGCGCCTTGCCGTAGTCCTGGAACACGATCGCGATCTCGCGACGCGGCTCGTGCATCGGCTGGCCGTCGAAATTCACCTTGCCGCTGGTCGGCTGGTAAAGGCCTGCGGCCAGCCGCAGCGCCGTGGTCTTGCCGCAACCAGAGGCGCCGACGATGCAGAGGAATTCGCCGGGCGGCACCCCCAGGCTCAGATTTTCGATGATGGTTTTGCCGCCGAGTACAAGCGTCACTCCGTCAAATGCGATCTGCGACGCAGGGGTGCCGGATACGGCTTCGAGGCGTTTTGCGGCGCTTGCCATGGTTCAACTCTCGCTGCCGGGAGGATAGACGAAATTGAGGGTGGAGCGCAGATGCGCTTCCAGCATTGCCTGCGAGCCGGGAATATCGCGCTCGATCGCCCGATCGGCCAGCAATTGATGCGCGCGCACGAATTTCTTGCCGCTGTCGACGGAACGCATCATCACGCGGCGGTAGCGGTAGGCCTGGTCGTAGAGATCGGAATGGGCTGCCAGCAAACGCTTCGAGCCGCACGCCGCCAGCAAGGCGGTGTGAAAGCCCTTGTGCAGCCGGTCGAAATCCTCTGCGCCCTCGCGGAATTCATCGCCGGTCCGCTCGATGTGGCGGCGCATCTGGTGCAATGCGCTGACGATACCGGCTTCCCAGGCATCGTCGCCATGGATGATCGCCAAACGGATGGCCTCGACCTCGACCGCCGTGCGCATCGTGGTGATGTCGAGCAGATCCTCGCGGCTAACGTCGGCGACGCGGAAGCCGCGCTGTCCGATGCCGACGATCAGTCCCCGCGACATCAGCCGTGACAGGCCCTCGCGCAAGGGGGTGGCGCCGATCTCGTAGCGCTGCACGAGGTCGACGATGCCGAGCCGCGATCCCGGCGCCAGATGGCCGGCAAGGATGTCCTGCTCGACCAGCATGGCCGCGCGCTCGCTCAAGGTAGCGGCCTCGGCTAGCGGTCGGTTCAGTTGGCGTTCGGAAGCAGGCATCGCGCAATCTGCTATTTCATGACCAGCTTCGATGTGTCGAGCTTGGATTGCAGCATCTTCTGCGACGACATCACCTCGATCCACCAAGAGAGCTGCTCGGGCTTCAGCGCCGGTTCGGAGCGGTTCGGCGGCGTCGCCTTGACCAGTTCGATCGGCTGCTTGGTGAACTTGGCAATCGAGTTCGATGCCTTTTCGCGGTCGTTGTTGACGATGACGGCGGACTCGGCGATCGCGTCACGGAATTTCTTGATCGCCGCGGCGTTCTTGTCAGCCCATTCGCGTGACGCAGCGTAGAAGATGATGGGATCGGTGCGCGCCAGTTCGACCGCGTAGCGTGCGCCGACCGATCCGAGGCCGGCATTGGTCATGCGGGTCACGAACGGTTCGGCGGTCAGCACGGCATCGACGCCGCCGGATTTGATGATATCGGCCATGGTCGGGAAGGTGACCTCGACGAAATTGACGCTCTTGGGGTCGACGCCTTTCTCCACGAGCCACTTCACGAACAATACGTGCAGGAAGGCATTCAGCCCGGGCGCGCCGACCTTCTTGCCGGCGAAATCCTTCGGCTCCTTGATGGTGATGCCGTTGCGGACGAACGCGGTGATGTTGCCGTTCGACACCGGGCTCATGATGGTAGCACCCGCAATAGCGACCAGATCGAGCCCGCCGTCGACGGCCTGCAAAAACACCGTTGAGGTCGGCCCGCCAATCTGAATCGAATTCGACAGGATCGCCGCCGGGATGTTCGAGTTGATGCCGATCGGCGTCATCTCGACCTCAAGGCCGTGCTTTCTGAAAATGCCTTCGTCGATCGCGATCATTGCCGAGGCGCAATCCGAAGTCGCCGTGCAGCCGACCTGGATCTTGGCTTGCGCAAAGGCGGTGCCGGTCAGCGCCACGCTGACCGCAAGGGCGGCTAGGACCTTTTTCACGACAATCTCCCCATGACACATTTTTCTGTCTTGTTTATCGATATTTTTTTTGATCATATATTTCATCTGAAAACAAGAGGGCGTCAGGTGAAACTCGCAACAATCAAGTCGGGCGGTCAGGAAAAGGTCGCCATCGTGCATAGCGGCGATAGGCTGCTCTTTGATCTCGCGGCAGCGGCCAGCCGCAACGGAGATGCCAGTCCTGCCTTCGCTTCGATGCTGGCGCTCATCGATACCGGTGACGCCGCGCTCGAACAGGCTGCGAAGGTGTTCGACAAACACGGCGAGGACGAGAGCCTTTCAGTATCGGTGGATGCCACTGAGATTCTCGCGCCGGTCCCGGTGCCGCGACAGATGCGGGACGGCATGTCATTTCCGCTGCATATCCTGCAGGCCCCCCGCGGGCAGCTCAAGCTGGCCGCACGCGCCAAGGGCGACATGGCCGAGCTGGCGCGGATCGAGGCCGAGCCGCTCGGCGAACTGCCGGAGGTCTATCGCAAGCAGCCGATCTACTACATCACAAACCGCTTCAGCGTGCGCGGCACCAACACCACGGTGAAGTGGCCGCGCTACAGCCAGGTGATGGACTATGAGCTCGAATTCGGCGTCATCACCAGGAACAAGGGTGCCAACATCTCCGCCGCCAAGGCCAAAGACCACATCTTTGGCTACACGATCTTCAATGACTTTTCCGCACGCGATGCCCAGCGCATTGAGATGGAAGGACGGCTAGGCCCGGCGAAAGGCAAGAGCTTTGATGGCGGCAACGTGATGGGCCCGTGGATCGTGACGCCAGACGATATCGGCGATCCCTACAAATTGAAGATGGAAGCGCGCGTCAACGGTGAGACGCGCTCGCAAGGGGTGACCGAGGGCATGCTATTCTCATTCGAGGAGATCATCGCCCATGTCAGCAAGGACGAGACCCTGATGCCCGGCGAATTCATCGGATCCGGCACCGTCGGCAATGGATGCGGGCTCGAACTCGGCTGGTATCTCGAACATGGCGACACCATCGAACTCGAAGTCGAAAAGATCGGCATCTTGAAGAACCGGGTCGAGCGGCAATAGCCGTTTGCGACCACGCTACACAAAAGAACATCCAGCGAGGAACCGCCATGGCGCGTAGATTGATCGACATTTCCGTCCCCCTGCAAAACGACGTGCCGGCCGATCCGCCCGGCAACCACCCGACCATCCAGTACATTGATCACCAGCAAGGCCTGCCGCGGATGCTGCAGTTCTTCGAAGGGTTGAAGGCGGAAGATCTGCCTGATGGCCAGGGCTGGGCGGTGGAGCAGGTATCGCTCTCCACCCACAACGGCACGCATCTGGATGCGCCCTGGCATTTCCATCCCACCATGAACCGCGGCGAGCGTTCATGGACCATCGACGAGGTGCCGCTGGAATGGTGCTTTCAGCCGGGTGTGAAACTCGACTTCCGGCATTTGCCGGATGGCTACGTCGCCACCGCCAAGGATGTCGAAGCGGAATTGAAGCGCATCGGCCATACGCTGTCGCCGCTTGAGATCGTCGTGGTCAATACCAGCGCCGGCGCAAAATACGGGCGGCAGGACTACGTCACCTCCGGCTGCGGCATGGGCTACGAGGCGACGATGTATCTATTGGAGCGCGGCGTGCGCCTGACCGGCATCGACGGCTGGAGCTGGGATGCGCCGTTCGTCTACACCGCGAAGAAATATGCCGAGACGAAGGACGCCAGCCTGATCTGGGAAGGCCACAAGGCCGGGCGCCACATCGGCTATTGCCACCTCGAGAAGCTGCACAATCTCGAACAATTGCCGTCGACTGGCTTCATGGTGTCGTGCTTCCCGGTGAAGATCGAGCGCGCATCCGCCGGCTGGACCCGCGCGGTCGCCATTCTCGACGGCTGAAGGCTGCCCGCAACAACAAGCAAGATCGGGGAGAGAACGAATGACGGATTTGCGCACGGCCCCGCTGCGGGGATGCTTCTGCTGTGGTCAATCGTATCAGCCATTCGCCGCACCAAGCCGGCGTGGCTTCATGCTCGGTGCCGGCGCGCTGGCCCTGACGACGGCGGTCGGTGGCGGCCAGCAGGCACGGGCACAAACTGCCGACGCAAAGCCGTTCCGGATCGACGTTCACCATCATCTCTCGCCGCCAACCTACGTGACCGCGTCGAACGACAGCGGCTTCGGCGATCCCTTGATGAAGAACTGGACGATCGAGAAATCGCTCGCCGATATGGACAAGGCCGGCATCGCCACTGCGATGCTGTCCGTCACCACGCCCGCGGTCAATTTCACCAAAGGCGATACGGCACGAAGGCTTTGCCGCGAGTCGAACGAATATGCCGCAAAGCTGGTCGCGGATTATCCGGGGCGGTTCGGCAATTTCGCGATGCTGCCGCTCACCGACGCCGAAGGCAGCCTGCGCGAGCTCGCCTATGCGCTCGACACGCTCAAGGCCGACGGCATCGCCTTGATGACGAGCTACGGCGACAAGTGGCTCGGAGATCCGCTGTTCTTGCCGGTCATGGAGGAACTCAATCGCCGCAAGGCGCTGGTCTACACCCATCCCACCGCGGCCAATTGCTGCGTGAACCTGGCGCCGACGCAGCCGCCCGTCATGATCGAGTTCGGCACCGACACGACGCGCACGATCGCCGACATCGTCTTCTCCGGCAATGCGCGGCGGTTTCCCGACATCCGATGGATATTCTCGCACGCCGGCGGAACGATGCCGTTCCTGATCGAGCGCTTCGTGCGGCACCCTCTGCTGGCGCCGAAGGCCAAGGAGACGGTGCCCGACGGCACGCTCACTGAGCTCAAGCGCTTCTTCTACGACACCGCGCAAACATCCAACCGTGGTGCGATGTCGGCGCTGGCGGCGATCATTCCGCCGTCGCAGATCGTGTTCGGAACGGATTTTCCGTATCGGACCGGCATCGACCATGTGAAGGGGCTGCGCGAGGCGGGTGTGTTCACGGAGGAGCAGATGGCGGCGATCGAGCGGGGGAATGCGCTCAAGCTGCTGCCGCGGCTTGCAAGCTAGTTTGGGAGCCGAGGCTCTCGTCGCGTCGCGGAACGATTCGTTAAAAAAAGAAGAGGCGCACCGGCTTTCCGGTGCGCCTCTATCTTATCTCCGGTCCCGTCTAAGGCGACGGCGATCGAGCCTAAATCACCACCTGCAGACGCGGACGCCGTAGGGATTCCAATAGCAGCGCGGACCCGGGCGAACAACGAGGGGCGCGCCATAGAAGCCATAACCCCGGCCATAGCCCCGACCCCGGCCATAACCACGCGCGTAGCCGCGACCGTAACCGCGACCATAACCTCTGCCTCTACCTCTGCCTCGTTGCGCTTCTGCTGACGTGGTCGTCGCACCCACCAGAATCGCAGACGTGCTGGCCACGTAGACGAATAACAAAGCCAGCGCTGCAAGACAGCGGGTCAGGATATTGTAGCGTTTAGCCATTCGAGAATCTCCCGGTCACTTCCGAAACACCTGGACTTCCGCACTATCTCACTTAGACGCGCGAGAATGCTTTCCGTTCAGATGCGCTAACACAATATTTTCATAAGGTTCTTTCGAGCTGTTGGGACTTTATTGAGAAGGGCAGGTAAGGTCAAGTTACGGTGGTTTTGCTGCAGATTCCTGCGGCGCGCATTCATCTTCCTGAATGTTGGATGAACACTTAGGATGGTGCGCTGCAGAACCTCGATTGAAAAAATCCGCAAGGCCACGCCAAGGACTTGATGTCGACACGATCTCCATTTTTCAGCGCAAGACGACCCTCTCCTGACGAGTACCCATGCCAAAAAAACACACTTATGTCCTTGGTCTGAACACCTATGACCATGATGTCAGCGCCTGCCTGCTGCGCGACGGCGCCATTGCGTTTGCGATCGCCAAGGAGCGGATCACGCGGGCCAAGCACGCCTCGGGCTTCTACAAGGAAGTGATCGATTATTGCCTCGAAGCCGAAGGCATTACGCTCGACGACGTCGATCTGGTGGTGCGCAATTGCTACATCCTGCCGGTTTCGGAAATGGAAGAGCGGCTGGTCTATTTCGACGCGCCGGGCTTCCTGCCGGAGTTCGAGCGCGACGAGGCGGCCAAGCATCCGCTGTATCTGAAACATTCGGACAAGGTGGTCACGATCTCTCATCATCTCGCGCACGCCTACAGCGCGTTCGCGGTGTCGCCGTTCGGGGATGGCGTCGTGATGATCGTCGATGGCGTCGGCAGCTACCGGTCCGACGTCATGGAATCGTTTCCCGCCAGCGACACGGCGACAGCGCTGGCACGAGAATCCGAAAGTTATTACAGGTTCAACGGGACGACGCTCGAGTGCCTGAAGAAGGTCTGGATGGAGCCGGACCGCGGCTTCCTCAGCGACGAATTCTACACCATGCCCGGGCTCGGCGCGCTCTACAGCCGCGCCTCGACCTACATCTTCGGCGACTGGAACAAGTGCGGCGAGCTGATGGGACTGGCGCCTTATGGCCGCCGCGACCAGGTCAAGCATCTGCTCGAACTGACCGACGATGGCAAGCTGCGGGTGCCGCACTGGAACGCCACCGACTTCAAGCAACCTTATGTCCTCGACGTCGCCGGCAACTGGGAAAAACACCCCGCGATGCGGCACTGGGAAGACCTGGCCTGGCGCACGCAGGACGACACCGAGAACGTGCTGCTGGCGCGCGCCCGCTGGTTGCGCGAAACCACCGGCGCGAAGAACCTCTGCATGGCCGGCGGCGTTGCACTGAATTGCGTGGCGAACGGGCGCGTCGCCCGCGAAGCCGGCTTCGAGAACGTCTGGGTCCAGCCGGCGGCCGGCGATGACGGCATTGCAATCGGCTGCGCCTACTACGGCTGGCTCGAAATCCTGAAGCAACGCCGCGCCTTCGTAATGGATCACGCCTATGTCGGCAGGCGCTACAGCGACCAGGATGCCGCGAAGGAGTTAAAGAAGTTTCTGGTGCGAATCCAGGTCGATGCCGTCAGAAGTGAGAATGTCTGCCGCGACAGCGCCAAACTGCTCGCCGACCAGAAGGTGATCGGCTGGTTTCAGAACCGTTCGGAATTCGGGCCGCGCGCGCTCGGCAACCGCAGCCTGCTGGCCGATCCACGCAAGCCCGAGATGAAGGACATCCTCAACAGCCGCGTGAAGCACCGGCAGGCGTTCCGGCCGTTCGCGCCGATCGTGCTGGCCGAGCGCATGAAGGAAATCTTTGAAGGCGAGGAGGACTCGCCCTTCATGCTGATCGCCAAGCCGGTTCGCCCTGAATGGCGCGACAAGATCCCGGCGATCGTGCATGTCGATGGCACTGCACGCGTCCAGACCGTGCGCGAAGAAACCAATCCGATGCTCTACCGCCTGCTGAAGGAATTCGAGGCCTTGACCGACGTTCCCGTGCTGATCAACACCTCATTCAACATCAAGGGCGAGCCCATCGTGGAAACGCCGCAGGATGCCGTGAACTGCTTTCTGACCACCGGCGTCGATCATCTCGTCATGCACGACACGATCGTATCGAAGAACGCGATGCACAAGGTGGTCGCACCGCTGGTCAATATCTACACCGACGTGCGAACGCTGGTGGCATCGACCGCGCAACCGGCCTGAACCAACTGCCGCGGTTCAGTGGAAAGCCGCTCAGGCGGCTTTCGGCGCTGCCGGCTTCAGCGGCTTGTCCTGCCGCTTCGACCAGGAAATGTAATAGGCCACGATGGTCATGATGGCGATGCCGGTCACGCTGACGAAGATCTGCGCGAACAGCGAGCCGGAGCTCATCGACAGCTCGAAGTGCCCGACGAACGACAGGAACACGCCGACGCAGAACACGGCGAGCGACTGCTGGCCGCAGACCACCAGCGGATCGAATATCTTCCACTCCAGCCCCGGCCATTCCTTCGGCACGAAGCGGATCACCAAAATCACGATCGCCACGAAGTGCAGGAAGCGGTAGGGCGCGAGGTTGGTCTTGTCGTTCGGGTTGAACATCGAATAGAGCCACTGCGGGAACAGCTCGCCGAACGTCGGAAACCTGCCGGCCATGGTCATGACCAGCGCCAAGAGCAGATAGGCGATGCACACATACAGCGTGACCGGCGCGTTGATGATGTGCATGTTCTTGCGGGCGCCGCCGAGCGCGCACCATGCGCCGAACACGAACAGCAACTGCCAGGCGAACGGGTTGAAGTACCAGGTGCCGACCGGGTAGGCGGACAGGTTCCATCCGGTCTGCCGTGACACCAGCCACAGCACGATCGCGGCCGCCAGAGTCCAATTGGGCTGCCGCAGCATGATCCACAGCACCGGTGGGAACAGCCCCATCAGCACGATGTAGAGCGGCAGCACGTCGAGATTGACCGGCTTGAACTTGAGGAACAATCCCTGCCGCAGCGTTTCGGTCGCATTGTCGACCAGGACAGCGACGTTGAAATCGTTGACCAGCTCCGAGTCGCCAAAGCGCAAGGCGAGGTAGCTGATTGAGGCGATATAGATCACGAACAGGATGATGTGGGCGACATAGAGCTGCCAGACCCGCTTGGTCAGCCGCGTGGCGCCGACAATGAAGCCGCGTTCGAGCATCATCCGCGCATAGACAAACGAGGCGGTATAGCCGGAAATGAAGACGAACAGGTCGGCGGCGTCGCTGAACCCGTAATTGCGGACGGTGATCCAGTTTACGACGTTATCCGGGATATGATCCAGATAGATCCACCAGTTCGCGACCCCGCGAAACAGGTCGAGCCGGAGGTCGCGTCCTTTGTCGGGCAGGGTGGCGTTGATTTTCATGGGTGCCGCTTCGTGATGCTTTCGGGAAGATCGCGCCGCAAGACCGGGTCCCGGGCGCCGGATGGCCCTGGATTGTCACAGTACGGCATAATGACTATACCGGTACGGAAATGGTACATCCGGGCTTCCGGAATCACCGATCAAATTCCTGAAAGGTGTCTCTATACTATCCCGGCCGTTTCCACCAAACGCTTCCATGTCGCATATCGCTTGAGGACCCGACCATCCGATGACCGCCCGCATTTTCAAGCCTGCCAAGAACGCGATGCAATCGGGAAGGGCCACGGCCCAGGAATGGCAGCTCGACTACGAGCCCGAGCAGCCGCAGGCGATCGAGCCGCTGATGGGCTGGACCTCGTCCTCCGACATGAAGCAGCAGCTCACCTTGCGCTTCGACACCAAGGAAGATGCGATCGCCTATTGCGAGCGCAAGGGCATCGCCTACCAGGTGATCGAGCCCAAGGATTCGGTGCGCCGGCCGGCCGCTTACGCTGACAATTTCGCCTTCAAGCGCGGCGAGCCGTGGACCCACTGAGAGAGCCTGGCCGGCACGCTTTTCGGTCGCGACGCGGCCGCGTTGCGGGCGAGGCTATGGTGCCGGGTCGGATGTCGCCGGATTTGGGGATATGGGCAGCGGCGCATTCTTGGCGACGCCTAGCACCGGGAAGGTTCTGATATTGCGGACCTCGGGCATCGCTGAAAATTGCAGAAGCTGCTGGTGCATGCCTTCGACGTTTCGCGCCACGCATTTGAGCAGATAATCGGCGTCGCCCGAAATGCGCCAGCTCTGCTGGACCAGCGGTATTGCCGTGATCGATTTTTCGAACGCCTGCAACGTCGTCTGAGCCTGGCTCTGCAACTGAATCAATACGTAGGAAATAACCTCGTAACCAAGCAGCTTTTCGTCGAGCGTGGCTCGGATGGCGCTGACATAGCCGCGCTCGCGCAAGGACCGAACGCGCCGCCGGCACGGGGGCTCCGAGAGGCCGACCCTGTCCGCCAGTTCGTTGTTGCGGATGCGTCCGTCCTTCTGCAACTCAGACAGGATTTTCAAGTCGAATTCGTCGAGGGGTTGACGTTCTGTCATCGGCACCTCATCCGCCCTCCGGCCTGCCGCGAGCCGTAACATCAGGGGAGGGCGCGCGCTTGGTTTGCGCCCGCGCAGGCGTCGCGCCAGGAGCGACGCCCGATAGTACCAGCTTCTCATGGGCGGCGACGATCGCCTCCTTGGTGAGCCGCCCGCCGGGCCGGTACCAGGCAGTGAGGCCGGTCAGGAGTGACAGGATCGCAAACGTCGCCACCTGGATGTCAACGACCTCGAACTCGCCTTGCGTGACACCCTCGGTGAGAATTTCCGCAAGCCGCCGCTCATAGGCGCCGCGCAGCGCCACGATTTCCTCGTAGTTCTTCGGCTCCAGGCTTCGCAGCTCGGAATTGGCGATGAAGACTTCGCGCTTCTTGGTCATGTGGTAGCTGACGTGAAACGCGACGAAGGCACGAAGCTTGTCGGCCGGCCCCTGTTTCCCCTGCAGGGCGCGATCGAGCTGGCGCAGCAGCTCGTTGATGTGGTCCCGTATCAGGACGAACAGCAATTCCTGCTTGGTCGAGATGTGGTTGTAGAGCGAGCCCGACTGGACACCGACTTCGGCCGCAAGCTGGCGCAGGCTCATCGCCGCGTAGCCGTGCTCGAAGATCAGGCGCAGCCCGGCTTTGCGGATCGCCTCCATCGTCTTGGGGCCGTGTGAGCCGATCGTCCGCGCCATGGGGCCTCTGAGATTGGAGGGTGTTCGCCGCTTCTGGAAACGAGCAAGCGGCCGTATAATCTTGGCACGAAAGTATAGTAATTTCAATCGGCTGCGGCGTTCATTTGAGCCTCGACATGTCCCGCTTGCGGGAATATTAAAAAAACGTATGATCGTTTAATTCGAAGAAATGCAAGGGTGGAACAATGGCCTCAAACAGGGCGCTGCTTCTCAACTTCGACCTCGGCGAGACGGCTGACGCGATCCGCGAGACGGTGCATGCGTTTTCGCAGAACGAGATCGCCCCGCGCGCCGCCGAAATCGACCGCAGCAATCAGT
>NZ_LLYA01000162.1 GCF_001440415.1 Bradyrhizobium retamae
ATCAGGCGGCCGCTCAGCGCGCGCACGTCAAAACAAAAAGGCAACTGTAATGCTAGATTTGTCGATCTTGAATTCACAAGAAAATTTGTGCGGTTCGGAAGAATGGCTGTTTCGGGAAGTATCGGAGTCAATCGACTCAGTGCCGCACGTGCATAGCCAAAGTAGCAGAAGCTCACGGTCTAATTGGAAAGCCTGTGGTACCGTCTATGTAAGCCCCTTTGCGCGTAGAGCTGGCCCCTCTCTCGACTTTCGCGTGTTGGTCTTTTCAGCCTTCGCGTCCAACCGAATGTCCGCTGTGCGCCAAAAAGTGGCCGGTCGCGAATAACTTCTTAGGAGAGCCAGAATGCTCGGTATGAATGATACGCTCGCTGTGGAGCGATGCGGACGGTGCGGTTTCACACCATTTAAATGATACGTGATGAAATGCTCGTTCTACCCAACTCCTGGTCGCCCGCTCGAGTTGATTGGCAAGAACGGTCTGCCTGAATCGAGCTTGCTAGAGCATGTCGGAAGTTTTACGGACGCCCATGCGTGTCCGGAACTGGGACGGGCGGAATCCGGTCATGCGCTTGAATGTGTTCGAGAACGCAAATGGGTTCTGGTAACCTACCTGCTGCGCGATATCCTCGATCTTCTCACCGGTCATCGGCAATCGGTGCGCCGCAAATTGCATACGCAAGTACGTCAGTTGCTGCATCGGGCTGCGCCCGAGGCTCTGCTGACACAGGCGCCGCAAATGTTCTCCGCTGATCTTTGCTTTCGCTGCGAGCTTCTCGATGGTCCATGGATGAGCAAGGTCGGCCTGGACCGCCTCCCAGACTGCACGCAGACGATCTTCACGCTGCAAGGGCTCGGCAAAGCGCGAGATGTAATGTTCGATCAGATCGATCCAGAGCATTGCTGAACTCGTATTGCTGCCCGCGTGGAACTCGCGCATGAAACCAAGGATCGCATGATTGAGCGGCTGGGGATCGAACTGGGCCATCACAGGCGCCATGAAGCGGATGGAGGAGCGGGGCGAGGTCGGCAGGTAGCGCACCCAGCAATATTGCCAGCGCTTGGAAGGAATCGCGTGGAAGGCGTGGAGCACATGGGCCGGCGCCAAAGAAACCATTCCCGCGCGATGCGGTCGCCAGCGGCCATCGAGCAGGATACGCCCCTCGCCGCCGAGACTGGCATGCACGTAGGTTCCGCTCAGATGCGTTCGCACAATCTTATAGGGCACTGCGGCATCGCCAACGCCCACATGGGAAATTTGCCGTTGCGCCAGCGCCGGGCACTCTGCCGCGCGCACGATGGACTGGTGCGTGTGGTCGCCCACAATGTGGGTTTCAGATAGGCTCTCGTGTAAACCAGCCATGGATCAAGCCTCCCACAGTCAAATAATGTGGAAAACAATAATAATCAACACAGTCCTGCAGGGAGGAAACCCATGGTGAAGAGTCTGCGTATTTCACTTGCCGCATCCGCGGCTCTGGCTTTCAGCGCATTGCCTTCCGCCGCCCAGGTTTCCGATGACGTCGTTCGCATCGGCGTCCTCGGGGACTTGTCAGGCATTTACAACGATCTTTCCGGCAAAGGCGCGATCGAGGCGGTCAAGATGGCCGCCGAGGATTTCGGCGGCACGGTGCTCGGCAAGAAGATCGACGTTGTCTCTGCCGATCATCAGAACAAACCGGACGTCGGCGCCGCCAAGGCGCGCGAGTGGTTCGACACCGGCGGCGTCGACCTAATCAACGATCTCGCCAACTCTGGCGTTGCGCGCGCGGTTGCCGGCGTCGCGAGGGAAAAGAAGCGCCACATCATCGTCAACGGCGCGTCGAACATGGGCATCACGAACGAACTGTGCTCGCCCTATGCGATCCACTATGCCTACGACGCCTATTCGCTTGCTCACGGCACCGGCAAGGCCGTCGTCGAGCAGGGCGGCAAGACCTGGTTTTTCCTGACCGTCGATTTCGCGTTCGGGATTGGTCTTGAGCAGCAGGTCTCCAACGTCGTCCGCGCCAACAAAGGTCGCGTCGTCGGCGCCGCGCGCCATCCGCTCGCCACCACGGACTTCTCGTCCTACATCCTGCAGGCGCAGGCGTCGAAGGCGGAGATCATCGGCATAGCCTCGACGGGCGCCGACGCGGTTAATGCGATCAAGGCGGCGGTGGAATTCGGCGCCACCAAGAATCAGAAGCTCGCCGCACTTCTCCTCTGGATCGAGGACGTGCATTCGCTCGGCCTGCCGGCCGCGCAGGGCCTGCTCCTGACCAACGCCTGGTACTGGGACATGAATGAGGACACGCGAAAGTTCGCGAAGCGCTTCTTCGATCGTGTCGGCAAGATGCCGAACATGGCGCAGGCGGCGGACTACTCGTCGACCATGTTCTACCTGAACGCGGTGAAGGCAGCGGGTACGGACGATCCGGACAAGATCTCTGCGAAGATGCGCGAGATGAAGGTCAACGACATGTTCACAAAGGACGGCTATGTCCGCGCTGACGGCCGCTTCGTGCATGACATGTATCTCTGGCAGGTGAAGACCCCGGCGGAATCGAAGGCTCCTTGGGACTACCTGAAGCCGGTGGCCACCATCCCGGCCGAGCAGGCGTTCCAGCCGCTGTCGGAGAGCACCTGCCCCCTCGTGAAGAAGTAAGCCTTGCTGTCCCGGGCGAGCCTTCCTGGCTCGCCCGGGGTTGCCTTTTGCCCGGCGCGACACGTTCGAGCGTTGCCGCCGGCGAAGCCGAAGCAGCCGAGCACTCCCCGTTTCAGTTTGAGACCACACCGGCCATGGAAATTTTCGGCGTCCCGCTGCAGGCGTTCCTCGGACAGATCATACTCGGTCTGGTGAACGGGGCGTTCTATGCAGTTCTAAGCCTCGGCCTTGCGATCATCTTCGGGCTGCTGCGAATCGTAAATTTCGCGCATGGGGCCTTCTTCATGGCCGGCGCGTTCGTGGCCTTCATCCTTGGACGCCATTTGAACCTAGGTTACTGGTCCTCGCTTCTGACTGTCCCGGTTGTGGTGGGCTTGTTCGGCGTACTGTTCGAGCGCCTGTTTCTGCGCCGCATCTATGGCCTTGATCCTATTTACGGCCTCCTGCTGACCTTCGGCCTGGTGCTGGTAATCGAAGGTGGCTTTCGCGTCGCCTTCGGTTCGTCCGGCCATCCGTTTCCCTCGCCTCCGGAGCTGCGCGGCGTCTGGAACCTCGGCTTCATGGTTCTTCCGGTCTACCGGGCGTTCGTGATCGGCGTTGCGATCGTCGTCTGCCTCGCAACCTGGTTCATCATCGAGAAAACGCAAGTCGGTGCTTATCTCCGAGCCGCGACCGAACGACCTGACCTCACGCGGGCGTTCGGAATTAATGTGCCGCTGCTTCTTACGCTCACCTATGGCTCGGGCGTCGGGCTCGCGGCCTTCGCTGGCGTACTGGCGGCACCCATCCAGCATGTATACCCGTCGATGGGGTCCGACCTTGTCATCGTCGTATTTGCGATTGTAGTGATCGGCGGGCTCGGCTCGATCATGGGCTCCGCCATTACCAGCCTGGGACTTGGTGTGATCGAGGGCCTTACCAAGGTATACTACTCACAAGCATCTACCACCGTCGTGTTCCTGGTGATGGCGCTGGTGCTGCTGCTCCGGCCTGCAGGCCTATTCGGGCGGGAGGAGACGTGATGCTCGTTCTCCTGAAACGCAGCTTGATACTAGCGGTGGTCGCCGCACTCCTGGCTGTGCCGTTGATGCCGCATTTCATCTACCCAGTCTTTGCGATGAAGGTGATGTGCTTTGCATTGTTTGCCTGCGCGTACAATCTTTTGCTAGGGCACACCGGCATTGTTTCCTTCGGTCACGCCGCTTTCTTCGGCACCGCCGCCTATGTCACGGGCTACGCGATGCGCGAACTGGGACTGCCGCCGGAAATCAGCATTGCCGCGGGCGTAATCGGCTCGGCCGGTCTCGGCGCCGCCATTGGCGCCCTCGCCATCCGCCGCCAAGGCATATATCTGGCCATGATCACGCTCGCGCTGGCCCAATTGGTCTATTTCGTCTTCCTGCAGGCGGAATTCACCGGCGCGGAAGACGGCATGCAGGAGATTCCGCGCGGCGTGCTGTTCGGCCTGATCGACCTGCGCAGTGACTTCAATTTGTTCTACGTGGTTATGGCCCTCACCGGCGCGGGCCTGTGGCTGGTCTACCGCATCGTGAATTCGCCGTTCGGAGAAGTACTGCGCGCGATCCGCGAGCATGAGCCGCGCGCCCGCTCGCTTGGGTATGCGATTGAAAAATACAAGATTCTCGCCTTCGCTCTCTCGGCCGGCCTTTCCGGCCTTGCCGGCTCGCTGAAATGCATCGTATTTCAGCTTGCCTCGCTTACCGACGTGCATTGGCACATGTCCGGCGAAGTGATTCTGATGACCCTGCTCGGAGGCATGCCGACCGTGTTTGGACCCGCCATCGGCGCGATCCTCGTCTCTGCGTTGCATCACTATTTCGATGCGCTGGGCGCCTGGGTCACCATTGTTATCGGTCTCATCTTTATTCTATGCGTGCTCGTATTCCGCCGCGGCGTCGCAGGTCAACTTCACCACATGCTTCAGGAGCGGCGTCCAACTGCACCTTCCGCCGAACGACGGAATTTAAAGGAGGGCCAACATGCCCAGGTTTGAACGTAAGGCCATCGTCGAACGCTTCCGCGAAATGATCCGGCGCGGGGAGCCGATCATCGGCGGCGGTGCCGGCACCGGCATCTCCGCGAAATGCGAGGAAGCGGGCGGCATCGACCTTATCATCGTCTACAACTCTGGCCGGTACCGCATGGCCGGTCGCGCTTCCTCGGCGGGCCTCCTTGCCTATGGAAACGCGAATGCGATCGTGAAGGAGATGGCTGGCGAGATCCTGCCGGTCTGCAAGAAGACGCCAGTGATTGCAGGCGTGAACGGGACCGACCCCTTTATCATCATGCCGGTGTTCCTGCGCGAGTTGAAGGATCTCGGATTTTCCGGTGTGCAGAACTTTCCGACCGTCGGCATCATCGACGGCACTTTCCGGGTCAGCCTGGAGGAGACAGGAATCAATTTCTCTAGCGAAATCGACATGATCCGGCAGGCGCACGAGATCGACATGCTGACCACACCATATGTCTTCAGCGCCGATGAAGCGATAGAAATGACTAAGGCGGGGGCGGACCTGATCGTACCGCATATGGGCGTGACCACGGGCGGGACGATCGGCGCCTCCACTTCCAAAAGCCTTGAGCAGAGCGTGAAGCTGGTTGACGAATGGGCCGAGGCGGCGCGGCGCGTGCGTAAGGACGTCATCGTGATCGCCCATGGCGGGCCGATCTCCTCACCCGTTGACGTCGATTACGTTCTGACGCACAGCGTACACTGCAACGGCTTCTATGGGGCCAGCAGCGTCGAGCGACTTCCCGTGGAAGAGGGTATGGTCAAGCACATCCAGACGTTCAAGAATCTGAAATTGCAGAATAAAGGAGGAGAGAACAAATGGCGCGCGTCTATGTGAGTGCAGTAATGGATGTTCCGATCGAGCAGGCGTGGGGCGTCTTGCGCGACTTTAACGCGCTGCCGGTTTACCACCGTTTCTTTGCCAAAAGCGACATTGAGGGTGGCAAGCCTTCGGACCAGATCGGTTGCGTGCGCAGTTTCTATAATCACGAAGGTGGCCATATCCGAGAGGAACTGCTGACGCTTTCGGATCGCGAACACACCTGCTGCTACCGCATCCTGTCTGTGACCTCGCTGGCGGTGCAAGATTACGTCGCTGAGATGCGTCTGAAGCCGATTACCGAGGGCAACAAGACCTTCGGCGAGTGGTGGGCCGAATATGACGTTGCCGACAAGGACGCCGCTTCCGTGCATCAGGTCGTGAGCGACACGTTCCGCTTCGCCTTCGAGGGTGCGGAGGAAGTCGCGAAACAAAGGTGGAAGAAATAGAGCCGCGCCATGCCAAGCACCGCTTACGTCATCGGCACGTTTGATACCAAGGCGGAAGAGCTGCGTTATGTCGCGGGGCTCCTGCGCGACGCGGACGTGAGGGCTGTTACCGTCGACGTCGGTACGAAAACGCCAGCGCACGATGCGGATTTTTCCGCGGAGACCGTCGCCGCGTTTCACCCGCAGGGTGCGGATGCCGTGCTGAAGGCGGGCGACCGCGGCGTCGCGGTTACCGCCATGTCGGCGGCGCTCACGAAATTCATCGCCTCGCGAAATGATCTCGGCGGTACTATTGGGCTCGGTGGCTCCGGCGGTACGGCGATTATCGCGCCCGCCATGCGCGCGCTGCCGATAGGCGTGCCGAAGCTGATGGTTTCCACGCTCGCGGCCGGAGATGTCGGCCCTTACGTTGGCATTCATGACATCGCGATGATGTTCCCGGTGACAGACATCGCCGGATTGAACCGGCTCTCGCGTACGATCCTGGCCAATGCCGCGCATGCGCTCGCCGGTATGATGCTCCGCCACCCACCCGCGGTGAAAGATACAAAGCCCGCACTCGGCATCAGCATGTTCGGCGTCACGACGCCCTGCGTGCAGCAGCTCACGGCAAAACTGGGCAAGGACTACGAATGCCAGGTGTTTCACGCCAACGGACCCGGCGGTCGCGCGTTGGAAGCGCTTGCGCTGGCCGGCATGCTGCAGGGCATGGTCGACCTCACGACGACCGAAGCCGCCGATCATCTTCTCGGCGGGGTCTGCACGGCGGGATCGGAACGATTCGACGCGGTGGCAAAGATCGACATTCCGTGGGTCGGCTCCTGCGGCGCTCTCGACATGGTGAACTTCTGGGCGTCCGACACGATCCCGGCAAAATACAAGGACCGGCTGTTTCACGTGCACAATGCCAATGTGACGCTGATGAGGACGACGGCGGAAGAGCTTGAGCAGATCGCGGTATGGATCTCAGCAAAATTGAATGCTTCGAAAGGGCCGGTCCGCTTGCTGCTGCCGGAAAAGGGGGTATCGGCGCTCGACGCGGTAGGTCAGAAATTCCACGATCCGTCCGCCAATGATGCGCTGTTCAAAGCTTTTGAAAGGCATTTCGCAAATAGCCCAACACGCCAGCTCATCCGCGTTCCGCATCACATCAACGACGCGCCTTTCGTCGAAGTCGTCGAGAAGCACGTGCGCGAGATCGTTCCTAATTCCTGATCTTCAGCACCATCGCGGATGCGTCGCTGGCGATTGGCCGCTTTGCGCCAGAAGCGGCCGATTGCGAGCACATTCCTGCGCGACGCCTGAATGCTCAGTCGGCTCTAAAGTCATTCGCTCGCGATAGAGCGACGCGGAGGGAGGGATGGCGGAGGATCCCGTATGTCCGCACGCCCCGTCGGTCAACGCCAACGACCTTGGAATAAAGGATTGCTCGTGGGCCAGAAGAAACCTCTTGAGCCCAAGCATGTATGGTCCATTCGAGTCCGCCTAGAAATCGCGCGGTCAAAACGTGACCTTGCGATCTTTAACTTAGCAATCGACAGTAAACTTCGCGGCTGTGACTTGGTCAAACTGCGACTGGAGGACATCTGCTCGGGAACAAATGTGCGGCGTCGAGCGACTATTGTCCAAAAGAAGACAGGACGACCGGTTCAGTTTGAGATCTCGGAGCAGTCGAGGAATTCCGTTGAGGCCTGGCTACCAATGCTCCGGACCACAGGTTCGCGATATTCTCTTCCCCAGCCGACTTCATGCAAGTCCTCATATTTCAACCCGCCAATATGCCCGGCTGGTGCATCGCTGGGCTAAAAGCATCGACTTGGAGTCAGCATCTTACGGCACGCACTCGATGCGCCGCACGAAGGCTGCCCAGATTTATCGGAAGACAGGTAACCTGCGTGCCGTCCAACTTCTCCTCGGTCACACCAAGTTGGAAAGCACCGTCCGATATCTCGGAATTGAGGTAGACGACGCCTTGAATATAGCCGAACAGATTGATCTCTGATCGTTTGGTCGCTTTCGCGCCACAAGCAAGCCATTCCATAACCGCTCTTACGCGAATGAGTCTTCGACCAAGCTCCACCAATGCAGCGCGCGACGATCAATCAGTTGTCGAGCGAAATTGCGCTCCCGAACCGGAGCCGCATCGCGGAATGTCGTAGAAAATCGCAAAATATCGTAGCTTTGGCTGGGTTCGCTTCCGGTCGCGTGCCTGCTGTCCGGGAGCCTACTGCTTTTATTTTTTGCCTGCCAATACCGCCCGTCTGCTTGTTGGTACTTCTGTTGGTATCGGCAGCAATCGACGTCGAAAATTACTTCAAATTCAATTAGTTATGGTAGTAGGCGATTGTCGGCCAGGGCACCAAGCCAAAAACATAAACAATATCAATGACTTACTAGATTTCCGATTTTCAAAAATCTCTGCGACGCATTGAGAATACGCGCAAAAATTCACCCCAGCCGTCCGTTTTGTTGGCATTTTTGTTGGTATCGGAAGAGCAAACGTTCACGGCGAATTTCCCTATTGTAGTTGACGGTGACACGAGCTCGGCCTGCAAACCCGACGGGCACTAGCCTTAGGCCGCACGTGAGGCGGATGATTAACTTACTGTTCGTGGTCGCCTGTGTTTTCAGGGACTTTTGAGGCTTAGCACTGGGAGACGCCAAGCGCACCGAACCGACCGCTCTTCCATCAAGCTGGCCCAGTTGACGCTGAGGTAGCTGAGTGCAGGATCATTTGAAAGACGACGCCCTGAGGCGAGTTCGGGAAGACCAACAAGTTGCCACCGACATCGCCGCCGCAGCGGTCAGCCAGATCGGGACGCCAAACCTCCCTCGTTAGAACACGATTCGATGGGCGACATGTCTTTGCGGAGCCCAGCGACAGTTTCGGCGAGCCTGTCGTTCTCGCCGAGCTGGGGGGAGACGAGCCGGCACTGGCCTAACTGTAGAATATCCCTCCGTCCACATTGAGGGCCTGACCAGTTACGAACGCGGAATCATCCGACGCAAAGAATGCGACGGGACCGACGACGTCCTCCGGCTGCCCGAGCCGGTGCAAGTCCGTGACTTTCTCGAAATAGGCGACCCTCTCCGGATCCCGGAGATTATTGAGGCCCATCTCCGTCACGATAATGCCGGGACATACCGCATTGACGGTAATGCCATGGCCTCCGAACTCCATGGATGACACCCGCGTAAAGCCGACGACGGCCGATTTCGACGCCGCATAGTGCGACTGCCCCGGGCCGCCGGTCCGGGCGGCAAGGGAAGCGATGTTCACAATACGCCCGTAGCGACGTTCCTTCATGTGCGCCACGACGGCTTGTGTCATCTGGAAAACGCCGCGCGTATTGACCGCAAACGTCTGATCCCACGTCTCGGTCGTCAGTTCGTCGATCGTCGACAATTTGAGGATTCCGGCATTGTTGACCAGAACGTCGATTTGTCCGAGGCCGCGCAGGGCTTCGGCCACGACGCGCCTGCAATCGCCGACATCGCTGACGTCACCCAATAGCGGAATGCAACGGCCGCCGAGCGCCTTGACCTCAGCCACGGTCTCCGACAGCACATTCTCCTGGGCTGCTATGTCCGTCAGCGCGAGATCGTAGCCGCGGCCGGCCAATCCAATGGCGATCGCGCGGCCAATTCCGCGGCTTGCTCCCGTCACGATGGCATGTCGAGCCATGCTGCGTTCCTCCTGTCCGTTCGGATGACGTTATTTGTGAACAATTAAGAGCGACCGGGCTTTCGGACCGGAAGCGTGTTCATCGCCTTCAGCGTATCTTCGAACGATACGAGGTTGGCGCCGGAGCCCAGTCCCGTCGCGACGATTGCCGCCGTCGCGGTCGCAAGCCTTGCGCAGTCGAGAAGATCCCAATCGCGGGCCAGGCCGGCGATGAAGCCTCCGGTGTAGGAGTCGCCGCAACCCGAGGTGTCGCGCACCGCGACCTCGAAAGCCGGCAGCGCGAATTGACGTCCGTCGCGCGTCATCACGAACGATCCGTCGGCGCCGCACGAGATGGCGCAGGCACCGGCTCCCTTGTCGATGAAGAACCGCGCACAAGCCGCGGGGTCGTCGGTTCCGACCATGGCGCTGGTCTCATCGATGCTCGGCATGAAAAAGTCCACATAGGGCATCAGTGGCTCGACCAGCGCCAGCGTCTCACCTCGCGCCTGGATGAGATCGAGCGTCGTCGTGCAGCCGGCCGCTTTTGCGTCCCGTAGCAGAGCCTCCGACGGCGCTCCGTCCATCGCCAGCAGGGAGCCAACTCCGCCGAGATGCAGGATTTTGCTCCGGCAAGCGATCTTTTGCGTTTCGGGTGCGATACGCCAGCGGGCCGAAGCTCCCCTCGCGTGCATGACCGGACGCGAACCGTCGGGCCGGATCGGCAGGATCGTGGCTGACGTCGGACTGTCGGCCATTCGCTCCATGACGGAGATATCGATGCCTTCGCGTTCCAACGCGTCGAGCATCCAGTCAGCCTTCTCGTCGGAGCCGACGGCGCCGACCGCGAGCGACTTCAGACCAAGACGCGCGCAGGGGACGACCGTGCCGCCGGCAGTACCGGCAACGGCGAGTCGGATTTCTTCGATCAGCAGCCGGCCACCGCCGGGTGGAATTTCGGTAACCGGGACCCCCAGTATGTCCAGAATATACGTACCGCAGACGCTGACGTCGTGAGTGTAGGCCATGAGTTCTCGCAAGACAGTGGTTTAGCTCGATTGGTGGGCGTTCTTGGGCGTGCCGCTGTCGCGCAGGCCGTACTGCCCCCATCGCTTCAGAATGCTGTCGATCTCATCGTCCGGCAGGAGCGGAGGAGGACCAAGTTGGAGGCAACCGTGATACTGCTTGGCGAGCACCTCGACCTCCACCGCGAGCCACAAGGCTTTGCGCAGGTTGGGACCAACGGCGATCAGCCCGTGATGCGCCAGCAGGCAGGCGCGGCGATGACGAAGCGCGTTCAAGGCAGCATGCGAAAGCTCCGCGGTGCCATATTGAGCGTAGGGCGCGCAGGGGATGTCGTTGCCGCCGGCAGCCGCGATCATGTAATGAATCGCGGGGATCGAGCGATTCATGATCGCAATGATTGTGCAGAAGATCGGATGCGCGTGAACGACCGCGCCAACCTCCGGCTTCGATTTCAGGATGTCGAGGTGGAAACGCCATTCCGTTGACGGAACATTGCCGGTCGAGGCCGTCCATGAGCCGTCCCACTTCATGGCCACGATGTCCTCGGGCTTCATGCGGTCGTATGGAAGGCCCGACGGGGTGAGCAGGATGCCCTCGTCGGTTCGAACGCTAATGTTTCCAGAGGTTCCCTGATTTATGCCTTGCGCCGCCATCTCACGACACGCGTCGATGATGGACTGACGAAGTTCGAGTTCTGCATCCCGGCTGGCCATGCGCTGCTCCGACGTCGCATTCATGCCATCGCTCCGAGTTGAACCTGTCGATCGACCAGCAGCCACGTGGTTCGGGCGATGGCCAGCACCTCCTGTTCCGAACTGAGCAAGGCGCTCTCGGCAAACAGCTTGCGGCCTTCCCGCCCGGTCGGCCAGGCCGTCACCGCACAACGGTCCCCGGGACGCGGCCGGCGATCGATCCGCGCGGCCATGCGTCCGAGCAGGATTGTCTCGTCGCCGTTCAACCCGAGGTGACGGGCGCCCACGCTGCAATAGCCCGTCGGGCAGTCGAGAGCGGCCCAGACGAATTCGGAAGCGACAGAACCGTCCTCGTCGGCAAGACTGCGATGAGGGACCCAGGAAGCCGCGAAAACTGCCGGCTTCCCCGAAATCGGCGCCGTCTGCAGCGGACCCGCGAAAATTCGAAGGCCGTCGCCATCGGCACGCGCGGTGCCGCAGACAAAGCATGTCGGCAGCTTGTGGCTCTGCGCATCGTAGGGCGTTCTGCCGACCGCCTCTTCGGCCACCTCGTAGCTCACCTTGGGAACGTCCCGAGCATCGATGCTCGCAACACACGCCGTCGCCAGCAGCCTGTCGTTCTCACGCAGCTCGACGTCGCCGTCAGCCCCCGTCAGAATGTCGAGCGATCGCTCCAGCGGCGGCGGCGCGCGCAACGTCACTTCGGCATCTCCCGCAACGTGTTTTGCGAGACATCCGCAGACATACCCTCCGTTGCCGGAATTGGGCGGGCCTCGGAAGCGACTGTCGATGACAAGCGACACCATTGGACTCTTCTTCCGAAGCGCTCAGCGACCCATCGCAAAGAATTCGTCGTTCGGACGCATGCTGGTGACGTTGGCAAGGCGGTTCGACATGCCGAAGAAGGCGGCAATCGCCGCGATGTCCCAGACATCATCCTCGGTGAAGCCGTGGGCCTTGAGATCCTGGATGTCGTCGTCGCCCACTTCATAGGCGCGGGCCGAGACCTTCATCGCGAAATCGAGCATCGCCTTTTGTCGCTCGGTGATGTCAGCCTTGCGATAATTGACGGCGACCTGGTCCGCGATCAGCGGGTTCTTCGCCCGCACGCGCAGGATGGCGCCGTGCGCGACCACGCAGTACTGGCATTGATTGGCGCTGCTCGTCACCACGACGATCATCTCGCGCTCGGCCTTGGTGATCGGACCGGGCTTGTCCATGAGCGCGTCGTGATAGGCAAAGAACGCCCGAAACTCGTCCGGACGGTGCGCGAGCGTCAGGAAAACGTTGGGCACGAAACCTGACTTTTCCTGAACCGCCGTGATCCGCGCGCGAATATCCTCGGGCAGTGTTGCGATATCGGGGACAGGAAAGCGGCTGATGGCGGGCGCAGGCATGTTCTGAAGCTCCTGTTATATTGCCGCGAGCGCGACGAGCGTTTCTCGATAGGCTTCAAACGCATCGCGCCGATCGGGCGCGTACGGCTCAACCCTCACAAGGCAGGTGTGGGCCGAACAGCCCTGGCCGAATTGCGACGTGCCAATGTCGAGCGTGAGCACGTTCGGATTGCCGGCGATCTCCAGCCCGCTATTGCCGGCCGGCGTGAACCAAGCACCGGTCGGCAGCACCAGCACACCCTGACGGACCGTGTCGGTGACCCGGGCGGTCGCAAGGCATTCCCCGCGGCCGTTCCAGATGCGTATCGTCTGGCCGTCCTCGACACCGAGCGCGGCTGCGTCGTCCGGATGAATGCGCGCCTGTTCGCGGCCATTGCGCTTCATGGCCCGGCTCGATGCACCGGTTTCGAGCTGGCTGTGAAGACGGCCGGCCGGCTGGTGCGAAATGAGGTGCATCTGGCCGGTGCCGGCAACGTTGCCGAGCCATTCAGCCGGTTCGATCCAGGCCGGATGCGAGCGGCAGTCGGCGTAATCGAGCCTAGCCAGGGTTTCGCTGCCGAGCACGATCTTTCCGCTTTCGGTCTTGAGCGCGCACTTCTCCGGATTGTCACGGAAGTCGGCCAGGAACGTGTGCTCGGCCTTGACCGGGCAGCGGGCGTAGCCGGCTTCCCAGAACGCATCGAAGTCCGGCATCGCAAAGCCGAAGCGCTCCGACGCGTCGCTGCGGCAGGCTTCGTAGAGATGGCGGAGCCAGCCCATCTCGTCACGGCCTTCGTTGAAGTGATCGGCCACCCCGAGCTTGCCGGCGACATCGTTGAAGATGTCGAAATCAGACCGGGCTTCGCCCAGCGGCGCGACGGCCTTCTTCATCGCCAGGATGAAATCGGAGCGCCGGTTGCCGGCAAGATCGTTTCGCTCGATCGACGTGGTGGCCGGCAGCACGATGTCGGCCCGCTGCGCTGTCGCCGTGAACATCGGGTCCTGTACGACGATGGTTTCGGGCCTCGTCCAGGCCTCGGACAGGCGATTGAGGTCCTGATGATGATGGTAGGGATTGCCGCCTGCCCAATAGACCAGCCGCGTATCCGGATAGGAGCGGATCGCTCCTTCGTAGCTGAACGGCTGGCCGGGATTGAGCAGCATGTCGCTGATCCGGGCCACCGGAATGAAGCTGTCGATCGGCCGCGCGAGCTGCGAGATTGCCGGCGACTTGCCGACGTTGAACGGGGACCCCACGCCGCCCAGAGATGCGTAGCCGTAGCCCACTCCGCCGCCCGGCAATCCGATCTGGCCGACGATCGAGGCAAGCCCGAGCGCAGCCCAGAACGGTTGTTCGCCGTGATGGGCGCGCTGCAGACTCCAGCTCACGGTCAGCATGCTGCGCGTGTCGACCAGGCGCCTCGCAAGCGCGGCGATCTTGCCGGCATCGAGGCCGCAAATGCGCGCGGCCCACACAGCCTCCTTGCGTCCGCCGTCCGCCTCGCCTTCGAGATAGCGAAGAAGGCGATCCGCGCCGCTGGTACAGCGGGCGAGGAAGTTCCTGTCGTGCCGGCCGGTCTTCACAATCTCGCCCGCAAGACCGAGCATCAGCGCCGCATCCGTGTTCGGGCGGATCGGCCACCATTCGGCGTTGACCCAGTCCGGCAGATCGTCCTTCAGCGGCGAGACGTGAATGACCTTGACACCTCGCTCGACGATTTTTCTAAGATAAGTTTCAAGCCGGTGGCTGCCGATTCCGCCGGCCTCGTTTTGCGCGGTTCGCGGCGACAGGGCGCCGAACACCACCAGCGTCTCGGTGTGCTGCGCGATGGTGTCGAGCGTGTTGGCGCGGCCACCGCACGCGTCATCGCTGCCGAGCGTGTGCCGCAGGATCACGGGGCCCGCCGCGATGGAATAGGTGTCGACATGCCTGGTGAAGCCGCCGACCAGATTAAGCATGCGCTTCAGAAGCGACGAGGCATGGTGCAGGTGGCCCGAGTTCGTCCAACCATAGGAGCCCGCGAAGATCGACGCATTACCGAAGGTGCCGGCCACGCGGCGCACTTCGTCGGCCACCAGCGTCGTCGCCTCGTCCCAGCTTACCGGCACGAATTTTTCTCGGCCGCGTCCCCGGCGATCGCTTTTCTCGCGCTTGTCTAGCCAACCGGAACGAACCATCGGCCGCAGCATGCGGCGCTCCGGGTTGGCCCATTCGGCGATCGAATGGATGATCGGGGAAGGCGCTGGATCGTGCTCGAATGGCTCCACGCCTACGATACGACCGTCCTCGACGAGAATCGTATACGCACCCCAATGGCTGCAATGCGGTATCCGCGCAATCCTGCTCATGCGTCAACCGCGCCAAGATCGCGCCGCATCTGCGCGGCGAATTCGGGATAGGTCTCGGCGAGCTCGTCGAATACGCGGCCGCGGAGCAACTCCAGCGTCGATCCATCGGGCAACGCGGTTTGCTGCGGCTCAGCGTCATGCCCGAACCGAAAGCCGGTCGCTTGCTTGATCTCCGCAAGATCGTGCCCGGGATGCACACTCTCCAGCTCGAACCCCGGTCGCGCTTTGTCGAACCGAAAGAGTCCCTTGCCTGTCAGCAGAGCAATAGGGCCGCCGCTCCGAAAAACTCCCTCCGCGCTGATACCGGGGGCACTGATGAAGTCCACCTTCTCGACGAACACGCGGGGCGTATGCTCCTCCCGAAACAGGATAACCCGCGGCACGACGTAGTAGAGATAGGCCGATCCGAACGAGCCGGGCCAGCGCACGCTCGAATGCGGATAATCGCCCGTTCCGACAAGATTCACGTTGCCGAAGCCGTCGATCTGGCCGCCGCCAAGGAAGAACGCGTCGATCCGGCCCTGACCGGCGCAATCGAACAGTTCCGCTGAACCGTTGGTGAAGAAATTGTGCTCGACAGAACCGAGAATGGAGATGCGTGGGCCGACAGCGCCACTCGCTTCCTTCACGGCACGCAGAAGCATCGCGCCGGCGGCGGGAATCGGAGAGGAGGCCCCGACGGCGACATGCCTGACCCCGTCGAGCAGCCGCGCGATCGTGCCAATCAGCACTTCGCGAGGGAGAACCTCGGCCATCACGCGGGCTCCATCTGCGCCCGGGCCATATAGGCCGAGAAGCCGTCGGCCGTTCGCGCGGCATTCGCATAGCGCGCGATCTCCGCACTGTCGGCCGGGTACTCGCCCCACAGACCATACGGCCACGCACCCTTTGGAGCGCGCGCGACCGCCGTGACGTAGAGTGCGGGCAGCACCCCGGCAGCGCTCATCTCATCCGCAAGCAGATTCTCCTCGACGACTCGCTCCACCGTGACGAGAACGGTGCGCGAGGCGTAAGCCATTGCGGCAAGCTCGCGGCGCCGCCCGATCCAGACATTGCCGAAGCGATCGGCCAGCGGCACGTGGAAGATCGTGACATCAGGCGTGATGGCTGGAATCAGCACGATCGGATCGCCTCCGTCCGCCAGCGGATTGTCGACGACGCGCCAGTCGTCGCGATACCGCAGCAGATCCGTTCCGATCAGCCCACGAAGCGGCATGAAGGGGCTGCCCTTCTGCGCCGCCATGAGGCCGGCATGAATGGCCGGACACGTCGCATCCTTCAATCGAACCGCGCCTGCCTTGACGGCAGCGTTGAACCGGGGGGCACCACCCGCTTCGCCCAGCGAGACGGCGCTGGTCTCCACCGACCGCACCAGACCCGCACCGACAAGCTGGTCGACCTGCAATCCGCCGGTCGGCACGCAGACGAGATCGAGATTGCCCGCGCCGTGCTCGATGATTGGCCGCGTCATGGCCATGGACACGCCGGCGTAGTCGACCGGCAGCGCGACCCGCATGCCCGGCTCGATGTGCTTCGCCATTGCGCGAGGCTCACTCAACACCATCATCCTCCCGACGCTTGTTCTATATTGTAGAACACTATTCCAAAATTATGTTAGGCGGATTTGGACGGCACTGTCAATCTGGCTTCGCCGCAAGGCCTTTGTTTGCAGAGGTCCGCGCTTGCGCGCCTGACCACACCTGCGCGCATTTGCGGAGCGATCTCGCGGCTCGACTTGACAAGAAGGCGCGCCGCGCCAACAATAATTGGAATATCGTTCTATAATATAGAACACGTCAGGGAGGTGGGAATGGGTGAGCCTGCGGCTCTACGCGCAATGCGCTCCGGCGATGCGAGCGCTCGGATGTCGCTGACCGGCCGCCTCCGGGAACGCGACGCCATCGGATCGAGCATCGCCGTCCGCGAGGCGGTGAAAACATACGGCAGCTTTCATGCCGTCGACCGGATCAGTATCGACATCGAGCCAGGCGAATTCATCACTCTTCTCGGCCCCTCCGGCAGCGGAAAGACGACGCTGCTCAACCTCGTGGCCGGCTTCCAGAGCCTCGACAGCGGCGAAATCCTCGTCGACGGAAGGCCGGTCCACAATGTGCCGACCCACAAGCGCGGCTTCGGCATGGTCTTCCAGAGCTACGCGCTCTTTCCGAACATGACGGTCAGCCAGAACGTCGCGTTTCCCCTTCGCATGGCGGGCGTCGATCGCGCGACCGCAGATCGACGCGTCGCCGAAACGCTGGAAATCATGCGGCTGACGGAGCATGCGACGAAATCCCCCTCCCAGATGTCAGGTGGGCAGCAGCAGCGGGTCGCGATCGCCCGCGCCATCGTCAAGAGGCCCAAGGTGGTGCTGATGGACGAACCCCTCAGCGCCCTGGACAGGCGGTTGCGCGAGTCGATCCAGATCGAGATCCGCGACCTTCATCAGACCATCGGCAGCACGATCCTGTTCGTCACGCATGACCAGGGAGAAGCGCTGACCATGAGCGACCGTATTGCGGTGCTCAACGCCGGCAGGATCGTCCAGATCGGCCGCCCACTGGACATCTATCGACATCCCACCGATCGCTTCGTCGCTTCGTTCGTCGGCGAGAGCAATCTGATCGAGGCGGAGATTCTCCAAAAGCGCGGATCGACGCTGACAATGAAGAACCGCGCGGGATATGTGTTCAGCGCCGAAAGCCGGGACACGATCGACGTTGGACGCGCGACAGTGCTCGTGCGTCCGGAACGCATTGCCGTGTCGAACGAGGCGGCTGCGAATTCCGCGCCGATCAGCGTCACATCCGCGATCTTCCTCGGCGAAATCCTGCGGATCGAGGCACGGATGGAGGGCGGAGAGCCGCTCCTGATTCGGTGCACCGATATGGCCAACCGCCCCCTGCCCGCCGTCGGGGATCGCCTCCACGTGAGCTGGGGCGCCGCGGACTGCTGGGTGCTTGCATGACCTCCGCATCCATCGGCGTCCGCTCCGACCGTCCTGCGGAGCTGGATCTCGTCAGGCGGCTGAAGGATCCGGCGCTGCTGCTCGTGCCCGCGTTGGCCTTCCTGGCTTTCATCTACCTTCTCCCGCTGATCGACCTCATCCGTATCAGCCTGAGTGGGCCGACCTGGTCGTCGTATTTTCAGCGGGCCTTCGCGATACCGCTTTATTGGGATTCGCTCGTGCGCACGATGCAGATCTCGGTCACGGTGGCAGGTCTGTGTTTGTTGTTCGGATATCCGACTGCGCTGCTCATTCACCGCAGTCGCGGCATCGTCCAGGTCTTGATCGCGACCACGATCGTGCTACCCTACTTTATTGCCATCCTGATCCGGACCTATGCCTGGATGGTCCTGCTTGGTCGCAACGGGCCGGTCAACAAGCTGCTGGTTTCCCTCGGCATATTGAGCGAGCCGGTGCAGCTTCTCTTCAACCGCGGCACCGTGCTTCTCGGCATGACCGCGGTGCTGCTGCCGCTCATGGTGCTGACAATTTATTCCAGCGTGGCACGCTTGGATCAGAGCCTGACCCGTGCGGCGCTGGCGAGCGGCGCCGGACCGCTTGCGGCATTCTGGCGCGTGTTGCTCCCGCTGACCCTGCCCGGCATGGGCGCCGGCTTCCTGCTGGTCTTTGTCGCGGCGATCGGCTTTTTCATTACGCCGACCCTGCTTGGAGGGCCCGGTGACCAGATGTTCGCCATGCATATCACCCAGCAGGCGGACTCGGTCACGTCGGAGGGATTTCTGCAAGCATTGGGCGTGGTGCTGCTGACGATTACGTTGGCGGTGGTTGCGGTGGCCGGACGCTTCCTCGGCTTCGAGTTCATCTGGGGCGGTCGCAAGCTGACCGAAGCCACGCCAAAAGCCACAGAGCGTCGTGCGGCGGATGTCGGCCGCCGCAGTTTCGGCGCCTGGCTTGCCGACCTGATTGGTTGGCCGCTGCTGAGGCTGTTCGGGCGCCTGCCCGCGAGTTGCGGAACCTGGACCATTCGCCTCATGGGCGGTCTGGTCATCGCCGTTCTCATCCTGCCGATCATCGTGGTGATGATCATTTCCTTCAGCAGCGCAAGCTATCTGACGTTCCCGCCGCCGGGCTTTTCACTCCGCTGGTATGAGCAGTTCTTCTCCGATTCCAACTGGATGCGAGCGTTCTGGACATCGTTGATCGTCGCGGCGATGTCGGCCGGTATTGCGATCGTGCTGGGCACGTCGGCGGCCCTCGGTATTGTCAGGAGCAGGATTCGCGGCAAATCCGCCATCATGCTGCTTCTCGTGAGCCCGATCATCGTCCCGCCGGTCGTGCTCGGCCTGTCGCTCTACAGCCTGTTCCTGCGTTTCGATCTCGTCGGCTCGGTCTTTGGCCTCGCCGCTGCGCATGCAATCGGAGGCCTTCCCATCGTCGTGGTCATCCTGTCCGCCGCGCTTCAAGGCGTCGATACAAGGCTCGAACAAGCGGCCGCCGTGCACGGCGCGTCGTCCTTGACGGTATTCCGGCTGGTGACACTCCCGGCCATCATGCCGGGCCTGGCTGCGGCGACATTTTTCGCCTTCCTGCACTCATTCGATGAGCTGGTGCTGACGCTGTTCTTGTCGAGCGCGCAGCTGAAGACGTTGCCGCTCATGCTGTGGGGCGACATCAACTATCGGCTCAATCCGGTGCTGGCCGTGGTCTCGACGCTGGAGGTGCTGCTGGTAGTCGCGGGGCTCATCCTTGCGCGACCCGTTCTCGCCACGTCGCGAAAAGCGGCATGACACAGATCAATTTCAGGTGGAGGAGAGAGAAAATGCTGGGAATGAAACGCTTGCGACTATCGGCTTCCGTATTGGCCTCGGCCCTATTCGTCGCGATGGGTACGGGTCTCGCTGAAGCGCAGAACAACGTCGTGATCATGCAGGATCCGGGCGGCGGATACGGCGATGCATTGCGCAAAGTCATGTACGACCCGTTCGAGAAGGAGACAGGCATCAAGGTCGTGACCGTCCAGGAGGCCCGTAGCGGTCCGCGCATCAAGGCTCAGGCCGAAGCCGGCAAGGCGCAATGGGACCTGACGTTCATCTTCGACCAGGAGACGAAGCTCCTCGGCGACTGCTGCCTGGCGGATATCGACTATTCCAAGCTTTCCGAGGCGGCAAAACAGACGCTGGCGGCGATGCCGGACAATTTGAAGCGCAAGAAGGGCGTCGCATTGCAGGTGATCGGCGTCGGTCTCGTCTACAACAAGGACAAGTACAAGGGGGAAAATGTACCGACGAGCTGGGCCGACTTCTGGGACGTGAAGAAATTCCCCGGCCGACGCTGCATGCCCGCCTGGCCGCGTTTCGTGTTCGAAGCGGCGCTGATGGCTGACGGCGTGGAGAAAAGCAAGCTCTACCCGATCGACATGGAGCGGGCGCTGAAGAAGGTCAAGGAGATCAAACCCCACATCGCCAAATGGTGGACGACGGCCGCACAGCCACCGCAACTCCTGCTCGACGGCGAGGCCGACATGTGCATGGCTTACACCGGCTCGATGAGCAAGCTCGCCCTGGAGGGCGCCCCAATCGACCTGACCTTCAATCAGGGCTTCGTCTACTATGACTTCTTCTCGATCCCAAAGGGCGCGCCGAACTACGACAGCGCGATGAAGCTGCTTTCCTGGCGGCTCGAAGCCAAGCGCGCCGCGCAGCTCACCTCGACCTTCCCGGTCGCCCTTCCCTCCCCGGTCGTCTTCGAGGCGGCGACCGACAAGAAGCTCGCCCGTTACTGGGCAAACAACCCCGACAACGTCTCGAAAGCGATCGAATGGAGCCCGGACTATTGGGGCACAGCTTCGCCGGCCGGAAATTCCACCAACGAGGAATACGGGCAGGAGAAGCTCAACGCCTTGCTGGCCCAGTAGGCGGGCTGCTCGGCGGCGTAGCCCCGATCGGCAAGGATCGGGGCTACCGCGTCCACGGGCTTTGGCCGGTTGTCCGGCCATGCTAGATCGGGTGAGAGATCATTCTATTTTGGCTGGTGGATGGATAAGGCTTTTATCAAGGGACTGCGTCTATTGGAAACGCTTGCTGTGAGCGAGCAGCCTCGTGGGGTCACGGACCTTGCCGGCGAGCTGAAGTTCACCAAGAGCAATGTGCATCGGCTGCTCACGACGCTACAGTCCCAGGGATATGTGCGCCAGATACCCCCGCACAGCACCTATGAGCTCACGACCAAGCTCTGGACGCTCGGCAGTCATGTCATCCACAGGGTGGACCTGATCAACGTCGCGCGACCGGCGATGACGAAACTTGCCGAGATAACCGGCGAAACCATCCATCTTTCCGTGCTCGAAGACACCGACGTCGTCTACGTCGACAAGATCGAAAGCGCTCACCATATCCGTGCCCATACCAGCGTGGGCATGCGCGCTCCCGCCTTCACCATGGCGACGGGAAAGGCAATGCTTGCACATTTGCCGGACGACTATCTGGAACGATTCCGGCCGCATCTCAGGCGCTACACTGAGACGACGCGCACGACGATCAAGGAACTGCGCGAAGACATCGAGCTGGCACGCGCGCAGGGTTACTCCTCCGTGCTGCATGGCGAGTGGCGCGAGGGCATCGCGGCCTGCGCTTGCGCGATCCTTGGCCGGTCCGGCGAACTCGTCGGAGCGATCGGCATGTCCGGGCCCGACACGCGCATCAAGCGCAAGCAGATCAAGGAATATTCGGTTCACGTGATGGAGGCAGCCCGATCCATCGGCGCAGCCCTTGGCTATTCCCGATAGGCCTGTGGCCGCCACCGCCATCAACGGCGTTCGCCGGGTCAACTACCCCCTCACGTCGATCACGATGCGTCCCTTGATCTTGCCAACCACGATGTCCGCAGCAAGCTGTGGCAGTGCCGACAGCGGTTCGGTGCGGGCAATCCTGCCAAAATGCTGCTTGTCGAGATCGTCCGCCAATATCCGCCAGGCGCGCTCGCGCTTGGCGGGCGGCGCGAACCCTAATGGCCCAGCAAGTCGGAATGCGATCGATCCGCGTTCAAACTTCTCCCAACAGCGATTTGAGCGGGCTTCAGCAGACGATCATCGATTTCCAGGCTCTGATCGGAAATGGGGTAGCGGCGGCGACCACACCCGCAGTGGAGTTAGCGCTCGCGCGCGACACGCTACGCCCCGATCCCCGCTTTCCAGCTCTTGCCTGATTTCGGGTCGTAGCGGCCGCCGCCGAGGTGCGCGTGGCCCCATGACATGATTTCCAGCAGGACGGACTCCAGGGATTTTCCCTGGTCGGTCAGATGATAGGCGTATCGCGCCGGCCTTTGCTGGTAGGCCTCGCGTCGCACCAGACCCCATTTTGCCAGGCGCTTGAGACGTTCGGCCAGGATGTTGGACGGGACGCCTTCCGCGCTGTCCTGCAGCGCCTGAAAGGTCCGCTTGCCGTGCCACATCAGGTCGCGAACGATGAGAAGGGTCCACTTGTCGCCCACCAGCTCCAATGTGCGCGCGATGGAGCAGGTCGACCGGAAGTCATGTTTGGCCATGTGCAAGCACCTCCGTCTCCGGCATGACCCTCTCCGGCCCCTCGCCGGAAGAAGCATCCCCGGCACCATACCGATATGGATTGCATTTTTAAAGTGACTTCCCTATTGTCACTTTCAATTTGAAAGTGAATGGCGGCGGGCCGGCGTGATCGAGGGTGCGATATCATGAACAGGATTGTGCTCGCCCATGCTGCGGCCGCCGCGGCGGCGCTCAGTGCCGGCGCCGCCGTTGTCGCCACGCGCTTTGTCATCGGCGAGACCGATCCGGTCTCGCTGGTGTTCTACCGCTACGTCATCTCGGTCGCCTGCTTCGCGCCGGTCCTGCCGGTGATCTGGCCGCGAGAGGCGCTTGCCGCATCGGAGTATGTGAAGATCGCTCTGTTCGGGATTCTCTTCTTCGTGTTCTTTCCCTGGGCCTTCAATGCATCGCTGCAATACAACCCTGCGGCACGCGGCGCGGTCGGGCTCGCCACGATTCCGATTCAGACCCTGGTCGTGGCGGTTGCCTTTGGGCGGGAGCCGTTGACGGCAGCCAAGGTGGCCGGCGTCCTGCTCGCCTTCGCCGGGATCGTCGTGGCGTTCGGCATGGCTGCATTCGGACGCGGCAATTCCAATTACCTGACCGGCGACGGATTGATGTTGCTCGGTGTGTTTTGTGCCGCGATATATTCCGTCTTCAGCCGCCCGACCTTGATGCGCCACGGACCGCTTTTCGTGACGGCATTGGCAATGGTGTTCGCAGTCGTCGCGTTGTCGCCGACCATCGCGTTCCGCCAGGGCGGCCTCGCCCTCCCCGCACTCAGCGCCAAAGGATGGATGGCAGTGGTGTTCCTCGGAACGATCGCCGGCGCCGGGCAGTTTTCGCTCTTCATGTGGGCACTGCGCTGGCTGCCGCCGACGACCACCGTCCTGTATCTGACGCTCAATCCGATCGCGGCGATGGTGCTGGGGATCGTCGTGCTGGGAGAGCAGCTGACCGCGGAGCTGGTCGCCGGCATGGCGCTCGTTCTGATGGGGATCCTCGTCGGCAGCGGCGCCTACGCGACCTTAAGGCGGGTTGCCCTGGGCGGATTTGCCGGATCCGGCTAGGCGCGAAATGCCGGGCGCCTGTCCGCCTCGATCCATGATCGAGCGCGGTCGCACTTCTCATTGCACCTAGCTGCGGTTGAGGGTTTCGTGCACTGTCACCGTAATTGCCGGCATCCTTGCGCGCGACAAGGAGTATGAAATCGAGACCTTCATGAAGGTGCTCGACGTCAACCTCATCGGCACGTTCCGCACCTGCATGGCTTTCCGCCCGCTGCTGGCGAAAAGCAAGGGCGCGGTCGTCAACATCGCCTTGATGAATGCGACGCTGGCGCTGCCGCGCATCCCCGCTTATTGCCCCAGCAAGGGCGGCGTCGTGATGCTGACCAAGGCACTGGCCTTGGCCTGGGCCGAGGAAGGCATCCGCGTCAATGCCGTCGCCCCCGGCTACATCGAAACCGCGATCAACGCCGCCGGCCGCACCGACCGCGCGCATTACCAGCGCATCGCCGACCGCACCGCCGTCAAGCGCTGGGGCCAGCCGGAAGAGATCGCAGGCGCAGTCGCCTTCCTCTGCATGCCGGCCTCGCAATACGCAACCGGAACCGTTGTCGCGGTGGATGGCGGCTTTCTGGCGGGATGATCAGGGGGCCGGGTGGCGGACAGTCATTTCAGGAACTCGGCGAGCAGCTCATGGCTGAGGCGCCCGGGTCGCCGACCGCGAAGCGATGCATGGCATTCTCAGGTAATGATAAGGGCCGGCGTGAGCGGTGAAAGCACCGACGAGGTCATCCTCTCTTTTATGCTTCGATGGTGAAGAGCATTCACCCGCGGGATTCCGTCGGGGCCATGCTGGTGTCAGTTCATGTGATGGGACGCGACGCGCCCATCACCTCGTGAACGCCGACGACCTCGCCCAGCACGATAGCGCCGCGCGCGCTCGGTCGGCTCGCCCGCACCTTTCCCGCCCAGATCGAGGCGCTGAACCGCTACCGCACCCGTGGCGAGCCCGCCATCACCGTGCAGAACATGTCGGTCGCCGACGGCGGCAAGGCGTCGGCAATGTCACGCGGCATGCGCGCGTGATCGTATCGGACAAGAGCCCGGCCTCCGCGGCGCGGAAGACGCCGAAGGCCGCGGGCTCCAGGCGGAGGCGCGATCGCGCTGATGCCAACCGCCAAACCCAGGCATGAGCGATCACATCAGAAACACCGGCCCGATGCAGGCGAGCCTGCGGTGTGGCGTCAACGCGATGCGCAGGATCGTCGCCCATGTGGCGCCGGCACTGCGGCGCCACTATGACCCCACGATTTCGCCATACGCATCGTGTTGTTCGCCCGTACGACCCTTCCCGTCAGCTAGCCTTCGGAAACATGGACATGGGCGGTGATTTCATTGGCCGCTGGCCTGCGCGTAGCGGCAGGAGAACGGCACGGCAGGCGAGACCCGGGGCGTACAGCGCGAAGGCACTTGCTTGCGGCTCATGGCTGCTCTCGTGTGTCATCGTCGCCGGCATGGCGACGCAAACGGCATTGGCGGAAACAGCCGCGCCGGCCGCGACACGCGTCGCTGATAACGAAAAAGAGCAGGATGGGCCTGGCGCCGCGCAAGCATCCCGCACGCAGAAGCCGAAACCCGACCTGCGACAGAATGAGGTGCAGAAGCCAGCGCCGGAAGCTGCCGTTCAAATGCCGGAAGCCCGGAAATCGAGCCACGACGCCAAGGATTTACCTGTGCCACAGTTCGTCTTGCCGGACGATCTGGCGAAGAAGATCGGCCAGAAGATCTGGCTGAATGAAACAGGCGGAAAACGCGATGCGATCACGTCATGGAATGCGAACGAGGAATTCGCTTCCTTAGGAATCGGTCATTTCATCTGGTTTCCTGTCGGCAAATGGCTGCCTTTCGAGGAGAGCTTTCCGGCCCTGCTCGAATCCATGCGCAAGAAGAACGTGCGTTTGCCCGCCTGGCTGGACCAGACGCAAATTCCGGCCAACCCGTGGACAAGCCGGGCCGAGTTCAGGAAGAACGCCAACTCACCGCGGATGAATGAGTTGAGGCAGTTTCTGCTCGACACCGTGGCGGAGCAGACGCAATTCATGATGGCGCGGGCGCAAGGTGCGATGGAGAAGATCCTCAAGACGACGCCCGAGAGCCCGGAGCGCGAACATATCGTCATCCAGTTCACGCGCGTCGTTCGCGCCTCGGAGAATTTTTATCCGCTGATCGACTACATCAATTTCAAGGGCGAGGGCACTAACCCGAACGAAGCCGCCGTGAACAGGAAGACCGGGCGGCGGCAGGGTTGGGGTCTCAAGCAGGTGCTGCTCAAAATGAACGGTGATACCAGCGATCCGAAGGCCGTGCGCGCCGAATTCGCCGATGCGGCGCAGTTCGTCCTGCAGCAGCGGATTCGCAACCTGCCCTCCAACCGTGTCTTCGAGGTCGGCTGGCTGCGCCGCATCGCGACCTACCGCCGCCCGATCGCGGATCCGGAATCGAGCCCCGAACGGGCTCTGAGGAAACCGTTGCAGGTGACGTCGGCTCAATAGCTTTCCTGTGAAGGGACAGTTGCCGTTTTTGCGCATCCGTGAGGCTGCTTGTCCCGCGGCGTTCGTCAGGCAATCGCGGCTGCGCCTCGCTGACGTCAGCCTTTGGCTCTCTTCGCCATCACCTTCTCATAGGCCGTCTGCAGCCGACGCTTGGGCGGGCTCGACGCTTCGGTTTCAAACCGAGATCGCGCAGCTCGTCCATCAGCTCGGCCCACATGGTCGGGCCGCCGTCGCTGAGCAGCTTGGCGCGAATGCCGGATTACGGTGACAGTGCACTCAACTCCAGTGAGAGTTTCGTGCACTGTCACTGTAAATGAATTCAATGCTTTAGAGAATTGTTTGGGTAAGAAACGCCTCATTGTTTTTCAACGCATTTCAGAATGGCCACCCAAACTGGAAATGAGCGGCGTAAGATTCCAGCCGACTTTTCCATGACTGTCGAATGGTGGGTTCAAATAGGGTAGAGCCACTCAAGCATGTAGCCTTCCCTGCAGACATTTCTCGCCGCTCGACGGCTCATAACACCGGAACTAAGCGTGTTCCTTTCGAACAGTAGCCCCTTTTTCGGCAGGCATCGCGAAGCCGTACAAAAAAAGGTCGACTACCATGTCCGCGAATTCTTGCGGCTCGATGTCGCCGCTAGGGTCGTACCAAGTGTGACTGAAGTTGAGCATGCCGAACAGCATCATGGTGTAGACCTTCTTGGAGCGGTTGACGATCTTGCCCTCGGTGTCGAGCCGGATCAGTAGGTCCGAGACGGCGTCGACGAGTTGGCGCTCCAACGTCTTGATCGCCTGCTGCTCGGGTTCGGCGAGGAACGCAAGATCGTTGAGGATGAGGCGCTGCTCATTGGACGAGCGCGCGTTGAGCTCGACAATAGCGCGGATCGCGGCACGGAAGCGCTCGACTGTGCTGGACTGCCGAGCCATCGCCGCTTCGACATCGGTGATCATCTGGGGCAAGGTCGCGGATTTCTGGCCCAGCCTGAACGCGGGGCAGAACTTTCCGCATGAGACAGCCGCGCCGGCTGATGCCGTGGAAACGCTTCAGATATTCACAAGCCCTGACTGAGTAGGACCGGTGGAGCAGTTCCACCGAAACCGGGCAGCTTTGGCTTCGCCTGGCAGTCAAGGTTGCGAGCACCGTGCGCGAGGCTTGCTTCGAATTTTATCTCGCAGCTGCGAGCAACAGGCCCGGCGCGTTCGACATCGTGCCCGATATTCCATCGACCTTTGCCTGTTGTTTTTGCTAGGCCGGCCTTGACACAATTAATTTCGAGAGATGAAATTAAATTCTGAAATGTGCGAAAGGGTTTCATGGCCAGACTCACTGCCGTCGAGCGAAAGAGCAGTACCGATACGTTGGGGGCCTCTTCCGACGACGTGCGGCTCGTACAGGCCGTGGCGCGCGGCCTGTCGGTGCTGCGGGCGTTCAAGCCCGGTGAAAACTCGCTGAGCAATAGCGAGCTGGCCGAGCGCACAGGGCTGTCGAAGCCCACGATCTCGCGTTTGAGCCAGACACTCGCCGCGCTCGGCTATCTGGCGATCGTTCCCCGCACGGGGCACTACCAGCTCGGCGCCGGGATAGTCGCATTGTGTCATTCGCTGCTTGCCGGCATGCCCCACCGAATCGCCGCCCGCCCCGTCCTGCAGGAAATCGCCGACTTCTCGCGCTTGCCTGCATCCGTCGGCATGCGCGACCAACTGGTCATGCTCACCATCGAGACGGCGCATCATCCGCAAATGCGGCCGGCACGATTCGACCTGGGCTCGCGGCTGCCGATCGAGACTTCGGCCATGGGCCGCGCCTATCTCTTCGCCTTGGCGGAAGACGAGCGCGAGGCGTTGCTGCGCCGCATCCGGCTGCAGTGGCCGCGCAGCGAGTGGCGCGGCGTGCGCGCGCGGATCGACGCGGCCTTCGAGTCGATCGCAAAGCGCGGTTTCTGTGTGTCCCTCGGCGATCGCCAGCCAGATGTCTACGCCGTCGGCGCCCCCGTCGTGACGGCGGACGGCGTGGTTCTGGCTTTCAATTGCGGTGGAATGCCATCTGAGGTCACCGCCACGCAACTCGAGAACGAGATCGGACCGCGCCTTGCGCGCGCCGCCCGGCAAATTTCCATGGAGGCTCCAGGCGGTGCGTGACTTCACGAAACAAGGCCGATCGATGGCGGTTGGCGAGAACGGCATGATCTGCACGTCGCATCCGGCTGCCTCCATAGCCGGCCTCGATATGCTGCGGTCCGGCGGCAATGCGGTCGACGCGTCCCTCGCCGCCATCGCCGTACTGGCTGTTGTCGAGCCGCACATGACCGGCATAGGCGGCGATTGCTTCGCACTGTTCTCGATGGGCGGCGCGGCACCGATCGCGCTCGACGGTTCGGGGCGTGCGCCTGGCGCGGCAAAAGCCGAATGGTACGTCGATCGTGACATCCGTGAAATTCCACCAACCTCCGCCCATGCGGTGACGATACCCGGTGCGATCTCGGCGTGGTGCACGCTGAACCGAAACCACGGATCGAAGCCCCTTGCAGAGATTCTTGCGCCGGCGATCCGCCTTGCCGAGGAAGGCATGCGGGTGACGCCTCGCGTCGCCTGGGATTGGGGCCGGCAAACCGAGAAGCTCTCGGTCGATCCGGCGACCCGCGCCGCGTATCTCCCTGGCGGTCGCGCGCCGGAGGTTGGCGACCGCTTCCGCAACCGTGCTCTCGCCGAAACCCTCCGTTGCATCAGTCGCGAGGGCGCGGCCGGATTCTACACGGGCAAAGTAGCCCAGGCCCTGACCGCCAAACTGCGCGAGGCTGGTGGACTGCATCAGGAGGAAGACTTCACCCGCCATCGCAGCGATTATGTGCAGCCGGTCGAGACCAGCTATCGCGGATATCAGGTCTACGAGTGTCCGCCGCCCGGACAGGGGCTGGCCGCCCTCATGATCCTGCGCGTTATCGAAACTCTGGCGCTTGGGGACAGCCGGCACAGCGAGGCGGATCGTATCCATCTTCTTGCCGAGGCCACCAAGGCCGCTTATCGCGCCCGTGATTCCTACTTCTGCGACCCGACGCAGGGCGACATGCCTGTTGCGCGGTTTCTTTCTGATGCATTTACCTCCCGGATCAGAGATCGCATCGATCCCGGCAAGGCCTCGCTGCCTGAAGACTGGGACCTGACCGAGCACAAGGACACCGTGTATGTTTGCGCGGTCGATCGCGACCTCAACGCGGTGTCGCTGATCAACTCGCTGTTCGCGCCGTTCGGCAGCGGCATTTTCGAGCCGACGACAGGTGTTGTCCTGCACAACCGGGGAAGCGGGTTCCGGACCGACCCCAGGCATCCCTGCGTCATCGCACCCCACAAGCGGCCGCTGCACACGATCATTCCCGGGCTGCTGTTCCGCGACGGCAAGCCGATCATGCCGTTCGGGGTGATGGGAGGCCACTACCAGGCCACCGGCCATGCGCACTTTCTCTCTCACGTTCTCGACGACGGGCTCGACATCCAGGCAGCGAGCGACGCGCCTCGCTCGTTCGCTTTCGACGGAAAGCTTTCGCTTGAAAAGACAATCTCGCAAGCAGCGTTCGACGAACTCGCCCGCCGCGGACACGCGGTCGGCTGGTCCGACTTTCCCATTGGAGGCGCGCAAGCGATCTGGATCGATCATCAGCGCGGAATCATGCTTGGCGCGTCTGACCATCGCAAGGACGGCATGGCTCTGGCTCTTTAGTTAAAGGGAAGTGAGTAATGACGCTGTTGAAAGGCGCATCCGCCGCTGAGGCAAGTCCGAAGCCCCGCCCGCTCGACGCGTCGAGCTCGCGCGAGTTCATCCGCATCAGGGAAGTCGGCAAGCTGTTCGGTGGTCGCGGACCGGTGGTGACCGCCCTTCAGGACATCAACCTCGATATCGCCTTGGGGGAGTTCGTCGCGGTCGTGGGCCCGTCAGGCTGCGGGAAATCCACATTGCTCCGCATCCTCGCGGGGCTGATCCCGACCAATTCGGGAACGGTCTGGTTCGGCGACCGGAAGCTGGAGGGGCCGCGGCACGACATCGGCGTCGTGTTCCAGTCGCCTGTGCTGTTTCCCTGGCGCACCGTTCTCGACAACGTGCTGATCCCGATCGACGTCCAGAAGCTTGATCGCAAGAAGTATCTGTCGCGGGCGCGCGACCTCATCAACCTCGTTGGATTGAGTGAGTTCGAACAGCGCTATCCCGCCGAGCTCTCCGGCGGCATGCAGCAGCGGGTCGGCATCGTCCGCGCCCTGGTGCACGATCCGGCGATGCTGCTCATGGACGAGCCCTTCGGGGCGCTCGACGCCATGACGCGCGAGCACATGAACGTCGAATTGCAGCGCCTCTGGATGGCCCAGAGCAAGACCATCCTGTTCATCACCCATTCGATCTCCGAGGCCGTATTTCTTGCCGACAGGGTCGTTGTGATGACGCCCCGGCCGGGCCGCATCGCAGAGGTGCTCGACATCGACCTGCCGCGCGAGCGGACGCTCGACATGATGACGACGCCTCCGTTTGGCGAGTACGTCCGCCGCATCCGCGCCCATTTCGGTACAGCTGGAGTTATGGACTGATGCCCGATCTCTCCTCGCTCGACACCCCGAAGAACCGGATTTTGAGCATCCTGCTGCTGTGCCTCGTCCTCGCCATCTGGCAGGCGAGCCCCGTTCTTTTCAAGATTCCCGCATTCATCCTGCCGTCTGCATCCGCCGTGGCCATAGGGCTATGGCGCGGTCTGACGAGCGGGCTCTACCTCTATCATGGAGCGGTGACGCTATTCGAAGTCCTCGCCGGATTTGCGCTTGGCGGATCTCTTGGTCTCGCGCTTGGCGTGGCCGTCGCGCTCAACCGGCGCTTCGCCTACTTCATCTACCCGTACATCATCATGTTTCAGTCGATGCCGAAGGTCGCGCTCGCGCCGCTCTTTGTGCTCTGGTTCGGCCTCGGCGTGACCTCCAAGATCGTGACGGCGGCGCTGGTGGCTTTCTTTCCGATGATGATCAACACGATTTCCGGACTGACCTCCGCCGACAAGGACCGCATCGACCTCATCCTCTCGCTCGGCGGCAGCGAGCGACAGGTATTCACGATGCTGCGCTTTCCGAGCGCGCTGCCTTTCATCATGGCGGGTCTCGAAATCTCGATGGCGCTGTCGCTGATCGGCACCGTCGTCACCGAGTTTCTCGGTGCGGACGCCGGGCTCGGCATGCTGATGCAAAGCATGAACTTCATGATGGACGTCGCGGGATCGTTTTCCATCCTGATCGTGCTGGCGGTCGTCGGGCTTGTACTCAATCATGCCTTGGTCATGATCCGCCACCGGGTGCTGTTCTGGGAACGTCTCGGCCGGGTCGACTCCGGAGCTGCCGCCGACACGAGCATCGCTGAGCCGACGGCGCCCCAGGCCGACAGCGCTCTCCCCGCGCAGCAGAAGTGAACCTGCCATGGACGTCTATTACTCAAAACGTCAACTCGAGCACCGTCCTCAGCAGATCATGCTGCTCGGCAAGCTCACTCCGCCCGTAGAGAATCCAGATCGGATGGAGGTGCTGGCCCGCCGGCTGAAAGAGGCCGGCCTGACGGAAACGGCGCCTGCCGACCATGGCCGCGATGCGATTGATGCCGTGCACAGCGCCGACTATGTCGACTTTCTTGCCTCAAGCTACGAGCGCTGGGCCGCCAACCCGAAGGCCGGACCGGAAGTCCTTCCGAACACGCATCCGTACCGTGGACGAGGATCGGCCCTGGGCTCCTCAACCAAACCACCTTGCAGCGTGGTCAACGCCCAGGCGGGCTGGTACATCGGCGATCTCAATTGCGCGATCGGCGCCGGTACCTGGAGCGCGGTCTACGAATCGGCGCAGGCGGCACTGTCTGCGGCTCACGCCGTTATCGACGGTCGCCCCTCTGCATTCGCGCTTTGCCGCCCGCCGGGACATCATGCGTTCGCGGACCGCGCCTCCGGTTTCTGCTTCCTCAACAACGCCGCCATTGCCGCCGATCTCATCGCCAAACGGGCAGGCAAAGTGGCTATCCTCGATTTCGACACCCATCACGGCGACGGCACGCAGGCGATCTTCTACGATCGCAAGGACGTGCTGTTCGCATCCGTGCACACCGACCCGACGACCTACTATCCCTACTTCTCGGGCTACGCCGACGAGCGCGGCGAAGGAGAAGGGTTCGGCGCGAACATCAACGTGCCGCTTGCTCCCGGCAGCGGCGACGAAGCCTTTCTCGAAGCCTGCCGAACCCTCGTCAAAGCCGTGCGTTCGCACGAGACCGAGGTGCTCGTGGTGTCGGCCGGCTGGGACGCCCACCGCGACGACCCCCTATCGCTGCTCGACGTCTCAACGGACGCCTTTGCACGAACCGGCGAATTGCTGGCCGACCTGCAGCTTCCAACGCTCATCGTGCAGGAAGGCGGTTACTCGCTTGAAGCCTCCGAGAATGCCGCCGCAGCGTTCATCGGCGCATTCTGCTCAAGACACAAGTGGATTTGACTGGATGTCGCCTCAACCGACGTGCAACAGAACTGGAGAGTAAGATGCGTTATACCCGTCTAAGTGCCGGTCTCGCCCTTTGCTCGGTGATCGCCGTTGCAGGCACTATCTCGCCCGCGCACGCTCTGGATAAAGTGCGCCTGGGCTGGTGCACGAGCGTGATCACGCATGGGGTCGCTCCGATCGCGGTCGCCACCAAGTTTGGCTGGTTCAAACAGGAGGGCATCGAAGTCGAACTGGTGAATTTTCCGGGATCTTCGGACTGCGTCCGCAACGTCGCAACCGGCGAGGTGCTGGCCGCGGTCGCCACCGTAGAGCCCGTTGCCATCCTGCAGCAGACTGGCGTGAAAACGCAGGTGTTCTACACCGCTTACCGGCGCAACATTTTCGGTGTCGCAGTGCCGGTGGACAGCCTCATCCAGAAATATGCGGATCTGAAAGACAAGAAGATCGGGGTAACCTCCATGGCTTCGGCAGGCGTGGTGCTGGCCCGATCGGGAGCCTCCGATGCCGGTCTCGATGCTGATCGCGACATCCGCATCGTCGTGTCAGGCCAGCCGGCGCAAAGCGTCGTCCTGCTGCAACGCAAGGAGATCGATGCGGTCAGCCAGTGGGACACGCAATACACACTGATGGGCCTCGCCGGCGTCCCCATGCGCATGCTGAAGGATCCTTTGATCGAATCCTTTCCCGCGAACAGCTTGGTCGCGAGTTCCGACTCGATCAAGAGCAAGCGGGATCTGCTGGTGCGCCTGGCGCGCGCCTACACCATGGGCGTCGTCTATACCCTGAAGAACACGCGTCAGGCCGCCGCTATCTTCCAGGAGGTCTATCCGCAGGTTGTCCCGACCGGCCTTGCTCCGGAAGCTGCGCTCGACCGGACAACGACGCTGCTTCAGACAGTCTCCGAGAAGTGGACGCTCGATGCGCCCGGCGAAAAGTGGGGTGAGAGCAACCTCAAGATCTACCAGAGCTACGTCGACTGGCTGGTGCGGGCGAAGATCCTCAAGCAGCCTATGGATGCAAAGGAAATCGCAACGAACGACATGATCGGCGATATCAACAAGGACCTCGACCTCAAGTCGGTCGAACAGGCCTTGGCCCGCTAACGCGCCGCATCGCCCCTCGACAGCAACAATACTGGAGTAACGTAAATGTCCCGAGCGAACCTCGACATTCCTCCGAACAGCCTTGAAGCCTACTGGATGCCAATGACTCCGAACCGGCGCTTCAAGTCAGCGCCCGAGTTCTTTGTCGAGGCCAAGGGGATGCACTACAGGACTCCTGACGGCCGGTCTGTGCTGGATGCCATTGCCGGCCTTTGGTGTGTCAATGCCGGGCATTGCCATCCCAAGATCATCGAGGCCATTCGTCACCAGGCGGGCAAGCTCGATTATGCATCGAGCTTCTCGCTCGGCCACCCCTTGGCTTTTCACTACACCAATCGCGTGATGGAGATCGCGCCGAAGGGATTTGACCATATCTTCCTTGCCGGATCAGGCTCCGAAGCGGTCGATACTGCCCTGAAGATCGCGCTGGCCTATCACCGCTCGCGCGGTGAAGGTCATCGCCAGCGCCTGATCGGACGCCAGCGCAGTTACCATGGAATGGGGTTCGGGGGGCTCTCGGTCTCGGGCATCGGGTGGCAACGGGCGCAGTTCGGCGTCATGCTCCCGGGCGTCTCGCACCTTCCTCATACGCATGATCTCACCCGCAATGCGTTCAGCAAGGGAGAGCCCGAACACGGCGTCGACTTTGCGGACGCTCTGGAAGGCATTTTGACTGCGATGGACCCCTCGACGGTCGCAGCCGTGATCGTCGAGCCCGTCGCCGGAGCCGGCGGGGTGCTGCCGCCACCCAAAGGCTATCTCAAGCGACTGCGCGAGATCACCAGCAAGCACGGCATCCTCTTGATCTTCGACGAGGTTGTCACCGGCTTCGGAAGACTGGGAGCGCCTTTTGCTGCCCAGGCTTTGGGCGTCACGCCGGACCTCATCACCTGCGCCAAGGGGATGAGCAACGGCGCCGTTCCCATGGGTGGCGTGCTGGTCCATCACCAGGTGCATGACGCCATGTCGCAAGGACCTGAGACGACTGTCGAGCTCGCTCACGGCTACACCTACTCCGGCCACCCGCTTGCGTGCGCCGCCGCGCTAGCCACCCTCGACGTCTATCAGGAGGAAGGCATCTTCGAGAAAGCCGCACGCATCGCCGGCAAATGGGAAGCCGCCATTCACGACATCAGGGGCGCCGGCGGCGTGATCCGCGATATCCGCAACCTCGGCCTGCTGGGGGCTGTCGAGATCGAACCCGCGCCGAATGCTCCCGGACAACGGGCGCGCGCCGTGGCGAACCATTGTCTCGAGAACGGCGTATTTGTCCGCGCGCTTGGGGATACGTTGATCCTGTCGCCTCCTCTTATCATCAATGAAGATCAGATTGGTCAGATCGCGGACAGCATCAAGAAAGGCATTCGGGCGTTGTGAGAATGGATCGGCCGGGCAGCGGCGGACGACGGCCGTCGGTAGCGCCGCAAGGATTGCGGATTCCGGCCCCGCGGCCGTACGTCGTCGAACCCTCGCCGGCGAGGCCAAGCTCTCGACGCTAGCGGCAGCGGATCGAGCAACGATCGTAAAACGCCACCCAGCGATGCTACGCGACAAATTGTCTGTTTCAGGCGCCAAATGATGAGCACCAACGAAAATGCCGGATCAAACAGCCCTGTTTGGAGACCTGCATCGGTAATTGACATCTTAGGCGGTTATCGGCCCGGGGCCCACGCGGAAAAACATCAATAATAACAATAGCTTACGAGATCGGCCTGATTCCGGATTTTCAGGAAAATTTTCCCGGTGCATTGAAAACACACGTAAAAATTCACCGCAGCCGTCCGCTTTGTTGGCATTTTTGTTGGTATCTGGAGAACAAACGCTTTCGACGAACTTCCGCTATTCCGAACGAAAGAATTGAGCGGATTGCCGCAAGAACGATGGCGCGTGCGCCAACCAAAAGCAGATCAGGACCGACGTCGAGAACGACAAGGCATGGGATGGCGGTGTCGTCGAGCTGCAGCTCGCGCATCAATGCAAGCTATTTCCTGCGCCGGCCATCCCGGCGCAGGGTGTTGTGATTGCAACGCACAGGTCAGGTCCTGTCATTCTGCCGCAATGCTGTTCTTCGCGGGCCGCGCGGCAGCGAGACGCGAGAGCGCTCCGCGAACGCCAGCGCCGTAAGCAGGGTCGGCTTTGGTGCAGTTGACGATGTGCCGTTCCTGGATATGGATCCCGGTGCCGCCGAGGGCACGCGCCGTGTTGTCGAATAACGCCTGGCGCTGGGCCGAATTCATCTTGCGGAACAAATCGCCCGGCTGCTGATAATGGTCGTCATCAACGCGATGATCCCAGTGCGCGGCCGCCCCGTCGAGTTCGAGCGGCGGCTCGTTGATGTCGGGCTGATCGGTCCACTCGCCGTGGCTGTTTGGGTAATACGTCGGGGTCCGGCCGAGATTGCCGTCCGTCCGCATCGCCCCATCGCGATGATAGCTGTGAAACGGGCATTTCGGCGCGTTGACCGGGATGTGGTTGAAGTTGACCCCAAGCCGGTAGCGCTGGGCGTCTCCGTAGGAAAACAGGCGCGCTTGGAGCATCTTGTCGGGCGAGAAGCTGATGCCCGGCACGACGTTAGCGGGCGAGAACGCGGCCTGCTCGACTTCGGCGAATACGTTCTCCGGATTGCGGTTCAGCTCGAAATAACCAACCTCGATCAGCGGGAACTCCGCCTTCGGCCAGATTTTCGTCAAGTCAAAGGGATTGAAGCGGAAGGCCTTGGCGTCTTCGTCCGTCATGACTTGGACGAACAGCGTCCAGCGCGGAAAATCTCCACGCTCGATACTCTCAAACAGATCGCGCTGATTGCTCTCGCGATCCTTGCCAACCAGCGCTTCCGCTTCGGCGTCTGTCAAAATCTGGATGCCCTGCTCGGTGCGAAAGTGGAACTTTACCCACGTCCGCTCACTCGCAGCGTTGATGAAGCTATAGGTGTGACTTCCGAAGCCATGCATGTGGCGGTAGCTGCGCGGAATCCCGCGCTCGCTCATCACGATGGTGACCTGATGCAGGGCTTCCGGCAGCAAAGTCCAGAAATCCCAGTTGTTGTCGGCGCTGCGCATACCGGTGCGCGGATCGCGCTTGATTGCGTGATTGAGGTCGGGAAATCGCAGCGGGTCCCGGAAGAAGAACACGGGAGTGTTATTGCCGACCAAATCCCAGTTGCCTTCCTCGGTGTAGAATTTGAGAGCGAAACCGCGAATGTCGCGCTCGGCGTCGGCCGCACCACGCTCGCCGGCCACGGTCGAGAACCGCGCAAACATCGGCGTTTGCTTGCCAATTTGTGAGAAGATCTTCGCCTTGGTGCAGCGGCTGATATCGTGGGTTACCGTGAAGGCGCCGAACGCGCCGGAGCCCTTGGCGTGCATGCGCCGCTCCGGGATCACTTCGCGGTCAAAATGGGCAAGCTTTTCGATCAACCAGATGTCCTGCAGGAGGGCTGGTCCGCGCGGGCCCGCCGTCAGGATGTTGAGATTGTCGCTGACCGGAGCGCCAGTGGCATGGGTCAGATGTGGCGGCTTGTTTGTCATGAAAGAATTCCTTGTTGAGGGGCTCGGAGCAAAGGGGGTAAGGCGTGCTTAGCCGTGCCAGTGCGAGCAGCGGATCACGCTGCAGAAGTTGCCGCGTTGAAAGTGTGGCTCCTTGTCGGCGATCACATCGGCTTTGACGTTGCCGAAGGTCGTCTCAGGCTTATGCTTGATGCCGTCATAGAACGTCTGGATGATGTCTTCCTTGAAGTGCGGCGTGCGCGGGAAGGCTTTCACGACGGCTTCGCGTTCCTGCTCGGAATATTCTTGGTACGTAAGCCCGAGTACGTCCATTTCGACGCCTGCGGTGACTAGGGCGACGACCGGGTGCATATGCTGCGGCACGCCCGGCGTGGTGTGAAGCGCGATTGCAGTCCAGACCGTGTAGGCATCCTCCTCGGGGACGCCGTGACTGCGCAGGAAATTGCGCGCGGCATGGGCACCATCAACTTCGAACCGCTCGTCTTTGCTGCTGTGGCCGGGCATCAGGCCGATGTCGTGAAACATCGCACCGGCGTAAAGCAGCTCGCGATCGAACTTGAGTCCGCGATGAACTCCCGCCAACGCGCCGAAATGATAGACGCGGCTGGAATGGTTAAAGAGCAATTCGGTCTCGGTATCACGGACATACTCGGTGATAGCGCGCGCCAACTTGCTATCCGGAATGGCGGCATCATGGTCGACAAGTGTCATTGCCTTCTCCTGCACCTCTCACTTGTCCGCACGATAAAACCGCAGCTATGATGTCAACAATCGACGTAACACGTCAAAAACGGACAAAACCGGGCTGAGGCGGACATGAAGGTGAAAGCAAAGACCGTTGTGATCGTAGCCCTCCCCGGCGTGCAACTCCTGGACGTCGCCGGGCCGCTGGACGTTTTCGCGGAGGCAAACTCTCAGGCCGGTCGTCCGGCTTACCGGCTGATCGTGGCGGCAGGACTACCGGGCCCTATCCGCAGCTCGTCGGGTGTACAGCTGATGCCCGACAGGATCATTGATCGCGACTTCAACGAGACTATCGACACGCTCCTCGTCGCGGGATGCCCGAACGCGGCCGAGGTTCCGGCTGACGGCATTGTCATCGAGTGGCTTCGTCGCCGGGCACCCGCGGCACGACGCTTCGGCTCAGTGTGCAGCGGCGCGTTTTACCTCGCGGCCGCCGGCCTGCTCGACGGCCGGCGGGTCACTACGCATTGGGCGGTGGCGGACGTGCTGGCCGAGAAATTCCCCTCCGTCACCGTAGATCATGACGCGATTCACGTCGCCGACGGCCGCCTTAGAACTGCGGCTGGCGTCACCGCGGGCCTCGATCTAGCGCTCAGCCTTGTGGAGGAGGATCTCGGACGCGAGCTCGCCATGCGAGTGGCCAGCCAACTCGTGATGTTCTTCAAGCGGCCTGGCGGCCAGATGCAATTCAGCCGTAAGGGCGAAGCTGTTCCGGCTGGTCGCTCGGCACTGCAGGAACTACAGCGCTGGATCGCCGCTAATCCGGCACTGGATCACAGCGTCGTCAGCTTAGCGAGGCGTATGGGGCTGAGCGCCCGACATTTTGCTCGGCTGTTTCGCAGCGAAGTTGGAATTACGCCCGCGACTTGGGTCGAAGAAGTGCGCGTCAACGCCGCGAGACACTTGCTTGAGCTTGGTCATGACGCGCCAAAACAGGTAGCGACGCAATGCGGCTTTGCTGACGCCGACACGCTGAGACGTGCTTTTGCACGCCACATTGGGGTGACCCCTGCCGAATATCGCAAGCGTTTTGCGCGGGCTGCGAGATAGCCGGAAGCGATGTTGTGCTTGCCGCAGATGACAATCGGACGTAACGAGGATGCCGGAGGCGAATGACAGCAGTTGACCGCGTAACCGACGCCAAATCGTAGCTTGTCATTGAAGATCGCAGCCCCACTGGCAGCGGGGACGCGGTGCCACCCTTCCCCACACTCTTAAGAAGATCGGCTGAAGTTCAGGATGCTAAGTATCGGACGAAAGTGGCCGATTTCACGAAAGTTCGCCGGCTCTAGCCTGTCGAATCCAAGTCCTTGTCCCGTCGGCAAAAGCGCTTACGGCTGCAGAGGTGAGGATGTTGTCCAGAAGATGCGCAAACACGACTCGCGCTGTCCGTCGTCGGCGAATTGCGCGGCTTTGGAATAGCTCCCCGAGCGGTTTCGACGATCACCCCGACAAAGGCGGAACAGACAACACTGCGAACAGGAGCCGGAGAGAGCCCCGCCGATTTTGCTGGGGCCTCGCCCTCGCTCTCCACTGGGTGGCGAGGAGTCAATGCGGTTTGCCGGATGCCGAAAAATGGATGGTCCAGCGCCTTGGCAAGCAATCGTTCAACCTAGCTGCGACGTTTCAGCTCCGCCAGCGTCGAACGTACTCCCGATGCATGAACGCATAGCCCGTCGTCTAGCTCACTGAATTTCTTGCATCGCATCATCCATTGTGCTGGATCGGCTTATCCAGCCCTTCTCGTTCATGGTTCGGGGAGTTTGGTGAACTCGGCCACCAGGCTGAACAGTTAATCCTTTCCGATATGCGCATTGAACCACTCGTTGCCGCGCTTGAGTGCCTTCAGAAAGCGGGCGATCTGTATGCATTCAAAATTCGAATGTCAAAGGCGGCGTTGGCCGCGGCTCTCAAGGATCAAAATGAGAGATTGCCGTGTGCGTGGTTTGCTCGCGTGGCGTGATGAAACAAACAAACGAAAGCCTTCGAAGTTTTCGCAGTGACGACTTGAACGGATACGTCGAACGCCGTCGCAAAAACGAGCGCTCGCGCGAACCTCACCGCTTGCCTGCTTCTTGCATTTGCGCAATTTGCAATGATTGTAGGCAATGAGCCTATAACGCATGCGAAGTTCAAACCCTGTGAGACTTGCGATGCCGAAGACCGTCATAACATCCAGCAGCGCGCCGGTGACCGGCTTCACCGACCGCTCCACTCCGTCGCCGATCGTTCAGGCATTCGGTTTGGCAACATGCTGTTCGTCTCCGGACAGGGCCCTCTCGATCCCGACACCAAGCAGATTGTCGAAGGCGGCCTCGAAGCTCAGACGCGGCGCACGCTGGCAAACCACGCAGCGTTGCTGCGGCAGGCGCTGACTTCTCCAACGTCGTCAACATGCGAGTCGTTCTTCGCGACGTCAGGGATTTCAAGCAGTTCAACGAGGTATTCCGTCAGGAGATCGGCGAAGAAAAGGTCACGCGGACATGCGTGGGCGGGACTCCGCACCGCGATGGCGTGAACGTGGAAATCGACTGCGTGGCAATGTTCGATTAGTCGATGGCGTGCAGCCGACGAAGCCTCGGCTTGATCGGCTGCCCGGCGATCAGGGCTTCGGCATCACATTGCCGCATGCATTGCATGTGCGCGCCTTCTCGCTTTCGAAGAAATTTCGGTACGCTTGCGAGACCGGATCGGCGCGATAGTCGGCAACGACGAACTGTTCTTCGTGAAGGAGACCATCGCATTTCGGGCAGAACCACTGAAACTTGTCGATCTCGTTCTGACGGCGGCCACGCTCCACGATCAGGGCAAAGGCGTCCAGCGGAAAACGCGGCGAGTGCGGCGTCCCTGCCGGCATGAAATTGACCGAGCCCTCGGGGATCACGATGATCTCTTCCCTGCCCTCCGGTGTTCTGTAGTGAAGGTTCATCGTATTCTTGATCATGTACGTGAACTCGTCGCTATCGTTGACGTGAAACTCGCTCCTGTACTCGCGCCCTCGCGCTACGAAAGCGAGCGACTCCGGCTCCTGCCAAAGAACTTCGACGCGCTTTTGCGTGTCGCGGAGTCTGTTGGTGACTTCTTCCAGTTTTACCAGACGCGGCGGAAACATGATTGCTGACTTCCTCATACAGAATCGAGGGAACCAATCCGTTCGATTTCTTATGATGGTCGACTGGCAAAAATGGAGACAATCGACGGGACGTCTTTGCCAGATCGCGAGCGACCGCTGGTTGGTCATCAGGACGGAGCTTGGAAGTCGTACGAGATACGGCCGGCCGGGAGGTAGAACAGCGCGATAACAGAACCGCCCTTGACTTCGGGATAGTGCCGGCTACCGGGATCGGGTGCTGTCCAGCCCGGCCCATGCCATCCCTGCAACCCCTTCAGCTGGGCGCCCTTGTCCAGCGGAACGACTAGGTTCAGCTCACCATAGGGATGGCCGTGATACTGTCCCCGCAATACGTCGTTTTCGTCCTCGTCCTTGAAGCGACGCGGATCGCTGCTGTTCATGTAGACGGCCGTGATACTGAAGTGGAACGTTTCGGGCGACGGTTCGTGGATCCGACTGCGCCGATAGTTGGGCCCCTCCACCTCCTGATTCGCCGCCCAGCCTTCCTCAACCCCGATTTTTATCAGGCGAGCGAGATCCTGATACAGTTGGCTCTCGGCGCCGTATTTCTCGTTGAGCCATCGCTCCATCTTCGCGCCAGGCGTCATATCCTTTACTTCCCGAAGGAACGGAATGCTGCATTGAATGAGTTCTTCTCGGCTTCCCATAATCGTCTCCTTCCTTGCCACGTCTGCTGCTTTATTCATCAAACCCTGCAAACGAAGCGAACTCGCCGATGTCCGCCCTCGGCATCAACCTTGCGCTTGTCGTCTGCCTTGCACAGCCGATCGAGATTCCACACACCACCATCTGCTCGTCTGGAATCGACAGCAGCGGGCGCAGTATCCTGTGATACTTTGCGAATGTTTCCTGTGGGCAGGACTGCAGGCCGCGTCCCGCGGCGGCCAGCATCACGTTCTGAACGAACATTCCGAGGTCAAGCCAGCTTCCCGTCTCCAGGCGCCGATCGATCGTGATGATCAATCCGACCGGCGCGCCAAAGAATATGTAATTCTTGGCCGTCTGGTTGGCGCGGGCTTCACCATCGGTTTGGGCTACGCCGAGCGAACCGTAGAACAGACGGCCAAATTCCTGGCGGCGATTCAGATAGGGCGGCGGCAGTTCGGTGGCATAGTATTTGTATTCAGAAACATGCTCGTCCCGAGCGTTCCTGTGAGCCTCCAGCAGGGCCGCTGACACTCTCTGCTTCGAAGCGCCCGCGAGCGCATACACGCACCATGGCTGGATGTTGGCACCGCTCGGCGCAAACCGCGCAGTGCGAAGGATCTCCTCGATGGTGCGGCGCTGCACCGGCCGATCGGAGAACTCGCGGCAGGCATATCTGCCCGCGATGAGGCTATCGATCGATTTCCTTGAAGAGCCATCGACGGGACCGGCAACTACTACTGTTTCCTCAGGAGCGGACATCCCCCTTCCTCCATTGGCCTGAATGCCTCCTCGCCTGGAATTGTCGCGAGCAGCTTGTAATAGTCGAACTTGTATTTGGATTCCCCTGGAGCTTTGACGCTGAACAGATACATGTCCCTCACCAGGCGACCGTCGTCCCTTATCTTCGCGTTCTTGGTCATGAAGTCGTTCACGGGCGTGGCGCGCATCTTTGCCGCGACGGTCGGACCGTCCAGAACTCCGGCGGCTTCGACCGCCTTGAGGTAGTGCATGACAGCGCCATAGGTGCCTGCGTGAATCATGGTCGGAACCTTCTGGGTCTTCTCGACGAAGCGCTTCGTCCAGGTCCGCGTTTCTTCGTTTAGGTCCCAGTAGAATGCCGAACTGAGAAGCAGGCCTTGCGCGCTTTGAAGTCCGAGGCTGTGAATGTCGGCAATAAAAACAATTAACCCGGCGAGCTTCTGGTACCGCGTGATCCCGAATTCGCCAGCCTGCTTTACCGCATTAACAAAGTCGCCGCCCGCGTTCGCGAGCGCGATTACGTTCGCTTTCGACGATTGAGCCTGCAACAGGAAGGAAGAAAAGTCAGGCGTATTTATCGGGTGCTTTACAGCGCCGACGACTCGGCCGTCGGTTGCATCGATAACCTTGCGGCTGTCCGCCTCGAGTTGCGCTCCCAGCGAGTAATCAGCCGAAAGGAAGTACCAGGTCTTTTCGCCAAGCCGTGAGATCGCCCTGGTCGTGCCTTGCGACAACGCATACGTATCGTAGGTCCAGTGAACGCCGGTCGGCGAGCATTCGTCACCGGTCAGCCGAGACGTCGCCGCACCTGTCGCGAGAAATATCTTCTTTTTCTCGCGGGTAATGCCCTGCACGGCCAACGCCACGGCGGAATTGGGCACATCGAGAATCACCTCGACGTTTTCGTTTTCGAGCCACCGCCTCGTGAGAGTCGCACCGATATCGGCCTTGTTCTGATGGTCCCCGTAAACGACCTGGATCTGACGCCCCAGCACCTTGCCCTTGAAGTCGTCGACAGCCATTTGCGCGGCGATCACAGAGCCTTGCCCGCCATTATCCGCGTAAAGCGAGGACATATCGGTCAGAATTCCAAGCTTGATGGGGCTCTCCTGCGCCGCCGCGCAGGTCACGAACAGCGCAGATGCCAGGACCAGCCCTGCTTTTTTCCTTCCGATACGTCCGGTCCGTCCAGCGTAGAGTTTCATAGCCCGCTTCCTCCGAATACCACGGCGTGATAATGACAGGGCGGTGTCTCGGCGGAAGTGAAAGTCTTGCAGATTTCCCCTGAGCCGCATTCACATTGCAACCACACCGTTCCATCGCTGTGCGCGGCATCGAAACGCGCATCATTGCGGTGTGCGCATGTTACCGGCATCATCCCGCGTCGAAGACGAGATTGCCTCGGCAATGCTGTTGGACTTAACTGGAGCCGGGCGGCGTCTCCGAGCCCGCCTCTGACGGGATCATGATCGTGGCGGTCTCATTCAAAACCCTGGACCTGAATCTTCTCAAGGTTTTCGATGCCGTTATGGAGGAAAGGAGCGTCCTTCGGGCAAGCCACAAGGTTGCGCTAAGCCAGTCAGCTGTCAGTCACTCGCTCGCGCGGTTGCGCGACATGCTGGAGGATGATCTGTTCGTGCGCACGGCGTCCGGCATGCAACCGACGGCACGCGCGCTATCGATGGCGCCGCAGGTTCGGGAAGCACTACGCTCGCTCGAGGCCGCAGTTGAACAGCCGATCTTTGACCCGGCGGCGTCGACGAAACAGTTTACGTTGGCGGCGAACGATTTCACTACAATGGTGCTTGCCTCTCACTTGCTGACGATACTCGGCCGGGAGGCGCCCTTGATCGACCTCGCCATCAAGCCGGTCACAAGAATTGATTTGGCCGAACAGATCGACCTCGGACGCATCGATGTCGCAATAGGCGTCTTCTCAACTCCTCCCAGCCGCTTTCGAAGTGCCCTGTTGTTCGAATACGACGACGTATTGATCGTGGGAGGCAAGCGCAAGCTTGGCAGGCTCGATAAGGCAAAGTTCGCGCAGTTGCCATTGGTCGTCGTCTCCTTTGGAGGCGAGCAGGAGGGAGCAATCGACGGGTTCATTTCCGAGCGCGGCCTTGCACGGCGGTCGGAGATGTATGACCGAGCGGCGCTGGAGCGCGCTTTCATTGAGAGCGATTGTCCACCGCGAATTGCCGTTTCGTTGCCACACTTTCTTGCCTTACCAGCGTTGCTAAGGGATTCCTACCTGGCGGCAATCGTTCCCCGTCCCTTGGCTAGAGCACTCGAGCAAACATACGAGATCGCTACCTACGAGCTACCTTATGCCACCACATCGGTGGAGGTGCGATCGATCTGGCACGAGCGCGTGGAGCACGAACCTTCACATGAATGGATCCACGAGATCCTCCGGCGCGCTACCGAGGAACTCAGAAGCAGACCACACAGGACATAATGGATTACGATCGACCCTGCAGCGCACTCCACTCCGTTAGCCGACTTGCGCGCATGAGGTGATGACGCTTCGCGCCTACGTGACCGCAGGCATTTCGGCAATCGTTGAGCCTGCTCGATATCGATCGCCATTACTGGCACGCTTTTGCAGCCGTCCGATCAGTCGATATACGTCGTTAGCTGTGCCCCCTCATCAGCGACAAACACGGCGATCAGCTCCGCAGGCTCCGTGTTGCTCGCGTTGGCCGAGACAACGTGGGTTGCGCCCGGCGGCTCGAAGAAGGATTGCCCGACGGTGAAGGTTTCGAGAGGATCGCCGGCAAGCTGCGAACGGACCTCGCCCTTGGTGATATAGGCAGTCACCGAGCCGGCGTGGCGATGAGGCCGGGTAAAGCCGCCGGGCCCGTAGGTGACGCGCACGATGGTCACGCGCTTGCCCGGTACGTTCGGCAGGGCATGGGATGAAATCAATTCGACCTTGTCGAGCGGCGATCCTGCGGCATTGCTGACGGAGCAAAGCGTATCGGCAACAGCCAGGGCCGCGTTGACTGTCAGCGGCAATGTCTTTGCAATCGCCAGCGCGCACAAGAGTCCCGAGGCGACGGCCAGCGTCAGCTGATGCCAGTCTCGGTTCGAAACCGGATTTCCTCCCAATGCAACGATCATCGATACCTCCTGTTGCTCGCGGTTTCCGCTAGTTGGATGTGATTGGGGTGAAGACCGAAAGCGGCGCAGGATCGCGGCTGGGCGGAGGTGGGATTTTCCCATCGATATCGGTGAACCCGTATTCAAGCGCCAGTTCAGAGGCCAGCAGGATCTCGCCCGTCTTCTCCATGACGGCCGGATCGGCGGCCAGGGCAGCAACGGCTCGTCCGGCGAACTGGGGCGTTTCGCCGCGCTCGGCGATCAGCTTTGCAAGCGCCGGCGGCACGCGATCGGGCTGCGCCGCGAGTTTTTCGCTCTTGATGTATCCAGGCCAGATCGAAACGGCGGCGATGCCGTATCGCCGCAGTTCGTGCGCCATGTCGCGGGCCATCCTGTCGACACCCGCCTTTTGCACGCCGAAGGCGACATTGAATGTGTAACGGATCCCGCCGCCTGAAGACGTGTTGACGATCAAACCCCGTCCCTGCGGCAGCATGAGCGGCACCGCCAGCCGGCTTGCCACCAGATGCGAGCGGAGGCCGACGCGCTGCATCGTGTCCCAGAGCGACATCGGTGTCTGCCAGAACGGCACATTGACCGGCATGACACTCGGCGCCGCAAAGACATTGTTCACGAGGACATCGAGGCGGCCATATTCACGCTGTATCCGTTCGAAGACGGTCTGCACCGAATTGTCGTCCGAGTGGTCGCACAAGAGGCCTGCGCCGGTTCCGCCGGCCGCGTCGATGGCCTTGACGGTTTCGTCGAGCGATCCGGGCCACTCAGAATCGCCGCCGGCACGTGTCCTTGCCGTGACAATGACGGTCGCTCCGGCCTCGGCGAGGCCGATGGCAACTCCCTTTCCGACGCCGCGGCTTCCGCCCGTCACCAGCGCGACACAATTCTTCAAGCTAGCGTTTGCCATCGTCACCACCCAGCGCAGACGCATTGACAATATATCTTCCTCGGAAGATAATATGCAAAACTCGCCCATGTCAATCGAAGGGAACGCGTCATGGTCTCCAGGGAAGAAAACGATTTGTTGTGCCGCGTCATCGGCGACGCGCCGATGGGACGCATGCTTCGGCAGCATTACTGGTTGCCCGCCATCCTCTCGGTGCGCGTTCGCAAGGGTGAGGCGCCCGTTCGGGTAAAACTGTTCGGCCGCAACTTCGTGGCCTTCAGGGGAGGTGATGGGCAGGTCGGCTTTTTGGACGAAGCCTGTCCCCACAGGGGAGCCTCGCTAGCTCTGGGCCGAGTCGACGATTGCGCGGTGACCTGCCTGTTTCACGGATGGCGGATTAGCGCTCGCGGCGAAGTGCTGGACGTGCCGAACGAGCCGAACAATCCCAAGGAATTCATGAAGACCGTAAAGGTCAAATCCTACCCGACGCGCGAAGGGGCCGGCCTGATCTGGGTCTGGCTCGGCGAGGGGACTGCGCCTCCCGCGCCGGATTTCGAGTGGATGGATCTGCCTCCCGAGCAGTGTTACACCGCCGGCATCGAGCTCAATGCGAACTGGCTGCAGGGCGTCGAGGCCACTATCGACTCGTCCCATATCGCACTTTTGCATCAGAGCTGGACGACGGCGTCGGCGTCGGATTTCGGGGCCACGCGGCAGAATACGGCCGTAGGTTACGAGTTTGAAAAGAAGCCGTACGGATTCCGCGCAGCAGCACTGCGCGCGATTCCCGATGGATCCCGCCTCGCCCGCGTCACCGAATTCGTGATGCCCTATTACGGGCTTATCCCGCCGGTCTTCGGCACCGGGCCGATGCAGGACCGCACCGCCATCATCGCCGTGCCGATCGACGACGAAAACCTGATCCAGTGGTACATCTTCTACAATCCGGAGCGGCCGTGCGACTCGTTCCGCCGGGTGCAGCGCGCCAATCAATGGCCTATGGCAGGCGGCCTGCCGGGCGACCGCAGCAACAATTGGGGACAAAACCGCGAGATCATGACGGCCGGCAACGCCACCGGTTTCCACGACATCCCCACTGAAGATTTCGTGGTGATGGTGAGCATGGGGCCGATCGTCGATCGCTCGCAGGAATATCTCTGTTCGGCCGACCAGGCGATCATTCGGGTCCGCCGTGAACTGCTCGACGAGGTCCGACGCTTCATGAAAGGACAGCCGCCGAAGAGCGGTCAGGGCGAGGCGATGTCTTACAAAAGCATCCGGGCCGTTGGTGGCAAACTGGCCTCGCCCGCCGATGACTGGCGCACCCTTCCGGCCTGAGCCCACCAGAGCAATTGTCCTGGTTCACCCCGGAGCATTCGATGACCACAACAACCACGAGCTGGAAGCATCTATGCGCGGCCGCAAAACTCAGGGAAGGCGAGCCGCTGGGCTTTACGGTCGATGAATTGCGGATCGGACTCTACAAGATCGATGATGAGATATTTGCAACGGACGACGTCTGCCCGCACGCCTTTGCGCTGCTTTCGACCGGCTTCATCGAAGGCCACGTCGTCGAATGCCCCCTGCATGGCGCCATGTTCGATGTGCGGAACGGGGAGTGCCATGCGGGCGACTATGACGACATCAGGGTATTCCCCGTGGAGGTTCGCGACGGCGAAGTCTACGTAAATATCGATGGCGCGGCTGCCGCATGACGCGAACGCGGCGCGATTGCAGGCCGGTTGCCGGGCGCGCTAGTCCGCCGCCCGTTTCTTGCGCGTGCCTTTCTGCACCGTGGTTACCGTCAGCAGCTTGCGCAACGCACGATCGAGCGCGGCAATCTCCGTCTGCGTCAAACCGCTCTCTTCGCTCACGCGCTCGACGACGCGCGCGATTTCGGTAATGCCGCGATCGGCGGTCGCAAGGCCCTTTGCCGTCAGCCGCACAAGTTCAGAGCGGCCATCATCGTTGGCCGAGACACGAAGGATGAAGCCGCCCTCCTGCAGCCTTGCCACGCGCTTGGTCATGGCGCCGGAGGTGACAAGCAGGGCCCGGAACAGGTCGGTCGGGCGCAGCTCATAGGGCTTGCCCGACCTCCTGAGGGCCAGAAGCACGTGAAGCTCGCCGGTCTGCAGGCCGACGGTCTTCGAAATCGCCTGCACCCTCATCTCGTGCAACTGATTGACGCGCTCCATGCGGAGCAGCGTGCAGGCCATCGCCATGTCGAGGTCGGGGCGCTGCTGAAGCCATGCCGCCTCGATGTCGTCGTAGAGGGTCGCCATCGACTTCTCCGCTTCCCTTGCGACTCCAGCCTTGCGGGACACGCTTTTCTTCGCCATCGCCCAGTTCTTCCTCAAGCCAAAACAACCGACGAATCCGAAGTCTATCATCGCGAATTTTCGGTGTCGCCCGGCGGCTTTCCCCCGCCGGGTCGCCGGTGATGTTAGCCGAAGGGCGACCATTTGCCGCCGCGATGCAAGCTTGACAATATACCTTCCACGGAAGACAAACTGATCTAACAACAAGATGGGAGGAAGGCATGCGGAGCACATGCTGGATTTTGGTCGCCGCATTGGCCGTTGCAGTCTCGCCGTCCAGGGCGGAGGAACTGATTCTCGGGCAAACCATGCCGTACAGCGGGCCTGCGTCCGCGCTCAGCGCGGTCGGCAAGGTTCAGACCCGCTACTTCGAGATGATCAACGACAAGGGCGGGATCAACGGCCGCAGGGTCAAGCTGATCTCGCTGGATGATGCCTATAGCCCGCCTAAGGCCGTCGAACAGACACGCCGGCTGGTCGAGAGCGATGGCGCAGTTGCGATATTCGGCAGCATGGGCACGGCGCAGAATGCAGCGGTGCAGAAATATCTGAACAGCCGAAAGGTCCCGCAGCTTTTCGTCTTTGCGGCAAGCGATCGCTTTGCCGATCCCCATGCCAGCCCATACACGCTTTCGGGGATGACCTTGTTCAGCACTGAAGCGACCGTTTATGCAAGGCTCGTATCCAGCACGATTCCGGCGGCTCGCGTCGCGGTGCTCTACCAGAACGACGATTACGGCCGGGAGTATCTTCGCAGCTTCAAGGCAGAATTGGCCCGGCTCGACCCCAAGGCCGAGATTATCGCCGCAACTCCGTACGAGGTCACATCGCCCACGGTGGATTCGCAGGTCGTTTCGCTGGCCAGCACCAATGCAAACGTGTTCCTGAATGCATCGACTGGAAAGTTCACCACGCAGGCGATCCGCAAGGCCGGCGAAATCGGCTGGCGCGCCCAGCAGTTCCTGCCGATCGGCAGCAATTTCGTTGCGACGATCCTGCGGCCGGCCGGACTGGAGTATGCAAAGGGTGCGATATCAGCGACGCCGACCAAGACGGTTGGCGATCCCGAGTGGGTGAAAGACCCCGGCTATCTTGAATGGCTGGATTTCATGAAGAAGTATTATCCGGAAGGCGATATCGAGGAGCAGCTGAACTTCACTGGTTGGAACGTGGCCATGCTGATGACGAAGGTTCTCGAAGCCTGCGGATCAGACCTTTCGCCCGAAAACATCATGAAGCAGGCCACCTCCCTGAAAGAGGTGAAACTCCCGGGCCTGATTCCGGGCATCACCGTGAATACGAGCCGCGACGATTACCGGCTGATAAAATCGCTTCGACCCCAGCGTTTCGACGGAACGAAGTGGGTTCCCATATCCGGAATACTCGCAATCAAATAGTCAACTACACCGCAGCAGGGAGATGTAGAGGTGCAGGCCGCATCATTGTCACGACATCGGTTGCGTCGTTTGAGATTCAGTCCCGAAGGCCGCAAGCTTGGCACGCCGTTCGGTTTCCACGACGGACAACGCCCCTACAATACGCGCCCCAGGCCGTCGGCGTGCCGCCGCAATACTGGCACAAAGCCCTTGATCATCTGCTGGACGGTAATCCGCGCCGATGACGCGCTCGCGCTCATCGCCGCCACCACCGATCCCCGCGAGTCCACCACCGGCACCGCGATCGATCGCAACCCGATTTCCAGCTCCTCATCGGTGACCGCGTAGCCAAGACGTTTCGCTTTTTGCACGGCATCGCAAATGGCCGATGCCTTGATGAGGCTGTGCTTGGTCCTTGCCGCGAATCTGGTGCGGCCAAGATAAGCCGCGATCTGCTCGTCGCGCCAGGCGGAGAGCAAGACCCGCCCCGTTGCCGAGCAATACAGGTCGATGCGAGTGCCCAGCCCAATGCCGGTCGTCACCAATCGCTCGGCTTCGGCGCGGGCCACGAAAAGGGCGGCATCCCGGTCCAGGATCGCAAGCGAAATCGACTCCTGGAGCTCGTTGCGCGCGGCGGCGAGGAATGGTTGCGCGACGACGGGAAGCGACCGCGTCTCCGAATAGGCGTTACCAAGTCCAAGCAGGCGCGGCTGCGGCCGGAAATACTTGCCGTCGAACTCGAGATAACCAAGTTCGACCAGAGTGAGCAGGCACCGCCGCGCCGAGGCGCGTGACGTGCCGGCCGATATCGCCGCGTCGGAAACCGTCATGCGGGTCCGATCGGGCGAGAACGCCTCAATGATCGCGAGACCTTTGGCGAGGCCACCCATGCCCTCCGGCAGTCGTTGGATTCCCTGAACGGATTTGGATGTCTTACCGGTCATATTGACAATCGCCTTTTTCAGGGTGATCTTGACTTGGACACTTGTTCGATAATCGAACAAAACCGACGAGCCGTCAAATTCGCGTCAGGAAGGCATCCATGCTGGATCAGATCATCCACAGCAAAAGCGAACCCGGACAGAGCTGGCCGAGCGAAAGCCTGACCCGTGTGCCCTACTGGATATTCCAGGACCGGGACACCTACGCGGCGGAGCAGAAGCTGATCTTCCAGGGTCCGTCGTGGAATTACCTGTGTCTCTCGGTCGAACTGAAGAACACCGGCGACTTCATCACGACGTTTGTCGGCGACACCTCGGTGATCGTCGCCCGGGATTCAGACGGCGAGTTGTACGCATTCGAGAATCGCTGCGCTCATCGCGGCGCTCTGATCGCGCTCGAGCCGCGCGGGAACACCAAGGATTTCAGTTGCGTCTATCACGCCTGGACCTACGACCGGCAAGGCAACCTCAAGGGCGTCGCGTTCAAGGACGGCATCAAAGGCAAGGGTGGGATGCCCGCCTCGTTCTGCATGGAGGAACATAATCCGCGCAAGCTCCGTCTCGCGGAAGCATTCGGAATCGTGTTCGGAAGCTTTTCCAACGACGTTCCGCCGCTCGAAGAGCATTTGGGCGAAGAGATTTATTCGCGGATAGGCCGGATCATGAACGGCCGTACACCGGTGGTGCTCGGCCGCTTTACGCAGGCGCTTCCGAACAACTGGAAACTATACGTGGAGAACGTCAAGGACTCCTATCATGCCAGCATCCTGCATCTGTTCTTCACCACGTTCGAGCTCAATCGCCTGTCGCAGACGGGCGGCATAATCGTGGATCCCTCAGGCGGCCACCACATCAGCTTCTCGGCAATCGAGCCCGACGGCGCGAAGGACAATGAATACGCCGAGCAGGACATCCGCTCGGACAGTGAGTTCAAGCTGGCCGATCCTTCCCTGCTGCAGAGCTTCAAGGAATTTCCTGACAACGTGACGCTGCAGATCCTGTCGGTGTTTCCGACATTCGTCTTGCAGCAGATCCAGAACGCGATTGCGGTGCGCCAGGTCGTGCCGCGCGGAACCGGGCAAACCGACCTGCACTGGACGCTACTCGGCTTCGCCGAAGATACGCCGGAGCAACGGCTCGTGCGCCTCAAGCAAGCCAACCTCGTTGGCCCGGCCGGGTACATTTCTATGGAAGATGGCTGCGTCGGCGGCTTCGTGCAGCGCGGCATCGCCGGCGCCAGCTGCGAGCAAGCGGTCATCGAGATGGGCGGTGCGGGCACCGACAGCAGCGAAAGCCGCGTCACCGAGGCGTCGGTACGAGGGTTCTGGAAAGCCTATCGCGCCCGGATGGGCATGTAGGAGCCGAAGCGTGATTCAAGACGTCGTCAACCTGATCAATCATGTGCAAGGCGCCTATGTGCGCTGCATCGACAACGGCCAGCTCGAAGCCTGGCCCGACTTCTTTGAGGAGAATTGCACCTACAAGATCACGACAGCGGACAATTACGCACTGGGTTTGGAAGCCGGCGTGATCTTCGCCAATTCGCGGGGCATGCTATGCGATCGGGTGGCCTCGCTACGTGAAGCCAACATCTATGAGCGCCACGTCTACCGGCATTTCCTTGGCCAGCCATGGATACTGGCGGAAGACGCCGCGGAAGTCAGCAGCGAAACCTCCTTCTTCGTCGTGCGCATCATGCGCGGCGGCGCGACCGACGTCTATGCCACCGGCCGCTACCTGGATGTCTATCGCCTGAACGGAGGTGCGCCGAAAATTCGCGAGCGGATCGTCGTCTGTGACAGCTCGCGTTTTGACACGTTGCTGGCGTTACCACTGTGAGCGGCGGCAAGACGATAGCGCTGACGATCGGCGATCCGAACGGAATCGGCCCCGAGATCGCGCTGAAAGCGGCGGTCGAAATGGCCGGCAGGGACGATATCCGGGTGATTCTGCTCGGGGACGAGCATGTGATCCGGCACTATGGCGAACGCTACGCCGGCGATGCACACCTTCGGCAAGCCGGGACCTCATCGCCTGCGGGGACCGGCGGTATCTTGTTCCATGCGGTCGATGCGTTGCCGTCCGCCAGTTTCCGGCCGGGAAATATCGATGCCGCGGCCGGCCGTGCAACCGTCGCTTATGTGGAAGCCGCCGTCGGCCTGGTTCGCGGCGGCGCAGCCGACGCCATCGTCGGATGCCCGCATAACGAGACAGCGGTCAACGCCGCCGGCATCCCGTTTTCGGGATATCCCGACCTGATCGCGCGGCTCACGCATACGCCGGAGGACAAGGTCTTCATGATGCTGGTTGGTGGCGGCCTGCGCATTCTTCATGCCACGCTGCATGAGCGCATCCATCACGCGCTGGCCCGCCTGACCCCCGATCTTATCGAAGAGGCGGGCATGGCATGTGCCGCCACCTTGCAACGTCTGGGCGTCGCAAATCCCCGGATCGGCATTTTCGGCATCAACCCGCATGCCGGCGAGAACGGGTTGTTCGGCGACGACGACGATCGCATCACGGCGCCGGCCGTCGATCGGCTGCGCAAGGCCGGCATCCTGGCCGAGGGACCCGTCGGCGCCGATATCATACTCGGCCGCAAGGATATCGACGGGTTTGTCGCGATCTATCACGACCAGGGCCATATTCCGGTCAAGCTGCTCGCCGGCCGGAACGCATCGGCGCTATCGGTCGGCGCAGGCGTGCTGTTCTCGAGCGTCGGCCATGGCAGTGCGTTCGATATTGCCGGGCAGGACAAGGCCGATCCATCGGCCGTGCTGCGCGCCCTTCGGCTGATCGGCAACCTTCCGGCGGCGCCAAAGCTCGCTTCGGAGAGTGCGGCATGACGTTCACCGTCCACGTCGCCGAAAGCGAGCTGTCCTTTCCATGCGAACCGCGCGAGTTCGTGCTCGACGCCGCCGAGCGCGCCGGCTATTCGATGCCCTCGTCCTGCCGCAAGGGTGTCTGCAACACCTGCGAGGCCGTGCTGCTCTCCGGCGAAGTCGAGCAGCGCGGCAGGGGCCGGCGAACGGCGCGAGACGGCTCGGCATTGGTGTGCCGAGCCCAGCCACGTGCCGACCTGACCATCCGCCCCAAGCGCTTTGAACGGATCGATATCTTTCGCCGCAAGACCATCACGGCGACCGTGTACAGGCTCGCCCGGCCTGCGCCTGATGTGACCATCCTGACGTTGCGCTTTCCGATCGGCCTGCGAGCGCCGTTCAAGGCTGGTCAGTATCTGCAGGTCGTCATGGAAGACGGCGATCGCCGGAATTTCTCGATGGCGAATGCGTCGCGCCACAATGACGGCGCGGAATTGCACATCCGGCATGTTCCGAACGGAAAGTTCTCGGAGAAAATCCTTTCGGGATTGGCGGCCGGCGACCGATTGCAGGTCGAAATCCCTCATGGCGACTTCCATCTGCGCGTGTCGCCGCGGCCCGTCATCCTGCTCGCCAGCGGCACCGGATTCGCGCCGATCAAGTCGATCGTCGAGACGGCGATTCACGCAGGCAATGACCGCGCGATGCATCTCTATTGGGGCGCGCGCACGCGCGAAGATATCTATCTGTTTGATCTTGCCGCAAACTGGCAGCGGCGGCTGCACTGGTTCTCGTTCACGCCAGTGCTTTCAGACGCAGCGTCATGGCCGGGCCGCGCCGGGCTCGTCCACAATGCAGTCCGCGAAGACCACACGGATCTGTCGGGGGTGCAGGTCTATGCCTGCGGCAATCCAAAAATGGTTGACGCTGCGCAGCGCGGCTTTACGGCAGATCACGGCTTGCCCGAAGCCGAGTTTTTTGCCGATGCCTTCGTCGATTCGGGACCATCCGCTTCATACGATCCTCAACCGGTATCGATCCAATCATGAGAACAGCAACATCGCTCTTTTTCTCGGTCGCCATCACTGCAATCCCACTGCTATGCGCCATCGATGGCCGCGCTGACGACGCCGCGAATTATCCCTCGCAAACCATCAAGATCATCGTGCCATTTCCGGCCGGAGGCACCGCCGATATCCTGCCGAGATTTGTGGCCGAGAGGCTGCGTCAGAAATGGAATCAACCTGTCATCATCGAGAATCGATCGGGCGCCGGTGGCAATATCGGCGCCGAGGCGGTCGCAAGCAGTGTCGCGGATGGCTATACGCTGCTGGCAAGTCCTCCCGGTCCGATCGTGATCAACGAGAACCTCTACAAGAAGCTATCATACCGGCCCGCAGATCTGATGCCGATCATTGTGCTCGGAACGGCGCCGAACGTGCTCGACGTGCGGCCAAACTTCCCAGCAAGGACCGTGCAAGAACTGATCGCCTATGCCAAGGCAAATCCGGGCAAGGTTACATTTGCCTCTCAAGGCAATGGATCAACGTCTCATCTGACAAGCATTCTGTTTCAGAAACTTACGGGCACCCAGATGGTGCACATCCCTTATCGCGGGACGGCGCCTGCCCTGCAGGACGTCATGGGCGAAACCGTCGATCTGTTCTTTGACAATCTCGGCTCATCAATGAGCCTGCACCAGAGCGGAAAGCTTCGCATACTCGGCGTCTGCGGCGCCGAGCGCTCGTCTTCGCTTCCCGACATTCCGACCGTCCGCGAAGACGGCGTGAGCGAATTTTCTTCTGTGACATGGTTTGCGTTGGTAGCCCCCGGCAAGACTCCGCCAGCCATACTTGCAAAACTCAATTTTGCCATCACCGAAATTTTGAAAGAGCCCGATATCCAGCACCAATTTGCGAAGCTCGGGGTCACCCCCGCCCCCATGGACATTCCAGCAACAGCCCGGTTCATCGATGCCGAACGCGCGAGATGGGGCGGAATCATCAAATCCGCCGATATCACGCTCGAGTAAGGCAGCAATGCGGGTCGTGGCTGGGACCGTCAGCATCATCTTGCTAGCAGCGGGGTTGACCCGCATAGTCGTGCAACGACCCGAACTCGGCCTACTTGATCGGGACGAAATTTGTGACGTTTCCGGATCCAAGGTGAATCTTTTCGTGCATGGGCCTCATTTCCATCGATGCCGGCTCAGCTGACACTTCACGCATGGTGCCCAGATCACGGTCGTGGAGCGAGCGGACCATCGAGGTCTGGCGTCGACGAGAGGCGGTTCCTCGGCCTGTTCTGGAGAAAACAAACGGTGACGAAACTGGCCGGCGGCCGTTTGCCGAGTAGGAGGCCAAAAGTCTAGTCCGCATTCAGTCGCTGTATCGGCAATCAATGCCGTCGCGTCCTGCACACTTGCCTTGATTTACGAATGGCAAAGAGGTCCGTCGCAGCTGTATTCCCCGCTGCTATGGAAACTATACTTCCCGGTTATTAGAAAATTTCGTCCCGCGCGGCGATCATTGGCTGCCACTGTCGCAGATTTCATCGAGTAACGCCCAGCGCAACCTCAGTCCGAATCCAACGACTCCGCGCACCGACGAGGACGCGCTATCTCCCCGAATATACCGCATCGGGCAACTTGATTCTGCCGAAGAAACTTCAATGTGTGGGCGTTCGTCGGCTAACCGCTCACTCCCAACGCGTTCAAGAGGGATCCATGGCTTTCACGTTAAAGATCAACGGCACACCCCGTAAGGTCGATGTCGACGGCGACATCCCGCTTTTGTGGGTGCTGCGCGACGTGCTCGGCATGACCGGGACCAAGTTCGGCTGCGGCCAGGCACTGTGCGGCGCCTGCACCGTGCATCTTGGCGGCCAGCCGGTCCGGTCCTGCCAGACGCCGGTCGACAGTGTCGGCGACAATGTGATCACCACGATCGAGGCGATCGGCCGGACGCCGCAGGGCGCGGCCTTGCAGAAGGCATGGCTGGAACTGGAGGTGGTGCAGTGCGGCTACTGCCAGTCCGGCCAGATCATGTCGGCGGCGGCGCTCCTGAAGGAGACGCCGAAGCCGACCGATGATGACATCGACGCCGCCATGTCGGGCAATGTCTGCCGATGCGGCACCTATCACCGCATCCGCGCCGCGATCAAGCATGCTGCAGGAGTTTGAAATCATGGATGAGCTTGTTCTGAAAGAGCAGATTGTCGATGAAACAGCGATGTCGCGGCGCGCCCTTTTTCAGGGCACGGGTTTGCTGCTTGGTTTTGCGCTGACCGGTGCAAGAACGGAGTCCGTCTTCGCGGCGCCTGCTTCGCAGGTGGTCGAAAACGAGGTCACGGGTACTTTCGCGCCGAACGGATTTATACGGATCAATTCAACCGGCGCCGTGACCCTGGTCATGCCGATGGTCGAGATGGGACAGGGGGTTTACACGTCGCTCTCAATGCTTCTCGCTGAAGAACTGGAGGTGAAACTTGACCAGATTCAGGTTCAGCATGCGCCGCCAAATCATGCGCTTTACGCCAACTCGATCATAGGCATTCAAAATACAGGTGGTTCCGCCTCTGTCCGCGCCTTCTGGACACCGCTGCGTTTGGCGGGGGCCATCGGTCGTAATCTGCTGATTGCGGCGGCCGCAAAGCGTTGGAAAGTCGATCCAGCGACGTGCCGCGCCAAGGATGGCGTCGTGTTCGACGCGTCGGGCTCGAAGCATCTGAGCTACGGCGAACTTGCGGAGGCTGCGGCGAAATTGCCTGTGCCGCCTGCAACAAACGTCAAATTGAAGGATCCGAAGGATTTCACCCTGATCGGCACGCGTGCCAAGCGCGTGGATTCATCGATAAAGATCGACGGGAGCGCGCTCTACGGCATCGATACGCGACAGCCGGGTATGAAGGTCGCCGCAGTTGCTATCTCGCCTGTGCTCGGTGGCAAAGCGAAAACGGTGGACCAGAAGGCCGCGCTGGCGGTGAAGGGCGTCCGGCAGGTGGTCAATATCGATGAAGCTGTTGCCGTGGTGGCGGATCACACGGGTGCGGCGAAGAAGGGGCTCGAGGCCGCCGCCATCACGTGGGACGACGGGCCGAACGGCAAGGTCAGCAACGCCGATATCGTCAAGCAATTGGAGGAGGAATCCAGAAAACCGGGCGCTGTCGCCTGTAACGTCGGAGATGTTGGGAAGGCACTTGCGGAGGCAACGCAACGGGTTGACGCGATCTATCAGGTGCCTTTCCTGGCCCATGCGGCGATGGAGCCGATGAACTGCACCGTTCGTCTGCAGAAGGATCGTTGCGACATTTGGGTCGGGACACAGGCGCCTACGATCACGCAGTCTCAGGTGGCCGAACTCACCGGGCTGCCGAAGGATGCGATCAAAATTCACAATCATCTGATTGGCGGTGGCTTCGGCCGAAGGCTGGAAGCTGATGGCACGATCCTCGCCGTCAAGATCGCCAAGCACGTCGACGGCCCGGTGAAGGTGATCTGGAGCCGCGAGGAAGACATCCAGCATGATATGTATCGGCCGTACTATCTCGATCGGCTGTCGGCCGGACTTGATGCCGCGGGCAAGCCGGTTGCCTGGACGCATCGGATCGCCGGCTCCTCAGTCATGGCTCGCTATTATCCGCCTTACGTCAAGGACGGATTGGACCCCGATGCCGTAGAAGCGGCGGCCGCGCCGCCCTATGCACTGCCCAATATCCACGTCGACTTTGTCCGGGTCGAGCCCCCTGGTATCCGGACGTCTTGGTGGCGCGGCGTCGGACCGACCCACAATGTTTTTGTGGTCGAAAGCTTCATAGATGAGCTTGCTCATGCCGCGAAGCAGGATCCTGTCGCTTATCGCAAGGGATTGCTTGGCCATAATCCGCGAGCGCTTGCTGTTCTGTCGCTTGCTGCGGAAAAAGCGGGGTGGGGATCACCACTTCCCGCGCGGCATGGCCGCGGGATTTCGGTACAATTCGCATACGGAAGCTACACGTCGCAAGTCGCCGAGGTCGAAGTCGCGGCCGATGGCTCTGTCAAAGTCAAGCGGATCGTCTGTGCGATTGATTGCGGCATGTACGTCAATCCCGATACGATCGAAGCGCAGGTTCAGGGTGGAACGCTTTTCGGGCTGACCGCCGCGCTCCATGGCTCGATCACTTTCAAGGATGGACGCGTCGAGCAGAGCAATTTCGACACCTATCTGCCGATGCGTATCGACGAGGTGCCGGTAGTGGAGACGCATTTGATCAAGAACGCAGAAGCTCCGGGTGGCGTTGGTGAAGCTCCGACAGCCATTGTCAGTGCTGCAGTGACCAATGCGATCTTCGCCGCGACCGGCAAGCGTGTGCGCAGCCTGCCGATCGATACAAATTCGCTGAAGTCGTCGTCTTAGTCCTTTCCCGTCATCCCGCGCGCGTCGCAGCGCGCACGGGATGACGGTCCGGGACTAAAGTCACCGAGCATAACGACTATGGGAGCGTTCGCGTTCTCCGCTCGGAAGAAATCACCTCTCAAAAGGACGCCGTCTCGGGTTGCAAGCTCGATCCGCTTCGCAGCTGTCATGTGGGCTCGCCAGGTAGTGCCGGCAACCGAACTGCGGCCTGGTCCGTTCAGGGGCCTAATTTCGTCGAATGGCAAGAGACGAAGTTCAGTGGTACGAACGAGTATGGCGACGCCCTCGCTGATCCTTGGAGAACAGGCTTCGGAGCACTATCGGCGCCGGTAGCCAGGCAGTAAAGGGCCACTACAGTCATGCGGAGCAATTCGAAAGCGGTTCCAACGCGGGCTCTCGTCGGGCAGAACGTTTCGCTGCTCGCGGGTTCCACTGTCAAATTGTCTACAACAGACCTCAACAACTTGATGCAGGCGCTCGACATCGATGTCATCGCGCTGACTGAGCTTCTGGTGCCGCACGGCCATCGAGTCGAAATGGGAATGATTGACGCACCCGGGATCCACTACAACTTGAGTGGCGTGGGACGCATATCGATCAACGGCGGACCAACGATGCCGTTGAGCCCTCATTTGCTCATCATCGTGCCGCCAAACACTCCGTTCACGATCGAGGTTGACGGTGGAAGTGGCCCACCGAAGCTCATTTCGAGAGACTGCTGGACTCGTCAAGACGGCATCCTCCGCGTCGCGGTGCCGAACGAGCAACCCGAAATCGTTCAGATATGCGGCTTTTTTAACGCATCCTTTGGTCAGTCTGTGAGGCTGTTCGGAGAACTCCGCGAACCGGTGATCGAGCAGTTCGAGCCGGCGGACAAGATCGATCTGAAGCTTCGCGAGGCTATGGACGAGCTGCTACAGCAAGAGGTCGGCGTTGGAGCCATGACAGCGTCTCTGCTCAAGCAAATCGTTGTCTCATTGGTGCGACGGTCCCTCAGGTCATCCCAGCGGTGGACTGAGCGATTCTCGATACTTGCCGACAGGCAGGTCACCCGTGCTTTTGCAGATATGGTGGCGCGGCCAGGAGCCGCCCATTCAGTTCAAAGCTTGGCACACAGTGCAGGATTGAGCCGTTCGGCGTTCATGGCGCGATTCTCGGACATCTTTGGACAATCCCCGATGGTCATCTTGCGAGACTTGAGAATGCGCCAGGCTGCGATCGATTTGACGACAACGACGATGTCGATCGACGTCGTTGCTCATAATGCGGGGTACGAGAGCCGTTCAAGTTTTGTGCGAGCTTTTCGAAAGGCGTACGGTCGAGATCCAAGCGACTATCGGCGGATGGCCAAGGAGGGCAAAGCCGAAGGGTAACCACCCTAAACGGAGTGCCTGACGGGTTGGAGGCGCGCAGCCAAAGCACGAGTTCCTTGTGTATCGAGGCTGCTCGCAACATTTCGCTTCAAGTTGACCGCAGCAAAGGCGTAGCCCCCAGAAGCACCATCAACGAAGTGCACGTGATTAGCTTGCGTGGGTGATGGCACAAAGCACGTAAGATTTGCGGCCAACTGTCGATGCGTTCCAAAAAAGCATGCGCCTCGTCGCTGAGCCTCTTCCAAGCGTGCGTCTACGACGTCAGCGAGCTCAGATGAGCAGTCCACTGTCATACGTAGGCCGTCATCGAATTTTCGGTAGTCTGTATTCTCCACAAGCTCTCGTCGGAACCGATCTTCATGAAAGCCGCCAATAGGAATTTCCAGTAGGGCGCCCGCCCGCGCCAGAATGGCGCGCGAGCACTTCGCAGCCCAAACCGTAAAGGGCATCTTTCGGCTGCCTTTCTTGATGGCATGATCAAGATGGTCGGCCGTCAATGCGGGGAGCGGGCCTTCGGCAGGCAATGGATGTAGGCCAGGCTCATCTGCACGGAGCGTCCGCAGGAGCTCCTGTATGAGTTCCACGAATGAAGTCGGATCATCGCGCGGAACGACGATAAGAGACAAGATGACGCCGTGCTTGGTACTGATCGGCGCAAATCGGCACGAAAGACCTGTGAGGTCGGCTGTTACTCCCATGGGCGCGCGCGGGACGGTGTAGCCGCCTTGCTTGAGTTTGCGCTCTGCCCAGGCAAGCCCTCCACCGGCAAACATCGCGTAGGTGACATTCGAAGAGGGCGCGAAGCGGGCTACCAGAACGTCCAAGTGCTGAGCGCGAATGTCCGCGATAGGAACGACTGCAATGCGCAACGTGAGGCCCAATGCGTCTTCAGCCTAAGCGGCGGTTTTTGCCAACGTATCCTTGACGATGGACGAATAGGCGCTGGGCGCGGCGAAGCTCGCGCCATCTCCTCCGAACGTGGACGGAAACTGTAGATCGGGTAGTGCATTGCTGACGGCAGCAAGAACCGCTGCGCCGGCCGTATTCACCTCGCGGTACCGTCCTTGTTCAATAGCTTCGGTCGAATGGCTGACGTCCGTAACGGCGATGATCCAGTCATTAGGTAAAGGGCGATACCGATCTCGCCGCACTACGTCATCAAAAGAGTCGAAGGGCACAAGCGCCTGATAGAAGCGGTCGTCTTCGGCCTCTTGGTCAACCTTTATCGGGAAAAGACCGACTTCGAAGGCTGGTTCAGATCCATCCACCATCATTTGCACTCCCTTCGGTCGTCGTCGGAGTTCAGAGTGGGGCCACTACCTCAGCGACACACACGCATCGAGCATGACGTAGCTCGCACTACCCATCGGCGCTATGCCACCGCGCCTATATCCACTATGCGCTTCTGCTCAAATAGCCATCCCGACGGACGACTGGACGCATAATTCGGATTCGTGGCTAGCACGGCGCCGCTACGTCGCTCTGGCGGCGGACTGTGGAAGCAGTAACCCGAAGCGCTGGAAGGTGAACATGCGCCTCAATACCGAGGAAGAAATCAGACGAGTGGATAGCGAATGGCATGACTCGATCGTCACACAGCGATCCTTGACGACATTGTCTACCCTTCAGCGTTCCTCGACTTTGAGCGGTTTTGTTCCGCGGGGCTTCCCTGTGGGCACCCCAATTGAATCCTTCACGGCATTAGGGAGCGGCGGTCGCCAAAATGCCAATCCAAGCGAACGAGTCTAACGTCAAAGCCCAAGAGGATTAACGTCTTCCCTGCCTTGAAGCACAGGATTTTTTGCGGGGAGCGTAGGCAGTCACCCGAGATTCGCGGGTGGCGTGCGCGCGGGTTTAAGCTCTCCTGGTCGTCTCGAACAGGAACCATATGCGACGTTCCGTCTCGTCGATCCAGTTTTCGATCAGGCTGGCCGTGGCGACATCGCCATGTTCGTCGCAGACATTGTGGGTCTGCCGCATGCGCTGGGTGAGCGCAAAGTTATCTTCTTTCAGCTCGGCCAGCATGCCTTCAGGTGTAACGAAATCCGCATCATTGTCCTCAATATGCTTCACCCTGGCGATGTGGCCGATCGAGCGGATCGTTGTGCCGCCAATCTTGCGGGCTCTTTCGGCGATTTCGTCCGTCATCGCGAAGATCTGCTCGGCCTGCTCGTCGAGAAGGAGGTGATAATCCCGGAAATGCGGGCCTGATATGTGCCAATGGAAGTTCTTGGTCTTGACGTAAAGCGCGAATACGTCCGCCAGAAGCACAGTAAGGGCGGCCGAAATATCCTTGGCGGCATTGGAGCCGAGATTGCTCGGCGTGTCGAGCGGTGCCTCGCGGCGCTTTCTCGCGTCTTCTATATTCATTTTGATCCCTCCTTCAGGGTTGATGAGTCTTGCTGTTAGCCTGGCGATGGCTCTGAACAAGCAATCTTGCGAAACTGTTCACCGAGTGGCAGCGGGTCACGATCACGAACAGCCCCCGCCTACTCCTTATGACAAGAGCATAGACACCTCCCGCGCCGCTTCCCGGCGGGTGTGGGCAGGAGACCGGCCATCGCTGTCGCCGGCTCGCGCCAGAACTCCCTAGGTCCGCTTCAGATCCTCGACCAGCATCGCCGTGGCGTGGCGCGCGAGCGCCTGGGTCGGGGCGTTGGTATTGCCGCTTGTGATGTTCGGCATAATCGAGGCGTCGATCACCCGGAGGCTGTCGACCCCGCGGACTTTGAGTCTAGCGTCGACCACCGCTCGCGCATCCTGGCCCATCCGGCACGTTCCGACCGGGTGCCACATCGTCGTCACGACGCGCCTCACCCATTCGCCGATCTCCGCATCCGACTGGATATGCGGGCCGGGATCCATCTCTTCCTCGATCACCGACGCTAACGACTCCTGGCCCATAACCTCGCGGATCGCGCGCACCGATTCCACCGCGGCCCTCAAGTCTTCCTCCTCGCCGATGAAGTTCGGGTTGATGAGGGGCATCGACGTCGGGTCGCTGTCGGCCAGCCGAACCCAGCCACGGCTCTTTGGCTGAAGCACCACGAGTTCGAAGGTGACGCCCGAGCGGTTGCCCGTCGCGCTGAGTTGCTCGTTCAAGATGACAGGAGCGTGATAGCATTGGATCGTGGGTTCGGCGGTGAAGTCGGACGGATTCCAGTGGGTAACCGTCTCGATGCCGTTGCCCGACGCGGGGCCATCCTTGGTGACGAGATAACGCAGGCCCGCCTTCACAGTGCCGAGTCCCTGCGCGGCCGCCTGGTAGCCGAGATCGCCCTTCACATAGGCACGGACCGGTACCATCGGGTGGTCGTGGAGATTTTCGCCCACCCCCGGAGAATCGACGATCACGGCGATGCCGTGCTGGCGAAGGTGCTCGGCCGGTCCAATGCCCGAGTGCATGAGGATCTTCGGGCTATGGACGGCCCCGGCCGACAGCACGACCTCGCGGGCCTTGATCCTCTCGAGTCCGTTGTCCTTCAGCTCGATGCCGGCAGCCCGCTTGTTTTCGATAAGAATTCGAATGACGGTCTTGCCGGTGAGAAGAGTGACGCGGCCTGAGGCGAGGTGCGGACGCAGATAAGCGTCGACCGCGCTGCACCGGCGCTGATTTCCGACCGTTGACTGCACCGGCGAGACACCGATCTGGCTCTTGCCGTTATAGTCGGGATTAAAGGGAACCCCATATTCCTGGAAGGCCTTGAGGCAGTATTGGTTCAGCTTGTTGATGCCCTTGGGCTGCTGGACCGCCAGGCCTCCATCGATGCCGTGATATTCGTCGTGGAAGGTGTCGTTGTCTTCCTGCGCCATGAAGACGGGAAGCAGGTCTTCATACGACCATTTGCCGGTGTCGCCGACTGCGTCCTGCCACGCGGCGAAGTCGCGTATCTGACCACGGACGTAGCACATCGCGTTGATCGAGGAGCCGCCGCCGAGCACCTTGCCTGAGCGATAGGCTCGCTTGGTGCCGTGCTGGGGGATCGTCTCGTACTTCCAGACATGCCGGTCGTGCACCAGTATATTAGCGAAGCCAGCGGGAATGTGGATGAACGGATCGCGATCCATATCGCCCGCTTCGATCAGCGCGATCGACGCATCGGTGTGTTCGGCGAGATAACTCGCGACAACGCAGCCGGCCGCGCCCGCTCCAACAATGACAATATCGTAGGCTTCCTGGGACATCCGGGTCTTTTTCCTTCGCACCATTTTTATCGTTCAATCAACACCCGTTGCCGACGCAGCGCCATCGCGGCTCCTGATCCTGAGATTGATCGAACCATGCTCTTGGAGAGTGATCTTGCGACGCAGGCAAGGGAAATCACCTCTCGCCATAGAGTCGATAGATGATCGTTATGGTCGCCCGCCTCGTCGCTGATGACGTAGCGAGGAATGCCACTAGCCGCATCGCACCTCGAAGCGACGTTTTTACTCTTCAATCTTCTGAGACGAAATTGCGATCAGCGAACCTCCACGCGCCTTTGCTTCATGCGCAGCGCATTTAGGTAGCTTTTGAAGTAGCCGCATTGAACGCATGCGCCGCACGCTCTCCTCGGATGCTGGACACATTCCACGATTTTCGCGCCGTGCGAATGACGACCGACCAGTCGCGAAGGCGAGCGACCTTGACGAAAGCGTCCAGCGCCGGCGAGTAGCGGCGCCCCTGCACAGCCAGTAGGCGCACCTCCCGAGAAGCCAGGTCGCCTTCGAGCGGAATCGTCTTGAGCGTCGGAAGGTGCGGCATGTGCTCGGGCGCGAGTATCACGCCGAAGCCAGCCGCGGCCATGTGCTGCAGGTGCAAGTCGCTACCGCTGCTGTGCCCGAGGTGGAGCGGTTCCTCGGGGAAATACGACCGTTGGATTTTCGGGGTGACGTCGCATCCAGCGCGTTCCAGCAAGACGGTCTCGCGGAGGTCGTCGATGCCGATCGAGAGACGGTTTGCGAGCTCGTGTGTCAGCGCGAGAAGCGCGACGTAACGCTCCTCGAACAGTGACCAGTCGTCGATGCGGTCAGGCATGTCCTGCACGTCCCCGACCATTGCGGCGTTGATCTCCCCCTCGAGCAAGAGGTCGACGAGCTTCTCCGCCGCGCCCTCGCGCAACTCGATGTGAAATCCAGGGACAAACTTTGTGATCTCCGCGATCAGATCGAGGACGAGCGACGCCGAGATGGAAGGGGCGAGGCCGATCTTCAGTGGCGCGACCTCCTTGCGTTGGAACTCCTGGGCCCTGCGACGCACCGCCTCTGCCGATGCCAGTGTGCGCTCCAGCATCGGAAGGACTTCCTTTCCAAGGTCGGTGAGCTGCGTCAGCTGGCGTTCGCGGTAGATCAACTGGCCGCCGAGTTCCTGCTCGAGCTTCTGCACCCCCTTGGTCAGGGCGGGCTGCGTGACATTGCACTGCTCGGCTGCACGGGTGAAGTTGAGTGTGGACGCGACGGCGAGGAAGTAGCGAACTTGATGAAGCTCCATGGGTTGTTCTGTTCTCCGTCAAGTTGCCGCTGTCTATACTGACGAGCCTTGCGTCGCCCTGTCCGGATTCGGGCTCGTGGTCGTTTACCAAGAGGGGGAAGGCGACCTCGGTGACTGTCAACGGCCGTATTTTTGATGGCTTGGGGCGCCACGGTCGATTGCGCGGAGGTACTGTGAGGTTCGCTTGTCGCTGCCTGTGCTAAGCGATCGCTTAGACGTGAGGGCGTAAAACCTCGCGCCCCGAATGCGTTAGCCGTATGGGCACCTAAGCGAGAAGATCAGCGGCGCAGCAAAATTCGGTAGACGTAATTTGCGAGTAGATGGCGCCCTCGCACGAAAACACCGAGGACATGCCTTTCCCGCTCAGGGGTGCTGCGGGTGCTCTAGTCTTATATTGAGAAGGTCCGCCATCCGGCTGAGCTCGGGAAGCGACCGTGCCTTCATCTTCCGCATCAGGTTCACGCGATGCACCTTCACCGTGGATTCGGCGATGCCGATATCGTTGGCAATCTGTTTGTTCAGGCGACCGGCCACGACGCCGAGCATAACTTCACGCTCGCGGGAGCTGAGCATGTCGAAACGCTCCTTGAGGGCAGCCAATGCGCTATCACTCTCTCGACGGGCTCGATCGCGAGCGAGGCCGGCCTCGATGGCGTCGAGCAGATCCTGATCACGGAATGGCTTTGTAAGGAACTCTATCGCGCCGCCCTTCATCGCTTGCACGGTCATCGGCACGTCGGCGTGCGCTGTGATGAAGATGATCGGCACTTGCCTGTTTGCGGCGACAAGGTCGCGCTGAAGCTCAAGACCGCTTCGCCCCGGCATTCTCACGTCGAGTACCAGGCAAGTGGGACTGTCCGGCGGATCCGCCTTGAGAAACTCGGTAACAGACGAAAATTGTCGGGCAGGTAAGCCGACTGTCCGCAACAGCCGCACGACCGAGTCGCGAAACTCGGGATCGTCATCGATAACCAAGACACTGGGACTTTCCTCACCCATTCTCGGCATCCTGGATTGCGGAAGCGCGTTTTTCCTACTCCGGCACCAGTCTACGCCCAATCTGTCGCGATGAACAATATCTGTTGCCTAAGCGCAAAGCCGAAGGCCTAAGCCATCGTTTTGAAGCGGCGACATTGCGCTATTGGGGAAAGTCGATGACATTAAGTTGCATGCTGCGCGAGGTGTTTGCCTCGCCGGTCGGCGGAGGTGCCTGGAACCCGCAATGGTGAACCGTACACTGATATCCATCGTCGACGATGATCAGCCCTATCGTGAGTCAATGCGAAAACTCATAATGTTGCTGGGCTACGCTGTCGAAGCGTTTCCGTCAGCGGCCGATTTCCTGGCATCGCATGTCTTGCATGAAACCGCCTGCTTGGTCACCGACGTTAACATGCCCGGAATGACCGGAGTCGAGCTGCACAGGTATCTGCTAGATGCAGGGCACGCGATCCCGACGATCCTCGTTACCGCCTACCCCGATGAGGTCGTGAGAGATCAGGCTCTAAAGGACGGGGTTGTTTGCTACCTCAGCAAGCCAGTCGACGACGACTATCTCGAACGATGCCTGCGTTCGGCTCTGCAGCCGGGTACGCCGATTGAAGACAATTCATGAGTCGTTGTTCGCCGGCAGGGTGAACTGAAATACGGCGCCGCGAGGTTCGTTCGCTTCCGCCCACAACTTGCCCCCATGTGCGTGGATGATGGAGCGGCATATCGAGAACCCCATCCCTGTTCCACCGGACTTCGTGGTGTAAAAGGCCTCGAAGACTCGATCGAGATACTGCGCATCAATGCCGGGCCCAGAATCGCGTACGGCTACGATGGCACCTGCCTGATCCTGGTCGGTTCTGATCAATAGCTCTCTTGCCCCTTCCTCAACCGAGCCCATTGCTTCAGCCGCGTTCATAATCAAGTTCAGCAAGACCTGTTGCAGCTGAACGCAATCCCCCATAACCGGAGGCAGTCCATCTGCAAGCCGAGTTTGGACCGAAACGCCATTCCTGTGGATCACGCTTTGCGCCAGCACAATCACTTCGTTGGTAGCCGAATTGAGATCAAAACGCTCCTTTCGCAGAGGTGCTTTCTTGATGTGATCACGCATCCGTCCGACGATATCCTTGGCTCGGTCCGTGTCCCTGACAACGCAAGCGAGCGCTTCCCTGGTCTCATCCAGATTTGGAGGATTCATTTCCAAAAAGCGCATCCCTGCACGGGCGTTGTTACGAGCGGTAGCGATCGGATGCAGAATTTCGTGAGACAGCGAGGCGGCCAATTCTCCCATCATGCTCACGCGGTTCATGTGGGTGAAATCCGACTCGAGCTGGCGCAGCTTTTCATGTTCGTCCTGTGCCCGCCTTCGTTCCGTCACATCGACGGTTGTGGTGATCACCTCAGCCAGCGTGTCCCGGGGAGAAAACACATGATAGCTGGTTCCTTCGACCCATTTGATTGTTCCATCAGGAAGGAGGAGTCTGAACTCGGCCATGAAATCTCTTTTCTGGTGCACGGCCTCCTCAACCGCTTCCCACACTCTGTCGCGGTCCTCTGGGTGAATGCGTTCCCACATACTTTGTCGACTTGGAAGGCCCTGCAGCGGATCAAACCCCCAGATCCTGTAACTCTCGTCCGACCAATAGAGGTAACGCTTCGTTGTCGCGTTGTAGATCCAATTGCCAGTGCGGCTGAGTCTCTGTGCTTGGCTAAGCGCTTCCTCGACGCGCTTGCGCTCGGTCAGATCGAGGACGAACGCAAGGCCCTGGTCACCTCCTTCCTTGAACAATGCGGCGCCAATAAGCACAGGCACGCGGCTGCCGTCTTTCCGAAAATATTCTTGCTCGAAGGGCTGAAGCCTTCCAGTCGAGTTCAATTCTTCCCAGGCGCGTTTGTCGAGCTCGTGCCACTCCGGCGGGGTCAGCCCAGTCCGGTGGAGGCGACCCCAGACCAGGTCCTCACGGTCATATCCCACGATGCGTAGAAACGCGTCATTAGCTTCGAGGATTCGCCCTTCGCGGTCGGCAATGAGGATCCCAATGATGTTGGCGTCGACCAAACGCCTAATCTTCCCTTCCCGATCCGTGAGGTCGTCATAAAGCCGCGAATTTTCGAGCGAGATTGCCGCCTGCGACGCAAGCACCTTCAACACTGTGACGCGGTCAGGTGTGAAAACGTGGGCCGCCAGGTTGTTTTCGAGGTAGAGTACACCGGCCAGTCTGCCCTGTTTGAGCAACGGCAGGCAGAGAATTGAACGGGCGTGATGCTGATGAATGTACTTATCGGCAGAAAACGGGTTCGCGGCTGCGGCATCTTGGAGAAGAACGCTCTCTTTTGTCCGGATCACGTAGTGTAGGATGGACTCCGGCAGATCTGCAGCGGTTACACTTGCTTGTCGCTGACCGACGGTCACCGTATTATTGCTGGTCGTGACTTCCGCCTCAATCCGGTACCCATCACCTGCCGCAAGGATCAACAGACCTCGCCCGGCACCCGCGTGCTCAATCGCTGTGCGCATCAGCGTGTCGATCAGTTTCTCCAGAACGATCTCGCCCGACACGGCTTGCGAGGCTTTGATAACAGTAGCTAGATCCAGCTGTTCGACGGGTGCCCCGATCGTGCTTGTGGGACCGGCAATCGGCTTTTCCTCTCTGAGGTGCGGATACAACTCGTCGAGTTGGCGTACCTTGCCGTCAGCGCCCCAACGGATGTATGCGTACCGCGCGTCCTGCAGATAGGCATGCGCGATCTTCTTGAACCCGCGTGCGGTATAAAAGCGTGCGGCGACTTCGTTGGCGAGCGCCTCGTTGTGGACAAAGCCGTGCGTGTGTGCCGAGTGGATAGCGTGCTCGTAAAGATGTTCGGCATCGAGCGCGCGGCCTTCGATCCGGGCGATCTCCGCCCCGACGAGTGCGGCGCGGTTCTCGAAGTTGTTCGGGCAAGCCGTCGCCCAGACCTCGAGCTGTCGGTGGTGCGCGGCCAGTGCCCTGACATGCTCCTGCCATTGGCCGGCCGCCGCCGACTGGCAGGATGCCGCTTGGGAGAGTGCGCTGTAGAAGTGATACTCTGCCGTTTCGAACATTGACGGCGATGTCCACAGCAGCCGTTGCGCCCGTGATGAGGCCTCAATGGCCGACGCATAGTCGCCGGCAAAGAAGCGCGCCTGCAGCTTGCGGACCCAGTACCAGCCCTCGGCTAGCGCCAGATCCGGGTTCCTGCAAAAACGGGACTCCAGTAGGAGTTCGTCAAACTGCCCATCGTCGAAGCAACCGAAAATCGGCGTCAAGCCGCGGAGTGTCCGAATCAGCCCAAGCTGGCCGGCGATGGAGTCAATCAAGAGGCCGAACCGCATCTTCTGCGCAAACGCGAGACCACGCTCGGCTTCGCCTTGCACCTCATCGAGCGGATCACCCGCCGCAAGAAGGTTCGTGTTCAGGTGGCTGCAGCAGTACGCCGCAAAAGTGAGGTCACCGATCTGGTTTGCCGTCTCAAACGCACGCCGCAGCAGATCACGACCTTCCCGGACATGTCTCGTCCAGGGCGTGACTAGACTTCCAAAGTTCAGATAGATCCTGGCCTGGAAGCGCTTTAGCCCGCGCTGTTCGACCAATTTATAGCCGAGACGGCAGAATAGAAGTCCCGCCTGGTAGTCGCCGAATTTCGGTCCAGCAAGCCTGCCAAGCACCGCATAGGCGTAGCACGAGCCGTCACAATTGCCACCCTCGAGGCTGAGATTGACTGCTCGACAGATGACCAGGGAAGCCAGGTTTGCATCCGTATGCCAGGCAGGCGGCCCGAGCTTCGTCAAGACATCGAGGGTCGCGAGCGATGCGGCATTGCTCATCAAAGGCAGATCAATGAGGCTTTCTATCGTGCGGGAGCCGAGTTGGGACCAGATCCGCTCATACTCGCGCCGAGCCTCGTCTTCCGTCGGGTGCGGCGACCAGTCGATGCCCAGGTGGCGGAGATAGTCGAGACCGACTGCGATCGCGCGGCTGGCCTGATCCAGGGTCGTGTAAAGATCCACCTGCATGCACGTGACGCGGGCTCGTTCGATCGTCGTTGCGGCACGGGCCGACAGCACCGCCAGGCGCTGCTCGGCTTCCGCCAGTGCACCAGTGAGGAACTCACATTCGGCCCGGTGCAGTTCCAGCTCAAAGATCAGGTCGTGCTGGCGCTTCCAAGAGTCCCCTGGCAGCAGTGCCGCGCCGGAGACCAGATAGTTCAGCGCCGAGGCATACGCTGTCGAGGCCTTGGCTCGTCTACCTGCAATGAAATTCAACTCTGCGACCCGCTCAAGCTCCTCAATTGACGTGATGAGATGCGAGCCGCGGTTGAGCTGATTGACGATTTCGAAGATCGTCTCCTCCAGCTTCTCTGGAGGGGTCTGCGCTGCGAGCAGCATCCCTATTCGGAGATGGACTTCGGCACGCAATTCCTCCGGGATCAAGGAGTAGGCGGCTTCCTGTACACGGTCGTGGAGAAACTTGTAGGAATCCTCCGAACGAAAGATCAGCCCTGCTCGCACCGCTTCCCAAAGCTGGCCATGCGTCTCCTCCGCGGAGTCCTGGTAAACGATCCGCAACGTGGTGAACCCTGCATCGTTGCCCAGGCAGGCGAGCTTCTGCAATGCGTTCCGGGTTTCGGCGGACAGGCGGTTCAGCTTCCCCACCATGAGGTCCACCACATTGTCGGTGTAACCTTTGGCGTGAATGCGATTCAGGTCCCAGCACCATCGCGCCTCGCCATAATCGAAAGTGAGCAATGCTTCGTCGGCGAGCGCAGAAATGAACTGAATGGCGAAAAGCGGATTGCCGGTTGTCTTCTCGTGGATCAGCCGTGCCAGCGGCGTGATTCTCTCTGGTTCGCTGTGAACAGAATCCGCGATTAGTTGTCCCAAGTCTTCACAGGTTAGAGGTGCCAATACGATGTCTTGCAGTATCGCTCCAGCTTGGCGCATCGCTTCGAGCTTGCGCATCAGCGGGTGGATGGGATCGACTTCGTTCTCGCGGTAAGCGCCGATCAACAACAGGTTCTGCACATCGGGCCGGGTCAACAGATCCTCGAGCAAATCGAGCGTTGCTGCATCGAGCCATTGGAGATCGTCGAGGAACAGGGCGAGCGGATGTTCGGGCCGCGCGAATACGCTGATAAATCGCCGGAGCACCAACTGAAAGCGGCCCTGCGCATCCTGTGGCGGCAACTCGGGGACCGGTGGCTGTTCGCCGATGATGAGTTTCAATTCCGGGACGAGATCAACAATGAGCCGACCGTTCGGTTCGAGCGCCTCGAGCAGCGCCTCCCGCCATTGCCGCAGCTCCGCTTCGGTCTTGCTCAAAAGCGGGCGGATCAGGCTCTGAAAGGCCTGCGCAAGGGTGGCGTAGGGGATGTCGCGCTTGTACTGGTCAAACTTGCCCGATGCAAAAAAACCGCGGGGCGGAACAAGTCGCTTATGAAGCTCGTTGACGACCGCGGACTTGCCGATGCCGGGGTATCCGGAAACCAGCACCAACTCCGGCCTGCCGCCGGCGACGATACGATCGAAGGAGGCAAGCAGGGTATCGATCTCGGCTGCCCGACCATACAATTTCTCGGGGATCAGCAGCCGGTCCGGAGTGTCGTGCTCCCCGGGCGGGAATTCGTCGATATCGCCTCGGGTTTCCCATTCAGCAAGGCAACGCCGTAGATCGCTCTCGGCGCCCGCAGCTGTCTGGTAACGTTCCTCAGCAGTCTTGGCGAGCAGCTTCATAATGATCGCAGACACGGAGCCTGGGAGGTTTTTTAACCGCTCGCTGGGCGGCGCCGGTGGTCTTGCAATATGGCAGTGCACCCATTCCATCGGATCGGTCGCCGTGAAGGGCAGAACGCCCGTGAGCATCTGGTACAGCGTGACGCCGAGGGCGTAGAGATCGCTGCGGGCGTCGACCGAGCGGTTCATCCGCCCGGTTTGTTCGGGTGCCATGTAGGCAAGCGTACCGGCGATGGTCTCGGGCGGCTCGGGCGCCTGCCGCTCGCGGGACAGGCGCGATGCGATGCCAAACCCGGTGAGCCGCACGTGTCCATCCGCGCAGTCCACCACAATATTGGCTGGCTTGATGTCTTTGTGGATGAGTCCGCGCTGATGAAGCTTGCCCAGAGCCGAGGTAACAGCGATGGCCAGGCGCAAGAAGCGTCCTACCTCCATGGGCCCATCGAGCAAACGGTCGAGCGGCTTTCCGCCCAGATCGTCGAGCACCAGCACGGTCCGGCCAGCGTCGCGCATGAGGGCCAGCGGCCGCGCCGCCCATGCCCCGTCGAGTTCATCTTTCAGCTCGTATTCGTGCGTGAGGCGATCGAGTCTTGACCGGGATGGGTGGTCGGCAGCAGGGGCAACAAGCAGCACGGCGAGCCGGTTGCCATTGTCGTCCAGTCGCCAGCCACGGCTGAACACGCGCTCGCCGTCCTCCCACAACACCTGAGAGCTACCATCCGAGTACGCGACGTTCAGCGACTGCTGCACCATCCGTCAGACTCCGGCGTCGGACTTCGGCTTGAAGTCGGCTGATCAAGCCCTTCGTGCGCGACACGCGCGGCCTCTCTCCGGCCCGGAGAAATCGTACTCCATCGCTCGAGAAATGCCAGCCGTGCCTTGGTCATGCCGGATACGGCGGACGCCGATCCTCCTTCTTTTTGGCAGCAATTTGGAGCGATTTGCCCTTCAGACCGGTCTTCCTTAGGTGCGGAGCGGAGCGAGCCTCGAAGGGTGAACAGCGCCGGCGAGGCCGAGACGCGCGTTCCGTGCTCCTCAGGGTGACGGAGATAGTGCTCCGGCTTCATCGCGCATCGGCGTCACCGCGACTCACCCCGCCGCGGCCGCGGTCGACTGGGTCGGCTTGCCCTCGTTCTTGCCTTCCGCGAGGTTGCGCACCACCATGTAGAAGATCGGCGTGAAGATCAGGCCGAACAGCGTCACGCCGAGCATGCCGAAGAACACGGCGACGCCAACCGCCTGGCGCATCTCCGAGCCGGAACCGGTCGACACCACCAGCGGCAGCACGCCGAGGATGAAGGCGAACGAGGTCATCAGGATCGGCCGCAGGCGGAGCCGGCAGGCCTCGATGACAGCCTCCAGCCGCGACCTGCCCTCGAGCTCGATGTCGCGCGCGAACTCGACGATCAGGATCGCGTTCTTGGCAGCAAGTCCCACCAGCACCACGAAGCCGATCTGGGTCAGGATGTTGACGTCCTGGCCCATGATGCGCACGCCGATGGTGGCCGCGAACAGGCACATCGGCACGATCAAGATCACCGCGAACGGTAGCGTCCAGCTGCCATATTGCGCCGCCAGCACCAGATACACGAACAGCACGCAGATCGGAAACACATAGAGGCCGGCATTACCACCCGTCACCTGTTGATAGGACAGATCGGTCCATTCGAAAGTAAAGCCGCTCGGCAATCTTTCGTCGGCTAGTTGCTTCACGGTGTTGAGTGCCGTCGTCGAGCTTACGCCCGGTGCCGGCTCACCCAATACCTCGGACGCCGGGTAGAGATTGTAGCGCGCGACACGATCGGGTCCCGTGATGTCCTTGAGGTCCACAATGCTGCCGAGCATCACCATGTCCCCGGCGGCGTTACGGGTACGCAGTCGCCCGAGATCCGTGGTCTCCTTGCGGAATGGCTGGTCGGCCTGCGCCGTGACGCGATAGGTGCGTCCGAACAGATTGAAGTCGTTGACATAGGTCGAGCCGAAATAGGTCTGGATCGTGTCATTGATGTTCGTGATCGGCACGCCGAGCTTCTGTGCTTTGACGCGATCGATGTCGACGAACAGCTGCGGCGTATTCGCCGTGAACGGTGAGAACACCGAGGTGAGATTCGGTGATTTGCGCGCGGCGGCGACGAGTTCGTCAGTCGCGGCCGCGAGCAACTCGGGTCCGCGCCCTTGCCGATCTTGTATACGGATGCTGAAGCCGCCGCCTGTGCCGATGCCTGGGACCGCGGGCGGTGGAATGACGATGACGAAAGCGCCCTGAACTACTGACAGCCGCTTGCGCAGCTCGGCCGCGATGGTATTCGCCGACAATCCCTTCTTCAGCCGTGCTTCCGCCTCGTCGAACACCGGAAACAGCGCGGCGGCGTTGCCCGCCTGCGTGAATGTCGCGCCGGAGAAGCCGGCGAAGGCCCCGACACGGACGATGCCTGGCGTATCGAGTGCGATCCGCTCGATTTCGCGCACCACCGCGGTGGTCCGCGCCAGCGACGCGGCGCCTGGTAATTGCGCCGAGATGATGAGGTAACCGCGATCCTGTGCGGGAATGAAGCCCTGCGGAGTGCTCACCAGCAGCCAACCGGCGCTGCCGATCAGCGCGAAATAGATCATGAGCATCACCGCCGTGTGCCGGATCATGAAGTCGGCGGCGGCCGCGTAGGCGTGCGCGAGGCGTTCGAACACGCGGTTGAACAGCGCGGTGAAGCTGTCCCAGCTGCGCGCGATAATGTTCCAGCGCGCCGGCGGACGTTTTTCCTCGTGTGGAGTAAGGATCAGGGAGGCCAGCGCCGGCGACAGCGTCAGCGAGCAGAAGCACGAGATCGCAGTCGCGACCGCGATGGTGACGGCGAATTGCCGGAAGAACTCTCCGGAAATGCCGCCTAGGAAGGCCGTCGGCACGAACACCGCGCAAAGCACCAGCGCGATCGAGACCAGTGCGCCGCCGACCTCCTCCATGGTCTTGAGCGCTGCGTCGCGCCGGCTCATACCGTGCTGGAGATGTCGCTCGACGTTCTCGACAACCACGATGGCGTCATCGACCACGATGCCGACCGCGAGAACCAGACCGAACAGCGTCAAATTATTGATCGAGAAGCCGAGCGCGGCCATCACCGCGAAGGTGCCGACCAGCGACACCGGGATCGCGATAATCGGGATAATCGCAGGGCGCCATCCCTGCAAAAACACCAGCACCACGACAACGACGAGCGCCATCGCCTCATAGACCGTCTTGATCAGCTCATGGACTGATTGGGCGATGAATTCGGTGGGGTTGTAGCCGATATTGTAGTCGAGCCCCTTCGGAAAGCTCGTCTTGAGCTGTTCCATCGTGTCGGAGATATGTTTCGCGGTGGCGAGCGCGTTCGATCCGGGCCGTTGCGTCACAACCATCGCGACGGCTGACTTGCGCAGAATGAAGCTGCTGGTGTTGTAGGATAGCGCACCGAGCTCGACGCGGGCGACGTCGCGCAACCGCACGATACGACCATCAGAGCCGGCCTTCACCACGATGTCCTCGAACTCCCTGATATCTTTAAGGCGGCCAGTGAAGACGAGGTTTGGCTGGAATGCACGATCGGCAATTGGCGGCTCCGCGATCTGTCCGCCCGCGATCTGCAGGTTCTGAGCGCGGATCGCTGCCAGCACTTCGTTTGATGTCAGACCGACATTGGCGATCCGGTCGGGATCGAGCCACAACCGCATCGAGTAGTCGCGCGCGCCGAACATTTCGATGTTGCCGACGCCGTCGATTCGCAAAAGCTGATCGCGGACTTGCAGTAACGTGTAGTTGGAGATGTAGAGCTGATCGAACGTGTCGTCGGGCGACAGCATGAACACGGCCATCAGGATGTCAGGCGAGTCCTTGCGGGTGACGACGCCGTTCCGCTGCACCTCCTCGGGCAGACGCGGTTGCGCGATCGCGACGCGGTTCTGCACCAGCACCTGGGCCTTGTCGAGATCGGTGCCGAGCTTGAAGGTCACGGTGATGGTGAGTTGGCCGTTTGAGGTCGCCTGGCTGTAGAGATACAGCATGTCCTCGACGCCGTTGATCTCCTGCTCGATCGGGGCGGCGACGGTGTCGGATACGGTCTGCGCCGAGGCGCCCGGATATTTCGTGGTGACGGTAACGGTCGGCGGCACCACCTGCGGGTATTCCGAGACCGGTAGCGTCGGATAGGCGATCGCGCCGACAATCAGGAGCACGATCGACAGCACCATCGCAAGGATAGGCTGGTTGATGGAGAGCCTTCCGAGATTCATGGCTTGGCACCTGCTGGCTTGTCGCCTGCCGGAGCCTTGTCGCCTGCCGGTGCCTGCGCCATTTTCGGTGTCACCTTGGCGCCGACGCGGGCACGCTGCAGCCCGTCGACGATGACGTGATCCTCGGCCTTGAGGCCCTCACGAATCACGCGCAGCCCTTCATCGAGCGGCCCGAGCACAACCGACCTTGCCTCCACCGTGTTGTCTTCCTTGACCACGAACACGATCTTGCGCGACTGGTCGGTAGCTATAGCGGTGTCCGGGATCAGCAGCGCCTCGTAGGGCGCGGAGCCGATGATTCGGACGCGGCCGAACTGCCCGGGCAGGATCGAAAGATCCTTGTTCGGGATCACGGCGCGGCTGCGCAGCGTCGCGGTCGAGACGTCCAGTCGATTGTCGAGGAAGTCCATCTTCCCCTCATGCGAGGGCTTTGTCTCGCCGGTCAGCGTCACCTGCACCGGGTTCGGCGTGTCGCGCGAGCTCGGCCGCTTGCCTTCGAACCACAGCCGGCTGTTGCGCTGATAGGTCGCCTCGTCGACATCGAAATAGATGTAGATCGGATCGAGCGATACGATCGAGGTCAATAGCGTCGCGCCGCCCTCGCTGCCCTGCACGAGATTGCCCGGGGTCACCAGACGGCGGCTGACGCGGCCGGTGATCGGCGCCACCACATGGGTGAATTCGACATTGAGCTGCGCGGCCTTGAGCGCCCCTTCGGCCTGGATCTCGGCGGCACGCGCTACCTGCAGCGCCTGACGGCGCTGATCGACGACTTGTTCGGAGACCGCGCTGGTCTGCACGAGGGTCAGGCCGCGCTCGAGATCGCGCTTGGCAAGCTCCCCCTTGGCGCGTGCGTCGGCGAGCTGCCCCTCGGCTTGCAGCACGACCGCCTCGAACGGGCGCGGATCGATGATGTAAAGCAGATCGCCGGCGCGGACGATCGCACCATCCTTGAACTCTACACCGTTGACGAAGCCGCCGACGCGGGCACGGACCTGAACCTCCTGGATCGCCTCGAAACGACCGGTGAACTCGTCCCAGTCGGTGACGCTCCGTTTGACCGGTTGCGCCACCGTCACCGTCGGCGGCGGAGGCGCTGCCGCCTGCGATTGCGCCTTCTCGTCGCATCCAGCGAGCGCGAGCGCGAACAGCATACCGATCGGTGCGCCGCCGCATTGTGGAAGGCGACGAAACGAACCGCGATCGACTCGGGTCGCCGGAGCCGGATGCTCCGGTCTGTCAGTCATACTCACTTCCGTCTCCTCAAGGACCTAGAATGTTGCAATTGAATTGGACAGGTCGGCACTGTTACCGTCGCCCGGTCTCGATACAGGCAGCAGCATTCGCTCCGCTGTTCCGATGCTGACCTTTGACTTGATCTCAATGGAGCTGCCGCTCTCTTGGACAAATCGCTCGACCTGGCCGAGACCGAGACCTTGCCCAACCGGCTTCGTCGAGAAATTGGAGTCGAACGCTTGCCGAAGCGCTTCGCCCGCTAGGCCGCTTTCGTTATCCGCGACGATGATTTCTATCACTCCAGTCGATGCTCCTGGACGCGGCACACTGTTCTTCGCAAAGATCGCGGTGTCGCCACCGTCTTTTGCTTTGCATGTCGACCAGTCGCCCTTTCCATCTTCCATCGTGTTCCGCGTGTCGATCGCGAAACCGCAAGTTTCGGCACGACGATGCTTTGGAGAATGCCCCTGCAACGCCCGGCGGGGGAAATCACCTCTCGCCATGGAGTCGATAAACGGTCGTTATTGCAACTCGCCGCACGGCGTGATGCCGTAGCAAGGAATGCCACGAGCCGCATGGCACTCGAAGCCGTGTTATTCTGCAGAGACTTCTAAGCCGCGCTCAGTCGCTAATCGGCAATCAATGAGCCCCGAGAGAAGATCGTACATGGCGCACGTGAACGGCAAAAAGAGCGCGAGGGGCACTATGGGTCATTCATGACCTGCGTGAATAACTCAAACGCATTTTCACAGTCTAGCGCCTCTTAGACGAATTGGTCATTTTGCGCGCCAACCAGCTCAAAGGTCATTCGGGAGATGACCACACTACGCCGTCATTATCGGCGCTGCCCATGCCTCGCCGACGCGCTCCTTCCGCGAGGACGGGCGTGTTGCGTCCGTCCGCGTGGGGAAGTCAATCGGCAGTGACAATCACTGAAGGCGCGATCGCCGGCGCGAAGGCTGGGCTGAGTATCGTCGCCTCGAGCCTCAATAGTGCGAGGGCTGAGTTGGAAAGCGGTGCCTTCGTTCGCATCCTGTCCGACCGGGACTTCGGCTCGATGGAAGTCAATGCATTGTTCGTGAAAGCCCGCTGCGCGCGTGTTCGCGGATTTCCTCATCGGGGAGCTTCAACGCTGACTTCACGGAGCATTCCTGCCGGTTATGGATATGATAGCTTTACTCGAATGGTCGCCGAATTTAATTACTAAACGCACCGGCCGGGGCGCATGCGGCGCCGAGAATTCGCACGAATTCCAATATCGCCGCCGATGGCGCGCTAGTGGCGGAGTTGAATGCCGCCTCGAGGGGCAGTTAGCGACGCCGCTTCGCGTGACCCGCCGATCGCAATGCAAGGACGCTCTATGACACCACAGGACAAGGAATCCAAGCTCCGAGAAGTTTTCGTCGCAAGCGACCCCACCAATCATGGCGCGCTGGTTGGCTATGTCGGCGAATCTCAATTTCCTGTCGGCGGTCCAGATGGAGCCGGCCACGTATCTCCCGGTCCCAATCCTTACGACCTTCTTAGCGCATCTCTCGCCGCATGCACTGCTATGAGCGTTCGTTTTCAGGCTCGGCGCCAGAAACTTCCGCTGGAGCGGGTGGAAGTGGGCGTCAGCTTCCACCACGGCGCCCAAGGCGAAAGAGATTCGTTCGAGCGCATTCTCGTGCTGGGGGGAGAACTCGACGCGCGGCAGCGTGCATTCTTGCTGGAAGCAGCAAACCTCTGTCCCGTTGGCAAAATTCTCGGCATCAGTACGGATATCAACACACGCCTGGGCGCTACCACTTCCGGCCACAACGAAAGCCCTCAGGCCAGCTATGAGGATGATCTGGCTGAATTCCAAATCCCGAATATCAATCCGGATTGAGCGCCTCTCGTGCCGTCGATCAACGCGCCCGGCACCGCTGCCTTTCATGCCCGCAGGATCTCCAGTTCGGTTGAACCCGTGCCTCTGGATGCCCCGACTGTTTAAAGCCTATCGATTCCTGTCGTACAGGCCATGGCCGATTGCGCGGAACCCGACCCTGTCGTCTGGGGAAGCGTGATCCCGACCTCGGATGGAGCAACATCTCGCGCGAAGCCCGGCTCGACGCAAAGCTCAATCCCCAACGTTCCGCATTCTCCGTCGAACAGCACCGATTTTCTTCCGCGCGTTCCGGTTCTCTCTTGCGCCCTCAGTGCCAGAAATCACGCCCTCGCGTGGCATTTCGCTCCGGTTCACTGCTGCGTTTGACGCGCTTTGATTTTCGCGCGCGCCGCGTCGATGGCATCGATTCCATAGCCGCAGGTCATTGGACCATCGAGTTTCGCGGTCGTATTTTTGCTCGTCTGCAAAGGAATTAGGAAGATGACGACATATCACACACAAGGAGGTCGACGATGAAGGCAGTCGTCGTAACGGAGCAGGCTGCGGGAACCGCCGGGATGAAGCTCGTGGAGCGACCCGAGCCGCGGGCAGCGATAAACGACGTCGTCGTTCAGGTTCATGCCTCGGGATTCGTTGGGACTGAGCTGACGTGGCCCTCGACGTGGACTGATCGCCTCGACCGTGATCGAACACCGTCGATTCCCGGGCACGAGCTGGCCGGAGTGGTCACCGCCCTCGGCTATGGCACGACGGGGCTGTCGGTCGGACAGCGAGTGTTCGGCCTCACGGATTGGACTCGCGACGGCACCTTGGCGGAGTATGTGGCCGTCGAAGCACGCAACCTTGCGCCGCTTCCGGGTGACGTCGACTTCACGGTGGGCGCGAGCCTGCCGATCTCGGGCCTGACCGCGTGGCAGGGACTGTTCGAGCACGGCCGCCTTCAGGCGGGGCAGAGCGTCCTCGTGCACGGCGCGGCCGGCGCAGTCGGGTCGATGGTGACGCAACTCGCACGATTGGCCGGCGCCTACGTCATCGGCACCGGACGTGCCGCCGATCGTCAGAAGGCGCTCGACTTCGGCGCGCAGGAATTCGTCGACCTCGAGAACGACGTCCTCGAAGACGTCGGCGGCGTCGATCTAGTGTTCGATGTCATCGGTGGCGCCATCGCGAAGCGTTCCGCGCGCCTGATTCGATCCGGAGGAACGCTGGTGACCATCGTCGGGCCGAGCGAGGCGCGGCCCGCCGACGGCCTGGCGGTCGACTTCGTTGTTGAGTCCGATCGCGCCCAACTGGGTGAGATCGTCCAGCGGGTGCGGGACGGACGACTGCGGACGAACATCGGCA